>NZ_JBZCGM010000002.1:0-1581629 GCF_058244615.1 Leifsonia sp. McL0627
CGGCCTCAGCGGCGGCCTTCAGCGCGGCTTCGGCTGCGATCCGCAGCTTCTCGCGCTCTGCCTTCGCGACCACGGCCTGCGCGGACAGCGCCTTCGCCGTGTTCTGCGCGGCCTTCGCATCGGTGTAGACCCTGTTGGACTGCTCGACCAGCTTCGACATGCTGCCGAGATCGGAGAGCAGTTTGTCCGGGCTGGTGCTGGAGGCACCGTTGCCGCTCAGGAACAGGTTGGCCGTGAGGTTGCGTCCACCGGTGCGGTACAGCTGCGCGGCGAGCTTGCCCGCCTGAACGCTCGCGTCGTCGGCCTTCTGCTGGCTGGCGTCGGCCTGCTTCTGGATCAGCTCGGCCTTGATGTTGGCATCGTCGAACGCGGCTTCGGCCGCCTGCAGCTCCTGGCCGCGCTTGACGGCCTCCGCCTGCGTCGTCGCCACCTCGCCCTTGAGCTGGCTGATGAGTCCATTGATCCGGTCGACCTGGGCGGAGGCTGCGCCCGCGTTCGCCTTGGCGTTCTGCACGTCCTGCCAGCTCGGATACTGGTCCGCGTACGCGGGGGCGGCGACGGCGCCGACGGCGAAAACAGTGGCCACGCCGACGGCGGCGATCAGCGCGCGCATCCGGCGTTTGAGCAGGCCGGCTCGCCCGGCGGCGGGGCTCGACGGGGGGCGGGGGAGACCGGTTCAGTACGCTTCATCGTTTCCTCGAACCCGTTCGCTCGTGCTCGTTAAGTCACATGAGTCACACGGGTCCCGTTGTCAACGTGTGCAACTTTAGCAACAAGCCCCTCTGGAGCCCAGGTCGGCGGGCTCGGACGGGGGCTTCGAGCGCTCGGAAGCGCCAATGACGACGGGGGCGGCGCGCGACTGCACGGACGACCCGGGCGGCCGTCGTCAGCGAATCTAACCCGCGATCGTAAGGAAACCGTGACCATTCGCTGGCTGGTCGCGGGTTGGCTCGCAGACCGGAGTTCGGGCCGTCAACCCGGCTCCGCGCATCCGGAATGGGGGACCCGCCCGGGATGCAGGCCGGATTCGCTTTTGCCGGGGGGTTTCCGTGATGCTTGTTCGTCGGTGGTCATCGGAAAGTGAAAGCGATCCGTGACGTTCCGGCCCCATCGTTTAGCGGCCTAGGACACCGCCCTTTCACGGCGGCCGGTTCGAATCCCGTTGGGGTCACTGTCCGTTGAAGGTAACGGCGTCCTATATAATTGAATAGCTTCACATCGAGGCCCTGTAGCGCAGTTGGTTAGCGTGCCGCCCTGTCACGGCGGAGGTCGCGGGTTCAAGTCCCGTCAGGGTCGCCACGACGGAAGCCCTTCCAATTCGGAAGGGCTTCCGTTCAGAAGCGGCTTCGGTTGCTTCGAGAGGCTCTGTAGCTCAGTTGGTAGAGCGTTCGACTGAAAATCGAAAGGTCACCGGATCGACGCCGGTCGGAGCCACCAGATAGAACCCCCGGTCCCCTGTGGATTCCGGGGGTTTTTCATGAGACCATCAATCGATATCGGTCCTGGGCCCGCGGCGCACATCTAGCCGGCCGTGCCGGCATGGCTGGGGAGTGTAAGGATCTCCGCTCCGTCGTCCGTGATCGCGATGGTGTGCTCGGTGTGGGCGGTACGGCAGCCGGTGGCACTGCGGAGAGTCCATCCGTCCGGGTCCGTGACGAGCCGGTCTGTGTCCGCCATGACCCATGGTTCCAGCGCGAGGAGCAGCCCAGGACGGAGGCGGTACCCGCGTCCTGGACGTCCGGTGTTGGAGATGTGCGGATCCTGGTGCATCGTCGATCCGATGCCGTGACCGCCGAACTCGGTGTTGACCCGGTATCCGGCCGCGCCGAGCACCTCACCGATGGCGTACGAAATGTCCCCGGTCCGTGCGCCGGGCCGAGCGGCCGCGATTCCCGCGGCGAGCGCGCGCTCGGTCGCATCGATCAGCGCGACACTCTCGGCGGGTCTCGGGTCGCCCACGAGGAAGCTGATCGCCGCGTCCGCGGCGATCCCGTCGAGCGTGACAGCCAGGTCGAGGGTGAGGAGGTCACCGGGCACGAGAGCGTAGTCGTGCGGCATTCCGTGCAGCACGGCGTCGTTGACTGCCGTGCAGACGTAGTGCCCGAACGGCCCCCGACCGAACGACGGCGCGTAGTCGACATAACACGATTCGGCCCCCGCCACCTCGATCAGGTGCTTCGCGCGCCGGTCGAGGTCAAGAAGATTGGCACCGGGAGCGCTGTGTCGCTTGAGTTCCTGCAGAATGTCGGCGACGAGCGCTCCGGTCGCCCGGGCTCGCGTTAGTTCCTGCGTGGTGAGAATCTCGATCATGACCAATAACTATACCGGTATAGAAATCGCGTCGTGGCGGGTAAGGTCGGTGCATGGTCCGTCTTCCGCTCACCCCCGCCGAACTCGAGCGCGGCCGGCGCCTCGGCGCACTGATGCGCCGTGCCCGTGGCGAACGCTCCATGCTGCACACGGCCATCGCCGCGGGGATCTCGCCAGAGACCCTGCGCAAGATTGAATCCGGCCGAGTAGCGACGCCCGCCTTCTCGACGATCGCTGCTCTCGCCGCCGTCCTCAGCCTCTCGCTCGACGCCGTGTGGGAAGAGATCAATACGGTCCAGGGCACCGGTGCGTTGCAGCCTTCAATGCAGCGCTAAGCTTCTGGCCGGGCTGAGGGGTTACCACGGGACGGCACCGTTCCGGTCGGTGAACGTCCCCGTGGGAGCCGCCTCACCGAGCGTGGCCAGACGCACCACGGCATCCGTTCCCTCCTGGACGGTCTGGGTTCCCGTGTGCCCATTCAGGTCGGTCGCGGTGTAGCCGGGGTCGACGGCGTTGAACCTGATCGGAGCCAAGGCTTGGGCGTACTGAAGCGTCAGCATCGTGACCGCCGCCTTCGAGGAACTGTATGCGAGGTTTCCAAACGGCGCCCACTCTGTCTCGGTCATCTGATGGAATGAGCCGAGCCCGCTTGAGAGGTTGATGACAGACGCCGCCGGCGACCGCTGCAGGAGCGGCAGGAAGGCGTGCACTACTCGCACGATGCCGAACACGTTGGTCTGGAACACATGCTGGACGTCGTCGCCTTCGACCTCGGCCACGGGGAGACGGGTGCCGCGTACTCCCGCGTTGTTGATGAGGACGTCCAACCGGCCGCAACGATCCTGCACTTCCGCCGCAGCGGCGGCAGCCGACGCATCATCGGTGACGTCGAGTTCGACGAAGCGGGCGCCGAGCCCGCGCGCGACGACCCTCCCCCGTCCGGGATCCCGCGCCGTGAGCCAGACGTCGTGTCCAGCGTCGACGAGCCGGCGAGCCGTCTCGTGTCCCAGCCCCTTGGTGCCACCGGTGATAAGTGTGATCGTCATCTCACGATGCTGTCAGTCGGCCTCCAACCTTCCCAGGCCGCAACAGTCCGTAGGACCGGCATTACTACCCGCACCCAGTTCGAGGATGTCGCCGAACTCAGCGCCGCGCTGCACCAGGAGAGCGCCGTCTTCTCATACCGGAAGGCGGCCGCTGCTGCGGAACCCGTTCACGGACGGAGCGCGACGAGTGCGCGGACGTCGACGTGCTCCAGGAAGGGATCCGAACCGGCCAACGCTCGGCCCAGCTCCGCGACGAAATCGGCGCGATCCTTCCTTTCGGGGATCCGGTCGGACATGGCTGAGAAGACCCCTCCTACGATCTGGTCGAGGGTGAGGGTGTCGGTGTAGGTGACGCGAACCTCGTCGACGGTGTAGCCGGCGGCCGTCAGCTCGTGCCGATACGTCGAGCGGGTCTCGTCATCGGTGCCGCAGAAGTTGGTCAAGCTGACGCCCAGCCGGCGTTGCATGAACTCCCGCAACGCAACTGACCACGGGGTGTCCTGCAACCACAGAGGCGTGCCGTTGGCGATGATCGCCAGACCACGCCCCGGCCTCAGCGCCACCTTGGCGGCGTCGAACAACCTGGCACGGTCGACGAGATGGATCGCGTTGGCCAGAGTGATCGCTCCGATACCGTCGTACTCTTCCGCGATCGCTTCGAGGTCATCGGCGGTACCGCGAATCCACTGCACGTTGGACACGGCGGCCTCACGTCCCGCTGCTCGGGCATGCCGGAGCATGTCTTCCTCGGGATCGACACCCACCGCCCGGCCGACCCTGCGCGCCAAGGGCAGTGTCAGCTGGCCAGTGCCGCATCCGAGGTCGACGATCGTGTCGGCCGGAGTCAGCGCAAGCGCTGTGGCCACTGCATCGACGACTGCCGCAGGGTAACCCCGTCGATATCGGGCGTAATAGTCCGCCGCCTCACCCTCGAATCCACCCGCCATGCGTCCAATTCTGTGCCTTCCTGACCACCGAATCGCAACCTCTGCTGCCCGATCCGATGGACGCATCGTTGAGAAGCGACCGGATTGACGCGGTTCCGGGCTCCCTACGCGACGTCGGGCCGGGTCATCAGCGGGGAACGCAGATGCAGCAGCAGATCGGGCCCCGTCAGTGGCACGGTCGTCCAGACCAGACGCGCCGTCCCTGTGCTGAGGTCGACCGTCAGCCGAACGGAGTGCGGACTGGCGATCACGAAGAGATCCGCGACGAAGCTGTCACCCTGCCACGCTCCGCGCGCGCTGACCGGGCGGCCGAGCGGTGAGCTCTCTGCCCAGCGTTCGTGACCGATTTCGACTTCGAAGACCCCAGGGATCCGCATCAGCCAGCCACCGGCCGTGGACTCAACGAGTACGACGGTGCCAGGAGGCAACGCCGAGTCAGGAGCCGACGCATCCAGCGTTGCCGTGAAGGGCTGCTGCGATCCGGCCTCGCCGCGCACGACAGGCAGTGCAAGGCCCCGGAGCCGGGATGCAAGGGCTGCGTCTTGCTCAGCGCCGTCCGTTCGGTCGATGCCGGGAAGCACACACTCCCAGATGGCGTCGAGGACATCCTGAGCCTGCTGCACCTCGCGCTGGGCCGAGGTCACCACGACCAGCAGATCGTCCGAGGGCACGACGACGAGCTGCTGCCCGTATGCGCCGCTGCCGTGGAAGCCGTGTCGCGCCATCCAGAACTGGTAGCCGTACCCGCGCAGGAAATCTGCGCCGTCCCCTCCCTCCGAATAGTGCCGGCTGGCAATCTGTTTCCGGGTGGCCAGCTCGACGTACTCGCGCGGCACCAATTGCCGACCTCTCCAGAGACCGTCGCGCAGGAGCAGTTCGCCGAAGGCGGCGATCGCCTCGGTGGTCAGGTGCAGCCCGTGGAACCCGAACGCGAGGCCGCTGGCGACCGTGTCCCACTCGGCGCCGTCGATACCCATCGGGGCGAACAGCCGCTCGTCAAGGAACTCAGGAAGGGCCTTCCCTGTCACCCGCTCGACCATGCGGGCCAGCACGAAGGTCGTCGCGTTGTCGTAGGTGTGCAGGGTGCCTTCCGGCGCGGCGAACGGCCCCCGGAGGAAGCCCTTGACCAGATCGCCGGGCTCCAGCAGCCAGGCCTCTTCGAGGCTGTCCGTGGCGTGGCCCGCGGTCATCGAGAGCAGGTGTCGAACCGTGATCCGCCGCGCCTGCGCCGACACATCATCGGGAACGTGGTCCGGCAGGACATCCACCACCCGGTCGTCGAGGGAGAGCACTCCGTCGCCGATCGCCACGCCGACAGCGATCGAGGTGAACGACTTGGTCAACGAATACAGGAGATGCGGCTGCCCGGCCGAGTACGGCGCCCACCAGCCTTCAGCAACGATGCGCCCATGACGCACGACCATGACCGAATGGCACTCGACCGACTTCTCAGCGAGACGATCCAGCAGCGCACCGATAGCGAGAGACGAGACGCCCTCCGCATCCGGGGTCGATCGCGGAAGCAGGGCGTCGTGCATCACCGGGACACCATACCAACCACTCTCTGGGACGGGCGCGTCGATCTCGTTGCGAGCGCTGCGGTCAGTCCGCGAGCGTGCACGCCGTCAGTCAGGCTTCCCCGGACGCGCGTTCGCGTCGTCACGCACGTCGATGCGTGTGCGCGAGCCCGATTTCGTCGTCTCGATGCGCGGCCGTGCGTCTGCGTCCGTCGATTTCGGCGCCGTGGTGAGCTGGTCCCGCCTGTTCTCGTCCAGCGTCCGCTCGTCGTCGGGTTCGGCGTTCATCAGGGGTGCTCCTTCCAACGGGCAGGTCATCACTACAAACGTCGCCCGGAATCCCCGAACAGTCAAGGCGGCTGAGCCGAGCCGTCGCCAGCCAGCGGGGAGGCGCCGATTCGCCGCGCGCGCCGACGCTAGGCTGCGATCATGAGCGATTCGCTGCTTGGCTTGGTGATCGTTTTCGGCGCGGTCGTCGTCGCCCCCGTCATCGTCTCGGCTCTGGGGCGGGTCGTGCGGGTTCCGCTCGTGGTGGTGGAGATCGTTCTGGGCCTGCTGATCGGCCCCGCCGTTTTCGGTTGGGTGGCTCCCGACGGGGTGACGGCTTTGCTGTCGCGGCTGGGCGTCGCCATGTTGTTCTTCTTGGCGGGGTACGAAATCGATTACACCCGACTACTGGGGCGACCGCTTGTCCGGTCCTCGCTCGGCTGGCTGGTGTCGCTCGTCGCCGGGCTTCTCGTGGGGTTGGCGGTGGCCGTTGCCGTGGCACCGGCGGGAGACTCGGTCCTGGTATCCGGCGTGTTCATCGGGATCTGTCTGACGTCGACGGCGCTGGGCACGATCATGCCGACCCTCCGTGATTCGCACGAGGTCGACACACCCTTCGGCCGTGCAGTGATCGCATCCGGTGCGGTCGGGTAGTTCGGTCCGCTCCTGGCGCTGGCCGTCATCTTGGGCGGCCGCGATCCGCTGATCTCCGTCCTCTGCCTCGTCGTCTTCTTCGCGCTTGTCGCGGTGTGTCTCCTAGTTGCGTCGCGGGGGCTTCCCGGCTGGTTGCAGAAAGTCATCTCCCTGACCGTGCACACCAGCGGGCAGTTGGCGGTTCGATTGGTACTCGGCATCCTGATCGCCCTGGTCGGGCTGAGCGTGGCACTGGGCCTCGACATGCTCCTCGGGGCGTTCGCAGCCGGAGCGTTGGGCCGGGTGCTCCTCGGCGGTGTCCCTGTCGAGGATCGACGACCGACCGAACAGAAACTGCAGGGCATCGGATTCGGCTTCCTCGTGCCGATCTTCTTCGTGCAGACCGGGATCACGTTCGACCTTCGCGGGCTCATCGCGCAACCCGCCGCGTTGCTGCTGATCCCCGTGTTCCTGCTGCTCTTCTTCATCGTGCGAGGCATCCCCGGCAGCGCGACCCTGCCGGCGGGTTCGCCGATGTCCGATCGGGTCGCGGCGGCCTTGCTGACCTCGACAGCGTTGGCGATCGTCGTCGCCGTCGCCGACACCGGCGTGGAAACCGGGGCGCTGAGCTCCGTGACCGCCGCTGCCCTCATCGGGGCCGGCATGTGCTCGGTCCTGCTCTTTCCCACCGTGGCGCTCAGCCTCCGCCGGCGAACCCTGGCGTCATCAGTCCAGCGCTCGTAACGCGTTACCACGCGGCTTCAACCCCCTCGCGGGGATCCTTTCTTCGGAGCACAGTGTGGGCATGCGCAGGATTACATACGCGGGGATCTCGTTGTATACGAGCGACCGCGTCGCAGATGCCCTTCTGGAGTACGCGGCTGAACTCGCGCGCGCCGGCGACGCTGGAATCATCGAGATTCCCGGCCGGAGCAGCGACGGCGAACTCGGTACGTTGAAGGTCCTCGTCGGCCCGGCGAGCCAGCTCGTGAGTGAGGACGCGGTCGACACCGGGTTCACGGTGGAGGACGACGCAGCGGTCGACGAACTCGAAACGCGTACGGACGAGTTGCGCACGTCCGAGAGCGATCCACCTTTCACCTATCTGGGATAGGCGCGGAACCAGCTGGGATAGGCGCGGAGCGCGGCGAGAGCTGGCTTCGCGCGCTCCGCACCCCGTGGTGAGGGTCAAGTGCTGCTCTCGCCGATGCTGCGCCCGGCGTCCTTCGCCTGACCGGCGACGGTCTGAGCGGAGTCACTTGCCTCCTCCCGCACCGTCGAGACCGCGTCTTTCGCTGTATCGGCAACGGCTCCCGCCGCATCTTTCGCAGGTTCCCTGAGGTCGTCGGCGACATGCTTCACCGCGTCGGCCGCCTCGTGGAGGAGAGGCTGCGCCGCCTCTTTGGCATTTGCCGCGATCTCGCGCTCCTTCTGGCTCGCGGGGATGAGCGAGGCAGCCAGCCAGCCAGCGCCGAACGCGATCAGGCCGACGGCGAGTGGATTGCCTTCCGCCTTCTCGACGACGGCCCTCCCAGCGTCGGAGACGCTGTCACCGACGGACGACGCGGAAGCATGGGCGCCGGAGTCGCTCGACCCCATCACCCGTTCGGTCGCCGAACGGAAGGCCGACTTCACCTTCTCGCTCTGGCGGTGCGCGATCTTGGACGGCGTGACCTTGTCTGCCAGCGCATCCACATCGCCACTCAGTTCGCGGCGCGTGCTCTCGATGTCGGCGCGGATCGCGTCGGGGTCGTCACTCATCGGTTCTCTCCATTTCGCTTCAATGTCTCAGGAATTTCTTTGACCGTCTCGACGGTCTGCTGTACACCCCGCATCTCGGCCAGCTGCCTACGGCCGACGAGGAACAGGATGAGCGCGACGATCGCCCACACGACGGCGACGATCACCGCCGACCAGGCGTTGCCCACGAGGTAGCCGAGGCCCCACCACAGAGCGACGGAGAGGAAGAACAGCACCATCAGGGCGGCATAGCCCGCCCCGCCGAGCATCCCTGCTCCTTTGCCCGCCTGCTTCGCCGTTTGGCGCAACTCGGCCTTCGCGAGTTCGACCTCCTGCCTGATCAGCGTGGACAGGTCGCGCGTGACCTCGCTCAGGAGGTCGCCGAGCGACGTCGAGGCGGCCTTCGCCTCGGATGGGGTGGGATCGTCGCTCATGGTCGCTGCCCTGGCTGTTCGCCGTATCCCAGTTCAACGACAGGGTCGGTGCCGGTGGCCGGAACGATGCGCGCAGTGGGAGCGCGCATCGGGGCTCGCTCGGCCCCTCCGTCGAGCGGATTGCCGGTGTCGGGTGCGCGATGTTCTCCCGCCGGAGTTCCAGGCTCGGACGGTCCACTGGATGTGCTGCCCGGTTCCGGCGCTCCGCTCGACCGAGACCGGGTGAGCCGACCGGCGAGGACACCGGCGACGGCAGCGGCAGCGATGAACGTCCCTGGGTTGCGCCGCGCGTACGACTTCACCTCGCTCAGCAGCGATCCGGGATCCCGTTGTCCCAGCCACGCTGCGATGCCGTTCGCCCGGTCGGCGGCCTGACGGACAAGGTCGCTCGCGACCCCCTGCGACTCGGACGCCCGCGCCATCTGCGAGAGTTCGTCGCCGACAGACTGCAGCCCTGATGCGACCCGCTCCTGCTGTTGCGCAGCCTGCTCCCGCAACTCGTCCTGCGTCTGCCGGAACAGATCCTTGGCCTGGGTCTTCGCCTCGTCGGCCACCCCTGCCGCCTGCTCCTTGGCGACCTCGGCGACATGTTGCGCCTCGTCTGCGGCGGACTCCGCCACGTGTGCGGCCTGCTCGCGAGCAGTATCGACCGTTCCTTCGGCGTCGACCGCACCTCCGGCGTCGGCCGGCCCGCCATACGGTGAACCTAGCTCTGACATCGCAATCTCCTTCGATTCCTCGTGCGCTGATGTGAATGGCGCAACTCAACCCCGACGCCCGGATTTTGAAGAGCCGATTGACACCGCAGGAAAAGAGGGATGCGCTGGCAGTCGACCCACTCGCTGTCGATCCGCCGGCAGCCGATGCGAAGGAGGACGTGTGAGGACGACGACGACGATCGGAGTGGAGGAGGAGTTCGTCCTCCTCGAGCCGCGGACCCTGACCACGGTGGATCGCGCGAGCGATGCCATCGCAGCGCTCGGCTCGCACCGCGACGACGGGGGTGTGCTCTCCCCCGAGTTCTTCCCGTCCCAGCTCGAGCACGCGACGCCGGTGTGCACCGACGCGGAACAGCTCACCGACTCCCTTCTGGGCTTCCGTGACGACCTGCGCCGCTGGGCGACGAAACACGGCCTCGTCGCGGCCGGCGTCGGTCTGCCGTACCGGAGCTCCCCCTCTCCACACGTGACGGAGGAGACGCGCTACCGCGACATCGCCTCCCACTTCGGGCGCATCGTTCCCGACCACCAGCTGAACGGGCTGCACGTGCACGTCGGCGTCGCCGACCGGGATGAGGCGGTCGCGGCGCTCAACCGCCTCCGGCCGTGGCTGCCCGCGCTGCTGGCGCTGTCGGCGAACTCGCCGTACTGGCAGGCCGAGGACACCGGATTCGACAGCTGGCGCGCCATCCACAGCCGGCGGTGGACCACCCACGGGATCCCGCCCTCGTTCCAGGATGGCGCCGACTACGGCCGGCGAGCGTCGGCACTCAGCGGCGTGGGCGGGACGACGGACGCCGGGACACTCAACTGGATCGTCCGCCCTTCGGAGCGCTACCCGACCATCGAGGTGCGGGCCTTCGACGCGCAGCTGGACGGCGAGACGAGTGTCGCACTGGCGGCGCTCGTCCGCGGAATCGTGACGTCACCGTCTTCGATCCGCGTCACTCCCGAACCGGAGCTGCTGGACGCCGCGCACTGGCACGCTGCCCGCGACGGGGTCGGCGGCGAACTCCTCGACCCGCAGAGCGCTCGGCTTCGGCCGGCCGCGGAGGTCGTGGGATTGTTGCGCGCAGAAGCCGCGCCCGGGCTCGACGAGCACGGCGACGCCGACCGGGTGGACGGGGCACTCCAGCGCCTGCTCGCCGACGGGAACGGCGCCACCGGCCAGCGCAGAGCCATCGCCCGGGGCGGAATCAGCGAGCTCGCGCTCGTCGCGTCCTGCTGAGGCGGCAGCGCTCCGGCAGCCATGCACGGAACGGAACACGGGGCAACCACTTGATCGGGCCGCCCGCGACCGGCACCGTCGAAGGTATGACAGCACGCATCACGCCCCGCGGCCCTGTGAGCGCGGCGCTCCTGCAGGCGTTCGCCCACGAAGCAGGCGCCGACCGCTCCGATGCCCTCCGGATCGTCGAGGAGACCCGCAACGCCCTGGATGCCGAACCCGACCTCCTGACGGACGACGACCTCCAGCTCAGCCTCTACCTGATCTATGGGCTCTCCTACGGCGACACCGTCGATGCGGACGACGAGTGGGAATGGGATCCCGAGATCGTTCTGGCGCGGCGGCTCATCGAGCGGCGTTTCGAGGAACAACTCCGCGGACGCATCCCGTTGGACGACCTCCCGGACGCGCAGGCCGAGAGCGTCGCGTCCTATCTCTTCGCGCTCACCGCCGACGACGGAGGGCCGAGCCTCTCCCGGTACCTCGCCAAGAAGGCGACCCGTGAGCAGGCGATCGAGTTCCTCATCCAGCGCTCCATCTACACCCGCAAGGAGGCCGACCCGCACTCCTGGGCGATCCCCCGGCTCACCGGGCGGGCCAAGGCCGCGCTCGTCGAGGTGCAATCGGACGAGTACGGCGGCGGCCGACCGCACCGCATCCACGCCGAGATCTTCGCTCGCACCATGCGCGGCGTCGGCCTGGACGACAGCTACGGAGTCTACGTCGACGATGTCCCGGCCGTCACTCTGGCGTCGTTCACGATGATGTCGATGTTCGGCCTGAATCGCGGCCTGCGCGGCGCGATCGCCGGGCATCTCGCGGCGTTCGAGATGACCTCCTCGATACCGAACCGGTTCTACGGCAACGGGTTCCGGCGCTTGGGGTTCGGCGAGGACGTCACCGAGTATTACGACGAGCACGTGGAGGCGGACGCCGTGCACGAGCAGATCGCCGGACGCGACCTGGCCGGTGGGCTGGCCGAAGACCACCCCGAACTCCTGCCCGACATCATGTTCGGCGCGAAGGCGTGCCTGTACGTCGACGGCCTGGCGGGGCAGCACATGCTCGACAGCTGGCAGGCGGGGGCGAGCTCCCTGCGCGTTCGCGAGCGGGTCGGCGCGTGAGCGGGACGGAGCCGCCCGAGATCGTGGTGTGCCCGAACGGGCCGCTGCTCGTGCGGGGGCAGATCGAACTCACGACACCAGACGGCGAGCCGGTGGAGCAGCGTCGGCGCACCGTGGCGCTCTGCCGCTGCGGGGTGTCCTCCATCAAGCCGTTCTGCGACGGGACGCACAAGGCCATCCACTTCACTGCCGAGTGACCGAGACCGTCGGGTCGTCTCAGCGGGAGGCTCTGGCGGCCGCGTCCAGCTCGAGCGCGAAGCGGTCCACGATCTGTGACGCGAGGAAGCCGAGAGGCGCGTACTCCCTGGCGAGCGTCCGTCCGGCCGCCACGTGCACGTATGTTCCCCAGACCGCGGCCTGAAGCGGGTCGCACCCCCGTGCCGCGAGGCCGGCGATCGCGCCGGCCAGGGCATCCCCGCTACCGGACGTGCCGAGCCCCGGCCCACCGTCGCCGACTAGGACAACGCGTCCGCGCTGGTCGGCGACCCAGCCGTTGCACGACACCACTGCCCCATACCGCCCAGCGATCCTCACCGTGTCCGCAGCCACGTCGGCGATCGGCCGGCCGAGCAGAGCAGCCGCCTCGTCGCTGTTGGGGGTCAGGATGGTGGCCCGGCCTGCGGCCAGCTTCGGGCGCCCAGCGATGGCGCCGAGCGCGAACGCGTCCAGCACGACGGTGGCGCCCGATGCGACGGTCGAGCGCAGGCGCCGCACCAGGCGCCGCGTCTCGTCGATGTCGTCGAGGCCCGGACCCACGAGCACGGCGTCGGCGGTTCCCAGGTCTCGCGCAACGGGGTCGATCCCACGCCCGCGGATGCTTCCCGCGGAGGTCTCGGCGAGCGGGACGACGCCCGACTCCGGCATCGAGACCGCAGCGGCGGCGGCAGCCGACGCCGCCAGCGCGATGGTGAGCCGCCCAGCGCCGACGCGAAGGGCTGCACGGCCCGCGATCAGGGCGGCGCCCGGCGAACGTGCCGCACCGCCGATCACGACGATCTCGCCGCGATCCCGTTTCGACGACCCCGGCGCAGGAAGCGGCCGATCCTGCAGGAACTCCTCCACCGGCACCGCTGCAGGCTCACTCCGCGACACGAGCTGTTCCCGGATGCTTGGTCTGCGGGAGGCCGGCGTCGACGAGGTGCGCGTCGTCGGCGAAACCCTCGATCCGCCACCCCGCTCCGTCAGCCGCCACCGTGGTCACCGACGCATTGCCGACGACGCGGGTCAGAAGGAACTCGTTCAGCTGCTGCTCGCTCCACCGGCACAGGACGTACAGGAACAGGCTGACGACGGCGTCGTGGGTGAACAGCACGAGAGGGCGACCGTCCGTCGTCTGCTCGCTCAGGAACGAGCGGACGCGGAGGGCGACATCCGTCCACGCCTCTCCTCCCGGCGGCCGGTAGTAGAACTTGCCGAGCCAGCGCCGCCGCGCGGCCTCGGCCGGCAATCTCGCCTCCACACCGCGCGCTGTCAATGCGTCGAGGATCCCCAGCTCCCGATCCCTGAGCCGCTCGTCGACGCTGTAGGTCGCGGCGTCCGCCAGCGCGAGCGCTGCCGTCTCGCGCGCCCTCCGGTACGGCGAGCTCCAGACCAGGGCGTCACTCGCTCGCCCGGCGAGCTCCTCCGAGAGTCGAGAGCCGAGTGACCGCGCCTGCTGTTCCCCGAGCGGCGAGAGCGGGACATCCGCGTCGCGCGCCTCCACGGGGATCACCTCCGCCCCTGCGGCCTCGGCGGCCGCGGCCGCGACGTTCGCCGTGCTCTCACCGTGACGGATGAGCAGAATCCTTCCCGCACTCATGGCGCGCACAGTACACCGGACGGGAATCCGTGCCACCTGCTGCTCTTGCCGAAGCTCGCCGTGCCGTGCTCGAAGGCGAAGACGGGAGCTGCCGTACTTGCCGCGACTGCGGCGGCGGCGTACCGTCCGCCGCATGAAATTCTCCGCACCATGCGCCAGGCCGGTCGTGCACCGATGAAAATCGGCGACACCGGCGACCTGTGGTGGAAGAGCGCGGTGATCTACTGCGTCGACGTCGAGGCGTTCCTCGACAGCGACGGCAATGGGATCGGCGATCTGGGCGGGCTGGCCGACCGGCTCGACTATCTCGCCGAGCTCGGCGTGACCTGCCTGTGGCTGATGCCGTTCTTCCCGTCGCCCGACCGGGACGACGGATACGACATCACCGACTTCTTCGGTGTCGACCATCGGCTCGGCGATCTCGGCGACTTCGTCGAACTGATCCGGATCGCGAAGGACAGGGGCATCCGGGTCATCATCGACCTGGTCGTGAACCACACCTCCGACCGGCATCCGTGGTTCCGGTCGGCCCGGTCGAGCGCGAACTCGCCGTACCGCGACTTCTACGTGTGGAGGGACGAGCCCCCGGAGGATCAGGCTGCGCCCGTGTTCCCCGACCAGGAGACCAGCGACTGGCAGTACGACGAGAAGGCCGGACAGTACTACCAGCATGTCTTCTACCGCCAGCAGCCCGACCTCAACATCACCGACGAGCGGGTGCGCGACGCCATCACGAAGGTCGTCGGGTTCTGGGTGCAGCTGGGCGTCTCCGGGTTCCGGGTGGATGCGGTCCCCTTCCTGCTGGAGACCGACGGAGTGGTCGACGGCAAGCGTCGCCTTCCCGACCCGCACGCCTACCTGCGTGCGCTGCGGTCCTTCCTTCAGCGGCGCTCCGGCGACGCGATCCTGCTAGGGGAGGTCAACCTCGATCGGGAGCAGCAGAACGAGTTCTTCGGCGGCGCGGAGGGCGACGAGCTCACGATGCAGTTCGACTTCATCGCGATGCAGAACCTCTACCTCTCGCTCGCGCGCGGGGACGCCCGGCCGCTCGCGCAAGCGCTGCTGAGCCGTCCGGCCGGGTCGCCGGACATCCAATGGGCGAACTTCGTGCGGAACCACGACGAGCTCACTCTCGACAAACTGAGCGACGACGAGCGTCAGGAGGTCTTCGACGCCTTCGGGCCCGAGAAGCGGATGCAGGTGTACGCGCGGGGGATCGTGCGACGCCTGCCTCCGATGCTCGACGGCGACCCGCGGCGCATCCGGATGGTTTACAGCCTGCTCTTCTCGCTGCCGGGCACCCCTGTGCTCTTCTACGGCGAGGAGATCGGGATGGGAGAGAACCTGGACGTCGGGGGCCGGATGTCGGTGCGCACGCCGATGCAGTGGAACGCCGGCAGCAACGGCGGCTTCTCCACGGCGCAACCGTCCAGGCTGCGCACTCCCCTGACGGAAGGCGGGTTCGGTCCGGAGCACGTCAACGTTGCGCAGCAGCGGCGCGACCCCGAGTCGCTGATCGCGTTCATCCGCACCCTGATCCGCCACTACCGCAACGCGCACGAACTCGGCTGGGGCGCCTTCGACGTGCTGGAACAGGCCGATCCGGCCGTGCTCGCCCACCGCCTGACCTGGGGCGATAAGACCACGATCGCGCTGCACAACTTCGACGCGGAGCCGAGAACGGTCCACCTGCGCCTCCCGGGTCTCGACGCCACCCCGCGGCTCGCCGACGTGCTGACTGGGGAGGAGTTCCCGCTGGACGGCGAAACGGTCGACATCGCCCTCGACGGGTACGGCTATCGCTGGCTCCGGATCGCGTCCGACGCGGACGAGCTGGGGCTGTACTGACGAGCTCGGGCTGTACTGAACGGAGACGACATGCCAACGAAACACGAGGATGCGGAACAGGCCGTGAGCACCCATTCGACCTCGCGGATCCGCGTCACGGTGATGCTGATCGCCGGCGTGGTCGCCGCCGTGATCGTCGGTGTGACCGGGTTCTGGCTCTACGCCCCGGTGGTCGGCTGGATCGTGGCATGCGCCGTCTACAACCTCTGGGTCTGGCTCACCATCGCGAAGCTCGACGGCGAGCGGACGGAGCAGCACGCGTCCCGCGAGGACCCGTCGCGGACCACCATCCACACCCTGCTCCTGGTCGGAAGCCTCGCCAGTCTCGTCGCCCTCGGCTACCTCACCTCGCAGACCCACACCGGGTCGACCACCGAACGGGCGTTCGCCGCGGTCATCGGCATCGCGAGCGTGGCGCTCTCCTGGCTGTTCGTGCACACGTTGTACACGCTCCGGTATGCGGTGCTCTACTACTCCGACGGCAAACAGCCCATCGACTTCAACGAGGACGCTAAACCGCGCTACCTCGATTTCGCGTACTTGGCGTTCACCGTCGGCATGACGTTCCAGGTCTCGGACACCGACATCCGGTCCGGGACCATCCGTGCGGTGATCCTTCGCCACATGCTGCTGTCGTATCTGTTCGGTGCCGTGATCCTTGCGGCCGCGGTCAACATCGTCGCCGGGCTCGCATAGCCGGCGAACACAAGAAGGGAGTCGAAATGGTCCGGTCAGCATCCCTCGCTGAGGCCGTCGTGGTCGTCACCGGGGCGAGCGGCGGTGTCGGACGGGCGACGGCTGTCGAGTTCGCCAGGCACGGCGCGCGCGTGGCCGTCGTCGCTCGCGGGCAGGCGGGCGTCGACGCCGCCGCCGCCGAGGTGAGAGAGCGCGGAGGCCAGGCGCTGCCCCTGGAGGTGGATGTGGCCGACGCGCAGGCGGTGGAGGCGGCTGCCCAACGGGTGGTCGACGAGTGGGGGCGCATCGACGTGTGGGTCAACGTCGCCTTCTCGTCCGTGTTCGCCGAGTTCACCGCGATCGAGCCGGACGAGTTCCGGCGCGCGACGGAGGTGACCTACCTCGGGTACGTCTACGGTGCGATGGCGGCGCTCCGCCGGATGCGGGCGGTGAACAGGGGCACGATCGTCAACGTCGGCTCTGCTCTCTCGCACAGGGGCATCCCGTTGCAGAGCGCGTACTGCGGCGCCAAGCACGCCATCCAGGGCTTCACCGAGTCGCTGCGCTGCGAGCTGCTGCACGACAAGAGCGCCGTCACGGTGACGATGGTCCAGCTGCCCGCGATGAACACGCCGCAGTTCCAGTGGGCGCTTTCGCGGCTGCCCGACAAGGCACAGCCGGTGCCGCCGATCTACCAGCCGGAGGTCGCAGCGCAGACCATCGTCTGGGCGGCGACCCACCGCCGCCGCGCATACTGGGTCGGCGCTTCCACTGTCGCCACCATCGTCGGAAACCGGACGTTCCCCGGACTGCTCGACCACTACCTGGCCCGCACCGGATACGCGTCGCAGCAGACGAAGGAACCGCGGCCGTCCGACCAGCCCGCGAACCTGTGGCACGCGGCGGACGACGAGGTGGACTATGGCGCGCACGGTCCGTTCGACGCTCGTGCGCACGCGGTGGGTGTGCAGCCGTGGGCGTCCAGGCACCGTCTCGGGCTCGGCGGTGCCGGCGTTGCGGCGGCAGCGCTGGCCGGCACGTTCTGGCTGCGGCGTCGGAGCTGAGGCCGCGACCGCCGCGCGCGCGGCCGCCGGGCGCGCGCGGCCGCCGGGCGGTCAGAAGTCCGCCGTGGCCTTCCCCATCTGCGCGATCTCCGCCTCGGTGAACGCGAGCGCCCTGATGCCCCGCTTCGGCGGCACCCGGTCGAGCAGATCGATCACGGTGCCCGGCTCCTCAAGCTCACTAGCGGAAGTCTCCGATGTCACCGCCGCCAGATCCACCTGCCACCCCACAGGGAAACGGGCCCGCCTGGTCTCGCCGCCGGTCACCAGGATCGGGATGTCCACGACCTCCACCCGTCCGGCTCGCGCGGCGGCCAAAGCACAACTGACGACGGCGTCCGCGAGATCCGACCCGGTGAGAAACGACAACGTACCGACGAATATCTTCTTCATGTCCTCAACCCTCAGTCTCGACCCGAGCGCCGAGGTCTGGGGCGCTGTGATTCCTGCTTCCGATGGTTCGCCTCGACAGCCCAGGAGTCAAGAGGTAGCGCGAGATGCGCGTCTCCCTGTCGTGACGAGCCGGATCGGATGTCTCGGCGAGCGCTAGCCCGACGTCAGCTGCTGGGCGAACATCACCAGGATGCCGCTCGGCCCGCGCAGGTAGGTGAGTTTGTAGACGTCCTCATAGGTGGCGACGCCGCGGAGCGGGTGGTAGCCGTGCTTCGCGGCGATCGCGAGGGCGTCGTCGATGTCGTCGACGGCGAAAGCGACGCGGTGCATGCCGATCTCGTTGGGAAGCGTCGGCTGCGTCTCGATCGCGTCCGGGTGGAGGTATTCGAAGAACTCGAGGCGCCCGTGACCGTCGGGAGTCTGGAGCACGGCGATCTTCGCGTGGTTTCCGTCGAGGCCGACGGCAGTGTCCGCCCACTCGCCGCTGACCGTGTCGCGGCCCAGCACCGTGAGACCGAGATCGGTGAAGAAGGAGATCGCTTCCTCGAGGTCGCGGACGGCGATGCCGACATTGTCGATTCTGATGGCCATCAGCCGAGGCTACCGTCCTCCGCCGCCACGATGTCGTCGTCGTCGAGTGTGCTTCGCTCGGCGGCCTCGCGGCGGAGGGTCGCGTTCTCGCCTTCGAGGTCGAGCACCTTTCCGATGCCGGTGAGGTTCACGCCGTCAGCTTGCAACGCCGCGATGCGACGCATCCGGTCGATGTCGTCCGCACTGTATCTGCGGGTGCCGCCGTCCGTGCGTGCAGGCATGATGAAGCCCCTGCGCTCGTAGAGGCGCAGCGTCGCAGGCGGCAGGCCGACCAGTTCGGCGGCCACAGCCATGCTGTAGACAGGCTGGTTTCCCGGCGTCTGAGTCATACAAGAATTGTGTCCGGTGATGTTGCAAACTGTCAAGAGTTGCGGTAAAAAAGTTGTGTCACATGATCTAGATTATGTGACAAAGACCCGGTCGATCCGCTGGCCTCGCGCCCACGGTCGACCTTCCGAACGATGAAGGGAGAATCTCACGATGTCGATGTCATTTGATCCTTTCAGCCAGCTGGACAGGATCGCTCAGAGCGTCTTCGACACCAGCAGGCAGCCGCGCATCATGCCCGTGGATCTGTTTCGCGACGGCGACCACTACGTCCTCAACGCCGATCTTCCCGGCGTCGACCCCGCCTCGGTCGATGTGGACGTCGACGGTCACCTCCTGACAATCCGCGCGCAGCGTTCGGCCGGCGATCGGGAGAACGCGCGCTGGCTCGCGCAGGAACGCCCGTTCGGGTCGTACCTGCGACAGTTCTCGATCGGCGACGACGTGGACGCCGAGGGCATCAGCGCCAGCTACGACAACGGCGTGCTCAGCGTCGTCATCCCGGTCGCCGAACGGGCGAAGCCGCGGAAGATCACGGTCGGGTCCGCCCGAGCGGATCAGCACAAAGCGGTCGCCGCCTAGTCCGCCGCCGTCCGGTGGCCGCCGCCCGCGAATCCCGAGGCGGCCACCGGCGTCCGGCGCCTGACGCGACGCACCAGTTCAGTTCAGTCCGCACTGGATGAGGTCCAGTGACGGTTCACGAGGAGAGCACGATGGGAAAACTGGTTTACGGGTCGCACGAGATCGACATCGACGACCGCCTCCTGACGCACCTGCAGGTCGTGGCGATCAACCGGCTCAAGCGCGAAAAGCCCTTCTCGCTCTCCTGGCGCGACTCCCGCGAACAGGGCGGCGGCAGGACCACCCTCTGGGTGCATCCATCCATCCCGCTCCTCTTCCACTTCGAGGGTTCCAGGATCCCCTCGATCAACCGGGCCTGGCTGGCCCAGCTCGACGAATCCGCCGACGGTGCGATGGGGATGATCGTCACGTCGGAGCCCCCCGAGAGCGACGACAACGACTGCGCCCACCTCGATCTGGCCGCCCAGCCGTTCGCCTAAACGCCCGATTCGCCTAGTCGCCCCGTTCGCGTAGTCGCGCCGTCGCAGGCGCTCTGCTTCGGCGATCGGACGGTTGCCGATCGTCAGATCGACCGCGCCAGGCACGCCCGGAACGCGCGTACCGTCGGGTGCTCGGCGCGCGTGGTGCGCGCCAGCGTGAACAGCGTGCGTGCAGGGTGCAGGGGCAGGTCGACCAGCCGGACGCCTGCGGTGTTCTCCTGGCCGAGGAGGTCGGGGAGAACAGCGACCGCGTGCCCCGTCCTGACCAGGTGCGCGTGGGAGATCAGGTCGACTCCGTCGAACCGAACGCGAGGCTCGAAACCCGCGGCACGGCAGAGGGCGCGGCTCCAATCGCCGGGCGCCGTTCCCACGGGATCCAGTGCCCACGCCGCCTCCGCGTAGTCCGCGAGCGCACCTGCATCGCTCCACCGGCCGCTCAGCGGCACCGCCAGCCGAAGTCGATCCTCGCGCAGGTCGATCCTCTGGAGCCGGTCGCTCGGCGACACCGGCCGCCCCGGATACTCCTCGCCGACCACGACATCGAAGTCGCCGGTGTGCACGCCGGAGAGCGCAGCCTGTTCCTCGCGTTGCGCGACCTCGATCGTCAGGTCTGGATGACGCGCGGCGAGGTCCGTCAGCACAGCCGGGAGAACCGACAACGCGATGGTCTGGAACACGGCGACGCGAAGCACGCCGGCGACCAGGCTCTGTGCGGCCGCGAGCTCCGACTCCGCCTCCTCGAGCGAGGCCATCGCCACCCGCGCGTGCCTCAGCAGCAGTTGCGCCTCTGTCGTGAGCCGGACTCCGCGCCCGACGCGCTCCAACAGCTGCACGCCTGCCTCACGCTCGAGCTGC
This sequence comes from Leifsonia sp. McL0627, assembly GCF_058244615.1. NCBI lineage: Bacteria > Bacillati > Actinomycetota > Actinomycetes > Micrococcales > Microbacteriaceae > Leifsonia > Leifsonia sp. McL0627. Next base: position 20,575 of record NZ_JBZCGM010000002.1, read on the forward strand.
GCCAGCTGCTCCGAGACCGAGGACGGCGCGAACGCCTTCGCCTCCGCGACGGCGGCGAGCGTGCCTCGACGATCGAGTTCGTCGAGGAGCGACAGTCTCTGGATACTGAACACTGCCCCCTCCATTCGGAATCACCGATGAGTATACGTCGGAATGATTCGCTGGACCGATTGAAATTTCGAAGGGACCATGGAGGTGTGAAGCGAGTCCCGAAGACCCCCACCGCCGTGCTGATGATCGTCGGCTCCTGTGTCTCGCTGCAATTCGGCGCGGCCATGGCGACGCCGCTGTTCGGCATACTGGGTCCGTCCCTCACGACGACGGCGCGGCTGCTTCTCGCCGGTCTGCTCCTCCTCGCTGCCTTCCGGCCCCGCTTCTGGACCTGGACTGCACGGCAGTGGCGCTCCATCGCACTCTTCGGCGTGGCGATGGCCGGCATGAACGGCTGCTTCTACGCGGCGATCGACCGCATCCCGCTCGGCACCGCCGTGACGATCGAGTTCGTCGGGCCGCTCGCCTTGGCTGCACTGCTCTCACGGCGGGCGCGCGACATCGGGTGGGTGATCCTCGCCGCCGCGGCCGTCGTCGTGCTCGGGATGGACGGAACAGGAGGCAGCGGCCAGCTCGACCCGATCGGGATCGGATTCGCCCTCGCGGCCGGCGCGTTCTGGGCGGCATACATCCTTGCGGGCGCGCGGGCCGGTGCTGCGGTTCCCGGGCACGGAGCACTCGCACTGGCGATGCTCATCGGAGCCGCTGCCGTGGCGCCGTTCGGCGTCGGCTCGATCGGCACGCTCATCGCCCAGCCGCTCACCCTGCTCCCGCTCGCGGTCGTGGCGGTGCTGTCGTCCTTCGTCCCGTACACGCTGGAATTCGCCGCGCTGAGGCGCCTCGACGCGCGCACCTTCGGGATCCTGCTCAGCCTCGAGCCGGTCGTCGCGACCCTCGCCGGCTGGATGCTTCTCGGCCAGTCCGTCACCTGGCTGCACGTCGCCGCCATGGTCGCTGTCGTCGTCGCCTCGATCGCCTCGACCCGCGGCGCCGCCCGGTCGGACGAAGAACGCGCGGCGCATCCCGGGGCGACGGCTTCGCCTGCCGACGACGTCGCGGTCTACGCAGCCGAGGCCTAGTTCGGCGCCCCGCCGGCCGCAGCGAACAGCCCGGCGATGTCCTCGCTGGGCGGGGCGCCGAACTGACGGCGGTACTCGCGGCTGAACTGCGACGGGCTCTCGTAGCCGACGGCGTATGCGGTGCCGGCGATGTCGGTCGGGCCGGTCAGCAGCCGGAGGCGTGCCTCCTGCAGCCGGATGCTCTTCTGGTACTGGATGGGGCTCATCGCGGTGACGGCGTGGAAGGAACGATGGAAGGCCGACGAGCTCATGCTCGCAAGACGCGCGAGGTCGTCGACGCGCATCGGCTCCGGATAGTGCTCCCGGATCCAGCGGACCACCTGACGCACGCGGCTCAGGCTGCTGTCGGCGAGGCCGAGCTGCCTCACCGTCGCCCCGCGCTCCCCCGACATCAGCAGCCACAGGATCTCGCGTTCGATCATCGGCGCGAGCACAGGGATGTCGTGAGGCGTCTCAAGGAGTCGCAGCATCCGCACAGTCGCGTCGATCAGACGCGCGGAGGCCGTCCCGACAGCGACGGCCGGTGGAGAGGACTCGCCTCGACTCGGGCGGGTGAAGTCCGCCGCGGCGGGGTTGAGCATCAGTTCGGCGATGACCTCCGGGCGCAGTTCGAGGCCGAAGCCGAGCGCGGGACGCTCGGGCGTGGCATCGGTGAACTGCCCGGTGACGGGGAGGTCCACCGACGCCACCAGATACTGGCCGGGACCATAATCGTGCACCGTGTCGCCGACCGACAGCCGCTTCGTGCCGTTGGCGATCATGGCGAGCACGGTGCCGGTCGACGACTCGTCCAATGAGCCGGCCCCGTCCATGCGCGCGACGGACACGCCAGGGATGCGCGTCGGTGTGACTCCCTGCGACGCGTGCTGCGCCACCAGCGCGCCGAGCTCCTGCAGTGTCATGGCCCGATTGAACCACGGCAGGGGGTCGGGCGTCGCCGGATCCTGGCGACGATGGGAGGATCAGGCAAGAGGAGGGCGGGATCGCCCTCACCCTCTCGACCTCTTCCCGGCTTGGCTGGGACCATGACGAACGAACAGAACAATCCTCCACGCATCGCCATCGTCACGGGAGCCAGCGCCGGGATCGGACGAGCTGCCGCCATCGAGATCGCCCGCCGCGGCGCCGGTGTCCTGGTGACCTACCGGTCGCGTCCCGAAGAGGCCGAACGCACCGTCGCCGACGTTCGGGGGTTCGGCGGCACTGCGCGCGCGATCCACCTCGATCTAGGCGATACCTCGAGCTTCGCCGCTTTTGCGGAGGAGGTCCGCGCCGCGGTCCGGGACGAATGGGGAGCGGAGTCGATCACCGCCCTCGTCAACAACGGCGGCTTCGGCGGCGGCGTCCCCTTCGAGAGCATGACGGAGGAGGACTTCGACCGGTACTACCGTGTGCTCGTCAAAGGACCGTACTTCCTCACCCAGCATCTTCTCCCGCTCATCGCAGACGGCGGATCCATCGTGAGCGTGTCCAGCAGCTCCGTGCGTCCTGGCGAAACGCAAGCCGGCTACTCGGGGTATGCCGGCATGAAGGCGGCCCTCGTCGTCGCCAGCCGCTACCTGGCCAAGGAGCTCGGCGGCCGCGGCATCCGGGTCAACACGATCGCCCCAGGGCCGACGCGCACCAGGATCTCCGACGACGCCTTCGACCGCCACCCGGAGCTTCTGGATGCGCTGGCCGCCGGAAGCGTGCTGGGGCGCGTCGGCGAGCCCGGCGACATCGGCACGGTCATCGCCTTCCTCGTCTCCGACGATGCCGCCTGGGTCACCGGGCAGGACATCCAGGTGGCGGGCGGGTACGCGCTGTGAGCGGGCGATGAAGTCAGGCAGCGTGGCGCTCTCGTCCGTGAGGACACGCGAGGGCGACAGGGTCACCACTCTCGAGCTCTTCTTCGACCTCGCGTTCGTGTTCGCCTTCACTCAGCTGAGCCGGTTGATGGCGCAGCAGCACGACCTCGTCGGCATCGTGCAGGCGATGACGATCCTCACGCTGCTGTGGTGGTGCTGGAACTCCTACGGCTGGCTCGCGAACCTCGCGCACGCCGACCGCGGGTGGGTGAGCGCCGTCATGCTCGCGGCGATGGGAGCGATGGTCGTGGTCGGCGTCACGGTGCTCGAGGCGTACGACGATCCGACGGGAGGGATGTTCGCCCAGTTCGTGTTCATCGGCGCCTACCTCGTGGCGCGCGGCATTCACGCGGTGTCTTTCGCCGCCCTGTCCGGAGCGAGCCTGCGCAGGCGCGCCTTCAACACCTCCGCGCTCGCGGTCGCACCGGCCGGTGTGCTGCTCGTTCTCGGCGCTGTGGCGGGGGGAGGCTGGCAGATCGCGCTGTGGCTCGCCGCCGCGGCCATCGAACCGATCGTCACACACAGGATGAGCAGCGGAGTGGACTGGAGAGTGGGGTCCACCGCGCACTTCACCGAGCGGCACGGACTCATCGTGATCCTCGCGATCGGCGAGTCGATCATCGCGATCGGCGCCGGCGTCTCACACGAGCCGTTGAGCCCGCCCATCCTCGCCGGTGTCGGCAGTTCCCTGGTGATCGCGGCCGGCCTCTGGTGGGCGTACTTCCACCGGCTGGAGCGGGACACCGAGCAGGAACTCAGCCGTCGGTCGAACGCCGACCGCGCGCGCACGGCGCGCGACGCATACACCTATCTCCACCTGCTGATCATCGCGGGCATCGTCTTCGCCGCGCTCGGCGTCGAGGAGTCCCTGGCGCACATCGGCGACCCCGAGCCCCTCGGCTGGTTCGCTGCAGCAGCGCTCGGCGGCGGCATCGCCGGGTATCTCGCGGCGACGGTCTGGTTCGCGCACCGTGTAACGGGTCGCCTGCTGCTGGTCCGCAGCGCCGGAGCGCTCGTCACGGCGGGGACGATCCCGCTGCTGGCTCCCCTCGACCCGCTGTCCGCGCTGACGGTGTCGGCTCTCCTGCTCGTCGCGGTGCTCGCCGCCGAAGGGTGGCGGGCGCGGTCGTCCTAGCGCACGACGGCGATGCCGTAGGAGGTGGTCTGGAGTTTCTGGGCGATCAGCATCGAGAGGAAGATGTAATGCTCCGGCCCGCGTGCCGTCGCGATCCCGCCCAGGTCGATGCGGGAATCCTCCGCCCAGCCGAGGTCGGAGAGCAGACCGGCGACGATCGCCTTCGCCTCGCCGTCGTCTCCGGAGAGGAACACCGTGGTCGGAGCGATCCTGCCGGGATCGGCCATCAATGGCGCGCTCACCGTGTTGAGCGTCTTGACGACCCGACTCGACGGGAACTCCGCCTGGATGGTCGCCCCCAGGCTGCCGTTCGGGAAGGCGAGCTCGAACCGCTCGGTCAGGTCGTTGCCGACATCGACCAGCACCACCCCGGCGAGCGCATCCTGGCCGATCTCCGCGAGCACCCCCAGCGACACGGAGCCTGGGACGGCGACGAACACGACGTCGACGCCGTCAACCGCTTCGCGGATCGGAAGGCTCGGCGCTGGAAGGCCGCCCTTCGCTTCCGGTGCCCTGGATCCGAACACCACCTCATGGCCGGCCCTGATCAGCCCAGCGCCCACCGTCGATCCCACACGTCCCGTTCCGAGTATCGCGATTCTCATACGCGCACCCTAGCCGTTCGGGGCGGCCCGGTCACCTGCGGGCGGGCCCCGTGCTGTCCCGCACGATCAGCTCGGGCTGGATGAGGGGGATCGTGGCGGGCGCCTCGCCGCGCAGAGCGCGGAGCACGCTCTCGACGGCACGGCGACCGACCTCGGTGAAGTCGAGCCGGACGGTGGTGAGGGCCGGCCGGAAGTACGCCGCCTCGTCGCGGTCGTCGAACCCGACGACGCTCACGTCGCCGGGGACGCTGATCCCGCGATCTTCGAGCGCCTTCATGACACCGAGCGCCATGACGTCGTTGATCGCCAAGACGGCTGTGATGGAGCGGTCGGCCGCGATCTCGGCACCGGCGCGGTAGCCGGACTCCGCCGACCAATCCGGCGATGCGAACTCGGCGGGCTTCGATCGTCCGGCGAGGGCGAGCTCGGTCTGCCATCCGCGGCGGCGGGCCTCCGACGCCATCCACCCGGCCGGACCTCCGACGAAGTGGACGGTGTCATGGCCGAGCTCGAGCAGCTGCCGGGTGGCGAGCTGGGCGCCGAGCGTCTCGTCGATCGAGATCGTCGCCGGGCCGGCCGGCGAGCCCTGCTCGAAGCGCACGATCGGCACGTCTGCGTCGAGCCGCTGCAGCACCTCGGTGGCCGCTGTCATCGGGGCGAGGACGACGATGGCGTCCACACCGTCGTCGACGAGCGAGTCCAACCCGGCCTTGATGCTGTCCCTGTCGACATCGGCGATGCTCACCAGACTCGTCGAGTAGCCGTTCCGACGTGCTTCCTCTGCGATGCCGAACAGGGCGAGAGCAGGGCCGTGCACCGACAGCGCATAGCTGAGCACGCCGAGATTCATCGAACGGCTCGTCGCCAGCGAGCGCGCCGCGGAGTTGCGGCGATAGCGCAGCTGCGCAATCGCCCCCTCGACGCGCTCTCTGATCTCCGGCGCCACGTTCGAATGCCCGTTGACCACACGGGACACGGTCTGCTGGGAGACCCCGGCGAGGCGGGCGACGTCGATCATCCGGGCGGGACGAGGGCCGGCGCCGTTCGGCTCCGTCACCGCTTGCGCACCGGAGCGACGGAGCAGAGCGCGGCATGGAAGATCATGCCTCCAATTATGGCCGCGACCGGACGGGCGCCGGGGAGCGCCCGTCCGGTGCGCCGGATGCACGGGGCTCAGCGACTCCCGTAGCGCAGCACGGCAGGATGCTGCTCATACGGCCACTCCGCCTCCGGGATCATGTAGTCGAGCGTCGTGTAGCTGCCGTCCATGGTGGAGGCGAGCGACGGAGGGCCGGGGAAGCCGATCACCCGCCAGCCGACGCGGTTGTCGTTTCCGCCGTAGACCGGATCGCCGTAGAACCCCTGCCGGGTGTTCAGCACGAGCAGCGGGAAGAACTCGAGGAAGTCCTCGTTCACCGGCTGGTTGCCGGCCGGCGCTCCTCCGCTGCCCTGGCCGTCCGCGTCGGCGAAGGCGAACGCGGACGGTTTCTCCTTCTTCGAGATGATCTCGAGCACCGAATCCTGCTGGTCGTCGTCGAGGTCGACGAACGGAGCCCCGAACCGCTCGTCGGCGATGCCGTCGAGTTCTACGATCCCCTCGCGGTAGAACCTCTGCCTGCTCTCGATGCGCTCCTGCCAGGCCTGCTCTTCCAGGCCTTCCATCCGCAGGAACCCGTTGCCGTCAGCCGCGGGGAAGACGAAGCGGGTTCCCGCCAGCATCCGATCGATGAAGCGCACCACCCCCGCCTCTTTCGCTCCTGGATGCCGGTCCGTCGGAATGATGCGCGCAGTGGCGGCCTCGACAGTCGCCCATTCGTGCTCCGTGAAGAAGAGCGGCCCAGTCGTGTCTCGCGTCGAGATCGGCACTGTGACCCATTCTGCCTGTCCCATATTCTTCGTCCTCTCCTCTGAGGTCTTCGTCGACGATGTCAGTCGGTCCAGCCATGGCGGTCCACAGCGATGATGCGGTCGGCACACCGCCAGGCGTTCGCCATGATGGTCAGCGCCGGGTTGATGCCCGTCGCGGTGGGGAAGAAGCTCGCGTCGAACACGTAGAGGTTCGGCACCTCATGCGACCGGCACCACCGGTCGACCACGGAGGTGGCGGGGTCGTCGCCCATGCGGGCCGTGCCGAGCTCGTGCGACGTGTTCCCTGTGATGCGCTCCATGTTGACAGGGACGACCTTCGACGCTCCGGCGGCTTCGAGGATCTCGCCGTTCTTCTTCACCTGCCACTTCTCCTGGGCGAAGTCGTTCGCGTGCGGCGTGTGCGTGATCCGCGCGACGGGGAGACCCCAGGCGTCCTTCACGGTCGGGTCGAGATCGACGCGGTTCGACTCGACGGGCAGATCGTGGAGCAGGATCCCGATCTTCATGCTGTAGTTGAACAGGTCCCTGTCGGCGTCCTTCGCGGCCTGGCCCCAGGTCGGGCGCCCAGGGAAGCTCCAGTTGACCGGGTGACCGAGCATCGACGGGAAGATGAGCGACCCCAGGATGTGCCCACGCGACTCGTCCGTCTCGTAGAAGTCGAACGAGCACAGGTTCATGTAGTGGCCGGACCAGCCGTAGAGCGGGTCGTGCAGTTCCTTGTCGAACAGCCCGACGGAGAACGAGTACTGGTGGAACGTGGCGTTCCTGCCGACCTGGCCGCTCCCGTTGCCGAGGCCGTCAGGGAACAGCGCCGATTTCGACATGAGGAGGAGGCGCGGCGTCTCGATTCCACCGCCGCAGACGATGACGGCCTTGGCGTTCTGCACCAACTCGTTGCCGTTCTCGTCCTGGTACCGCACGCCCGTGGCCTTGCCGGTCTTGTCGACCAGGATCTCGCTGACGTAGCAGTCGGAGCGCAGGTCGTAGAGGCCGGTGTTCACCGCATCCGGGATGAAGCTGATCAGGGTCGACGACTTGCCGGTGCCCGGGTCCGGGTACTGCTGCCAGAACCCGTTCTCGCTGAACGGCGTGCGGCCTCGGTACGGCTCGGTGACCATGCCCTGAGGCATCGGGAACGTGCTGTGTCCCAGCGAGCTCATCGCGGTGGCGAACTTGCGGCCGATCTGGCTGAGCGGCGCCGGTTTGGTCGGGTAGTCCCTGGTCCGGCGTCCCTCCCAGCGGTTGGCGCCGCCGAGACCCGAGGTGCCGAACTCCCACTCGACGCGGGTGTAGTACGGCTCCAGGTCGTCGTAGCTGATCGGCCAGTCGACGAGGCTCGCGCCTTCCACGTCGCCGTGGAGCGAGCGCAGGCGGAAGTCGTTCTCCGTCATCCTGGGGACCATGCCGCCCCAGTGGGTCGTGCCGCCGCCGACCACCTGCGGGGTCGCGGAGAAGTTGGTGATGACGGCCTCTTCGCTGTCGTTCTGGCGATAGGTGCGGGGCTTGAGCTTGGGGTCCTGCCAGATGAAGTTGCGGTTGAGGAACTTCAGCTCGTCGCCGGAGGCGTGCTCCGGCTTCAGCCACGGACCGCGTTCGAGACCCACGACGCGCAGGCCGGCCTCTGTCAGCACCTTCGCGGCGGTCGCCCCGCCGGCGCCGGCGCCGACGATCACGACGTCGACGGGCTCTGGGTTCTTGATGGTGGTCATTCTGTGTCCTTTCCTTCTCGACGATCTGTCCTGGATGCGCGGGTCACGCCAGCACGCCGTTCCTGCCCATCCGGGCGATCGGCAGCAGCGCAGCCCACAGCCCGTCCGGGATCTCCACCGAGGCGAGGTCGACGGTCTGCGCGACGCGCTTGGGTTCTGACATGCCGACGATCGTGGAGGTGACGCGCGGGTCGAGGAGCGAGAACTGCAGCGCAGCGGCGGCGAGCGGCACGCCGAACACGGCGCAGAGCGACTCCATCCGGCGCACCCGCTCCAGCACCTCGTCGGAGACGGGCGCGTAGCAATAGGTGGGGACGGCGTCCGGGCCCTTCACGAGCATCCCGCCGCCGAACGGCGCCGCGTTGACGAAAGCCACCCCGCGCGCCTGCGCGTCGTCGAGCAGAGGCTCGGCGGACTGGTCGACGAGGGTGAACCTGTTGTGGCTGATGACGGCGTCGAAGGCGTCGGTCGCCAGGTACTGCAGTTCGAGATCGATCGGGCCGCCTGCGACGCCGAGGTAGTCGATCACACCCTCGTCACGCAGCGCGATCAGGGCTTCGAGCGGCCCACCGGCCCCGACGCCCTCTTCGAAGGAGATCTTCTCCGGATCGTGCAGGTAGACCAGCGGCAGCGTGTCCAGGCCGAGTCGTTCGAGGCTCTCTTCCACCGACCGGCGCACCCGGTCTCCGGAGAAGTCCGTCGTGCCGGGGACGGGGTCCACCTTGGTGGCCACCAGGAATCCTTCCGGCACTCCCCCGTTCTCGCGGATCGCCTGCCCGATGCGCCTCTCGCTCTCGCCCCCGCCGTACTCGTTCGACGTGTCGATGAAGGTGAACGGCCCGCGGAACACCTCGCGGATGGTCGCGACGGCCGTTTCCGTGTCCACTTCGTAGCCGTACTGGGCGGGGAAGCTGCCCAGGGCGCTCGTGCCGACGCAGACGTCGGAGACGGTGAGGCCGGTACGCCCGAATTGTTTGTTGCTCATGCGATTTCTCTCTCTTTCGTGGCTGTCTTGGCTGTCGTGGCTGTCGTGGCTGTCATTGCTGTCATGGCTGATCGGTGGTCTTCCGCCTCCGCGAGGGAGGCGCGGTGCTCTGGCGCACGACCAGGCTCGGCAGCACGCGGGGCAGGGCGTGGGCCTGACCGCCCCGCATGAGGTGCAGGATGCGGCCGACGGTGAGCCGGCCGACCTCCTCGAAGTCGAGGCGGACGGTCGTGAGCCCCGGGCTGTAGTACTGCGATTCGGGAACGTCGTCGAACCCGACGACGCTGACGTCCTCCGGCACGCGCAGGCCGTGGTCCACGAGCGCCTTGACGACGCCGAGCGCCATCTGGTCGTTGGCCACGAACACCGCCGTGATGTCCGGGCTGCGCGCGATCTCGCATCCGGCGTCGTAGCCGGAGCGTGTCGACCAGTCGCCCGTGAACACCGGGTTCGTCACCCGCCCGGCCGCCGCCAGGGCTCGCGACCAGCCGCGCAATCTGGCGTCCGTTCCGAGCCAGCCGCGCGGACCGGCCACCTGCCACACCGTGTCGTGACCGAGGTCGAGGAGATGCTGCGTGGCGAGTTCGGCCCCGCCCAGTTCGTCCGTGGCAACGCTGGTGGTGCCCTCGGGGGCACCCGGCTCGAAGAACACGAGGGGGACGTCCGTTTCGAGCCCCGAGATCGCTTCGAGCGCAGCCCGCACGGGGGCCAGGACGACGATCCCGTCGACCGCGTCGGCCGTCAGATGGTCGAGCGCCGCCTTCATCGCTGCCCTGTCCACGTCGCCGAGGGTCACGAGGTTGGTCGCGTATCCGGCGTTCCTGGCCTCGTCGGCGATGCCGCTGAGAGCCACGGACGGGCCGTACTGGGCGAGGCCGAAGCTCACGATCCCGAGGTTCATGGTCCTGCCGTTGGCGAGGGCACGGGCCGCCGGGTTGCGCCGGTAGCGCAGCTGCTGGATCGCGGTCTCGACGCGTTCACGGACATCCGGGGACACCGTCGGGCTTCCGTTGACCACCCGGGAGACGGTCTGCTGGGACACCCCGGCGAGCCGTGCGACATCGATCATCCTGGCACCGCGAGTCGTCGATTGCTTTTCGTTGCTCGAAGGCGCCGTCACCGTCTCAGCTCGCAGCCCGTGCCGTGCGGCGGCCGAAATGCCCGCGGAAGAATCCGGAGATCCTCTGCACGCCGCCCGCGCTGGACAGGAACACCGCGATGATGATGACGGCGCCCTTGATCACGAGCTGCGGCTCGGAGGAGATGCCCACCAGGTTCATCACGTTGATGATGGTGGCCAGGACGAACACGCCGATGACGGCGCTGATGGGGTCGCCCTTGCCGCCCATCAGCGAGGCGCCGCCGACGACGACGGCCGCGATCGCGTCCAGCTCGTAGCCGACGCCGATGAGTGAGCTGCCCTGGCGGAGCTGCGCGGCCGCGATGAGCCCGGCCAGCCCGGCGAGGAGACCGGACATCGTGTACGTGATGATGAGGTTGCGGGCGACGGGGAGGCCGGAGAGCCGTGCCGCCTCCGGGTTGCCGCCGATCGCGTACAGCGACCGGCCGAAGGTCGTGAACTTCGCGACGAGCGCCGCCAGGATCATCACGACGAGGAAGATCATCACCGGGTTCTGAAGCCCCAGGCTCGTGCCGCGGGCGAACAGGTCGATGAAGGTCTGATCCGTGATCTGGATGAGGCTGGTCGACTGGATGATGTAGCTGAAGCCTTTGACGGCGCTCATCATGGCGAGCGTCGCAATGAACGGCGGGATGCGCAACCAGACCACCAGGAGCCCGTTGACGAGCCCGGCGATGCCGCAGCAGAACAGCGTGAACGCTACGGAGAGCCCGGTGGAAAGGCCTGCCTGGAGCGTCAGGGCCACGATCACCGTCGACATCGCCAGGATCGAACCGACCGAGAGGTCGATGCCGCCGGTGAGGATCACGAAGAACTGGCCGACGGCGAGCACGGCGACGATGGAGGCGGCTGCGATCACGTTCTCCGCGTTCCTCAGCGTGAGGAAGTCGGCGGAGACGTAGTAGCCGATCACGATGATGGCGACGAGCACCAGGAGGAGGTAGCTCTTCGGCAGCAGGCGCTTGACCACGCCTCCCCAGGTCGAGCGGTGGTGCGCTGGGGTGGGCTCACCGGTCGGCTTCACCGGGTCTTGAAGAGTGTTGTTCGACATGTGTCTTTCCCGTCAGTGGGTATGGGTCAGTCAGTGGGTGTGGGTACTGCGGATCACGCGAGCAGCTGCAGGATGCGCTGACCCTGCGGATCGATCTCGTCGTGGTCGAGCTCGGCGACGACGCGGCCTCTGGCCATGACCAGGACGCGATCGCACATCATCGCCTCGGAGATCTCGGAGCTCGCGATGATCACGGTTCCGCCCGACCGGGCGAAGTCGCGGATCAGCTCGTACATGTCCTCTTTGGCGCCGACGTCCACCCCGCGCGTCGGCTCGTCGCAGATGAGCAGCCGGGAGGAGCGCACCAGCCAACGGGCCAGGATGCCCTTCTGCTGCGTCCCGCCGCTCAGCGTCTTCATCGGCTGGTTGACGCTCGACACCTTCATCCCGAGCTTCGCCACCATGTCCTGCGCCGCGCGCTTCTCGCGCTTGCCGTCGATCACGGTGAGCCTGCTGAACATCGGCATGCTCGCCAGCGTGATGTTGCCCGCGACGCCCATGTCAGGGATGAAGCCCTGCGCTTTGCGGTCCTGCGGAAGCAGGCCGATCCCGCGCCGGATGGCGTCCCTCGGCGAGGAGAACGTCACGGGAGCGTCATCGATCGCAAGCTGGCCGTCCGTCTTCTTGCGGGCGCCGGCGAGCAGACTGGCGAGTTCGGACTGTCCGGAGCCGATCAGCCCGGCGATGCCGAGCACCTCGCCCTGGTAGAGATCGAAGTCGATGTCGACGACCTTGTCGTCCTCGCCGAGACCTCTGGCGGACATCAGGATGGTGTCGGTGCGGCCCGCTCCGAGTCTCGGGCTGCGCTCGCCGCGCAGGGCGGCGTCCGCGATCGAGCCTTCGAGGCTCTTTCCGACCATGGCGGTCACGACGTCGGCCGGCCGCGTCTCCGCCGTGGTCAGGTCGGCGGCGGTGATGCCGTCGCGCAGCACCGTGACCGCGTCGCACAGGCTGTAGAGCTCATCCATCCTGTGCGAGATATAGAGGAGCGTGACCCCTTCGGCGGCGAGACGGCGCAGCACGGTGAAGAGGCGCTCGACGTCGGGGAGCGGAAGCGTCGAGGTGGGCTCGTCGAGGAGCAGGACGCGCGCATCCTTGTGGAGAGCCTTGGCGAGCTCGATGGCCTGCTGCTCGGCGACCGAGAAGCTGGAGACCGGCTGGCGCACGTCGAGGTCGAAGCCGACGCGCTGGAGCGCCTCCCGCGCCTTGGCCTGCATCTCCCGCCAGTCGACGACGCTCGCCCTGGTGGGCAGCGTGCCGAGGAAGATGTTCTCGGCGACCGAGAGGGACGGCACCAGGCTCAGCTCCTGATAGATGGTGTGGATCCCCGCGGCCTGGGCGTCGGTCGGCTCGCGGAATTTCACGACCTCCCCGCCCAGGCGGATGGTGCCGCCGTCCGGCGTCTCGGCTCCGGAGAGGATTTTGACCAGCGTCGACTTGCCGGCCCCGTTCTGCCCGGCGAGGGCGTGGATGCTCCCCCGCTTGACCGAGAAACTGACCCCCTTGAGCGCCTGAACGCCGAGGTAGCCCTTGGTGATGCCCTCGAGCTGAAGCTCGTCCATGTTTGCTCTGCACTTCCTTGTGGCGTGTTCGTATGAAGGTGGCCGCTGCGCCCGAACCGATGACATCGGGCGCAGCGACTCCTGGTGGCACCCGGAGGTGCTAGCCGTTCGCCCGCACGTAGGTGTCTTCGGGCTTGTAGTACTGCTTGGCGTTTTCGGGCGTGACGACGGTGGTCTTGATGTAGACCTCCTTCTTGGGGCACGCCGACGCGTCGTTGTTGTAGGCGGCGACGGCCATCTTGACCGCGGCGACGCCCTGGTCCCACGGCTGGTTGGAGGCGGTCGCCTGCAGCGGACCCGTCGGGTTCTGGACCATCTCCTTCACCGCGTTCATCCCGCCGTCGTAGCCGGCGACGATCACACCGTCGCCCCAGACACCGGCCTGCTGGAGGCCCTGCTCGATGCCGCCCTCCATCACGTCGCTCATGCTGTAGACGATCTTGAGGTCCGGGTTGGCGGTGGCGACGTCGCGGATCGGGGCGAGCGCCTTATCGGGCTTCCACTCGCCGTACTTCATCTCCAGCTTCTTGGTGGTGACGCCGGGATAGTCCTTCATGACGCTCTCGTAGCCCTTGAGGAAGCCGTTGAATCGCAGGTCGCTGAGCACGTCGCCGGGGAAGCCGCCGATGCCGACCAGCTTGATCTCGCCAGTCTCGCCGAACTTCGCGATCGCCTTCTTCGCAGCGACGACGCCCGCGAGCGACCCGGTGTATCCCTGATCTTCGGCGACGTAGCAGTACATGTCCTTGACCAGGGAGGGGTCGAGGTTGGAGTTGACGGTGACGAGGGGGACCTTTGCTGCCTGCAGCGCGGCGACGGACGCTCCGACGCCGATCGGGTCGTTCGGGTTCATGATGACGACATCGACGTTCTTCGTGATGAGGGTCTGCACGTCGGCGTTCTGGCGGACGGTGTCGCCGTTGGCGTCGAGGAGCTGGATGGTCGCGCCGAGCTTCTTCGCCTCGGCCTGCCCGCCCTCGACCAGGGTCTTCCACCAGTCGCTACCGCTGATGCCGCGCTGGCTCCAGCCGATGACGAGGCCCTTGCCCGTCTTCTTGTCGGCGTTGTTCGCCGCGGCGCCGTCTGTTCCTCCGCGCGCGCATCCGGTGAAGAGAAGGGCCGTCGTCGCGGCGATGCCGACGACGGTGAGGAGGGTGCGGGTACGGGTGCGGGCTCGTTTGGTTGTGCTGCTGGGACTGATCATTTTTCCACTTCCTTGTGAGGTGATCGGTGCTGGGTACAGCTGAGGGGTGCTCCCGGCGCCGGGCGGCGCCGGGAGCTTTCGGGGGTGGTGCTGGTGCCGGATGTGCTACTGATGCCCGGAGTCAGTCGAGCGGGGTGAAGACCCCGCGCTCCTCGAGGAGCTTGATGTTGCGCGCGCGCGTCGCACGCTCCCGTGCCAGCCAGTCCTCGCCGGGAGGGGCGTCGAGGTATTGGTTCTTCGGGTAGATCGGCTTCTCGTAGATCGCTGCGTACTGCTCGGTCCGCAAGTCTTTGAAGCCGTTGAAGACGCCGTTCGACTGACGGTCGCGACGCAGCGCGTCGATGTCGATGGTCGTGCTGACGAACGTGTCGCCCGCGGTGACGCCGGGCGTCTCGGTGATGATCTTCCCGCGCTGGTTGACGATCATCGAACGGCCGCCGAAGAGGTCGTTGATGACGCCGTCCGGGCCGAGCTCCGGGCCGAGGTTCGGTGCGACCACGATCGCGTTGTTGAACAGGGCGTGCGCCTTGTTCTGCACCTCCCACATCCCCTGCGAGGTCTGCGGCTCGATGAGGGTCGCGCGGATGATGACCTCCGCACCGTTCATCGCGAGGCCACGGGCGATCTCCGGGTATGCACCCTCGTGGCAGATCACATAGCCGATGTTGCCGATGTCCGGGGTCTTGGCGACGGGGTAGATGGCGTCCATCACGTTGCCGCCGCCCTTCTTCTGGATCCACTCGTCCCACAGGTCGTGCGGGTTGGTGGTGCCGAGGGTTCCACCCTCGAAGCCGTCGCTCGTCGCCTTGGCGCGGCGGTAGATCACGTCGCCGTTCGGGTCGATCATGAACGCGCAGTTGAAGTAGCGGTCAGGGAAGTCGTCGTCGGCGACGAGGTACAGCTCGCCGGCGATGTAGGTGTTCAGTTCCCGAGCGGCCTTTCCCAGCTCGTCGGTCTCCGGACCGGGGATCGTGCGGGCGAACTTCTTCTCCGCGTCGCGGTTGCCCGCGGTGAATGCCATGTGCATTCCCTGGATCGCCATTTCGGGAATGACGACCAGCTTGACCGGGTGTCCTTCGGTCGCTGCCACTCCGACCGCCGTCTTCATGAACGAGATGATGCGCTTGGTGTTCTTCAGCGCGTCCTCAGGCTCGACGATCGGGATCTGCAGCGGCGAGAGCGCTACGACTGTGTACGGCTCAGTCACGTCCAACTCCTTCGTTGATGGGTTCGTGAAGCTCATGTTAGCGCACTATCAACGCGTGTCAAATCATGCCTGATAACCCATTCACAGCTTGATTTTGGCCGAGACTAGCGGAACGAGTGAGCGCACTCACACAACGGATCAGTCGTGGTGCAGCATCCTGTTCACCCGTCCGGGAGCGCCAGAGACCGCCACCACGTCCTGCAGCCCGAACTCGACCAGGGCAAGGCGCACGCGAAGGACGGTCGAGCGCGATACTCCCGCCGACTCCGCCAGTTCTTGATGGCTCAGCATCGTGATCCCGCCGTCGTCTGCGCTGGACGCCTCGATGCGTGCGACGGCGAGCACCGTCCCCGGGTCGACGGCCGTCGTGGCGAGGATCCGTCCGGCGGCCGGGCGCTCCAGCGCGCGGACGACCGCGACGAACCAGACGTCGCCGCCGGCGAACCGGGGTTCTGTCATCCAGGCTGCCGTGGAGTGCGGCCTGGCCGGATCGCGCGCACGACTCCGGCTCGCATCCTGCGCCAGAACGGCAGGGGGGCGGCATCGCTCCGGTCGACCTCGACGCGCTCCGAAGCCATGCTCAGCAGTTCGGCGAAATCACAGCGCGTGCAGCACGAGATGTGGCTGTGGACCGCCAGGCCGACGCCGTAATAGGGGTTGGCGACGACCCGTGCGCGGGCACCGCAGATCTGGCACCACCGCGGGCGCCTCCACGTGTTCGGCTCATTCATCGGATGCGATGGATGCGTTTGTGCGATGCATTCGTGGCCGCCTCGGGGGATGGTCCGCTGCGTGCGGTCACCCGGACGGAGCAGAAGAGCGTGGATGGCCCTCCTCACCCGAAGAGGAGGGCCATCTGGCGTCGCCGACACGGGGACTCGACGACGCTTCCACGCTAAGCGGGCGGCATCCCTCACCGATATCCGCTGCGCGCGGATTACTATCCGATCTACGCGACAGGCCGTCTTTCGCGTCGCGGCGAGGTGCTTACAATTTGTGAATGCGACCGGATCCATACGAGATGTTCGGAAACCGCCGCATCGCTTCGGGGCGCGACGTGGAGCAGGCCAGACAGGTGCTCTCCGACGTCTACCTCCCTGTCGACTTCCCCTCCGCGAAGCCGGCGAGCGTCATCGACCTGGCTCTGAACGCCGTCACGGTCGGACGGGTCACGTGCGGCTTCATGCGATTCAGGGATGCTGTGCGCATCCACACGGCAGAAGCAGAGAACTACCACGTCGACATCCCGACGAGCGGGCGCGCAACCATGCGCGCTGCGCACAGCCGGCAGGTCTACGGAACCCCACGAACGGCCGCCGTCTTCATGCCAGGGAGGCCGGCCGAGCTCGACTGCGGCGAGCGCTTCTCCCAGCTTGCGCTGATGATTCCGCGCGACCAGCTGCAGCTCGAGCTGGAGAGCATGCTCGATGAACACGCGGCGAGCCCCCTCGTGTTCGACCCCGAGTTGCGGTTGACGACCCCGGGTGGGCAGCACATCATGCAGGCGCTCCGGATGATCGACGGCGCATCGGCGCAGGAGTGCGGACCGCTCGCCCACCCGTTGGCCGCACAGCGGCTGGAGCAGGTCCTGATGCAGAGCCTGCTGTTCGGGCAACCGCACAACTACCGGGCAGCTCTCTCCACTGCGCCGCTGCCTGCCGGTGTCAGGCCCGTCGCCCAGGCGGTGGAGCTGCTTCGCAGCGATCCGGCGCGTCACTGGACCATGGCGGAGCTCGCTGCAGAGACGTCGTCGAGTGTCCGCAGCCTGCAAGAAGGGTTCCGCAGGTCGCTGGGTGCGTCACCGATGACCTACCTGCGTAGGGTCAGGCTCGAGAAGGTTCACGAGGAGCTTTCGGCCGCTGAGCCGGATCTGGCGAGTGTGACGGAGGTCGCCACCCGATGGGGATTCGTGCACCTGGGCAGATTCGCGGCGGCGTACTACCGGGCCTTCGGCGAGTTCCCGTCGGAGACCCTGCGCCGTTGACCCGCCTGACGGTCACCGCTGGTCATCCGGCATCTCTTGGTGGATTCTTGGAACCGCACCCATAGCCTGGCGCTGTCGTGGCGACAGTTCATGCCCCCGCTGAGCTGTCGCCGCGGCATCCACGGACCGCGGAGGGGGTGCGATGAGAGAGCGCGTCCTCGACCTGCTCTTCCTCATCGGCGTGCTGCTCAAAGCGATCGACGGCGTCGTCGAGCTGATCGGCGGGGCCGTGCTCCTGTTCGTCAGCCCAGGGCAGATCCGTGGGGCCGCCAGCGCCGTGACGTCGGACGAACTGTCGGAGGACCCGCACGACCTCATCGCCAACCTCGTCGTCCAGAGCGCCTCGCACATCCACCCTGGCGGGCAGCTGTTCGTCGCCGCATACCTGCTGCTGCACGGCGCAGTGAAGATCGCGATCGTGGTCGCGCTGCTGTTCGGGTCGCGGCGCGTGTACCCGTGGGCGATGGCGGCGCTCGGGGCGTTCCTGGTCTTTCAGATCTATGAGCTCGTGACGAAACCGTCCGTGGGAGTGGCGATCCTGACCGTGTTCGACGCCCTGATCATCTGGCTCACCTGGCGGGAGTGGCGCCGCGACCGTGAACTGCGCAACACCTGGCGCGGAACCATCGACTGGATCCTCCGTCGTCGCCCTGCCACGACGTGACCAGTCGATCGTCAGCGTCTCTCGGACCGGCTCAGGTCACCGGCTGAACCGGAGCGCGATCGTCGCCGCCCTCGGCCTCAGAGTGAAGGCGGCCGCGACGTCCGGCCCGCAGGCGCGAGAGCCGAGGCCGTGCTGGGCCGCATCCAGGATGAGGTGAGTCGCGGACGACGCGGGGAGCTCGTGCGGGTGCGCAGCCGCCGCGATCTCCTGCGGCGTGTGACGGGAGAGCGTGAAACCGGGCAGCCGGCCGTCGGCTTCCGGATGCGTGGTCAGCGCGAGAACCGTGGTGTCGCCGCTCCTGAGCGCCAGCTGCCGGATCGCCGAGCGGTGGCCGGTCTCCTGCGGGCGTGCGTACGGCACGCCGAGCTGGTCGATCGTCGCCGTGAACCGACCGACGCGCGCGGCGTGGATGCTGTCCGGATACGACTCCAGCGGCCCCAGACCGAACCAGGATGCGCCATCGACAGGCTCCGCCGAGTCCGCGACGGTGAATCGCACGCCGATCCGGGGGAGCACCGTGAGCCACCCGCGAGACGGCTCGATGCTGATGTGCAGGTCCAGGTCGTCGCCCGCGAGCGTCCACGTCGTCTCGACGGTCATGGAGAGTGCCGAGTCGGCGGCGGCGACACGAGTGCGCGTGCGGAGCCCGCCCGGCGCCTCCTGCACGGCGACAACGCGCTGGGTCAGCCGGTCGAGTCCCTGGCGTCGCCACAGCGCAGCGTTCGAGACGCCAGGAATGCTCGCGTCGCTCCCGTCGACCTCGTCCGAGCCGCCCTCGTCGTTGTCCGTCGGCGCCCGGAACAGCTCCAGCCGTGGTCCGGCGACCGGGCGTCCGGCCAGGCGCACGAGGACACCGGACTCGAAGTCCGCGATGCCCAGGCGGCCTGTCCCCGTGCCATCGACCCACCTCGACACCCGTCGAACGGATGCGCGAGGAACGGCGAGGGAGCGATCCTGCTGGATGCTCGCCACCAGATGACCTGCCGGCGCCCAGGTGGTCGCTTCGGCGGTCACCGCCTCCACGGTCAGCCACGTCTCCGCACCGGCGGCCACGGGGACGAAGGGCAGGGGCAGTCTGGCGCTTCCTCCGGCGGGCACGGCCGCGGCCTCCAGGGTGCCGGAGCCGACGACCAGGCCATCGTGCTCCACCCGCCAGCGCAGGGCGAGGTCGGAGGTGTCCGCCGTGTGCCTGCTGTTCTCCACGACCAGTCCGTCGCCGTCGAACCTGAAACGCAGAGGTTGGACGACCGCCTTGAACTCGTGCAGGCTCGGCATGGGCTCATCGTTCGAGAGCACCATCCCGTCCATCACGAAGTTGCCGTCGTGGACGACCTCGCCGAAGTCGCCGCCGTACGCGTAGAAGGGCGTGCCATCCGGAGTGGTCGCCAGGATTCCGTGGTCGCGCCACTCCCAGACGAACCCGCCGTGCAGACGCGGGAAGCGGCGGGTCAGTTCCTCGTACTGGTCGAGCGCGCCGGGGCCGTTGCCCATCGCGTGCGCGTACTCGCAGAGCACGAACGGCTTCGTCCGCTGCCGTGCACCCTCGGCGGGCGTCGCCCCGAACAGCGGGGCGAGCGAGCCGTCCGTGCCGATCGCGGTGGTCTCGGCGATCGATGGGTACATCCGTGAGTACACGTCGGTGTACTCGCCGGTGTAGTCGCCCTCGTAGTGCACCGGGCGCTCTGGATCGCGCCCGTGCACCCAGTCCGCCATCGCGGCGAGGTTGGCACCGGTGCCCGCCTCGTTGCCGAGCGACCACATCACGATGCTCGGGTGGTTCTTGTCGCGCTCGACGGTGCGCTCGATGCGATCGAGGTACGCCCCCCGCCAGCGCGGGTCGTCGCTGGGCGTCAGCACTCGGCCGCCGCGCTCTGGGCTGATCGACTCGAAGCCGTGGGTTTCGAGGTCGCACTTGAGGACCACCCAGAAGCCGAGCTCGTCGGCGAGGTCGAGCAGGCGCGGGTGCGGCGGGTAGTGGCTGGTGCGGATGGCGTTGACGTTGAACCGCTTCATCCTGGCGAGGTCGGCACGGGCGTGCTCCTCGTCGAAGACACGGCCACGAACCGGATGCGTCTCGTGCCGATTCATCCCGTGGAACACCACCCGACGGCCGTTCACGAGGAACCGGTCACCCCGGATCTCGACCGTGCGGAAGCCGACGCGCTGCGACACGGTCTCTCCCTGCGCGGTCACCGTCACGTCGTAGAGCCGTGGCGTCTCCGCCGACCACGGTTCCACCGCATCCACGGTCACCGGCTGCACGTCGGCCGCGCTCGCCCAGACCTCCTCAACGCCGAGCTCCGGAATGCGCAGCGTGACGGGGAAGGCCGCTGCGTCCGCCACGATCTCCGCCTCGACCGTGCCGACGCCGCGGGCGAACCCGGTGCGCAGCCAGACATCCTCGAGGCCGTCGGCCGGACGGGCTTCGAGCGTCACATCCCGGAAGATGCCCGGCAGCCACCACTGATCCTGGTCTTCGAGGTAGCTGGCGGGCGACCACTGGTGCACTCGGACGACGAGGGTGTTGGTCCCCCGGCTCAGCGCTTCCGTGACGTCGAACTCCTGGGCGAGACGCGACCCGGTGCCGACGCCGATCTCGCGGCCGTTCAGCCACACCTTGTACGTCGACTCCACGCCGTCGAAGCGGAGAGAGGCACGGGCCCGGTCCGGCCACGCGCCCGGCCACTCGAAGGAGCGACGGTAGTCGCCGGTCGGGTTCTCATCCGGCGCGTGCGGCGGATCGATCGGGAACGGGTACTGCACGTTCGTGTAGATCGGCCTGCCGTACGCGCCGTCGCCTTCGAGCACCCAGTGCGACGGGACAGGGATGCTGTCCCAGCCCGCGTCGCCGAAGTCCACCTCGGCGATGTCCTCTGCCGCCGGCGCGGACGGCGAGAGCCGGAACCGCCAGTCGCCGTTCAGAGACAGCCTGGGGGCGTCGCTGTGCAGCCAGGAGCGCGCCGGACGGCGGGCGCCGTGGCCGGGTGCGGTGTCGGAGAGGTACGACGGAGTGGTCATGCTGCTGCTTTCGCTCTGGCTAGCGGAGGACGACGGTGCGGATCTCCCAGGCGCCGAGCGTGAACTCGAGCGATCCAGGGGCCGCGATGGTGGAGAGCGGTCGGCCGAGCAGGTCGACCTGGACCGCCTCGGCGAAGTCGCCGGTCAGCAACGGCGTCGCGCCGCGGTCCGACATGGCGACGAGACGCACCTCGGTTCCAGCACGGCCGTCGGTCGTGACCCGGCGGATGCTCGTGACCAGGACGCCGGCGCCGTCCACTCGGAGACCGGCCACGGTGCGGGGCAGCGGGCCGTCGGCGGAAGCGGTGCCGCGCGTGACGAGCAGGTCGGTGCGGAAGTCCTCGGCGAGGGCGACCGCGTCGGCGCCCTGCCACCCGGCGGCGGACGGCACGATGGCGAACCGGTTCTGGATGCGGACCCCGAGGTCCTGAGCGCCGGGCGCCGCGATCTCGCTGGCGGCGGGCTCGTCGCGCAGCGGGTGGATGTTGACGCTGATCGACCCGATCGCGCGCAGCAGCGTGATGGCCAGCTCGGTGCCGTCGCCGACGACCTCGTATTCGGTGGCGTTGTCGACGAGCACGGTCGCGGATCCCGCCGACACGAACTCACTGGCGGGGAAGGTGGGGAGGGGGAACTCACCCCAGCCGCCCTCGGCGGCCAACCCGCGCTCGGTGACCGAGAACTGCCCGGACGAGGCGGAGACGGCCACCCGCTCCGGCAGCGGCAGCTGGAACCGGAGGCGGTGGTCGGCCGACTGGTTGAGGAACGAGGTGGAGACGCGAACGAACGGCTCACCCGCGCGCACCTCGACGATGGTCTCGACGGGGGTCGACACGGTGTCGCCGGACCGGACATCCCGGTCGGAAGTCAGCGCTGCCGGCCACTCGTACACACGGGTGACCAGCAGTCGGGAGCGCAGCGGACCGGCCTCCAGGGTCTCCAGCGACACGGAGACGGGCTCGGAGATGAGCGTGTCCTGTGCGGGCGGGGCGTAGTTGTAGCTGTCTCCGCGGTCTCCGCCGTCGACGAGGCGTCCGACCCCGCGCAGCAGGGTGCCGTCCGCTCCGGCGATGTCCAGCGTTCCGTCGTCGGCGACCGTCACCGAAACGATTCCGTTGCCCAGCGTCCTGCCGGTGCAGGTCGCCGGTGCCGCGGTGGTCGCGGCGTCTTCGGGGGCGCGCTCCTCCAGACGGAACGACGTGAGACCGGACGCGGGAACGTCGACGGCGACGAGCGCTGTCGCCCTGGCCTCCTCGACGGTCAGCACGCGCCACTCCCCCGGAGTCGCCGCCGCGGCCGCTGCGACCTCCTTGCGGAGCGTCAGCAGGTCGAACTCGTCGGTGTTCGGGACCTCCGCCAGGTGGAAGACGAGCGACCCGGAGGTGAGCTCGTAGTGGTCGATCAGCCGGCCGAAGAGCTCACGCCGATGGATGCGCCGCAGCACCCGCTCGAGCTGCGTCGCGTCCATCAACTCGTCGCTGAGCACCGTGGGCGCCTCGGAGGTGAGCTGGACGGGACGCGCGATCCCGTCGTCGGCGACCGCCGTGAGCACAGTCCCGGCGGCCGGGGCGAGCACGTCGAGCTCCACCACGGCCGTGCGCGGCGCCGGGAGCGGGTTCGCGACCAGGTAGGCGTTGCTCGGCACCAGGCTCGCCGGCACGGCGAGTGCCGCATCCCGGACGGCGCGTGCCGTCTGCGCAGCTTCGGCGAGGCGCGCCTCGACCTGGTCGGACGTCTCGTCCGTGCCGGAGCCGACCACCGAGTCGTGTGCGGTCGACTCGATGATCTTGTGCCAGGCGAGGGAGAGGAACGGCGCATCGTCGCTCCGCGCCCACAGTGCACCGGCCCGCTCCGCCTGCGCGATCGTTCGCTCTGCCGCTGCCATCCGCTGCTTCAACGCCAGCCGCACCGACAGCACACCGGGCAGAATGTTGCCGCGCACATGGCTGCGCAGCTCCCCGGTGACGACAGCGGAGACGTCGTCGCGGACGTGGTCGCGGATGTACTCGTCGAGGGTGGCGATCGTGATGGCGCGCTCCTCGCTGGACGCGCGGCGCAGCCAGTCGGCGAGGCGCGGATCCGGAGCGTTGTGGTCGGTGCCCGCCATCGCGAGCACCGGGTCGTCTCCCCAGCGGTCGGCCGTCATCTCCGCGTAGTCGCCGAGTGCCCGGCCGATCTGCTCCGGCACGAGCAGCACATCCAGGCCGTTGTCGTAGCCGTCGAACAAGAACTCCGTGCGCACCTCGGAGCCGTCGGGCGCACGCCAACGGAAGGCGTGCCCCTCGATCGCGCCAGGCACTCCCCGCCACAGGGCCGCGTGTTCGATCCCGGCCCTCGCCAGGATCTGCGGCATCTGCGCGACGTGCCCGAACATGTCCGGCAAGTAGCCGATCGGCATGGAGCCGCCCAGGGACTCGGCCGCGGCCCAGCCCATCTGCAGGTTACGCACGATCGTCTCGCCGGAGCAGAGGAACTCGTCGAGCAGGATCAGCCATGGCCCGATGGCCAGCTGCCCGTTCGCGACGAGGGCAGCGATCCTGTCGCGGTTCTCCGGCCGCATCTCGAGGTAGTCCTCGATCGCCGCCATCTGGCCGTCGACCGTGAACCGGAAGTCCCTGTCGGTCTCCGCGGTGGCGATCACCGTGTCGAGGGCGGTGACGAGCCGGTGCCGGAAGACCTGGAAAGGCTCGTACCATTCCCTGTCCCAGTGGAAATGGGGCACGAAGACGGCGGAGTTCTGCATGGAGGGGACGTACTTTCTGAGTCGGGGAGGGTGGAGCGGCGTGCGGGTGGAGCGCGGCGGTCAGCTCGTCATTTAAGCGAGCCGGCGGCCAGGCCCGTGCGCCAGAACCGCTGGAGCAGGATGAACAGGATGATGACCGGGATGATCGACACGAGCGAGCCGGTGATGACAGATCCCTGCAACAGCGACACCCGGGCGGTCTGGCCGTTCCACTCGTAGAGGCCGAGCGTGATCGGGAAGAGCGACTCCTTCTGCAGCATCACCATCGGCAGGAAGAAGTTGTTCCAGATCCCGACGAACTGGAAGAGGAAGATCGTCACCAGCGACGGCGTCATGAGTTTGAAGGCGACGGAGAAGAATGTGCGGAACTCGCCGGCGCCGTCGAGGCGGGCGGACTCCAGCAGCTCCTCCGGCACCGCTGCCGAGGCGAAGATGCGCGCGAGATAAACGCCGAATGGGCTGACGATGCTCGGCAGCAGCACCGCCCAGTACGTGTTGACGATCCCTGTCGCCGAGAACAGCAGGAACAGCGGGAGCGCGAGCGCGGTCGTCGGAACGAGCACGCCGCCGAGGATGACCGAGAACAGGACCTCGCGTCCGCGGAACCGGAACTTCGCGAGCGCGTAGCCGCAGAGCGCCGAGATGAGCGTGCCGATGGCGGCGCCGAACACCGCATAGATCACGCTGTTCACCGCCCACTGCCCGAAGATCCCGTTGCTGCGACTGAACAGCGTGTTCAGGTTCGCGAACAGATCGAAATGCGAGAACCAGAGACCGAACGTGGACGCGAGGTCCCCCTGCGGCTTGGTGGCCGCCACGATGAGGAAGTAGATGGGGAGCAGGAAGTAGATCGCCAGCAGGAACATCAGGGCCATCGCCCCCGTCCTGCTGAGCAGTTTCTCCCGGCTTGCCTGCGCTGTGCTCACAGTCCGGCCTTCCTCGACGTCAGGCGCATGAAGCCGAAGCTCAGCACGAAAGTGATCAGCGCGATCACGACGGAGATCGCCGCTGCCTGCTGGTAGTTGTTCCCGGAGGCGACGGCGTACGCCAGCATGTTGGGGGTGAAGGTGCTCGAGATGTTCGAGGAGATCTGGCGAAGCACGGCAGGCTCGGCGAAGAGCTGCAGGGTTCCGATGATCGAGAACACCGTGGTGAGGATGATCGACGGCGCGATGATCGGCACCTTGATCTGCCAGGCGATCGTCCAGTTGGAAGCGCCGTCGAGCTTGGCGGCCTCGTACAGCTCCTGCGGGATGGACTGCAGCGCCGAGAACATGATCAGCATGTTGTAACCGGTCCACAGCCAGGTGGACACGTTCGCCGTCGACCACAGGATGGCACCAGGGCCGAGGAAGTCGGGCTGGAGTCCGACGGCCTTGAGCAGGTCGACGACCGGGCTGAGCTGCGGGGAGTAGAGGAACGACCACATGATCGCGGCGATGACGCCCGGCACCGCATACGGCATGAACGCCGAGATGCGGAAGAAGGACTTCAGCTTGAGCAGTGGGGTGTCGAGCAGCAGCGCCATGACGAGCGAGATGAGCAGCATGAGCGGCACCTGGACGATGCCGAAAAGGCCGATCCGGCCGATGCTCGCCCAGAACTCGGTGTTCTGGAACACCTGCACGTACTGCTCGAAACCGCCGAACGTCGTGTACGCGACTCCGTACTGTCCGCCGGAGCGCCGAACGACGAGGAAGCTCTGCCAGATGGCGTAACAGACCGGCACCAGGTAGAAGAGCACGAACGGCAGGAAGAACGGGAGGAGGAAGGCGACGATGGTGCGGGCCCCAGGGCCGCCGCCGCTACGGCGACGACCCAGGGGTACTGCGACAGCGCGAGGCGCGCGGGTTGCGATCTCGGTCATGCGGGGATTACTTGGCCGCCGTCGCCGGGATGGCCTGGTCCTTCAGCGACTTCAGCGCTGCGGCCTGGGCCGCGCCGAGGGCGTCGGTGAGGGTGCCGCTTCCGGCGGTGGCCTTGGCCATCGAGTCCTGGAGGGCGAGGTTCACGGTCTTCTGGGTGGGGCCCCAGGTGAAGCTCGTGTCGATGTTCTTCGACGACTCCGCGAAGACGTCGAAGATCTTCTCGTTGTTGTAGTACGGGACGCCTTCGGACAGCGCGGGCAGCTTCGAGCCTGCGAGCGCTGCCGGGTAGAGGCCCCCGAGCTTGTTCTCCAGCGCCAGTGCCTCCGGGTCGCTGTTGAGCCACTCGTTGAACTCGACGGACTCGTAGAGGTGCGTGTTTCCCTTCATGAACGCGACGGTCGATCCGCCCCAGTCGCCGGAGGCGGGGCTGCTGCCCCAGGTCGGCATCGGGACGATGGACCACTTGCCGGCCTGGTCTGGCAGGTTGTCGCGGAACATGCTGTAGCCCCACGCAGCGCCGACGTAGCTGGCGATCTGGTTCTGCTGGTAGGCGGCGTACATCGGGGTGGAGCCGTTGGCCAGGTCGCTGCGGACGAGCTTGGCGTCGATCAGCTTCTGCCAATAGTCGGCGACCTGCTTGCTCTTGTCGTTGTCGACGGACACGTGCCACTTGTCGCCGGAGTATTTGTACATCTCTGCGCTGTTCTGCCAGAGCAGACCGTTGAACCACTCGGCGTTGTTCGGGTCGAAGAATGTGATGCTGAGGTTCGGGTCTGCGGCGTGCAGCTTCTGCGCGTCGGCCGCGTACTCGTCCCACGTCTTCGGGATCTCGAGGCCGTGTTGGGCGAAGATGTCGCTGCGCACGTAGAGGGCCATGGGGCCGGTGTCCTGCGGGAAGGCGAAGACGCCGGTGCCGCCGAAGCTGGCCTGCGACCAGGTCCACGGCACGAACTTCGACTTGGCGGCGACGGCCGCCTTGCACGCCGAGACGTCGACGAACGCGTCCTGTGTCCGCAGATCGGGGAGCTCGTCGTAGCCGACCTGCGCGAGTTCGGGCGCCTTGCCTGCCTTCAGCGCGTTGCCGATGGTGCCGTACTGGTCGTTGGAGATGTTCTTGGTCTGGACCTGGACATCCGGGTGCTTGGAGTTCCAAAGGTCGACGACCTTGTCCATGCCGGGCACGGTGTTCCAGTACTGCAGGGTGACCTTGCCTTTCGACGGCTCGCAGGATGCTGCGGACGAGCCTTCCGTGGGGGCGGAGGAGGAGCAACCGGCCAGGACAGCGATGCTGGCGACGGCGGCGATGACGGCGCCCGCGAGGCGGGTGCGCGTGCTTCTGGTACTCATGTTTTCCTTCCGGGGCCGTCTGCGGCAGCGCAAAACGGGTCGACTTTGACAGGGAGGCAGGGGGTGCTGCCTTCAGGTTGGAATGGATGCGATACGACGTCCCGGCAGGGTTCCGGGTGTCGAGCTGAATTAGCAAATCATATTTTCTAATTCAGCGCAACACGAGAATGCACGACTGCGCGAGCGTTCAGTCCGCGGTCAGCAGGAGAGCGGACGGACGCGGCGAGAACGCGTTGTCGAGGACCAGCGTCGCCGCGCCGACGGCGGCGACATCCACGGGAATTGTCGACTGGACGAACCGCACAGGATGCTCGGCAATGAGCGCGGGATCCGACCGGACCGCATCCGGGAGCGCTGCGAGGATGGCGGCGGAGACCGGCCCCCAGAACGGCCCGCCGAAGATCACCTCGTCAATGTCGAGGAGGTTCACGATCACCACGATCGAGCGCGCCAGCGCCCGCGCCGTGTCGTCGAGGATGATGCCCACGCGTTCGTCGCCACGCGCACCGAGCGTCGCCAGCCGCGTGAACGCGGCATCCACGTCGTCCATGTCGTCGAGACTGCCAGCTTCGGCGGCAGTCAGCACCCCGTCCAGCACCGCCCGTTCGACCAGGGCGCGGGGAACCGTGATGTACCCGACGCAGCCGCGCCGCCCGCAGGTGCAGACAGGGCCGGTGGGGTCGACGGTGATGTGCCCGGCGTCTCCGGCGTTCGAGCTGATGCCGCGCACGACCTCACCGGAGACGGCGATCCCGGTGCCGAGGCCGGTACCGTAGTACATGAAGGCGAAGTCTCTGCTGCTGCCAGGCTCCGCGAACCAGAGCTCGGCCACCACGGCCGCCGTCGTGTCCTTCTCCAGCAGCACGGGCAGTCCCGTCGCCTCGCCGAGGGCGCGCCGCAGAGGGACGAGGTGCCAGTTGGGCATCATCGGCGGGTTCAGCACGATGCCGTCGTCCACGTTGACCGGACCCGGAGACGCGATCCCGATGCCCAGGATGCGGGTGCGATCCACCCCGGACCGGTCGATGAGCACCTCGACTGCGTCCGCCATCTCGGAAATGACCGCTCTCGGATCGCCGGCCGTCGGGGTGCCGGTGCGGGAATGGTCGCGGACCTCCCCCGACAGATCGACCAGGACGTAAGTGACGGCTGCCGGGTCGATGTGGACGCCGACGGCGAACCCGCCGCTCGGGTTCAGTTTCACCACCGCCGCCGGTTTCCCCGGCCCGGTGATGCGTGTGCCGTGCTCCTCAACGAGCCCGGCGTCGAGCAGCCGCCTGCACACCTTGGTGACGGTCATCCCACTCAACGCGGTCAGGCCGGCGAGCTCGGACCGTGTGATCCCCTCCGGCCGCCTCCGGATGGCGTCGAGCACGACCGCCTGGTTGTACTCCCCCACCGCCGGAAGGTTGGTGCCTGTGCGATCCACCGACCACCCCTCTCGTTCGACGGCGTACCCCGAAAGCCTACTCACGGTCGGTGGATGACTTCGTCCGCCACCCCTAGCAACCGCGCACCGCGCGCGTACGATGACCCGACATGAACGCAACCGGATGGATCGTCCTGATCGTCGTCGTCATCGTCGTGATCGCACTGATCGTCGTGATCGCCATGACCGTCGGGCGGCGGCGGAAGCAGGAAGCCGACAGGCATCGTGCTGAGGAGCTTCGCGTGGCAGCACGCGATGACGACCTCGCAGCCAGGGAACGGGAGGCGAAGGCCTCCCGTGCAGAGGCGGATGCGAAGGCGGCCGAAGTCGAGGCGGAGCGCAGACGCCGGGAGGCGGAGGCGCACGCCGCCGAAGCCCGCGACGCCCGCTCCTCCGTCGACGAGAAGCTGACGCGCGCCGACGAGGTCGACCCCGACGTCCGCACCGACCGCAGCGACCGTGCCGACCGCACGGACCGCACCGCGCCGGCCGGCGGCACGGCTCCGGCCGGCGGCACCGCCGACGGCGTCCGAGCCGAACCGCGCCACAGCGAACCGCGCATCGACACCGGCGGCCCCGGTCCGGACTCCGCTCCGAGATAGCCGGCCGACGCGCTTACCGCGCGCCTTCGACCACCACGGCCGTCCTGTCGATCAGGCCCAACTGCGTCGCCCTCGCGATCGCGTCCCGACGATTCGCGACGCCCAGCTTGCGGTAGATGTGCGCCATGTGGGTCTTGATCGTGTTCACCGAGACGACGAACCTGGCGGCCAGCTCGTTGTTCGTCAGCCGGGTGGGGAGCAGGGTGATCAGGTCCAGTTCGCGGTTGGTGAACTCGCCGACCTGGTCGAGCCGGTCGGGCCCCTCCAGCTGGTCGGCGGCGATCGCGAGCACCGCACGGGACGTGGAATGGAGCGCGCCGTCCGCGAGCATCCCCATCCTCCGGATGACGACCCCGCCCGCCTGCAGGAAGACGGTGACGAGCCCGTCCTGCTCTGCGACATCCAACGCTTCGGCGAGCAGGCCGTCCGCTCGTTCGTCGCGTCCGACCGCTGCGGCACACCACGATTCCAGGATGAGCGCCCTGACCCTGCCGAGCGGTTCATCGGCATCCGGGAGGTCGGTGAGGCGCCGCAGATACTCCCTGGCGACCTCCGGATGGCCGACGGTGAGTTCTGCCGCCGCCTCCTCGAACGCCACGGAGGTGGTGGTCGCTCCCGCGTCGCTGTGCAGTCGCCTCGCGCTGTCCGGTGCGCCGTTCAGCCGGAGGGAACGGCTCTGCCGCGCGAGCAGCCGGTCCGCGACGATGGGCGGCATCGGACCGGTCGGCGACCCGGGAATCCTGCCGCCCTCCACCAGATCGCTCACCTCGCAGATCACGGCGAAGGCGACCCAGGAGAGCTGGTGGCGACCGTTCGCCTCGGCACGGACGACGCCCTCCCGATACTCGATGCCCGCCCTGTCGAACTGCGCCCGCTCGATCGCGACGATGGACAGGGCGAGATGTGCCTCCGCCGTCGCCGCGTGCCGCCAGTTGTTCGTCTCGCGGGCGACGGCGAGCGCTTCACCGGCGACGTCGACGGCGTCGTGGGTGCGCCCGCACCAGGCGTCAAGGAGGGCGAGAGAGCCGAGGACCGAGACCCGCCAGATGGAGTGACCTGCCCCGTCCGTCTCACGGGCCTCGGTGAGCCAGCGCCGGGCGCTCGGAAGATCACCGGCCAGAAAATGGGCTCGGCCCAGCGAGAGCATCGCGATCGTGGTCATCGCTGCCGTGTCCGGAAGGTGATCGGGAGTGACGGAGTCGCCGAGCAGCGCGACCGACGAGAGTGCCCGCTCGCCCCACACCATCGCGGCGTGCGGCCGGTGGCCCCAGTGCACCAGGGCCGCGAGGAAGGTCTGCGCGCACGCCGTCTCGAACAGGGAGCTCTCCGGTCCTGCGACGATGGCGCGCAACCGGTCCTCCGCCAGGGCGGCGTCGCCGCTCATCCCGGTGAGGATTCCTCGCAGGAGCTGCACATCGACACGGTCGGCGAGCACCGGCGCAGGGAGGGCGTTCATCCACCGCATCACCGTGCCGACCTCCCCCGCCTCGATCGCGGCGACGGCGTTCAACAGGATCACGTCGATGGCCCTGTCCCACTCGTGCGCGCGCAAGAGGTATTCGATCGCCCGCTCGTCGTCGCCGTGCGCCCGATGCCAGGCGGCAGCCCGGATGAGGATCCGCGCTTCGGCGGCCGGGACCTCCGACCGCATCCGGTAGCGGAGGAGATCGCGGAAGAGCTGATGGAATCGGAACCACTCGCGCGAATCGTGCAGTGGCACCAGGAACATGGAGTGGTGCTCGAGCCTGGCCAGCAGGTCGGGGCCGGACTGTCCGAGATCGAGCTCGGAGATGAGCTCTGCGTTGAAATGGTCGAGCGCGCAGAGCCCGAAGAGGGTCTCGCGGTCCGGTGCGGGCAGCGCATCCAGGACCTCGCCGGTGAGGTAGTCGGCGACGAGCCGGTCCGAACCGCCGAACTCGGCGATGAACCGCGCGGGGTCCTGGCGGAGCCGCAAGGTCATCGCGGCCATCTGGATCCCGGCCACCCACCCCTCCGTGCGATCCAGCAGGGTCGCCAGGCTTGCTCTGTCCAGTTCGTGCCCGGCGATCGCCGACACGAGCTCTGCCGACTCGTCGAACGACATCGCGAAGGCGGCCTGCCGGAGTTCGGGGACCTCGTAGCGCAGCCGGACCCTGCTCCACGCCACCGGGGAGTCGGAGCGGCTGGAGATCAGCAGGTGGATGTTCGGCGGCAGCAGTTCGACGATGTCGCCCAGCACGGTCAGCATCCCCTGATCGGTCAGATGGTGGAGATCCTCCAGGATGATCACGGTCTCGATCGCCGCGCTCAGCTTCGGGATCAGCGCGGAGACGAACTCACGGCCGAACGGGGTCCCCGCCCCGAGCACGATGGACCCGAGGTCGCCGCACGCCGGGTTGCTCCCGACGAGCGCGTCCACGAGATGAGCCCCGAAGACCGTCGGGTCGTCATCGGCTTCGACGACGTCGACCCAGGTGGCGCAGACCTCGGGATGCGACTCGACCCACTGGCTCAGCAGCACCGATTTTCCGGACCCGGCCTGAGCGACCAGGAGGGTCAGAGGCCGCGCTAGCGCCACGTCGAGGTGGTGAAGCAACTGCGGCCGGTCGACCGCATACGCAGGTATGTATTGCCCTCCCAGCATGGCGCCGCCCTCCAGAGGATGTGCTCAGTGTGACACGCTGCGGCCGTCTCGGCTAGGTACCGCATCACCCTCCAGGGATGATGACGCGAGGGCGCGACGCGCGGAACATGAGTGGGAACATGACGGTTCCCGGCACAACCGGGGGGAGGTTCGGCCGTGCATCCCGAAGTCTTCGAGATCGTGGTGAAGGGAACGCTGAGCGCACCCCTGGTCGCGGCGCTCGACGGCTTCGCGGTCAGCCGGGTCGAGAGCGGCAACACCCATCTGGTCGGCGAGGTCCCCGATCAGGCGCGGCTGCAGGGGATCCTCGAACTGCTGCGCGACCTGACTGTGGAGCTGGTATCGGTGAACAGGGTCGATCAGAACTGAGCCGGATCATCCTGCGCGGGTGATGCACGAGCGCCCCGCCGGGCTCGATGCTTCTGGGAAGAGACGGGAGCACGAGCATGTCTGATCAGCCTTACGTGGCGATTGCCGCGCAGTACGCCGGCGAGGAAGAAGCGGTCGCCGACTTCGACAGGATCCACGAGCATTTCAAGGACGCGGGAAAGCATGCGTCCTTCGATGCCGCCGTGGTCGTGCGGGACAAGGAGGGCAAGGTCTCCATCCCGAAACGCGACGACAAGGCCAAGCATCACGGCGGACGAAAAGGCCTGGCCATCGGTCTCGCCAGCGGGGTCGTCGTCGCGCTCTTCCCCGCGGTCGCCCTAGGTGGCGCCCTGCTGGCGGCCGGAGGCACGGGTGCGGGGATCGGGGCCCTGGCCGGGCACATCTCCAACAACACGTCCGCAGACGATCTGAAGACCATCAGCGAGACACTGAATGCGGGGAGCGCCGGGATCGTGGTCGTCGTCGACCCGGCCACCGCGGATGAGGTCATTGCGCTGCTGACCCACGCCACCGGTGTCACAAAGAAGGAGATCACCGTCGATGACGAGAAGCTGGACAACGAGGTTCAGGACGCGTTCGAGTAGGTCGCTTCCGCCGCTCGGAGATCACTCGGCTCGACAGCCGACCGGGCGGCGGTTCCCTGTTCCCGGCGACGATGCCGGGCAGCGAGCAGCGCCCCGATCGAGACCGCTGCCGCGACGAGCGCCACCACTGCGTCGACGATCCGCACGGCTTCGCGGTCGCCGGAGGGCGAGGTGAGCAGGAGGACGGCAGCGGTCACAGCGACCGCGGCCGCGAACCCGGCCACCGAACGAAGACTCTGCTCCATCACTCACCTGACCGGGTCCGCTCACATCGCGTCGGAGACCCTCTGGATGAACCGCGCCTGCGCCACGATCATCCGCTGGATCTCGTCCGGATCGACCGACTCGTCCGACGCGTGGATGCGCGACTTCTTCGTGTCCTCGACGCCCCACAGCACAATGGCCGCCTTCGGGGCGATCTTCTGCAGGGAGGACACCAACGGGATGGACGCCCCACTCCCGATCGTCTCGACCGACGCACCGTATGCTTCGCCGAGCGCCTCGACGGCCGCAGCGATCGCCGGGTGGGACTCGTCGACCGCGAACGGATGACCGGCCTTCACCTTCTCGACCGTCACCTCGCAGTTCCACGGGCGCTGCGAGCGAAGGTGCTCCATCAGTGCGTCCAGTTGCGCGTCGGCGTCCGACCCGGGGATGATCCGCATCGAGAGTTTGGCGGTCACCTCTGGCAGGAGGACGTTCGACGCCTCCGCCGTGTTGGGCAGGTCCATGCCCAGCACCGTGACGGACGGTTTCATCCAGATCCGGTCGGACAGCGAACCCGTGCCGAGGTAGTCGACGCCCGGCAGGATCGCCGAACCGTCCCTGTACACGGGTTCGTCCATGTCGGCGCCAGACCACTGCCCCGAATCGACGCCGGGGATCACCGTGTCGCCGTTCTCGTCGTGAAGCGTGTCCAGGATCCGGATCATGGCCGTCATCGCGTCGGGCGCTGCTCCCCCGAACATCCCGGAGTGCACCGGGTTGGCGAGGGTGCGCACGGTCAGTGTGCAGGCGACGTCCCCGCGCAGGGCGGTGGTCAGCCCAGGACGGTTGACGTCCTGCGGACCGATGTCGGCGATCACGGCGACATCGCAGGCGAACCGCTCCGGGTTGTCCTCGACGAACTGCTCCAGGTGCGAGATCGTCTCCTCCTCGCCCTCCGACAGCAGCTTGATGTGGCAGGGCAGCTGGTCGGCGAGGAGTTTGAGCGTGGCGTAGTTGATGACGAGGCCGGACTTGTCGTCGGCGGCGCCTCTGCCGTAGATGCGGCCGTCCTCCTTCGTCGTCGGCTCGAACGGCTCACTCGACCAGCCCTGGCTCGCCGGAGCCGGCTGAACGTCGTAATGCGCGTAGAGCAGGACCGTCGGCGATCCGGCCGGCCCTTCCAGGTCGGCGTACACGCACGGATAGCCGCCCGGCACCTCCAGCAGTTCGGCATTGGTGGCGCCGGCCGCCTTATACATCTCCACGACCGCTTCGCCCATGCGCTTCACGGGTTCTGGGTCGAAGCCGGGGAAGGCGACCGACGGGATGCGCACCAGCGCACGAAGGCGCTCGAGCACATCCGGCATCAGTGCGGCGGCAGCGGCGTTCAGCTCGGTGGTGTTCGACATGTGTTCTCTCCTCCACGACGGGATCAGGCGGGGACGACGAGCTGGATCAGCAGGCCGGAGATGACGACGGCGACCCACGAGACGAGCATCGGTATCGTGAACGAGTGCCAGATCGGCACCTGGGTGAGCTTGGTCGAGCCGGTCAGGTCGGTTTCGACCGACGCGATCTGCCCACCGTTCGCCGGAAAGAGCCAGACGCCGATCAACGAAGGCCACATCGCGGTGATGACGCCGGGCGCGAGCCCCGCCGCCAGCGCGATCGGGATGAGGGTGTTGGTCGTCGCGGACTGGCTGGTCGTCAGGCCGCAGACGAGGAAGAGCGCGACGGCGAGAAGCAGCGGGTACGACTTGATCAGCTCGCCGAGCGGCTTGATGATCGTCTCCTCGTTGGCCGCGATGAACGTGTCGGCCATCCACGCGATGCCGAACAGCGCCACCGCGGCGACGTATCCTGCGCGCAGCAGAGGCTGCTCGACGACGAGCGACGGCTTCACCTTGCGCACCAGGATGATGACCAGGGCCGCCGTGAACATCACGATCTCGATCACGATGGACATGCTGAGCGGAACCTGCTTGCCCTCCTCGTCCGGGAACGACGGGCGAAGGGCGGGGAACAGGCCGAGCACGACGACGAGCAGGGTGCCGACGATGAAGATCATGGCGGCGGTGCGCCCTCCCGGCGGCACGGTGTGCTCGATCACCGGCACGGCAGGGCGACGGCGACTGCCGCGCGCTCCCTCGCCTGGTCCGCCGGCGGCGACGGCCGTGGCCGACCCTGCTGCCGCCGCCCCGGCGCCCCCAGCGGCCGCCTGTGCTTCGAGCACGGCGGGCATCTTCACGGTCCCCGCTGCGACACGCTTCTGGAACACCGGGTCGTCGACGAGCTCCTTGCCGATCCGCTGCTGCACGAACGACGTGGCGAGACACGCGATGATCGCCGACGGGATGGTGATGAGCAGCACTTGAGGGAGGCCGAACCCTTTCGTCTCCATCAGCACGAGGTAGGCGGCCATCGCCGCTGACACCGGGCTCGCCGTGATGCCGAGACCGGAGGTGACCGTCGAGGCCGCGAGCGCGCGCTCCGGTCGCTGGCCGTTGCGATACGACGTCTCGTAGATCACCGGGATGAGTGCGATGAAGATGTTGGACGTGCCGGACAATACCGTGAACAGGAAGGCCACGAGCGGCGCGACGTAGGTCAGCCGTTTCGGGTTGCGCTGGATGATCTTCGACGCGATCGACACCAGGTAGTCGATCCCGCCCGCCGCCTGCATCGCGCTCGACGCGGTGATCACGGCGATGATGATGAAGAAGGCGTCGATCGGCGGAGAGCCCGGTGGAAGGTGGAATCCGAAGATCAGGATGGCCGTCCCGACCACGCCCCACAGCCCGAGCCCGATCCCTCCCGTTCTGACGCCCATCACGATCGCGCCGATGACGATGCACGCCTCGACGATCACGACGAAGATGTCCATGAGAGCCCTCCCCACGCGAACCGATGTGTCGACGCACCGTGCGACATTCCGGATTCTGACGCAGGCTGCCGGGCGGCCAAATCATCCCAACCGGGTGATAAGTCGGCCGTCAGCGCGGGAATACCCTCAGCCCGTGACGACAGGCACGCCCCAGAAGCGCATGACCGTTCTGCAGGCGACCTTCATCGGCGTCGGTTCGATGGTGGGAGCCGGCATCTTCGCGCTGCTCGGCGCGGCCGGCGCCGTCGCCGGCTCGGCCGTGTGGCTCTCCTTCCTGATCGCCGGGATCATCGCAGCGTTGCAGGGGTACTCGTTCGCGAAGCTGGGCTCGACGTTCCCATCAGGCGGCGGCATCCTCACCTACCTCGAGAAGGGGTTCGGCACCGGCCACATCGCTGCCATCGGCTCCTGGCTGTTCTTCACGGCGGGCTCGATCGTCGTCGCCATGATCGCGTCATCGTTCGGCGGCTACGCGAGTTCGGTCGTCGCCCACGACGATCCGGGCTGGGCGAAGGTGCTCGCTGTGCTGCTGATCGTCGTGATGACCGGGCTCAACGCCATCGGCGCCGCCGCGGTCGCGCGGGTGCAGTCGGTCATCGTGACGGTCGTCCTCGCGATCCTCGTCGTCTTCGCCGTGGTGACCATCGCCAACTGGAATCCATCGCTGCTCGCTCCATCGGGTTATCCGGGGCTCCAGCAGATCATCGCGAGCGTCGCGCTCACCTTCTTCGCGTTCCTCGGCTTCGGCGTGATCACCTTCACGGCCAAGGACCTGCCGAATCCGAAACGGCAGCTGCCGCTCGCCATCTACCTGGCGCTGGCGATCGCGACCACGGTCTACGTGGCCGTCTCGCTCGGCGTCTTCGGAACGCTGACGGCCGACAAGGTCGTGGAGTACGGGCCGACCGCCCTCGCCGAAGCGGCGAAACCGACTCTCGGTCAGGCCGGATACGTCCTGATGGTCATCACCGCGCTCTTCTCGACGACCGGCGCCGTCAACGCCGGCCTCTACCCGTCGATCGGGATGACCAGGCACCTCGCCTCCGTCGGCCAGTTCCCGCGGTTCTTCTCGCGCAACGCCGGGCCGTTCCCGGCCGGGCTCCTCGTGATGGCTGCGCTGGCAAGCATCCTGGTGGTCGGGTTCAACCTGAACGCGATCGCCTCGATCGGCAGCGCCGTGGCCCTGCTGGTCTTCTCCGCGGTCACGGTCGGGCACTTCCGACTGTTCCGTCAGACCGGCGCGAGCATCGTGGTGCTCGTGATCGCACTGGTCGCGACCCTCGGCACGTTCGTCGTGTTCTGCACGACGACGCTGGTGAACGAGCCGGCCACGGCGATCGCGCTGCTCGCGATCGTCGTCCTGGCCATCGTCGTCGACCTCGTCTGGAAGTCCACGATCTCATCCCACTCGGGTGATGCCGCGCGCGGCGGGGGCCACTAATTTCAGCACCATCAGTTCTCTCGAACTGCGGTCATCGGAGGAATCCATGTCACAACCAGCACCGAGCGGCGTCCCCGCGATGGTCGCCGGATGGGGACGGTTCGCCGCCCTCGTCGTCTTGCTCTCCGGACTGTTCAACGTCTTGCAGGGCATCGTCGGGATCTTCGCCCCTGACCCGTATTACGTGGTCGCCCACGGATCGCTCTTCCTGTTCGACATCTCCGGCTGGGGCTGGTGGAACCTCATCATCGGGATCCTCGGCGTGATCACCTCCGGCGGCCTGTTCGCCGGACAGATGTGGGCGCGGGTGGTGGCCGTCATCCTGGCCATCCTGAGCGCGCTCGGCCAGTTGTTTCTCATCCCGGCCCAACCATGGTGGTCGGCGATCGTCATCGCAATGGACGTGCTCGTGATCTACGCCGTGACGACGCACGGCGGACGCGCACCTGAGGAGGCATGATCATGAACAGTTTCTGGGATTTCGTGGTGTATTCGTTCTGGATCTTCGTCTGGATCTCGTACCTGATGGTGCTGTTCTCCATCATCGGCGACATCTTCCGCGACCACACGCTGAACGGCTGGCTGAAGGCGCTCTGGATCATCTTCCTGGTGTTCGTGCCGTTCATCACGGCGCTCGTCTACCTGATCGCGCGCGGGCCGAGCATGGCCAAGCGGAAGATGGAGGACATGCAGAGGGCGAAGGGCGACACCGACGCGTACATCCGCACCGTCGCCACAGCGTCTTCGCCCGCGGATGAGATAGCGAAGGCGAAGACGCTGCTCGACAACGGCACGATCACTCAGGCCGAATTCGACTCGATCAAGGCACGATCGCTCGCGTCAATGTAACGGGCGACCGCCGATGTCCTTCTTCCACCTGGCCGAGTATGCGACCGGGTGGAAGCCGACGGCCTCGTTCACGTCGAGCATGTGACGGTTGTCCTCGGCGTTCGTCGTCTCCACTGAGCCGCTGTGCGGGAACCGCCGGGTCAGCTCGCGCAGGTTGGTGAGCTTCAGCAGCATCCCGAGCCGGTGCCCCCTGTGCCCGGCGATGACCAGCGTGTCCCACTGCTCGGCCGGGAGCTCCGGCTCCGGCGGCACGTTGAGCTCGGTGTACCCGGCGAGCTCGCCGGTGGCCTCGTGGACGGCGACCGAGGCGATCAGGATGTGCGGGCCTTCCTCCCTCAACTCGTCGAAGGCGCGGACGCGGTCGGCGGTCCAGACGTCCTCGGTCTGCTCGATGCCCGCGTTGGGGGTGTCCGTGCTCATCCGGGTGTGCAGCATGGCCATGCCGTCGACCCACTCCTCCGGCGTGCGGCCCTGCCAGCTGACCGTGCGATAGCCGGAGGCGGCGGCGACCGTCTCGGCGAGGAGCGGATCGAAGACGTCGGGGTCGACCGGCAGCGACAGAACGCTCATCCGCCCCACCTGCTCCATCGTGAACCCGTGACGCTGCAGGAACCGGGTCGACACCAGATCGACCGGCACGGACCCGAAGCCGGTGGGAGCCTGGATGCTGTCGCCGCCGACGCCCGCCGGGTACGACGTCTGGTTCTGGATGATGCTGCGCCCCTCCTCCAGCGCCTTCTGTTGGAGGCGGTCGAATAGCGCTCCGCCGATCCCCCTGCCCCGGAACTCGGGAAGCACCGAGACCGCTCCCCAGCACTCGCCTGCGCCGATCGGCAGGGCCAGATTGCCGCGCGCGACGACGCGG
This sequence comes from Leifsonia sp. McL0627, assembly GCF_058244615.1. Classification (NCBI taxonomy): domain Bacteria; kingdom Bacillati; phylum Actinomycetota; class Actinomycetes; order Micrococcales; family Microbacteriaceae; genus Leifsonia; species Leifsonia sp. McL0627. The sequence continues at coordinate 59,518 of NZ_JBZCGM010000002.1, forward strand.
TCGTCGACCTTCGCGACGATCCCCCACATCGGGAAACCGTCGTTCCGCCAATCGGGAAGCAACCCGGCAGCGACGGACGCAGGGTCGGCGGAGGGGACGGCCGGTCCTCCACGCTGCTCGGATTCGACGGCGCTTCGCACCCCCGCCATGCCGATGAAGTCGGCCGCATCCGGTGACTGGAGGCTGGTGGGAACGATGAGCTCGGTGATAGTGAACGCCGTGCCGGCGCTCGTGTTCGTAGACGATGACATGTGTTTTCCTCTGAGGGCAGGATGAATCGACTCACCCACGGCGTGGGGAGGACTGGGTCGCTGCTAGAAGATCACGGTCGAGAGTGTGCCACAGCGCGGGCGGGCGGCGCAAGAGGCGGGCGCGAGGAAGAACCCCCGGACCGACGCCGGTCCGGGGGTTCTCGCGGTCGTCTCGCCCGACTCGTCAGCCTGCGAGCTCCAGCGCGTGCTCCCTGCCGAGCGCCTCGACCAGATACTGCGTGTAGGCCGGGATGGTCAGGAACGTCGGGAAGTCTTCGGCGATGGACACTTCGCGGAGGATGTCCGCCGCGTCGGCGAAGAGGTCGTCGCCACCCGACCGGTGTGCGGTCTCCTCGGCGATCAGGGCGGCGACCAGGTCGCGGGTGACGGCCGTGCCTTCCCGGGTGACGACGCGATTGTCGATCCACTGCCGCAGCAGCGAGCGGGAGATCTCGGCGGTCGCCGCATCCTCCATCAGTCCGTCGATCGCCACCGCGCCCGTGCCGCGCAGCCACGCCTCGATGTAGCGGAGGGCGACGGAGACGTTCGACCGCACCCCAGCATCCGTGACGACGCCCGTCGCCGACGTCACGTCGAGCAGGTCCGCGGCCGCGACGCTCACGTCGTCGCGCAGCCGGTCGAGCTGGTTGGGCCGGTCGCCGAGCACCGCGTCGAATTCGGCGAGCGCCGTCGGGATCAGGTCGGGATGCGCCACCCAGGTGCCGTCGAAGCCGTCTGCTGCCTCCCGGCGCTTGTCCTCCGCGACCTTGGCGAGCGCGATCTGCGTCGCCTCCGGGTCTCGGCGGTTGGGGATGAACGCGCTCATCCCGCCGATGGCGTGGGCGCCCCGCTTGTGGCAGGTGGCGACCAGCAATTCCGTGTATGCGCGCATGAACGGGACGGTCATCGTGATGGCGCTGCGGTCGCCGAACGCGAACCGTTTGCCGCGGCCGTCGAACGTCTTGATGATCGAGAAGATGTAGTCCCAGCGGCCGGCGTTGAGTCCGGCGCAGTGGTCGCGCAGTTCGTAGAGGATCTCCTCCATCTCGAACGCGGCGGGGATGGTCTCGATCAGGACGGTCGCGCGGACCGTTCCCACGGGCATCCCGATGCGCTGCTGGGCGAACACGAAGATGTCGTTCCACAGCCGCGCCTCCAGGTGCGACTCCAGCTTCGGCAGGTAGAAGTACGGGCCGCGACCGGAGGCGACGAGCTCGGCGGCGTTGTGCCAGAAGTACAGGCCGAAGTCGGTCAGCGAGGCGCTGGCCGGTGCCGTGCGTCCCGACCGGTCGGTGAACGACAGGTGCTTCTCGACCAGGTGCCAGCCGCGCGGCCGCATCACGATCGTGGGCGTGAACTCCTGCGGGGTGGTGACCCGGTAGTCCTTGCCCTCCTCGCTCGTGAACGCGAGGTCGCCGCGGACGGCGCGCTGCAGGGTGCGCTGGCCGCCGACGATGTTCTCCCAGGTGGGGCTCGTGGCGTCCTCCAGGTCGGCGAGCCAGACCCGCGCACCCGAGTTCAGCGCGTTGATCGCCATCTTCGGGTCGGTCGGGCCGGTGATCTCCACCCGGCGGTCGACCAGGCCGGGGCCGGCGCCGGCGACGCGCCAGTCCTGGTCCTCCCTGATGGAGGCGGTGGTGCTGAGGAACTGCGGGTCACGTCCGTTGCGGACCAGGGCTCTGCGCTGCTGCCGCTCGGCGAGAAGCTCCTGGCGCCGCCCGGCGAACGCCGTGTGCAGGTGGTCGACGAAGGCGATGGCCTCCGGGGTGAGGATCTGGTCGGTGCCTGGGGTGGCCGGACCGGTGATGTCGATCATGATCTTCCGTCCTTAGAACTGGTGCTGCTCGGTGGAACCGACGAGGGCGAGTGTTGCGCTGTCAGGGTTGAGCGCTGTCGCGACGCGGTCGAAGTATCCGGTGCCGACCTCCCGCTGGTGGCGGGTGGCGGTGTAACCGGCCGACTCGGAGGCGAATTCGGCCTCCTGCAGATCGACGTACGCGCTCATTCCGCGGGACGCGTAGTCCGTGGCGAGCGTGAACATCGAATGGTTGAGGGCATGGAACCCTGCCAGCGTGATGAACTGGAACGCGTAGCCGTAGGAGGCGAGTTCGCGCTGGAAACGGGCGATGGTCTCGTCGTCGAGGTGGCTGCGCCAGTTGAACGACGGCGAACAGTTGTACGCCAGCTTCTTGCCGGGGAACTCGGCGTGCACGGCCTCCGCGAAGCGCCGGGCCAGTTCCAGGTCGGGTTCGGCCGACTCGACCCAGAGCAGGTCGGCGTACGGCGCGTACGCCAGGCCGCGGGCGATCACGGGCTCGATGCCGTTGGTCACCTCGTAGAAGCCGTCCGCTGTGCGCGTCCCGGTGAGGAACGGCCGGTCGCGCTCGTCGTGGTCGCTGGTGAGCAGGGTCGCGGCGAGCGAGTCGGTGCGGGCGATGACGATGGTCGGCACCCCGGCGACATCGGCCGCGAGCCGCGCCGCGTTCAGCGTGCGGATGTGCTGCCCGGTCGGGACGAGCACCTTGCCGCCCATGTGGCCGCACTTCTTCTCGCTCGCGAGCTGGTCCTCCCAGTGCACACCGGCCGCCCCGGCCTGGATCATGCCGTGCATCAGCTCGTACGCGTTGAGCGGTCCGCCGAAGCCGGCCTCCGCATCCGCCACGATCGGCGCCATCCAGTCGGCGACGGCTCCGTCGCTGCCCTCGACCTGACCGGCGCGCAGCAGTGCGTTGTTGATCCTGCGGACCACCGCCGGGACCGAGTTGGCGGGGTACAGGCTCTGGTCCGGGTAGGTCTGACCGGACAGATTCGCGTCGGCGGCGACCTGCCAGCCGGACAGATAAATGGCTTCGAGCCCCGCGCGCACCTGCTGCACCGCCTGGTTGCCTGTCAGCGCTCCGAGGGCGGCGACCCACTGCGCCTCCGGACCCGTGCCGTCGCGCTGGAGGAGTTCCCACAGCCGCTCCGCTCCGCGGCGGGCGAGCGTCTGCTCCTCCCGCACCGGGCCGCGGAGTGCGACGACGTCCTCGGCGGTGTAGTCGCGGCGGATGCCGGACCAGCGCTGGTCGGCGTCCCATTCGAGGCGGAGCTCGGCCGCGGTCTGGGTGGTGTCGCCGGGCCGGAAGCCGTGCGTGCTGTCGTCGGTGCTGCGGTCGGTGCTGCGGTCGGTGCTCATGGTGACCTCCATCGGTCGTGAGTGCTGGTGGTGAGTCGAGTCTGAGCGGGCCGCAACCCCCGTGGACCGGATCGGCCGACAGAAGTTCGGGTCTTCTTCTGTTTGCCAGAACTACCGGCGAGTGTCACCATGGCCTGCATGACCATCGCCGACGATGTGACAACCGACCAGGAGGGCGCAGACGCGCTCACCCTCGGCCGGCGCGTGCGGGCGTTCCGCCTCCGGCAGGGGATGACCCTGGAATCCCTCGCTGCGGCCATCGACCGCGCGCCCTCCCAGGTGTCCACCATCGAGAACGGCAACAGGGAGCCGCGTCTCGCCCTGCTGAGGGCCATCGCCGCTGCGCTCGGCGTGAGTGTCGACGACCTCCTCGATCCCGAGGCGCCGGACGAACGCTCCGGGCTGGAGATCGCGGTCGAGCGTGCGCAGCGCGGACCGGTCTACGCTGCGCTCGGCATCGAGCCGATCCGGGTGGGCAAAACCGTTCCGGATGCGACGCTCCGGGCCGTCCTGGCACTGCACCAGGAGGTCGAGCGGCTGCACCGCGAGCGGGCGGCGACGCCGGAGGAGGCCCGCCGCGCCAACGCGGAGCTGCGTGCTTCCATGCGGGCACGCGACAACTACTTCGCCGACCTGGAGGCCATCGCCGCCGACCTCCTCACCGTGGTCGGTCACGCCGGAGGACCGGTCTCGCACCAGACCGTCACGGAGATGGCGGACCACCTCGGATTCTCCCTGCACTACGTCGGCGACCTGCCGCACTCCACGCGCTCGGTGACGGACAAGCGCAACGGCCGCATCTACCTGCCGACAGAGCAGTCGGCGTCCAGAGACTCCCGCTCCCCCATCCTGCAGGCGTTCTCCTCCCAGTTGCTCGGCCATGAAGAGCCGCGAAACTACGCCGAATTTCTGCGGCAGCGCATCGAGACCAACTACCTCACCGCCGCCCTCCTGCTGCCGGAGAAGGACGCGGTGTCCTTCCTCACCGAAGCCAAGAACTTCCGACGCATCTCGATGGAAGACCTCCGGGATGCGTACGCCGTCTCCTACGAGACCGCCTGCCACCGCTTCACCAACCTGGCGACCGCTCGGCTCGGCATCCCGGTGCACTTCATGAAGGTGCACGAGTCCGGCACGATCATCAAGGCGTACGAGAACGACTCGGTGTCGTTCCCGTCCGACGCGCTCGGCGCGATCGAGGGCACGCCGGTCTGCCGGAGCTGGACCGCGCGCACCGTGTTCGACGTCCCCGACCGGTTCAGCCCGTATTACCAGTACACGGACACACCTCGCGGGACGTTCTGGTGCACCTCCCGCATCGAGAAGGCGAAGGAGGGCGACTACTCGGTCAGCGTGGGCGTCCCCTTCGAGCACGTCAAATGGTTCCGCGGCCGGGACACCACCCACCGTGCGGTGTCCCGCTGCCCGGACGAGACCTGCTGCCGCCGCCCGCCGAGCGCACTGTCGGAGAAGTGGGAGGGTCGGTCCTGGCCGGCCGCGCGCACGCCGACGTCACTGCTGGCGGCGCTGCCGACCGGGACGTTCCCGGGCGTCGACGCCAGCGAGGTGTACGACTTCCTGGAGCGGCACCAGCCCTGAGTCCGCTCCCTCAGGCTCCGACCGGCACGTTCGGGCTGTATGGGACGCGCAGGGTGGTGGCGAACCGGTCGAACAGGGATGCGTCGCCTTCGAGTTGCACGGCCCCTGTCGCGATCGCGGTGGGTGCATCCAGCTCACCGGCGAGCACATCCCGGATCTGCGGCCCGGCAATGATGACCAGGTCGGGATCCTCGGCCGGCCCTGCGCCGACCGAGATGGCGCCGCCGCGCATCACGACATGCGCCTCGATGTCGCCGACCCGCACGGTGTAGCTGCTGTCCCAGTCCGGGGGAACCACGCCATCCCGGGCCGCCACCTGCAGAGCGGCAGTGATGGATGCGGTGGTGACGATCTCCCCCTCGCGCGGGGTCCGCATCCCGCCGGCTCCCCAGCGGGACAGCGCATCCAGCACCGGGCGCAGTTCCTCGCCGCGCGGCGTGAGCTCGTAGACGACGGAGCGCTCGGCACCCGCCGGCGCCACTCGCGTGACGATCCCTTCGTCCTCCAGCTCTTTCAGCCGTGAGGCGAGGGTGTTCGTCGGGATGCCGGGAAGCCCGGCGGTCAGGTCGGAGTAGCGGCGCGCCCCAACGCTGAGGTCGCGGAGGATCAGCAGCGTCCAGCGTTGCCCGACGACTTCCGCCGCGCGCGCCAGACCGCAGAACTGCCCGTAGTGCTGGTTCGTCATGAATGTCACTCTACCACTTGACTTCATTAATTGCAGTGTGCTTTATTTTTTGCAGTACATCGACCGAAGGAGTTTGACATGACCGACACCATCGACCGGGCGGAGCCGACCATCGAGCCGGTCACCGCTCGTCTCGCCGCCCGCAACCGCACGGCGCTCGCCCTGCTTCTCGCCGCCGTCTTCGTCGTGTTCCTCAACGAGACGATGATGGGCGTCGCCCTCCCGCGCATCCAGGAGTCCCTGCACATCGACGCGACGAAGGGCCAGTGGCTGACCACGGCATTCGCGCTCACGATGGCCGTCGTCATCCCGGTCACAGGCTGGCTGATGCAGCGGCTCGACACGCGCCCCGTCTTCACTGTCGCCATGTCGAGCTTCGCGCTCGGCACCCTGGTCGCCGCCCTCTCCCCCTCCTTCGAGCTCCTGGTGGCCGGGCGGGTCATCCAGGCGGTGGGCACCGCGATCATGATGCCCCTGATGATGACGACAGTGATGACGGTCGTACCGGCCGACGAGCGCGGCCGGGTGATGGGGCGCGTCGCGATCGTGATGTCGGTGGCCCCCGCCGTCGGCCCGATCGTGTCGGGTGCGCTCATCCAGGTGCTGCCGTGGCAAGGCCTGTTCTGGGTGATGCTGCCCATCGCGCTCGCCATGCTCGTGATCGGGGTGCGCCGGGTGCCGAACGTCTCCGAGACCAGGAAGGTGCCGCTGGACGTGCTGTCGGTGATCCTGTCCGCCGTCGCCTTCTCGGCACTCGTGTTCGGTCTCAGCCAGATCGGCGCAGCCGCCGTCGGCGGAGCCGCCGTGCAGCCCTGGGTGCCGATCGCAATCGGGCTGGTGACACTGGGCTTCTTCGTCTGGCGGCAGCTCGTGCTGCAGCGCACCGACTCGGCGCTGCTCGACCTGCGGACGTTCCTGTCGCGCGACTTCGCTGTCTCGGTCGCGATGATGACCGCCGCGATGGTGTCACTGTTCGGCGCCTTCATCGTGCTGCCCCAGTTCGCCCGATACACGCTCGGCCTCGACCCGCTCTGGATCGGCGCCATCCTGCTCCCCGGTGGCCTCCTGATGGGCCTGGCCGGGCCGACCGTCGGCCGGCTGTACGACCGATTCGGTCCGCGTCCACTGGTCATCCCCGGCTCGATCGGGCTTGCGGTCGCGCTGTGGACTCTCGCGCTCGGCCTCGGCGAAGGCTCCTCCTGGGTGGTCCTGCTCGCCGCCCACATCGTGCTGATGCTGTCGCTGGCCCTGCTGTTCACCCCCGCGTTCAGCGCCTCCCTCGGGTCGCTCCCTCCCAGCCTCTACTCGCACGGCAGCGCGACCATCGCCACCCTGCAGCAGGTCGCGGGAGCGGCAGGAACCGCGATCTTCGTCGCCCTCTACGCGACAGGCGTCGCCGCGACAGCCGACGCGAACCCCGACCTCCCCTCGCCAGCCGCTGCCGCGGCGGGATCGCACCTCGCGTTCGTCGCGGGCGGCATCCTGTCGCTCGGGGTGATCGCCCTCGCTCTGTTCGTCCGCAAGCCTGCGAACCCGGCCGTGCCGGCGGCAGACTGAGCGATATCAGCCGCACACGAAAGGAAAAGGACCATGACCACTTACCTCCACGCGGTGTCCTCACTGGACGGATACATCGCAGACGACAACGACGAAGTCGGACCGCTCCACGACTGGTACTTCAACGGCGACCATCCGGTCGTCGACGAGGACCACCCCGAAGTGCACGGATCACCCTTCAAGGTCTCGGCCGCCTCCGTCGAGTACGTGAGCGGGATCTGGACCCGCCAGAAGGTGCTGGTGATCGGCCGCCGGCTCTTCGACCTCACCAACGGCTGGGAGGGCCACCCGCCCGCGAGCGACCATGTCGTCGTCGTCTCCCACCGGCCGAAGCCGGACGGCTGGCACCCCGAAGCCTCCTACGAGTTCGCGACCACAGTCGAGGATGCGCTCGCCAGCGCCCACCGTCTGGCCGCTGGCGGCGAGATCGGCGTGACAGCGGGCGACATCGGCGGCCAAGCACTTGCCCTGGGGCTGATCGACTACGTCGCCATCGACATCGTCCCGGTGGTCTTCGGCCGCGGCAGGCCGTACTTCGGCTCGTTCAGCGGCGGTCCGCTGCTCCTCGAAGATCCTGACGTCGTCATCCAGGGCGACCGCGTGCTCCACCTGCGCTACCCGGTCAGGACGACGAGCCGTGGAGAGTAGCCCGACGACTGAGCTGTGAACCTGCCGCTCGAGGTGTGAGGCGCGGCGGACTCGACATCGGGGTCAGCGGTGTCTCCCGCACCGCCTCGGCCTCCCCCGCACGGCGGATTCGCGGCCGCGCATCCACCGCTAGCGTTGGAGGATGACCAGCGCCACACCACGACAGCTGGCCGCGCCGACGGGCGAATGGCATCGTCCGGTTCCGGATGCCCGTGGCCGGCGCGCCGACATCGTGCTCGCCGTCGTGATGACGGCGGCGATGATCGGCTCGGTCTTCCTGTACCAGCGCACGGGGATGTACGGCAGCTCGGAGGCGTGGCTCAGCATCGTCTGGGCGGTCGCCAGCGGCGCGCTGCTCGCGGTGCGGCGACGCTGGCCGGAGCTCGTCGCTGTCGGCTCGGCCGTCGCGTTCTGGTGGGGAGGCGAGTTCCGGATCGGGGAGTACCTGTTCTCGAACATCGCGCTCTTCATCGCCGTATACACGCTCGGCGCCTGGGGGCGCCGCCGCACGCTGGCGACAGTGCTGCGGCTCGCCATCATCGCCGCGATGTTCGTCTGGCTGTTCTGGAACCTGATCGTCACCGCCGGGGTCAGCTCCGTCGTGCCGGAGCTGTCACGGGAGGGGACGCTCTCGCCGTACGTCGCCTTCGGCCTCATCCAGATCATCATCAACCTGCTCTATTTCGGCGGCGCGTACTACTTCGGCGACGCCGCATACCGGTCGGCGCGCGCCAGGCACGAACTGGAGACGCTGACCAGGGAGCTGGCGGCGGAGCGCGAGCGCACCCAGCAGCAGGCCGTCGCGCTGGAACGGGTGCGGATCGCCCGCGAACTGCACGACGTCGTCGCGCACCATGTGTCGGTGATGGGGGTGCAGGCGGGCGCGGCGCGGCTCGTGCTCGACCGCGACCCCGCCGCTGCACGCGCCTCGCTGCTGAACGTGGAGGCGAGCGCGCGCACGGCGGTCGACGAGTTGCGGCTGCTGCTTGGGGCGCTGCGCGACGACGAGCGGACGCAGCCCGAGAGCACGCCGACCACGCACGGTGTCGACCAGCTCGCGGAGCTCGTCGATGAGGCGCAGAACGCCGGCCTCCCCACCCGGCTCCAGACCATCGGCAGTGCGCGGGCCGTGCCTGCGACGATCGGGCTCTGCGTGTACCGGGTGGCGCAGGAAGCGCTCACCAACACCAGGAAGCACGGCGGCGCGGGGGCGACCGCCGAGCTCCGCCTGCGCTACACCGACGACAGCCTGGAGGTGGAGGCGTCGGACACCGGTCTCGGCGCCGGACGCTCGGCGACCGCATCCGGTGCCGGACTCGGCCACCTCGGGATGCGCGAACGGGTCGCCTCCGTCGGCGGCAGCATCGAGATCGGGCCGCGCAGCAGGGGCGGCTACCTCGTGCGTGCACGTTTCCCGCTGGCCGCCGAGGCGACACGATGAGCATCCGGGTGCTTCTGGCCGACGATCAGGAGCTCGTCCGCGCCGGGTTCAGGATCATCCTGGAGACGGACCAGGAGATCGAGGTGGTCGGCGAGGCGGGGGACGGCCAGGCTGCCATCCGGCTCTGCGAAGAACTGCGACCCGACGTGATCTGCATGGATGTGCAGATGCCGGGCATGGACGGGCTCGCGGCGACCAGGCAGATCGTCGCCAGGCCCGACCTCGCGGCGAGCGTGCTCGTGCTCACCACGTTCAACCGCGACGATTATCTGTTCACCGCGCTGCAGGCGGGAGCGAGCGGCTTCCTGCTCAAGAACTCGACTCCCGAAGAGCTGGTGAACGCGGTGCACGTGCTCGCCAGAGGGGACGCGCTCCTGTCGCCCGATGTGACCAGGCAGGTCATCAGCCGGTTCAGCGCGGCGACGGAGGACGTTCGGGGGCCGGCTGGCCAGGACACCGTGCCGCCAGCCGCCGTCGGCGACCTCACCGAGCGAGAGAGGGAAGTGCTCGGGCTCCTCGCCGCCGGCCTGTCCAACGCCGAGATCGCGCGGCGCCTCTACCTCGGCGAGGCCACGGTGAAGACGCACGTGTCTAAGGTGCTGCTCAAGCTGGGACTGCGCGACCGCATCCAGGCTGTCATCTTCGCGTACGAGAACGGGCTCGCCGGGCGTTGATCCTCCGCCAGGCGTTGATCCTCCGCCAGGCGTTGATCCTCCGCCGGGGCCTGCCCTCCGCCGAGCGGCGGACGACGACCGGTGGATGTGCTGCTGCCCTGCCCTCCGTAGCGTGGGAACGACCAGGGAAGGGACGGCGACAATGCTGCAGATCCAGAACGTCGAGAAGCGCTACGGTGACCGCCTCGTGCTGCGCGACGTGAGCTTCACCGTGCCAAGAGCGCGCATGACCGGCTTCGTCGGCGGCAACGGCGCAGGCAAGACCACGACCATGCGCATCATCCTCGGCGTGCTCGCCGCGGACGGAGGCACGGTGCTGCTCGACGGTGAACCGCTCACCGCCGACGACCGCCGCCGCTTCGGCTACATGCCGGAGGAACGCGGCCTCTACCCGAAGATGAAGGTCGCCGAACAGCTCGTCTATCTGGCGAGACTGCACGGACTCGACGCCGCCGCGGCCGCACGCAACACCGACGCGCTGCTCGACCGGCTCGGCCTCGGCGAGCGCGCGGGCGACCTGGTCGAGAGCCTCAGCCTCGGCAACCAGCAGCGGGCGCAGATCGCCGCAGCCCTCGTGCACGACCCGGAGGTGCTGGTGCTCGACGAACCGTTCTCCGGGCTCGACCCTCTGGCAGTGGATGTGGTGGTCGGGGTGCTCCGCGACTACGCAGCCTCCGGGGCGCCCGTCCTGTTCAGCTCCCACCAGCTCGACATCGTCGAAAGACTCTGCGACGAGCTCGTCATCATCGCCGACGGCGCGGTCAAGGTCGCGGGGGGCACGGATGCGCTGCGGCGCGAGCACGGCGGCGGCCGCTACGAACTGCTCGTCGCGGGGGACGCAGGCTGGCTCCGCGGGCTCGACGGCGTGACCGTGCTCGACTTCGACGGCGGCTACGCCCTGTTCGAGGCAGACGACGCGACGGCGCAGGCCGTTCTCCGGCGGGCCACGACCGACGGCGGAGTCGTCAGCTTCGGACCGCAGAACCCCTCCCTTGCACAGATCTTCCGAGAGGCCATCGGCAAATGAGCGCACCAGCATCCACAAGCACCGCATCCACTCGCAGCACGCCGCCCGCGCCGGGGTTCGCATCCGGAGTCGGGCTCGTCGCCCGGCGGGAGATCGTCACCCGGTTGCGCAGCAAGTCTTTCGTCGTCTCCGCCGCCGTGCTCGTACTCCTGGTGCTCGCCTCCGTGCTGCTCGGCGGCATCTTCGGCGGCAGCGCGAACAGCACGAAGGTCGCCGTGGTCGGAACGGCGGAGCAGGTCGTCGGCGCGGCGGACGGCCTCGACGCCGTTCAGGTCGAGTCGCGTGCCGCGGGTGAAGAGCTGCTGCGCTCCGGCGAGGTGTCCGCCGTGGTCGTACCGGCCGCAGGCACGCCGCCCGTGACGGTGATCGGCCTCGACAGCGCACCGCAAGGTGTGCTCGCCGCGCTGAGCATCCAGCCGGAAGTGGAACTGCTCGACCCGTCCGCGCAGCCCGCCGCTCTCGTCTACATCATCGCTCTCAGCTTCGGGATCGTGTTCATGATGTCCGCCGTCACCTTCGGCACGATGATCGCCCAGAGCGTCGTCGAAGAGAAACAGACGCGGGTGGTGGAGATTCTGCTCTCGACGGTGAGCGCGCGGGTGCTGCTCGCCGGCAAGGTGATCGGCAACAGCGTCCTCGCCCTCGGGCAGATCGCCGCCATCGCGGTCGCCGCCGTCCTCGGCATGATGGTCACCGGCCAACAGGTGCTGCTCGGCACCGTCGGACCGGCTGTCGCCTGGTTCGTGGTGTTCTTCGTGATCGGGTTCGTGCTGCTCGCCGCCCTCTACGCCGCCGCCGCGTCGCTCGTCTCCCGCTCGGAGGACATCGGCTCGGTCACCTCACCCGTGATGATCCTCATCATGGTGCCGTACTTCCTGGTGATCTTCTTCAACGACAACCCCACCGTGATGGCGATCATGAGCTACGTCCCGTTCTCCGCTCCCGTCGGAATGCCGGTGCGCATCTTCCTGGGCACGGCCGAGTGGTGGGAGCCGCTGCTGTCGCTCGTGGTGCTGCTCGCATCCACCGCCGTCGTGATCGCGCTCGGCGCCCGGGTGTACTCCAACTCGCTGCTGCGCACCGGAGCCAGGGTGAAAGTGTCGGACGCGCTGCGCGGCTGACCGGCCTGCGAGCATACTGAGCGCATGAGTGCTGAGACTGCTGGGGGCAGGGACAACGCGTTCGTCCGGTTCCTGAAACGGAAATGGCTGGCCATCGTCCTGGTCGTGCTGCTGCTGATAGTGGCCGTGCAGAACGGGGTCGGGAACGACCAGGCGACCATCTACCTGCTGTGGGCGCAGTTGCGGATGCCCACCTGGGTACTGGTGGTGGCGGTGTTCGTCGTCGGGGGCGTGGTGGGCTGGGTGCTCGCCCGCAACAGGGCGGCGCGCAAAGCCAAACGCTGACCGTTCCGGCCCTTGACGCCTCGGCGCAGGCGGGGTTGGGTGATCGGTATGGTCGCTCTCGTCATCGTGCTTCTGGTCGTCTGGGCCGTGCTCGCCGTTCTGGGGTTCGCGATCAAAGGCCTGCTGTGGTTGGCGATCATCGGGCTGATCCTGTTCGTCGTCACCGCCATCATCGGGTGGTTGCGGCGCCGCGCCCGCTAGGACCGATTCAGCGCCCGGAGCCCTGAATCGGATCACACCCTCCTGTTGGACACGACGGCCGCGACACGGGAGGCTGGAAGCATGGCCTACGAACCCCGCCCCGACCGCTACGACCGGATGCAGTACCGACGCACCGGACGCAGCGGGCTCGACCTTCCCGCCCTGTCACTCGGCCTCTGGCACAACTTCGGCGACGACCGGCCATACGCGACGCAGCGCGACATCGTGCTGCGCGCGTTCGACCTCGGGATCACCCACTTCGACCTCGCCAACAACTACGGACCGCCGTATGGCGCGGCCGAGGTGAACTTCGGCAGGATCCTGCGCGACGACCTGCGGCCGTACCGCGACGAGATCGTCGTGTCCTCCAAAGCCGGCTGGGACATGTGGCCAGGGCCGTACGGACAGGGCGGAGGCGGACGCAAGTACCTGCTCGCAAGCCTCGACCAGTCGCTCTCCCGCCTCGGCCTCGACTACGTCGACATCTTCTACTCCCACCGGCCAGATCCGTCGACGCCGCTGGAGGAGACAATGCAGGCGCTCGACACCGCCGTGCGCTCCGGCAAGGCGCTGTACGTCGGCATCTCGTCGTATGGGGCGGACGACGCGCGCCGCGCCGCCGAGATCCTGCGCGAACTCGGAACGCCGCTGCTGATCCACCAGCCGTCGTACTCGATGCTCAACAGGTGGATCGAGACCGAAGGGCTGCTCGACGCCGCCGGCGACCTCGGTGTCGGCGTCATCGGCTTCACCGCGCTCGCCCAGGGGATGCTGACCGACAAGTACCTGAACGGCATCCCGGCCGGATCCCGTGCGGCCGCCGGCAGCTCGCTCGACGCGGACTGGCTCACCGACGAGGCGGTCGGACGCCTGCGGGCGCTCAACGAGATCGCCGGGCGCCGCGGGCAGTCGCTCGCGCAGCTCGCCCTCGCGTGGGCGCTCCGCGATGACCGGGTGACCTCGCTGGTCATCGGCGCGAGCAGCGTCGCCCAGCTGGAGCAGAACGTCGGCGCCCTCGACAACCTGGCCTTCAGTGTGGAGGAGCTGGCCGAGATCGACGCACTGGCCGTGGATGCGGGCGTCGACCTCTGGGCGGGCGCTCGGCGCGGCGAGGTCTGAACGCGGCGAGGTCTGAGCGCGGCGAGGTCTGAACGCGGCGAGGTGGGTCGAGCCGGGTCAGGTCAGTCGATCGGCCGGATGAGCTCCGGGCCGTCGCCGGTCACCGGCCCGACGCGGTCGAACTCGAGCGACTCCGCAACGCCGACGGCCGCGCGCACGGCCTCGTCGAGCAGCGCTTGGTCGCCGACGACGGTCGGGTCGACCCAGTGGTCCCACAACTCCCTCGGCAGCGGTACGGGGTTGCGGTCGTGGATGTGCTCCAGCGTCTGCACGGAGTCCGCCGTGAGGATGGTCGCGGTGAGGTGCCACCGCTCCGCGTCGCCGTGCTCCTTCGCCGGGTCGGCCCACCAGGCGTAGAGGCCGGCGAAGCCCATCAGCTCGCCCTCCGGCAGGTGGATGAAGTACGGCGTCTTCTTCTTGGTGACCGGGTCGGTCTGCCACTCGTAGTATCCGACGGCGGGAACGATGGCGCGGCGCGAGGCGACGGACGCCTTGAACATCGGCTTCTCAGCCGCGGTCTCGGCGCGGGCGTTGAATGTCGGCACCTTGGTCTTCAACTCTTTCGACCAGGAGGGAACGAGCGACCAGCGCGCCAGCTCCAGGCGACGGACGCTCGGCTCGTCGTTCTTCTTGCTCTCCAGGAAGATGGGGACAGGGTCGGTGGGCGCGATGTTCCAGCTGGGGCGCCAGTTCCGGAAGTCGCCGCCTTCCGCGACGAACTCCTGGATCATGTCGTCCGTCTCTTTGTCCATCGCGAAGCGTCCGCACATACTCCGACTGTACGTCTCACCCCCGACACGGGTCCCGAATCCGGTGCAATTACGGGCTTCTCGCAAAAAATGAGCAATAATCACCCCCATAGAGGGCTCACGCCAACCTGTGAAAACGATGTAATCTCATTTTTGTGAATAGGTGAGAAACAGTCACTTTCCGTTCGCTGAACAGCTCGTCGGTCTCACGAGTGGGTCTCTCCGGTTCACGTCACCCGAAACAGCACCAACCCGACACACGCAGGGACGACCCGTGAACCCGCATCCGCCGCGCCGAGCGATCCGTTCGCTCAACCCCCTCCACCCGAGGGTCGCTCGGCGCGCACGGAGCAACGGGATGTCCCTCACCAGCGGGGCCGGCGGCGGCGAAGCCGTTCGAGACCACGGCTTTCCCCCAGCCGTCGTCGGCTCTTCGGTTCCTGTCGACATCAGCAGCGCGGGGAGGGCGCTCCGATGACCGTACTCAAACCACGCCTAGCCACCATCGGCCTCTCGGCCGCCCCGACCCATCCCCGCAGCTCTGAGCGCACCTGGGCGCGGCAGTACCGTGCCCGCCTCTTCGTCACGGACACCGCGATCATCCTGGCGTCGACGCTCTGCGCGATGTTCCTGCGCTTCGGCCTCGACGACTCCGGCACCCAGTTCGCCGGCTTCCGCACCGACTACTTCACGCTCTCGATGCTCATCGCCGTGACCTGGATGTTCGCCCTCGCCGTGAACCACTCGCGCGACCCGCGCGTGGTCGGCGTCGGCGTGGCGGAGTACAAGAGGGTCGTGAACGCGAGCGCCCTGACCTTCGGACTGCTCGCCATCGTCTTCCTGGTCGCCAAGGTCGATATCGCCCGCGGCTACTTCGTGCTCGCCCTGCCGCTCGGCGTCCTCGGCGTGCTGTCGTCACGCTGGCTGTGGCGGCAGTGGCTCATCCGGCAGCGGATGTTCGACCACTACCTCTCCCGCGCCCTCGTCGTCGGAGGGTTCTCCGACGTCGACTATGTGGTTCGGCAGATCCACAACAAGTCGGGCGCCGCGTATCACGTGGTCGGCGCCTCCCTCGACACGGGCAAGCGCAAGGGCGCCAAGAAGGACGCCGCGATGAAGAAGCGCATCGCCGCACCGGACAGGGAAGTCCCCGTGGTCTCCGACCTCGACGGGGTCGCCGAGGCTGCTGCGCGGCTCGGGGTCGACACCGTGATCGTCGCAGGTCAGTCGCTGACCGGCGGCGATTTCGTGCGCAGTCTGGCTTGGAAGCTCGAAGGCACGGCGACCGAGCTGGTGCTCGCATCGCGGCTCACCGACGTCGCGGGTCCGCGCATCCACTTCCGTCCGGTGGAGGGGCTCCCGCTCATCCACGTGGAGATCCCGCAGTTCGAGGGAGGCAAGCACGTCCTCAAGCGGGCGTTCGACTTCTTCGCGTCCGGCATCGCGCTCCTGCTGCTCTCCCCCCTCTTCCTCGCCGTCGCCCTCTTCGTCAAGCTCGACGACCACGGCCCCGTGGTGTTCTCGCAGGAGCGCGTCGGCCGCAACGGCGAGACGTTCCGGATGTTCAAGTTCCGTTCGATGGTCATCGACGCCGAAGCCCGCCTCGCGCAGCTCCAGAGCGCAAGCGACGGCAACGGCGTCCTCTTCAAACTCAAGCACGACCCTCGCGTCACGCGCGTCGGCCGCGTGCTGCGCAAATACTCGCTCGACGAGCTTCCTCAGCTCGTGAACGTCTTCCTCGGCGACATGAGCCTGGTCGGACCGCGGCCCCCGCTGCGATCCGAGGTCGAGGGATATGAGAACCACGTCCATCGCCGCCTCTACATCAAACCGGGACTCACCGGGATGTGGCAGGTGAACGGCCGCTCCGACCTCTCTTGGGAGGAAAGCGTCCGACTGGACCTGTACTACGTGGAGAACTGGTCGCTCACCGGCGACCTGGTCATCATGTGGCGCACGGTCAAAGTACTGACACATCCCGTGGGGGCGTACTGATGAGGCCCTCCACCGCGGCGGATCGCTCCGCCGAACCCGATCACATCACCCGACCAGCAAACCCCCATCACTCGCACATCACAGACACCGAGGTTGTCATGAGCACTGAATCTCGCCCTCGCGCTCGCTCGCTGGGCATCCTGACGGCGGTCGTCACGACCGTCGGCCTCGTCTTCGGCGGCTTGGCCCTGGCATCACCCGCCATGGCCGACACAGCGCCACCGGATCCGACGAGCCCGTCGTCGCCACCGACCGTCTCGGCCGACGCGCTTCCGACCACCCAGATCGACGGCGTCGCCTGGGCGCAGGTCGTGGTCGGCAACACCGTCTACGTCGCAGGCAAGTTCACCACGGCCCGCCCCGCAGGCGCGGCGGCCGGCGTGAACACCACGCCGCGCAGCAACCTCCTCGCCTATGACATCACCACAGGCAACCTGATCTCCAGCTTCAACGTCCCGCTCAACGCGCAGGCGCTGGCGATCACCGCGAGCCCCGACGGCTCCCGCATCTATGTCGGCGGCGACTTCACCACGGCGGGCGGCGGCAACTACTACCGCATCGTCGCGATCAGCACCGCCACCGGCCAGGTGATCAGCTCGTTCCGCCCGATCATGGAGAGCCAGGTCCGCGCCCTCGCCGCGACCAACACCGCGGTGTACGCGGGAGGAACTTTCACCGCGGTCAACGGCACGGCCACCGGCTACGTGGCCAAGATCAACGCGTCGAACGGCAGCCTCAACACCAGCTGGGCGACCAGCGCCGACTATGTCGTCGACGCCCTCGCCGTCAGCCCTGACGCCTCCAAGGTCTACCTCGGCGGCCGCTTCCAGAACGTCAACGGCGCGCCCGAGTACGGACTCACCATGGTCACCGGAGACACCGGAGCCGTGCAGCCGTTCGCCGCGAACCAGACCGTCCGGGACGCGGGCACTCAAGCCGGCATCACCGCTCTCGTCGCCACCAACGACACCGTCTACGGCTCCGGATACGTCTTCGGCGCCGGCGGCAACCTGGAGGGCAGCTTCTCGGCAGACCCGACCACCGGCGTCCTCAACTGGATGGAGGACTGCCACGGAGACACGTACTCGATCTTCCCGATGAACAACGCCCTCTACGTCGCCGGACACCCGCACTACTGCGGCAACGTCGGCGGCTTCCCGCAGACCAACCCGTGGACGTACCACCACACGATCGCCTTCTCGAAGTCGACCACCGGCACGCTCACGAACAACGGCGACGGCGCATACGCGAACTTCACCGGCCAGCCGTCCCCGACGCTCCTCAACTGGTTCCCCCAGTACGTGACCGGTTCGTACACCGGCCAGGGCCAAGCTGCATGGTCGGTCTCCGGCAACGGCAACTACCTTGCTGTCGGCGGCGAGTTCCCCTACGTCAACGGCGTCGCGCAGTACGGCCTCACCCGCTACGCGATGGACTCCGTGGTCAAGAGCAAGGTCGCCCCGAACGTCAACGTGCCTCTCGTGCCGAACGCCGCGTCGTTCACGGCCGGACAGGCCCGCATCTCGTGGACCGCGACCTACGACCAGGACAACGTCAACCTGAACTACAAGCTCGTCCGCGACGGCAACACCGCCAACCCGGTGTACCAGACCAACCAGATCTCCAACTTCTGGACGCGTCCGGCGATGGGATTCATCGACACCGGCCTCGTACCGGGGAGCACGCACTCGTATCGGTTGTACGTGACAGATCCGGACGGAAACCAGATCTCCCGACTCGGCAACACCGTGACGATCAGCGCCAACACCAGTGGCGGAGCCTACTCGGACTCTGTGAAGTCCTCGGGGGCGTCCTCGTACTGGCCGCTGGATGAGTCGAGCGGCAGTGCTGGGCTCGACCACATCGGGTTCAACGATCTGCAGCTTCAGGCAGGCGTGACCCGCGGCGCAGCCGGTCCGATCAGCGGCGTCGCCGCCTCCACCTTCAGCGGAGACGCGACCGGTTTCGCCGTGACCCCGTCGGCGATCACAGGACCCGACACGTTCACCGCCGAGGCGTGGATCAACACCACGACCACCAGCGGAGGCAAGATCATCGGGTTCGGCAACTCGAACACGGGGACGTCCGGCAGCTATGACCGTCACGTCTACATGGACAACAACGGCAAGATCTGGTTCGGCGTGTACCCGGGATCGGTGCAGACGGTGAACAGCTCCGCTTCGTTCAACGACGGGCAGTGGCACCAGATCGTCGCATCGCTCGGCGCGAACGGGATGCGGCTCTACGTCGACGGCAAGGTCGTCGGTTCCCGCAGCGACGTCACCAGCGGCCAGTCGTACTCCGGCTACTGGCGCGTGGGTGGAGACAACCTGGGTAGTTGGTCCAACCAGCCGTCCAGCAACTTCTTCGCCGGCAGTATCGGTCAGGTCTCCATCTACCCGACGGTGCTCACCCCCACCACGGTCGTGAACCAGTACGTCGCCTCCGGCCGGCCGTCGCCCCTGCAGGCGGCACCGACGGACGCATACGGCGCGGCGGTATACAACGCCAACCCCGACGTCTACTGGCGACTCGACGACACCAACGGATCGACGGCAGCCAGCGCCGACTCCTACGCCAACAACGGCACGTACTCCGGTGCCGCCACCACGAAGAACCAGACGGGTGCGATCCCCGGCGGCACCGACAAGGCGGTGAAGTTCAATACGAGCAACAACGGTTCCTCCGGCGGCATCGTCAGCTCGAACCAGCAGGTCAGCAACCCGACCACATACTCCGAGGAGATCTGGTTCAAGACGAACACCACCCAGGGCGGCAAACTGATCGGCTTCGGCGATCAGCAGACCGGCCTGTCGAGCAGCTACGACCGTCACGTCTACATGCAGGACGACGGCCGCATCGTGTTCGGAACCTGGACGGGTCAGACCAACACCATCACATCGCCGAACGCCCTGAACGACAACCAGTGGCACTACGCGGTGGCGACGCAGGCGTCGGACGGCATGAAGCTGTACGTCGACGGCACGCTGATCGGCACCAACCCGCAGACCGCTGCACAGGCATACAGCGGGTACTGGCGCATCGGCGGCGACAACACGTGGGGCTCGACCGGACCGTACTTCTCCGGGACGCTCGACGAGGCCGCCGTGTACTCCAGCGAGCTGAGCGCTCAGGATGTGGCGAACCACTACTCGCTGGGAACGACGGGCACCCTGCCCAACCAGCCGCCGGTGGCCTCGTTCACCTCCAGCCAGTCCGGCCTGACGGTGAACGTCGACGCCAGCGCGTCGACCGACCCGGACGGAACAGTCGCCTCGTACGCCTGGGACTTCGGTGACGGATCCACCGCCACCGGCGCTACGGCCAGCCACACCTACGTGCAGGGCGGCAGCTACGCCGTCAAACTCACGGTGACGGACAACCAGGGCGCCACCAACACGAAGACGACGGCCGTGACGGTCACGGCACCGCCGCCCAACCAGGCTCCGGTGGCTGCGTTCACCTCGACCGTGTCGAACCTGAGCGTCGCCTTCGACGGCTCCGGATCGGCCGACCCGGATGGAACAGTCGCCTCATACGCCTGGGACTTCGGTGACGGCACGACAGGCACAGGGGTCAACCCGACCCACGTGTACGGTTCTGCAGGCAACTTCACCGTGACCCTCACAGTGACGGACAACCTCGGCCTCGCCGGGTCGCCTGTCCAGCACCAGGTGACGACCGTGGCCGTGCCCAACCAGGCACCCGTCGCATCGTTCACGGTGACGCCGAACGGCCTCGGGGTCGCTGTCAACGGCAGCGCATCGTCCGACCCGGACGGCACCGTCGCCTCCTACGCCTGGAACTTCGGCGACGGAGGCACGGCGACCGGGGCGACCGCTACCCACACATACGCGGCCGCAGGAACCTACACCGTCACACTGACGGTGACGGACAACCTCGGGCTCGCCTCGTCGCCGGCCACCAAGCCGGTGACGGTCACCGCACCTCCGCCTGCAGCGATCGCGTCCGACGCGTTCGAGCGCACCTCCGCCAGCGGCTGGGGAACGGCCGATCTGGGCGGCGCGTGGACAGGAGCGGGTGCGGCCTCGGCATACACCGTCGGCTCCGGCACCGGCACGATCGTGGGAGCGGCAGGGTCGACCAAGACCGAGCTGCTCAGCGGGATCTCCAGCACGAACACCGACACGACGGTGCAGTACACCACGGACAGGACGTCCACCGGTGGCGGCATCTACGTCTCGGCGATCGGCCGGTCGGTCGGCTCCCTCGAGTACACGGCGAGGGTCTGGGTGCAGACGACCAACGTGATGCAGCTGCAACTGCTCCAGGGATCGACGGCCATGCAGCAGGTGAACCTCAGCGGCATGACATACGCCCCGGGAACGCAGTACCAGGTGCGACTCCAGGTGTTCGGCACGTCGCCGACCACGATCCGCGCCCGCGTCTGGAAGGTGGGGACCACCGAGCCCACCACCTGGCAGGCCAGCGTGACCGACAACACCGCCGGCCTCCAGGTCGCCGGTTCGGTCGGGCTGCGCGCGTACCTGTCCGGCACCGCGACCGACACCCCGCTGACCACGAAGTTCGACAACTTCGTCGTCAGTCCGGCCCAGTAGGACACCATAGGGAGATGACCACCTCCAGCCGTCGTCGGCAGAACGCGACCATTCTCGTCGCACATCCCAGTGCGGAGCTCTACGGCTCCGACAGGGTGATGCTCGAGAGCGTGAGCGGACTGATCGACGACGGCTGGGAGGTGGTCGTCACCGTTCCCGGCGACGGGCCCCTCCTCTCCGCGCTCCGCGACCGGGGAGCCAGGGTCGAGATCTGCGAGAGCCCCGTGCTCCGCAAGAGCGTTCTCCGGCCACTCGGGATGCTGCGCTTCCTCCGTACAGCGGCGGCAGGCGCCATCCACGGCTCAGCGCTGCTGCGCCGTGAGCGCCCAGCCCTCGTCTACGTCAACACCATCACCATCCCGCTCTGGGCGGTCATCGCCAGAGCCCACCGGCTTCCCGCACTCACCCATGTGCACGAGGGCGAAGCATCCGCCTCCGCGCTGATGCGCCGGGTGCTGGCCCTCCCCCTCTTCCTCTCGTCGGCTCTGGTGGCGAACAGCCGCTTCAGCGTCGGCGTGATCGACAGCTCGTTCCACGCGCTCGCCCGGCGCACCGAGGTCGTCTACAACGCGGTCCCGGGGCCGCCGGAGCGCAGACCGATCCGCCGCGAGCTGGCCGACGCCGTCCGCCTCACTTACATCGGCCGTCTCTCGCCGCGCAAGGGCGTCGACGTCGCGATCGACGCTGTCGCCGAGCTGCGCACCCGCGGCGTTCACGCCGAACTCGACCTCGTCGGCTCGGTCTTCCCCGGCTACGAGTGGTACGAGAACGAACTCCGCGACCAGGTGCAGGGCGCCGACCTGGGCGCCAGCGTCACGTTCCACGGCTTCCAGCCCTCCGTCTGGGAACTGGTGGGCTCCGGCGACGTCGTCGTCGTCCCCTCCCGCGTGGACGAGCCGTTCGGCAACACGGCCGTCGAGGCCATCCTGGCCGGCCGTCCCGTGATCGCCAGCGCCACCAGCGGTCTGCTGGAGGCGACGGCGGGCTACCGCACGGCGACCACGGTCACCCCGGGGAGCGCGGATGCGCTGGCCGACGCACTGCAGGACACCATCGCATCCTGGGCGGAGCATGCCGACGCCGTGAACGGCGACACGATGGCTGCCGAGGAACGCCATAGCGTCGGCGGCTACCGTCGCCGCATCGCCGCCATCGTGCGCCGGCTCACCGACTGATCGTCAGGCGTTGCTCGATCGGTCCGTCCGGCCGGAGTCTGCTCTGCGGTCGGTCGCACCGGCGGTGGCGGGCTCGTAGAGGTCCTCGTCGTCCATCGTGGGGTCGTCGAGCCCGTCCTCGAACTCGTCGTCCAGCGGTGAGTCGTCGATCACCAGCTTCTCGGCCTGCCGCCTGGCGTCGGCAGAACGCCCGGTGCCGGCAGCACGGCCGGCGTCGGCGTCCGCATCGCGCGAGCCGTCGTCCTCGGCCGACGACGACGCCCGGGACCGCACGGGAGCCACCCGCGGCGCGACGGTCGGCGGCACCGCGGGGCGGCGGGAGAACATCCGGCGCCACCAGGGCTTCTTCGTCTCCATCGGGCGGTAGTAGTACGTGTGCTGGTCCTTGGCCGGCGTCGACCGGTTCATCACGAGGCCGAGCACCCGGACGCCGGACTTCTCCAGCGAGTCCATCGTCTGCGCCAGCTGCGGGCGGTGCACCCTGGTGCGGTCGGCCACCAGCAGCGCGCCGTCGAGCATCGGGGCGAGGATGGCCGCGTCGGCGACGGCGCCGACCGGGGCCGTGTCGAAGACGACGACGTCGTAGTCGCGCATCAGAGCCGCGACGAGATCGGCCATCGCCCGCGACGACAGCAGCTCGCTCGGGTTCGGCGGGATGGGGCCGCTGGCGAGCACGTGGAGGCCCGTCTCACCCCAGTGCTGGATGACGTCGCCGACCGCCGCGCGGCCGATCAGGACAGAGGTGAGCCCCGCGTCGCCCGGCAGCCCCGTGTATGCCGCCACCATCGGGCGTCGCAGGTCGGCATCGACGAGGAGGACCTTCTTGTCTCCCTCCGCCAGCGCCAGCGCCAGGTTGAGTGCGATCAGCGACTTCCCCTCGCCGGGAACCGACGAGGTCACGACGAAGCCGAGATTGGCGGAGTCCACCGCGACGAACTCGAGGTTGGAACGCAGCTGCCGGTAGTTCTCCGCAGCGTTGGAGAGCGGGTCGCGCAGGACGACGGGGCCGACGGCCCTGCGCTTCTCCTTGTCGGCCGTGCCCACCAGCGGCACGCCGGTGACAGCGGTCGCGATGGCGGCGGAGTGCACTCGTGTGTCCAGCAGTTCGCGCAGCACGATGATGAGCGAACCCAGAAGCAGCCCGATCACGAGTCCTGCGACGAGGTTGAGCCTGGTGTTCGGCGATGACGGGTTCTCCGGCACGGCCGCCGGCTGGATGACCCTCACGGAGACCGTGGTGCCGCCCGAGACGCTCTTCGGAGCGATCTGCTCGACCATGTTGCTCAGGCTGGCGGAGACCGCGTTTGCGACCTTCGCGGCCTCGGCAGGGTTGGTGTCCGACACCGAGAGCTCGAGGATGACGGTGTTCTGCGGCGTGCTCACGCCGATCGTGTCCGCCAGAGCCTTGGGCGTGGTCGCCAGGTCCAGGTCGTCGATCACGGGGTTCAGCACGACCGGCGAGACAGCGAGCTGCGCGAACGAGAGCATCTGGTTCTGCGTGTACGTCGAGCCCTGGTTCAGGTCATTCGCCGATCCGCCGAAGTTGAGCGAGAAGTACAGGCTCGATGTCGCGGTGTACACGGGTGTCGCGAGCTGCGACAGTCCCCATCCGCCCATCGCCCCGACGAGCGTCGCGATCACGACGACGTACCAATAGCGCTTGAAAGCGGCGAGGTACTGGTGCTGGCTCATTGCGATGCCTCTCACATGGTCTGTGGTGGGTCGGAGGGGAAGAACGTGCCGGGAGCGTGCTGGGGGCATTCTAGGCTCCCCCTCCCCGGTTGGAGACGACGGGATCCCGCGGCTTGTCCGGATCTCGGCCGTGCGAAAGCGTGAGGTCGGCGGACAGTTCCGTCGGGGTGCGGTGGCGCAGGGCGAGCTGCGTCGACGCTGCGAGTCCGATGGCGAACCAGACGAACACGGAGTACTGCGTGATGAGCGCCACTGTCGCGAACGCCGGGATCTGGGCGACGACCGCGATGGTCGGAGCCGTCGCCCGACGGGAGACGACGAGGACGATCCCGACCAGCAGCGCGACGACGATCAGCCCGAGGGCGATCAGACCGCTGGAGAGGCCGGTGAGGATGAGCTGGCTGTCGATCGACCGGAAGTTGCCGAAATAGACCTGACCCGTGGAGTCCTTCGTCGCGGAGTCCGCAACGCCGACCACGTTCATGCTGCCGAGCAGGGAGAGCAGGTCGCCGCGATACGCCGCGCTTCCCGATGCTTCGGCGCCTGCATCGTCGAACACAGTGGTCACCAGAGGGAAGATCACGGCGGAGACGATGACCAGCGTGGTCGTCAGCACGATCCGGCTGCGACGGGAGATCGCATCGCGCATGAACACGATGGAGAGCACCAGCCCGAGAAGCGCGCCGATCATGCCGATCCTGCTGAACGTGAACACGGTGGCGAGCAGCATCAGCAGCACCATGACCGCCCTGACCAGCAGCGGGAAGCGTGCGGCGAGAGTCAACGGGATGGCGATGGCGAGGCTGGAGCCGAGCGCGATCGAGTGCCCGAACGCCCCTTCGGCGCGCAGCACCCCGCCGCGCGCCTGCAGGGTTCCCCAGACCGCGTACAGGGAGTTGCTGCTCTTGATGAGGACGAACGGGTTCCAGCCGGCGAAGAACTCGATGATCGCGAGAATGCTCACGACGGTGAACGCCACGGCGATGGCTCCGTAGATCCAGGTCGGGTCGACGCGCAACGGCGCGACTCTGCCGAGCACGTATCCGATGATGAAATACGTGAAGAGCGAGAAGGCGAACCCGAGCGCGATTCCGGCGTTCTCGGTGAGCAGCGATGCGATGGCGAACACCACCATCAGCACGACCAGCCCGTCGAGCAGGCTGATGTGGAACGACCGGATGGGCAGCAGCGCCACGATCACCAGGAGCGCCACGGCGCTCACCGCCGGGAGAAAGTAGTTGCCGTTGAACCCGATGCTCAGCCCGATCCACACCGGGACGAAGCAGAGCACGACGATCCACACCAGCACCGCGAGCTTCGGCGAGCGCCGCAGCACGAAGAACGCCGCGATCGCCACCGCGATTCCGGCGACCATCGTCAACGTGCTGTCGACGGTCGGACCGGTGACTCCGGCGGCGAGAACGGTGAGGTCATGCATGACGGCTGGCTCGTGCTCCTACTTGAAGACCGTGATCGGCGACCCTGCCGCGTCGGTCATCGTGAAGACCGCCGAGCTCTGCTGGGCATCCGGGACGGAGAAGATGTACGTTCCCGTGGCGGTCGCTCCTGCTGCGAGCGGTCCGAGCAGCGGCTTGGTGCCGTCGGTCAGCACGGACGCCGGGGTCGCCTTCGCTCCGTAGAACGCGTTCACCGAGACCTGGGAGAGGGAGACGTCCTTGCCGGTGGTGTTGGCGAGGTCGATCGTCACCTTCAGTGCCGGCCCGGCCGTCTCACCGGCCCGGATGGCCTTGCCGTCGACCGCGCTGACGGACACGACCTTGGCGGTCATTCCGCCGCTGAGTTTCGCGTCCACGTTCTTCTCGACGGTCTGCGCGACGGTCGCGCCGTAGCGGGCGTCCGCCTTCGGCGCGGACGTGGTCCCGCCTTTCGAGGCGGACGGCGTCGCGCTGGGCGTCGGCGGCGGGGGCGAGTTGGTGCCGTAGGTGGGGAGCGTGAACGGCGCGTTCGCATCTGCCGCGGCTTTGGTGTCCGCGCCGCGGACGCCGGCCACGATGAGCGCGGCCGCGATGAGGGCGAGCACGACCGCACCGGCCACGATGAGGAGGATCCTCTTCGTGCTCAGGCGGTTCCGGCTGTTGTCGACCTTCGTCATCGGAGGTCCCCTTTCTGGGATGTGGCCTGGTTCGGGGTCGGCGTCCAGGCGCGAAGCTCACGGAACCACTTGGTGGCGGCGAGGAGCAGGAATGCGGTGGTGGCGATGGCGATCAACGTGTAGACGACCACGAAGACGGGGACGGCACCGAGGAGGACGAACGAGAGGCAGAGCACCCCGTAGTCCATGGGCAGAACGGCGACGGCGCGCAGCCACGACGGCCGGCCCGGCTGTTCTGCGGCGAGGGGCACGGCTCCCGCCGTGCGGCGGCGCAGCTGCTCGGTCAGGATCATCCCGAAGAACAGCACGGCCGAGACGATCGCGAACGCGATCGGGACGAGGAGCCAGCCGCGGGGCACCACGTCGAAGCGGTAGAAGCCGACGGCGAGCGCGAGCGGCATGGTCGACACCTTCGTGGCGTCGACCATGTGGTCGAGCCACTCTCCGGATGGGCTGCTCGTGCCCTGCAGGCGCGAGACCTGGCCGTCGGCGGAGTCGAAGGCGTAGCCGACCAGAAGCAGCACCGCGATCCCGATGCCCTGCCCCCACGACGGCGGCAGCACGATCAGGAGTGCGATGGCCGCGAAGGTGAAGACGGCACTGATGCCGGTGACGGCGTTCGGCGACAGGCCGACCCTGCACGCCCAGGCTGCGAGGTACCGGCCGATCCGCCTGTTGACGAAGCGCGAGTACGCGGGCGCCGACCGCGCGGCGGGCTTCTGCGCTGCCGCGAGCCGACGGACGATGTCGAGGTAGCCCTCCCTGCCGCGGTCGCCGACGGTGGACGCTGCACTCTCTCCGGTCATCACAACACCTCCTGTGCGGTGGTCGAAGTCGGAGCGGACGCTGTGGCCGACACAGCGGCCGTGCGGCCCGGCCGCCCTGTCCGCTGTGCGAAGAACGGACGGTGCTGGCGGCGCAGTTGACGCGAGGCGAGCCCCACACAGAGCCGCTCGTATGCGTCGGCCACCGCATCCCAGTCGTATGCCGCAGCACGCTCCCTGGCAATGACGCCCCTGGCGGCGACGGAGGCCGGGTCGGCCTCTGCGGCGTCGAGCGCGGCGGCCACACCGGCCGCGTCCGCGAAGAAGGTGCCGGAGTCTCCGACGACCTCGCGGTTGAACGAGACGTCGTACGCGATGGTCGGGGCCCCGGCGCCGAGAGCACGGAGCAGCGAGGGGTTCGTGCCGCCGACGGAGTGGCCGTGGAGGTAGGTGAACGCTCCGGCGTAGAGCTGGTCGAGCAGTCGCTGATCCCACACCCCGCCGAGGAAGGTGACCCGATCGTCGCCGAGCCCGTGCACCGTGCGGGTGTACTCGTCCGCATACGGCGCAGAGCCGACGACGATGAGGGGCTTGCGCGCTCCGCTGCGGCGGTAGCCGTCCACGATCACGTCCACGTGGTTCTCCGCCTCGAAGCGCGCGACCACGAGGTGGTATCCGCCGGGCTCGAGATCCAGGTCGGCGAGGAGGTCGTCCGCGTCGTCCACGCGGGGTGCGCCGTAGGCGATGAGTTCGGTCCCCGCGTCGAATTCGTCGCGGTAGTAGTCGGCGATGCCGTGCGCGTCGGCGATCAGGGCGTCCGACCAGCGGACGGCGAGGGATTCGGCCAGACGGTAGTAGTTGCGTCCGCCGCGACCCCACTTCGCCCTGCGCCACTCCAGCCCGTCCACGTGGGTGGCGACCGGGATGCGCGCGGCGCGGAGCAGCGGCAGATACGGCGAGTTGGCCGCGTTGAAGACGATGGCCGCGTCCGTGCGGTGCCGCAGCAGGTGGGCGACGGAGAGTCCGGTGTGGCTCAGCGTCTCCAGGGAGCGCTTGCGAAGTGCCCCCAGGTGGACGAGCCGCATGCCCTGGTACGTGTCCGGCTTCTCCGCGTCGTCGTCGAGGGTGCGGCAGTAGACCACCACGTCATGACCGCGCTCGGCCAGCCGGCGGCCGACCTCCTCGACGCACGTCTCGAACCCGCCGTAGCGGGCGGGCACGCCACGCGTGCCGACGAGTGCAATCGTGAGGCTCTTTCCCCCATTGCCCATGACGTGCTCGCTCTCGGTCGTCGAACGGAACGACGGATCGACCGGAGTGTGGTCTGCTTCTCATTGAGACCTGCGAGAAGAACGCTTGCTGATCGCACCAGGGTCGGGTCGCTGTTGCTAACCACCAGACTAATGCGAGATTTCCTCACTTGTCGCCCCCTCATCCGGGGGGCGCGCGGAAAACGGGTCAGGCGACCAGGTCAGGCGTTCAGGTCCACGACGCCGATTCGCCGATCGGGACGGCCGGGTTCCCGCCGACCACCACACCGGGCGCAACCGATCGCGTGACGACCGCTCCAGCGGCCACCACGGCGCCGTCGCCGAGGGTCACCCCTTTGAGGATCAGGGCTCCCGTGCCGATCAGCACGTGCTCGCCGATCACGATCCGCGCGGTGTGCGCGCGAACCGTGCCGTCCGGCGCCGTGATCCGGTGGAAGTCCGTGTCCAGGATCTGCGCATCCCAGGAGACCTGGGTGCCGGCGCCGAGTCGCACTCCGGACTCCACGTTGACAACCGACCGTGCGCCGATTGCGCTGCCGCGTTCGAGCCGCAGCACCGCACCGGCGCCGACCCAGATCCTGGCCCCCTTGCGCACGGCGCTCCCGCGCTCGAGCTCGAACGTGCCCGGCCCGCTCAGCCGGACGCCCGAGGCGATCCGCGCGCCAGGATGACCGCGCAGCACGCCGCGCGCCAGCTCCGTATACCGCCGCAGGCGGGTCAGGACGCTCACGCGGTCCCCCGTCCCGTCGCCCGTGATCGCAGCTCGTCGCGCACGATCCGCCTCCCGTCTCGCAGGGCTCTGGCCGCAGCGGCGAACGGCCGCAGCGAATGCAGGAACTGACGCCGGCCGCCCTGCAGCAGGATCTCCCACGCGACAGGAACGGCGGAGCGGCGCCAGGCGACCAGGTCGCCCGAGTCCAGATTACGGGCAGCGAACAGCAGCCGGTTGCGGATGTTGAAGTAGTAGTAGCCATTCGACTTGGCCGGCGACGCGTGCTCGTCGCCCGACTGCTGCGTTCCGCCCTCCGCGTGCTCGGCCACCGCATCCTGGGCCACCGCAAGGGCGCCGCCGACCGCGAGCACGCGGTGCGAGAGCTCGACGTCTTCCCAGTAGAGGAAGTATCCGTCGGCGAATCCGCCGACCAGCTGCCAGAGCCCGGCGCCGACGCACAGGCAGGCGCCGCTCAGCCAGGGTTCGGCTCGGCGCTCTGGCGGTTGCGGGCGCCGCTTGGCGGAGCTCATCCTGCCGTCGGCGAGCGAGACGTCGGCGCCGTCGAACCAGGTGGAGCCGTCCGGCTTCCTGACGACGGGGGAGACCAGTGTCAGCGGCTCCGCGGCTACGCGGGCGAAGAGCCGCTCTGCGTCGTCCGGCGTGATCGACGCATCCGGGTTGAGCAGCAGGAATCGGTCTGCGCCGAGTTCGGCAGCCCGCGCGACGCCGGCGTTCATCCCGAGCCCGAACCCCAGGTTCGTCTCGGGGAGCACAACGGCCCAGCCCTCCGCCGCGGCGAGCTCGGTCACCGCGCGCCGCTCCTCAGCCGTGCTCGCGTTGTCCACGACGACGACGGTGAGCCCCGGCGCGGACCGTCCGAGCCGCGCCAGGTTCTGCGTCAGCAGCGTCGTCGACGCGTAGTTCACGACGATGACGGCGCAACCCGCGAAACGTGCTCGGTCTGGCATAGACTTCCGCTCTTAGAGCCAAGGGGGTGGATGCAGTGCAACCGGACGAGCCGGTGAGAGTGACGATAGCCGTGCCGACGTTCCACCGTCCAGCCGAGCTCGTGACGCTCCTCCCGATGCTGCTTGCGCACGCCGACGACGCCGGGCGCGCCGTGGGCGATCCCGCGGGGCCACGGTTCGTCGTGGACGTGCTCGTGGTCGACAACGATCCGGATGCGAGCGGCAGGCCTGCCGTCGATGCGGTCGGCGACGAGCGCATCCGGTACGTCGTCGAGCCCCACCCCGGCATCTCTGCGGTGCGGAATCGCGCACTGGACGAGGGCGCTGCGTCGCGCCTCCTGGCGTTCATCGACGACGACGAGCACCCGCACGACGGCTGGCTGCGCCACCTGTTGCAGACGTGGGAGTCGACCGCTCGTCCCGCGGCGGTCTCCGGGCGCGTCGTCGCGTCGTTCGCGGGCCCCCTCGACCCGTGGCTGGCCGCCGGATCGTTCTACACCCGCAGGAGCATGCCGACCGGAAGCGCCATCGATGTCGCCGCGGCGGGCAATCTGCTCCTCGACCTTGACCAGGTCCGCGCGTCCGGCGTGCGGTTCGCCGACGACCTCGGCCTCAGCGGCGGAGAGGACACGCTCTTCAGCCGGCAGCTGCACGCCGCGGGACACCGGATGGTCTGGTGCGACGAGTCGGTCATCACGGACCTCGTCCCGGTCGAGCGGATGACCAGGCGCTGGGTGCTCCGGCGCGCGTGGAGCCACGGCAACTCGGCGAGCGTGCTGCGCGTGCGTCTCTCCGGCGGGGGGATCCGGTCGCTGCTGGCGCGCGCATCCGGAATCGTCGGGGGCGTTGTCCGGATCCTCGGCGGCGGCGCACGCTGGCTGTTCGGGATGCTCAGCCGCTCCCTCCGGCACCAGGCGCGCGGTGCCCGCGCCGTCTGGCGGGGCGGCGGGATGATCTCCGGCGCGGCCGGGATGGTCTACCAGGAGTATGCGCGAACGGAGCCTGCGTCATGAGCATGAGAAGCACCGCCGTCGGCGCCGCCCGCCGTGCCACCGCGTTCGTCGGCACGGTCGTCTCCGTGCGCACCGACGCCCCGGAGTTCGTGCTGACCTATGACGACGGGCCGGTCGCCGGCAGCACCGACCGCATCCTGGGGGTGCTCGCCGACCGCGGCGCGACGGCCACGTTCTTCGTGCTGCTCAGCCGGGTGCGCTCCGATCCCGGTCTGCTCCGCACGATGGTGGACGCCGGACAGGAGATCGCCCTGCACGGCACCGACCACCGCGACCTGACCACGCTGCCCATCGACGATGTCCGCAGCAGGATGCGCGACGGCCGCCGCGAGCTCGAGGACATCACCGGCCGCCCTGTCCGCTGGTCTCGGCCGCCGTACGGCCACCAGAGCCTGCGCGTCTGGCGCGCGACGCGCAGCGCCGGCCTGACCCCTGTGCTGTGGGGGCCGACGACCTGGGACTCACGGCCCGACGTCAGCCAGGAGCAACGCGTCGCCGCCGCCCTGCGCGGCGCGGGCCGCGGCGCGATCCTGCTCGCCCACGACAACTTCGCCGACGCCACCGACGGCGTCGATGACGGAACGCCCCCGTCTGTCGACCGGGTCGAGCTGATCGGCAGGGTGCTCGACGGCTACAGCGAGCGCGGACTGGACGCGCGGTCCCTGGGCGACGCCCTCCGGTCCGGCACCGTGGTCCGGGAGGGACGCTTCACCCGCTGACCTCGCGGTCGTGCGCGCCGCCGGTCACTTCCGGCGCAGCAGAGCGATGGCGCGGCGATACGCCGCAACGTGGGCTCGACCGGCGTCGTCCCAGTCCCGCCGGGAGAGGTCGGGCCTGTCGTCGGGTGTCAGCCGTCCGGCCAGCGCGCGTGCGTCTTCGAGGTCGGTCGCGGACAGTTCGCCCTCGTACCGCAGCACCCAGTCCTCGCCGACCTCGGCCGCCAGCATCGCATTCACCTCGTTGTCCGGGACGAGCACGGGACGGTCGAGGGACAGCGCGGAGAGCGCCCCGCCCGAGTTGTGCATCTCGCGGTACGGAAGCACCACCAGCTCGGACCGGGTGACGGCATCGACCAACTCGGCGTCGCTGAGGAACGCGAAGTGGAGCGCGATCCGGTCGTCGCCGGCAGCCAGGGCGCGCAACTGCCCGACGAGCTCGTCCGACGACGGCTTGCCTCCGACTGTGAGCGAGGCCTGCGCCTCCGCTGGGCCGCCGCCGACGACGACGCCGCCGAACGCCGAGCGAAACGCCGTGATCAGCGCATCCACCCCCTTGTAGCGCCGGATCAGCCCGACGTAGGCCAGCCGGCCCTGGATGCGCGACGCCCGCGGATACCGCTCGAACCAGCCGCGGTAGTGGCCGTGCACGATGGTCTCGCATGCGGCGCCGACCGGGAGCGGCGTCAGCGGGTTGAGGCGGATGCGCAGGGTGGTCCGGCGATCGATCAGGCGCAACAGCCAGCGTTCGCGGCGGGAGATGCCGTCCGGGAAGTCGAGGTTGTGCACGGTGCGCACGATGGGGGTCCTGGTCACAGCGAGCTTGCCGACCAGCGCCAGGGTGAGCCCCTGGCGCGCGAGCTTCTTGAGCGGGCTGTGACCGGAGACGAGGATCTCCGGCCAGTGCACGTGGAACACGTCGTACCGGCGGGTGAGTGCGCCGCGCCAGCTGAACGTGCGCAACTCGACGCCCGGCTGGTCTCCGACGGCGTCCCTGAGCATCACGAGGTATGGATTGGTCGTGTGGCGCGGCTCGGGGAACGATTGCTGCACGATCAGCTCGGCCACAGTCTCCCCTTCCGCGTCAGCACACCCGTCGCGCTCCATTGTGTCCCTGCGCCGCCCGGACGGCGAGCCGCGCACCCCGTACTGGGGCCAGTTCCGCCTGGTCCGGCCGGTGGCACATGAGGCTAAGATACATGAGTAAGTCTCAGTTAGAGGCACCCGTGCAACGGCTGCCAGGACAGGCGCGTGAGGGACGTGCTCCCTGGATCCGTTGAACCGACGACGGAAGTGTTTGCCATGCGAGTTCTGATCCTCTGGGCCGACGACGCGTCGCCCAACCTGGGCGTCCGCGCACTCGGCTCCGGCACCGCCGAACTGGTCACCAGGGTGTGGCCGGACGCGGAAGTCACCTTCCAGAACTACGGCCGACGCGTGCCGCAGCTCCCCATCGGCCGTGTCCGTTCACTCGTCAAGGAGCGCGTGCTCGGCCGGGCTGGGATGCAGGACTGGCTGGCGGGCTTCGACCTGGTCGTCGACACCCGCTCCGGCGACAGCTTCGCCGACATCTACGGCACCAGGCGTCTGGTCGTCATGTCCACCGTCGCCGAATTCGCGACCCAGGCCGGCGTGCCCGTGGTG
Source organism: Leifsonia sp. McL0627 (assembly GCF_058244615.1). Lineage (NCBI taxonomy): Bacteria > Bacillati > Actinomycetota > Actinomycetes > Micrococcales > Microbacteriaceae > Leifsonia > Leifsonia sp. McL0627. The sequence goes on from NZ_JBZCGM010000002.1 coordinate 92,693, forward strand.
CTCGGGCCCCAGACCATCGGGCCGTTCGACAGTCGCAGAGGCCGCGCGATCGGACGCCACTCGCTGCGCCGCTCCGCCCTGGTCATGGCCAGGGACTCGGCGAGCGCCGACCATGCCGGCGAGCTCGGCCGCGCACCGGACGTACTGACCACCGACGTCGTCTTCGCACTCCCCCGCCCCGAGGTGGCTGCGACCAGGGACGTGGTGCTCAACATCTCCGGGCTGCTCTGGTTCCCCAACAGCCACGTGGATGCGGACGCGTACCGCTCGACCGTGACGCGCCTGTACCGCTCGCTCCGCGCCGACGGCCGCCAGGTCACCCTCCTCGCCCACGTCCTGGACTCCGACAACCCGGACTCCGACATCGCCGCCATCGCGGAGTTCTCCGCCACGGTCGCCCCCGACGCCGAAGTGGTGATACCCACCGGCCTCGACGACGTGCGCACGACCGTCGCCTCCGCCTCCGTCGTGATCGGCTCCCGGATGCACGCCTGCCTCAACGCGCTCTCCGTCGGCACCCCCGCCATCCCCCTCGCGTACTCGCGCAAGTTCACGCCGCTGCTCGGCGACCTGGGCTGGCACCACACGGTCGACCTGCGCACGAGCGACGACCCCGTCAGTGAGACGCTCCGCGAGCTCGCCTCCCCCACCCTGGCCGACGACGCGGCGAGCGCGCGCGCCCGGGCTCAGGCCACCCTCGGCTTGGCCGAGCAGGCTCTGCGGGAGGTCGCATGAGCACGCAGACGCAACCGGCCGGAGCGTTGAGCGCGGCATCGGTCGCCCTGGACAGGGCGATCGAGAAAGTGGTCGCATCCGGCAACTGCTCGGGATGCGGCGCCTGCGCTCTGCTCGACCCCGGGCTGGAGTTGCGTCGCTCGCCCGACGGATTCCTGCGCCCCGCCAGGCGGGACGCCGTCTCGACGGACGAGGTCCCTGCTGCGGCGGTCGACCGGTTCGCCGCAGCCTGCCCGGGCGTCACGGTCCGTGCAGCGGAACCCACCGGAGCCACCCGGCACCCGACCATGGGCCCAGTCGTCCGCGCCTGGAAGGCGTGGGCCACCGACTCGGAGACGCGCCATCGCGGCTCCAGCGGGGGCGCCCTCACCGCGATCGCCGCCTGGCTGCTGGAGACCGGGGAGGCCGCGCGCATGGTGGGCGCGAACGCCGACGCCGCGGAGCCGCGCCGCACGGTGAGCGTCACGATCATGTCGCGCGACCAGGCCATCGCCGCCGCGGGCTCCCGCTACGCGCCGACGGCGAGCGCGGCGCAGCCGGCGGCCGTGCAGAACGGCTCGCTGTTCATCGGGAAGCCGTGCGAGGCGTCGGCCGTCCGCTCGCTGATCGGGACCAGGCCGGACGCCCAGGCGGCCGCGCCCGGCGACGATCCGGTCATCCTGTCGTTCTTCTGCGCCGGGACGCCGAGCCAGCACGCCACCGACGCGCTGGTCGAGTCACTCGGAGTCCCGGCAACGGAACCGCTGTCCGACCTCTGGTACCGCGGCCGGGGCTGGCCTGGACGCTTCACGGCCGTCCGCCGCGACGGCACGGCCGTCGACGCCAGCTATGAGGAGACCTGGGGTTCCACGCTCGGGCCCGCCGTGCAGTGGCGCTGCAAGATCTGCGCAGACGGTGTCGGAGAGAGCGCGGACATCACCGCCGCCGACTTCTGGCGCGCCGACGCCCAGGGCTATCCGGTCTTCGCCGAGGGAGCCGGGCGCAGCGCGCTCATCGCCCGCACCGAGCGCGGCCTCGACATCGTGCTGCGCGCCGTCGAGGCCGGTGTCATCTCGGTGACCCCGATGGACATCGCGGACCTGGCCGCCGTCCAGCCGTTGCAGACCACCCGGCGGGAGACGCTCGCCGGGCGATTGCTCGGCGCCCGGTTCGCCGGCGGCTCCGTGCCGCGCTACCGCGGCTTCGGCCTCACCCTGCTCTCGCTGCCCCGGCTGCGCGAGACGTACCGGATGGCCAAGGGCACGTTCCGTCGTCGTCGCGCGGCGGCGAAGGCCGCAGAGACGCCGACGCCGTGAGCAATCGCCGCCCGTCCCGCACATCCGGCCGCCATCGCGGAGGACGCGACAGCGCGACGACAGGAGGGGCCGTCGTCGAGACGCCGGACCAGGAGGTCATCGGCGACCCTGCCGACTTCGCGGCGGCGACTCCTGGAGAGGTCCTGGACGAGGAACGCGCGGAGCAGGACGCGATCGCCGCCGCTCAGGCGCATCCCTCTCCCGGGCTCGGAACCCAGGCTGCTCGCGGAGCAGCGGTCACCCTGGCGGCCCAGGGCGGCAAGGTCCTGGTGCAGGTGGCCTCCGTCGTCGTTCTCGCCCGTCTGCTCTCCCCCCACGACTACGGACTCATCGCCATGGTCGTCGCCATCATCGGCGTCGGAGAGCTGTTCCGCGATTTCGGGCTGTCCTCGGCCGCCATCCAAGCCACCACGGTCACCAGGGGGCAGCGCGACAACCTGTTCTGGGTGAACGCGGCCATCGGCCTCTGCCTGTCGGTACTCGTCTTCTGCGGCGCCGGTCTGATCGCCGCGGCGTTCCGCCAACCCGACCTCGTGCCGATCGCGCACGCGCTCTCGCTCACGTTCCTGATCAACGGCCTGGGCACGCAGTATCGGGCCGATCTCGTGCGACGGCTCAAGTTCAGCTCCGTCGCGCGGGCCGACATCATCGCCCCGGCCATCGCCCTCGCCGTCGCGATCACCGGGGCGCTGCTCGGCTGGGGATACTGGGCGCTCGTCGCGCAACAGCTCAGCCAGGCGCTCATCCTCCTGGTCGTGCTCGTGACCGCCGCCCACTGGATCCCGCGGCTTCCCCGCCGCGACGCGTCCATCCGCGGATTCCTCCGCTTCGGCTGGAACATGCTGGCGTCGCAGCTGGTGAGCTACGTCAGCAACAACGTGGACAACGTGCTGGTCGGCATCCGGTTCGGCGCGGTGTCGCTCGGCGTGTACAGCCGTGCGTTCCAGCTCCTGATGACACCGCTGAACCAGGTGCGCATCCCGCTGACGACGGTCGCCCTCCCCGTCTTCTCCCGATTGAAGGACGAACGGGAGCGCTTCGCCGACTGGCTCTGCCGCGGGCAACTCGCCCTCGGGTACACCATCGTGGCCGGCCTCGCCCTGGTGGCCGGGGCGGCCGAGCCGCTCACCGCCGTCCTGCTCGGATCGCAGTGGTCGGAGGCCGCGCCCATCCTGCGGCTGTTCGCCATCGCCGGGATCTTCCAGATCCTCGCGTTCGTCGGATACTGGGTCTACGTCTCCCGAGCCCTGACCGGGGACCTGCTCCGCTACTCGCTGGTGAGCGCGGCGATCAAGATCGTCTGCATCGTGATCGGTGCGACAGGCGGAGTGCTCGGTGTGGCGATCGCCTACGCGATCGCCCCGGCCATCTCGTGGCCGATCTCGCTCTGGTGGCTGTCACGCCGCACCGACATCCCGACCGCCCGGCTGTACGCCGGGGCCGGGCGCATCCTGGCCATCGCGGCACTCGCCGCCGGCGCAGCAGGGGGCGCCGCCTGGCTGTGCGGCACCTGGAGCAACCTGCTCCAGGTGGCCGCCTCGGCGCTCGCGGCTCTCGCCGTCTACGCCGTGGCGGCCCTCCTGGTGCCGGTCGTCCGGCGCGACCTCGGAGGCGTGCTCGCCGCGGCCAGGATGATCCGGCCGCGGCGCTGAGCCGATCAGCGCGGCCAGGCTCCGACCTGGAGCGACCCGGCCGGCTTGCCGACGATGGACGCGACGGCGGCGGGCAGCGGCTGGGCCAGTGAGGAGGCCCCGACGGTCGGGAGGATGTTCGTCAGGCCGCTGAGCACCTCGGCGCCATCGACGGCCTTGGACGACTTCTCCTGTCCGGTCGCCGCCGTGAACTCGGCGATGGAGTTGTACACCGCCGGGTTGCCGGCACCGCGCGACCACACGACGGCCCAGGTGGGCAGCGAGGCACTCGAACGCTGGTAGACGTTGCCGTTCGCGGTGATGTTCATCTGCGCGGCCGACCGCTCGTGGCTGTAGTCCTCGACGGCCAGGATCGCGTTGCCCGTGCTCTTGGCCAGCACGTTGTTGACGACCGTGATGTTGCCGGTGATCCAGGTGACCGTCGGGTCCGGCAGCTTCTGCCGCGGGTCGTGACCGGCGGTGGAGAGGTTGCTCGCCCTGCGGGTGCCCTGCGTGATGTTGATGTCGCGCTGGTTGCCGCTGATCGTGTTATTGCGGATGTCCACCGTGCTGGTGTCGCTGACGAGCACGCCGGCGATACCGTTGTTGGCGATCACGTTGTTGGCGATGGCGAACTTGGCCGAGATCTCGGCGACCAGGGCGTTGCCCTCATTGCCGACGATGTCGCTGTTGGCCACGGAGACGTTGTACACCGACTCGTCGAACCAGAGCGCGTTGCCCGAGTTGTTGAGGAAGTTGCTTCCGGCCACCGTGATGTTGCGCGAGCGGGCGATCTTCAGGCCGCCGGCCACCGGCGCACGGTTGAAGTGCTCCGTGTTGTTGTTGGCGGCGAGCATCCCGGTGACGGTGAGTCCGTCGGCGTAGGTCGCCGTGGCTCCCAGCATCCCGTTGCGGGCCACGGTCACGTTCGTCACGGTGGCGTTGATGCCTCCGATGGCGAGGCCGGTGGTCGCGTTGTCGGTGATCGACAGGTTGGTGAGGCTCACGCCGGCGGCGTAGACCTGCAGCGCTCCCATGTCAGGGACGGACGGTGCGTAGCGTCGCACGCCGAAGCCGCGCAGCACGCTGCCGTCGCCGAGGACGGTGAAGGCCTTGACGGTGTCACTGGACTGCACCTGCTTGCCGCTCGGGTCGGAGCCGAGCACCAGCTGCTTGGCGGCCGTGTCCACGAAGAACTTCCCCGTGGTGACTGCCGAACGGGAGCCGACCTGCGAGAGGGCGGTGCCGTTGATCCAGATCTGGTCGGGGTGCGCTGCCATCGGGTAGCTGGGGTTCACGAACGCCCAGCCGGACTCCGTGCCGTCCGGTGCTCCACGGGTGTACGTGGGACTGTCGTCGAAGTCGACGTTCCAGCCGGAGGAGACCCAGGTGGAACCGGACTTCGCCCAGTTGCTCACCGTGCGGCTGCCGTCGAACCAGACCGCCTCTTTCGGGTACGGCTGGATCGTGAGCTGCTTGCCGCGGGGAATCGTCACGGTCTCGTGATACGTGCCGCCGCGGAGGACGATGGTCGCGCCGCTCGGCGCGCGGTCCACTGCGTGCTGGACGGTCTGCCACGGCGTCGCCTGCGTGCCGGTCGCGACGGCGTCGGAGCCGGTGGGGGCGACGAAGTACGCCCCGGCGGGAACGGTGTACGACGCGCTGCCGATCGCGGCGGCGCCCGTTGCGACGCGCGCTGTGCTCTGGTCGATCGTGGTGTCGCCTGCCGGAGTGGTCGGCGTGGTGGGCGTCGTCGGCGTGGTGGGCGTCGTCGGCGTGGTGGGTGTCGTCGGCGTGCTCGGAGTCGGCGTCGGAGTCGGCGTGGCCGGCTTCGTCGGAGTCGTCGCCGGCGGTGCGGTCGGCTGGGTCACGGGGACGGCCTTCAGCGAGTGCGCGGAGAGGTCGTCGAACGAGACGGCGACAGCGGGGCTGGCGCTCGACACGTACGTCCAGAGTCCGACGGACCCGGCGCCGCTCAGCCGCTTCGACGACGCGTCGGTGGCGGTGAGCTGCCAGGCGGGGGCCGTCGCGGTGGCGAGCCACGCCTTCGCGTTCGCGCTCACGGAATCGGTCCCCGTGACGCGGAAGTCGATGGCGATCCGCTGGCCGGCCGTCACGCCCTGCGCGACGACCTTCTCACCGGCGAGCACCGTCTGGTCGGCGGTCGACCCGTTGACGCGCGAGACCGAAAGGAGCGCCTTCGCGGTCGAGTCCACCCGGATGGTGGCCTGGTAATAGGAGCCCTTGGCCGACCGGAGCTGAACACCGGCGTACACGCCGTTGCCGGTCTTCGGAACGGACGGAACAGAGACGACGACCGACGCGTCGGCGTCTGTCGCGTTCGTGGAAGCGAGGCTCGCGGAGAGCGATGCTCCAGGCCGCGGCACCGAGGCGATGCCGCTCGCGCCATTGGCGGAGAACGCCTGCGGGCTGTTCACGGTGTACGCGCCGCCGACGGGAGCTGAGCCCCAGCCGTTCGTGGTGACCCTGTTGAGGGTGTCGGAGGCGATCTGCTTGTCGTTCTGGTACTCGACCGGAGCGGCGGTCGCCGAGAGCGCGGGAAGACCGAGAGCGGCCAGGGCCACGACAGTGGCTCCGGCGGCGATGGCAAAACCTCTTCGGCGGGCGTTGTTGGGTGCGGGGAGGCGATGGGCAGGCTGACGGACCATAAAAAACGTCTGTCCAAACTTTCGTCGTTGCGGGGGGTGGAACAGTAGGTGAGACCAACGACTACTGAAATGCTGAAATGCTGCTGAGCACGCTAGCAGACAGGGCGGGTGCCCGCGATACATAAACCGATAAGGGTACCGCGCGCCTGGTTTGCATCTTCCCCGAAGGCCACCCCCCATTCGGGTGCCAGGATCCGCATCCTGACGGGCTCAAAGCAGTGGCGAACGCCTGTGATCTTGAGGAAAACACAGGCTGTAAGCGCTCTCACGCGAGCCGGGACGCAGCTGCCCTCCCAGGGGATTGCCAGGCTGAACGCGTTCTCTCAGCCCAGTAAGCGCATCCATTGGCGAGGTCGGGAAGAATGGCGGAGTGCCTGAACCAACCTTCCGCATCCTCACGCTCTGCACGGGGAACATCTGCCGCTCCCCCGCCGCCGACCTGCTCCTCACCCACGCCCTCGCCGGCGACCAGCGGTTCGCCGTCGGCTCGGCGGGAACCCACGCGATGACCGGCTGGGGAATCTCCTCGCCGATGGATGAACTCCTCGCTGAACGAGGCGTCGGGAGCGACCACTTCGTCGCCCGCCAGGCCGACCGATCGCTGCTCACAGGAGCCGACCTCGTCCTGACCGCGACACGCGAGCACCGCGAGTGGGCGGTCGGTGAAGCGCCTGGCGTCGTGCGGAGAGCATTCACGCTGACCGAATTCGCCGACGCGGCAGCCGCGCATCCCGAGCCTGCTGCGCTGACCGCGCAGGAACTGACGGCGTGGGCGGCGGCCCACCGACCGAGCCCGGCCGTCGCGAATCGTGGGGCGGCGACCAGGCGCGGGTACATGGAGGGGGACATCCTCGACCCGTACGGGCGGGGGCGGGCGGCGTACGTCGCGTCGCTCGGGCAGATCGAACCGCTGACGGCGAAGATCGCCAGGATGCTGCTCGCGACGCGCGCGTAACGACGCCGCGCTGGCGTGTGCACGCCCGCGCGATCCATGCACTTTCCCCATCGGGTGACAAATTCTCACTTATGCGCCAGAATAGGTGAGAAAACCTCAACCCGGAAGGTGCAGCCCGTGACCCGACGCGTCGGCTATGCAGCTGGGGCGTTCGATCTGTTCCACATCGGACACCTCAACATTCTCAAACACGCCAAAAGCCAGTGCGACTACCTGATCGCCGGAGTCGTCTCCGACGAGATGCTGCGACAGGTCAAGGGCATCAACCCCGTCATCCCGCTCGCGGAGCGCCTGGAGATCGTGCGCAACATCGGCTTCGTCGACGAGGCGGTGGCCGAGACAGTCCCGGACAAGCTCGACACTTGGCGCGAACTGCAGTTCGACGTGTTCTTCAAGGGCGACGACTGGCGCGGCACCGAGAAGGGCCTGCGACTCGAACGCGAGTTCGCGGCCGTCGGCGTCGAGGTCGTCTACTTCCCGTACACGATGACCACGTCCTCCACCACGCTCCGCCGGGCCCTCGCCGCCCTGGCCGGCTGACCCGCCTCCCCGCGTCCCCGGCTCCCCCCTCCCCTCATAATCGAGCCGGGACTTGTGCACGCGACACGCCAGCGTGTCGCGTGCACAAGTCCCGGCTCGATGTTTACGGGGTGGGGAACTCCTGGCCGGAGACGAGGACGAGCGAGCGGGGCGGGGCGGAGACTAGGGCCTCCGGCACGTTCTGGGCGTCGAGGAGGACGACGTCGGCGGCGGAGCCGACGGTGAGGTCGTGCGTGGCGCGACCCACGAAACCGGCGGCGTCGCTCGTCGCGATGCGCACCGCTTCCGTCAGCTCCTCGTCGCGCCGGGCGCCGGAGAGCTGAGCGAGCCTGGCCGCCAGGCGCAGCAGGTCGCCGTCGCCGTACGGACCCCACAGATCCCGGATGCCGTCCGTGCCGAGCCCGACGGGCACTCCCGCCGCGCGCAGCTCGGCGAGCGGGAGCCGCGGCGCATTGATCGGGGCCACGGTCGTGATCGAGACGCCGGCCTCGCGCATCCCGTGGATGAGCGTCCGCCTGCGCGCCTCCGGCAGCTCGCCGATGGCGAAGCCGTGCGCGACGTTCACGCGGCCGGCCAGCCCGGTCGCGCGCGTGCGCTCGATGATCAGCTCGTACTGGAACGCGCCGAGCTCTCCGCCGTCGTGCAGGTGGATGTCGATGCCGACGCCGCGGCGGTCCGCGATGTCGAACAGTCCGTCGAGCTGACCGACCGGGTCGCGGTCGATCGACGCGGGATCCAGCCCGCCGATGTACTCGGCGCCTTCCGCGGCGGCCTGGTCGAGCAAGTCGAGCACGCCCGGACGACGCAGCACGCCGTCCTGCGGGAACGCCACGATCTCCAGGGCGACCGGCACGCCGAGCGACGCCACCGCCTCCCTGACCACCCGGATGCCGTCGAGCCCGACCCCGAGGTCCACATCGACGTGCGAGCGGAACGCGGTCGTACCCTGTGCCACCAACGCGCGCAGCAACTGCGTCGTGCTGTCGAGGCTCGGGATGCCCAGCTCGCCCCGGTGAGCGCGCTCGTGCTCGATCCTCCCCTGCGTCGTCGCCTCGCCGCCGTAGGACACCCACGGCTTGCCCCACCAGCTCTTGTCGAGGTGGGCGTGCGCGTTCACGAGGCCGGGGATGGCGAGGAGGCCAGCACCGTCGATGAAGCGCGTGCCAGGGTCGCCGGACACCTCCTCCGCCGACGGATCGTGCGGCTCGACGGCGACGATCACGCCGTCCGCGATGCGGAGGTCGGACGCTGCCGCACCCCAGGGGCGGACGTTGCGGAGGACGGTCTGCACGCCGCTCACCCGGCGAAGCGGTCGGTGGCCTCGATGAGCGCATCCAGGATGCCGGGCTCGTCGAACGCGTGGCCCGCATCCGGGATCAGGCGGAACTCGGCCTCCGGCCAGGCGCGGTGCAGATCCCAGGCCGTCATCGCCGGGGTGCACGCGTCGTACCGTCCCTGCACGATCACGGCGGGGATGCCGGCCAGCTTGCCCGCATCCCGGATCAGCTGCTCCTCCTCGAACCAGCCGAGGTTCATGAAGTAGTGGTTCTCGATGCGCGCGAACGCCACGGCGTACTGCTGCTCGGTGAAGCTCTCCACCACCTCCGGCCGGGGAAGCAGGGTGATCGTCGACGACTCCCACCGCGACCAGGCGACACCGGCCGGGATGTGGACGGCCGGGTCAGGGTCGTTGAGCAGCCTGCTGTACGCCCGGATGAGCCTCCCGCGCTCGTCGACGGGCACCGGCTCCACGAAGCCCTCCCACAGATCCGGGAACAGCGCCGCCGCGCCTCCCTCGTAGAACCAGTCGAGCTCGGCCGGGCGCAGCGTGAAGATGCCGCGCAGGATCAGCTCTGTGACGCGCTCGGTGTGCGTCTGCGCGTACGCCAGCGCCAGGGCGCTGCCCCAGGAGCCGCCGAACACCATCCAGCGGTCGACGCCAAGGTGCTCGCGGAGCTTCTCGATGTCCGCGACCAGGTGCCAGGTCGTGTTCGTGCTGAGGTCGGCCTCCGGCTCGCTCGCGTGCGGGAGGCTCTTGCCGCAGCCGCGCTGATCGAACAGGACGATGCGGTACTTCTCCGGATCGAACGCGCGCCGCTGATTCGGGCTCGTCCCCCCGCCCGGCCCTCCGTGCAGGAACACGACCGGCTTCCCCTCGGGATTCCCGCTGGTCTCCCAGTAGAGCTGCTGGCCGTCGCCGACGTCGAGCAGGCCGGAGTCGTACGGCTCGATTTCCGGGTAGAAAGTGCGCATACGCCCGAGGTTACCCGGTCGGGTCCTCCTGGCCCGTCATAGGCTGGCGGCATGAGCAACGCCAGCGATCAGACGCGAACGCCCGTCACCGTCACCGTCACGGGAGCGGGAGGCCAGATCGGCTACGCCCTGCTGTTCCGCATCGCCTCCGGGCAGCTGCTCGGGCCGGACGTTCCCGTGCGGCTGCGGCTGCTGGAGGTGCCACAGGGCCGCGCCGCGGCGGAAGGGACGGCACTCGAGCTACAGGACGGCGCGTTCCCGCTGCTGCACGGGCTGACCGTGACCGAAGACGCGACCGCCGCGTTCGACGGCGTCAACGTGGCCCTGCTCGTCGGCGCCCGCCCGCGCGGCCCCGGCATGGAGCGAGCAGACCTGCTGGAGGCCAACGGGGCCATCTTCGGACCGCAGGGCGCCGCGATCAACGCGGGGGCCGCATCCGATGTGCGGGTGCTCGTGGTCGGCAACCCGGCCAACACCAACGCTCTGATCGCGAGCGCGCACGCACCGGATGTGCCTGCCGACCGGTTCACGGCGATGACGCGCCTCGACCACAACCGCGCCGTCGCGCAGCTCGCGGTGAAGCTCGGCGTTCCGGTGTCCGCGATCGACGGCGTGATCGTGTGGGGCAACCACTCGGCCAGCCAGTACCCGGACATCAGCCACGCGACCGTGCACGGCCGCCCCGCCACGGAATTGGTGGACGAGGGATGGCTGGCCGGCGAGTTCATCCCGCGGGTGGCCAAGCGCGGGGCGGAGATCATCGACGTGCGCGGGTCGTCGAGCGCGGCGTCGGCGGCGAGCGCCGCGATCGACCACGTGCGCGACTGGGTCGACGGAACGGGGTCGCGCTGGACGTCGGCCGCGGTCGTCTCCGACGGGTCGTACGGCGTTGAGCCCGGCCTGATCTCGTCGTTCCCCGTCCGCTCGGTCGATGGCGCCTGGCGCATCGTCGACGGCCTCGACATCGACGCCTTCTCGCGTGCCCGCATCGACGCCTCCGTCGCCGAGCTCCGCGACGAGCGCGACGCCGTCCGCGCCCTCGGCCTCCTCTAGCCCCCGCCCAAAAGAATCGAGTCGGGACTTATGCACGCGACACCCGGCGTGTCGCGTGCATAAGTCCCGCTCGATTATCTGGGGGCGCGGGTCAGCGCTTGGGGGACTTGAGGGACTTTTCGGGGGTGGGGGCGGTGTTGGAGGCGCGCTGGGCGGCGTAGTAGTCGCGGGCCTCGGACTGGCGGGCGGCCTCCGCGCCGGTCGCGATCTTCGCGCGGACGAGCTCAGGGCCGTAACCGAACGCATCCACGAGGTCGACGGCGTGCGGGCGGATGCGGGTGAGCAGCCGGTCGATGTACGCCGTGACCGCCTGCGCGCGCTGCGGAGACAGACGACCGTGGATGAGGTACCAGGCCAGGTGCTTCTCGATCAGCCCGAAGCCGAACAGGTCGCGCAGCCAGGTCAGCACCTGGCGGGTTCCCGCATCCGGCGCCTTCTCCAGCGCGTCGGTGAACGCCTCCCACTGCAGCAGCTCCGCGTGCGCGCGGGCCGCCTCGATGAGCTCGTTCTGCTGCGAGTTGAACAGGTCGGCCGCGGCCTTCTTGCCCAGCTTGGACGCGGGCCGCAGCTTGCCGGCGACCTCGCCGATCATCGAAGCGACGCGGTCGGTGAGCAGTTCCCGCTGCGTGCTGGCCTCCTGCAGCCAGTTGACGGCGCGGGCCGTCGAGCCGAAGTCCTTCACCGTCTGCCCGACCGAACGCAGCCCCGAGCCGTGGTACGCCTTGCCAGCCGCCTGGGTGACGACGTAGCGCGCGAGCGCACCGGCGTCCGCCTTGGCGAACTTGCGCGAGAAGTCGGTCAACAGTCGCTTGGCGACGAGCTGCAGCAGCACGTTGTTGTCACCCTCGAAGGTGACGTAGATGTCGAGGTCCTGACGCAGCGACGTGAGCCGGTTCTCGGTGAGGAAGCCGGAGCCTCCGCACGCCTCGCGCGCCTCCTGCAGGGTGTCGAGCGCGTGCCAGGTCGACAGCGGCTTGAGGGCGGCCGCGATGGTCTCCAGGTCTTGACGGTCGGTGTCGGAGTCGGCGCGCCCGCTGAACACGTCGTCGAACTTGTGCAGGAACACCTCGTGCGCGAACCCGGCCGCGTATGTGGTCGCGAGCAGCGGCAGCAGGCGGCGCTGGTGGCGCTGGTAGTCGAGGATGACCTCCTCGTCCGTGTCGCTCCCCGACGTGAACTGGCGGCGCTCGTTGCCGTAGGTGATCGCGATCTTGAGGGCGATCTTCGCCGCGTTGACGGCCGAGCCGTCGAGCGAGACGCGACCCTGCACGAGCGTGCCGAGCATGGTGAAGAACCGGCGGCCCGGGCTGCTGATCGAGGACGAGTACGTGCCGTCTTCCGCGACGTCGCCGTACTTGTTCAGCAGGTCGGTGCGCGGGACGCGGACGCCGGTGAAGTGAAGGCGGCCGTTGTCGATGCCGTTGAGGCCGCCCTTGAGCCCATCGTCCTCTCCACCGATGCCGGGGAGGAACGCGCCGTCCGCATCCCGGATCGGAACGTAGAACGCGTGGACGCCGTGGTTGACGCCCTTCGTGATCAGCTGGGCGAACACGACGGCGGCGATGCCGTCTTTCGCCGCATTGCCGAGGTAGTCCTTCCACGCCCCGCGGAACGGGGTGTCGATGACGAACTCCTGCGTCTCCGGGTCGTAGGTGGCCGTGGTGGCGACGCTCGCGACGTCGGAGCCGTGCCCCGTCTCTGTCATGGCGAACGCGCCGGGCACGTCCAGCGACATGATGCCGGGCAGGTATTTCTCGTGATGCGGCGCCGTGCCCAGCTGCAGCACGGCCGCGCCGAACAGCCCCCACTGCACACCGGACTTGATCTGCAGCGACGGGTCGGCGGCGACCAGCTCCTCGAAGCCGGCGATGTTGCCGCCGTTGTCCGCCTGTCCTCCGACGCTCGTCGGGAACGCGCGGTGCACCTGGCCGTTCTCGACGAGCAGCTTCAGCTGCTCGAAGGTGCGGGCGCGCTGGTCGGCGAGGCTGAGCCCCTCGACCTTCTGCATCTCCGGGCGACTGGACAACTCCCGCGACGCGAGCCGGATCTCGGCCCAGTCGCCGAGCAGCTGACGGCCGAGCGCCTCGACGTCGACGCGTGAGGCGGCGGCGCCCGGCGGGATGATCGATGCTGCTCTGGCGTCCGCCTCTGCGGCGGTCGTGGGGTTCTTCGCGGACGGCGACGTGCGCGCTGCGGTATCAACCATGAGGTTCCTCTTCGGTCTCGTGCGGGATATCGTCACGCTACGACCAGCCTCCCGGTTCGCGAAGTCAGCGGTGCGCGGCCTACAAACCACAACCGGATGCGCCGCGACCGGTTTGTGGAATGCTCCAATCGCGGGGGTGCCGAGTGTGATCCTCTCCACAAGAATGCGGAAGTGCACCCACTCCCAAAGATCTCTTTGACAGTGGAGGCGCGGCGGGCCAGACTGGGACGGTGACGGAACCAGACATCCACCCGCGTGAGCTGCGCGACCTGCGCGTGCTCGCGCATCCACTGCGGTTGCAGTTGCTCTCGCTGCTCGGCGGCTCCGCGCTGAGCGCCGCAGAGGCGGCCAGGGAGCTGGGCGAGACCCAGGCGAACGTGAGCTACCACCTGCGCCGCCTGCACGACGCCGGGCTGGTCGACGTCGTGGAGGAAGTCGCGATCCGGGGCGGCAAGGCGAAACGATACCGGCACGACCCGGAGAGCGGTGAACGACTCGGGATGACCGGGGCGCCCGAGCTGTTCCATGCGATGAGCTCGGAGCTCGTGCGGCGGGCGGGGCTGCAGGCGCCGGGGACGCGGACGACGTTCACGGACGGGGAGTTCGTCATCGACGACGCCGCCTATCGCGAGGTGGAGCGGTTGGTGCGCCAGGCGGGGATCGTGCTGGCCGACGCGGCGCAGGCGGCGGCCCGTGGCACCGGCACCGGCACCGGCAGCGGCAGCGGCACCGGCACCCCCACCGGCGCCACCACCCACCGTGTCGCGGCGACCCTCGCCGTGTTCGAGCTGAGCGCATCGTGAAGCGCGAGTCATACGCCGACGTGCTGCGCCTTCCCGGAGCGGCCGCCCTGTTCGGCTCGGCCCTGATCGGACGGCTCGCGTTCGCGACCGTGTCCCTCTCGCTCCTGTTGAGCGTGCAGGCGTCGACGGGCACGTTCGCCGCCGCCGGCGCCGCGACGGGCGCGTTCGGAGTCACCAACGTCATCGCCTCCCCCACCCGCGCCAGAGCCGTCGACCGGTTCGGGCCGACCAAGGCACTGCTGGTGATGGGGGTGCTGTTCGCCGCCTCCCTCATCGCGACGGCGTTCGGCTGTCTGGCCGGAGCCCCCGCCTGGCTGCTCATCGTCCTCGCCGCCGTCGCGGGCGTGTTCGCGCCGCCGCTCGGCTCGACCATGCGCGTGATGTGGGCGTCCATCGCGCCCGATCCGCGCATCCTGCCCCGCGCATACAGTCTGGATGCGGTGGCGGAGGAGCTGCTGTTCACCACCGGCCCGCTCCTGGTCGGGTTGCTGGTGCTGGTCGCCGGACCGGTGGCGGCACTGTTCACGACGGCGGGTGTCGCGCTCGTCGGCACCGTGCTGTTCTGCCTGCACAGGCACGTGCGCGCGAAAGGCGCGGCGACCACCACGGCGCACGCCCATGAGCGTCCCCTCCGGCAGCGCGGCTTCCCGACGGTGCTCGTTGCGCTGACCGGCGTCGGCCTGGTGATCGGCACGATCGAGACGGCGGTTCCCGCGTTCACGGCGGAGCGGTCGATGGCGGCGGTCTCCGGCATCCTGCTGGCGTTGCTGGCGGCGGGCAGCGCGGTGGGCGGGCTCGTCTACGGTCACCGCTCCTGGAAGCCGGCGCTGGCCATCCGGTTGGTGGTGCTGAGCGTCGCGTTCGTCGCGGTCAGCGCGATCGCCGCGCTGGCGCCCGACCAGATCACGCTCGGCGTGATCCTGTTCGGCCTCGGGCTGTTCCTCGCCCCGACCGTCATCACCGCGTACCTGCTGGCCGACGCGCTCACCGCCGAGCACGTGCGCACCGAGGCGACGACCTGGACGAACACGGCTGTCAACTTCGGTGTCGCCGTGGGGGCGGCGGTGGCGGGAGTGCTGGTCGACCACGCGGGGACGACCACCGCTTTCGCCGTCGGCGCGGCCGCGGCCGGGGTGCTGGTGCTGGCGGCTGGGTCGCGGACGCGGGTGGTCGCTGCGGCGAGCGCCGGGCCGGTGGATGCGCCAGGCACAGTGGATGCGGCAGCCGCAGCGGGTGCGGCGGGCGAAGTGGATGCGGCGTACGAGGACGGCACGACTCCCACCGCCGCGTCCGTGCCGGGCGAGCTGACCGCCTCCGGAGAGGTCGCAGAGGGCGGAGACGCACGAACGCCCTGAGCCGATCCCGGCTCAGGGCGTCCTCTGTCACTCGCTAGCGGGAGGTCACGCGGCGCGTCGCGTCGCGTCCCTCCTGGCGTGCTGCACCGCCGGTCGCACCGGCGCCGATAGGGCCGCTCTGGCCGCTGCGGACCCGCGGAGCTCGACGACCGCGCCGGAGTCCAGGCGGGCGTCGCGCTCGATGCGTGCGCCGTTGCCGACCATCACGGAACGGCCGAGCTTGGCGTTGCTGCCGATGCGCACACCACTGCCGATGACGCATCCGGCGCCGACGTGCACGTTGGCTCCGACGAACGCGCGGTCGCCCACCGTCGCCCCGGTGTCGATCCAGCTTCCTGCGCCGACGTATGCGTCGACTCCGACCCTGGCGTCCTTCTCCACGTAGGCGGTCGCGTCGATGAACGCTGACTCCGCCACGCGTGCTGTCGGTGCGACTAAGCCACGCCCGTTGACGTGCCTCTTGTACTTGATAACGGCGCCGGTCTCATCTTCGAGCTCTTCGATCATTCTTGCCATCGCGTCCTCCTTCGAGATCGTCGCAAATGCATTCGTTTACGTAACACGAGACGGGTGGAAAAGATTCCCTGATCGTCCCGCAGAACGGTGACAGTACACCGTCGTATTCGTTACATCCACCCCCGGGTTTTCAGGGCATGATCGAGCTATGGCCGAACACGACATCCTGTACCTCGCCGACGCGGCAGCCTGGCGCGAATGGCTGGAGCAGAACCACGACAGTGCGGCGGGCGTCCGGCTCGCCATCGCCAAGAAGAACTCGGGCCATTCAAGCCCCAGCTACGCCGAAGCGGTCGACGGCGCCCTGTGCTTCGGCTGGATCGACGGCAGGCGCAACAGTTTCGACGAGACGCACTTCCTGCAGCTGTTCACGCCGCGTGGCGCCCGCAGCATCTGGTCGCAACGCAACCGCGACCTGGTGGCCGCGCTGATCGAGTCCGGTGCGATGACCGACGCCGGGATGCGCGAGATCGACCGTGCCAAAGCCGACGGCCGGTGGGAGGCCGCATACCAGCGCCAGTCCGACAAGACGGTTCCGGCCGACCTGGCCGCCGCCATCGCCGCCAACCCGGACGCCGCAGCCTTCTTCGAGACCCTGAGCGGCCAGAACCGGTTCGCGATCATCTTCCGCACCTCCACGGCCAAGCGCGCCGACACCCGCGCCCGCCGCATCGCCGCGTTCGTCGAGCAGCTCGCCCGCGGCGAGACCATCCACTGACCCCGCCCCGCCCCGCCCGCGAAAGAATCGAGCCGGCACTTATGCACGCGACACACCGCACGAAGCGTGCATAAGTGCCGGCTCGATTGCTGCGCACTGGTCGGCTCCGCGTCATCGGGCGTTCGCGTGGCGTTCATCCGGCGTTCGGGCGGGCTCACGAAGCTGCGAACGTTCGCATCTTTCTCTGCCGCGCGCGTCCGCGCCCGGCGTCGATGCGCTCTCCCCCATCGCAGAAGGAGAACACGCTTGCGCACTCAGAGGCGAGGAATGGTGGCGGTCCTGGTGGCCGCCGCGTTCGCCACAGCACCCCTGGTCGCCGTCGCGGCCCCGGCATCGGCGGTTCCCGCGCCGTCCCCGGTCGTCATCAACGAGGTCGAGTCGAGCGGGGGCACACCCGGCGACTGGATCGAACTCACGAACACCGGAAGCACCGCGGTGGACATCTCCGGCTGGTCGCTGCTCGACAACGACGACACCCACACCGCCGTTCCACTGCCCGCCGGGTCGACCATCGCGGCGGGCGGTTTCTTCGCCGTCGACGAGTCGACGCTCGGCTTCGGGCTCGGCGGCGCCGACTCCGCGCGGCTCTACGACGCCTCGCACACGCTGGTCGACTCGTACAGCTGGACCGCGCACGCCGCCACCACGTACGGCCGCTGCCCGGACGGCACCGGCGCGTTCACCACGACCACCTCGCCGACCAAGGCCGCCGCCAACGACTGCAGCCTCCCCGTCGCGATCAACGAGGTCGAGTCGAACGGCGACGCTACCGACTGGATCGAGCTGATCAACAACGGCTCGACCCCCGTCGACCTGTCCGGATACATCCTCCGCGACAACAAGGACGCCGACGCCTTCCCGATCCCAGCCGGCACGGTCGTCGCTGCGGGCGGCTACTACACCGCCGACGTGGATGCGGCATTCGGCCTGGGCGCTGCGGACTCCGCCCGCCTGTTCGCACCGGACGGCACCACCCTGATCGACTCCTACGAGTGGACCGCCCACGCCCCCACCACCTACGGCCGATGCCCCAACGGCACCGGCGCGTTCGCCACCACGGCCGCCTCCACCAAGAACGCCCCGAACGCGTGCACGGGCGACGTGCAGCTGACCCCGTGGCCGGGCGGCTCGCCCGTCGCGACCGCCGACGACGCGAACGTGCTCGGCGGCAACATGAGCGGCCTCTACTACCAGCCGTCCGGCACCAGCGCGCCCGGCGTGCTCTGGGCCGTGAAGAACGGGCCCGGCACCCTCTACCGCCTGCTCTGGAACGGCACGGTCTGGACGCCGGACACCGCGAACGGCTGGAGCGCCGGCAAGGCCCTGCACTACGCCGACGGCACCGGCGATCCCGACTCCGAGGGCATCACCATCACGGGCTCCGGCCCGGACGGCGGCATCTTCGTCTCGACGGAGCGCAACAACTCCAACAACGGCGTGAGCCGCCCGGCGATCCTCCGCTTCGACGCCACGCAGCCGGGCACCAGCCTGAACGCCACCGCCGACTGGAACCTCACCTCCGACCTCCCGGTCGTCGGCCCGAACCTGGGCCTGGAGGCCGTCACCTGGATCCCGGATGCGTACCTCACGGCCCACGGGTTCGCCGACCAGCACACCGGAGCGGCATACACTCCGGCCACCTACCCCGGCCACGGAACCGGCCTGTTCTTCACCGGGCTGGAGGCGAACGGCAACGTCTACGTGTACGCCCTCGACCAGTCCGGCGCCGGATACACACGGGTCGCGACCATCTCCACCGGGATGCCCGGTGTGATGGAGCTGCAGTTCGACCAGGAGACCCAGAAGCTCTGGGCCGTCTGCGACGACACCTGCAACGGTCAGCACGAGACGCTGACCATCGCCTCCGCGGGGGTCGACGCCGGGAAGTTCACGGTCGACGCGACGTTCGCCCGCCCGACCGGGATGCCGAACTTCAACAACGAAGGCTTCGCCATCGCCCCGCAGGCCGAGTGCGTCGCAGGACACAAGCCGGTGATCTGGTCGGACGACACCAACGACGACGGCCACGCGCTGCGCACCGGCACGATCGAGTGCACGGTCGTGACGGAGCCGGGAGGACCGGGCGAGCCTGGCGGCCCCGGCCAGCCGGGCACGACTCCGGCGACGGTGACCCTGTCGGCCGGGACCATCGCGGTCGGCGGCCAGCTGCACCTCGACGCCTCCGGCTTCACCGCGGGCGAGACGGTCGAGGTCTGGCTGCACTCGACCCCGGTGAAGCTGGCGAGCCTGACCGCGTCGGACACCGGCGCGATCTCGGCGACGGTGAGCATCCCGAGCAGCACGCCCGCCGGAGCGCACACCATCGTCGTGACGGGCCTGACCTCGGGCGTCACCGGCTCCGTCGCCCTCACGGTGACGGCGGCCGCCGCCCCCGGTGGAACCGACCCCGGCACGACGCCCGGCACGTCGCCCGGTACGATCCCGGCGGGAACCACGCCCGCCGACAACACCACGGCTGGACTCGCCGCGACCGGCTCGTCGGTGACGGTCCCGCTCCTCGCAGCACTCGCGGCCGCCCTCCTCGGCGCCGCGATGCTCCTGCTCAGGATGCGCCGCCCCACCACCCGCTGATCGCCCGCCTGCCGCAGAAGCCCCGCGTCGCGCCGCCGCCCCTCCCTCCGGAGGGCCCGGTGGCGCGGCGCGGGGCTTCCGCCGCCGCCCGCCGCCCGGATAATCGAGCCGGGACTTATGCGCGCATCCACCCGGCGTGTCGCGTGCATAAGTCCCGGCTCGATTACTGGGCGGGCTATGCGGAGGCGACGACCTCGAGGAGGGCCTCGCCGTAGGCCTCGCGCTTCTTGGCGCCGATGCCGGTGATGCCGTCGAGGTCGCCGAGCGTTGCCGGTTTGGCGGAGGCCACGGCGCGGAGGGTTGCGTCGCCGAAGACGATGTATGCGGGGACGCCCTGGGACCTGGCCGCCTCAGCTCGCCAGGTGCGGAGCGCCTCGAACAGCGGGTGGTCGGCCGGTTCGAGGTCGGCCACGGCCGCAGCGGAGCGCGCGGCGCGGGCTGGTCGCTCCGGCCGGTCCGGCTCGCGGCGGAGCACCACCGGGCGGTCGCCTGCAAGCACGGCGGCACTCTCCGGGGTGATCGCGAGCACGCCGTACTCGCCTTCCGGCTTCAGCAGCTCCTGCGCGATCAACTGGCGGATGACGCCGCGCCACTGGCTCTCGCTGAGGTCGGCGCCGATGCTCCAGGTGGCGAGAGCGTCATGGCCGTACTGGTCGACGCGCGGGGTGCGCTTTCCGCGCAGGATGTCGACGAGGTGCCCTGCGCCGAACTGCTGGTTGCGCTCCCGCTTGAGGCGCACGACCGTCGACAGCAGCTTCTGCGCAGGAACGGTGCCGTCCCAGCTCTCCGGCGGCGTGAGGCAGGTGTCGCAGTTGCCGCACGGCTCCGCCCGCTGACCGAAGTAGTTGAGGAGGTTGACGCGGCGGCACTGGACCGTCTCGCAGAGCGCGAGCATCGCATCCAGGTGCTGGGTCATCCTGCGGCGGTGCGCGAGGTCGCCAGGGGAGTCGTCGATCATGCGGCGCTGCTGCACCACGTCTTGCAGACCGTAGGCGAGCCAGGCCGTGGACGGGAGGCCGTCACGACCGGCGCGGCCCGTCTCCTGGTAGTAGCCCTCGACCGACTTGGGGAGGTCGATGTGGGCGACGAACCGCACATCCGGCTTGTCGATGCCCATGCCGAACGCGATGGTCGCGACCACGATCACGCCCTCCTCGCGGAGGAACCTGGCTTGCGTCTGGGCGCGCAGCCGCGCATCCAGACCGGCGTGATAGGGCAGCGCGTTGAGGCCGCGGGCGCTCAGGAACTCGGCCGTTCGCTCGACCGTGTTGCGGGACAGGCCGTAGACGATGCCGGCGTCGTTCGGGTGCTCCGTGCTGATGAAGTCGAGGAGCTGCTTGCGCACCTCGACCTTGGGCACGATGCGGTATTGGATGTTGGGCCTGTCGAAGTCCGCGACGAACTGCGCGGCCTTCTGCAGACCGAGACGGTCGGTGATCTCGCGGTGCGTCGCCTCGGTGGCGGTGGCCGTGAGCGCGATGCGCGGGACATCCGGCCAGCGCTCCCCCAGCTCGGACAGCGCGAGGTAGTCCGGACGGAAGTCGTGGCCCCACTGGGACACACAGTGCGCTTCGTCGATGGCGAACAGCGCGATCTTTCCGCCGGACAGGAACCGCTTGGTCGCCTCGGACGACAGCCGCTCCGGCGCGACGTAGAGCACGTCGAGCTCGCCCGTCAGGTAGGCGTTCTCGACCCGCGCCCGCTCGGCCTGGTCTTGCGTGGAGTTGAGGAACGCGGCGCGCACGCCCACGGCGGTCAGCGCATCCACCTGGTCTTGCATGAGCGCGATGAGCGGGGAGATGACGACACCCGTTCCCTCGCGGACGAGCGACGGGATCTGGTAGCAGAGGCTCTTGCCGCCACCGGTCGGCATGAGAACGACGGCGTCGCCTCCGGAGACGAGCTGGTCGATGATCTCGGCCTGCTCGCCGCGGAACGAGTCGTAGCCGAACACCGTGTGCAGTGCCTCGGCCGGGCTGGCGAACTTGGCAGTGGATGCGCGGACCTCACGCGGCGCCGCCGCTGCGCGCTGGCCGGACGCTGCCGTGCGCTGGCCGGACGCTGCCGTGCGCTGGCCTGTCGCCGCCGCGCGCTGCCCGGACGCCGCCACCCCGAAGTCCACCGCGCCGCCGCGGTACGCGTCATCCGGAGGGAACAGCTCCTCGTGGTCGCTCGGATATTCCGGGAACGGCGGCTCGACGTCGTCCGGCGGCGCGTCGCGCTCGTCGGGCTCCCAGGGGTCTTCCGCGTTCCAGCTCATTCCTCGATCGTAACGAGCGCGACCGACGAAAACCTGGCCGTCGCCGATCTGTGGAGAACCGGCGAGCGGCCGCCGCCTGTGGACGGGTACCATCGGCCACATGCGCCGTCTCATCGTGACCGAGTTCATGACCCTCGACGGGGTCGTCGAGGCGCCGGGAGGGGAACCGACCCATCCGCACGCCGGCTGGACGATGCCGTATGGCACGGACGCGCTCTTCGCCTTCAAACTGCGCGAGACGCTCGAAGCGGAATCGCTGCTGCTCGGGCGCAAGACGTTCGAGGGCTTCAGCGCTGCGTGGCCCGAGCGCGACGGCGAGTTCGCCGACAAGATGAACTCCATGCCCAAGCTGGTCGCGGCGAGCGGCACGGGCGAGCTCGGCTGGAACGCCACGCGCATCCAGGGCGACGTGCGAACGGCGGTCGCGGACGCGAAGGCGGGCGACGGAGGACCCATCCTGGTCGCGGGCAGCGCGACCCTCGCCCGTTCGCTGCTGGTCTGGGGGCTCGTCGACGAGCTGCGCCTGCTGACATACCCGGTGCTCGTCGGCGGCGGTCTGCGGATCTTCCCCGACGACCGAGAGAAGTGGTCGTTCGAGCTCACCGAACTCGAACGGTTCGACAGCGGCGCCGTGCTGCACGTCTACCGGCTCGCCGGGAGCTGATGCTCACCGCCGTCCTCGGACTGGTCGGAGCGTTCGTCTACGGCTCAGCCGACTTCCTCGGCGGGATCGCCGCCCGGCGGATCAGCGCGATCAGGGTCACCGCGATCGCAGCGCTGTCCGGGCTGGTGCTGCTGCTCATCGCCCTGCCGTTCGTCGGAGGCGAATGGTCTGCGGCCGCGGTCGGCTGGGGAGCGCTCTCCGGTGTGACGGGCGCCATCGCCATCTCGCTGCTGTACGCGTGCCTCGCGATCGGGCCGATGAGCATCCTGTCGCCGCTGACAGCGCTCGTCTCCGCGGTCGTCCCGATGACCTGGGGGCTGCTCGGCGGGGAGCAGTTCGGGCCGATCGGGTACGTCGGACTCTGCCTCGCGCTCGTCGCCGTGGTCTTCGTCGGGTTCGTCCCGGAGAAGGGGGCGGTGCGGCCGAGCCTCCGCGGCATCCTGATGGCGGTCGGTTCCGGCGCGATGATCGGGGCGTTCCTCATCATCATCGACCAGACGCCGCACTCGTCCGGGCTGGTGCCACTGGTGATGAACCGCGGGGTCAACGGGGTGATCATGCTGACCGTGGTGGGGCTGCTCGCGCTGCGCAGCCGGGCGCGCAGCCACACGCCGGTCAGCGTCGCCGCGGGCTCCGCCCACTCCGCCCACTCCGCCCACTCCGCCCCTCCGGATGCGCTCCTCCAGCCCGCCGACCGGCCCACCATCGCCTCCGGCTGGCTGCCGGGGCTCCCGTTCGCGCTCGCCTGCGGTGTGCTCGACACGGCCGCGAACATCCTGATGCTGTTCGGGCTGCGGGTGGGCGATTTGGCGGCGTTCTCGGTGCTGATCGCGCTCTATCCGGCGGGGACGATCGTGCTCGCCGCGGCGGTGCTCCGGGAGCGGATCGCGCCCATCCAGTGGGTGGGGCTCGCGCTCGCGGTGACCGCCGCCGGGATGCTCGCAGTCGCTTGAACGCCGATCGTTCACTAAGGTGAACAACTGAAACACGAGGGGGCTTGCTATGACGCAGCACGATCCGGCCGACGAACTCGAGAACAACCGCGAACACGTCGGAGACATGAGCCAGGCGGTTCAAGACTTCGCGAGTGAGCAGGAGGGCTACCACAAGAGCCTCAAACCGCGACAGGTGCAGATGATCGCCATCGGCGGCGCGATCGGCACCGGGCTCTTCCTCGGAGCGGGAGGGCGGCTCGAACAGGGCGGCCCGATCCTCGTCTTCGTCTACGCGTTGTGCGGATTCTTCGCGTTCCTGGTGCTGCGCGCGCTCGGCGAACTGGTGCTGCACCGGCCGTCCTCCGGGTCGTTCGTCTCGTACGCCCGCGAGTTCTACGGCGAGAAGATGGCGTACGTCGCCGGGTGGATGTACTTCCTCAACTGGGCGATGACGGCCATCGTCGACTCCACGGCCATCGCGCTCTACGTGAAGTACTGGAGCGTGTTCACCTCCGTGCCGCAGTGGCTGCTGGCGCTGATCGCGCTCGTCGTCGTGGTGAGCCTCAACCTCATCTCGGTGAAAGTGTTCGGCGAGATGGAGTTCTGGTTCGCGCTCATCAAGGTGACGGCGCTCGTGCTGTTCCTGATCGTGGGCATCGTCGTGCTCGCCTTCGGCTGGCCGACAGACCAGGGCGCGACCGGACTCGAGATGCTCGCGCAGAACGGCGGCCTGCTCCCGCACGGCTTCGCGACGATCGGGATGGCGATCGTGCTCATCCAGGGCGTCGTGTTCGCGTACGCGGGCGTCGAGCTCGTCGGCATCGCGGCCGGTGAGACGGAGCACCCGGAGAAGATCATGCCGCGGGCGATCAACAGCGTGGTGCTGCGCATCGCGGTGTTCTACTGCGGCTCGGTGCTGCTGCTGTCGCTGCTGCTCCCCTCGCACGTGTACAGCGCGGACGAGAGCCCGTTCGTGACCTTCTTCAGCCACCTGGGTTCGCCCGAACTGAGCGCGGTGATCGGCTCGATCATGAACTTCGTCGTGCTCACCGCCGCCCTGTCCAGCCTGAACGCCGGGATGTACTCGACCGGGCGCATCCTGCACTCGATGGCGCAGACCGGGGCGTCGCCGACCTTCACCGGCCGGATGAACAAGCGCGGCGTGCCGTACGGCGGCATCCTGCTCACCGGGTCCATCGGCATCCTGGGCGTCTTCCTCAACCTGATCGTGCCGGAGGAGGCGTTCAACATCGTGGTGAACGTGGCCTCGCTCGGCATCATCACCAGCTGGGGGATGATCGTGATCTGCCAGATGCAACTGCGGCGGTGGGCGCTGCAGGGCAAGCTGGTCCGCCCGGCGTTCCGGCTGTTCGGGGCGCCGTACACGGCGTGGCTGACGCTCGCGTTCCTGGCGGCCGTGCTGGTGCTGATGGCGTTCGACTACCCCACGGGGACGTTCACGGTCGCGTCGCTGATCATCATCATCCCGCTGCTGGTGCTCGGCTGGTTCGCGCAGCGCAAGCGCATCCTGGCCATCGCGCAGGCGCGGGAGGGCTTCACGGGCGCGCACCCGATCATCGCGGCGCGGCCAGGGCTCGACCCGAAGCGGCCGCCCCGGGAGTAGCGCCGCCCGCCGCCCGGCGCCCGGCTCAGGGCGTGAGGTGCGCGGCGGACTCGAGGGCGGGGAGCGCCGCGGAGAGGGACGCGACCTGGGCTGGCGTCAGCTCCGCGAGGATCGCCTGAACGGCGCGGGCGCGGTCGGAGCGGGCGCGCAGCAGCAGGTCGATGCCTGCCTCGGTTCCGCTGACGAAGGAGGAGCGGCCGTCGGCGGGGTCCGGCTGGCGCTGTACCAGGCCGCGCGCCTCCAGATCGGAGACGACGCGGGTGATCGTCGGGGCGGCCACTACTTCGATGGCGGCCAGCTCGCCGGGGCGCAGTGGCCCGCGGCGCACGATGGTGGACAGTGCGGACAGCTGGCCGTGACTCAGGTCGCCGGTGGAGGAACGCATCCGGCGGTTGAGGCGGCCGACGGCGAGCGCCAAGCGGCCCGCGAGGTCGTCGTCGTCGAGCGCCGAGCGTCCATCGGCGAGCGCACCACGCCCGTCGTCGAGCGCGCCACTGCCGCCATCCGTCACCATGGACGTTCCTTCACGCTAAGCCCGGCTGGCACCGACTTCCTCGCCTTCCTCCGCGGTCGCCGACGTTTCGGCCACCTTCTCCTCATGAACATACTTGCCGCCGCCGAGGAATGACGCCACGGCGCCGATGACGCTCATGATGGCCGCCGCGATGAACACGACCACAAGGCCGTCGTGGAACGGCCCGGAGATGAGCTGGGGGAAGAACTCTTTGCCTGTCAGGGTCGCCGCATCCACGTGGGGGCTGCTGAGCACACCGGTCGGGCCGAGCAGGCTCGCGATGGGGTTGTAGCCGAGGAACGCCGCGAACAGACTGCCGACCGGAGGCGTCGCCCCGACCTGCGCAGCGACAGGATGCGGCACCCCGTGGGCCGCGAGGCCGTTCGTGAGCGCGGACGGCAGGGCGACCGAGAGTCCGGCGATCATCAGCGAGAAGAAGATGCCGATGGACAGCGAGCTTCCGGCGTTGAGGGCGACGCCGGCCATCCCGGATGCGGCCCCCCGCTCGTTCGCGGGCACGCTGTTCATGATGGCCGTGCGGTTCGGCGACGAGAACAGACCGGACCCGATGCCGTTGAGGCCGGTGAGCACCGCGAACTGCCAGTAGTCGAAGTTCACCGGGATCAGCAGCAGCCCGATGAAGGTCGCGGCCACGATGGAGAGTCCTACCGTCGCGAACAGGCGCGAGCCGTACCGGTCGGAGAGCGCGCCGGAGATCGGCCCGGCGATCAGGAAGCCGATCGTGATCGGCAGCATGTAGATGCCGGCCCAGAGCGGCGTCGACTCGTAGCTGTAGCCGTGCAGCGGCAACCAGATGCCCTGCAGCCAGATGATCAGCATGAACTGCAGACCGCCTCGCCCGATGGCGGCGAGGAACCCGGAGAAGATCCCGGAGGCGAACGCCCGGATGCGGAACAGCCGCATGTCGAACATCGGCGACTTCGCCCGCAGCTCGATCAGGACGAACGCGGCCAGCAGCAGGAGTCCGCCGATGATCGCGCCGAGCACCCACGGGTTGCCCCAGCCCTGCGAGGCGCCGCCGTATGGCTGGATGCCGTATGTGATGCCGGTGAGCAGCGCGATGAGGCCGACCGCGAAGGTCCCGTTGCCGAGCCAGTCGATGCGGCCCGGGTTCTTCTGCCCCACCTCGTGCAGCGACTTGTACGACCAGATGGTGCCGACGATCCCGATCGGGACGGACACGAAGAACACGGCCCGCCAGTCGATCTCAGCCAGGATGCCGCCGACGATCAGACCGATGAACGACCCGGCGATGGCCGCCACCTGGTTGAGCCCGAGGGCGAACCCGCGCTTGTTGGCGGGGAACGCATCCGTGAGGATGGCGGTCGAGTTCGCGAACAGTGCCGCGCCGCCGATGCCCTGCACGAACCGCCAGACGATCAGCCACATGGCCGCCGGTCCCCCGGTGAACGGGTCGAGCGACAGCGCGATGGCGGCGACGGTGAAGATGACGAACCCGAGGTTGTACATCTTGACGCGGCCGAACTGGTCGCCCATCCGCCCGAACATCACGACGAGGACGGCCGTGACGAGCATGTAGCCCATCAGCATCCAGAGCAGATAGGAGACGTTGCCCGGTTCGAGCGGGTTGAGCTTGATGCCGGTGAAGATGGCGGGGAGGGAGATGATGACGATCGACGAGTTGATCGTCGCCATGAGCATCCCGAGCGTGGTGTTGCTGAGTGCGACCCACTTGTAGTGCGGGTGGTCTTTGGTGAACATGCCTGAGCGGGCCACAGGGGAAATCCTTCGGAGATGGGTGTTTTATATGCGTTAACTATATAACTCCCACGCACTCGTCCACGACGTCCAGCAGCTCCCGGCTGGCCAGGATGCGGAAATGCCCACCCACCGGCAGCTCGACGTTCCGTGCCCCGGCGAGCGCGCAGCCGCCCGGGATGTGCGGGTCGAACCAGCCGTAGACCGACACGATCCGCTCGTTCGCGGCGCTCTCAACGGCGAGGCGCATCAGGGCCTCGTCGGTCGGCGCGAGAGCGCGGAGGCTGCGCGTCGGCAGGAAGCGCGCGTACACCGAGCCGGAGAACGGCGTGCTCACCGCGACCGTCAGGCGCACTCGAGAGCCCGCCTCCGACGACATCAGCCGCTTCGCCACCAGACCGCCCTTGCTGTGGGCGACGATGGTCACCGCGCGCAGGTCGTGCTCGGTGAGGTAGGCGGAGGCCACCTCTGCTGCATCGTCGATGGTCGCCCCGTTGCGGCCGAGCGCGGTGACGACGTGCACGGCGTGCCCGCGTTCGTGCAGGTGGCGCGCGAGCGGCAGCATGAACCGCCACGTCTCGAAGATGCCCGGCAGCAGCAGCACAGTGGATGCGCCGGGTCGCCCGACCGCCAGCACGGCCGGATCGTCGCGGCGGAACACCGCCCGCACCTGGTGTCGGACCGCGTACACGTAGTCGAGCGCCCAGATCCCGGCCTTGCGGGCGACGGTCTCCGCTGCGCGGAGGACGCTCCCGGCTGCGCGGAGGACGCCGCCGGGGGCACTGCGAGTGGGGACGCTCACCCCTGATTCCTACACCCCGGCACCGCCCGCCGGATAGCCGTCCGCTCAGGACCGGTGTTCAGCATTGCCCGTGAGATACTAGTAACTGCGCAGAAATCACCCGATCTCGGCGCAGATACTGGCGTCTCGCGCTCGTCGACGGCGCGGCCTGTGGATGCGAGTGTGGAAAGCGCGCCTAGAAGCCTTCCGCCCGGCGCGGCGTGTACGGGGCCTCGATCGCCGCGCACTCCTCCGCCGTGAGGGTCAGCTCCACCGAGGCCACAGCATCCACCAGGTGCTGCTGCTTGGTGGCGCCGACGATCGGCGCCGTCACCGCGCTCTGCTGACGCACCCACGCCAGCGCGACCTGCGCGCGGGAGACGCCGCGCGCCTCCGCGACCTCAGCGACCGCGGACACGATGCCGCGGTTCGACTCCTCCTCGGCGCGGTACAGCGTCGCACCGAACACGTCGCCGGCCGAGCGCTCGGTCGCGGTGCCCCAGTCGCGCGTGAGCATCCCGCGGGCGAGCGGCGACCACGGGATGACCCCGACGCCCTGGTCGACGCACAGTGGATGCATCTCCCGCTCCTCCTCGCGCTGCAACAGGTTGTACTGGTCCTGCATCGAGACGAACCGCGCCCATCCATTGGCCTGGGCGAGCTGCTGCGCCTTGGCGAACTGCCACGCCCACATTGACGACGCTCCGATATAGCGCGCCTTGCCGGAGCGGACCACGTCGTTCAGCGCCTCCATCGTCTCCTCGATGGGGGTCGACGGATCCCAGCGGTGGATCTGGTACAGGTCGACATGGTCGGTGCCGAGCCTGCGGAGGCTGTCGTCGATCGCCGACAGGATGTGCGCCCGCGAGAGTCCTGCGCGGTTGGGGCTCGCGCCCATCCGGCCGTGCACTTTCGTGGCGATGACCACGTCGTCGCGGTCGGCGAAGTCGTTGAGCGCCCGCCCGACGATCTCCTCGCTCGTGCCGTCGGAGTACACGTCGGCGGTGTCGAAAGTCGTGATGCCCGCTTCGAGGGCGCTCCGGATGAACGGGCGGCTCTGCTCCTCGTCCATGCTCCACGGGTGGGCGCCCCTGTCCGGCACGCCGTAGCTCATGCAGCCGAGGATGACGGCCGAGACCTTCAGGCCGGTGCTTCCCAGGTTGACGTATTCCATGCGTGCTCCATTCCGTTGCAGACCAGGGCGTTCGGACCCAGGCCAACGCTACTCCGGATGCCGCGCCACGCCCCGGGACCTCGCACTCACGCGCACGTCCACGCCACCACGACGAGCACGCTGAGCACAGCGGTGATCGTGCGCGTCTGCAGGGCGACGGGCGAGACCCAGTTGCCGTACGTGGCGTAGACCTTGACGGTCATGGAACCCGCGACGGCGAGGACCGAGCCGGGGATGTTCGCGCTGGTGGTCGTGACGTTCTGCGTTCCGGTGCCTGCCGTGCCGGAGTAGTCGACGCGGTATCCGGTGGGCGCCACGGCGTTTCCCCCGGTCGGCGGAGCTGTCCAGCTGATCGGAATGGCGACCGCGATCAGGCCGGAGGCTGCGCCGCAGGTGACCGTGGGCACCGGGTTCAGCACTCCCGATGCGGCCGCAGCGGTGCTGAAGTCGGGCCTCACCCAGCTCGCATCCGACGCCGCAGGATGCACCGACGGCACCGCGAGCAGCAGCAGCACGAGGATGGCGGCGGTGAGACCGCCGAGCCGTCTCATCGCGTGCCCGCTCTGTGTCGGCGACGCGCCAGCCCCGCCGTGGCCGCACCGGCGAGGACGGCCCCTGCCGCGAGCGCGATCGGGAGGACGGACGCGTCCCCACCCGTCCCCGCGAGCGAGGCTGGCGGGCCGTTCGTCTGCACCCGGTCGCCCGCGCCCCAGGCGTGGATGCGGAGGGCCGCGGCGCTGCCGGGCAGCCAGCCGGACGGCAGGGTCACGTCGACGGCGAGCCAGCGTTCCTCCGACGACGGCATGGTTCCCAGCTCGCGCACGCCGTCCGGGGGCAGACCCTGGAGCACGGCGGCGACGGGTTGCTCAGCCAGTACGGGGACGGCACCTCGTGGGCAGCCTGCACCGACCCAACGCGTGCTGCACGCCGCGATGGAGACCAGCAGCCCGCGCGGTCCCGCGAGAACTCCGGAGGCGCTGAGGCCGAGCCGGATGATGGCCGGATCCGGTGGCCGGGCACCCACTCCGACGATCCAGCGCACCGGGTTGCCAGGGGTGAGCGCAGCGAACGCGTCGGCGTCGGCGATGGAGGTCAGGGTGATGTACCGGCCGGACACGACGGTCTCCGTGGTGTCCGCTCGCGCGGGCGCCGGCGCGGCGGTCGCGGCGGCGCCCGCGGCCAGCAGGATCACGATGGCTGAGGTGCCGACCCCGGACGCCGCCCGATGGCGTGCGGCGGAGGCCGGACCATGCGCGTCGTCCTGCGGGTCGCCGTCCTGCCCGCCGCCCTGCCCGTTGTCGTCCTGCCCGTTGTCGTCCTGCCCGTCCTGCGCGCGCGGCCAGAACGCCCACCCGACGAGCAGCGCAGCAGCCACCGTCACCACCCCGAGCACGACCGGGTTGGAGACGAACACGATCACCGGGGCGGCGCCTGGAACGCTCCCGAGGACGAGTCGCACGTGCGAGACGAGGTACGGCGCTTGGTCGTTCGTTCGGTTCGCGTCGCCGCGCAGAGTGAGCGAGACGACGCCGTTCGCCCCCGGAACACTCCCCGGACGGCCGATCGCGACGATCCGGTGCGTGATCGGCAGCTCCCCCGGCCGGTCCACGGTCACGACATCCCCGACCCGCACCTGGTCGGCGGGCACCTGCCGCACCACCGCGACCGAACCCGCGGGGATCGTCGGGCTCATCGACCCTGTCGCGAACATCACCAGGCTGACCTGGAAGAAAGTCGCGGCGACCACCGCCAGGATGCACACCACACCGCCGATCGCGGCGAGCGTGAGAAGCACGCTGCCCACGGAGGCGGCGAGACGGGAACGGCGCTTGGCGTGCATCCACTGGCCTAACTGGAGGTTGCGGCGAACTGCCAGGTGGCGGTCGCCGACTTGCCCTGCAGGGTGTTCGGGGCGGAGGCAGGCAGGGTGACCTCGAAGCAGAAGCCGGTCGGCGCTCCCGGCGCACCGGCGGTCGCGGCGGCCACCGCGTTGGTGACACCGGCCTCCTGACCGGCGGTGAGCGCCCGCGTCGTGCCCGCGGCTCCGACCACGAACGCCGGCGTTCCCGTGAATGCTGCGGCGTTGCAGGCGCCCGTCGTGCTGACCACCCGGTAGACCAGCGCGGCGCCGAGC
Source organism: Leifsonia sp. McL0627 (assembly GCF_058244615.1). Taxonomy (NCBI): domain Bacteria; kingdom Bacillati; phylum Actinomycetota; class Actinomycetes; order Micrococcales; family Microbacteriaceae; genus Leifsonia; species Leifsonia sp. McL0627. Next base: position 123,840 of record NZ_JBZCGM010000002.1, read on the forward strand.
GTCGCGGCGTCCGTTCCGCCGATGGTGGCGCCGTCGAGCACGAGCGTCCCCGCCACCGACGTGGCCTTGGTGCGGATCATGACGGGGAAGTAGCTGGAGACGCCGGGTGCGAACGGCCCGGCGAGGGTGACGGTCGGTCCGGGTGCGACGTTGTTGTCCGCATAGGCCGCGCCGTTCACACTCGACTGGGTGTCGAACACCGACGACGTGAACGAGCCCGTCGCGAACTCGTTGTCCGTCCAGCTCGCCAGTGTCACGGCCGCCCCGACGCCCAGGACGAGGCCGCCCGCCAGCACCGCCCGCAGCCGGAGTGCCCGAATCCTCCGGCTGCGGGACGGTGACCGCATCGTCATCGCGAGCCCCTACTGCGATGCCGCCTGGAACTGCCAGGTCGCCGACCCAGTCTGCCCCTGGGCCAGGCCGGCGCCCGCCGTCACCTTGTAGCAGAGGAACGCCGGTGAGCCGGCCGCTCCGCCGGTTCCGTGCGTGAGCGGGAACGTCGGTGTGCCCGGCACGGTCGAGAGCGCTGTGCCTGCTGGGACGAGGTCCGTGCCGGTGGTGGCGGACGTGCATCCGAAGGTCGTGGTCTGCAGGAGTTCGTACGTGAGCTGCGTCACCGTGCCCGTCGTCGCCGCACTCGACACCGTGACGATGGCGTCGTTGGTGGTGTTGGCCGCGAGCTGCACCGCGAACGGCGCGTAGGTGACGGACCCGGGCGACAGTGAGGTCGCCGGGACGGTGAAGCCGAGTGTCGCCGCGCCTCCCGCTGTCGCATGGTCGGTGAACGTGGTGCCGTCTGTGCTGCCGACCAGGTTGAACGTGCCGGCCGAGAACGTCCCCGTCGCGAACTCCGAGTCGTTCCAGGCCGCGAGCGTGACCGCGGCGCCGAGACCGAGCACCAGGCCGCCGGCCAGGATCGCCCTGGTTCTGCGGGACCTCAGCCCTCGTGCTGCCTGTTGGCGTCCCTGCCGCGCTGCACCCGCATCCGTTTCCGCATCAGACATGTCCGTCTCCGTTTCCGTTCGAGTTCGGCCTCCCACCGGATGCCCGGTCAGGCCTGGTTGCGCCTCCGCCACGTCACCGCTCCGACCCCCGCGAGGAGCAGGATCACGGCGAGCGCTCCGAGTCCACCGGCAGCCGCGACGTCGGTTCCGGTGTCCGCGAGCCCGCTGCCCGTTGTGGCGCCGGAGCCGGCGGTCGTCGACCCTCCAGGAGTGCTGGGATCCACATACGTGAAGCCCCGCGGCAGCACACCGGTGCCGCAGACGGCCGACCCGATGACCGTGACGTCCACAGCACCGACGCCCGCCGGGGTCACCGCCGTGATGGTGGTGTCGTTCAGGACGGTGAACTGTGTTCCGGCGACGCCGCCGAAGGTGACGCCGGTGGCGCCTGTGAAGCAATGACCGATGATGGTGACCGGCGTGCCGCCGCCTGCCGGTCCTGAACCAGGATCGACGGAGCCGACCGTGGTGACCGGGTCGTAGGTGAACGGTTGGGCCGGCGAGTTCCCGGCGGCGCCGACCACGACCACGCCGACCGCGCCGACCGCGTGCGGCGGGCTGCTCACGGTGATCGTGGTGTCGTTCACCACCGTGAACGCCGTCCCTGGCGTTCCACCGAAGGTGACACCGGTCGCGCCGGTGAACCCTGTGCCGGTGATCGTCACCGCGGTGCCGCCGGTCTCCGGTCCGTGGTTTGGCACGATGGAGGTGACCGCCGGGACGGCGACGAAGGTGAACGTGCCGGGAGGGGATGTGCCGACGGGGGTCTGCACGACCACGTCGGCCGCGCCGGGCGCGTGCGCCGGAGTGGTCGCGGTGATCGTGGTGTCGTTGACGACGGTCACGTTCGTCGCGGGAAGACCGCCGATGGTCACGCCCGTCGCGCCGGTGAACCCGGACCCGGTGATGGTGACGACGGTTCCGCCGGTCTCCGGGCCATGGTCGGGGGTGACGCCGCTGATGGCGGGAGCGGTCGGGACGACCGCGGCGTCGAAGGTGAACGTGCCGGGGGCCGAGTCGCCATTGGGCGACTGGACCACCACATCCACAGCACCCTGCGCGTGAGCGGGAGTGGTGACCGTGATCGTCGTGTCGTTCACCACCGTGAACGCGGTGCCTGGCGTTCCACCGAAGGTGACACCGGTCGCGCCCGTGAACCCTGTCCCCGTGATCGTGACGGGCGTGCCGCCGGTGTCTGGCCCGTGCGTCGGCGAGAGCGACGTGATCGCGGCGGCCGGGTCGAACGTGAACGTCCCCGGAGCAGAATCACCGTTCGGCGACTGAACCACCACATCAGCGGCACCAGGCGCGTGAGCGGGAGTCGTCACCGTGATCGTCGTGTCATTCACCACTGTGAACGCCGTGCCCGGCGTTCCGCCGAAGGTGACACCGGTCGCGCCGGTGAACCCGGTTCCGGTGATCGTCACCGGCGTGCCACCGGCCTCCGGACCGTGCGTCGGCGCGACGCCCGTCACCACCGGGGCGACCGGAGCGGCATCGAACGTGAACGTCCCCGGAGCAGAATCACCGTTCGGCGACTGGACCACCACATCCACCGCACCAGGCGCGTGAGCGGGAGTCGTCACCGTGATCGTCGTGTCATTCACCACTGTGAACGCCGTGCCCGGCGTTCCACCGAAGGTGACTCCGGTCGCGCCGGTGAACCCTGTTCCGGTGATCGTGACGGGCGTGCCGCCGGTGTCTGGCCCGTGCGTCGGCGAGAGCGCCGTGATCGCGGCGGCCGGGTCGAACGTGAACGTCCCCGGAGCAGAATCACCGTTCGGCGACTGCACCACCACATCCACCGCACCAGGCGCGTGCGCCGGAGTCGTCACCGTGATCGTCGTGTCATTCACCACCGTGAACGCCGTCCCCGGCGTCCCACCGAACGTCACACCCGTCGCTCCCGTGAACCCTGTCCCCGTGATCGTGACCGGCGTGCCACCCGCCTCAGGTCCATGCGTCGGCGTAAGTGACGTGATCGCCGCCGCGGCGGCGATCGCGTTCGGCCCGACGCTCGCGTTCGCGATGTTGAGCACCAGGGCGGACGCGGCGGGCAGCACGGTCGCCCGCAGGGCCGTCTCCGTGAAGACACCGCCGGCCGTCGCCTGGTTGTTGGCGGTGAGGGTCAGCGCGCCGTTGAGCACCGGCTTCAAAGCGGGGACCAACGTGGATGCGACCGGCGCGACCACCGCGGGGCCGATCGCCGTGACCAGGGTGCCGACCGAGGTGAGCGGGGTCAGCAGCGCTCCGACGACCGCGCCGGCGTTGATCGGGATGCCCACGACGGTGACGCCGGTCGTGGTGCCTGCGAGGAGGTTGCCGATCGTGTCGTCCACGCTGATGACCGTTCCGAGGATCGGCAGCGTCGACGCGATGTGGACGGGCAACCCGTCGATCGTCGTCGTCAGCGTGTCCGTGACCTTGGTGATCAACGAGCCGACGATGCCGGTGATTCGGTTCCCGAGTTCGGTGATCACCGCATCCGTGAGGAGGTCGGTGTTGGCGGGGAGGCCTTCGAGCGCCGTGATGGCGGCGAGGTCGACGCTCACCGTTCCTGTGCTGAGGTCGAGCGTCACGCCCGGGTACGCCGGGTCGGTGATCGGGCCTGTCAGCAAGGGGGCGACCGCTGCTTGGAGGTTTGAGGCGTCGACCGTCGCCGTGGTGGTCAGGACACCGCCGACGTTCAGCAGCCCGAGGGCGCTCGCCAGCGTTCCCGACGGTCCGGCGAGGGCGTCGACCGCGTTCTGCACGGGCACGATCTGGCCGTTGATCGCGGCGGCGAGACCGGCGACGGTGTTGCTCTGGAAGGTGAGGCCGACGTCTGCCAGCGAGTACGAGCCCGTCGCCGCAGCCGGCGCGGCCTGTGCCGCGCGTGCCGCAGTGACGCCGGCGGTGAGGTCGAGGTTCGCGAGTTCGTTCAGCGTCGCCGTCGGCAGGCCGAGCGACGCGACCGCCTGGCCGAGATTGAGGTGCAGCGGACCAGGAGCGACCCCGGGCGCCGGGGTGATGCCCGTGCCGATGTCGCCGTTCGCGGCTGTCAAACCGGAGGCGCCGACGGACGAACCGTTTCCGAGCGCCGATGCATACTGGGACACGACGCCCGCCTGCGCGAGGTCGATGGGGAGCTGGATGCCACCGGGAGCCGTGAGCGTCACCGCGCCGAGCACACCGACATCGAGGTTGTTCGCGTTGGTGGAATCGGTGCCGGAGCTCGTCGCCGTCTCACCGCCGAGCGAGGCGACCAGGGCCGCGTCGAGTCCGAGGAGCGAGCCGCTCAGATACTGCCCGGACGCACTGGACGTGTCCCCGGGCGCCGCCTGCGCCGGGAGAGCGCTCAGCCCGACGGCTGCCAAGGCGACCACTGTGCCGAGTGCCGCCAGACGCAGCAGCCGTGGATGTTCACCCCCACGATTCGGACGGACGGACGGACGACGAGTGAGACCTTCGAGCATGCGTGCAACCCCCAGAGATGTCTGTGGGCTCGATGCTGACTCGGCGACGACGTTCTCGGTATCGTCCGTTCCGGGTGAGATTGGCTAGAGCAGGCCGGTCCGGCGGGCGTTCTCGACCGCCATCGCACGATCCGTCGCACCCAGCTTCTGGTAGATCGAGCGCAGATGCGTCTTCACCGTATTCGGGCTGAGGCTGCGTTTTCGGGCGATGTCGACGACACTCTGGTGCAGCGGAAGCTCGCGGAGCAGGTCGTGCTCCCTCGGGGTGAGCAGTGCCCGCTCGCCCTCCCCCGCCGGTTGCGCATCCGGGAAGATCCGGCGGTAGGCCGCGACGATCGACGCCGCGAACGACTCGCTGGCACCGAACGCACCGAGACGCGCTTCGACGAGACGGGCGGCCGACCCTCCGCCGGCCATGAACGGCCGGAGGCAGCGCATCCGTTTGCCCAGCTCGACCGCCCTCTGGATCCGCGCGATCACCTGCTCCTCCCTGCCGGCCTCTGCAGCCCAGGTGGCGAGCAGGATCCAGCCGAAGACGAGGTTGCTGCCGTGCCAGGCGGCCGGCCGGCCGGCAAGCGCCTCCTCCAGCGCGACCTCGTCCGCATCCTGGTGGGCCGTCCCTGCGTGGACCTGCGCTGTGGCGAGCTGGACCTCGAACGCGGAGGGACCGAGCGACCGCGCGAGCAGGTCGACGGCCCTTCGAGCAGTCTCCCTGCCGCGGAAGTGCATGGTGAGGTCGATGTAGCGGAACGAGCCGACGGCGAGGGTCCGTGGGTGCTTGGTGATGCTGGATTCGAGCATCCGCTCCATCCGCTAGTACAGCTCCCGGACATCCGGTGCGCCGTCCAGGTCGAACAGCACCCTGAGCACACGCGGCGGCACGGACAGCCCAGGGTCGAGGTTCCGCCACTCGGTCTGGATGATGTCGGTGAGTCGCGCCTTACTGTACGGCTCGCACGCCTGATATGCGGCAGCGGCGGCGGCGAACTGACTGTGCGCCGCGACGATGTCCTTCGGCGTCGCGTCGGCGGCGGACTGGGCGGCGATGCGTTGTTCGAGCATCCCCTGGAGCTGCCACTCGCCCGCCCGCGCCGCAGCGTTCACGCCGATGTCGATGAGCATCGTGGCCAGCCACGGTCGATGCGAGTCCCGCGCGGCGTCGGCCGCGGACGCCGCGATGCGGACGGCCGTCTCGCACGCTCCGAGCACGAGCGCGCCGATGGCACGGGCCGCCTCGGCGAACAGCAGCGCATCCAGCATGTTCGCCGGGGCCGACGACGACGGTGCGGCCTCCCCCGCGGCGATCGCTGCGTTCAGCGCCTCCAGCGGGGAGCGCACCGCGTCGGCGTCGTGCGCCCGCATGACCACGATGGCGCAGTACGTCAGCCTGGCCGCTGCGGACATCGTGTGCAGGTTCTCGCCGGCCAGGTGGATGAAGTAGTCGACCCGCACGGAGTCGAGCAGGTGCGGTGCGGAGAGCAGGACGGAGAACAAGGCGGTGAGACCTGTGATGGCCCCTCTGCTCTCCAGCAGGGCGATGGCCCGATGCACCGTGGCCGACTCCCCGGAGAAGATCAGCCCGAGGCCGCGGGAGAGCAGTGCGGTGTTCACCAGCTCCACGGATTCGGAGGCCACCGCGTGGTCGAGCCCAGCCCGATCCTCGCCGTGCGCGAACAGCCAGTCGGCGGCCCGCGCGTGCAGGAGCGCCGGCCGCCCGGCGTCTCTGCGGCGGAGGGCGGCCTCGAGATGCGCACGGAAGACTCCGTCGAACGCGTACCGGAGTTGACCGCCCACCGGGGGACGCCGCCGGATCAGCCTGGTGTTGACGCAGAGCCCTTCGAGCGCTGCGCCGATGTCCGCCCATCCGGTGAGGTGTGCTGCGAGAGGGATCCCGATGGCATCGAGCACAGAGAGCGCGAGCAGACTGTCGGCGAGGCCGCGAGGGAGCATCCGGAGCAGCTCCTCGACCAGATGGTCCGCGGCGAGGCCGGGGTCGTGCACGAACTCTCGCGCGACGGCGTGCGCGTCGGCGGAGGCGGCGGCCACCTGAGCGAACATCGCCAGCGCGAACGGCCTGCCCTGGGTGTGCATGACGAGATCGGTGAGATCCACGGGATCCAGCACACAGCCGGAGAGCCGCAGGAGCTCGTCGGTCTCGCGCGGGCTGAAGGCGAGCGCCCACTGCCCGAGCTCCACTGCGGTCCGGCCCGGCCGTTCCCGGGTCACGGCGATCGGCTGGCTGCGGCCGCTCGACACCACGAGCCCGCCGGGTCCGAGGGAGGCGCAGAACAGCTCGAAGGTCTCCCGGTCCGCATGCGACTCGATCAGGTGCACGTCGTCGATCACCACGACGAAGGCGCCGGTCGATTCCTCTGGTGGACGTCCGGTGTCCCGTACGAACGCCCTGGTCAGCTCGGCCAGGAGGGAACGGTGCTCGGCGACGAACACCGCGCAATCGATGCGCACGACGGGATGCGTCCGCGCACGGTCGGCGCACCACTGATCGAGGAGGGTGGTCTTGCCCCACCCCGCTTCCGCGGTGATCGTGACGATGGCGCGCGGGTCCGCTTCCGCTTCGTCGAGCACACGCCTCAGCCTCCGACGGTCCACAACTCCCGTCCGCAGCGAATCGAACCTGAATGCGTGTTCCGTCGTCGCACCGTGCATTGTCCAACCCCTTTGAACAACTTCGGCCGACCCTGACCGCGATGTCGGGTCGCGGTCTCACCCTCTGCGGGTGAGACGACCGCGGTCATTCCCCGTGCGGTCGTCGCGTCAGCACGCTCATCGTCTCATAACGGGCAATCGGCGGGCAGGGGCCGCTTAGGATTGGCACACGATCAGGCCACGGCGAGGACGATTCGATGGACAAGCACACGGTGGAGGCGGACGAGTTCCTTCCGGAGAACTGGCCGCTCGGGCGCCTCCTCGGCGCCGCCTCCCGTGCCGTCGAGCGGAGCTGGGCTCAGGCGCTCGAACAGCGCGGTCTCACTCACGCCGGGCTGATCGTGCTGCACCTGCTGCACGCCGGGTTCACCTCGCAGGCCGACCTCGCGCGGCTCGCCAGGGTGGAGGCGCAGACCATGTCGCGCACCGTCGACCGGCTGGAGCGGGAGGGGCTCGTCGCCCGCTCCCCGTATCCGGGCGACCGGCGCAGGCACGTCCTCAGCATCACCGACGCCGGGCGGGAGGCGTTCGCGGGGGCGAAGGATCTGGAGAAAACCGTGTTCCCGGCTGTCGACGATCCGGATGCGCTCCGCTCGGCGCTGGTGCAGATTATCGCGGCCGTCGGCGACAGGACGGAGACCGCGCGCCGCTGAGCGCTGCCCAGGCAGCCCGCCGAACCTCAGGACTCCGCGGGCACCTTCACGGTCAGACTCAACGGGTCGATCCAGGTCTTGACCGCGACGGCCTTGCCGAACAGGTCGCCGTCCAGCTCGACGCGCTCGGGACGGTTCAGCCGCAGCACGAACTCGCTTCCCTTGAGGTAGTTGAGCGCCCGCACCTCCTTCGTCGAGCTCATCAGGCGCCGCCCGGCCGACGTGCGCCGCAGCACCCCGTTCTCCCAGAACACCTTCACCATGATCTGCAGCCAGCCGACGAACCCTTCCGGCCGCAGCAGGACGATGTCGAACTCGCCGTCGTCGACAGCCGCATCCGGCAGCAGCAGGATGTTCGCGGGAAGCGACCCGCAGTTGCCGATCATCACCGTGTGGGCGCGCAGCGAGTGCGCCCGCCCTCCGTCGAGCTGGTAGCGCAGGTGCAGTTCGTTCTTGTCGCGCAGCACCGTTCCGATCGCCTTGACGTAGGCAAGCCAGCCGGCTTTCGCCTTGAGGTCGTCGTCGGTGGCCGCCAGCATCTTCGCGTCGATTCCGAGGCCGGCCATGACCAGGTAGACCCGCCTGGTGACCGCGCCGTCCGCATCCCGGATGTCGGCCACGCCCACGTCGATGCGGCGGTCGTCGCCGTCGAACGCACTCTGCAGCGAGTGCCCGACGTCGTCGAGGGTGAGGTTCAGATTCCGGGCGAGCAGGTTGCCTGTGCCGGACGGCAGGAGCGCGAGCGGTGTCCCAGAGCCGCGGAGGACCTCGGCGACACTGCGCACCGTGCCGTCGCCCCCCGCAGCGATGACGACGTCGACCTTGCGCTCGAGCGCCTGCGTGGCCTGCCCGGTGCCCGGGTCGTCCTCGGTGGTCTCCAGCCAGACCGTCTCGCCCCAGCCGTACTGCTCCTCTGCGGCGGCGACCGCCTTCCGGAGCGCTGGGAGGTCGACTTTGATCGGGTTCACGACGATGGCTGCGGTCTTCACGGCGGTCTTCACTCAGCGACCATACGGGCAGCACGCCCTGTGCGGAAGCACCGCACGGCAGATGCTCAGCGCTGCAACCCCGGATGCACGCCCGCCGGCACGTCGTTGGCCGACACGACCCGCTGCAACGACGCGATCAGAGCGGCGCGCTCGTCGTCGCCCAGCGAGCCGAGTAGTTCGGCTTCGAGCGCGTCGGCCTCCGCCGTCGCACGCGGGAGCAGTTCCAGAGCCGCGTCGGTGAGATGCACCGCGTTCGCCCGCCGGTCGCCCGGGTGGCGGCGGCGCTCGACCAGCCCGGCACTCTCCAGGGAGTCGAGCAGGGCGACCATGACGTTGCGGTGGATGCCGAGCGCCGCCGCGAGCTCGCTCTGGGTCGCCCCTTCCGCCTCCGTCAGATGGGTGAGCAACCCGAACTGCGCCGGCTGCATCCCCAGCGGGGCGAGTCGTTCGGAGAAGCGCTGTGCGCTGTACGAGCCGAGCTGCGCGAGCAGGAACGCGGTCCGTTCGTCGAGTCTCATGGTCTCGACTATATCCGCCCTTGCGAAGATAGTCACTTTAAGTGATGATAACGACAACGTACTAATTTGGAGGCAGCATGAAACTCACCGTGTTCGGTGCGAACGGCGGCGTCGGCCGCGAACTCGTCCGCCAGGCGGTCGAGAGGGGCGACACCGTCACCGCGGTCGTGCGCAGCGCCTCCACCTACGAGCCCCCGCCCGGCGTCCGCGTCGTGCGGGTCGACGCGCTGACCGACCAGGATGCTCTCAGTCCCGCCATCGCAGGGGCCGACGCCGTCGCCTCCGCGATCGGCCCCCGCGGCCGCAACGACGGACCGGTCGCCGCCCCGGCGACCACCGCCATCGCAGGCGCGATGCAGGCGGAGGGCGTGCGGCGCATCGTCGCCGTGAGCGCCGCCCCGGTCGGTGAACCGCCCGCCAAAGACGCCTTCCTGAACAAGCGCATCCTGATGCCGATGATCGGCAGCATCCTCCGCCCTGTCTACGACGACCTGGCGGCGATGGAGGCCGTGCTGCGCGACAGCGGCCTGGACTGGACGGTGGTCCGGCCGCCCAAGCTCACCGACAAGCCGGGCAGCGGCGCATACCGCACAGTGGTCGGAGCCAACATCGACCACGCATACGCGATCTCCCGCTCTGACACGGCACACGCCATGCTGGCCGCCCTCTCCGATCAGGCGACGGTGCGGCAGCCCGTCGGCATCGCGCGCTGAGCGGCAGAGAGGAGCAGTCGTGTCCACTCTCTCGGTGATCGTCGTCTGGGCGGCCATCGTCGCAAACGGGTTCTCCGGCGTCGCGGCGCTCGTCCACTTCAAACCGATCCTGCCCGGGATGGCCGCGGCCGGCGTCCCCGTGTCCTGGCTCACCTTCCCGATTGGAACGCTGAAGACGCTCGGCGCCCTGGGGCTGCTGGCCGGGATGCTCGTCTCGCCGCCGATCGCGGTGGCCGCGGCGGGAGGGCTGGTGATCTTCTTCGTCTGCGCGCTGTACACGCACGTCCTCGCGCACGACCTCTCCGCCCAGTTCGGCCTGGCCGCGTTCCTGCTCGCGCTGAACGCGGCGACCCTGTGGAGCACGATCACCTGGCTGTGACCGCCGCCCCGGCGTGAAAAGCTGGGTGGATGCACGTTCTCGACAATCCCGCCTGGCACGCCCTCACCGGGGCGCACCGCTCGCTCGCCATCGGAACGGAGCAGGCCAAGCGCTACCGCCTCGACGTCTCGCCGTTCGCCGCCGTGGCCGATCCGGACGGGCCCCTCGACCCGCTGGACGACCTCCGCGCCCTCGTGGACGGCGCTGATGACGCGCACGGCGCGCTCGGCGCAGACAGCGCGGTCGGCGTGTTCGGGGCGACCGTCGGTCCGGACGGCTGGGAGACGATCGGCGCATACGACTGCTGGCAGCTCGTCTACGAGCACGACACCGTCCCTGAGCTCGCGCCGCTCACCGGCGACGCCCGCCTGGTCGAGCTGGGAGACGCCGACGTCCCGGATGCGCTCGACCTGGTCGACCGCACCAGGCCGGGCCCCTTCCTCCCCCGCACCATCGAGTTCGGCGGCTACCGTGGCATCCGGGTCGGCGACCGGCTCGCGGCGATGGCCGGGCAGCGGATGCGCCCGGCCGGCTGGTGCGAGGTCAGCGCGGTCTGCGCCGACCCCGAGTTCCGCGGCCGCGGGTTCGCGGCCAGGGTGATGGTCGAGGTGATGCGCGGGATCATCGCTCGCGGAGAGCACCCGTTCCTCCACGTCGAGGCGACGAACGAGCGCGCGCTCGGGGTGTACGAGGCGCTGGGGTTCACCAGGCGGCGCGAGGCGACAATCCTGGTGTGCCAGCCGGTGTGATGCCTGGGAGGGCGGCGGCTACTTGTTCTTGCCGTTCCCGTGGCCGTTGCCGTTGCCGTTGTTGCCGCCGTTGCCTTTGCCCTTGTTGCCGTTTCCGTTGTTCCCCGGCGCGGGCGCGGGCGTCGTGGCGGGCGCGGGCGCGGGGGTGGTCACCGGTGCGACGCTCGGCGTGACGACCGAGTGCGTGGTCGGCGGCGGGATGGACGGGGTCGTCGCAGGAGACGTGCCGGACGGGGAGAGCAGAGCGCCCAGCCCGATCCCGCCGGCGACGAGCACCACGACGACAGCGGCGAGCACGGCCGCCAAGACCCCGCCTCGACGGCGACGTGCCGGGGGAAGCACGGTGGTCGGCCCGGTGGAAACCGCACCCGGAACTGCCCTGGGGAGCGCCGTGGTCGCCTGCATCGGCTCGGTCTCGGCGAGGCCGTCCTCAGCCGCGGCTGCTGCCGTCGCCGCATCCCACCCCGCCAGCTGCGGCGCGAGTTCGCGGGACATCACGGCAACCTCCATCGCCGTCGGGCGCAGCGCAGGGTCGCGCGCGGTCATCGCCGCGAGCATCCCGCGCCAGTCGTCCGGCAGCGTGCCCGGGATGCGCGGATCACGTGCGGCCCGCGCGCTCACAGACTCCACCGGCGAGCCGGGGTAGCAGCGCTCGCCGGTGAGCGCTTCGAGCAGAACCAGCCCGAGCGAGTAGATGTCGGCCGGTGGCCCAGGCACCGCGCCGGCCACCTGCTCCGGGCTCAGATACGCGGCCGTCCCGATGATCGTTCCCGCCGTGGTGAGGCGCTCGGCCCCGATCAGGTGCGCGATGCCGAAGTCGGCGAGCTTCGCGTGCAGCCGGCCGCCGGGAACCGTCGACGACGGCAGCAGGATGTTGGCCGGTTTGAGGTCGCGATGCACCATCCCGGCGTCGTGGACGACCACCAGTCCCTCCGCGATCTCGGTCGCGAGCTCCGCCGTCTCCTCCCCGCTCAGCGGGCCGTCGTCCAGGCGGGTGCGCAGATCGGTGCCGTCGACCAGTTCCATCACCAGGAAGCTCGGCGTCTCGTCGCCCTCGGCCGCCAGGTGGGCGTCGTGCAGGGTGACCAGGCTCGGATGGCTGAGTCTGGCGAGCAGGGTCGCCTCGGCGCGGCGGCGTGCGTCGTCCACGGCTGTGCCGGGCGCGAACAGCTTGACGGCGACGAATCGGCCGAGTTGCCTGTCCTGCGCGCGGTAGACCGTCGCCATACCACCGCGACCGAGCGCATCCATCAGCTCGTAGCGGTCGAGCAGTACGCGATCGTTCACCGTGCGAGCATACGCGCGCCACGCGGAACCGCGACCCTGCCCGTGAATCGCCCGAAAGTCTCGCGACCATCCCTTGCCAGATCCGTGAACCCGGGTTGAGTGAAGGGTGTGAGCGACGAGATCGAGGAGCCGGACCAGCCGGACACGGGGGTCCTCGAAGCGCTGCAGGTCTACCGGGCAGCGGAGGCCGCCATGCGCCGGCGCACCGGCGCCGCGATGGGGATCGGCGACAGCGACCTCCTCGCCCTGCGATACATCCTCGACCGCAGCGCGCTCGGACGGGTGACCGCGTCCAAAGACGTGAGTTCGTATCTGGGCATCTCCAGCGCTTCGACGACCGCCCTGATCGACCGCCTGTCGAAGGGCGGGTTCGTCGAGCGCAGGCCGAGCACCGTCGACAAACGCTCCATCGAGATCGTGCCGACGAAAGCAGCGCTGGGCGACACCGGACCGATGCTCGAAGCGGCGCAGACCCAGATCGAGGCGGCGACGGCGGAGCTGAGCCCCGAGGAGGCCGCCACCATCACGCGCTTCCTCACCAAGATGCGCGAGACGGTCGACCGCATCGCCACCAAGCCCCGGCGCGCCGGACCGGCCGCGCGCGAGTATCAGGATTAATCGCGATGTCAAGGGGATTACTAGGCAACTGAACTAGTTGTTGGGTGGAGTGGTCAAGGAAAGGACACCTCTGCCATGAACATCCTGCTCATCGTGATCGCCATCATTGCGATCATCCTGCTGCTGACCGGCGGTTTCGTGCAGTCACTGAACTTCCTGCTCTGGGTCGGCATCGTGCTGCTCGTGATCGCGGTGATCGTGTGGCTTGTGCGCATGCTCACCGGAAGCCGCCGCGTCTGATCGCACCATCCACCCCCGCCCCCGCCTCAACGACCGAGAGGAGACCCCTATGAGTCTCGGAACCGGAATCGTCCTGTTCGTGATCGGCGCCATCCTGGCGTTCGCTCTCAACCTTCAGGTGGCCTGGATCGACCTGCACCTGGTCGGCTACATCCTGATGGCCGCCGGACTGATCGGCATCATCATCGGTATCGTGCTGCTCACCCGCCGCCGCCAGTCGGTCGCGACCACGCGCACCGCCGTCGACCCTGCCTCCGGCGAGCGCATCACGCGCCGCACCTCGGACACCGACGACCCCATCGTCTGATCCGTCCCCCGCTCCAAACAATCGAGCCGGGACTTATGTACGCGTCACCTCGGCGTGTCGCGTACATAAGTCCCGGCTCGATTGCGTGTGTGCGGTGGGGCGCGGCGGGGCGGGGCTACATGGTGTCGAGGATGGCGGTGAGGTGGGCGAAGGTGGTGGTGGGGTTCACGATCGCGAAACGGGTGTTGGGGCGGCCATCGTGCGAGCTGGGCGTGACGAACGCGCGCTGCTCCTCCAGGAGGCGGGCCGACCAGCGGGCGTAGTCCTCACGGGACCAGCCGTCACGTTCGAACACGACGACGGACAGCTGCGGCTCGCGCACCAGACGGAAGCCGTCGCGGGACTCGATCTCGCGCGCGATCCGCTGCGCCAGCTGCAGAGAGGCGGTCACCGCCTCCCGATACGCGCCCGCACCGTAGGTGGCGAGCGAGAACCACAGCGGAAGCCCGCGCGCACGCCGGGTGAGGTGTGCCGCGTAATCCGACGGGCTCCACTCGGTGGTCTCGGTGAGCGTGTCCAGATATTCGGCGTGCTGGGTGTGCGCCCTGCGCCCTGCCTCCGGATCGCGGTAGAGCAGCGCGCAGGCGTCGAACGGCGCGAACAGCCACTTGTGCGGGTCGACGATCGCCGAGTCCGCGCGCTCCACCCCGGCGAACCTGTGCAGCGCATCCGGTGACAGGATCCCGGCCAGCCCGTACGCGCCGTCCACGTGCAGCCAGAACTCGTACTCGTCCTTCAGCGCGGCGATGGAGGCGAGATCGTCGACGATGCCGAAGTTGGTCGACCCTGCGGTGGCGACCACAGCGAACACGGAAGCGCCGTGCTCGTCGAGCGCCTCCCGCACGTTCTCGCCGGTGAGCATCCCGCTGTCGTCCGGACGGACGGGGACGACCTCCACATCCATCACCCGGGCGGCGGACGCGATGGACGAGTGCGCCTCCGCGCTGCAGACGATCTTCCAGCGGCCGGTGCCCAGCTGGTCGCCGCGTTCGGCGCGGGCGTGCTCCCTGGCGGCGACGAGCGCCGAGAGGTTGCCGAGCGTCCCGCCCTGCACGAACACGCCGCCCGCGGTCTTCGGCAGCCCGAACTCGGCCGCGAGCCAGGCGAGCACCTGATTCTCGGCGAACACGGCGCCGGAGCCCTCCAGCCAGGAGCCTCCGTAGACCGCGCTCGCGGACACGACGAGGTCGAACGCCGTCGCCGCCTTGGTCGGCGCGGTGGGGATGAACGACAGGTACTGCGGGTGGTCGGTGGTGATGCAGGCGGGGGCGAGGACGTGCTCGAACAGCGCGAGGGCGCGCTCGGCCCCGATCCCGCCCTCCACGACCGTCTGCCCGGCCAGCCGGTTCAGCTCGAACTCGGAGAGCGGCTTGTCCAGGGGCGTGTCCGTGCTCAGGATGCGCCGCCGGGAGTAGTCGAGCACCAGGTCGACCAGTCCGCGTGTCTCGTCGGAGACCGCGTGCATCCTGGTCGGGGTTGTGGCGTCTTCGTCGTGCAGTTCCATGTTTTCCTCTCGGGCCCACAGCAGACTCTCACAACGCTTCGGCATTCGTTTGCCGTCTGGCGCAACGATCTGCCGTTTCTTGGGACGCTCGCGCAACACTTCTCCGCAGTGGATGCGGTTGACTGACGGGATGCACGAGCACGCCCTGTTCCTGAACGGTACCGTCGGCAGCGGCAAGACCACCACTGCCGCTGCGGTCGGCGCCCTCCTGGCCGAGCGCGGCATCCCGCACGCGATCGTCGACCTGGACGCACTGCGCAACGCCTGGCCCGCTCCGGCGGACGACCCGTTCAACAACGCGCTGGAACTCGCGAACCTGCGGGCGGTGGCGGCCAACGCGCGGGCGGCGGGGGCGCTGGTGCTCGTGCTGGCCGGGGTGATCGAGGACGCCGCGGCCGTGCCGCTCTACCGGGACGCGGTCGGCGGCGGCCTGCCGTTCACGGTCGTGCGGCTCACGGTCGACCCGGCGGTCGCGGAGCGCCGCCTGCGCGCCAGGCACGACGACGACGCGGACGAGCTGGCCTGGCATCTCCACCGCTTCGGGCAACTGGATGCGGTGCTCGACCTGGCCCACATCCCCGGACCGCTGGTGGTCACCACGGAACGG
Organism: Leifsonia sp. McL0627; assembly: GCF_058244615.1. Lineage (NCBI taxonomy): Bacteria > Bacillati > Actinomycetota > Actinomycetes > Micrococcales > Microbacteriaceae > Leifsonia > Leifsonia sp. McL0627. The sequence goes on from NZ_JBZCGM010000002.1 coordinate 139,530, forward strand.
TCGCCTCGCGAGGTGGCCCAGGAGGTGGTGGCCGTAACGCTCGACGCGGCAACGCTCGACGCGGCAACCCTCGACGCGGCGGCTCCCGACGCGACAGGATGAGCACATGACCGACGTCTCGCAGTCCATCGCCGACCTCTACCGTGACCTGCACCGCCATCCCGAACTGTCGTTCGAGGAGACGCGCACCGCCGCCATCGCTGCCGCCCGACTGCGCGCTGCCGGATACGACGTCCTGGAAGGCGTGGGCCGCACCGGCGTCGTCGGCGTCCTCCGCAATGGCGACGGCCCGACGGTGCTGCTGCGCGCCGACATGGATGCGCTCCCCGTCGCCGAGGACACCGGCCTCGAATACTCGAGCACGGTCGACGGCGTGATGCACGCGTGCGGCCACGACGTGCACGTCAGCAGTCTGGTCGGCGCGGCCGACCGGCTGGCGCAGACCACGGGCGAGTGGGCCGGAACGCTGATCGCCCTGTTCCAGCCGGCCGAAGAGGTCGGCGGCGGTGCGCAGGCGATGCTCGACGACGGCCTTTATGAGAAGGTGCCCGTGCCGGATGTGGTGCTCGGCCAGCACGTCGGCCCGGCGCCCGCAGGTGCCGTCGGCGCGCATCCCGGTGCCGCGTTCGCGAGCGCGAACAGCATCGACATCACTCTGTTCGGCCGGGGAGGACACGGCTCCCGGCCCGAGACGACGATCGACCCTGTGGTGCTCGCCGCCGCCATCGTGCTCCGCCTCCAGACCATCGTGGCCCGCGAGGTGGCGCCGCAGGACACAGCCGTCGTGACCGTCGGGCGGCTGATCGCCGGGACGAAGAACAACATCATTCCGGAGACGGCGACCCTCGGTCTCAGCGTCCGCGCGTTCAGCGAGGAGGTGCGGACTCGCGTGCTCGGCGCGATCGAACGGATCGTGCGCGCCGAAGCGGAAGCGTCCGGCGCGCCGGAGCCGCACATCGACTACGCGGAGTCGTTCCCGGTGACGGTCAACGACGAGGCGGCGACCGAACGCACCACCGCGGCGTTCCGAGCAGCCTTCGGCGACGCCGCCGTGCTCGACCCCGGCGAGGTCAGCGGAAGCGAGGACGTCGGCCTGCTCGCGACGGCCGCCGGCGCACCCCTCGTCTACTGGATCCTCGGCGGCGCCGACGCGCAGACCTACCTCGCAGCGGCTGCGGCAGGCACGCTCGACCGCGACGTGCCGTCCAACCACTCGCCGCACTTCGCCCCGGTCCCCGAGCCGACGCTCACCCGCGGCGTCGAGGCCCTCGTCGCCGCCGCTCGCGCCTGGCTCGGCTCCCGCTAGCCCTGCGCTTTGCTGCAGGTGTCGCTCGCGTCGTCGGCCGATAGGGTGAGCGCATGACGAACCTGCCCGTGCCCCAGCAGCCGGTTCCGCTGCCGCCCCCGCTCGTCTCGATCGGGAACGTGCACGCCACCCCGGATTGGGTGATCACGCCCGGGGGCACCTGGCCGCTCGCCGACGTGAACGTCTCGACCAGCGATCAGACGGCGGTCACGACGCACACCCCGGCGTGGGCGATCGTGATGGTCGTGGTCTTCATCTGGTTCTTCCTGCTCAGCCTGCTGTTCCTGCTCGCCCGCGAGCGACGCACGAGTGGATACATCGGCGTGACGATCGCGTGCAACGGCCAGTGGTACACCGAGCAGGTGCCTGTCGGCAACGACATCCAGCGCGCCGATGTCCTGAACCGCGTCGCCTACCTGCAGTCCCTCATCGGCCAAGCCCGCTACGCGCGCCAGACCGGCCCTCGCTGACCCGTCTCCCCACCCGTCGAGCTTCGGAGCGGGCGGGGAGAGCGCCAGGCGGGTATGGTCGGGCGGGTGCACACACCGGAGGCGGATATTCAGAGCGACGCTGCGCTCGTCGCGCGGCTGATCGAGGTGCAGCACCCGGACATCGCGGGGACGCTGACGCTGGTGTCGGACGGGTGGGACAACCTCATCTACCGGCTCGGCACCGAGTACGCGGTGCGCATCCCGCGCCGGGAGGTGGCGGCGCACCTCATCGAGCACGAGCAGCAGGTGCTTCCCGGCTTCGCGGCGCGGATCGGCGTGCCCATCCCGGCTCCGGTGCGGGTCGGGCTGCCGTCCGAGCTGTTCCCATGGGCGTGGAGCGTTGTGCGGTGGTTCGACGGGATCGACGGTGCGGACGCGACGGCGGCGGAACGCGCATCCATTGCCCGGCCGCTCGCCGCGTTCGTCGCGGAACTGCACGAGCCTGCCACGGGCGACATCCCGGCCAACCCGGTGCGCGGCGTGCCGCTGGCCACTCGGGATGCGGCCGTGCAGGAGCGGCTGAGGCACCTGTCCGAGCGGCGCGAGGTCGCCGCCATCGCCGAGGCGTGGCGGGAGGCACTCGACGCCCCGGTCTGGAACGGGCCGCCGATCTGGCTGCACGGCGACCTGCATCCCGGCAACCTGCTGCTCACGCCCGACCGGTCTGGACTCGCCGCAGTGATCGACTTCGGCGACGTCACCGCCGGCGACCCGGCGACCGACCTCGCTACGGCGTGGCTGACCTTCGATCAGGATGCACGCGCAGAGTTCCGGGCAGTGCTCCAAGAGCAGTCTCCCGTCGACGACGCCACCTGGCGCCGCGCCCGCGGCTGGGCCGTGCTCCTCGGCACCGCCCTCGCTGCACACTCCGACGACAACCCCCGCATGGCCGCCCTCGGCGCCCACGCGCTCGCGCAGTTCGCCTGAGCCGCCCCTACCCGCGTTCGCGCATCGCCGGCACGCCTCGCACGCAGAAATCGAGCCCAGGCTTCGTCTCGCTCAGAGTTCGTCTGAGCGGGAAAAGCCTGGGCCCGATTGTGTGGGTGCGCTGGTGGGCGCTCCCGGACGTGCGGACTACGCCTGGGCTGCTGCCTGGGCGAGGTCGGTGATGAGCTGGTCGCCCGGGATCGCGGGCACGAACTCGGCCTCGATCTCGGCGCGGCCGAGGAGCTCGGTCATGCGACGCTGACGCTGACGCGGGATGAGCGTGACGACCGTGCCCTGCTTGCCGGCGCGGCCGGTGCGGCCGGAGCGGTGCAGGTAGGTCTTGTACTCGTCCGGGGCGTCGGCCTGGATGACCAGGTCGATGTCGTCCACGTGGATGCCGCGGGCGGCGACATCGGTGGCGACCAGCACGTTGACCCGGCCGCTGGTGAGCTGGCCGAGGTTGCGCGTGCGGCGCGACTGGTTGAGGTCGCCGTGCAGGCTGACGGCGGGGATGCCGGCGTCGTCCAGCTGGTCGGCGAGCATTTCGGCGAACGCGCGGGTGCGGGCGAAGACCAAGGTCTTGCCGTCGCGGTCTGCGAGCTGCTCGATGATCGCGGCCTTGTCGCGGTGCTCGATCACGAGTACGCGGTGGTCGATCGTGGAGGACGCCTGGTCTTCACCGGCGACCTCGTGCACGGTCGGGTCGACGAGGAACTCGTCGACGAGCTGTGCGACGCCCTTGTCGAGGGTCGCGGAGAACAGCAGCTTCTGGCCGCCCTCCGACGTCTCGCGCAGGATGCGCTGGACCGGCTCCAGGAAGCCGAGGTCGCACATGTGGTCTGCCTCGTCCAGGACGGTGATGACGACCTCGCTGAGGTCGAGACGACCCTGCTCGATGAGGTCCTCGATGCGTCCCGGGGTGCCGATCACGATGTCGACGCCGCGCTGCAGCGCGCCCACCTGGCGAGCCTGCGGCACGCCGCCGTAGATCTGCGTGGTGAACAGGCCGACGCTGCGGGCGATCGGCTGGACGGTGCGGTCGATCTGGAGGGCGAGCTCGCGGGTCGGGGCCAGGATGAGGGCGCGCGGCTTGCGGCCCATCTGGCGCTTGCCGCCGGACTTGCCCGACTCCTCCCACAGGCTCATCAGACGCTCGACGAGCGGTGCGCCGAAGGCGATGGTCTTGCCGGAGCCCGTGCGGCCGCGGCCGAGGACATCCTTGCCTGCCAGCACATCCGGAGTGGTCGCCGCCTGGATCGGGAACGGACGATCCGCACCGAGCTCGGCGAGCGCGCGAACGATGTTGCCGCCGAGACCGAGGTCGGCGAAGGTCACGCCGTCGACGTCCTCGGCCTGGATGGCGTCGGCTTCGAGGCGCTCGAGCACGACGTCGTCGTTGGAGGTGTGCGCCGGCTTCTCGTCCCGTGACGGGTAGAACGACGACGAGCTGTCGCGACGGGGCGCGCGGTCGGCGTCGAAGGAGCGACGCGGACGGTCGTTGTCGAAGTCACGACGCGGAGCGCGGTCCTTGTCGAACGTGCGAGGAGCGCGGTCCTTGTCGAAATCGCGACGGGGAGCGCGGTCGTCGTTCGAACGGCGAGGGCGGTCGTTGTCGAAGTCGCGACGCGGGGCGCGGTCACCGTCGAACGAGCGACGCGGACGGTCGTTGTCGAAGTCACGACGCGGGCCACGGTCGCCATCGAACGAGCGAGGTGCGCGGTCCTTGTCGAACGAGCGCGGAGCGCGGTCCTTGTCGAACGAACGCGGAGCGCGATCCTTGTCGAAGTCACGACGCGGGGCGCGGTCACCATCGAACGAACGACGCGGACGGTCGTTGTCGAAATCGCGACGCGGGCCACGGTCACCATCGAACGAGCGAGGTGCGCGGTCCTTGTCGAACGAACGCGGAGCGCGATCCTTGTCGAACGAACGCGGGGCGCGGTCCTTGTCGAAGTCACGACGCGGGGCGCGGTCACCATCGAACGAACGACGGGGACGGTCGTTGTCGAAGTCACGACGCGGAGCGCGGTCACCATCGAACGAACGACGCGGACGGTCGTTGTCGAAATCGCGACGCGGAGCGCGGTCACCATCGAACGAACGACGCGGACGGTCGTTGTCGAAGTCACGACGCGGGGCACGGTCGTCACGGCCGCGCGAACGGTCGCCGTCCGGCGTCCAGGGGCGGCGTGCGTCCTTGCCGCGGGGCTCCCAGTTCGGGCGCTCCTTGCGTGCGCCGGTCGAACCTGCGCCTTCGCGGCCTGCGCCGTCGCGGGCGCCATCACGGCCGCCGTCGCGGCTGCCGTAGGTGGCGCGGCCACGGGCTGCGCGGTCTTCGTCGGACCAGCGGGCCTTCTTGGCGCCGCCCTCTTCCGCGCGGTATCCGCGGTGGTTGGGGCTGCGGCTGCCAGACTTCGGCGCACCCTTGCGGGCACCGCCGGCATTGTTGTTTCCGTGCTTGTTGAATCCGGGCATGGCTGTCTTCCTGGGTTGTTCTCGTTATGCATGACGAAGCGCGCGGAGCATTCCGCGCTTCAAGGAGAACCCGGGCAGTCTTTGGCCGGGGCCGTTCACATACAGTGATCATTCGCCTGCCGAACGGCAGCGAAACCGGCCCACCTGACTTACAAACCCATCCGCACGAACGTGCGGTGTCAAGAGCCGACTTCCCAACGATACAGGAATAAGCCTGAGCGTGGGCGGTGACTTTCGCCACCGCCCACGCGCGACGCCTGCCGAGACCGCGAAACGGAACGTCAGACGCGCTTGCTCGCCTTCACGGCGGCGAAGTACTCGTTGGCGGGCTTGAGGAAGATCAGCACGGTGGCGATGACGCCGACGACCACGCGCGCTGCACCGAGACCGTAGCCGCCCAGGATGCCGAACAGCGAGAGCACTGTGACGATCAGCAGCACGATTCGCGCCCAGTTCGCCCCGCGGCGCATGAAGAACGCGAAGAGCACATACGCCGCGATGTACAGGATCCCGAACACCACAGCGAAGGTGACGGAGACCCCGACGGTGGCGTTGAGGGTCGCATCCGAGATCTGCTGCCCCTGGCTCGCGAGCTGCTTCTGCACCTGATCCTTGAGCGACCCGATGGTGGCGAGCGACACGATGAGGGCGACCAGACTCAATGCCGCGCCCACGATGTACAGCCAGAACGCTGTGTTCACCGGCTGCGGCGGAGCGACGGGAGCGCCTCCTCCCGCCGGGGACGACGACGCCGGATAGCTGGCCGGCGGGGTGTAATCACTCATGGATGTTCTCTCCTCGAACGTCGGTGGTGCACGAAACGGCCGCCCGGTATGGGCCAGCGCCGCTCACGGTAGACCTCCAGGGTGCTCCGAGCAATGGGACATCTGAGCAATGGTCAGTTCACCGCTGTCGGCCCGAATGCCTCGACAACTCGATCGCGAGCCCGGTACTCGCGCAGCGGCCGGTCGATCGCGCCGATCGCGACCACTGCCGCCGTTGCAGCGAGGCCGCCGATGACGAGCGCCGCCGGGGCGCCGACGACCGCGCCGAGCACGCCACCGCGGAAGCTGCCCAGCTGTGGACCCGCGACGCCGATCACGTGGTCGACGGCGGACACCCGCCCGCGGTACTCGTCGGGCGTCTCCACCTGGACCAGCGAGCCACGGGTGACCACCGAGACCGTGTCCGCCGCCCCGGCGACGGCGAGACAGGCGAGCGAGAGCCACAGCGGGGAGGCCACGCCGAAGCCCGCGATGCCGAGACCCCAGACCGCGGCCGCCGCGAGCTGAACGAGCCCGGACCGCCGCGCCCGCGTGACGGTGCCCGAGAACAGACCGGCGAGAATGCCGCCGACGGCGATGGACGAGAGGAAGAGCCCGAGCGTTCGAGGGTCCCCGTCGAATCGAAGCTGGTTCACCACGGGGAACAGGGCGATCGGCATGGCGAGCACGGTCGCGGCGATGTCCGTCGCGAACGAGCCCCAGATGACCGGCCTGCGCAGCACCGAGGTCCAGCCGCGTTTCGGCGCGAGCCCGGAGCCGTCCCGACTGGATGCGGCTGCGCCCATCGATGCGGCTGCGCCAGTGGATGCGGACGGCAGCGGCGGCAGCGGCGGCAGGCGATACGCCGCGATCACGGCCGCGCCGACCGCCACCGCCTCCACGGCATAGGCGGCGGGCAGCGACCACGCGACGATGAGTCCGCCGATGGCCGGGCCGATCAGCATCGACGCCTGAAAGGAGAAGTTCTGCAGGGCGAAGCCGGCCGCGACCTGATCGGCGGCGAGGAGCCGCGCCGGCAGGGTGCGCCGCGCCGGGGCCCCGATCGCACTTGCGGCGGACTGAACGGCCACGAGGACGATCAACAGCAGCACAGACCGTGACCCCACAGCGGCCTGCGCGCTCAACCCGAGGGCTGCGACGACCTGGCCGATGGTGCTCAGCCGGACGATGGAGCGGCGGTCGAACCGGTCGGCGAGGCTGCCGCCCACCGGACCGAGCAGGAGCAGCACCATCCCGGTCGCCAGCCCGAGGGCGCCCGTCCAGATCGGGCTTGTGGTCAGGTCCCAGATCTGCGTGAGGGCGGCGATCGTCGCGATCTGGCTGCCGATGCCGGCCAGCGAGGTTCCGAGCCAGAGAGCGCGGAACGGCGCGCTCGCGCGGAGCGGGCGGACGTCGGTGAGCAGGCGGCTCAGCCGGTTTCCCTCCCCGCTCATTCCGGTTCTGCCAGTTGCGCGGCGAGACGCTCGGACATCGGCCTGCTCGCCACCCTGGCGGTCAGCTCGGCGACGATGGAGGACAGCGGGACGCTTCCCTCACGGTCGAGTTCGGCGACGGCGGCCTCGGTCGCACGCCATTCGGCCTCGAGCAGCGGGATGAGGTCGCGCCCGCGCTCGGTGAGGTCGACGAGCCGCGTCCGGGCGTCCGGCCCGGGAACCGTGTGCACCATCCCAGCCTCGCGCATGGCGGCGACCGTCTGGCTGACCGCCGAGTGCGTGCGGTCGAGGGACGCGGCGAGGTCGCGGATGGTGAGGGGACCGTCGTGCGCGAGCCTGATCATCGGCAGCGCGAAGCGCGACCGCATCCCCGTGACGCCGCGCTCGGCGTAGAACTGTTCGATGTCGGCGTCGAGGCGGCGCTGGAGAGCGAAGAGCGCGTCCCAGGCTCCGGGAACGCGGGTGGGATCGTTAATTGTCACAGTGCTGTTATAACAGTGCTGTTGTAATGATGCAAGGCTCCACAGAACAGACGGCCCCGGACGCTCGCTACTCCGCCAGGTTGTCGCTGATCGCGTCCAGCGCCAGCGACTTCGCCGTGGTCGCCGCATCGCCGAGGCGGTTCGTGACCGCGGCGACCAGTCCCTCGATCAGGATCGCCTGCGGCAGCCGGGAGGCGAGGGTGATCTCGTCGCGGAAGGTCAGATCCGGCATCGTCACGACCAGGCTGATCCCTGCCGCCTGGGCGATCGGGCTGCGCACGAAGGCGGTGACGGCGATCACGGTCGCGCCGGCGGCGGAGGCTGCTCCCACGGTGCGCAGCGTCGAGGCGTTCGAACCGCTGCCGCTGATCGCCAGCAGTACGTCGTCCGGGGAGAGCAGCCGGGCGGTGATCTGCTGGCCGATGACATCGAGCGGCGCCTCTGCTGCGCGGCCGACGCTGGTGAGGCGGGCTGCCGCATCCAGTGCCAGCGGTGCGGAGAGTCCGTTGCCGACCGCGACCACGCGGCGGGCGGCGACCAGGGCAGCCACGGCGCGGTCGACGGCGTCCGCGTCGAGGAGGGCGACCATGTCGTCGACCCGCCCGGCGATGTGGGTGAACGTCTGGGTGACGATCCCTGCGGAGCCGACCGGCGCGGACGGCGTGACGGCGGGGGTGCGGTATCCGGCGTCGCGAGCGAGCAGCACGCGCAACTGCTGGTAGCCGGTGAAGCCGAGGCTCTGGCAGGTGCGCACCACCGTGGCGCGGGAGGCGCCGGCCAGCTCGGCGACCTGCTGCGAGCTGAGCTCGACGATCTCGGCCGAGCGTTCGAGCAGCACGGCGGCGACCGCCTGCTCGGTCGGCAGCAGCGACGGCAGCACAGACCGGATGGTCGCGATGACCTCGCCTGGGCGGTGGTCGTTCATCGGTGCTCCTTCGGGCCGGCTGCTGCGGCGATGCGCTCGACCTCTGCCGCGTCGAGGTCGAAGATCTCGGTGCCGTCCGCCTCACTCGGCGCGGAGACGAACACGACGGTCGGCTCTCCGGTGGGCGGGAGGTCGATCACGGCGAAGCCGGAGCCGACGGTCGCCCGCTCGGTGCCGGCGGCGGCGATCGGGTCGGAGCTGTTGGCGGTGCCAGGCGCGACCACCACGGGGAGGCCGGCGGCGACCGTGCTCAGCGCGTGGTGGTAGTGCCCGGCGAGCACCAGCCGCACGTCTCCGGAGGCGCAGGCGTCGAGCACGTCGGACGGGTTCTGCAGTTCGAGCGCCGCCAGAAGCGCGCTCGCGGCGGGGACGGGCGGGTGGTGCAGCACCACGACGGTGCCGTGCGCGGACGGAGTCGCGACGATGCCGCGCAGGCGGTCGAGCGCTTCCGCGTCCACCGCGCCGTAGCCGGCGCCCGGCACGGACGTGTCGACGGTGACCACCCGGAAACCGGCTGCCTCGACGACCGTTTCCCGTGCGCCGAGGACGCCCTCGAAGCCGTCGCGGAGGTCGTGGTTGCCCATGGCGTACACGACGGCGGCGCCGTGCTCCGCCGCCCACGGGGCGATGCGTCCGGCGAGCAGCCGGTACGACTCCACGCTGCCGTCGTCGGACAGGTCGCCCGAGACGGCCACCACGTCGACGGCGCCCAGCGACGCCGCGCGGTCGAGGACGCGGTCGAGCGCCGCGAGCGTGTCGACCATCCCGTAATGCAGGCTGCCGTCGCCGAAGAGGTGGGTGTCCGAGAGGTGCAGGATGCGCAGGCCGCGCTCAGCCGGGAAGCTCACGAAGTCACCCTATTCGGTCGCCTTCAGCTCGATGCTCTCCGCGCGGACCCGACGCGCCGAGCGGCGGCGGAGGGCCGTCACCACCGGCAGCTCCCAGTGCCCGGAGATGATGCGGTGGCGCACCAGGCCGGAGAGCTGGTCGATGATCATCGTGACGACGATGACCACGATCATCAGCATTCCGACCACATCCCACACCCGGAACTGGATGTTGTCCACCAGCATCTTGCCGATGCCGCCCGCGCCGATCAGGCCCAGGATGGCGGAGGCGCGCACGTTGATCTCGAACCGGTACAGCCAGAACGCCAGCACGTCCGGCTTGGCGTTCGGCCAGACGCCCCAGCGCATGATCTGCACCCGGGAGCCGCCCGACGCGGTGGCGGCCTCGATGGCCCCGCGGTCAACGGACTCGAAGCTCTCGTAGCCCCACTTGCCGAGCGTTCCGATCGAGCCGATCGCGATGGCGAGCGCGCCCGTGTATGCGGTGAGCCCGGTCACCGACAGCATCAGCACGGCGATCACCACCTCCGGCACCGCCCGCAGCACGGCGAAGACCGCACGGAGCGGCCAGCGCACGATGCCGGGCGTGAGCCCGCGGGTGGCGAGGAGGCTGAGCGGGAAGGAGACGATCACGCCGATCACGGTGCCGAACCAGGCCATCGCGACGGAGAGCATGGTCGCGGACAGCGCATCCGGGAGCTTGTCCCAGGCGGGAGGCAGGAACATCAGGCCGAGGTAGTGGGCGAGCTTCTGCGGGAGCTGAAGCAGCGCGTCCCAGGAGATGTCGACGCCCCAGAACGCCGCGACGACCACCACGGTGACGACCACCCACACCACGGTGCGGGCGATGTGCAGCGGCTTGCGCGGGCGCTGCTGCTTCGGGATGCCCACGGTCGGGCGATCGAGCTCGGCGACAGTGGATGCGGTGGCTGCGGTCGATGCGGTCGATGCGCTCATCGGATCAGCCTCCGCCTGGTGTACGAGCTGAGCAGTTCGAGCAGGACCACGAGCACGAGGATCTCGAAGATGATCATGCTGAGGTAGTGGTACTGGTAGAACGTGCGCACCTTGTCGATGAGCATGCCGAGGCCGCCGGCGCCGACGAGGCCGATCACGGTGGAGGCGCGGATGTTCAGCTCCAGCACGTAGATCGCCTGCGACAGATAAGTGGGAGCGACCTCGGGCACCATCGCGGCGCGGTTGGCCTTGAACCAGGTTCCGCCCGCGGCGAGCGCAGCCTCCTGTCCTCCGCGGTCGAGACCGTCGAGCGCTTCGGAGATGAGCTTGACGATGATGCCGACGTTGAACAGCACGAGCGCCAGGATGCCGGACAGTGCGCCCGTGCCGACGACGGTCACGAACAGCGAGGCGTAGAGCAGGTCCGGCACGCTGCGGACGATGTTCATCACGAAGCGCACGATGCCGAGCAGCACGCTGTTCGGGTTGGTGGCGCGGGAGGCGAGGAACGCCAGCGGCAGCGCGATGACCACGCTGACGGCGGTGGAGATGACGGCCATCTGCACCGTCTGGAGCAGCCACGGGAGCGTCTCGGGGAAGAAGGTGTAGTCGGGCTGGAACAGCTGGATGAGGGTGTTGGAGGCGTTCTGCGCGTTGGCGAACAGCGCACCCACATCCACCTGCACGGCAATGGCGGACCAGACCGTGATCGCGGCGAGGATCGCGAACGTGACGACGATCTTCCACGCCGAGCGCGGCTTGACCGGCCGCGCGCCGGGCTCCAGGCCGCTGGCCGCGCCGGTCGTGCCGCCGGTCGCCCCGCCGCTAGTCACGCTGGTCACGGCAGCACCGCCGGGGCGTCCAGCACGTCCTCCGCGGTGAGCGAGCGGCCGTAGATGGCCTCGAACACCGACTCGTCCGCCCCGGCGCCCGGGCCGTCGTACACGACGGAGCCGTTGCGGAGCCCGATCAGGCGGGTGCCGTATCGCCGCGCGAGGTCGAGGAAGTGCAGGTTCACGACGACCGTGATCCCCAGTTCGGCGTTGATGCGCTGGAGGTCGCGCATCACGACGTGGGAGGTCGGAGGGTCGAGGGAGGCGACGGGCTCGTCGGCCAGGATCACCTTGGGGCGCTGGGCGAGTGTGCGGGCGATGGCGACGCGCTGCTGCTGGCCGCCGGACAGCTCGGAGGCGCTGGAGTACGCCTTCGAGACGATCTCCACGCGTTCGAGCGCCTGCATGGCCAGCTCGACGTCGTCGGCCGACCAGGCGGCGAGGAGGGTCCGCCAGGCGGAGGTGTGGTGCAGGCGGCCCATCAGCACGTTGTTGAGCACGGTGGTGCGCTTGGCCAGGTTGAAGCTCTGGAACACCATCCCGACCTCGCTGCGGAGGGTGCGCAGCTTCTTGCCGCGCAGGCCGGAGAGCTGGTAGTCGCCCACCGTGATCTCCCCGGACGTGATCGGGACCAGACCGTTGATGGTGCGGATCAGCGTCGACTTGCCCGCGCCGGACAGCCCGACGACGGCGACCATCTCGCCCGGCTCGATGGTGAGGTCCACCTCCCGCAATCCGGCGAACCCGTTCGGGTACGTGACGCCCACCCTGTCGAACCGGATGCGCGCTCCTGACGTGTCCGTCATCTCGTCCCGTTCCTTCCCTCAGTGTTTTGAAGCAATCGAGGCGGGGTGGCCGGCAGGTTCCGCCGGCCACCCCGCTCAGAGCGTTGCGATCAGCCGAGGCCGATCGATGCCGCTGCGTCCTGGGTCTTCTTCAGGCTCGCGGGGTCGGCGTCGACCAGGCCGGTGATCTGGTAGATCGCGGTGAGCGCCTTGACGCCCTCCGGGGTGCCCGCGTAGTCCTTCATCGCGGTGGCGATCTTGGTCTGCCAGGTCTTGCTGAGCTTGCTGGTGATGGAGGCGCCGTCGTTCGGGATCTCGTCGGTCAGGGCGAACACCACGACCTTGTCGCCGACATCCGGAGTGTCTTTCTGCACGACGGAGCGCGCATCCCAGTAGCTGGTGCCGACCTCGGCGTCGCCGTTGTAGACGGCGAGGACGCTGGCGTCGTTGGCTGTGACCTGAACGGTCTTGATGTCTTTGTCGACGTTCAGCCCGGCCTTCTTCATCGCCGCGACGGGGAAGATGTACCCAGCGGGGGACGCCGCCTGCAGCAGCGAGACGGTCGCACCCTTGATTTTGGGGATGCTGTCGAGCCCGGCGGGGCCGGTGCCCTTCTCCGTGCCGTTGCAGTAGAGCATCCCGTTGGCGCCCTTGACCGGAGTGTCGGAGCAGTACTTCTTGGGGTCGTTGGTGAAGAACTGGGCCGCGTACGAGCTCTTGCCGTTGCGCTGCGTCTGCAGAGCGGGGACGGCGCCGTACTTGTCGCACGCCTGGCTCATCTGCAGGCTGGGGAGCATGCCGATCTGCGCCTGGTTGCTGCCGATGGCCTCGACGGCGGCCTGATAGTCCTGCGTGATGACGCCCTTGACCGGGATGCCGAGACGTGAGGTGAGCGCCTCTTCAAGCGGCTTGACCGTCTCGACCAGCTTCGCCGCGTCTCCCGACGGGACGAGCGCGAGGGTGAGCGCGGTGGGCGCCTTGGCCGAGTCGTCCGAGGTGCCCGTGCAAGCGGCCGCGGCAGCCGTTCCGGAGGCGGTGGCACCGGAGGCGGTCTGCTGCTGCACGCCGCATCCGCTCAACGCGAGCGCGGCGATGATGGCGAGGCCCGAGGCGCTCGCGACAGCGGTTTTCCGGAGTTTCATGACGTTCCCATTCTGTGCGGTGGTGAGGACTGCGAGTGGTGGGTGATGCGATCTGTGGAGAACTGCGGGGGTGAAACGGGGTGTGAAGAAGTGGGGGCGAAGGTGGTCAGGCGGAGGCGGCGACCGGTCGGTGCGCGGCGGTGAAGCCCGCGGGGTCGGCCGCCCAGCGGCGGATCCCGTCGTAGAGGCCGGGGAAGTCGGCTGCGACCAGGTGCGCCGGCCCCGCGCGGTGGCCGAAGCGGTCGATGAGGGCTGTGGCGCATCCCGCCGCGAGGGGCTGTTCGAGGTCGTTGCCCCAGATGTCGCCGACCGACAGCAGCAGCGCCGGGTCCCTTCCATCGAGCAGCGCGGGAAGCAGACGGGTCCAGCCGGCGGGCTTGTCCGCGTCGGTGACGATGCGGTCGATCACGTCGGCCATCCCGATGGCCGTCAGAGTCTCCCGCACGCCGTCGAGCGGCGCATTCGTCACGAGAACGCGCTCGACGCTCCCCCCGAAGCCGTCGAGGAACTCGGCGAGACCGTCCGGTGCTGACACCGCGACGGTTCCCCCGGCGAGCGCCCGCCGGCTGGTCTGATAAGCGCGCTGCAGCAGGTCGCCCGAGGCGTGCTCTGCTGCGAGCGCTCCGACGGCCGCATAGCCGTCGATGTATGCGGGCGAGCCGGGCTCGCCGTCGAGGAATGCACCGAGCCGGGCGCGGAGCGACGCGTCGAGGTCGGTTCCGCCTGCCGTTCCCGCGTCGAGGATGCTAGAGATCACGGCCTCCGCGTACTCCCACACAGGGGCGTCGCCGACGCACACCGTCCCGTCGAAGTCGAGGACGATGATGGGGCTGCTGGGTGTCTGGCGGTCGTTCACGAGTGCAGCTTATGCGTTCGTGAACGTTCTGTTCACGCTTTTCTTCACCATGAAACAACTGTTCACAACGCGTTAACCTCGCACGATACGCTCGACGCCATGGCCACAGCGCACGACTTCTTCATCCTCGGCGACCACGAGAACGGCAGACAGCTCGTCGCGTCCGTGCTCCAGAACGAGGGATTCGCGGTCACCGTGACCCCGGCCGGCGGGCTGATCGCCCGGCGAGGCAGCACCACGGCGACCATCCTGTTCGGTGGTCTGGCCGGGAAGGGACTCCAGCAGACCTTCACCGTCGACTTCATGGTCGACGTCGACGGCCGGCTCGTCGCCCGCCTGAACAGGAATATGGCAGGGGGCGTGCTCAAGGGCGGCGCGATCGGAGCGGTCAAGACCGACAACGCGTTCCAGCACATAGCCAACGCGATCGGGGCGGCCCTGCACGGCGCCGGAGTGCTGTCGGGGAGCGTCTCCCAGGGCTGACGGTCGCAGGCCACCCACTGACCTCGCGAGCAGAACGGGGTATACAGGGAGGCATGAGCTCCACCACTCCGGATGCGATCGTCATCGGCTCCGGCCCGAACGGTCTCTCCGCCGCCGTCACCCTCGCCCGCGCCGGTCTCGCCGTGCGCGTGTACGAGCGCAACGCGACAGCGGGCGGCGGCACGAGGACGGAGGAGGTGACCCTGCCGGGGTTCCGGCACGACATCTGCTCGGCCGTGCATCCATTGGCCTTCGCCTCCGGGTTCTTCCGCAGGTTCGGGATCGAGGAGCGCGTGCCGTTCGTCGTGCCGAGTGCGTCGTACGCGCATCCACTGGATGGGGGCCGCGCGGCCGTGGCCTACCGCGACCTCGACCGGACGGTGGACGCTCTCGGAGTGGACGGCCCGGCCTGGCGCCGGCTGCTCGGCCCTCTGGTGCGGAACGCCGACGCTGTCGCGCAGTTCACCGGCTCCCAGCTGTTCCAGGTGCCGAGGCACCCGCTGGTCGCGGCGCAGTTCGGGATGACGATGCTCGCCCAGGGCGGCCCATGGTGGGATGCGTTCTTCCGCACGGAGGAGCCGGGCGCCCTGCTCACCGGGGTGTTCGCGCACTCGACGCTGCCGCTGCCGAGCATCGCGGGGGCGGCAGCGGGGCTGACCCTCGCCACCTACGCGCACGCGCGCGGCTGGCCGATCCCGGTCGGCGGCAGCCAAGCGATCGCCGACGCGATGGTGGCCGACCTGATCGCCCACGGCGGCGAGGTCGTCACCGGCTCGGAGGTCACCAGCCTCGCCGAACTGCCCCCGTCGCGGGCGATCCTGTTCGACACCGGCGCGGAATCCGCTGCCCGCCTCGGCGAGGACAGACTCCCGCCTTCCTACCTGCGCCGCATCGCCGCCTTCCGAAACGGCAACGGCGTCTGCAAGGTCGACTTCGCGCTCTCCGGCCCCGTGCCGTGGGCGAACGCGGAGCTGACGGAGACAGCCACCGTGCACCTCGGGGGCACCCGCGCGGCCGTCGCCCGGTCGGAGCGCGAGGTCGCCGCCGGACGCCACAGCGACGACCCGTACGTTCTCGTCTCGCAGCCGTCGCTCTTCGACAGCACGCGAGCCCCCGCCGGGAAGCACGTGCTGTGGGCGTACACGCACGTCCCGTCCGGCTCCCCAACCGACCAGACCGAGGCCATCATCCGGCAGATCGAACGCTTCGCGCCCGGTTTCCGGGATGTGGTGCTCGCCAGCTCCCACAAGACCGCCGTCGAGATGGCCGCGTACAACCCCAACTACGTGGGCGGCGACATCTCCGCCGGAGCGCCGAACCTGCGCCAGCTGATCGCCAGGCCGGTCATCTCCGCCGATCCATGGCGGATGCCGGGGCGCGGGCTGTACCTGGCATCGGCCGCCGCGGCGCCCGGCCCCGGCGTGCACGGGCTGGTCGGCTACTACGCGGCGCGCAGCGCACTGCGCCACGAGTTCGGAGTGCGCGCGATGCCCTCCCTCGCCCCCGACGAGCTGACATCGGATGCGCGTGGCGCGACCACCTGGCCCCACCTCGACCCGACCGGCCCCAACGACCCCGCCGAAGCGTCCCTTCGGCCCGACGGACTCCCGGAGCAGTGACCATGTCGACAACCGTTCGTGAGTTCGCGTGCACCCCTGAGCAGGTCTTCGCAGTGCTCGAAGACCCGTGGGTGTACCCGACCTGGGTTGTGGGGGCGTCCCGGTTGCGCGACGCCGACCCCGAGTACCCGCGCGCCGGCTCCCGGCTCCAGCACTCGATCGGCGTCTGGCCGGTGGTGCTCGACGACGAGTCGGTGATCGAGACGTGGGATCCACCACGGCGGATGGTACTGGAGGCGAAGACCCGTCCGGTGGGGACGGAGCGCGTCACCATCGAGGTGAAGCCACGCGGCGCCGGCTGCGTGGTCCGCATGGAGGAGCACCCGATCACCGGGCCTGCCCGGCTCATCCCGAAGCCGATCGCCGACCTGATCCTGCACATCCGCAACGTCGAGACCCTCCGCCGCCTCGAATACGTCGCGCGGGGGCGCGCCCGCTCCTGAGCCCGCCACCCCGTCACACCTGGGGATGCGCTGCGCGGGCGGGCGGCGTACCCTCGTGGGCATGTGCCGGAACATCCACACCCTTCATAACTTCGAGCCGGCGGCGAGCAGCGACGAAGTGCACGCGGCCGCGCTGCAGTATGTGCGCAAGATCAGCGGGACCTCGAAGCCGTCGAAGGCGAATGCCGAGGCGTTCGATCGCGCGGTCGCCGAGATCGCGCATCTCACGCAACACCTCCTCGACGACTTGGTGACCACGGCACCGCCGAAGAACCGCGACGAAGAGGCCGCCAAGGCCAAGGAGCGCTCGGCCAGACGGTTCGCCGCCGCGTAGACGGTTCGCCGCCGCGTAGGCGCATCGCCGCGCGCGCCCACGAAACCTCCGCGCAACGACGGCTCGCTAGCATCGTTCACATGCACACCGAGATCGCCGCGGAACCGCCTCGCACCCCGGACGTCGAGGAGTTGCTGCGCCTCGGCGACGAGTTCACGTTCGCCCTGTACCCCGCCGAGAGCTGCTACCTGCTCGACGTGTCGGAGCTGGAGGCGCCCGGCGTCACGGTGTTCGTCGCCCGCGACGACACGGGGCGGGCCATCGGCATGGCCGCCCTCGTCGTGAAGGCCGACCGTTCGGCGGAGGTCAAGCGGATGTTCGTCCATCAGGATGCGCGGGGTCGCGGCCTCGCCTCGTCCCTGCTCTCCGCGGTGGAGGCCGGGGCGACGGAAGCCGGCGTCGAGACGCTGCAGCTGGAGACCGGTCCGTTGCAGCACGCGGCGATCGCGCTGTATGAGCGCAACGGCTACGCCCGCATCCCGAACTTCGGTCCGTATGTCGGCGACCCGCACTCGATCTGTTACGCCAAGCTTCTCGCGGGAGCGCGCGCTCTCTAGCGTCGGCATCGCGCGAACCACTAACCTGACGCCATCGGCGGAAGGGGCCAACGATGAGCGACGAGACCGGTGCCGCGAGGCCATCCACCGATCAAGCAGCGGCGAACGCTGCGCCGCCGAACGCCGCGCCGCCCTCCGGTCGCGGACGCGCCTGGCTGATCGCGGGCCTCGCTACCGCGGCCGCCCTCATCCTGATCGCGGGCGGCTTCATCGCGGGCACGGTCACCACCGTCGCTCTGTCGGCCGGCACGCGCGGCAGCTGCGACGCCGCCTCGGTCGCCGACCGGGTGCTGCCGAGCATCGTGACCATCAACGTGGCCGGTCGCGCGGGCACGGGGAGCGGCAGCGGTCAGATCATCTCGAGCGACGGCTACATCCTGACCAACAACCACGTCATCTCCCCCGCCGCATCCGGTGGGACGCTCTCTGTGCGGTTCAGCGACGGCAGCACGGCGGACGCCACGCTCACCGGCCGCGACCCGAAGACCGACCTCGCCGTGATCAAGGTCAGCAGCGAGCATTCGCTCCCGGTGATCGACATCGGCGACTCCGGAGCGCTCGCCGTCGGCGAACCGGTGGTCGCCCTCGGCGCCCCGCTCGGCCTGTCGAGCACCGTCACCGCCGGCATCGTCAGCGCGCTCGGCCGCACGGTCCCCGTCCCGAGCGACGACGACCGCAACGCGATCCTCGTCGGCGCCATCCAGACCGACGCCGCGATCAACCCGGGCAACTCCGGAGGGGCGCTCGTCGACTGCCGCGGCAGGCTGGTCGGGGTCAACACGGCCATCGCGACCGTCCCCGGCGACAGCGGTCAGCGCAGCACGGGCAGCGTCGGGATCGGGTTCGCCGTCCCGCAGGCGATGGCCATGCCGATCGCGCACGAACTCATCGACACCGGCACAGTCAGTTACCCGACAGCCGGGGTGGATGCGGTCCCCATCCCGCACGCTGTCGCCGTGCACTACGGCGTGAGCGACGGCCTGTTCGTCCAGGCGGTCCTGGCGGGAGGCCCCGCCGCGAGCGCCGGCATCCGGCCCGGTGACATCATCACGACCATCAACGGCTCCCCCGCCACCAGCATCGACGTGCTCACGGCCATCCAGGTCACCAGCAAGCCGGGCGACACGGTGAAGGTGGAGTACATGCGCGGCGGGCAGAAGCACACCACGACGGTGACGCTGGCGGCTGCGGCGGAGTAGGAGACAGACCCGGCTCCCTCAACTGCCCCGGATGCGCCTGGACAGCTCCACCGCCGCCTCGCCCACCCGCTCGGCCAGCGCATCCCAGCGGTCCTGCGCAATATTCTCCCGCGGGAATGTGACGGCGATCCCCGCCGCCGGCCATCCCGCGTGGTCACGCACGGACACGGCGACAGACGCGAATCCGGGGGTGACCTCGCCGTCCTCCGTCGCGTATCCGCGTTCGCGCACCTCGGCGACCACTCGCTTGAGCTCGCCGTAGCTGTGCGGTCCGGCGCCCCCGCGGTCCTCGAACGCCGCCGCGTCCGGGTAGAGCGCGCGGAGCTGTCCGGCCGGAAGGGTTGCGAGCAGCGCCCTGCCGCTCGCGGTCAGGTGGCTGGGCAGCCGGACGCCGACGTCGGTGACCAGTCGCGGGCGTCTCGGTGCACGCTCCTCGACGATGTAGACGACGTCGCGCCCGTGCAGCACCGCGACGTGCCCGGACTCCCCGATGCCGTCGACGAGCGCAGCGAGGATCGGCCGCCCCAGCCTGCTCAACGGCTCCTGCCGCGAGAAGGCCGAGCTGAGCTCGTACGCGGCCACGCCGAGCCCGTACCGTTTCGCCTCGGGGAAGTGCAGCACGAACCCGTGATCGCAGAGCACAGCGAGCAGGTGGTACACCGTCGACCGCGGCAACCCCAGCGCCCCAGCCACGGTCGCCGCAGCAACCGGCCCGCGCTGCGTGCCCAGCCACTCCAGTATCCGCAGCGTGTTCTCCGCAGCAGGAACCTTGCTCACGCGCCTGTCCCTCTCTCGCCGTCCGCCGCCGCCCCTCCCGCACCCCGAAACAAACGAGCCCAGCCGCGGGAGTCTGGGATACCGGACGGGGATGAGTGTATACGCAGGACAGCGGCGGCCGCGAGGGAGTGAGATCGGAACATGCTTCACACCACAGTCACCGTCACGGTCGGCGCGCACCCGCTGAGCGTCGCCGACGTCGTCGCCGTCGCCCGCCACGACGCCCCCGTCGTCCTCGACCAGGAATCGCTCGACCAGGTCGAGGCATCCCGCGCCATCGTCGAAGCCCTCGCCGACGACGTCGAACCGCACTACGGCATCTCCACCGGGTTCGGCGCACTCGCGACCACGTTCATCCCGAGTGACCGCCGCGCCCAGTTGCAGGCGAGCCTCGTCCGCTCCCACGCCGCCGGCTCCGGCCCGGAGGTCGAGCGCGAGGTCGTCCGCGCCCTCATGCTGCTGCGCCTCTCCACGCTGATGACCGGCCGCACCGGCGCCCAGCGCGCGACCGTCGAGACCTACGCCGCCCTGCTCAACGCCGACATCACCCCCGTCGTGCGCGAGTACGGCTCGCTCGGCTGCTCCGGCGACCTCGCCCCCCTCGCCCACTGCGCCCTCGCAGCGATGGGTGAGGGGCAGGTGCGCGTCGGCGGCGAACTGCTCGATGCCTCCACCGCCCTGTCGGCGGCCGGGATCACCCCGGTCGTCCTCGCCGAGAAGGAGGGCCTCGCGCTCATCAACGGCACCGACGGGATGCTCGGGATGCTCTCGCTGGCCATCCACGACCTCACCGCGCTGCTGAGCACGGCCGACATCGCCGCGGCCATGAGCGTCGAGGCGCTGCTCGGCACCGACGCCGTGTTCGCCGACGACCTGCAGCGCCTGCGCCCGCAGCACGGCCAGGCCGTCGCCGCCGCGAACCTGCGCGCCGTGCTCGCCGGGTCGCCGATCGTCGCCAGCCACAAGGGTCCGGAGTGCACGCGCGTCCAGGATGCGTACTCGTTGCGCTGCGCACCGCAGGTGCACGGCGGCGCGCGTGACACCGTCGCGCACGCGACCCTCGTCGCCGAGCGCGAGCTCGCCTCCGCGGTCGACAACCCCGTGCTCACCCTGGACGGCCGGGTCGAGTCGAACGGCAACTTCCACGGAGCGCCGATCGCCTACGTGCTCGACTTCCTCGCCATCGTCGCCGCCGACGTCGCCAGCATGTCCGAGCGCCGCACCGACCGGTTCCTCGACCCGTCCCGCAACCAGGGGCTCACCCCGTTCCTCGCCCACGAGGTCGGCGTGGACTCCGGGCTGATGATCGCCCAGTACACGGCCGCCGGGATCGTCTCCGAGCTGAAGCGCCTCGCCGCGCCCGCCTCGGTCGACTCCATCCCGTCGTCCGCGATGCAGGAGGATCACGTCTCGATGGGCTGGGCAGCCGCCCGCAAGCTGCGCCGCTCGGTCGACGGGCTCGGCCGGGTGCTCGCCATCGAGGTCATGACCGCCGCCCGCGGAGCCGACCTGCGCGCTCCGCTCCAGCCGGGGCCCGCCACGGGCGCCGTGATCGCGGAGGTGCGCACGGTGGTGGAGGGGCCTGGCTCCGACCGCTACCTGTCGCCGGAGATCGAGGCGGTCGTCGCGCTGGTGCAGTCCGGCCGCGTGCTCGCCGCTGCTGAGACCGTGACCGGCCCGCTGGGCTGACCGGGGCCGCCGCCCAGGCCCACCCCGCCGCACCACAGCAGCAACCACCGCACCCACCCCGACCCACCGCATCCACAGCTTTCACTCACAGACGAGGAGACCCCCACATGCAGGGAGCACGAGAGGTCCGCGCCCCGCGCGGCACTACCATCAGCGCGAAGAGCTGGCAGACCGAGGCACCGCTCCGGATGCTCATGAACAACCTCGACCCGGATGTCGCCGAGCGCCCGGACGACCTGGTCGTCTACGGCGGCACCGGCCGCGCGGCCCGCAGCTGGGAGGCGTTCGACGCGATCGTCCGCACCCTCCGCGACCTGGAGCCGGACGAGACCCTGCTGGTGCAGTCCGGCAAGCCGGTCGGCGTCTTCCGCACGCACGAGTGGGCGCCGCGCGTCCTGATCGCCAACTCGAACCTTGTCGGAGATTGGGCCACCTGGCCAGAGTTCCGCCGCCTGGAAGCCCTCGGCCTCACCATGTACGGCCAGATGACCGCAGGGTCGTGGATCTACATCGGCACGCAGGGCATCCTGCAGGGCACCTACGAGACGTTCGCGGCCGTCGCGGCGAAGCGGTTCGGCGGCACCCTGGCCGGCACGATCACGCTCACTGGCGGTGCGGGCGGGATGGGCGGCGCGCAGCCGCTCGCCGTGACGATGAACGAGGGCGTCGTCCTGATCGTGGATGTGGACACGTCCCGCCTGCAGCGCCGCATCGACCACGGCTACCTGGACGAGCTCGCCGACGACCTGGACGACGCCGTCGCCCGCGTCCTCGCGGCCAAGGAGTCGCGCACCCCGCTGTCGGTCGGGCTCGTCGGCAATGCGGCGACCGTCTTCCCCGAACTGCTCTCCCGCGGCGTCGCCATCGACATCGTCACCGACCAGACCAGCGCCCACGACCCGCTCACCTATCTGCCGGAGGGCGTCACAGTGGAGGAGTGGCACGATGCGGCCGCCGCCGACCCCGAGGGGTTCACCACCGCCTCCCGGGCGTCGATGGCGAAGCACGTCGAAGCGATGGTCGGGTTCCAGGACGCGGGCGCCGAGGTCTTCGACTACGGCAACTCCATCCGCGCCGAGGCGAAGCTGGGCGGCTTCGAGCGCGCCTTCGACTTCCCAGGATTCGTGCCCGCGTACATCCGGCCGCTGTTCGCCGAAGGCAAGGGACCGTTCCGCTGGGCGGCGCTCTCCGGCGACCCTGCCGACATCGCGGCGACCGACCGCGCCATCCTGGAACTGTTCCCGGAAGACGAGCACCTGCGCCGCTGGATCACCCAGGCAGGCGAGAAGGTGCACTTCGAGGGCCTGCCCGCCAGGATCTGCTGGCTGGGATACAAGGAACGCCACCTGGCCGGCCTGAAGTTCAACGAAATGGTCGCGAGCGGCGAGCTCTCCGCCCCACTCGCGATCGGACGAGACCACCTCGACTCCGGCTCCGTCGCGTCGCCGTACCGGGAGACCGAGGCGATGGCCGACGGCTCGGACGCGATCGCTGACTGGCCGCTGCTGAACGCGCTCCTCAACACCGCCTCCGGTGCCACCTGGGTGTCCATCCACCACGGCGGCGGGGTCGGCATCGGCCGCTCCATCCACGCCGGTCAGGTGATCGTCGCCGACGGCACGCCGCTCGCCGCCGAGAAGATCGAGCGCGTGCTTATCAACGACCCTGGCACCGGGGTGATGCGCCACGTGGATGCGGGCTACGACCGGGCGGTGGAGGTCGCGGAGGAGCGCGGCCTGCGCATCCCGATGCGGGAGGGCTGAGCGGTGACGGCGGTGCTGGTCACCGGGATCGGCGAGCTGGTCACGAACGATCCGGGCAGGGAGGGTCTGCTGGGCGCTGTGCCCGCCGCGTCGCTGCTGGTGGACGACGGGCTGGTCGTCTGGTCTGGCCCTTCCACCGAGTTGCCTGCGGAGTGCGGTGCGGTCGCTGCGTCCGCCGACGTGCTCGACGTCGCCGGAGCGGCCGTCATCCCTGGCTTCGTGGACGCCCACACCCACCTCGTCTTCGGCGGGGATCGCGCTGCCGAGTTCGAGGCGCGCATGTCCGGCAGGCCGTATACCGCTGGCGGCATACGCAGCACGGTCGCCGCGACGCGGGCGGCGACGGACGCCGAACTGGCGGCCAGGCTCGACGGTTTCGTCGCCGAACTGCACGCCCAGGGCACGACGACGTTCGAGATCAAGAGCGGCTATGGTCTCACCGTCGACGACGAGGCGCGGCTGCTGCGGTTGGCCTCACGCGTGACGGACGAGACCACCTTCCTGGGCGCCCACGTCGTCCCCGCCGAATTCGCCGACGATCCGGACGCGTACGTCGACCTGGTCGTCGGCCCCATGCTCGACGCCTGCGCGCCGCGCGCGCGCTGGATCGACGTGTTCTGCGAGACCGGCGCATTCACGCCGGAGCAATCCCACCGCATCCTGACGGCGGGGGCGGCGCGCGGTCTCGGCGTCCGCGTCCACGCCAGCCAGCTCGCGCCGGGCGACGGGGTCGCACTGGCGGTCACCCTCGACGCCGCGAGCGTCGACCACTGCACCCACCTCACCGACGACGACGTCTCCCGCCTCGCCGCCTCCCGTACGGTCGCGACACTGCTGCCCGGCGTCGAGTTCTCCACCCGCCAGCCATACCCGGATGCGCGCAGACTGATCGACGCGGGCGTCACCGTGGCCATCGCCAGCGACTGCAACCCCGGCTCGTCGTTCACCTCGTCAATGGCGTTCTGCATCGCCGTGGCCGTGCGCGACATGGGGATGACGCCCGCCGAGGCCGTGTGGGCGGCGACGGCCGGGGGCGCCGCCGCGCTGCGGAGGACGGACGTCGGTCACCTCGCGGCCGGAGCGGCGGCCGACTTCGTCGTGCTGCGCGCTCCGTCGTCCGTGCACCTGGCGTACCGGCCGGGGGTGCCGCTGGTGGACGCGGTGTACCGCGGCGGAGTGCTGGTGGCTTAGCGCGACCGGCGCCCCGCTCAGGCGCTGCCGCACGGGTGCCGCCCGGCGTGCTGCCCGCTCAGGCGCGCCCGGCCAGCCCTGCCGCGACCTCCAGCACCAGCAGCGCGGCGAGCCGCACCGTGCGTCCGTCAGCGACGTCGGCCGTCGCATCCACTTCGGCGATGTCGACCGATCGCACAGCACCGCATGCGCCCGCCAGCCGCGCGAACCGGCGCAGCTCCCACGCTGCCAGACCTCCCGGAACCGATGCTGGGCATCCAGGGGCCACCGACCTGTCGCACACGTCGACATCCAGATCCACGTGGATCGGCCCGCCGGACGCTCCAGCGATCTCGACCGCCTCGGCCATCACGTCGTCGATCGGCCGGTGGTGCAGCGCATCCCGGTGCACCACGGTGATGCCGTACTCCTCGGCTCTGGCCGTGTACGCGGGCGAGTTCGCGAAGTCGGCGATCCCGATCTGCACCACGCGCCGCCCGTCCAGGCCGGCCTCGACCAGCCGTCGCACGGGCGATCCGTTCGAGACGCCGTCGCGCAGGTCGTGATGCGCGTCGAGCGTGATCAAGCCGGCCGACGGGAGCTCCTCGCCCCACGCGCCGAGCGCCGCGGGAACGGTGAGCGCGTTGTCGCCGCCCACGGCCACGGTCAGGCGTGACAGGGCGACCGCGTCCGCCATCGCCGCGATGGCGCGTCCTTCGCCCTCCGGGCCGTCCGGCTCGTGCACGTCCCCGGCGTCGGCGAACAGCAGCCGCTCCACGTCCAGGCCCGGCACGGACGCCGAGTAGTACCGGAGGGCGGCGCGCACCGCGGCCGGCGTCTCTCCGGCGCCGGTCGCCGACAGCGACGTGCGCCAGGTGGGGATGCCCAGGAAGGCGAGGTCCACCTCCGCATCGACGGGCAGGTCACCGAACGACGGCCACGCTCCAGCGCGCGGCCACAGCGGATCGACGGACAACTCACGGGTGCTCATACCGCGACGGTAGCAACCCCGATGGATGCGCGGCAGGCTCTGGCGTCACCGGGCGTCTGGGATCGCGGACACCACGGCGTTGACCTGCTTACCCCGCTCACTCGGCCGCCATACAGCCCAGCTCACCCCACCGCCCGCGCGTACCGCGCTCCAAGCGCCCGCACCTGCTCCACCAGCCCCGGCGGCTCCGTCACCCGGAAATCCAGTCCCAGCATCCCGATGTACACCGCGATGATCTCCACGCTGTCGCCGCCGGTCACCAACACGCAGGTGTCGTCGTCGACCGGCTCCACCACGCCCACCGCCGCGTTGATCCGCGCGACCACCTCCGCCGCCGACGCGAACACCAGGATGCGCGAGTGGATGGCCCACCCCGTCGATGACACCGTGCGCAGCACGAAGCTCGAATAGTCTTCGCCGACCAGTGGATGCGGCTCGAACGGCCGCCGGGTCGGCATCTGGAGCGTCAGCCAGTCGACCCGGTGCGCCGCCCACTCCCCGGTACGCGCATCCCTGGCCACGAGGTACCACCTCCGCTGCCAGTTGACGAGACGATACGGCTCGACCAGCCGCTGCACATCCTGCTGGTCGAACCGCAGCCAGTGATGGTCGTGGATGGCGGTGGCGATGGCGGACAGCACGTCCGCCTCCACGTCGGGGTCGTCGACGTTGCTCCCGGTGTTCTCCGGTGCCTTCGACACCGTCTCCGACATCGCCGCGACCGTGCTGCGCAGCCGGTTCGGCAGCACCTGCTCCAGCTTGCGGAGCGCCCGAGTGCTGCTCTCCTCGATCCCGCTGATGCCGGTCGCGGCGCGCAGCCCGATCGTGACGGCGACGGCCTCCTCGTCGTCGAGCAGCAGCGGAGGCATCGTGCCGCTGGAGCCGAGCCGGTAGTGCCCCGCCGGACCGCGCACCCCATCCACCGGGTAGCCGAGCTCGCGCAGCCGGTCGACGTCGTTGCGGATCGTGCGCGCACTCACGTCGAGCCGGGCGGCGAGTTCGGCCGCCGTCCAGGCCGGGCGCACCTGCAGCAGGCTCAGGATGCGCAGCATCCGGGAGGCGGTGTCGGTCATGTCGAAGATCTTTCCACAAAGCGGAAGCAGTTGTTCCTATTACGTTTCTATGGTGAAGCCATGACAACGCAGACGAACCCCAGCACCACCGCCTCCGCCACCGCGACCTCGGCCGCCGCCTCTTCCGCTCTCGCTTCCGCTCCCGCCATCACCCCGTTCCGCGTCTCCATCCCCGAGGCCGATATCGCCGATCTGCGGGAGCGCCTCGACCGCACCCGCCTCCCCCGCCCGGTTCCCGGCGAGGACGACTGGCGCTACGGTGTGCCGAACTCCTACCTGGAGGAGGTCATCGCCGCGTGGAAGGTCTTCGACTGGCGCGCCCAGGAGGAGCGGATCAACGCCTTCCCCGGTTACCTCACCGAGATCGACGGGCAGACCGTCCACTTCCTGCACGTCCCGTCGGCGGAGGCCGACGCGACGCCGCTGCTGCTCGTGCACAGCTACCCAGGCAGCTTCGTGGACTTCCTCGACCTGATCGGCCCGCTCGTCGACCCTGTCGCTCACGGCGGCCGCGCCGAGGACGCGTTCTCGGTGGTCGTCCCGTCGCTGCCCGGTTTCGGGTTCAGCGTCCCGGTGGTCGACCGCGGCTGGACGATGGCGCGCGTCGCCCGCACGTTCGACACCCTCATGCACCGCCTCGGCTACGACGAGTACGGCACGCACGGCAGCGACGGCGGCGCGATGGTCGCCCGCGAGTTCGGTCTGGCGGCACCGGACGGCTACCTCGGCTCGCACGTGCTGCAGCTGTTCTCCTTCCCGTCCGGCGACCCCGCCGAGTTCGAGAAGCTGGAGCCGAAGGACTACGCGGCTCTGGAGCACATGAAGTGGTTCCAGTCGGTCGGCGGCTACAACGCGATCAACTCCAGCCGCCCGCAGACTGTCGCCGTCGGCCTCTCCGACTCGCCGATCGGCCAGCTCGCCTGGAACGAACTGTTCCAGTCGTTCGGCAACGGGACGAGCCTGGTGACCACCGAGCAGATCCTCACCGAGGCGTCGGTCGAATGGTTCACGAACACGTCGGCGACGATGGGCCGCTACCACTTCGAGGAAGCCAACGCGGGCGCAGAGCCGGCCGTCAACCACTCGCCGATCGGGATCGCCGTCTTCTCCGACGACTTCAAGTCGGTCCGCACTTTCGCCGAGCGGGACAACGACAACATCATCCACTGGTCGGAGTTCGACGGCGGTGGCCACTACGCAGCACTGGAGCGGCCCGACGTGCTCGCGGACGATATCCGGACGTTCTTCGCCACGCTGCGCAACCGCTGAGCGGGCGCGAAGCACCGCCCGCACAGCAGAACGGGCCGGACTCCTGGGGAGTCCGGCCCGTTCGTGTGCAGGTCGGCTAGAGCTGGGTGCCGCCGGCCGGAGCGGTCCACACCGGGGGCTGAGCGGCGGGGCCGACGGGCTCAGAAGTGCCCGGCTCCCCCGCTCCGGTACCGCCCGCGCCAGAGCCACCGGAGCCAGGTCCGCCGTATCCAGGGCCGCCAGGTCCGCCGTTACCACCAGCGCCACCGTCGCCCGCAGCCGGCCCACCGGACCCAGCTTGCTTCGCCGCGCGCTTCGCGGCACGGCGTTCACGTGCGCCTTCCACGAGGTTGTAGAGCGTCGGCAGCACGATCAGGGTCAGCAGCGTGGACGAGACCAGGCCGCCGATCACCACGATGGCGAGGGGCTGCGAGATGAAGCCGCCGTGGCCGGTGAGGCCGATCGCCATCGGGGTGAGGGCTGCGATGGTCGCGAGCGCGGTCATGAGGATCGGGCGCAGACGACGGGAGGCGCCGTGCGCCACCGCCTCCGGCACCGACATCCCTCGTCTCCGGTACTGGTTGACGAGGTCGACGAGCACGATCGCGTTCGTCACGACGATGCCGATCAGCATCAGCACACCGATCAGCGAGGCGACGCCGAGGGGGATGCCGGAGATGATCTGCAGCGCGATCGCTCCGGTCGCCGCGAACGGCACCGAGACCAGCAGCAGCAGCGGCTGGCGCAGCGAACGGAACGTCGCGACCATCACGATATAGACGATCAGCAGGGCGGCGAGCAGCGCGATCCCGAGCTGCGAGAACGCGTCCGACTGGCTGGACGAGACGCCGCCGACCTTCGCGGTCGCGCCGGCCGGGAGCTTCGCGTCCTTGAGGGCCGTGGTCACTCCGGCGTTCGCCGTTCCGAGGTTGTCGGTCGCCGGCGTCGCCGTGACCGTCGACGTGCGGAGCCCGCGCTCGGTCGTGACGGTCGACGGACCGTTCGTCTCCTGGACCGTCGCCAGCGTGCTCAGTGCGACAGGACCGGTGATCGTCGGGATCTGCAGGCTGCTGAGCTCCGCGACCGTGGTCGGCGGGTTGTCGCTCTGGATGTAGATGTTGAGCGTCGAGTTGTCGAGGGCGACCGAACCGGCCTGCGTCGGCTGCATGGCCTGCGAGACGATGCCGCCGACGGCGACCTCGCTGAGTCCTGCGGCCGCCGCCTTGGCGCGGTCGACGTTCACCGCGACGTACGGCAGGGACGCGCTGAGGTTGTCGGTGACCTGCTTGACCGAATCCTGCTTCTTGACCTCGGCCACGACCGAGTCGGTCGCCTTCTGCAGGTCTTCGTTGCTGGTGGCCGTGATGTCGATCTCGATGTCGCTCGACCCGCCGAACCCGCTCTGCGAGGAGACCTGGATGTCACCCTGGTCTTTCACCGCTGCGAGCTCGTTCTCGATGGTGCTCTTGAGCTCGTCCTGGTTGACGTTCGGATCGGTGGTCACCGAGAACGTGGTGTTGCCGCCGCCTCCGGTGAACGCGGCCTGCAGCGATGCGCCGCTCGACCCGATCGAGACCTGGACGGTGTCGACCCCCTTGGTGTCGATGAGCTTCTGCTCGACGACCTTGGAGGCGTCGTCCTTGGCCTGCAAGGATGCCCCCGGGGCGAGCGTCTGCGTGATCGTGAGTGTGTTCTGGCCCGTGGAGCCGAGGAAGTTGGTCTTCATCAGCGGGGTGAGCGCCAGCGTTCCGACGAGCACGACGACCGCGATCAGCACCGTGGACACCGAGTGCTTCAGCGTCCAGTGGATGATCGGAAGATAGCCGCGCTGCAGCGCCGACGGGTGCTCGAGCTCGTCGTCTCCGGCCGCCATCGCCTCTTCGATGGAGAGGTGCGCGGCGTCGGCGCCTTCCGCGCCTCCCTCGTGCTTGCGCGCCTTCGGCGGACGCAGGAACCAGTACGCGAGCACCGGCACGATCGTCAGCGAGACGAGCAGCGACGAGAGCAGAGCGATGGTCACCGTGAGCGCGAACGGGCGGAACAGCTCGCCGGTCACGTCGCCGACGAACGCCAGCGGCAGGAACACTGCCACGGTGGTGATCGTGGACGCGGTGATCGCGCCGGCGACCTCGCGCACGGCCTTGATGATGGTCGCCGCTCTGTCCACCCCGGCGACGAGTTGCCGCTTGATATTCTCGATCACGACGATGGAGTCGTCCACCACACGACCGATCGCGATGGTGAGCGCGCCGAGCGTGATGATGTTGAGCGTGTACCCGGTCGCCCACATCACGATGAACGTGATGAGCACGCTGGTCGGGATGGAGATCGCCGTGACCAGCGTCGAGCGGATCGACATCAGGAAGATCAGGATGACGATGACCGCCATCAGCAGACCGAGCAGGCCCTCCTCGGTGAGCGAGTTGATCGACTGCGTGATGAAGGGGGCCTGATCGAACACGACGGTCACCTTCGCGCCGTCGCCGAGCTTGGTCTGGATGTCGTCGATCAGCGCGCTGACGCCGTGCGAGACGTCCACCGTGTTGGCCGCGGGCAGCTTGGTGACCGCGATGGTCAGCGCCGGCTTGCCGTCGACGCGCGAGATGGAGGTGGTGGGGTCGTCGGTCTTCTGCACGGTCGCGACGTCGCCGATGGTCGGCGGGGTGGCTGCCGCGGCGGCCGCAGCAGCGGCGGCAGCGCTCGCACCGGTCGCACCGGTTGCTCCACTCGCACCTGTTGCACCCGTTGCGCCGGATGCGCCGGCACCGGAGGCGCCGGCACCGGAGGCGGACGCCGACCGAATGAGCGGGAGGGAGGTGATGTCGTCGATCGACGCCAGCTTCTTGCCCGACTGCACCGACAGCGTCTTGCCGTCTTCGGTGATCGAACCTCCGGGAACGAGGACGCCGTTCTGCTGCAGCGCATCCTTGATCGACTGGCTGGTGACGCCGTTGGCGGCCAGCTTGGCGCTGTCCGTCGTGATGGCGATGCGCTGACCGACCTGGCCGACGAGTTGCGCGTCGTTGACGCCGCTCACGTTCTTGATGTCGGGCAGGACGAGCTTGGTGATGTTGTCGGCGAGGGTGCGGGTGTCCTGGTTGCTGGTGACGGCGAGCTGGATCACCGGGAAGTCGTCGATGCTGCCGGAGAAGACCTGCGGGTCGACGCTGCTCGGCAGGGTCGACTTGATGCGGTTGATCGCCTGGTCGATCTTCTGCTCGGCCGTGGCGAGGTCTGTGCCGTAGGTGAACTTCGCCGTGATGATCGACTGGTTGGTGCTGCTGACCGCCGACGTGCTCTCGAGGTCAGGCACGCCCTGGATGGCCGTCTCGACCGGCGTGCTCACGTCGTTGTTGACGACTTCCGGCGATGCGCCAGGGTAGCTCGTGATGATCGCGAGCTGCGGGAACGAGATGGTGGGCGCGAGCTCCTGCTTGAGGTTCGTCAGCGCCAGGCCGCCGAACACCGCCGCCACGATGGTGACGAGCGCGATGAGCGCGCGGTTCTTCATACTCAGGACGGCAAGAAAATGCACAGTCTTTTCCCTTGGCAGAAAGTGGATGCGAGACACGCGGCGCCGACGCCGCCCGAAAAGTATGTCATTGCAGCCTGTGCAATTTCCTCATGCCCTGGTACGACTTCAGGGTGGAGAGGTACTCCCGCGGGAGTCTGCAGGCTCAGGATGCGGCGGCACTGGACGCGGCGGCACTGGATGCGGCGGCTCACGACGGATCCCACCCGCGCGAGGTAAGCGTGCGGAACACCAGCCCGACCAGGCGCTTCTCCGCGCACAGATGCTCCGCGCCGATCCTCAGCACCAGTTCGCCGTGCTGCTGCAGCGTCGTGGTCCTGGTGAGGTCTCTGCGCCACTGCCGCGGATCGGTGCGATGGTGGTCGCCCTCGTACTCGAGGATCACGCGCTCCCGACGGAATCGCAGGTCCGGTCGTGCCAGGACCCGCCCGTCCGGAGCACGCAGCTCGATGTTGACGTCGGGTTCCGGCAGGCCGGCGTCGGCCAGGATGACTCGGAGCAGCGACTCCTGCGGAGACTCCGACCGCTCGTTCACAAGCTCGATGGCTCGCTTGGCGCGCCGCGCACCCCGAGCTCCCGCTGCGGGGAGCGCCGCGCACAGGTCGTCACGAGACGCCAGAGGCGCATGGCCGCCGATCACGGCGTCGCCCAGCATCACGAGCTGCCGGACGCTCGCCGTCGCCGCCAGATCGGACCAGGTGCGCGCCGCCGACGTCACCGGCAGACCGCGCGAGAAGCGGACCTCCCGCGCACTGATGCGCCGGGCGTGCGCCCGAACCCCTGCGATCCGGGGCGCGCGTGCAGGTGGCGCGACCGTCACGTGCAGTTCGGGAAGCGCATCCGGTGTGGACGGACGCCCACCGGCCGCGGCAGGCGTATCCGGTGTGGACGGACGCCCACCGACCGCGGGGGACGCATCCTCGGAGGGCGGATGCGCACCTGCAGCATGCGCCCCGCCCACCTCCGGCAGCCCCAGCAGCCGCGCCGCCGTCGCGTGCGACAGCACCGCATCCGGCAGCCTGGCGCAGAGAGCGGTGCAACGCGCGACGAAGTCGTCCGCCAGCTCAGCAGGGACACGGGCGCCCCGAAAGGGTGCGACGAGCTCGCGCCGCGAGAGCCGCGCAGGCTCGACGCCGAGCGTCCGCGCCTCCCGGAGGGAGACCGGACGTCCGCGCAATCGCTGATCGATCATGCCCACTACCCTGCACGAATCCGCCGCCCAGCGCCGAAATCTCTCCACAGGCCCACCCCGCCGAGCGCGAGATGCCAGTAACTGTTACGCATCCCGGGCGTTTCGCGACAGTTACTGGTATCTCGCGACCGCCACCAACAACACCACCATCTACACCACGTTGGGGAGGGAGGCACCGTCTAGGAAGGGACCAGACAGCGCCGGTGCGCGCAGGGCACCGGGCCACGCCCGCGACAGCGCCGCGAACGCTCGCGCCGTCTCCTCCTCCGAATACGTGATCGGGATGCGCACGAACCGCTCGAACGCGCCGTCCAGCCCGAAACGCGGCCCCGCCGCGATCAGCAGCCCCTCGGCGCGCGCGCCGAGCGTCAGCGCCGAGCTGACCGGCTCGCCGATCCCGATCCACGCCGCGAGCCCCCCGTGCATCCTGGGCACCACCCAGTCGGGGAAGTTCTCCGCCGCCATCCGCAGCACCCGCTCGCGGCCTGCGGCCAGCTGGGCGCGCCTGTCCTCCAGGATCTGCGCCATCTGCGGGAGCATCCTCGCCACAACGAGCTGCTCCAGCAGCGGCGTGCCGAGATCGGTGGCGGGCTTCGCGGCGATCAGCTTCTGCAGGTGCGGACGCTCCGCCCTGATCCAGCCGATGCGCAGGCCGCCCCAGAGGCTCTTGCTCGCCGACCCGATCAGCAGCACCGGCGCATCCCCGGCCTCGCGCATCCCGTAGCGGGGCAGCGGCAGGTGCTCACCGAGCCTGTCGATGTCGAGGTCGGCCGTCGTCTCATCGCCGACGACGATCGTGCCCTGCGCCGCCGTGACCGCCAGCAGCCGTTCGCGCGTCTCCGGCGACATGGAGGCGCCGGTCGGGTTCTGGAAGTCCGGGATCACGTACGCGAGCGCGGGATTGGCCCTGCGCACGGTCTGTTCGAGCGCGTCGGCGTCCCACCCGTCGTCCTCCGCGCCGATGGGATGCGGCGCGTCGGCCCCCGGAACCGTGACCGTGATCGGGACCAGCCGCGCTCCGGCGAGTCGGAACGAGTCGGTCGCGTGGGGATAGGTCGGCATCTCGATCAGCGTGCGGTCGCCGCGGCCGAGGAACGTCCGGGCGATGAGCGCGATCGCCTGCTGCGCTCCGACCGTCACGAGCACCTGGTCCGGGTCGGTCGGGAGGCCGCGCTGCCGGTAGCGCTCTGCGATGGCCTCGCGGAGGTGCGGGAGGCCGACGTCGTCGTAGCCGGAGTGCGTGAGGAAGTGCGGGAGTTCCTCGGCTGCGGCCCGCGCGGCAGCTGGAAGCGATGCCGCGGCGGGCAGGGCGGCCTTGGTGAAGTCGAGCATCCCGTCGCCGCCGGGGATCGGAGCAGGGACGAGCACCGGGCCTGGCAGCCTGGCCACGCTGCCGGAGCCGCGGACGCTGTCGAGGAAGCCCGCGTCGCGCAGGCCGCGATAGGCCGCCGTGACGGTCGTGCGGCTCAGTTCCAGCCGGGAGGCGAGGTCGCGCTCGGCCGGAAGCCTGGTGTCGATCGGGATGCGCCCGTCGAGCACCAGCAACCGGATGCGGTCGGCGAGCGCCTGGTAGTGGGCGCCTCCCCCTCGCCACTCGCCGAGGAGGGATTCGAGCGATCTGGCGGTGAGCTGCGCATCGGGCATAAGGCCACCTTAAGCGAATTGGCTTCTTGATAAAAGGCCAATCGGCACATTGGATGGGAGAGTGAACAGCCGCATCCTCCTCACCAGACGCCTCGCGCAACTCCTCATCGGGCTCTTCCTCTACGGAATCGCCATTGCGATGATGGTGCGCGCCGGCATCGGGGTGTCTCCGTGGGACGCGCTGGCGCAGGGCATCTCACTCAAGACCGGCCTGCTGTTCGGGCTCGTCACCAATCTCGTCGGCGTCGCGGTCCTCGCGTTCTGGATCCCGCTGCGCCAGCGGCCGGGGCTCGGCACTGTGCTGAACGTTCTGCTGGTCGGGCCGAGCGCGCAACTCGGACTCGCGTTCATCCCGCAGCAGACGGAACTGTGGGCGCAGGTGCTGCTGTTCGTCGGCGGCCTGCTGCTGCTCGCGGTCGCCACCGGGCTCTACATCGGCCCGAAACTCGGACCTGGCCCGCGCGACGGCCTCATGACCGGGCTGCACGCCCGCACCGGCTGGCCGATCTGGGCCGTCCGCACCGGCATCGAGGTGACGGTGCTCATCATCGGCTGGTTCCTCGGAGGCAACGTCGGCGTCGGGACACTCGCGTTCGCGCTCCTCGTCGGGCCGCTCTGCAGCCTCACCCTCCCCTTCTTCGCGATCCGTCTGCCGCAGGACGCTGCAACGACTGCGGCGGCGCTGGAAAGCGAGCTCGAGGGTACGGCCGAACAGTCGGCCGGACTCGTCGGGGAGCAGGAGGACGTCGCGTTCGACGTGCGCGACGGCCTCCTGCTCGAACCGGACGCGGCCACCAGGATGCGCGACCACCGCCGGTCCGACAGCAACCTCGTCGGCGCGGTTCAGCCCGACCGCGAGCCCGTCGAGCGCGAGCGCGAGCCGCGCGCATCCCGTCGTCCGGCCCTCACGGTCGCGACGTACTGGCTCGACGACCGCCTCACGGCGCGCACCACCCGCCGCCCGCGCCGCGCCCGCGCGTAGCCCCGCCCCAAGCAATCGAGTCGGGACTTGTGCACGCGACACGCGGCGTTTCGCGTGCACAAGTCCCGACTCGATTGCTTGGGGGCGCAGGGGGCGCGGGCGGGCTAGAGCTCGCGGGCGGCGTAGGCGCGGAGCGCGTCGCGGACGAAGGTCGCGCCGTCGATGCCGCCGTAGTTGGCGGCGAAGCGCGGGTCGGCGACGTACATCTCGCCGAGGCCCGTCAGGTAGGCGGCCGTGGGGCCGCTCGCGTCGCTGCCCGGGGTTCCCGGGATCGACGCCAGCCAGTCGAAGTGGCGCTGCGCGAGCGCCTGCCCCTCCTCGCCTTCCGGGTCGGCGCCGCGTGCGGACGCCGCGATCCAGTCGGCGGCCAGCTGCTTCTGCAGCCGCTGCCACTCCGAGCGCTCCACCGGCGTCTTGCCGCGCCACCACGCGTCGGAGCGCGCGTACGCCTCCGTGCCCCAGCGTTCCTCCACCTCGTCCTTGTATTGCGTGTGGTCGAAACCGTCGAACATGTCTTCCGCCATGATCTCTGCTCCTTCTCTCAGTGCCTGGATGGTCGACTCGACCGACGCGATCTGCCGCGCCAGCCGTTCCCGCTCGTCGCGCAGCCAGGTGAGGTGGCCGTCGAGGGCGGGGAGCGCATCCACCTGGTTGCCGAGCACGCCGGAGATGGCCGGGAGGCCGAGACCGAGGTCGCGGAGCAGCAGGATGCGCTGCAACCGCACGAGGGAGTCCCTGTCGTAGTACCGGTAGCCGTTGCCGCCGATCCTGCTGGGCGGGAGGAGGCCGATGTCGTCGTAGTGACGCAGCGTCCTGCTGGTCGTTCCGGCGAGCCGTGCGATGTCTTGGATGGACCAGTCCATCGTCGTCTCCTCTCTCTCGTGGGGTGCGAACACCACGGTAGAGGTTGACGTTACGTCAAGGTCAAGCGCCGATCAACGCTTGGCGCGCGCCGGGACCTTCTTGGTCTCGGCCGGGCTCTGCGCGGGCTGCTGACCGTTGTCTCCCGGTGCGCCGGAAGCCGCAGTCGGCGTCGGCGACTGCCCGGCGGACGCGGGCGACCCGTGCCCACGGGTGTGCCCGTGCTGCTTCGATGCAGGCTCCAGCGGTCGCCTCGCGATGGGCCGCATCGGCTCGCCGCGACGGTCCTGCCCTGGCAGCGGCCGCGAGCGGCGACCGTAGATCAGCGACGACGAGTCCAGCAGCCACGGCACCAGCGCCACGGTCACGCCGTGACACAGCATCAATTGCTGCCGGATGCGCCGCGCCCGGTGGTTGTGCAGCAGCGACTCCCACCAGTGGCCAACGATGTACTGCGGCAGGTAGACCGTCACGACCTCGGAGCCGTGCTCCTCGCGCCGGTGCTTCAGGTACTTGATCAGCGGGTGGCCGAACTCGCGGTACGGCGACTCGATGATGGTCAACGGCACGTGGATGTTCTGCTGGATCCACTGCTGCTGCAGCTTCTCGGTCGACTCCTCGTCGACGGCGACGTGCACGGCCTCGATCGAGTCGTGCCGCGCGGCGATGGCGTAGTCGAGCGCCTTGAGCGCCGGCTTCTGCATCTTGCCGACGAGCACGATCGCGTGATCGCCCCTGCTGCCGAACGTGGTGACGGGGTCGACCTCGATCTCCTTCTCCACATCGCGGTAGTAGCGGTTCACGCCGAGCATGAGCAGCCACAGGATGGGCATGAAGATGAACACGAGGTATGCGCCGTGGGTGAACTTGGTGATCGTGACCACGATCAGCACCACAGCGGTGAGGAATGCGCCGAACGCATTGATGCAGAGGCTGCGGACGATGCTGGACCGCTCGCTCGGCGGCACCGTTCCGGACCGGAGCAGCGAGATCCAGTGCTTGACCATCCCCGACTGCCCGAGCGTGAACGAGACGAAGACGCCGATGATGTACAGCTGGATGAGCTGGGTCAGGTTGGCCTGGTAGACGACCAGCAGGGCGGTGGCGGCGAGCGCCAGCACGATCATGCCGTTCGAGTAGACCAGGCGGTCGCCGCGGGTGTTGAGCGACTTGGGCGCGTACGAGTCGCGGGCCAGGACCGAGCCGAGCAGCGGGAAGCCATTGAACGCCGTGTTCGCCGCGAGCAGCAGCACCACGGCGGTGGCCGCCTGGACGATGAAGAACAGGATGGTGTTGTTGCCGAACGTGGCGGCGGCGATCTGCGCGATGAGGCTGCGCTGCGGCGACGTGGCGCACTGCGCCCAGCCCTGCAGGTCGCACGGGTTCTCTGCGTAGTGCACGCCGCTGATCAGGGCGACCGTGGTCAGCCCGACGAACAGGACGATCGCGATGCCGCCCATCAGAGCGAGGGTCTTGCGGGCGTTCTTGATCTTGGGGGTGCGGAAGGCAGGGACGCCGTTGGCGACGGCCTCCACACCGGTCAGGGCCGAACATCCACTGGAGAACGCGCGGAGAAGCAGCAGCACCATCGCCGCCTGGGTGAGGCTGCTGGCGTGCACCTGGAAGCCTGCGGACTCGGCGACGGGGGCGTCGCCGAACACCGTCCGGACCAGGGCGGTCACGATCATCACGAAGATGCTGCCGATGAAGAGGTATGTCGGGATGGCGAACGCCTTGCTCGACTCCCGCACGCCGCGGAGGTTCACCGCGGCGATGACGATGACGAAGATCACGGCGAGCTCGACCCGCCACTCCGACAGGAACGGCAGCGCAGAGATGATGTTGTCGACGCCGGATGCGACGGACACGGCCACTGTGAGCACGTAGTCGACGAGCAGTGCGGAGGCGACGACCAGACCGGCCTTCTCGCCAAGGTTCTTGTGGGCGACCTCGTAGTCTCCACCGCCCGACGGGTACGCCTTGACCAGCTGGCGGTAGCTCAGGACGACGGTGATGAGCAGCACGACGACGGCCGCGGCGACCCACGGCGCGAAGCTCAGGAAAGCGAGCCCGCCGATCAGCAGGATCATCAGAAGTTCCTGCGGCGCGTACGCGACACTCGACAGTGCGTCGGAGGCGAAGATGGGTAGGGCGAGGTGCTTCGGGAGTAGCTGTCCTTCGAGCTTTTCGCTCGGAAGCGGGTCGCCGATCAACCACCGCTTCGGGGATCTCCCCTCATTTGTCACGAGCCTCGACACTACTCGCTGCCAAACCGCTGTCAAGTCGGCGCGTCGCGGCCTAGGGAGGTTGCGGTTCTGCAAAGGATTATGGCTGCACGTTCAGCGTTCTGAAATGCATTCAAAACCCGCGGAAACACGCCGGAAACACGCAGAAGCGCGCCCGCACCTGAGTGCCGGACGCGCTTTCGCTGAAAGTGGCTGTGTGCGTGGCTCCCCGGCGTGTCGCGAAGGCGGTTTCCGGGCCGGTCGAACTCAGTGACCGAACGCCTGCAGGACGGAGGCGCGCACGCGTGCGAGGTCGGACGTCAGCTGCGGAATCACTCCGTCCGGGATGACACCCCTCGCCGCCTGCGAGCGGAAGTCGGTGCGCAGCTGCTGCCGGAAGTCGTTCAGCAGCGCCTCGGCGTCGCGGGCCGCCGCGTTCGCCGCCTGCCGCGCATCCCGGCCGGCGTCGCGCGCCTCCTGCCGGACGTCGATGCGGGGACCCCTGCTCGCGTCACGCGCTGCGGACGCCAGATCGGCGCGCAGCGACCGCATCGCCTCGTTGACTCCCGCCCGCACTTCGTCGGCCAGACGGCGGACGGAGTCGGTGACCTCGTCCTCGATCGCGTCGAGTTCGTGCTCCCGCTCCGCGAGCTCCGCACGTCCGGCGTCGGTGATCGCGTACACGGTCTTCCTGCCGTCCGCCGCCTTGGTGACAAGGCCCTCCTCCTCCAGCTTCGCGAGGCGCGGGTAGATCGTGCCTGCACTCGGGCTGTAGGTGCCGCCGAAACGGTCGCTGAGGGCCAGGATCAGCTCGTAGCCGTGCTTGGGAGACTCGGCGAGCAGGCTCAGGAGGTAGAGGCGCAGACTCCCATGCGCGAACACGGGGGTCATTCGGGCGCCCCATCCTGGTCGGCCGCGGAAGCGGACGGGGTCGCCCCGGCGGACGAAGTCGCCCCGGCGGACGGAGCGGTCGGGTGGACCGGTCCACTGCGGAGCACGTAGACGTTGCCGGACACCGAGTTGGCGTTCACGTCGACCCAGGTGCCGTCGAGCGTTCCGGATGTTCCCTGGTATGTCTTGCCGGGCATACCGTTGATGAACGTGTTGTCGAGCTGCACCTTGCCCGAGATCGTGTTGACCCGGTAGCGGGCTCCGAGTGCCTCCGGGATGCGGATGGTCAGGTCGCCGGAGACCGAGTTGCTGGAGATCTCGTCCGGGGTGCCTGCGACGTCGAGCATCGTGTTGCCGGAGACGCTGTCGACGGCGAACTTCGGGATGGCGCCGGAGGCGGTCACGTCACCGGAGACGGTGTGCGCGAAGATCTTGCCGGTGTGGTCGCGGGCGGACAGTTCGCCGTTGACGCTGTTGAGTTCGATGTCGCCGGTGAGTCCGTCGACGACCAGGTCGCCGGAGACCGTGCTCAGCTTGGCGTCGGTGTTGAGGCCGGCGACCAGCGCCGTCGCGGAGACGACGCCGAGCTTGAGGGCGACGTCGCGGGGGACGAGCACGCTCACCTCTGCCCTGGCGTTGGACCGCATCGACTTGAACACCTCGATGAAGTTGTCCCAGCGCAGCTGCGGGTGGTCGATCTCGAGACGGTCGCCGTCGAGGGTGATCTTGAGGTCGCGGCCGCTGACCGAGTGGACCTCGACCCTCGCGCCCTGTTCGTCATGGCCGATGATGTCGACCTGCCCGGCGATGAATCCTGCTTTGAGCGTTCGGACGAGCTCGACGTCGATGGTCTTGCTCTCTCCTGGCTGGATCAGCCACTTGTCCTGTGTCATTGCGGTGCTCCTGTTTTCTGCGGGCTGCGTCGGCCGCCCCTGTTCGGTGCCGCGCGGAGGCGGACTCTCGGTGATCGCGTTATATCGCGTTGTTGACAAGGTCACGATATATCGCGTTTGCGGAGGGCGCAACCCGTTCTGGTGAAAAGGATGCGGATTCAGGGTCTGGTCAGGGTTGACCCTGACTGACGGCGCGGGAGGTCAGCGGCGCGGCCGGTCAGCGCCGCCGCGGGCGCTGCAACCACGGGTGCAGGATGCGCGTGACGAACGGCAGCAGGAGGTACGTCATCGTCGGCGTCAGGCACAGCGTCGTGATCAGCACAGTGGCCGGCAGCCAGAGCTGGTGCCAGAACGGGACGAACGTGGTCACCAGGAAGGTGAAGAGGAGCGAGAGGGGGAAGAAGCCGAGCCAGATGGTCACGGCCTGCTTCCAGCGCGGCGGGACGACCTGGGTCGTGCCGGAAGACGCATCCTGGACGGCAGTCACACCGGTCGCCGGGTGCGGCTGGTCGAACCAGCCCTCGATGCCCGTGCGGCGCTCCACCCGCGCCAGCTCGACCAGTTCGCGCCCCTCGTACAGCCAGGCTGCGCGATCCTCTGAGCCCTCCCACGCGTCGAGCGCTGCGTCGTCGGCGAACCGGTAGAGCATGTGCCACTCGTCGGAGTCGTGGCCGGCGCGCACCCAGCCGGAGCCGAGGAAACCCTCGTAGGAGTTGGCGATGTTCACGCCGGACTGCACCCAGCGGGTCACATCCGGCAGACGGGTGCTGTCGACGCGACGGGTGATCGAAACGGTGACGGGAAGGCGACGCGCTTGTGGCGCATCCAGCAGAGACTCTTGTGGAGGCATACCTCCAGTGTCGCCGACGATTCGTTACACGCGCATTTCAGGATGCTTGGATGTCGCTGCGCGGCAGGCTTCAGGCGAGGGAGCGCGCTGCCGCGATCACGGTGGGGCCGTCGCGCACCACGAGGTGCGGCGCGACGAGCCTGTGCATCGGGTCAGCCGTCGCCGATCCAGGATGCACGCGGCCGCCGTGCGCGCCCGTCAGGAGGTCGAGGACCCCGGCCGCGACGTCGTCGAGCGGCTGCTCGACACTGGAGAAGCCGAGCGACGCGGCGACAGGCGTGTTGTCGTAGCCGACCACCGGGATGCGCCCCGCCGTCGCCATCAGTGCGCCGAGCGCGAGGGAGTCACTGGCGCAGACCACCGCATCCACGGTTCCTGCGGCGCGTTCGAGGCGGCGCATGGCGTCGGCGCCGAAGGTGACGCCATCCTCCGCGACCGCTTCGAGAGAGGCGATGTCGGCGTCGGACAGCCCGCTGCCGTCGCGCATGGCCTCCAGCCAGCCGCGGCGCCGGTCGTCGCCGGTTCCCGAGCCGCTCGGCCAGCCGACGTATCCGATGCGGCGTGCACCCGCGTCCAGGAGGTAGGTGGTGGCGTCGCGCAGGCCGGAGGACCCGTCGACGTCGACCCAGAGGTGCTGCGGGTCGGTCATGTCGTCGATGCCCCACGGGCGACCGAACGTCACGAACGACTGGCCGTGCGCGATGAGCCACTCGGTGCGGGGGTCGCCGTGGAACGTGGAGGTGAGGACGAACGCATCCACGTCGGCGCCGTCGCTGAGGCGACGGAACTGCTCGATCTCGTCTTCCGGGCCGGAGGCGGTGAAGAGCAGGACGCGCAGGTTCATCCGGTCGGCCTGCTCGGTGAGCGCGTGCAGGAAGCGGTCGAGGATGCTGCCGGAGATGCCGTCGGTGGTGATCGGGTCGAGCCGGATGCCGATGGTGGAGCTCTTCTGGGTGCGCAGCCGACGCGCCGATGCGTGCGGCCGGTAGCCGAGTTCGGAGATCGCCGCCTGGACGCGCTCCCTGGTCTCCGGACGGACGAGCTGCGGCGAGTTCAGGACGTTCGAGACGGTCTGACGCGAGACGCCTGCGACGTCTGCGACATCGCTGACCGTTGGCTGAGCGCCCATGCCACTCCTCTCCGTCGACTGGATAAGACCCTAGCGCGGGGGCGGCTTGACACGTCCCGAACGCGGTGGTTATCTTGGCTGCATCCCGATTTGATCGTTCAAAACACAATCTAGCAGCACCGAATTTGAACGATCAAACCGGACAACCCGAACCGCGTACCACGCACCGCCACGACCACAGGAGGTCAGATGCCCGCCCTCATCGCGCAGCGTCCCTCCCGTGCCGGTCGTTCCCGCCGCGCGCTCCGCGCGCTTTCCGCGCCGCTCGCACTCACGACTCGTGCGAGAAGTGCGGTGCACGACGCTCGCACCGCACGTTTCGCACGAATCGACGCCGCTCGGCCGCGCAGCGGCGCAGCCGCGCGCCCCACAGCTTCCCCGACCTGAACCCCCCTGTGCGTCCGATGACGGGCGCACCCACACCAAGGAGAAAACAATGCAACGACCAACACACCGGTGGCTCGCCGGCGGCGCTGTCGCCGTCGCGACCGCCCTCGCCCTCACGGCCTGCGGCTCCGGCTTCAGCGGCGGCAGCAGCGACGCCTCGACC
Source organism: Leifsonia sp. McL0627 (assembly GCF_058244615.1). Taxonomy (NCBI): domain Bacteria; kingdom Bacillati; phylum Actinomycetota; class Actinomycetes; order Micrococcales; family Microbacteriaceae; genus Leifsonia; species Leifsonia sp. McL0627. The sequence goes on from NZ_JBZCGM010000002.1 coordinate 181,870, forward strand.
GGCAAGCTCACGTCGTCCGACAAGGCCCTGACCGTCATGATCGGCTCGTCGGGCGACGCGGAGACGGCCGCGGTCAAGTCCGCGGTCGCCGACTGGTCCACGAGCGACGGCACCAAGGCGTCGGTCATCGCGGCCAGCGACCTCAACCAGCAGCTCTCGCAGGGCTTCGCGGCGAAGAAGCCCGCCGACGTCTTCTACCTGTCGACGGATGCGCTGCCCGGATACGCCTCCAACGGCTCGCTCCTGGCATACGGCGACCAGCTCGCCAACAAGAGCGACTTCTACCCGAGCCTCGTGAAGTCGTTCACCTACGACGGCAAGTTCTACTGCGCGCCGAAGGACTTCTCCACGCTGCAGCTCATCATCAACACCGACATGTGGTCGGCGGCGGGACTCACCGACAGCGACATCCCGAAGACGTGGGACCAGCTCGAGGCCGTGTCCAAGAAGCTGACCGGTGCAGGCCACGTCGGCCTCGGCATCTCCGGTGAGTACGCCCGCATCGGCTCCTTCATGACGCAGGCCGGCGGCAACCTGATGAACGACGACAGCACCAAGGCCACCGCGAACAGCGACGCCAACGTCAAGGCGCTCGACTACGTGAAGACTCTCCTCAACGCCGGCGACCTCAAGTACGCCAAGGACCTCGGCGCCGGATGGGGCGGAGAGGCGTTCGGCAAGGGCCTCGCCGCGATGACCATCGAGGGCAACTGGATCACCGGCGCCATGACGGCCGACTACCCGAACGTCAAGTACAAGGTCGTCGAGCTTCCCGAGGGTCCGGCCGGCAAGGGCACCCTGCAGTTCACCAACTGCTGGGGCATCGCAGCCGACAGCCCCAACCAGGCCGCCGCGCTCAAGCTCGTCGAGAAGCTGACGAGCAAGGACGACCAGCTCGCCTTCTCGAAGGCGTTCGGCCCGATGCCGTCGATCAAGTCGGCCGCCGACACCTGGAAGTCGGCCAACCCGGCTCTCGTCCCGTTCCTGACGGCTGCGGACTACGCCAAGAACGTGCCGACCGCGAAGGGTTCCGCCGACGTGGTCACCGATCTCAACAGCAAGCTGGAGTCGCTGTCGACGGGTGACCCGAAGACGATCCTCGACGCCACGCAGAAGAACCTCGAAGCGCTCCTCAAGTAACCGGAGAGCACAGAACAATGTCGCAAACCACGAGTCGGTCTCGCCGTTCCGGAATCCGGCGCGGCGAGGCCGCCTCGGGGTGGTTGTTCACCGCCCCGGTCATCATCCTCCTCGGGGTCTTCCTCGTCGTCCCGGTGCTCATGGCACTGTGGGTGAGCTTCTCCGACTGGGGAGGCCGAGGCAGCCCCTTCTCCTCCGGCGTCAACTTCGTCGGCTTCGACAACTACCAGGCGATCCTCTCCGGAGGCGGGCTGGCCGAGCAGGACTTCGGCATGGCCATCAAGAACAACGCCTGGTATGTGGTCCTGGTCGTCCCCATCCAAACCGCCGTCGCCCTCGGGCTGGCTGTGCTGGTCAACCGGGCGATCCTCCGCGGTCGCGGGTTCTTCCGCACCGCCTTCTACTTCCCCTCCGTCACCAGCTCGGTGGCGATCACGGTGCTCTGGCTGTTCCTGTTCAGCACCACCGGCGCCGTCAACAAGGTGCTGTCCTGGTTCGGGATCAACGGACCCAACTGGTTCAACGACCCCGACGGCATCATCCACAACTTCCTCGGCCTGTTCGGCATCACGCAGGGTCCGGCCGCCCTCACCCAGAACACGCTGCTCGGCGTCTCCTGGTGGGACTGGCTGGGAGGCCCGTCCGTCGCGATGTCCGCGTTCGTGATCATGGCCGTCTTCACGACGAGCGGCACGTTCATGCTGCTGTTCATCGCCGCCCTGCAGAACCTCGGCGGCGACATCACCGAGGCCGCGATGATGGATGGGGCGAACGGCTGGCAGCGCTTCTGGCGGATCACCCTCCCCCAGCTGCGGCCGACGCTGTTCACGGTCCTGACCCTCGGTCTGATCGGCTGCTGGCAGGTCTTCGATGCCATCTACACCGGCACCAAGGGCGCTCCGGGCAAGACGACGCTCACCCCGGCCTACCTGTCGTACAAGAGCTCGTTCATCGACCAGAACTGGGGCCAGGGCGCCGCGATCGCGTTCATCCTGTTCGTCATCATCGTGCTGTTCACGATCTTCCAGCGCTGGGTGCTGCGCGAGCGCGGCGTCTCCAAGCGCCGGATGCGCCCATACCAGTCGGCCGTCGCGGTCGCCGAGACGACCGACACCACGGGAGGCACCCGATGAGCATCGGATCGAGCACAGGAGCAGGCGGAACCGCCAACACGCTCGCCGTCGGAGCGCTCGCGAACGCGAAGCCCCCGCTGGACCCCCGCAGGCAGCGGTCGACGGGCGCGGTCGTCGGGCGGTCGATCACGTATGCGATCCTCGTCGTCCTCGCGGTCGTCTACATCGCGCCGTTCCTCATCCAGTTGGCCACCTCGTTCAAGACGGATGCGGACGCCACCGCCAACCCGGTTTCGCTGATCCCGACGACCTGGACGACGGCGGCGTACACGAAGCTGTTCCTCAGCTCCGACTTCCCCACCTGGTTCAAGAACTCGGCCATCGTCACGATCTTCGTGACCCTCGGGCGCGTGTTCTTCAACTCGCTCGCCGGCTACGCCCTCGCCCGCCTGCACTTCCGCGGCCGTGGCGTGATCTTCGCCGGGCTGATCGCGGTGATGTCGGTGCCCGTGGTGGTGCTGCTCATCCCGAAGTTCCTGGTGATCAACCAGCTCGGCATCTACGACTCGTACGCCGGCATGATCATCCCGCTGCTGACGGATGCGGCGGGCGTCTTCATCATGAAGAACTTCTTCGAGTCCATCCCGGCGAGCGTCGAGGAGCAGGCGCGCATCGACGGCGCGGGCACCTTCCGGGTGTTCTGGTCGATCGTGCTGCCGATGGCGAGGCCTGCGCTCATCACCATCATCATCCTGTCGTTCCAGGGGTCGTGGAACGAGCTGGCGCACTTCATCGTGTCGACCCAGGATCCGTCGCTCACCACGCTCACGAAGGGTGTCGCCGGGCTCGCGAGCGGCCAGTTGAGCCAGGGCAACCAGTACCCGATCAAGCTGGCGGCGGCTGCCATCATGACCATCCCGGTGGCCGTGCTGTTCTTCATCTTCCAGCGCCGCATCATGAACACCAGTGATGGGGCGGTGAAGGAATGACCGCCGCCAGGCCGACCATCGTCGCCACCTGCGGCGGCCTCAATCCGGGAACCTGGACGGATGCGGTCTACGGCCCGCTCATCCAGCACGCCGTCTCGCTCGCGAGAGTCACAGGCAGGCGCCCCCGCATCACCCACGTGAACACCGCAGGCGGCGACCAGCGGCAGATCGAGGGCACCGAGCTGGAGGCCGCGCGCCTCGCGGGCGTCGACGCCACGCACCTGCGCCTGTTCCCGCATCCCAATGTCGACGATGTGCGCGCCCACCTGCTCGCGCAGGACGTGGTGTGGGTGAGCGGCGGCAGCCTCGTCAACCTGCTCGCCGTCTGGCGCGCCCACCAGCTGGAGGCGGTGTTCCGCGAGGCGTGGGAGGCGGGCGTCGTGCTCGCCGGAGGGTCGGCGGGTGCGCTCTGCTGGCACAGCGGAGGCACCACCGCCTCGTTCGGTCCGCAGATCGACGCCGTCGCCGACGGGCTGCGCCTGCTGCCGGAGTCGCTCGGCGTCCACTACGACTCCGACCCCAACCGCAGGATCGCGCACCGCGCGGCCGTCGCGGACGGGACGCTGCCGGACGGCTACGCGCTCGACGAAGGCGTCGGTCTCGTCTACGAGGGCACGGACGTCGTCGACATCGTCGCGGAGCGGCCAGGCCAGTTCGCCTGGCGCGTCGAGCGGGACGCCTCGGCGGGCAGCGCGCCGACGCCGGGCCAGCCCGGCAGCCCCGTCACCCCCGTCACCCCCGGCACCCCCGGCACCCCCGCTGTTCGCGAGAGCAGGATCCAGCCGCGCGTGCTCAGCACCGACACCACTTCCACCACTTTCACCACCACCGACCACCCCCACTCCGAGGAGACGTGAACGCCACGATGACCCAGCCGCTCCAACCCCTGCTGCACGACAGTGTCGTGGTGCTCACCGCCCCCAGCCAAGCCTGGTCGACCGCGGACGGCACCGTCGACGGTATGGGCATCCACGGCTTCTACCACTCGGACCTGCGCGTCCTCGGCGGCATCGGGCTCACGATCGACGGCGCACTGCCGGAGCACATCGCGACAGGCTCCCCGGATGCCGCGACCGCCGTCTTCACGTCGCTCGCGCGCGGCCTGGACGACCACACCGCCGACCCGCGCGTGCGCGTCGAGCGCACCAGGGAGGTCCTGGCCGGGTCGCTCACCGAGTCGATCACCATCCGCAACGCCCTCTCCACGCCCATCCATCCCACCGTCGAGGTTGCGCTGCTGGCAGACTTCAGCCCGATGCAGGTCGTGAAGGCCGGACTGAGCGGGAGCGAGCATCCGGTTGCGGCGATAGCGACGACGGACGGAGCGACCTTCGCCTCCGGAGTCGTCACGGCCACGGTGGTGGCCCCCGCCGCGGCCGTCGAGGTCGGCGACGCGTCCGCCACGCTCACCTGGAGCGCCGAGATCCCCGCGCACGACGCGGTGACGTTCAGCTGGCGCATCGACGTGGACGACCCGACCGCGGTCGTCGCCGGTGCGGAGCCGTCGCCGGACTGGGCAGCGTTCACCGCCGCGACCGGCGACTCGCGCCTCGCCTCCTGGCTGCACCGCGCGCTCGGCGACCTGCAGGCCCTCCGCATGTCCACCACCGACCGGCCGGAAGACGTCTTCCTCGCCGCCGGCGCCCCGTGGTTCTTCACGCTGTTCGGCCGCGACTCGATCTGGGCCGCCAGGATGCTGCTGCCGCTCGGCACCGACATCGCCGCCTCCACGCTGCGGGTGCTCGCCTCGATGCAGGGCACGCAGACCGTGAACGAGACGGCCGAGCAGCCCGGCAAGATCATGCACGAGCTGCGGCCTGCTGCACTGACCATCCCCGGCGAGGGCGTCGTCCTCCCCCCGCTCTACTTCGGCACCGTGGATGCGACGGCCCTGTGGGTCACGCTGCTGCACGACGCCTGGAAATGGGGAATGCCCGCCAGCGAGGTCGAGGCGCTCCTGCCGCACCTCGAAGCGGCCCTCGCGTGGATGCGCGACTACGGCGACAGCGACGGCGACGGCTTCCTCGAATACGTCGACACCACCGGCCACGGCCTCGCCAACCAGGGCTGGAAAGACTCGGGCGACTCCATCCAGTGGATGGACGGCACCCTCGCCGACGGACCGATCGCGCTCTGCGAGGTGCAGGCGTACGCGTACGAGGCCGCCGTCGGCGGTGCAGAGCTGCTGGAAACGTTCGGCCGCGACGGCGCCGACGAGTGGCGCACCTGGGCCGCCGACCTCAAGGAGCGGTTCGCCGCGTCGTTCTGGATCGACGACCCGGCTGGCGCATACCCGGCGATCGCGCTCGACAGCTCCAAGCGCAAGGTGGACACGGTGACCAGCAACATCGGCCATCTGCTGGGCACGGGCATCCTCACCCCCGAGCAGTCGGAACTGGTGGCGCGGCGTCTCGCCTCCCCAGAGCTGAACTCCGGCTACGGCCTGCGCACCATGTCGTCCGCCTCGGGCGGGTACTGGCCGCTCAGCTACCACGGCGGCTCCGTCTGGGCGCACGACACCGCCATCGTCATCTCCGGGCTCGCCCGCGACGGGCACACGGCAGAGGCGGAGGCGCTCGCGAGCGGCCTCCTCGCCGCCGCGGACGGCTTCGGCTACCGGATGCCCGAGCTGCACTCCGGCGATGCGGCGACCGAGACGGCGACACCCATCCCGTACCCGGCCGCGTGCCGTCCGCAGGCCTGGTCGGCCGCTGCGGCCGTCGCCGTGCTCGGCGCGCGCCTCGGCCTCCGGGCCGACGCGCAGGCGGGAACGCTCGACGTCGCGCCGGTTCCGGGTGTCGGCGCCATCGAGGTCAGCGGCCTCCGGTTCGCCGGCCGGCCGGTGGCCATCGCCGTCGACGACGCGGGCTCCGTCACCCGGAGCTGACCCGCGCGCGTCGCCTCGCGCACCCGCGCATCCATCGAGTGGTCCCGAATTGCCGTACGCCCCCATCGCGCGCGGCAATTCGGGACCACTCGATGGATGCGCGGGGGCAGCTCCGACGCGCTAGGTTCGGAGGCGACAGCGACGCGAGGAGGCACCGTGCAGCAGGGCAGACGACTCCCGCAGCCTCCTGTCGCGTCGCGCGACCGCGATCCGTCGCGCGTCGACTGGATGGAGCTGTTCTTCGACCTGATCTTCGTCGCGCTCGTCAGCCAGCTCGCGCACGGACTGTCGCACGAGCCCACCTTCGGCACGCTGGTGCTCTTCCTGGCCTTGTTCGCCACGGTCTGGTGGTCGTGGGTGAACCTGACGTTCACGGTCAACGTCAGTCCGGAGCTGTCCCGCCGCGCGCTCGGCGTCGTGATGCTCTCGTCGATGTTCGCGGTTGGCGCGATCGCCGTCGCAGCTCCTGAGGCGACCGGGGATCGCGCCTGGCTGTTCGCCGCAGGGAACGCGATGCTACGACTCGTGCTGCTCGCGCTGTGGATCCGCCGCAGCTGGTCGACGGGCGGGGCGTCGCGCATCCGGGTGCTGGCGTACAACGGCGGAACCGCCGCGCTCTGGCTGATCTCGATCGCCCTCCCGCACCCGTTCGACTTCGCGCTCTGGGCGCTCGCCATCGCCATCGAGGTCGCTCTGCTGGTCGCGAGCGCGTCGCGCTGGGCGGGAGTGACCATCGACCGGATCAACGTCGCCCACCTGTCGGAGCGGTTCGGGCTGCTGGTGATCATCGTGCTCGGCGAGTCCGTCCTGACCACCGTGGATGCGCTCGACAGCGCGTGGACCGGGCCGTCCGGCTTCACCGCGGCCCTCGCCCTGCTGGTCGCATCCCTGCTCGCCTGGTCGTTCTTCCACTACGGCACAGAAGCAATGGAAGCCGGGCTCACCGCCCTCCGCGCCGCCGGCAACTTCCGCGCGATCCGGGACACGGTCGGCTTCCTGCCGTACCTCGTCGTCAGCGGCGTCACGGTGATCTCGGGGGCGCTGGCCATCGCCATCGCGCACCCCGAGCATCCATTGCCCGCCGTCTCAGCGGTGTCGCTCGGCGGCGGCATCGCGCTGTTCTTCCTGACGAACGCGTTCATCTCCCGCCGGTTCGGCCGCACCTGGGCGGCCGTGCTGCGCTGGGCGATCCCCGCCGTCGTGCTGCCGCTGATCCTCATCGGCGTCGCGCTCGTCGTGCCTGCCTGGCTGAGCACGCTCCTCGCTGTGCTCATCCTGGGGCTCGTGGTCACGTCGTCCGAGCGCGCCACCCGGCAAGCCGCCGTGCGCAGCAGCGGCAGCGACACCGACACCGGCAGCGAGGGTCTTACAACTGCGCCATGATCTGACGCGCGATCACGCGTCCGGCCCGGTTGGCGCCGATCGTGCTCGCCTGCGGCCCGTAACCGGCCAGGAAGATGCGCGGGTCCTGCCACGACGCGCCGGAGGCGACGGTCAGGCCGCCGGACTTCTCGCGCAGGCGCAGCGGCGCCAGGTGACGCAGCTCCGGGCGGAACCCCGTCGCCCAGACGATCGCGTCCGCCCTGGTGAACGAGCCGTCGTCCCAGCGCACCCCGTCACTCTCTATCGCCGAGAACATCGGCCGAGGAACGAGAAGCCCCCTGTCGATCCCCGCCGCGATGCGCCTGGTGCGCGGAACGCCTGTGCCGCTCACGATGCTCGGGAGCGCCTCGCCTGCCCGAGCCGCAGCATCCTGTGCTGCGACGGCGGCGACCCCTCCCTCGATGGTCAGCTCCGACTCGTCCTTGAACTCGACCGGCCGACGCGTCGCCCAGACGGCCTCGGCCGCGACGTTCTCGAGTTCGAGCAGGAAGCCGATCGCTGACGTGCCCCCGCCGACGACCACGACGGACTGCCCGGCGAACTCCTCTGCCGACAGGTAGCCGGAGGTGTGCACATGGCGTCCGGCGAAGTCGTTCACGCCCGGGTAGTACGGCACGAACGGCGCACCCCAGGTTCCGGAGGCGTTGACCACCATCCGCGCGCCCGTCTCGCCGTTCGTGTGCTGCACGATCAGGTCGGCCCCGCGGTCGAACACGCTCGTCACGGTGACCGGCCGCTGGACGTCGAACCCGAAGTGCTCCTCGTAGCGGCGGTAGTACCCGGCGACGATGTCTTTGGCGGGCAGCGACCTGTCCGCCGTCTCGAAACTGATGCCGAGCTCGGCCATGCCGGGCAGATCGTTGACGTGGTGGGCGCTGCCGAGCTTCAGCGCATCCCAGCGGTGCTGCCACGCGCCACCGGTCGACGGCCCTCGGTCGAACAGGACGAAATCGATGCCGGGAGTGAGCTCGAATCGGCGAAGATAGTATGCAACAGCGAGGCCTGCCTGGCCAGCGCCGATGATCGCCACCTGAGCGTCGGTCCTCGTCGTTGTCACCCGCCAATCCCATCATGTCTCGCTGTACGCAAAGTAAGGGCCACTCAGGTCCTACATGCTAAACTAGACGCTAGTTTTCACTGTTCCTGTTCGGATTCCCGGGTGGCTCATCTCCCACCCGGCCTGGCACCGTAAGGGGGTCACGCATGGGGCGCGGCCGTCAAAAGGCAAAGCACACCAAGATCGCGCGCGAGCTGAAGTCATTCAGCCCGAACGTGAACTACGACGCGCTCGAACGTGAGCTGACGGGACACTCTCACAACGACGAGCAGTACGAGAAGTGGGCGGACTACGAGCCTGAGGGCTACAAAGACGACTACGAAGACGAGGAGACGCCGAAGCGCGCCTGACGGCTCGCTTGGCGGTTCTGGTCTGACACCACCCGGCGACGTTTGCCGTACCCCCGAGCCGGTTTGTGACCGACTCCACGCATGCTCAGGAGCGCTTCAGAGCCAGCCCTGAGCCGCCGCGATCGCCGCGGCGTCCGAGCGGTTCCGCGCGCCCGTCTTGCCGATCGCGTTCGACAGGTGGTTGCGCACGGTGCCCTCACTGAGATGCAGCTCGCGGGCGACGTCCGAGATGCTTCCCCTCGCCCGGCCACCGAGAGCACCTCGGTCTCCCGCGGCGTGAGCGGCGACGTCCCGGACGCCAGCGATTCGGCGGCCAGCGTCGGATCGACCACGCGCAGCCCCTGAGCCACCCGGCGCACCGCATCCGCGAGCTGGCCGGACGGGGTGTCTTTGACGACGAACCCGGATGCCCCGGCCTCCATCGCGCGCCGCAGGTAGCCCGGCCGCCCGAACGTCGTGACGATCAGCGACCGGCAGCTCGGGAACCCGGCCCGCAGTGCTGCGGCGGCCTGGATCCCGTCCAGGCCCGGCATCTCCACGTCGAGGAGCGCGACCTGCGCCGAGGCGGCGCGGGCCGCATCCACCACCTCGTCGCCGCGTCCCACCTGGGCGACAACGGTCAGGTCCTGTTCGAGGTCGAGCAGTGCAGCGAGCGCGCCGCGCACGAGCGCCTGGTCGTCGGCCAGCAACAGCCGGATGGGCGTGGTCGCGCCGCCGGGTTCGTTCGCGCCGGGTTCGGTCATGAAGTCCGCCCTCCGCACCGTGAGGCGCACACCGCCGCGCGGGCTGGCGCTCACCAGCACCCTGGCTCCCACCTCGCGGGCGCGCGCGATCAGGCCGTCGAGGCCGTTGCCGCCCGCCCGGGTGAGCGAGGTGGCGAACGGGCCGCCCTCTCCCGCAGAGTGGCCGCCGGCCACCGCGCCGCCTCCCACCGCGCCGACCCCGGCCATCCCCTTGCCGTCGTCGTCGATCTCCAGCCTGTCGCTCGTCACCGTGACCCAGCAGTTGCGGGAGCCGGAGTGCCTGATCACGTTCGTCACGCCCTCGCGCAGCACCCAGCCGAAGAGCTCGCGCAGGTCGGGGTCGACACCGTCGCCGTTCCTCGGCAGATGGGCGTCGATGTCGGCAGCTGCGAGCGCCGCCTGCGCAGCGGCGAGCTCGGTCGACAGGCTCATCTCGCGGTAGCCCGCGACGGCGGCGCGCAAGTCGGCGAGCGCCGAACGGCTGAGACGTTCGATGTCGGCGATCTCCTGCTCCGCCTTCGCGGGGTCGATCGAGACGAGACGCCTCGCCAACTCCGACTTCACCGTCACCACGGTGAGCGAGTGGCCGAGCACGTCGTGCATGTCGCGGGAGAACCGCGCGCGCTCCTCGATCACCGCCAGCCGTGCAATCTCGCCCTGCGCTTGCCGGAGCGCCCTGAGCGATTCGATCTGACGCGAGAACGCCGCCATCATCACGCCGATGGACACCGTGACGAGGGCGATGTACCAGCTGTCGTCGAAGTCGCCCACCAGCGCGATGAGGAGGAGCTGCAGCGCGCCGATACTCACGATCAGGATGGTCGCCGTCCTCGTCCGGCGCAGCAGCATCCCGGCGGCGCAGGCGACGTACACCCAGGTCCAGGTGGTCGCAAGCCCGATGAAGGGGAACAGCAGGCAGGTGAACGCCAGATAGCCGAGCACTCCCGCCATCCTGGCGGCGTCCCCTCCCACCAGAGCAGCGGAGGGAGGACCAGGAACGCGAGGTAGACGACCACCAGGATGGCGGTTGCGACCAGCTTCGTGGCGAGCGCGCCGGACGAACTCCACAGGCCGATCAATACGGAGATCTGGTAGAGCAGCCCGATCACAGCTCCCGGATACCAGCGGCGAGCGGACGTATGGGTGAGCCGGGGGACGATGCCCACCGGGCGCAGGTTCTCTGTGCCGGACACATTCCAGGAGTCCTGCGTCTTCCGGGTGCGCTGCGCCCTCTCGGCTCCCCGCGCGTTCTGTGTGCTCTGCACGCTCACCAGCCTAGGCCGCACGCTCTCAGCTTCGTGCGGCATCCCGGCGGTACCGCCAGATGATGAACGCGCCGAGCACGATCGTCCAGCCGGCCAGCACGAGCGCCGGCGTCAGGATGTCGCCGCTCTGGTGGGCGCCCATCTGGCCGATCCTGTTCAGCCAGTACGACGGCACGATCTGGGCGACGTTCCCCACCCAGGCGGGGAAGATCTGCAGCGGAACCCACAGCCCGCCGAGCACGGCCATGCCCATGAACACCGCCATGAACAGCGGCTGCGCGAACTCCGGCTTGGCGAATTGCCCGATCAGGATGCCGAGCAGCCCGAACGGGATCACCCCGCACCAGATGCCGAGCCCGGCGGTCAGCCAGTTCCCGAGCGCGAGCGGCGGGTGATAGAGCAGCTCGGAGACGGTGAAGATCACGAGGATCGACACCAGCGCCATCAGCATGGCGGTGATCACCTTGGAGACCAGGTAGCCGGTGCCGGTGAGGGGCGTGATGCGCAGTTGCCTGTTCCAGCCGATGGAGCGCTCGGTGACGATGTTGAACGCCTGGGACAGTGCCGCCATCATCCCGCCGTAGCTGGCCACCTGGATGGTGGTGACGACGATCCAGGGCAGTTTCGTGACGCTGTCGACCTGACCGCTGCCGCCGAAGCTGCCGCCGAACGCGACCAGCATGATCAGGGGGACGGCGAGGGTGAAGATCATCGAGCGGCCGTTTTTCAGCTGGCGGAAGGATTCCAGCCCGAGGTAGGCGATGCTCATCGGAGTGCTCCGTTCGTGACGGGGGTGGATGCTGCGGGTGCGGGTGCTGCGGGCGCTGCGTCTCCGAGGGAGGCGGTTCCTCCGATGGATGCGGTCCCCTCGGTGAGCGCGAGGAACGCGTCGTCCATCGTGTGCGCCGTCACCTCGATGTCGTGGATGTCGGCGTGCGCGGCGAGCAGGGCCCGCAGCGTCGCGTCGGAGTCGTCGCTGACGATGGCGAGCTGACCGGCGCGGTGGTCGAGCGTGCGGACGCCGGGGAGTCCGAGCAGCGCATCCCGTGCCTGGTCGGTCCAAGCGAACTCGATGCTCGCCCTGATCCGGCGGCCGGACACGACCGCCTTGACCTCGGTGGGTGTCCCGTCGGCCACGATCACGCCCTGGGAGAGCATGACGATGCGGTCGGCGTACGTGTCGGCCTCGTCGAGGTAGTGGGTGGCGAACACGACCGTGCGGCCCTCGTCGGTGAACTCGCGCATCGACTGCCAGAACGCGCGCCTGGCCTCCACATCCATCGCTGCCGTCGGCTCGTCGAGGAACAGCAGGTCCGGGTTGGAGACCACCGCGACCGCGAACCGCGCCCGCTGCATCTGGCCGCCGGAGAGCTTGCTGACCTTCTGCTTGGCGATCTCGGTGCACCGCGCGCGTTCGAGAGCTTCCTCCACACTCAGCGGGTGCCGATGGGCAGAGGCGACCAGAGCAACGGATTGCGCGACGGTCAGTGTCGGCAGCAGCGCGCCGCCCTGGAGCATCGCGCCGACACGGCCCTGCTCGATGGCGCTGCGCGGGTTCTCGCCGAACAGGGCGGCCGTGCCGGAGGTGGGGTGGGCGAGCCCGAGAGCGAGGTCGATGGTGGTCGACTTGCCTGCACCGTTCGGGCCGAGCAGGGCGACGACCTCGCCGGGGGCGATGCTGAGGCTCACGCCCTTGACGGCCTGCAACGAGCCGAACGACTTGCGCAGCTCGGTGAGCTGGATGGCTGGTGTCTGATTCACCCTCTCAGCGTGGCGGCCGGGAGAGGGTGGCGCGCAGAGCGGATGTCAGGGAAGCCGGGTGACATTTGTCACGGGCGGCTGGGAGGGTGTCGCGCCGGCCAGGCGCACCGGCCAGGCGCACCGGTCAGTCGCGCGGGTCAGGCGCGCGCGTCGCGCGAGCCGCCGAAGCGCACCAGCCCGACCACGCCCAGGATGCCGCCAACGGTCAGCAGAGCAGCACCGATCAGCATGGCCAGGTCTTGCGCGTGGGCGACGGGCACCGGGCTCGTCGGGTCGACAGACGGCAGCAGGGAGTCCCCGCCGGCACCGCTGGTGGGGGACGACCCGGTGACCACGGCGCCGGCCGGAGCGGCGGGGACGGCAGGCAGCGTGATGGACGCGGACGCCGCATCCACGGTGGTCGTCGCGCGTTGCAGCAGCACGAAGAACGTGGACGCCGGTGCCCCCGCCGCGCGTGGAAGGAGCGGGACCTCGATGGTCGACGTGGTCTGGCCGTCGAGGAACACGGCGGTGCCACGGGAGGCGCGGTACTCGGCCCCGGCGACCGCTGATCCGTCGGCCGTGGCGTAGTCGACGGTCGCGCCGCCGGCACCGGACGCGCGGCCCACCGTGATGGTGGCGTGGCCGCCGTCCGCCGCGATGCTCGTGCCGGTCACGCCGAGCGCGGCGCTCGCGGAGGTGACGGCGAGGTCGGCGGACGCCGTCGACGGGCGCAGCGTCGACCCGGTGGCCGGGACGTACCGGGCCGTGACGGTGTGCGCTCCGGCCGGCGGAGCGGGCAGGTCGACGCGGGCGACACCCGCGGCGTCGACGGCGACGCTCGTCGGCGCCGACCCCTCGAACGCGAACTCGACGCGGCCGTCGGTCGGCGCGGCGAGCAGCATCCGGCCGACCGCCGCCGTGAGCGTGACGATCCCGCCGGAGGCCACGACCCGCGGGGCGGAGACGGCGACGGTGGAGACGGTCGCGCACGACGGCGCGGTCGCGTCGATGGCGGCCGTTGCCGTGCCGAGCCGCCAGGACGCCGTGGGAGCGGTCAGCGCATCCAGGGTCAGCGACCAGACCGCATGGTGCTCCCCCGGCGCGAAGGAGGTCGGCTGGCCAGGCGTCGTTCCGCCGGGCGCGAGGTCGTTGGAGCCTGACCCTGCCTGGACGGTGACGCGCTCGGCGGCCGTGCTGCGGTAGCCGAGGAGCACGGTGCGCGACGTGACGGCGGTGCCGAGGGGCGCATCCACGATGCAGTCGACGATAGGCGTGAGCCCGCTGGTGGACGCTGGCGCGCTGGCGGAGGGGGAGGCTGTCGGGTTCGTCGGCGCGGACGGAGTTGCGGTCGCCGCGGTCGCTGCGGTCGCCGCGGTCTCCGCGGTCGCTGCCCCCGCCGTGACCGCCTGTGCGAGCACCGCGCCGCCGCTCACGGCGACGACGAGACCGGCAACACCGAGCATCCTTCGGATACTGGGATACTTGTCGGCCACGTCGGCAACTCTATCCGCTGGGGGCGGACCACCGCGTCTACCAGAACGGGTGACGCGCCCGCTCGGCCGCCGGCCTCGTGCGAAAAGTGCGGTCGCCCCGTCCTGCACCGCACCTTTCGCACGAATCCTCAGACGGACGGTACGCGCGACTCGTGCGAAAAGCGCGGTCGCGGTGCTCCGCACCGCACGTTTCGCACGAGTCGTGCGGCGCGCGCCCGCGCGACAGCGCGACAGCGCGACAGCGCGACAGCGGCGCGCGGCGCGCGCCCGCGCGACGGCGCGACAGCGGCGCGCGGCGCGACAGCGGCGCGCGGCGCTAGCTCGCGTACGCGCCGACGAGGCGCACCGCGCCGCCGTCGACGCCCTTCGCGCCCTGCTCGAAGCCCGCGAGGTCGCGGGCGGACGTCGAGACGGCACCGACGCGCCAGGCCGGGATGCCGTCCACGCCGATCGCCGCGATCACCTGGTCGGCGGCCTCGGCCGCGACGACCGCGAACATCCCGATGCCGAGGTTCCAGGTGCCCTCGCTCGACTCCAGGGTGGCGCCGCCAAGGTCGCTCAGGATGCGGAACACCGGGCTCGGCGACCAGCTCGCGCGGTCCACCTCCACCCAGGATCCGACCGGCAGCACGCGCGCGAGGTTGGCCGCGATCCCGCCGCCGGTGACGTGGCTCAGCGAGTGGATGGCACCCGCAAGCGACGGCTCGCCGAGCACCCGCAGCAGCGGGCCGGTGTAGAGGCGCGTCGGTTCGAGCAGTGCCTCGCCGACCGTGCCGCCGAAATCGTCGGAGTGGTCGGTGAAGCCGATGCTGTTCTTCGCCAGGATGTGGCGGACCAGCGAGAACCCGTTCGAGTGCAGGCCGGAGGAGGCGAGCGCGATGACGACGTCGCCGTCCCGCACCAGGTCGGCTCCGAGCACGGCGTCGGCCTCGACGGCGCCGACGGCCGCACCCGCCACGTCGTAGTCGTCCGGTCCGAGCAGCCCTGGGTGCTCGGCGGTCTCGCCGCCGACCAGCGCGGTGCCCGTCGCCTCGCAGGCGCGGGCGATGCCTGCGACGATGTCGGCGATGCGCGACGGCACCACCTTGCCGCAGGCGATGTAGTCCGTCATGAACAGCGGCTTCGCGCCGACCACGACGATGTCGTCGACGACCATGCCGACCAGATCCTGGCCGATGGTGTCGTGCTTGTCGATCGCCTGCGCGATGGCCACCTTGGTGCCCACGCCGTCCGTCGACGTCGCCAGCAGCGGACGGTCGAACAGCTTCAGGAACGACACGTCGAACAGCCCGGCGAACCCGCCGACACCGCCCAGGACGCTCGGGCCGTGCGTGCGGGAGACGGCCGACTTCATCAGCTCGACGGCGAGGTCACCTGCTGCGGTGTCGACGCCTGCTTCGGCGTAGGAGGCGGACGTGGATGCGGGCTGATCGGTCACGGGTCAATCGTAACCGGGGGCAGCCGCTACTCCTTACGCCCAGGGTCTCCGAACGTCGGAAGCAGCACGCTCTCCAATTCCGCATCCGGGCCTGGATCGCATCCATCGGCGGCAGCACCCTCACCCTCGGCGCGCGGGGCTTCCGGGCGTTCGAGGAGGTTCTTGCCGAGGTGGTGCGCATCCGGGAGCTCGATCGGGTACACGCCGGTGAAGCAGGCGGTGCACAGGCGCTCGCGCGGCTGCTCGGTCGAGGCGATCATGCCGTCTTCGGAGAGGTAGCCGAGGCTGTCCGCCCCGATCGACTGGCGCACCTCGTCCACGCCCAGTCCGGTCGCGATGAGCTCGGCACGGGAGGCGAAGTCGATGCCGTAGAAGCACGGCCAGGTGATGGGCGGGCTGGAGATGCGCACGTGCACCTCGGCCGCACCGGCCTCGCGGAGCATCGAGACGAGCGCGCGCTGCGTGTTGCCGCGGACGATCGAGTCGTCGACGACCACCAGACGCTTGCCCTTGATGACCTCTTTCAGCGGGTTCAGCTTGAGCTTGATGCCACGCTGACGGATGGTCTGCGACGGCTGGATGAACGTGCGGCCGACGTAGGAGTTCTTCACCAGACCCTGGCCGAACGGGATGCCGGACGCCTGCGCGTACCCGATGGCCGCCGGAGTGCCGGACTCCGGGGTCGGGATGACGAGGTCGGCCTCGACGGGGTGCTCGTTCGCCAGCTGGCGGCCCATCTCGACGCGCGCCTCGTGGACGCCGCGGCCAGCGATGGTGGTGTCCGGACGCGCGAGGTAGACGTACTCGAAGACGCAGCCTGCGCGCTTCTCCTCCGCGAACCGCTGGCTGCGCAGCCCGTTCTCGTCGATGGCGATGAGCTCGCCGGGCTCGACCTCGCGCACGAAGCTCGCGCCGACGATGTCGAGCGCCGCGGTCTCGGACGCGACGACCCAGCCGCGCTCCAGGCGGCCGAGGACCAGCGGGCGGACGCCCTGCGGGTCGCGGGCGGCGTAGAGCGTGTGCTCGTCCATGTAGACCAGGCAGAACGCGCCGCGCAGACGCGGGAGGAGTTCGAGCGAGGTCGCTTCGAGCGTGTGGTCGAGGTCGCCGGTGAGGAGGGCAGTGATGACCGCGGTGTCCGTGGTGTTGCCGCGCGTCAGCTCGCCGTCGTGCTCCGGGTAGCGCTCGTGCACCAGCTGCATCAGCTCGGCGGTGTTGGTCAGGTTGCCGTTGTGGCCGAGTGCGACCGTGCCGCTCGCTGTGCTGCCGAGCGTCGGCTGCGCGTTCTGCCAACTGGAGGCGCCGGTCGTCGAATAGCGGGTGTGACCGACCGCGATGTGGCCGGGCAGCGAGTTCAGCGCATTCTCATTGAAGACCTGCGAGACGAGACCCATGTCTTTGTAGATGAGGATCTTCGACCCGTCGCTGGTCGCGATGCCCGCGGACTCCTGGCCGCGGTGCTGCAACGCGTAGAGACCGAAGTAGCTGAGTTTGGCGACTTCCTCGCCAGGTGCCCAGACGCCGAAGACACCGCAGGCATCCTGCGGACCCTTCTCGCCGGGAAGTAGATCGTGACTGAGAAGACCGTCGCCTCCGGACAAACCGGAACCCCCTTCAGGGAATTAGCTCTCGATGGATGTGCGGGTGCCTGCGTCGCCGTCCTCCGGCTGTTCGCCGGGGGTGGAACGCACGTCGATTCTATCCGCCTGAACGGTGCGCGCCCGACGGTTCGTCGCCCGGTCCAGGACCAGCGCGATGACCGCACCGATCGTGACCCCGACGGCCACGCCGATCGCCAGCAGGAATCCGAAGACGCTGCCGCGATCGTACGTCGGGTTCGGCGGGAAGGCGAACGTGAGGATGAGGGCGACGATCGCGAACAGGATCGCGCCGGCCAGCATGAACCGGAAGTAGCGCGGCGAGCGCCGCACGAGCACCGAGCTCTCGGTGACCGTGGTCTGTTCGTCGTTCTCCTGACTCATGCATCCATTGTCCCTCACCTTTACTGTGAGGTCGGAACGCATCGGGCGGATCAGAACCGCCCGATCAGAACCGCCCGATCAGAAGCGCAGCGGCACGAGCCCGTCGAGGGAGGCGCGCTGACCGGACGCGTGCACCGCTCCGGAGGCGACGGCGTCCGCCCAGGAGGTGCCGCCGCCCGCGACCGCGAGCCAGGTCGGCGCATCCATCTCGACCACGTTCGGCGGGGTGCCGCGGGTGTGACGCGGCCCCGGGATGCACTGGGTCGCCCCGAACGGAGGAACGCGCACCTCGACCGTGTTGCCCGGAGCGCGCTCCGCGAGCAGCTGCAACAGGTACCGCACGGCCGTCGCGGTGGTGTTGCGGTCCGCCCCGCCCGCCAGCGCAGCACGGACGGCGGGGCCGCCCTCCGCATCCGGGATCTTCGCTCTGGCCATGCCTCCATCCTCGCAGCCTCTACCATTGGTCGCGTGAAGATTCTGGTCCTGGGTTCCGGTGCACGCGAGCACGCCATCGTCACGTCGCTGCTGAGCGAGGAGGCCGAACACCACATCGTCGTCGCCCCCGGCAACGCCGGGATCGCGGCTGAGGTCGCGGTCGAGCCACGGCTGGACCCGCTCGACGGCGAAGCCGTGACCGAGTACGCGATCGAGAACGGCATCGAGCTCGTGGTGATCGGGCCGGAGGCGCCGCTCGTCGCCGGAGTCGCCGACCCGCTGCGCACCCGCGGCATCCCGGTGTTCGGGCCTGGCAAGGTCGCGGCGCAGCTGGAGGGGTCGAAGACCTTCGCCAAACGGATCATGGACGCGGCCGGCGTTCCCACGGGACGCGCGGTGCGTGCATCCACGTTGGTGGAGGCGGAGGAGGCGCTCGACGCGTTCGGCGCACCGTATGTGGTGAAGGCGGACGGGCTCGCGGCGGGCAAAGGCGTGCTGGTGACCTCCGACCGGGAGGCGGCTGTGGAGCACGCAACGCACTGGCTCCTTCACGGCAGCGTGCTGATCAAGGAGTTCCTCGACGGCCAGGAGGTGTCGCTGTTCCTCGTGAGCGACGGCCACAACGTGCTCCCGCTCTCCCCCGCCCAGGACTACAAGCGCCTGCTCGACGGCGACGCAGGGCCGAACACCGGCGGCATGGGCGCGTACTCACCGCTGCCGTGGCTGCCCGAGAACTTCGTCGACGAGGTCATCGACACCGTCGCGCTGCCGACCGTGCGCGAGCTCGCGAAGGAGCAGACGCCGTTCATCGGCCTGCTCTACTGCGGTCTGATCATGACGAGCCGCGGCATCCGGGTCATCGAGTTCAACGCACGCTTCGGCGACCCGGAGACGCAGGTGGTCCTTCCGCGACTGGTCACGCCGCTGTCGACGCTGCTGTTCGCCGCGGCGACCGGTGCGCTGGCCGGAGTCCCGCGTCCGGAGTTCGCGCTGGACACCGCGGTCACCGTCGTGCTCGCCAGCGAGGGCTACCCGGAGGCGCCGCGGACCGGCCGCCCCATCACCGGGCTGGAGGCTGCTGCGGCCGTCCCCGAGGTGACCATCGCGCACGCCGCGACCGCCCGCGACGAGGAGACCGGCGCGCTGCTCGCGACCGGCGGCCGCGTCCTCAGCGTCGTCGCCCGCGGCACCACCTTCGCCGAGGCCCGCGCCCGCGCATACGAGGCCGTCTCCCTCATCCACCTGCCCGGCGCCCACTACCGCACCGACATCGCCGCCCGCGTCGCCGACTGACCCGCACCACTCCCGTCCCCCGATAATCGAGTCGGGACTTATGCACGCGACACGCCGCTGCGAGCGTGCATAAGTCCCGACTCGATTATCCGGGGGCGGGGGTTAGGCGAGGAGGCGGGTGAGGAAGGGGTTGCGGAAGGCGCCGGAAGGGTCGAAGGAGTCGGCGAGGGCGCGGAACGCGTCGAGGCGCGGGTAGAGGCCGGGGACGACGTTGCCGGCGTCGATGTAGACCTTGCCCCAGTGCGGGCGTGCTCCGAGCGGCAGCAGCGCGGCCTCCAGCGCCGGCAGGATCGCCTCGACCCCGGCCTGGTCTCGCTGCCAGGTGAAGTGCAGGCCGACCGCATCCGTGCCGGACGCGCTCGACAGCCACAGGTCGTCCGCCGCCACAGTGCGGATCTCGGACACCAGGAGGAGCGGCGCGATCAGCGGGGCGAGCTCCCGCACCGCGCGGATCGCCTCGACCGCGTTCGCGCGCGGGACGAGGTATTCGGACTGGATCTCCGCACCGTTCGACGGCGTGAACTCGAACCGGAAGTGGGCGAGCCGCTCGCTCCACGGGCCGAAGACGCCGAGCTGCTCCGTGGTGTTGCGCACATCCATCGTCGCGATCATGTGCCGGGCCTCTGTGAGCGCCGTCGCGCCGAAGAAGTCGTCGCCGATGTCGGTCGGCTGGTCGGCGCGCTCCTTGAGCCAGGCGAGGCTGACCGCGTCCTCGTCCCAGTGGGTGAAGAGGGAGACACTGTATGCGGCGGACGTGATCTCGTCGAACCGCTCGGTCACCGCCTCCCAGGGCAGGCCGCCGAACAGCCGCTGCCGCACGTCGAACGTCGGCTGGATGTCGATGGTCACCTCGGTGACCACGCCCAGGGCGCCGAGCGAGACCACGGCCCCGTCGAATCCGGGGTCGCCGCGGCGCAGGTCGACGTACTCTCCGTCAGCCCGCAGGATGCACAGCCCGCTGACCGCCGTGGCGAGGTTGCCGTTCCTGTCGCCGGAGCCGTGCGTCGCCGTCGCGATGGCGCCGGCGATGGAGATGTGCGGGAGCGACGCGAGGTTGTGCAGCGCCCATCCTGCACTCTGCAACTCGCGGGCGAGGTCGCCGTAGCGGACGCCGCCGCCGACACTGACGGTCGAGGCCGCCTTGTCGATCCGGATCGCGGGCGGCAGTGCCGCGGTGCTCACCAGGAGGCGGTCGTCGTCGGCCAGGTCGTTGAAGGAGTGCCTGCTGCCGAGGGCGCGGACCGATTCCGCCGAGGTCACGAGGTCGCGCAACTCGTCCAGCGTCTCAGGACGCGCGATGGTCGCCGCCCGGTATCTGTAGTTCCCCGCCCAGTTCGTCTCGTCCACGATGGTCCTTCCTTGCACCGGTCTCGTCACTCGCGCTGTCCAGTCTGACACCCGTGTGAACGTGCACATCGCGAAAGTGTCGCCGCCGGATTAGGAAAAGTTTCCAATCCAGGATGCCCCGAATCGCCTCCCACAGAAAAGCAGTCATTGTGCGCGGTTCACCCCCGCGAGTAGCGTGACGCTTGTCGGACGAGCCGGCACGGAGGGAGCACACCATGGCCGAATTCGAGTACGGCCCCGCAGAGTTCATCGTCGCTCAATTCGAGGGCGATCGGCCGTCGCCGGGGGTCGTCCAGGCCATCATCGACCTGATCGGATCCGGAAGCGTCCGCATCCTCGACCTGCTGTTCGTCTCGCGCTCGCTCGAGGGCGAGATCGACATCGTCGAGTTCGAGGACGTCGGCGACGAATACGGCCTCACCGAGATCACCTTGGAGGCGAGCGGCATCGCGGGCGCGGAAGATGTCGACGACATCGCCGACCTCCTCCTCCCCGGCACGTCCGGCGCGATCCTGGTGCTCGAGCACCTCTGGGCGAAGGACCTCGCCAGCAAGTTCTTCGCGGCGGGCGGAAGCGTCGTGCACGCCGAGCGCATCCCCGCGCCCGTGGTCAACGCCGTCCTGGCCGAAGCGTTCGAAGAGTAGGAGACATCATGCCATTACGTCGAGGAGGCCGCCCCGGATTGCTCGGGCTGGCCGCACGCACCGCTGTCGTCGCAGGAACCGCCACCGCTGTCAGCGGCGGGATGCAGCGGCACCAGCAGCAGAACGCCATGGAGCAGCAGCAGGCTGCCGAATACCAGGCCCAGCAGCAGCAGGCGCAGATGGATGCGGCTGCGCAGCAGGCCGTCGCTCAGCAGCAGCAGGCACAGGCGCTCGCCGCCCCAGCCCCCGCAGCGGCCGCGCCCGCCGGTGGCGGCACCGATCTGATGGGCCAACTCCAGCAGCTCGCCGGTCTGCGCGATCAGGGCATCCTGTCGGACGCCGAGTTCTCGGCGGCGAAGGCCAAGCTGCTGGCCTGATCGTCACCTCAGCGGGGTCAACCGCGCCGCGAGTATCCGGGATGCCCATCAGCTGACATGCCGGATTCTCCGGCGAGCTTGCCGAGCAGTGCGGCGAACGTGCGCTGCTCCTGCTGGTCGAGCGGCGCGAGCACGTCGGCCTGGTGCGCCTCTGCGACCGTGCGGAGTTCGCCGAGCATCCGCTCTCCCTCTGCGGTGAGGGCGAGTTCGTTGTTGCGCCGGTCGGACTCGCTGCGGGTGCGCTCGACGAGCCCGCGCGCCTGGAGGTCGTCGATGAGGGCGACCAGCCTGCTCGGGACGGTGTCGAGCCGGTGCGCGAGGTCTTTCTGACTGATCCCCGGGGCACGTCCGACGACGCGAAGCACCCCGGCGTCACGGGAGCTCAGCCCGAGGTCCGCCACCCGTTCGCCGAACCGGTCGGACGCGGCGGCGCCGAGCTGGGCGAGGAGGAACGCCGTGCGTGGAGGAACGCCGTCGGCCGAACGGCCGCGTTGCTCGGCCGGGCTTCTGCGCTGCTGGGATGCGTCGGTCACTCGCTCAGAATACCTCTTGCGATAAACGATTACAATGTGTAATCATTTTGCACATGAACGAAAACACTGCTCCGCCACGGCGCCCCGGCGGCCCGCACCTCGGTGTGCTCGCCATCGTGGCCGCCGCGCTGACCGTCGGGGCCATCCTCCTCGGCGCCGCCCTCTCCGGCGGCACCGTGTTCGTCTCCCCCTTCGCGGGGAAGGACGCTGTCGCCGCCTACGCCCAGGCCGACTGGGCGAGCATCCGGGTCACCGCGATGCTGCAGTTCGGCTCCGCCGTCCCATTCGGCATCCTCGCCGCCACCGCCTTCGCCAGACTGCAACGCCTCGGCGTCCGGGTCCCCGGCCCATCCATCGGGTTCACCGGCGGCCTGACCGCGTCCATCCTGCTGATGGTCTCCGCGCTCGCCACCTACCTGCTGAGCCGTCCTGAACTCACCAGCGACGCCACCGTCGCGCTGACGCTGTCGTTCCTCGCGTTCGCCACCGGAGGCGTCGGCTTCGTGACGGGGATGGGGTTGCTGCTCGCCGGGATCGCCGTGCCGGCCCTGATCCTCGGTCTTCTTCCGCGCTGGCTGGCCTGGACGGGGCTCGTCATCGCCGCCCTGTCGGAGCTGAGCTTCCTGTCGCTCGCGATCGAACCACTGCAGTTCCTTCTGCCGATCGGCCGGTTCGGCGGACTCGCCTGGCTCATCGTCGCCGGGTTCCTCCTGCCCGTGGATCGACGCGAGGTGCGCGACCGCGACCGCGAGGGGGTTCGCGCATGACCGCCGCTCCCGTCGCGTTCGTGTTCGGCGCGAACGGCCTGATCGGCAACGCGATCTGCCGCCAGCTCGGCGCGGAGGGGTACGCCATCGTGCCCACCGCCCGGGATGCGAAGGGCCTGGAGAGCCTGGCGTCCGAGCTTCGCGCCTCCGGAGTCGACTGCCCGCGCACGTTCGCGTTCGACGCGACGGACGACGACGCCGTCGAAGCGGCGGTCGCCACGACCGCCGCCGAATACGGCCTCTCCGTCGCCGTCAACAACGTCGGCCGTGGCCACCGGCCGACACCGCTCGCCGCGATGGACCTGGCCGAGTTCGACGCCGTGATGGCCGTCACCTTCCGGAGCGTCGCCGTCGCGCTACGCGCCGAGCTGCGCGCCCTGGCCGGAGTCGAGGGACCGCGCGCCATCGTCACCGTGGTTTCGAGCGCCGCGACAAGTGGCGCTCCCGGGATGTCGGCGTACGCCGCGGCCAAGCACGCGCTCGTCGGCCTGACCAGGACGGCCGCCATCGACGAGGCGCGCAACGGCATCCGGGTCAACGCGGTCGCTCCCGGGCCGATCGAGTCCGGACCGAGCATGGCGCTGGAACAGAGCATGCGCGACCGGATCGGCGGGTACATGCCGCTCGGTCGCATGGGCCTGGCCGACGAGGTCGCCTCCGCCGTGCGCTGGCTCGCGTCGCCCGCCGCGTCGTACGTGACCGGCGTCGTACTGCCGGTCGACGGGGGCAAGGCGGCGTGAGCACTGCGGCCGAGCCGTACGATGGACGCGTGACTTCCTCCCCCGCACTGGCCGACTGGTCGCACGTCTACTCCGGCAAGGTCCGCGACCTCTACGTGCCTGCCGGACGCACCGGCCTCGACGACACCGACGCCGTGCTCGTGGTCGCCAGCGACCGCGTCAGCGCCTTCGACCACGTGCTCGAACCGGGCATCCCGAGCAAGGGCGAACTGCTCACCACGCTCAGCCTGTGGTGGTTCGACCAGCTCACCGAGGTGCCGAACCACCTCATCGCCGACCACTTCCTCGACGGGGACACCCCCGTCGAGCGCATCCCGGCAGAGGTCGCCGGGCGGTCGATGCTGGTCAAGCCGCTCGACATGTTCCCCGTGGAGTGCGTCGTGCGCGGCTACCTCACGGGCAGTGGATGGGCGGAGTACCAGCAGACGCAGAGCGTGTGCGGCGTTCCGCTCCCCGCCGGCCTCACCGACGGCGACCGGCTCCCCGAGCCGATCTACACCCCGGCCTGGAAGGCGCCGCTCGGGCAGCACGACGAGAACATCAGCTTCGAGCGCACCGTCGAACTCGTCGGGCCGGAGGTCGCGGAAGAGCTCCGTCGGCTCTCCCTCCTGGTCTACGCGCGCGGCGCCGAGATCGCCGAGACGCGCGGCGTGATCATCGCCGACACCAAGTTCGAGTTCGGCGCCGACCGCGCGACGGGCGAGATCACGCTCGCCGACGAGGTGCTGACCAGCGACTCCAGCCGGTACTGGGATGCGGTCGCCTACGCCGCGGGAACGACGCCGCGCGAGCGGATGGCCAGCTTCGACAAGCAGATCGTGCGCGACTGGCTCACCGCCAACTGGGACAAGACGGGCACGCCGCCCGCACTGCCCGCCGACATCGTCGAGCGCACGGCCGCGCGCTACCGCGAACTGCTGGAGCGCCTCACCAGCGACTGAGCGGACGCTCCTGCTGGATCGAGCGAACGCGCCTCCTGATCGAGCAGGTTTCGAGAAGCGGCCCCGTGCCGCCCGCTCGTAGCCTGGCGACATGACCAGCATCCAACACATCACCATCGAGGCCGCCGACGTTCCGGCCGCCGAACGCTTCTACGCTTCCGCCTTCGAACTCGGGTCGCTCCTCCGGCTCCGCGAGTCCGACGCGCCGACCAGCGGGTTCCGTGGTTTCCACCTCTCGCTCACCGTCGCGCAGCCGTCCACCGTGAACAGCCTCATCGACTCGGCCGTCGCGGCCGGAGCGACCACCCTCAAGCCCGTCGCCAAGTCGCTCTGGGGCGTCGGCGGGGTCGTCCAGGCTCCGGACGGGACCATCTGGAAGGTCGCGACCTCGGCCAAAAAGGACACTGGGCCTGCGACGCGCGCCTTCGAGTCGCTGGTGCTGCTGATCGGCGCCGACGACATTGTGGCGAGCAAGGCGTTCTACGCCGGCAAGGGGTCGGCCGTCGACAAGAGCTTCGGCAAGACCTACGTGCAGTTCGCCACCCCGAAGGACACCGTGGGGTTCGGCCTCTACCGCCGGGCGGCGCTCGCCAAGGACGCGGGCGTTCCGGATGAGGGCAGCGGCTCGCACCGCATCGCCATCGGCGGCGACGCCGGAGCCTTCACCGACCCGGACGGCTTCGTGTGGGATCAGGCGAGCTGACAGCAGGGGTGTAGCCCTCTGCCGCATCCAGTCGGCCGCCGATCGCACGGAGAGCCGCGAGGATCGTCACCAGGTCTACCACCTCCTGGATGAGCGCCCCCGCCGTCGCAGGGATGAAGCCGAACGCGGCGATCACCATCAGGACGACGGAGACCGCGATGCCGAGCCAGATGCTCTGCAGAGCGATGCGGACCGTGTCCTTGCCGAACTGCACGGCGCGCGCGACGCCGCCGATGTCGTCCACCAGGATCACGGCGTCCGCGGACTCGCTCGCCGCCGTCGCCCCTTTCGCGCCCATCGCGATCCCGACGTCGGCGGCGGCGAGCACGGGGGCGTCGTTCACGCCGTCGCCGACCATGATCACCGGCCGCTCGGTGATCGCGGCGATCTCGGCCACCTTGTCGGCGGGCAGGCACTCGGCGCGCACCCGCGTGATGCCGAGTTCCGCCGCGATGTGCGCGGCGGTCTCCTGAGCGTCACCGGTGAGGATCATCGTCCGCGTGACGCCCAGCTCGGCGAGGCGGCCGATGGTCGCCTTGGCGTTCTCCCGCAGGCGGTCGCGCGCCAGGATCGCTCCGGCGTACCGGCCGTCGATGGCGACGTAGACGGCCAGTTCGCCCGGCGCGATCGCGGTGCGCCGCGCATCCGGTGCGTGCGAGGCGACGAACGCGAACTTGCCGACCACCACCTCCCTTCCCTGGAGGCGCGCGACGACGCCGTTCGTCGCCGCCTCCTCCGCCGAGTCGGCCTCAGCCAACGGCAGGCCGCGCTCGCGGGCCGCGTCGATCATCGCCGACGCGAGCACGTGCGAGGAGTACTGCTCCGCACTCGCGACGGCCGAGAGCAGCTCGTCTTCGGTGAACGGCTCTTCGACCCTCAGCTCGGTGAGCGCCGGCGTCCCGTGCGTGAGCGTGCCCGTCTTGTCGAACACGGCCGTCTTCGCCGTCGACAGGCTTTCGAGCACGCCTCCGCTCTTCACGATGATGCCGTTGCGCGCCGCCCTGCTCATGCCGCCGATGAACGCGACCGGAGCAGCGATGAGCAGCGGGCACGGCGTCGCCAGCACCAGCACCTCAGCGAACCGCACCGGGTCGCCGCTGACCAGCCAGGCGACCGCGCCGAGCGCCAGGGAGAAGACGGTGAACGGCACGGCGAAACGATCCGCCAGCCGCACCACGGGCGCTTTGCTCTCCGCCGCCTGCGTGACCAGCGCCACGATCTGCTGATACTGGCTGGCCGACGCGGTCGCCGTCGCGCGCAGCTCGACGGCCGCCTGCCCGTTGATGACACCGCTCAGGATGCTGTCGCCCGCGTGCTTCTCGACCGGAACGCTCTCCCCGGTGATGGACGACTGGTCGACGGTCGTCTCCTCCGACAGCAGTATTCCGTCGACAGGGACGATCTCCGACGGACGCACCAGCAGCACGTCGCCCGCGGCGACCTCGTCGATGTGGACGTCGACGTAACCGCCGTCCTCGACGCGGTGCGCGAGCTGCGGAGCACGCTTGAGCAGCGCATCCAGTTCTCGTTTGGCGCGCCGGTTGGCATAGTCTTCCAGCGCTTCGCCGCCGGTGAGCATGAGCACGACGATGAGCGCTGCGACGAACTCGCCGGTGAGCACCGTCGCCACGATGGCCGTCACCGCGAGGATGTCCAGGCCGAACTCCCGGCGCAGCATCGCGCGCACCATCCCGACCGCCTGCCACGCGGCGATGGCGAGCGCGTACACGCTGAACAGCCACTGGACGGCGGCGCCTGCGCCCCCGAGTGCCAGCGCGATGCCGACCAGCCCGATCACGATGGTCAGGGTGACGACCCAGTATCGGCGGGCCAAGCGGAAGAGGCGGGACATGCCGCCAGTCTTGCCGATCGGCCCCTCGCGCCGCCAGGGGCGACAACCACCGGCCGAGCCGCCGCAACCTCCCACGCCTGCAGCCAGGGAGGACTAGCGTGGCGGGCATGCGCACAACGGAGTCACCCGACGAGCGACGCCGCCACATCGCCGAGGCCGTCTGGCGCATCGTCCGCCGCGACGGGATCAACGCTGTCAGCACGCGCACCGTCGCCGCCGAGGCCGGGATGGTGCTCGGCTCGCTGCGACACTACTTCCCCCGGCAGTCCGACGCGGTGGCGTTCGCCATGCGGCTGGTCATGGAGAGGGCGACCGGGCGCATCCAGGCCATCGTCGCCGAGGCGGGGCCGGACGGGGCGAGCGGGGCGTCGCTGCTCGAACAGTTCCTGCCGCTCGACGCGGAGCGCCGGGAGGAGATGGAAGTCTGGCTGGTCTTCGCGGGGGCCGCTCTCGCCGATGACGAGCTCGCGCCGGTGAAGCGCGACTCTGACGCCACGATGCTGGCGATCATCCACGGGATCGTCGCCGACGCGGCACCCGCCCAGACGCACCCCGACCACATCCGGCGGGTGGCAGACCGGATGCGGGCGCTCACCGATGGACTCGCCACGCATCTGGTCGGGCGCTATCCGGCGCTCACGCCGTCGGCCGCTCGCGCGATCCTTGCGGACGAGTACCGCGGGATGTGGGCGTGATGTTATGGAATATCACAGCCGTCCCCCGCGTTTGAGACAGGTATGACCGACCTGCTCCCCTCCGACTCCGCGATGGGGGCCGTGACCCTCAGGGTCGCGAACCTCGACGCCATGACCGCCTACTACCGCGACGCCGTCACACTCAGCATTCTCGCGCAGGAGGGCGGCCGGACGATCCTCGGCCGGGAAACACACCGATCGTGATCCTGGAGCACGCTCCCGAACTCCGCCACGCCGGACCCCGCGACGCCGGGCTGTTCCACACGGCGATCCTGTTCGACAGCGAGGAGACGCTGGCCACCGCGGTGTACTCCGTTGCGCGCCGCGCCCCAGGAACGTTCACCGGCAGCGCCGACCACCTCGTCAGCAAGGCCTTCTACTTCACCGACCCGGAGGGCAACGGCGTCGAACTCTACTGGGACCGCGACCGCAGCCAGTGGAGCTGGACCCACGGCCAGGTCGAGATGGCGACCCTCTACCTCGACCCGAACGGCTTCCTCGGCGAGCACCTCACCGAGCGGGCGGCAGCCATCGCAGACACCGCCGGAGACGAGCGCCTCGGCGACGCCGTCGTCGGCCACGTGCACCTCTCCGTCGGCGATGTCGCGGCGGCGCGCGCGTTCTACGTCGACCGTCTCGGCTTCGAGACGACCGCAGCACTCGGCGATCAGGCGCTGTTCGTCAGCGCGGGCGGCTACCACCACCACATGGCGATGAACACCTGGAACAGCAGAGGCGCCGGCCCCCGCCGCCTCGCGCTCGGCCTCGGCGAGGTGGAGATCCACGTGCCGACGGCCGACGACCTCGGCGAGCTCACCGAGCGGATGCGGCACTACGGCGTGCAGACCCGCGACGACGGCCGGTCCGTCACGTTCGACGACCCGTGGGCGAACGCGGTGCGCGTCGTCGCCTGAACGACGCGTCTCCTGAACGACGAAGCCGCCCGCCCCGAGGAGGGGCGAGCGGCTACCGGATGCGCGAACGCATCCCAGTGATCGTCAGTCGACGAGCGGCGCGGCGTGCACGCCGTGCGGCGGCTCCTCATCCGGCGCCAGCCCGGTCACGGGCGGAACGTCAGCGGCGTGCGAGCCGTGCGTCACCGCATCCACCGGGACCGGTGCTGCGTGCGAGCCGTGCGTCTGCGCTGCTGCGGCTGCCGCAGCATCGGCTGCGGCCGCATCGGCGCGCGGACCCCACGCCGGCGGCTTCGGCCGCTCCCACCACACCACGATGAGCGCGCCGAGGAACGCGACGGCTGCGGGAAGCAGCAGCGACTCCGACATCGCCTGGGTGAACCCGGCGTGCAGGAACGACGGCAGTTCCGTTCCGGTGCCCGCCTGGGCAGCTGCTCCCCCCGGCACCTTGGGCAGGTCGGCCGTGAGGCGGCTGGAGATGAGTGCGGCGATGGATGCGCTACCCAGCACGGCGCCGACCTGGCGCGTCGTGTTGAACACGCCGGAGCCTGCGCCCGCCTGGTTCATCGGCAGGTTGCGCGTCGCGGTGGTGGAGATCGGACCCCAGACACCGGACATCGCCATGCCGAGCAGGGCGCTCGGTGCGAGCAACCACCAGATCGACACATCCGGGGTCAGCAGGCGCGAGTACCAGAACAGGGACAACGCGAACAGCACCAGGCCGGTCGTGGCGAAGTAGCGCGGGTTGATCCGGTCGATCAACTTGCCGACGAACGGCGCGAGCACACCGGAGAAGATCGCCATCGGGGCGAGCATCAGAGCCGACTCCGTCGGGGTCAGGCCGCGGACCGTCTGGAAGTAGAACACCAGGGGCAGCGCCATGCAGGTCACGGCGAAGCCGACGGTGGTGATCGCGGCGTTCGAGAGGGAGAAGTTGCGGTCGCGGAACAGCTTCAGCGGAAGCAGCGGCTCCTTCTTGTTGAACGCCTGCCAGACGACGAACGCGATCAGCACCACGATGCCGGAGATGATCAGGCCCCAGACGGTGATCGGACCGGTGATGGTTCCCCAGTCGTAGGTGCCGCCCTCCTGGATGCCGAACACCAGCAGGAACATGCCGACGGCGCTCAGGATGACGCCGATGATGTCGAAGCTGTGCGAGTGCGTCGGCAGCTTCGGGACGAGGCGGGCGGCGAGGATGAACGCCACGACGCCGACCGGCACGTTGATGAAGAAGATCCACTCCCAGCCGAGGCCGTCGACGAGCACGCCGCCGAGCAACGGGCCGATCAGGGTGGCGACGCCGGCCACGGCGCCCCACAGGCCCATCGCCGCACCACGGCGGTCCGGCGGGAAGATGCGGGTGATGACGGCCATCGTCTGCGGCGTCATCAGCGCGGCGCCGAGACCCTGCACGACGCGGGCCGTGATGAGCATCCCGATGCCGCCGCCGGCCATGACGCCGGAGAATCCGCACCAGGCGGAGGCCAGGGTGAAGATCACGAGACCGATGAGGTAGAGGTTCTTCGGGCCGAACCGGTCACCGAGGCGACCGGTGATGAGCAGCGGGACGGCGTAGGCGAGCAGGTAGGCGCTGGTCACCCAGATGACCGCGTTGTAGTCGGTGCCGAGGTCGAGGCCCTTCATGATCGCCGGGTTGGCGACCGACACGATGGTCGTGTCGATCAGGATCATGAAGAACCCGATGACCAGCGCCCACAGCGCCGGCCACGGCTTCAGTTCTTTTTCCATGGGAGTGTGTTCCTGTCAGTGTTGCTTCTCCTCGGACCAGGACAGTACGCCTGATTCGAGGTCGTCGATGAGTGATTCCAGCCAGGTCGCCTCGACCTCGCTGATCGCCCGGCTGTACTGCACGTTGATCCAGTACTTGCGGGGAAGCCGCTTGGCCTCGAGATCGTCGATGCCCGCATCCATCACCGCGAGGTCCGCCCGGATGAGCGCGACCCTGTTCCGGAGCAGCTGGATGACGGACTCGACGGGCAGGTTGTGCGATTCGCCGAGGGCAAGCGGGAATTCGGGATATTCGTTGATGGGGGTGGCGAGGATCTCCGCGATGCGCGCAGTGAAAACGGAATTCCCCTGCTCGGTGATCTCGTAGGTGGTGCGCTCCGGCCTGTTCCCTTCGCGCTCGGTGCT
This sequence comes from Leifsonia sp. McL0627, assembly GCF_058244615.1. Lineage (NCBI taxonomy): Bacteria > Bacillati > Actinomycetota > Actinomycetes > Micrococcales > Microbacteriaceae > Leifsonia > Leifsonia sp. McL0627. The sequence goes on from NZ_JBZCGM010000002.1 coordinate 212,811, forward strand.
GATGGCCCGCACCAGCCCCTGACCGGAGAGCCGGTCGACGGCGTGGTAAAGCGAGCCGGGACGCACCTTGACGACGCGCTCCTCCGACCGCTGCACCAGGGTCTGGTACATCTCGTACGGGTGCATCGGTCGCTCGAGGAGCAGCGCGAGCGCTGCGATGCCGAGCGGCGTGAGCGTGGTGGAGGAGGGCATGTGTCGGTGATCCTGGTTATTCCTGGCTGATTATTCCTTGAGGAATATACGGCGCGGGGCAACGCGATGTCAAGCCCCTGCGCATCCTGCATCGTTGTAACATTCGACAGGGATCGCGGGCGCGGACCCGATCCCGGAGGAGGGGCAGACAGTGGCCGTGACGCTTCGCGAGGTCGCAGAAGCGGCGGGCGTGTCGATCAAGACCGTCTCCAATGTGATCAACGGCTATCCGTACATCAGCGATGCGACCCGGACCGCCGTCGAGGCGGCCGTCCAGAGCCTCGGATACCAGCCCAACCTGTCGGCGCGCGGGCTCCGCTCCGGGCGCACGGGCGCGATCAGCCTCGTCATCCCCGACCTCAAGAACCCGTACTTCGCCGAGCTCGCCGACTCGATCATGCGCGCGGCGGCCGCGCACGACATCGCCGTGTTCATCCAGCAGAGCGGAGGCGACCGCGAGCGCGAGCTCGCGATCCTGCGCGGGCCGCAGATGCGGATGGCGGACGGGATCCTGTTCAGCGTCGCCGGACTCGGCCAGGAGGACGCCTCGCTCATCGAGGCGCCGGCCCCGATCGTGCTGCTCGGGGAGCGGATCTTCCACGGCCCTGCCGACCACGTCACCATGACCAACGTCGCAGCGTCGCGCGCGGCGACGGAGCACCTGCTGTCCAGCGGGCGCCGCAGGATCGTCGCACTCGGCGCGCATCGCGGAGAAGTGATGGGCTCGGCCGCGCTGCGACTCACGGGCTACCGCCAGGCACTGGATGCGGCGGGCGCCGAATACCGGGACGACCTCGTTCTGGAGACGGACGACTGGCAGAGGATCGACGGAGCGCAGGCGATGCGCGCGTTCTTCGCCGGCGGAGGAGAGGCCGATGGGGTGGTGGCGTTCAACGACTCGCTGGCGTTCGGTGCGATCCGCGCCATCGAGGACAGCGGGAGGCGCATCCCGGAGGACGTGGCCGTGATCGGCTTCGACGACGTGGATGAGACGCGGTACTCGATCCCGGCGCTGTCGTCCATCGATCCAGGCAGGGACGACATCGCGGAGACGGCCGTCCGGCTCCTGCTCGCGCGGATCGGCGGCGATGCCACGAGCCCGTTCGTGGAGCACGAGGCGCCGTTCCGACTGGTGGCGCGCGAGTCGACCGCGCGCTGATCTCCGCGTCTTGACACGGCGGGGCTCCCTGTCGGATAGTACTTCTACAACGTTATAGGTAAACGTTGTAGAAGCCGCGAAGGAACGCATCCATGACTGACTCCACGATCATCCTCGACCGCGCGAACGCCGTCGGCCCTGTGCGCCGCCGCACGTTCGGATCGTTCGTCGAGCACCTCGGACGATGCGTGTACGACGGCATCTACGAGCCGGGCCACCCGACCGCGAACGAGGACGGTTTCCGGTTGGATGTGGTCGAGCTGGTCAAAGAACTGGGCACGAGCACCGTCCGCTACCCCGGAGGAAACTTTGTCTCCGGCTTCCGCTGGGAGGACTCGGTCGGGCCGCGGGAGAGCCGTCCGGTGCGCCGGGACCTCGCCTGGCACGCGCTGGAGACGAACCAGGTCGGCCTCGACGAGTTCTCCCGCTGGTTGAAGCTCACCGACTCCGAACTGATGCTCGCCGTCAACCTCGGCACCCGCGGCATCGAGACGGCGCTCGACCTCCTCGAGTACGCCAACCACCCGTCCGGCACGGCGCTCAGCGACCAGCGGATCGCCAACGGCAGCCCCGAGCCCCACGACATCCGGATGTGGTGCCTCGGCAACGAGATGGACGGGCCGTGGCAGACCGGGTACCTCACCGCCGACGACTACGGCAAACTCGCCGCCCGCACCGCTGCGGCGATGAAGACAGCGGACAAAGACCTCGAACTGGTCGTCTGCGGCTCCTCCGGCTCCGGGATGCCGACCTTCGGCGAGTGGGAGCGCGTCGTGCTCGAGCACGCCTACGACCACGTCGACTACATCTCCGCCCACGCCTACTACCAGGAACGCGGAGGCGACCTCGGCTCGTTCCTGGCCTCCTCGGTGGACATGCAGTTCTTCATCGACACGGTCGTCGCGACCGCCGACAGCGTCGGCTACCGCAAGAAGAGCACCAAGAAGATCAACATCTCCTTCGACGAGTGGAACGTCTGGTACCTGGACGAGCACCAGGCGAGCGACGAGATCAACGACGAGTGGCGCGTCGCCCCGCGCCAGCTGGAGGACGTCTACTCGGTCGCCGACGCCGTGGTGGTCGGCAACCTACTGATCACCCTGCTGAAGAACAGCGACCGCGTCACCTCCGCATCGCTGGCTCAGCTGGTCAACGTGATCGCGCCGATCATGACGGAGCCGGGCGGCGACGCCTGGCGGCAGACCAGCTTCTTCCCGTTCTCCGTCACCAGCCGTCTCGCGCAGGGCACGGTGCTGCGGCCGGTCATCGACTCGCCGACGTACACGACTGCCGTCCACGGCAAGGCAGCCCTCCTGGACGCGGTCGCGACCTTCGACGCGGAGGCCGGCACCGGCGCAGTGTTCCTCGTCAACCGCGATCTGACCGCATCCCGGACTGTCAGCATCGACGTCCGGGACCTCGCCGCCACCCGCGTCACGGAGGCGGTCACGCTCGCCGACGACGACGCGTACGCCACGAACACGCTCGACGATCAGACCCGTGTCGGCCTCACTCCGAACACCTCGGCCGCGATCGAGGACGGACGGCTCACCGTCGTGCTGCCCCCGGTGTCCTGGAGCGCTGTCGCGTTCGCCTGATCAGCGACGTGGCCCCGTCACTTCGTCTTCGACATCTTGTCGATCCAGGCCAGCGCCACGGCCGACAGGATGAACACGCAGTGGATGACCACCTGCCAGAAGACGCCCTCGCTGGTGTACTTCTCGTCGCCGAGGGTCCCGCCCTTCGCCGCACCGATGTCGGCGACGGCGATGAACGTCTTCAGCAGGTGGATGGACGAGATGCCGATGATCGCCATCGCCAGCTTGACCTTGAGCACGTTCGCGTTGACGTGGGAAAGCCACTCTGGCTGATCGGGGTGGCCGTCCACGTTCACCCGTGAGACGAACGTCTCGTAGCCGCCGATGATCACCATGATGAGCAGGTTGGCGATCATCACCACGTCGATGAGGCCGAGCACGGCGAGCATGATGTCGGCCTCGTCGATGTCACCCGGATGGGCGACGACGTCGGAGGCGATGTGCCACAGCTCCACCATGAAGACGTAGACGTAGATCACCTGGGCGACGATCAGCCCGAGGTAGAGCGGCGCCTGCAGCCAGCGGCTCGAGAAGATCAGGGCGCTGATCGCGCGCTGGGGAGCGGCCGGAGGCTTGGTGGGCGTCGGCGCTGCGGTGGGTGGGGCAGTCTCGGTCACGGGGGCTTCCTCACGTTTTCGGGCAGGGAAATCCTAAAGACCGTTACATGTGAGAACGCTCAGACGGCTCAGGGTGCGCTCAGCCTGCTGCGCGGTTCAGCGCGAGCACCTGCTCGGTGAACGCTCTGGCCCCGCCCTGCGCCGGGTGCCGCACCGCGGGTGCCTCCACCCCCTCCGCCGCGAGCGCCCCCTGCGCCTTGCGGCCGACGGCGACGATCGTCTCGATGCCGAAGGCGCGCGCCAGCTCCAGCGCCACCGGCGTCCCGTCCCGCACCTCGGAGGGCCGCGGCGTGCGGTTGGTGCGCGGGTCGCCGGCGATGAACGGGTGGTGCGGGTAGATCGGCCAGGTCAGCGGGAGCGGTCCGCGCCAGGCGGCGAGCGCCGCCCAGACGACCCGGCTCGACGCCTCCCACGCGGCCTGTGGATGCGCGGGGAGCTCCAGCCCCGGAATCGCGGCGGCCGCAGGACCCCCGTCCGCCCCCTCGCGCGCGGAGACGAAGGGCACCCCCGTGACCGTCATGCCGCGCCAGCCGGGCGCCTCGGCGAGCAGCAGGACGGTCGCGCCTTCCACGGCCGCCAGGTAGCGGCGCAGGTTGCGCTCCCTGAGCCTCCCGAGCTCGTCGTCCCCGTACAGGGCTTCGGCGTCGCGCGGCGCCGGAACCGCGCGGAGGAGGCAGAAGAAGGTGTCGTGCACTTCTTCATGGTCGCCGACGGGGACACAGGGCACCAGAGCCGATTCTTCCGCACGCGCGTCGACGCCGAATCCAATATTGGATACGAACTAGGGAAATATTAGGCATTATGAAATAAATATGGGATGCTTGCCGCCGTGAGGCGCTGCCCCGCGCCGTAAAAGCACGTACCGAAAGGAACCGCATTTCAATGCGCCGAACGAAGACCCAGAAGCCGTCCAGGACCGGAGTGCGGCTGTGTGCCATCGCCGCGTTCGGAGGCCTCGCGATCGGGGCCGTCGGCCTCGCTGCGCCCGCTAGCGCCCACGTGGCGTTGCCGGAGACCGGCTCCGCCCCCACCACCATGCTCGGCTGGTCGGAGCGCACTGTCGCAGGCCACGACGAGTGGCGTGCCGACTTCACCGTCCGCGTCCCGCACGGCACCAAACCGACCGACATCGAATGGAACTACGCTCCATACGAGCTCGCATTCTGGGGCCACCTGACTGAGGTCGCCTCCGTTCAGGCGTCCACCGCGAGCGTGTACTCGATCGTCGAGACCGTCGCAGACGGCGACACGGATGTGCTGTACATCAGCGCCCGCGGCGACTCCGCCGTCCCGGTTGCCGCAAACTCGATCGTCTACGACTTGGGAATCCGCGTGGTCATGCCCGACGGCACCACCACGACGCGCATGGCATACGAGAACGTCGGGAGAAGCGCCACCACCGGCCGCCCCTCACCGGTCCAGGCCTGGGGCACCACCACCTCCGCGGTTCCCGGATATTACGGCCCCAACTCCGAGACCGGATGGGGCAACTACGTCGCCGCCGACAGCAGCGACAGCCTCCTCGGCATCAAGTTCCACGTCGACTCGCTGAACTCCGGCCGATCGGCCGCCAACGGATGCGACGTCACCGACTCCATCTATTACCAGTTCGTCCGCGGAGACAACGGCCAGGCAGCCTCCATCACGCCCACGCCGCAGCAGCTCTCGATCGCGAACCACCCCGCGGGCGTCAAGGGTGCCGTGCTGGCGAACGAGGGACGGTTCTCCCTCGACGACGCCGGCTATTACAAGCTCGTGGTCTGGCCGCAGGCGTCGAGCTCCAGCGCCAGCGCTCCTCAGGACTGCTCGGCCGTCTCGTACAACCCCTCCCTTCTGAGCGAGGCCACCCAGGTCGGCAGCGTGTTCTGGAAGGTCCAGACCGCGACCACGCCGGCCGTGCCGACGCCCGTCGTCCCGGTCTCCGTGACCTCGCCGGGCATCGGCGAGGTCGTCACGACGGCGACGCCGACCTTCGCGGGTGCCGGTCACCCCGGTGCATACGTCGAGGTCAGGTCGTCCGGCGGTCTGCTGCTCGGCACCGCGTTCGTCGACGACAACGGTCAGTGGACCCTCGTGTCGAGCACCAGCCAGGTAGACGGGGACTACACGGCGACCGTCACGCAGGCGGCACCCGACAACGTGAGCACCGCGCCGATCTCGTACAGCGTGCAGACGCAGGCTCCGGCCCCGGCGGTCGCGACCGTCACGCTCGCCTCGCCCGCTGACGGAGAGGTCGTCACGACGGCTACGCCGACGTTCTCCGGCACCGGCCACCCCGGCGCGACGGTCGTCGTCCGTGGAAGCAGCGGCAAGGTCCTGGCAACCACCACGGTCGACGTGACGGGCAACTGGTCCGTCGTCTCGGCCATCTCGCTGGGCAACGGCGGCTACGTCGGAGTGACGGAGCACACCTTCGGCGACTCGAAGACCACCGCGCCGGTCCGATACTCGGTCGCTGTCGAAGCACCGGCATTCGCGGGCTTCCCCTTCGCGGTCACCGGTCCGGTCACGGGCGCTTCCGTCGGGAGCACCATCCCCGTCTACACGGGCACCGGCAGTGTCGGCGCGACCATCGAGGTGCGCGGCAACAGCGGCAGGGTCATCGCGAGCACCATCGTGGATGCGAAAGGCAACTGGTCCGCGACCTCCACACTGACGCTCACCCCGGGCCAGTACGTCGGGTACGTCTCGCACAACGCGGGCGGCGCAGTCACGAACAGCGCGCTCGACTACCGCATCGCCTACGGCGTCACCCTGGTGAGCCCGGTCGCCGGCGGCACGGTCGCAGGACCGCTGCCGACGTTCTCCGGTTCCGGTGAAGCCGGCGCCACGGTGATCATCCGCGGCAGCTCCGGCCGCACCGTCGCCTCGGCGACGGTCGGAAGCGACGGCCTCTGGTCGGCGGTCGCCGACTTCGAGCTGGCCGCAGGTGGCTACGTCGGCTCCGTGGTGCAGAACATCGGCGGGGTCGAGACGCACACCGCGCCGATCACGTACACGGTGAAGTAAGCGTCCACTGCGACGCACGCACGAACAGGCGTGGCCGGCTCCTCGGGAGCCGGCCACGCCTGTGGCGTTTCCGGCGTGCGACCACGCCGGGCATAGCTCGACAGCGACGGACAGGGCAGAATGATCCCACCCGCACCCGCGGGGCGGAGGTCCGAGCGAAGGGTCCTGGATGCCGGCCATCATCCTCGTGGGGTTCGCCGCGATCGCGCTGTGGTCGCTGGTGGCACACCGCTTCGAGCGCAGCGGGATCGCCGGGCCGGTCGTGCTCGCCGTCGTCGGTTCGCTCGTCGTGCTCTTCGACATCAACGCCTTCGTCGAGGCGGTCGACAGCGACGTCGCCGAGCATGTCGTGGAGCTCATCCTCGCGGTGCTGCTGTTCGTCGACGCCTGCGAAGTGAAGGGCGGCGTCTTCGGCGGCGAGGGCAGGATGATCGCCCGGCTGGTGCTGATCGCGTTGCCGCTCTCGCTCGCCCTGGTGGTCGTCGCCGGGCTCTGGCTGCTGCCGGGGGCGAACCTGTTCGTGCTCATCGTCGTGGCGTGCGTCATCATGCCGACCGACTTCGCACCGGCTACGGCGCTGCTGCGCTCTCCGCGCATCCCGGCCAGGGTGCGCCAGATCCTCAACGTGGAGAGCGGATACAACGACGGCCTGATCTCGCCGATCTTCGGCATGTCCCTCGCGATCGCCGTCGCGTTGCCGACGCTTCTGAAGGTGGCGACGAGCGGCACCGAGCCCACCGGCGCCAGCGAGGCGGACCTCGAGAAGAACCTGGAGGACTTCGTCAACGCGTTCCTCGGGGCCGTGCCGGCGACGATCGTCGCCATCCTGGTCGGCGTCCTCCTCGGCGGGGCGATCGGCGTCCTCACGCGGTGGGCGTCCGGCAGGGGACTCGCGAATGCGTCGGGCATCCGCGTGGTCATGCTCATCACACCCCTGCTCACCTATGGCATCGCGACGCTGCACGGAATCGGAGCCAACGGCTTCGTCGCCGCGTTCGTCGCGGGAGTGATGTTCCGCTTCGCCCGCACCCGCCGGATGGAACAGCGGTCGATCGCGCACGAGGAACTGGTGCTGGTGGAGGAGGTCGGCGGCTTCGCGACCAATTTCGTCTGGTTCGTGCTCGGCGCGATGACCACGGAGATGATCGTCCGCGGCGTCGACTGGATGCTGCTCCTCATCGCCGTGCTCGCACTCACGGTGTTCCGGGCCGTTCCGGTCTACCTGGCGACGCTCGGCTCATCCATCACCTGGCGGGAGCGCACCATCGTCGGCCTGGTCGGCCCCCGGGGAGCCGCCTCCATCGTCTTCGGCCTGCTCGCGTTCAACAAGCTGCCGACGGGGGTGGGTGACGACGTCTGGGACGTGGCGGTGCTCACCGTCGTGGGCAGCATCCTGTTGCACGGCCTCGCCGCCCCATACATCGTCAAGCGCCTCCCGCAGCGCGTCTGACGGCCGCGCAGCCAGCGGCCGGAGGGGCTAGGGCCGCAACCCCACCCGCGGGTGCCGTCCTGCAGCGGCGAGCGCCGCATCCACTTCGGCCAGGCGGAACGTCTCGCCGACCTGCTCGGCGAACGGGTAGCGCTGCCACGCCCCGGCGAGGAAGCGCACGGCCGCGTCGAGGTGGTGCGGCGCGTAGTTGTGGACGCCTCGGATCGTGAGGAGACGCCGCACCAGCTGCTCCGGGGCGATGGAGAGGTCGGGTCCGGGGGAGACCGAGCCGACGAGCACGAGCACCCCGCCCACGTCCACGGCGCCGAGGAGCGAGCGCACGGCCGCCGGGGCGCCGGAGAGTTCGAGCGCGACCGTGGGCGCCGCGCCTCTGCCGCCGGCCTTCGCCAGCGCGGCGGTCAGGCCGCCCGGCGCGTCAGCGGCCAGCCGGGGGTCGGTGACGGCGGCGGCGCCGAACAGAAGCGCCGCGTCGCGCCGCTCCTCGATCGGATCGCTGACCACGACGTCGGCACCGGCATCCGCCGCCATCGCTGCGGCGGTGAGCCCGAGCATCCCGGCTCCGGCGATGAGCACGAGTGCACCCTCCAACGGCGTGATCGCGGACGCAGCCTCCAACGCCGCGGCGACCGTCGCCGTCGCGCAGGACGCCGGCGCGAGGACCTCCGACGGGATGTCATCCGGGACCGCGACCATCGGCGTTCCCTCCAGGATGTGCGCGTGGGTGGCGAACCCGCCGGACAGCTCCCAGCCGCGGCGCATCCGCTCGTGGCCGTACTTCTGCAGGTTCAGGCACTTCTGCGGGAGACCGCGGCGGCAGCGGGCGCACCGGCCGCACGGCACGGCGACCGACCAGACCACGCGTTCGCCGAGGCTGACCCTGTGCCCGTCCGTCGTCTTCGCTCCCCCACGCCCGAGGGCGACGACGCGACCGACCTGCTCATGCCCGAGGATCAGGGGCGTCGGGGCCGTCCGGTGCCCGAGGACGGTGTGCACATCCGAGCCGCACACCGTCGCCAACTCGATCTCGACCAGGGCGTCGCCGGGCGACAGCCGAACGCCGGGCACCGCCACCGCTTCGTGCAGGTGCCCCTCCCCCTGCCACACCATCGCTGTCGCGGACGGATAGACGCTGACCCCTTTCCCCAGGCGCGCGGGAGGTTCCACCACGCGCGGAGTCACCGCCCGCACGGTCATCGGCCGGCGGTGTCGTCGAGGCCGAGCAGTTCAGCGAGGTCGGCGATGCTCGCGATGACGGCGTCGGCGCCCGCTTCGGTCAGGGTCTCCTCGTCGTGCGCTCCGGTAAGCACGCCAACCACGAGACCAGCGCCCGCCGCGATCCCGGAGGCGATGTCGCTCGCCGTGTCCCCGACGACCACCATGCCCTCGACGCTCGTGGCGCCGGTGCGCAGCAGCGCGGTCAGCGGCAGGTCCGGGTACGGACGGCCGCGGCCGGCTTCGGCGGGGCTCAGCGTGAGGTCCGCGAGGTCGCGCCAGCCGAGCGCATCCAGAACCGCATCCTGGGTCTGGCGCGAGAACCCGGTGGTCAGCGCCACCTTCACGCCGAGCGCCCGCAGGTTCCGGATGAGCGCCTCAGCACCGGGACCGCCTGCAGACCTTCGCTCGCGGCGAGCTCTCCGTATGCGGCCTCGAACAGGGCGTTGGCGTGCTGCGCCTGGTCCTCGTCGTCGGCGAGCACCCGGAAGACCTCGATCTTCGACTGGCCCATCGTGGCGCGCACGTAGTCGAGCGCCTGCTCGCGCTCGTCCTGGGTCTTCCCGATGCCTGCGCCGTCCGCCGCGCGCTCGAACGCACGCACGACCAGGCCGTCGTCGACGACGGTGGTTCCCGCCATGTCCAGCACGACCAGTTCGAGGTCGGCGTCGAGGTCGTCCGCGTCGTCGAGATCGTCGTCGCTGAACTCCTCGTCGTCCTCCCAGTCCTCGTCGGCGGCGAGGTCGTCGGCGACGCCGCCGGGTGCGCCGCCGGGTGCGGTGGCAGAGAAATCGTCGAACTCGCTGGTGATGATGCCGTCGTGTGTGCTCATGGTCGGTGCCCTTCTATGGTGGAACAAGTGGAACGGTCGGATCGGTGATGCTGGTGGATGGGTCCGGTGGCCGCGACCCGCGCTGGTCAGTCCGCTCGCGCGGCGCCCGCCGTCGCGAGCACGCCCGGCGCAGACGAGAACAGCTCGTCCACCACCCGGTCCGCCAGCCCGAGGCCTGTGGTCATCCCGATGCCGGTGGTCACGGAGACGACGCGCACCTCCGGAGCGGGAGCCGCGACGAGGAAGTCGTCGGGGGCGGACGCGTACACGCCTTGCCACCGCTCCCTCACCCGGATGCGGTCGGTGCCGAACAGCTGCCGCGCCCGCTCCAGCAGCAGGTCGTTCGCGGCCTCCGACTGGAACGGGGACACATCGGCGCCCCGGTGGTGCGTGTCGCCGACGATGAGGCTGCCGTCCTGCCGCTGCGTGTACATCTGGTTCACGTCCAGCGCGGCCAGCTCCGGATGCTCCTCGGCCAGTCGCTCGCGGAGCGCGGCGGCGCTCGGCGTGTGCGCGAACCCGGAGTACCTGACCAGGGACCAGCCGGTGAGCAGCGGGGCGCTGAGCGGGTGATCCAGCTCAGCGTCCACCAGCATCATGTCGAGGCTGCACCGCTCGATGCCGTGGGCGTCGGCGAGACCGGGGAAGAGCTGGTCGACGTCGTGGTTGACCGCGACGACGACCGCGTCGGCGGAGAGCGTGCCGCGCGTGGTGTGCACGGTTCCCGTCCGCACCCCGAGCACGGCGGTCTGCCAGTAGAAGTCGACGCCGTGCGCATCCAGCCAGCGCACGATCGCCGGTGCGGCCTCGCGCGGATCCACTTGCAGGTCGCGCGGCAGCCAGGCTCCGCCGACCGCGACACCGTCGGCGACCGGGATGCGCTCGCGCACCTCGGCCGGCGTCAGCAGGCGAACGTCCGCGCCGCCGCGGCGCTGCCGGAACTCGTCGAGCACGGCCAGTTCGTCGTTCGCCTGCGCGACGACGACCGTGCCGCTCTCACGGAGCCAGAACCCGGCCTCCGGTGCGAGGGTCAGCCACAGCTCGCGTGCCAGCTCGGCGTATGCGCGGGCTTCCCCCTCCTGCCCGGTGATGCAGAGGTGCCCGAAGTTGCGCACCGACGCCCCGACGACGCTGGAGGCGCGGTCGACGACGGCGACCGTGAGCCCGCGCCGAAGCGCGGCGACCGCGTGCCCGAGCCCGACGATGCCGCTTCCGACGATCGCGAGGTCGTAGTGTCTGCCCATCGCTGTGCCCTTCCTTCCGAAGCCGCCGCTCATCGCAGCGCCTTCCTCATCCAGACCGCGATCCCCTCCACGATGAAGACGGTCGCCATGATCACCAGCACGAACGCGAAGACCTCGTTCCAGGCCGACACGCGCGCCGCGTTGTTCAGGTAGAAGCCGATCCCGCCGCTTCCGACGACGCCGAGCACGGTCGCGGCACGGATGTTGCTGTCGAACAGGTAGAAGCTGTGGCCGATGAACGCCGGGACGCTCGGCGGAACGGTCGCCGACGCGTAGACCTGCAGCCGGCGCGCGCCGACAGCGGTGAGCGCACGCTGCGGCCCGGCGGGCACCTCCTCGATGGAGTCGGCGAACAGCTTGCCGAGCAGCCCGACGCCGCCGAACGCCAGCGCGAACACCGCCGCTGTCGGGCCGAGGCCGGTGATGATGATGAGCACGATCGCGAGCACCAGCTCCGGAACGCCGCGCACGGCGACGAGCAGCACGCGGAACACCCCGCGGGTCGGTGCGTTCGGCGCGACGTTCCGCGCGGCGAGCGACCCGACGATCAGCGAGAACAGCAGGCTGACCACCGTCGCGGCGAGCGCGATCAGCACGGTGTCGCGCATCGCGACCGCGATCTGCTCGACCGTGTACGGCTCGAACGTCGGCGGCCAGAATTTGATCAGCGGGAGGTTGCGCCAGAAGGTCAGGAAGTCGGCCCAGTGCACCTGGGCGATCACCAGCGCGCCCACGATCACCACCGCCGTGAGCACCCAGGTGACCGTGTTCCGCACGCGGCGGGCGGTGAGAGTCAGCGTCTTGCCTCCGCCGAGCATCCCGCGCCGGACGGTCGACGAGACGACCTCCATGACGACGCAGAGCACGAACATGACCAGCGCGAGAGCCATCGCCGTGCGGTAGTCGAGCGTGGCGAGCGCCTTCCACATCTCGTAGCCGAGACCGGCGACGCCGACGTAGCCCAGGATGATCGACCCGCGCAGGTTGATGTCGTTCCTGTGCAGCACGGTCGCCACCCAGCTCGGCGCCACCTGCGGGATGACTCCGGAGAAGAACTCCTGCGCCTTGCTCCCGCCCGCCGCACGGATGGCGAGCCGCGGCCCTTCGTCGATCTGCTCGATGGCGTCGGCGAACAGCTTCGAGATCATGCCGACCGAGTGGATGCCGATGGCGAGGATGCCGGGAAGCGTGCCGAGCGTGAACAGCACGGCGAAGACCATGGCGAGCACCACATCCGGGATGGACCTGGTCATCACCGTGATGAACCGGCCGGCCCACTGCGCCGCACGACTGGGGCTGGTGTTCGCGGCGGCGAGGTAGGCGACAGGCACGGAGATGATCGCCGCGAGCAGAGTGCCGAGCACCACCATCCCGAGGGTCTGGCCGATGGCCGGCCACAGCACCTCCGGCGGCGGGAGGCGCAGCGGCACGACCCTGGCGAAGAACGCCTCCGCCTTCGGGATGCTGCGGGTCACCGTGTCGAAGCTGACGCCGAGGACGGGGAACGCCGCGATGCCGAGTGCCAGCAGGGCGAACAGGACGATGACGGCCGCGACGCGGGACGGCCGCGGCCGCGGGCGACGCAGGGCGGCAGTGGTTGCTCGCGCGTCGGCGAGCTGGACGGTGGCCATCAGGTGCGCGGGGCGGTGGCGGTGGCCGTGGCCGGAGCGGCGGGGGACACGGCGGGGGCGGACGCTGTGGCGCCGACGACGGCAGCGGCGAGTTCGAGCTCGGCAGCCGCATCCAGGTCGGCGGCGAGCTCGTCGTCGATGACGCTCAGTTCACGGGTGGTGGCGGCGACCCTGCCATAGATCTCCATGACCTGCGCCTTGTCGAGTCCGGCGGTCGGGGTGTCGAGGACGACGCGGCCGTGGCGGAGGCCGACAATGCGGTCTCCCCAGCCGAGGGCGAGGTCCACCTGGTGCAGGCTGCAGATCACGGTGAGGCCGTTGTCGGCCGCGATCTCCCTGATCAGTGCCATCACCTGCTCGCTCGACTCCGGGTCGAGGGAGGCGACGGGCTCGTCGGCCAAGAGCACTTCCGGGTCCTGCATCAGCGCCCGGGCGATGGCGACGCGCTGCTGCTGGCCGCCAGAGAGCGTGTCGGCCCGCTGGTACGCCTTGTCGGCGAGCCCGACCCTGTCGAGGTGCGCGAGCGCCCGGCGGCGGAGGGCCGCCGGGTAGGTGAACGAGCCGAGCCGCGGCCCGCGCAGGGTGGCCAGCGAACCGGTGAGCACGTTCTCCAGCACGGTCAGCGGGCCCACCAGCTCGAACTGCTGGAAGATGAACCCGATGCGGCTGCGCAGTGCCCGCAACGGGCGCGCGCCGAGCTGCGGGACCGACTGGCCGAGCACTGTCACGTCGCCGCTGGTCGGGCGTTCCAGTCCGTCCAGGTGGCGCAGCAGGGTCGACTTGCCGGAGCCGGAGAGCCCGAGCAGCACCACGACCTCGCCCCTCGCGACGCTCAGCGTCACGTCGTCGAGCGCCGTCGTCTCTGCGAACCTCTTGGTGACCCGTGTCACCTCGACGATGCGTGCTGCCTCGCTCATGTTCTTCAATCCATCCCTGCCATCCGAAACCTGCGGCAACAGTAGGAGCCGGGGCGTCCGACGCCGCAACGCCCGGTTACCGTCGGGTGAACGGAGGGCGGCGCAGCGGGGTGGACGCGTGGCGGCGCAGCCTGTCCAGGATGCGCGAACCGCCGCCCACGAGGTGTGGACGGCGGTCGCGATGGAGCTGGTGGAGCTGGTGGAGCTGGTAGCTGGTCAGCGGGTCTGGACTACTTGACCTCGCACTGCGCGGCCTTGGTGACCTTGCAGATGTCGCGGATCTGGTCGTAGTACTTGTCGTCGACCGGGCTGAACGCGAAGAAGGTCGCCTTGAATCCGTCCGAGTCGGCGTTCTTGATGCCCGCCTTCTGGATGTCGGCGATCGTCACGGACGAGAGCTTGTCGCTGAGGTCCTTCTTGATCTCGTCAGGGAGGGTGTTCGAGAACACCATCGGCGCTCCGGGGACCATCGTCTTCGCGACGACCTTGAGCCCGGGCTGTGCGGCGACGGCGGAGTCCTCCGCGAAGCCTGCGTCGCACTCTGCGCCCTGCGAGACCTTAAGCGCGGAGGCGTCGTGCTTGCCTGCGAACACCGGCGTGATGTCTTTGGCCGGGTCGATGCCCGCCTTCATCAGGTTGTAGGTGGGGAACAGGTAGCCGGACGTGGAGCTCGGGTCGACGAAGCAGACCTTCTTGCCCTTGAAGTCGTCGATCGACGAGATCGAGGACTTCTCCGGCACGATCGCCTCGGAGTAGTAGCCCGGCTTCTGGCCTTCCTTGGTGATGATCGACGCGAACGGCGTGATCTTCGCGCCGCCGTTGGTGGCGGTGACGTAGGTGAATCCGGAGAAGCTGGCGACGTCGATCTGTCCGGCGATGGCGGCCTGGATGAGCGCCGTGTAGTCGCTCGACTCCCGGTACTCCACCTTCTTGCCGGTGATCTTGGCGATGTAGTCGGCGATCGGCTGGTAGTTCGACTGCGTGTTCACGGTGTCGGGGACGACGCCGAACACGAGGGTGCTCGAGTCCTTCGCGAAGGTCGCGGCGGACGCCCCGGCCGAAGCGCCGTCGGTCGAGCTGGCGTTGGCGGACCCTGTGCAGGCCGCGAGGCCGAGGGAGAGCACGAGTGCTGCGCCGACGGCGAGCGTCTTGGTGATGGACAGTTTCATCGAAGACCTTCCTGGTGGTGGTGCGATGTGACGGTGTGGTGTGGTGTCGCATGGCTGACGTGTCGGCGATGTGCGTGCACGCCGAACGACGCTGCTGTGTTTCGTTGGAAAGCTATGGGCGGGAGGCGACGCCAGCGGCAACCGCCGGTTACGGCTGGATGAACACGGAGCGGCCGTCCGTGGCGAACTTGTTGCAGTATCGTGACGACCGGTGCAATATTGCAGCATGACCGTCGATGACAACACGCGCGCGTTCGATCCGGGAATAGTCACGGACTTCCGGAAACGGATGTCCTACGCCTCGTACCTCGACCTCGAGACGCTGCTCAGCGCCCAGAAGCCGGTGAGCGTCCCTGAGCATCACGACGAGTTGCTGTTCATCATCCAGCACCAGACGACGGAGCTCTGGCTCAAGCTGGTGCTGCACGAACTGGAGTCCGCCCGCGACCTCCTGCGCGCCGACCAGCTGGCGCCGGCGCTCAAGCGGATCGCCCGCGTCAAGCACATTCAGCGGACCCTCACGGAGCAGTGGTCGGTGCTCGCGACCCTCACGCCGACCGAGTACGCCGAGTTCCGCGGCTTCCTCGGCAACTCGTCCGGATTCCAGTCGTATCAGTACCGGGCGGTCGAGTTCGTGCTCGGCAACAAGAACCGCAGGATGCTCAGCGTCTTCGAGGACGACCCCGTCGCGCACACGATGCTCGCCGGGCTTCTCGACGCCCCGAGCATCTACGACGAGTTCCTCCGCTACCTCGCGCGGGCCGGCTTTCCTGTGCCGACGGCGGTGCTCGACCGCGACGTGACAGAGGCATACGTGTTCACCCCGGAGCTCGTGCCCGTGTTCCGCGACATCTACGAGAACGCAGCGGACAACTGGGCCGAGTACGAGGCCTGCGAGGAGCTGGTCGACCTGGAAGACAACTTCCAGCTCTGGCGCTTCCGCCACCTCAAGACGGTGCAGCGCACCATCGGCATGAAGACGGGCACCGGCGGCTCGACCGGGGTCGGCTTCCTGCAGCGCGCCCTTGAACTCACCTTCTTCCCCGAGCTGTTCGCCGTGCGCACCGAGATCGGCACCCCGCGATGAGAATCGCCGTCGACGCCGTCTGGACGGGGACGGCCTTCCGTGGTCCTGTCGCCTACGACGTCGACGGCGACCTGCTCCGCGAGGCGACACAGGAGGATGGCGCCGCGCCGGAGGGCGGCACCTCACCGGACGGCGGCACCTCACCGGCGAGCGGCACCTCACCGGACGGCGGCACCATCCACCTCGGCGGCACCGTCATCCCGCACCTCACCGACCACCACACCCACCTCGGCCTCACCGACCAGCGGGAGCTGTTCGCCTCCGGCATCACCGACGCCGTCGACCTCGGCTGGATCCCCGAGGTCGCCTCGGCCTGGCTGGCGGGAGACCTCGATCGCCCGGCCGTCGCGATCGCGGGCGCTCTGCTCACCTCCATCGGCGGGTATCCGGTGAACTCCGGCTGGGCACCGCCCGGTGCGAGCGTGGAGCTGACGGGGCCGATGGATGCAAGGACTGCGGTTCGTGAACAGGTCATGCTGGGAGCCTCCCGTATCAAGGTCGCGCTGAACACCGACGCGGGGACAACGGTGGACAACTCGACGCTGACCGCGATTGTGGAGGAGGCCGGCGCATCCGGTGTCGTCGTCGTCGTCCACGCGCAGGGGGCTGGCCAGGTGGCGCGCGCGATCGCGGCCGGAGCAGACCAGCTGGCGCACGCGCCGTTCTCCGAACGGGTCGACGACGCCGACCTCCAGCGCGCCGCCGACGCCGGGATGACCTGGGTGTCGACCATCGACATCCACGGCTGGGGTGAACCGACCGCCGACTTCGCGGTGGCGCAGGACAACATCCGGCGCTTCGTCGCGCTGGGCGGACGGATGCTCTACGGAACCGACCTGGGCAACGGTCCGCTCGCTGTCGGGGTCAACCGGCGCGAGCTGGAGGCGCTCGCCGCGTGCGGGCTCGACGACGCAGCCCTGCTGGCGTCGATCGCGGGTCCACCCGGAGCGCTGGGAGCCATCGACACCTCCACCCTCGGACCCCGCTTCGCCTGGCTGCCCACCGCGCCTCCCGAACCGAACCCCTCCGTCCCCTCCCTTCTTCCTTCCTGGCTCGCCACCGCGCGCGGCCTGACCGTCGCAAAACTCCACCAGCACCAGCACCAGCACTCCGAGGAGCACGCATGACCGACGACCAGTTCTCCCCCGCCGACCTCCCCACCCCCTCGACGCCAGGCGACTTCGACGACCCGAGCGCGCTGCCGCACCCGCTCGCCACGGCTCGCGCTCTCGACGCGGCCGACCCACTCGCGGCGTACCGCAGCCGGTTCGCCGGGATCGACGACGACACCAGCGAGGTCGTGGCCTACCTCGACGGCAACTCGCTCGGTCGCCCGACCAGGGCGAGCATCGAGCGCATCAACCGGTTCCTGCTCGACGGCTGGGGCGGCCGGCTCATCCGCGGCTGGGACGAGGAGTGGCTCGAACTGCCGTTCACGATCGGCGACGCCATCGGGCGTTCCGTGATCGGCGCGGCGCCCGGCCAGACGTTCGTCGGCGATTCGACCACCGTCGTCCTCTACAAGCTGGCGCGTGCGGCAGTGGATGCGCAGCCCGGCCGCACCGAGATCGTCCTCGACACCGACAACTTCCCCACCGACCGCTACGTGCTCGACGGCATCGCCCGCGAGTGCGGCCTCACCCTCGTCTGGATCGAAGCGGACACCCACTCCGGTGTCACTCCGGAGCAGGTCGCCGCCGCCGTCGGCGAGCAGACGGCGCTCGTCGTCCTCAGCCAGGTCGCGTACCGCTCCGGCTTCCTCGCCGACGTCCCGGCGATCACCCGCATCGCCCACGACGCGGGTGCGCTCGTGCTCTGGGACCTCTGCCATTCCGCCGGCTCCGTCCCCGTCGAGCTCGACGCGTGGGGCGTCGATCTGGCTGCAGGATGCACGTACAAGTACCTGAACGGCGGGCCGGGTTCTCCCGCGTTCGGCTATGTGCGCGCCGAGCTGCAGGACAGCCTGGTTCAGCCCATCCAGGGTTGGATGGGGACCGCGGACATGTTCGCGATGGGGCCGGAGTATCGCCCCGCCCCGAGCATCCGGCGCTTCATCAGCGGCACCCCGGCGATCGTCGGGATGCTGGCCATGCAGGACACCATCGCGATGATCGCCGAGTGCGGCATCGACGCCGTGCGCGCCAAATCCGTGGCGCTCACCGAGTTCGCCATCGCGCTGTCCGACGAGTGGCTGGCACCGCTCGGCGTCACCGTCGTGAGCCCGAGGGACGCCGAACGGCGCGGAGGGCACGTGACGCTCGACCACCCGGCGATGCGCCAGGCGACCGCAGCCCTGTGGGAGCGCGACGTGATCCCCGACTACCGCGACCCGAACGGGCTGCGCCTCGGCCTCTCGCCGCTCAGCACGAGCTTCGAGGAAACGTACCGTGGCATCGTCGCCGTGCGGGACGTGCTCGGCGAACTCACGCATGACTGACCCGGCCCCCTCCGGGACAGCGCGCGAAGACCTGGAGGCGGGGACCGGCAGCTCCACGGCGCTGCTGCGCACCATCGTCGGCAGCGTGCTGCGCCCGATCGGCGGATGGATGAGCGCGTCCGGCGCCGTCGAACTGCTGGGCGCACTCGGCGTGCCCGCCAGCACCGCGCGGTCGAGCCTCGCCAGGCTCTGCGCGCGCGGCGTGCTGAGGCGGGAGACGCGCGGCGACGCCGCCGGCTACGCTCTCGACCCGGCAGCGCTGCCGATGCTGGAGCGCGGAGACGCCCGCATCTTCGCGACAGTGGGTGCGCACGGCGCGACAGTGGATGAACGGGGGGCCGCCGCCGACACCCCGGAAGCAGCCTGGTGCCTCGTCTCTTTCTCCGTCCCCGAGCACCAGCGGGCCCGGCGCCACCAACTCCGGCGGCGCCTCTCCGCGCTCGGCTGCGGAACGGTCGCCGATGGCCTCTGGATCGCCCCGGCACGACTCGAAGCAGAGCTGACCGAAACCATCGCCGATCTCGGGATGCGCGACCAGGCCGTGCTGTTCACGCACGCTGTCGCGCTCGGCGACCTCAGTGCCGCCCTGCCGCGGTGGTACGACCTCGCGCGCATCCGCGCGGCGTACGACGCGTTCCTGGCGCACCACGCGCATCCATCGGCTGGTGCCGACGAACAGGAGAGCGTGCACGCGGGCGCTGGCGAGACCGCTGATGAGAACGCTGACGTGAGGGCCGCGTTCGCCCGCTGGGTGCGCGCGCTCGACGAGTGGCGCGTCATCCCGTACCTCGACCCGGGTCTCCCGTCTGCCGCGCTTCCCGCCGACTGGCCCGGCGCCTCGGCAGCTGCCGCGTTCGCCGCGCTGACCACGCGGCTCGAACCGGTCGCCGTCGCGTACGCGTCTGCCGTCGCCGGCGGCGTTCCCGCCCGCGCGGATGAGCAGCTCGGGGCACGGTAGAATCGTCGCATCCCCCTGTGACCACGCGAGCGGAGTGAAGCGTTGCCAACGATCGTTGTAGAAGTCATGCCGAAAGCCGAGCTGCTCGACCCGCAGGGCAAGGCCGTCGCCGGTGCTCTCGCGCGCACGGGCAAAGGCCAGTTCGGCGTCCGGGTCGGCAAGCGGTTCGAGCTGACCGTCGACGGTCCGATCGACGACGCCACGCGCGCCGCGGTCGAGGAGATCGCGGGCGAGATCCTGTCGAACTCCGTGATCGAAGACGTGGTGGGCATCCACTACCCCGCCGAGGTCGACGCCTGATGCGCATCGGCGTCGTCACCTTCCCCGGCTCCCTCGACGACCGCGACGCCCTGCGCGCGATCCGTCTGGCCGGAGCAGAGCCGGTCGCCCTCTGGCACGGCGAGCACGACCTGCAGGGTGTCGACGCGCTGGTGCTGCCCGGCGGTTTCAGCTACGGCGACTACCTGCGCTGCGGCGCCATCGCCAGCCTCTCGCCGATCATGACCGAGGTGGTGGATGCGGCAGGCAAGGGCATGCCCGTGCTCGGCATCTGCAACGGCTTCCAGATGCTCGCCGAGGCGCACCTCGTCTCCGGCGGCCTGATCCGCAACGACCACGGCAACTTCATCCGTCGCGACCAGCACCTCACGGTCGAGAACGCTGACACCCCGTGGACCAACGGGTTCGAGGCCGGCCAGGAGATCGTCATCCCGTTGAAGAACGGTGAGGGCGGATTCATCGCCTCGGCGGAGGAACTCAAGCGGCTCGAAGGCGAAGGCCTCGTCGTGTTCCGCTACAAGGGCGTCAACCCGAACGGCTCACTCGACGACATCGCCGGTGTCCGCAACGAGCGCGGCAACGTGGTCGGCCTCATGCCGCACCCCGAGCACGCAGTCGAGCCCGGCTTCGGCCCGGACACGAACGCCGCCATGCGCTCCGGCATCGACGGCCTCACCTTCTTCACCTCCGTCATCCGCTCCACCCTCGTCGAGGCCTAGCCGCCGCTCGCGCCCCAAGCAATCGAGCCCAAGCTCGTTTCCAACTTTCGGTTGATTCGGGAACGCGGCGCGTAGGGGAGGCTGGAAGCATGAACCCTCGTGTGCTGTATCGGACGCTCGCGATCGCTGAGGCGATCACCTGGACGCTGCTGATCGGCGGGATGCTGCTCAAGTACGTGGCGCAGGTGGGCGACTGGCCGGTGCTGGTCGCCGGGTCCATCCACGGATTCGTGTTCATCAGCTACGCCGTCGCGGCGGTGCTCGTCGGCGTGAACCAGCGGTGGCGCATCCCGGTAATCGTGCTGGCCGTCGCGTCGGCGATCGTGCCGTACGCGACCATCCCGTTCGACCTCTGGGCCGACCGCACCGGCCGCCTCGACGGCAGCTGGCGCACCGCTGCCACCGACGACCCGCGCGATCACACGCCCATCGGCCGCCTGTTCCGGTGGATGCTCAACCACGTCCCCGTGCTCGCTGTCACCCTGGCGGTTCTCATCGTCGCGATCATGGCCACCCTCCTCACCATCGGCCCGCCGCGCCTCTCCTGACCCCGCGCCCGCCTCCTGATCATCGAGTCGGGAGTTATGCACGCGACACGCCGCTCCCAGGCGTGCATAAGTCCGGACTCGATGATCGGGGCTACCGGCCGCGAACGTCCAACTCGCTCGCCCCGACATACGCCTCGAGCCACTCGGTGACCGGGCGGGATGCACGCAGCGCTTCGACGACGTGCGTCGCTGCAGCGCTCGACGCGATCCACGGTGTTCCGGCCGGCCACTCCCTCCAGGTAGCGAGGCTCTTCCGGCGGAGCAGCTCGACGCGCGGGTGATCCTTGGGGTAGCCGCGCGGCGCGGTCTTGAGGGTCTCGCCGCTCGTCACCGCGATCCCGTGCTGCTCGACCTCGGCGATCGCATCCACCAGGGCCTGACCGCTGTCGTCGTCGGCAATGGCCTGACGGAAGCGGTCGAGCTGGTCTGGCGCCATCACGTGGTACCCGGCGGCCACGCCCAGCCCCGAGGCGGAGAACTGGACGTACCCTCGTTCGAGCACCGCGCCGATGTGCGTCTTGTACGGCGACTTGTCGGCGCTGAACCGCACATCCCGGTATGGCCGGAACACCTTGCTCTCGCCGAACTCCTCGGCCAGCTGGTCGAGGAGTTCATGCATCGGCGCGAGAACCTCGTCCTCGTAGACGCGCTTGTTCTCGGTCCAGTATGCCTTCGAGTTGTCGGCTTCGAGCCCGAGGTAGAAGTCGGCTGCGGCGCGCGACCACCCTGCGAATCCGGGCACCGTCAGCCCGCCTTCCGCGGCTGACGCGCTTTCGGTGCCTTCGGCGGCAGCGCGGACACCTGCTCCAGCGCGAGCCCAATCCACTCGGTCATCCGCTCCGGCTCATCCGCCCACGAGGCCGGGAACGCGATGTAGCCGCCCATCGGCCGCTCAACCGGCCCGAACACTCCCGTCCCCTCTATCGCCGCCAACTCGCGCTGCGAGCCGTCGTCGAGCAGCTTCACCCCGATGGATGCGCCGAACAGCCCCGCGAACATGTTCCCGTTGACGAACGCCCCGAGACTCCCGAACATCGGCTTGACCTCGACGCCGGGCGCATCCGGGATCACCGACCGGAACAGCGCCTTGGACTCGTCGCTCACCTTCGGCATCTGCATGATCCGTCCTTTCGACACGATCAGCATGACACCGGGAACGCCGGTTCCACGACCTTCGGAACCTGCGAAAGCCGTCACCAGGGACGCCGCCCGCTGCACCCCTCCACCCCCGGTAGACTGGTCGCATCCCCGCCACCGTCCCTCTTTGGAGTGCCAGCGTGACCGACACCACCACCACGCACGTCGTCGACACCGTCGAGAATGCGATCGCCACTCCGGAGCGCGAGCAGCCCTTTGCGGCGCTCGGCCTGAAGGAGGACGAGTACGCGAGCATCCGGGAGATCCTGGGGCGCCGCCCGACGAGCGGTGAGCTCGCCATGTACTCCGTCATGTGGTCGGAGCACTGCTCATACAAGTCGTCGAAGATGTACCTGCGGCAGTTCGGCCAGAAGGTCACGCCTGCCATGAAGAAGAACCTCATGGTCGGCATGGGCGAGAATGCCGGTGTCGTTGATGTCGGCGAAGGCTGGGCGGTGACCTTCAAGGTGGAGTCGCACAACCACCCGTCGTACATCGAGCCGTTCCAGGGTGCTGCGACCGGCGTGGGCGGCATCGTCCGCGACATCATCTCGATGGGCGCCCGTCCGGTCGCCGTGATGGATCAGCTGCGCTTCGGCGCCATCGACGACCCGGACACCGCGCGCGTCGTGCACGGCGTCGTCTCCGGCATCTCGTTCTACGGCAACTGCCTCGGGCTGCCGAACATCGGCGGCGAGACGTACTTCGACCCGGTATACCAGGGCAACCCCCTGGTGAACGCCCTCTCGGTCGGCGTCCTCCGCCACGAAGACCTGCACCTCGCCAACGCGTCCGGCCTCGGCAACAAGGTCGTCCTGTTCGGCGCCCGTACGGGCGGCGACGGCATCGGCGGCGCGAGCATCCTGGCGTCCGACACGTTCTCCGCCGGCGGCCCGACCAAGCGTCCGGCCGTACAGGTCGGCGACCCGTTCGCCGAGAAGGTGCTCATCGAGTGCTGCCTCGAACTGTTCCGGGACAAGCTGGTCGAGGGCATCCAGGATCTGGGTGCCGCCGGCATCTCCTGCGCGACGAGCGAGCTGGCGTCGAACGGCGACGGCGGCATGTTCATCGAGCTGGAGAAGGTCCTGTTGCGCGACCCGTCGCTCACCGCTGAGGAGATCCTCATGTCGGAGAGCCAGGAGCGCATGATGGCCGTCGTCAAGCCTGAGCTGCTGGATGCATTCCTCGCGGTCACCGCGAAGTGGGACGTCGAGACCAGCGTGCTGGGCGAGGTCACCGACACCGGCCGCCTGGTCATCAACTGGCACGGCGAGGAGATCGTCAACGTCGAGCCGCGCACCGTCGCGGTCGACGGCCCGGTCTACGAGCGCCCCGTCGCCTACCCGGCCTGGATCGACGCCCTTCAGGCGGACAGCGCCTCCCGCCTCGCCCGCCCGACCTCGGGCGACGAGCTGCGCGACCAGTTCCTCGCACTGCTCGGCAGCGCAAACCTGGCCGACAAGGGCTGGATCACCGACCAGTACGACTACTTCGTCGGCGGCAACACCGCGCTCGCCTTCCCGGACGACGCCGGAATGATCCGCGTCGACGAGGAGAGCGGCCTCGGCTTCGCCATCGCCACCGACGCGAACGGCCGCTACTGCCAGCTCGACCCGAAGCAGGGCGCCGTGCTCGCCCTGGCCGAGGCGTACCGCAACGTCGCAGCATCCGGTGCTGTGCCCGCCGCCGTCACCGACTGCCTCAACTTTGGCAGCCCGGAGAACCCCGAGGTCATGTGGCAGTTCTCGCAGGCCGTCGAGGGCCTGTCCGACGCCTGCCTCGAACTCGAGATCCCGGTCACCGGCGGCAACGTCTCGTTCTACAACCAGACCGGCAGCAACCCGATCTTCCCGACGCCCGTCGTCGGCGTGCTCGGCGTCATCGACGACGTGGCCCGTCGCATCCCGAGCGGCTGGCAGGACGAGGGCGACAACATCTACCTGCTCGGCGTCACCCGCGAGGAGCTCGACGGCTCCGCCTGGGCCGGCACCATCCACGGCCACCTCGGCGGCCTCCCGCCCACGGTCGACCTCGCCGGTGAGCGCAACCTGGCCGAGCTGCTGCACGCGGCGTCGCTGGAAAGCCTGGTCGCCTCGGCGCACGACCTGTCGGACGGCGGCCTGGCACAGGCCCTCGCCGAGTCGGTCATGCGCTTCGGCGTCGGCGCGCGCGTCTGGCTCAGCGAGATCATCGAGCGCGACGGCGTGGATGCGGCGACCGCCCTGTTCAGCGAGTCCACCGGCCGCGTGGTCGTGTCGGTCCCGCGCGAGGACGACGTGAAGTTCCGCGGACTCTGCGACGGCCGTGGCGTTCCCGCGCTGCGCATCGGCGTCACCGACGCCGAGGTCGGCGCGCAGCCGGTCCTCGAGGTGCAGGACCAGTTCACGGTCGGCCTGGAGGAGCTGCGCGGCACGCACCGTTCGACCCTCCCGGAGCATTTCGGCCCCGTCGTCGCGTAGCGGCGCACTGCGCACAGCGCTTCAGACGGCCACCGGGCATCGCCCGCGTGGCCGTCGCGCATTTACGCGGTCAGACCGCTACACCGCCGCCTTATCCACCAGATCCACCTGCCGCCGAGTGAACAGCCGCACCCGCTGCTGCGTCAGCAGGATGCCCGCCAGCACCACCAGCGCACCCACCGGCTCATTCCAGCTCAGCGTCTCCCCCAGTACCAGGATGCCGAGAGCCACCCCGACGACCGGCGTCACGTAGGTCACGCCTGAGGTGGCTGTCGGCCCCCACGCCCGCAGCACGTTCATGTTCCAGATGTAGACGACGCCCGTGCCGAGCGCGCCGAGCGCCAGCAGGCTGAGGAGCACCGGCCAGCTGAACGTGATCGGCCCCCAGGCGACGACCGGCGTGAGCACGAGCATGATCGCGGCGGCCACACCGATGTTCATCACGGCGATGGTCGTCGCCGGCATGGCCCTGTGGCTGATGAATTTGCGGATGTAGCCGAAGCTGAACCCGTAGCAGGTCACAGCGCCGAGGCACGCGAGCTGGCCCCAGACGCTCCCGGAGAGCGCGGCGATCTGCCACGGCCCGATCACGACCACCACGCCGAGCACGCCGATGGCCACCCCCAGGATCTGGTCGCGGTTCAGCTTCTCCACCCGGAACGCCGCGGTGACCAGGATGGCCGTGGTGATCGGGGTGACCGCGTTGTAGATGCTCGCGAGGCTCGACGACACGTACTGCTCCGCCCAGGCGAACAGCAGGTAGGGGATGACGCAGTATGTGAGCGCGACCACCAGGAAGTGCAGCCAGACGATCGGCTCGCGCGGCAGCCTGCTGCGGGTGATGATCGCGATGATCGCGAGCGTGACCGCGCCGAACACCAGCCGCGCCCAGACCACCTGCCCGAAGCTGACGCCTTCGAGCCCCACCTTCATGAACAGGAAGCTGGCGCCCCAGACGAGACCCATGGCGATGAACTGCAGTGCGACCTTCACGGTCCGACGCTACCGGTCGCCACCGACGTCCGCTCGCACGAATCGGACACAGCGCGAGACGCGCCCCTGCTCCTTCGCGCAGCCCGGCCGCGCATCCGGGGCCTGCCTGTGCCGACCGCCCTGTCTACTCTTGGTATGGTGGCCGTCGAAGGGGAGGCATACATGGACGTGGTGGCTGTACTGCAAGCGATCGGCATCTGGGTGTGCCTGATCCTGGCGCTCACCGGCCTCATCCCGGTCATCGCCGCGGCGGCGACGTTCATCGTCATTCCCTTCCACGCCTGGATCAACCACTACAGCAAGGCCAAGCCGTACCTTCCGCGGGTCGCCATCGTCGTGCCAGCGTGGAACGAGGGCGCAGTGATCGGCGCATCCATCGACCGGCTGATGAAGCTCGACTACCCGCGTGAGGCCCTGCGGATCTTCGTCGTCGACGACGCGAGCACCGACCAGACCCCGGACGTGGTGCGCGAGAAGGAGGCGCTCTACCCCGGCAACGTGGTGCTGCTGCGCCGCGACAAGGGCGGCGAGGGCAAGGCGCACACCCTCAACCACGGCATTCGCGAGATCCTCAAGGACGACTGGATGGAGGCGCTCCTCATCATGGACGCCGACGTCATCTACCTGCCAGACTCCCTGCGCCGGATGACCCGCCACTTCGCCGATCCGGACGTCGGCGCCGTGTCCGCGTACATCCGCGAGGGCAGCGCCGACCGCAACTACCTCACCAGGTTCATCGGCGTGGAGTACGTGCTCTCGCAGCCCGCCGCCCGCCGCGCCCAGAACGTGCTCGGCGCACAGGCGTGCCTCGCCGGTGGGGCGCAGCTGCACACCCGCGAGAACCTGCTCGCCATCGGCGGCCAGATCGACACGTCGTCGCTCGCCGAGGACACCATCACCACGTTCGAGACCCAGCTGAAGGGCCGCAAGGTCGTCTTCGAGCCGCACGCCCACGTGCTCGCCGAGGAGCCGCGGTCGGTCGACGCGCTGTGGAAGCAGCGCCTCCGCTGGGCGCGCGGCAACGTGACCGTGACCGCCCGCTACAAGAAGGTCTGGTTCCGCGCGAGCGGAACGCACAACCTCGGGGCGTGGACCTTCGGCATCGTCTGGTTCAGCCTGTGGTTGCTGCCGCTGATCATGATCGCGTCGTCGATCGGGCTGGCCGGGCTGCTGTTCCTGCAGTCCGAGTTCGCGACCAACGTGTTCAGGACGCTCTGGATCTCCACCGCACTCGCCTACCTGTTCATCCTCATCCTGGGCTCATTGACGGATGCCGCGACCAGCAAACGCGAACTGCCGCAGATCTTGCTGTTCCCCGGCATCGTCAACATCCTGGTGATGCTGACGGCGCTGTTCCCCACGCTGATGCTGGAATGGCTGCCCGGCCTTTTCGGCGTGACTCTGACCGAGACGACGCTGTTCTGGCTGACGCTCGCGATCTACATCTGGATCCCGTTCTCGATGGTCGTCGCCTGGCTCGCACGCAAGGCAGACCGGACGCGCGCCGGCGGCTGGCTGTCGCCTGCACTCATCTACCTGGCCGGATACGGGTCGCTGCTGTGCGCGATCACGTTCGACTCCTACCTGAAAGAGCTGGCCCACGCGGAGGCGCGCTGGGACAAGACGGAGAAGGTCGGCCGGGTCGCGACCAGCTGAGGGGCGCCGCCCGGCGCGCCTGCTATTCGACGATCGTCACCTTGACGGGGATGTTCCCGCGGGTCGCGTTCGAGTACGGGCAGACCTGGTGCGCTCGCTCGGCCAGCAGGTCGGCCTGCTCACGCCCGACACGCGGGATGTAGACGTCCAGTTCGACCGCCAGCGCGAACCCGCCGTCGCCGTTCGAGCCGATGCCGACGCTCGACGAGACCGCCGCGTCGCTGGTGTCGAGCTTCTCTGTGCGCCCGACGGCGTGGATTGCGCTGAGGAAGCAGGCTGCGAACCCCGCGGCGAACAACTGCTCCGGGTTGGTGCCCTCACCCGATCCGCCCAGCTCCTTCGGCGGCCGGGTGTCGAAGTCGAGCAGGTCGTCCTCGCTGCGGACGTGTCCGTCCCGTCCTCCACCAGTGGCGTGCGCGATTGCGGTGTAAGCGATATCCATGCCTTCAGCACACAGCAGCGCTCTGAACGGGCGCTGGGAGGGTGCGGGTGGGGGTGGGTGTATGGGTGGCTAGGCGACGTTCTGCGATGACATGTTGGAGTATCACGCCGCGCGTGCGGCCGTTCATGCGTCCAATGGCTGGAGCGCTCGCTACGCTGCCCAGATGCGAATCGGTGTCTACGTCGACGGCTACAACCTGTACTACGGGGGCCGGAAGCACTGCGGGAGAGGCGCGTCCGGCTGGCGCTGGCTGGACATCAGGGCACTGGCCGAGGCTCTCGTAGAGGAACAGTCCGGCTGGAGCAACGGCCGGCTGGAGCGCGTCGTCTACTGCACCGCCCGAATCGACGGACGGACCAACCCGCTCGGGCAAGCCGAGCAGGACGTATACCTGAAAGCATTGGTTGCCACGACGAGCGTCGACCACATCGAGTACGGCAACTACGTGTCCAGGGTCAAGCAGTCCGTTCTCGCAACCCGAGACAAAAAGGGGCGACCTGTCGTGTCGACGCCCGACTGGCCAGTCATGATCCAGGACTCGAACGGCACGAAAGTCACGGACGCGCGATTCATGGTGTCGTATCTCCACAACGAGGAGAAGGGCAGCGACGTCAACGTCGCGACACACCTCCTTGCCGACGTCCTCATCGGGCGGGTGGACGCTGCAATCGTCATCACGAACGACAGCGATCTTCGGCTGCCGGTTCAGATGGCGCGCCAGCAAATCCCCGTCGGGCTCGTGAACCCAGGCTCAGGTTTCCTGGCGGGTGCACTGCGTGCGAATGCCAACGACGGCGTCGGGAATCACTGGTTCCGCCAGCTTGAGCCAACGCATTTCACAGCCAATCAGCTCGCCAACCCAGCAGGAAGCTTCACCCGGCCCGCGGCTTGGTAACCCGGCTACGCATGCTGTAGAATCTAACCATTACTCACCCGGTCCCTCGTGGGCCGGGTTTTTTCGTGCCCGAAAGCGCTAGGACTCCACCACGAACCGCTGTCCTGTGTACTCCTCCAGCAGCTCCCACACCCGCGCGCCGACCTTCGCGTCCCGCGACGTCCGCGTCGCGACCGCCTTCGCCGGCACACCTTTCGTCACCCAGCGCGGCCCCAGGTAGTCGCCGCCGCGCACGTCCGGGTCGAGCGCCGCGCGCACCGGGTTCCACGCGCCGTGGTCTTTGCCTTGCGTCCACGCCGCCTGCAGGTTGTCGGCGAACCGTTTCGCCTTCGACGGCTGGTTCACGCCGCGGATGCCCGGGGTGCGCCCCGAGGTCGAGTACCCGGGATGCACGACCACGCTCGCGATGTCTTTGCCCGCGGCGCGCAGTCGCCTGTCGAGCTCGAACCCGAACACCTGCGCTGCGATCTTCGACTGCGCGTACGCGTTCCACGAGTTGTACGACCCGTCGAGTTGCAGGTCGTCCACCGGAAAGCGGGCGAGCAGTGTCGCCAACGAGCCGAGCGTCACGACCCGGGCGCCCGGCGTGCGCTCAAGGACGGGGAGGGCGAGCGCCGTCAGCTGGAAGTGCCCGAGGACGTTCGTGGACAGCACGAGCTCGTTGCCCCGCGCATCCACTGCCCTGTCGGCTGGTGGGTGCACGATGCCTGCGTTCAGGATGAGCACGTCGAGGTGCTCCCGCGAGCGCAGCCCCGCTGCCGCCTCGGCCACCGAGCCGGCGTCGGAGACGTCGAGCGGCGTGGCCTCGACGCTCGCTCCCGGCACACGGCGACGGATCGCGGAGACCGCCGCCTCCGCCCGTTCCGGGCTGCGGCAGGCGAGCACGACGTGCGCTCCGGCCGCCGCGAGTTGTTCGGAGGCGAAGTAGCCGACGCCCGCGTTGGCGCCGGTGACCATGACTGTCTTGCCGTGCGCGTCCGGCACGGCGGTCGGGTCCCAGGTCACCTGGCGCTCTCGGTGGCGATCCGTTCGTGGTGGTGGATGACCTCGGCGACGATGAAGTTGAGGAACTTCTCCGCGAACGCCGGGTCGAGGTGGCTCTCCTCCGCGAGGGCTCGCAGGCGCTGGATCTGCTCGCGTTCGCGCTCGGGGTCGGCCGCTGGCAGTCCGTGCTCGGCTTTCAGCGCGCCGACCTGTTGCGTGAACTTGAAGCGTTCGGCGAGCATGTGCACCACCGCCGCGTCGATGTTGTCGATGCTCTGCCGGATGCTGTGCAGCCGCTCGAGCGCTGCGGCTGCGTCCTCGTTCTGACCCATGCTCCGACCCTATCCGACCGGGCTGCGCACCCCACCCATCCGTCTCACAGCGACGGCGACGGGTCGGCCAGCACCCTGGTCAGCACCGGTCGCGTCGCGCGCAGGCTCAGCCACACGAGCAGGATGCCCGCGGCCAGGCATCCCGCGATCATCAGCAGGCTCGCCGGGGCGACCAGCAGGGTGATGCCGGTCAGCGGGAAGATCACGACGGCCGCGATCACCGCCGAGCCGATCGTCGTGATGCGCAGCGGGGAGAGCACAGCACGGGAGCGGGCGGCGTTCATCGTCTCCACGGGCATCCCGAGCCTGTCGAGGCTGACGTAGACGGCTCGGCGGTCGAGGACCGACGACGCCTGGTTGACGCCGACCGAGCACGCGACCATCAGGAACGACGCCACCACCGTGATGACGACGCCGGTGCGGATGTCGGCGAACAGCTGCAGGGCCTCTGCGTCCTTCCGACCGCCGTCCGCCGCACCGAGGAGGGCGACGCCGACACCCGCGAACACCGCCATGAAGCTCGTCATCGCCACACCGGACACCTGTCGCCACGCGGCCTTCGGCGACTCCAGGATGCTGCGGGCGGCCAGGAGTTTGGTGGCGGTCGTCGCCCGCTTCGCCTGTCCGGAGGCGACCAGTCTGATCACCCACGGGCCCACGAGGTTGAGCACGGCGACCGTTCCGCCGAACCCGACGGCCAGGACCGTCAACAGAATCCCGAAACCGGCGGCGAGCTGCAGGGCGGACATGGCGGCGAAAGTCACCGCGACGACGGCCACGCCGATCACCACACGCACCCAGTGCATCCGGGGCGCGGTCTGGCGGGTGCGGACGCCGAGCGGCGAGAGGATGACGCCTCGGAGCCCCACCACCGCGCTCACGGCGGCGAGCGCCCCGACCGCGACGACGACGAGCACGACGAGCAGTGGATGCAGGAAAACGGCGGACCCGAGGGGAGCCCCGCGGAACGGGATGAGACCGACCAGGGGCACGGCGGCGAGCGAGAGGACGACGCCCGCGACCGCGCCGATCAGGGCGAGGACGGTCGACTCGATGACCGTCAGCGCCGCGACCGTTGCCGGGGTGGCTCCGAGCAGGCGAAGGCTCGCCAGCCTGTCATCCCTGCGCCGGGCGGACAGCCTGGCAGCCGAACCGCCGAGCGCCACGAGCGGAACCACGAGCAGGGCGAGGGCGACGACAGCGAGCAGCTGGTACAGGAACGCCGTCTCGCCCGTCCAGGAGAAGAACGCCTGCGCACCTCCCGCCACGATCACGAGCAGTGCCGTGACAACGGCGAACGCGACGATGGGCAGCACGACGGTTCCCCGGTCGGCCGCGCCGCGACGGCCGAGCAGCCAGGCCAGGCGGAGCGTCGTCATCGGGTGACCGCCTCGTCGACGATGCGGCCATCCGCCAGTCGCAGGACGCGCGAGCAGCGTGCGGCGACCTCCTCGTCGTGGGTGACGACGACGAGGGAGCGGCCGCGGCCGGTCGTCGACCCGATCAGCGCATCCATCACCTCGACGGAGGTGTGCGAGTCGAGCGCGCCGGTCGGTTCGTCGGCGAAGACGATGGATGCGCCGGTCACCTGGGCGCGCGCGATCGCGACCCGCTGCGCCTGGCCTCCGGACAACTGACCGATGCGGCGCGCCTCGTAGCCGGCGAGGCCGAGGGAGGCGAGCCAGCCCGCGGCGTTCTGCTCGGCGACAGGGCGGGTCACTCCGGCGAGCATCAGCGGAAGGGCGACGTTCTCGATCGCGGTCAGCTCCGGCAGTAGGAAGCCCTGCTGGAAGACGAAGCCGAACGACTCGCGCCGCAGCCGGGAGCGGTCCTTCTCGCCGAGCGCGGTGACATCGAGCGGTCCGCGCTGAGTTGCGAGGGTCACGCTGCCGGTGTCCGGTCGCACGATCCCGGCGAGCACATGCAGGAGTGTCGTCTTGCCAGAGCCGGACGCCCCCATGATCGCGACCGATTCCCCGGCCTCGAGCCGGAAGTCGACCCCGGCGAGCGCGACGGCCGAACCGTACTGTTTGGTGAGCCCGATGGCCGCAAGGGCGGGATGCTGAGCGCTTGGGAGGGAAGTCATGTATCCATCGTCTTCGCGGGGCACCGCCCGCACATCGGTCGACAGCCTCATTGTGGGCAGCCGTGCGTCATCCTCGGGATGGAGCCGGGTCTCTCGCACACGGGGCTTGCGCATCCCTTCATCGAGTCGTATTCTCTATGCATAGATCATCTACCCCTAGACAGAAAGGCACGATCATGTGGAGCACCGAACACACCGAAGAGACCACGCTCACCCGCGACGCCGTCTGGGCCGCCCTGCGCGACTTGCACACGGGAGACCTCACCTACGAGGGCGCTGACACCTTCGAGCTCGACGGCCCGTTCGCCGTCGGAACCGAACTCACCATCACGCCGGTCGGCCAGAACCCGTTCCGCTCGACCATCGTCGACCTGATCGACGGCGAGACCTACGCCGACCGCACCGACTTCGGCGACCTCACCCTCACCTTCCGGCACACCCTCGTCGACACCCCGACCGGCACCAGCGTCACGCACCGCCTCGACATCACCGGCCCGAGCGCCGACGAGGTCGGCCCTGAACTCGGCCCGCAGATCAGCGACGACTTCCCCGAGTCCATGGCCGCCCTGTTCGACCAGGCCGCGCGGCGAGCATGACGGCCTTCCCCGAAGGCCCCACCGCAAGCCCCGGCTTCCTGCTCTGGCACGCCACCCTCCGGTGGCAGCGCGCGATGGCGGAGGCGCTCACCCCGCTCGACCTGACCCACGCGCAGTTCGTGATCCTCGCATCCACCTGGTGGCTGAACGGCACCGGTGAACGGCCGAACCAGGCGAGACTGTCCGAGTTCACCGGGTCGGATGCGCGAATGACCTCCGAGGTCGTCCGTCGCCTGATCGCGAAAGGGCTCCTCGACCGGGAGCAGGACCCGGCGGACTCGCGCGCGAAAGTGCTGCGCGCCACGGAGGCCGGGCGCACGCTGGCGGCCGCCGCCATCGAAGCGGTCGAGTCGGCGGACACCGAGTTCTTCACCCCGGCGGCCGCAACAGCTCCAGATGCGCTGCTCCCCCTGCTGCACGCGCTCAGCGGGCGCTGAGAGGTCGCCCACCCCGCTCGCACAACGACGAAGCCGCCCGCCCCCGGAGGGACGAGCGGCTTCGGACGTTGCACCCAGCCTCAGTCGACCAGGTCGTGCCGCACCACGATCTCGTCGCGCGCCGGGCCGACGCCGATCGCCGAGATCCGCGCGCCGGACAGCCTTTCGAGCGCGATCACGTAGTCCTGCGCGTTCTTCGGCAGATCGTCGAAGCTGCGCGCTCCGCTGATGTCCTCGGTCCAGCCGGGGAACTCCTCGTAGATCGGGAGGGCGTGGTGGAAGTCGCTCTGCGACGCGGGGACCTCGTCGTGGCGCACACCGTCGACGTCGTAGGCGACGCAGACCGGGATGCGCTCGATTCCGGTGAGCGTGTCCAGCTTGGTGAGCACGAAGTCGGTGACGCCGTTGATGCGCGCGGTGTAACGGGCCACAGGGGCGTCGTACCAGCCCGTGCGGCGCGGACGGCCGGTGGTCGTGCCGAACTCGAAGCCGCGCTCGCGGAGGAACTCGCCCCACTCGTCGAACAGCTCGGTCGGGAACGGACCGGCGCCGACGCGGGTCGTGTACGCCTTGACGATCGCGATCACCCGGTCGATACGGTTCGGGCCGATGCCGGAGCCGGTCGCCGCGCCGCCCGCTGTGGAGTTGGAGGAGGTGACGAACGGGTACGTGCCGTGGTCGACATCCAGCATCGTCGCCTGACCGCCCTCGAACAGGACGTACTTACCGGCCTCAAGCGCCTGGTGCAGCAGCAGTGAGCTGTCGACGACCATCGGGCGCAGGCGATCGGCGTAGCTGAGCAGCTGCTCGACGACCTCGTCGACCGAGATCGCGCGGCGGTTGTAGATCTTGACCAGCAGGTGGTTCTTCTGGTCGAGGGCTCCCTCGACCTTCTGGCGCAGGATGTTCTCGTCGAACAGATCCTGGATGCGGATGCCAACTCGGTTGATCTTGTCCGCATACGTCGGGCCGATGCCGCGACCGGTGGTGCCGATCTGGCGCTTGCCGAGGAAGCGCTCGGTGACCTTGTCGATGGTGCGGTGGTACGAGGTGATGACGTGCGCGTTGGAGCTCACCTTGAGCCGGGAGACGTCGACGCCGCGGGCGATCAGGCCGTCCAACTCCTCGAAGAGCACCTCGATGTCGACGACGACGCCGTTCGAGATGACGGGCGTGACGCCCTCGGTGAGGATTCCGGACGGGAGCAGGTGCAGAGCGTACTTCTCGTTGCCGACCACGACCGTGTGACCGGCGTTGTTGCCGCCGTTGAACTTCACGACGTAGTCGATGCGGCTGCCGAGGAGGTCGGTCGCTTTGCCTTTGCCTTCGTCGCCCCACTGGGCGCCGATGATCACGATCGCGGGCACTTTTCGGTCCTCTCGATGGGATGAGCGCGCCGGCGTCTCTCGGGTCGACCGTCGCACTCGATCCTATCAAGCCCCGCTTCCGGGGTACGGCAGGCGGTCCGCCCGCTCGATTTATCTTGCACACGGCTGTGCAAGAAGAGTATGATCGAATACATGCCCTCCCCCACCACCCGCGCTCCGCGGCGCGACGCCGCCGCCAACAGGGAGGCGATCATCGCTGCAGCAGCGTCAGCCCTCAACGAGGACATCGACGCCTCCCTCGAGACCATCGCCGCCCGCGCCGGACTCAGCCGCCGCGCCATCTACGGCCACTTCGCCACCCGCGACGACCTGTTGATCGACGTCTTCACCCGCGGCGCCGCCCGCCTCGCCGCCCTCCTCGAGCCCGTCTCCCATCCGGATGCGCGGGTCGAGATCGCCCTGTTCGGCGCCACCCTCTGGGCCGAGGTCGAGCACGTGCGCGTCAGTGCGGCCCTCGCGGTGCGCGGCCCGCACCGCCAGCTCGTCGGTGCAGCCCTCGACCCGGCGCGCGAGCGTCTGCGCTCCACCGTCGAGCGCGGCATGGCCGCCGGCCAGCTGCGCACCGACCTCGATCTGGACACCGTCACCCGTCTGGTGGAGAACGCCGCCGTCGCCGTGCTCGACG
This sequence comes from Leifsonia sp. McL0627, assembly GCF_058244615.1. Classification (NCBI taxonomy): domain Bacteria; kingdom Bacillati; phylum Actinomycetota; class Actinomycetes; order Micrococcales; family Microbacteriaceae; genus Leifsonia; species Leifsonia sp. McL0627. The sequence goes on from NZ_JBZCGM010000002.1 coordinate 247,899, forward strand.
AGGCGACCAGGGCCAAGCTGTCCAACGAAGCAGGGCACACGCTCGTCATGCTCGCCGGGCTGAGCGCCGCCGGACTCGGCTGGCGCGAAGCGGACGCGCTGATCGCCGACACCCCCGAACTCGCCTTCCAGGAGGTCCCCGCGTGAAGATCGTGCTCGACAGGGTCGCCAAGGGCGCACACAACGCCGCCCTCCCGCCCGCCACCGTGACGTTCCAGACCGGAGAGGTCACGCTCGCCAGGGCGGAGACCGAACAGCGGCCGACCGTCCTCGGCCTCATCGCGTCCGGCCGGATGCGCCCGGACGCCGGCACCGTGACCATCGACGGAGCCACCGACTACTCGGCCATGCGCAAGCGCATCGCCCTCATCGACGCCCCGGACGTGTGCGAACCCGCCGCCGACGTCACCGTGGCCGGGATCGTGGCGGAGGAACTGATGTTCGCCGGCCGCGCCTCCAACCCCATCGCCGTCAACCGGCGGCTGAACGAGCTCGGCGCCTCCGAGTTCGCGCGGTTCGCGATCGGGAACGTGCCGCCGACCGTACGCATCCGGTTGCTCTCCGAGCTCGCGCTGATGCGCAAGGGCGTCGAGGGTCTGGTCATCACCTCGCCGGACCGGCACGGAGGCGACCCGAACGAGTGGTGGGAGCTCGCCCGCGGCCTGGCCGCGCGCGACATCGCCGTGCTGATCGTGGCGGGAGACGCCTCGGCGGCCGCCATCGCCGCATCCACCCTGGTATCGCGCCTCGGTGAGACCGCCACGCAGGCCGCCCCGGGCACCTTCGACGAAGACCCGTACCGCGACGACACCGACGAGCTCCCCGACCTGATCGTCGCCCCCGCACACGCAGCAGACCGCGCGGAATCGCGCACAGAAGACCGCGCGGCAGAACGCGCAGAGGAAACCGAATGAAGATCCCGCAGATGATCGCGGCGGAGTTCCGCCGCCTCACCGCCAGCCCCATGTCGATCGTGGCGCTCATCGCCCTGATGTGCGTCCCCGTGCTCTACGGCGGCCTCTACCTCTGGGCCAACCAGAACCCGTACGCGAACCTCAACAAGATCCCGGCCGCCATCGTGGTGGACGACACCGGCACGACCGTCGACGGCAAGGCCGTCAACTACGGGCACGACGTGGCGGACGAGCTGATCAGCGACGGCTCGTTCGACTGGCACATCGTGGAGTCCGGCTCGGCGGCCAGCGGCGTCGACGACTCCAAGTACGACTTCAGCATCACCTTCCCCTCCACCTTCTCCGAAGCCCTCGCGTCCGCCTCCACAGCGAACCCGCATCGCGCGACGGTGACGCTCACGACCAACGACACCAACAGCTATCTCGCGTCCACCATCGGCACGCAGGCCGCGGAGAAGATCCGCACCTCCATCGTCAAGAAGGTCAACCAGCAAGCAGCGGAGCAGTTCCTGCTCGGACTCTCCGACATCCGCTCCAACCTGGTCACGGCGGTGGACGGCGCGAACAAGCTCGTCGACGGCAGCCAGACCGCGCAGTCCGGCGCCTCCACCCTCGCCGACGGCACCAGCCAGCTGGCGACCGGTTCGCAGCAACTGTCGGATGCGCTGGCCCAGCTCTCCGGGGGAGCGGCCCAGGTGAGCGACGGCGCGGCCAAGGTCGCCGCGGGCAACGACCAGCTCGCCGCGAAGGCGACCCAGGCGGGAACGGCGGCCGCACAGCTCGCGACGGACGCCCCCGCGGTCGGGCAGGAACTGCTCGCGCAGCTCCAGCAGGCGGGTGCGACGCAGGCGCAACTCGACCAGGTCTCCACGGCTCTCGGGAAGATCGACGCCAAGGTGCAGGACGGCAACGCCCAGGTGCAGAACCTCGTCGGGCAGGTCAACCAGCTCGCCGCCGGCGCCGACCAGGTGTCGTCCGGCGCCTCCCAGGTGGCCTCCGGCTCGACGCAGGCGGCGGGCGGGGCCGCCCAGCTCGCCACCGGCAGCAAGCAGGCCGCCTCCGGCGCGTCCCAGCTCCGCGACGGCCTCACGACCCTGCACGACGGCACGGCGTCCCTCCGCGACGGCCTCACCAGCGGCGTGAAGCAGATCCCGGACAACTCGCCGTCGCTGCAGAAGAAGCAGGCGACGACCATCGCCGACCCGGTGAACCTCAAGAACGACTCCATCACCTCGGCGGGAACCTACGGGGCAGGCCTCGCGCCGTTCTTCGTCGCCCTCGCCGGCTGGATCGGCATCTATGCCCTGTTCCTGATCGTCAAGCCGGTCTCCCGCCGCGCCATCACGGCGTTGCACTCGCCGGTGAAAATCACCCTCGCCGGCTGGCTCACCCCTGGCCTCCTCGGCGCGATCCAGATGGTCGGCCTGTTCGCGATCGTCTCCGGAGCCCTCGGCTTCCGCATCGACAATCCGCTCGGGATGTACGGCTTGATGGCCCTGGCGTCGCTCACGTTCGCGGCGATCATCCTGGCACTCAACGTCTGGCTCGGCAGCGTCGGCCAGTTCCTCGGACTGGTGCTGATGGTGTTGCAACTCGTGACAGCGGGAGGCACCTTCCCCTGGCAGACGTTGCCGGGCCCGCTCGCCGCACTCCACCACGTCCTGCCGATGTCGTACGCGGTCGACGGCATCCGGCAGCTGATGTACGGCGGCAACCCGGCCACGGCCTGGGCCGATGCGGGTGTGCTGGGACTCTGGCTGCTCATCGCGCTGCTGATCTCTGCCATCGGCGTGACGAGGATGACCCACTTCCGCACGCTGCGCGACCTGCGGCCGAGTCTGATCGGGTGAGTGCCGTCTGATCGGCAGCCCCTCCGAAAGGGTCGATCGGCAGAATATAACCATCAGATGTATTATGATGAAACCTTGGGCAAGGAACGCAGCCACTCAAGGAGATTCACGATGGTCAACGTGTCGCGCGGCAAAAACGGGAAGTCACGGGTTGCACGTTTCACCTCCGCAACGCTGCTGCTCGTGGTGCTGGCACTCGGCTTCATGGTCGTCAACAACGAAGTCTCTCGGCGCGGCACAGCGTTCAACCCCACGGTGGCTCTGGTCAACGAAGATCTCGCCGCCGAATTCAACGACAAGGCGTACGTGTTCGGGGCGAACTTCGTCGACCGCGTCTCGAAAGACTCTGAATACAACTGGACAGTGCTCTCGCGGCCGATCGCCGAGAAGGCCTACAAGGATGGGTCCGTCGACGCGGTCATCTACCTGCCCCAGTCGTTCTCGCACGACATTCTGACTCTCCAAGACCTCGACCCGACGAAGGCGACGGTCGAGTACAAGCTGCGGTCGCAGGTCGACGAGCAGTCGGATCGGCTGCTGAAGACCAAGATCGTCGACATCGTGCACGGATTCAATCAGGGTGTCGTGAAGATGTATTACGCCTCGGTCGCCGGCAACATCGCGGAGGCCGACAGTTACATGAACGCCGCCTTCGGCAACCAGGAAGCCCTCATCGCAGCCTTGACGTCAGACGTCGAGGAGCCGTTCTCCGGCACGATGCCGAACTTCGAGAACTTCGTCTCGAGCGCCACGGGCTTGAACGAGGCGAACGCCGCGACGGTCGAGGCTCAGAACAGTTTCGCCGAAGCGGTCATGAAGATGCTCGCGGACAGCAGCGAAGCGTTGTCCGGCAAGCTGCCGGAGATCTTTGAGTCTGCGAATCGGCAGAAGGAGATCGCGCAGATCAACGCGACGAACACCAACGCGAGACTCACCGGTCAGGCTGCCGCCGACCGGGAGTTCTACGGCAATCAATTCGATTGGCTGAGAGTCGGCACGTTGTGCAGGCTGAGCGGAGTCGACGCGTCAGGTCTCGCGGAACCCTGCGCGGATCCAGTGGGCACGCGGCCCCCTCACCTCGCCGGTCAGCTCGGCTCGCTGCGACAAGCGATCACCGGCTACGCCGACACCGTCCAGGCCCAGCAGAGCGCCATCCCTCCCCTTCGGGACAGCCTCGACGCGAGTATCGCGAACCTGACCGCTATCGCCGCACTTTTCGAACCACCAACGCTCCCGGCCACTCCGCCTGTCCCCGGCAATCCGCCCGTCCCGGCCGATCCGCGCGCCCCTGCCGATCCACTTGACCCCACCGATCCGCCGGTGGCGTCCGTTCCCTCCGTTCCGATCGTTCCTGCGATCCCGACGCTCAACGCGGTGGTGCTCCAGGGTCTCAAGGCAGAAATCGAAGCCCTCACGACGACGAGAGATTCCCTGAATTCGGACGACGTCCCGATTGCGCAGTTCGATGCGCAGCTGACGAACTTGGACGCGTGGCTCGCCGACGCTGTGGCGTCCGTGCAAGGTTCCGCGCTGACAACGAGCACGGTTGCCGGCCTCGAGGTCAAGGATTGGAACAGCTACGACCCGGACAGCGCCGAGGTATACATCGACAACAGTGACACACTGCATCAGAGCATCGCAGACCTGGTGACCCAGACGGCGGAAGCCAGCAGCACCGTCGCCAGCAGCAAGCTGACCGTCCTCGACAACTCCCCCTGTTCGACGCGCTCCTGAAGAGCGCCAATGCCACGTTCACCGGCGCCGAGGCCGTCCATCACGGCGTCGACGATGTGCTGTCCGCCGGAAACCTCGGACTGGACAAGAACCAGCAGTACTACCAGAACTTCGCGACCGTGCTGGCCAACACCAGAACCCAGGGGGTCGATTCCGCCAAGATCCACGACTTCTTCTCCGCCCCCATCGCCGCGAAAGACATCACCGCCGCTCGGGCCGCCGTTCCCAGCACCTTCGCGACAGACTGGCTGGTCGTCTTCGCCGGCGGCCTCCTGGTCGGCGTACTGGTCACCGTGCTGAGCCGCACGTTCAGCCGCAAGAAGAGCGCCTGAACCCCTGCGACGATTCGTCGCACGGCCTATGGCGCGGCTGACCGCCTTTCGGACTCTTCTCCGTGCAGCTCGAGCAATCACAGCGTAAGGAGCATGTCACCGATGGGGCGACGACGCAGCCGCAGTGCGAGGGACTGGCAGTCGCTGTGGTGGCTCAGCGGGGGCGCACTGCGTTTCGCCATGCCGCTGTTCTTCTCCGGAGCACTTCCGATGCTCGCGGGCCAGGAACGCCACGACGGGCTGACGATGTTCCAGGCTTGCTTCTTCTTTGGAGTAACCGCGGTGTTCGTCACCTGGATTCCGCACGTGTTCGCGATTGCAGATGGCTATCTGCCTGCTTTCGCGCACGAACGAAACACGCCAGCCCTGTTCTGGCACCTCGTGGCGATGACGACGGTCTGCGCACTGCTCTTCGGTGGGACGCCGTTCTTACCACTTGCCGACGGGTATGACTTCAGTGCGGTGGTCTTGAACGGCAAGCACGGGTCCACCATTCCGCTCTGGGTCGTGGCCCCGATATAGTGGGCGGCCTCCGCCCTGCTGCTGTACCGAACGGCGCGGGGCCTGTGGCGGCGGTTGAACCCGCGGGCGCGTAAGCGATGAGCGGCGCACGCAGTCGGCGTCGCCACTGAACGTGTTCCTCCGCACATCTGGCCGCTCCAGGACGTTGGGCTCGCCCTAGCTCGACTCTCCCGATACCTGTTCAATTCCGGTCGCCGCAGAGAATTCTCGGAGGAACGCCTCAGGAAGACGCAAACGGCAGAAGCGGTCGATATCGCCCAGGCTTGCGCGGATCGAGCCCTCATCGTTCTCCATTGGGACGCGCTTCCCGAAAAAGGTTCGGACTGCTATTCCGTCTAGAAGCATGACCAAACCAAAGCGCCCATAGCGTGAGTCGATTCCGCACGTGAAGAGGAACGACTCATACAGAATGAATTTGACGTCACCTGTCGCGCTGTCTGCTGATATGACGTCAGCTCTGCTTCCGAAGTGTTCATGCAAGAGTCGCGGTAGCTGTTGAAAGTCAATTGTGCTCATCGTCTTACAATCTCCTCTCGCGATCATTAGTTCCGCATCGAGGACCTACGCATTCACGCTTCGATTTGCCGCGCCCGCAGCCATCGCACTCGCCAGAAATCGTCGGAGGCAAATCGCCCGACGTACAGAGATGGGGCAGCTCGTCTCACCGTTCCGGGAAGATCGTCGAGCTCTTGCCTCGATGGCGCACGCCCAGATACCTGCCGCACGCCGAGGTCGAGTTCTGGGCTAGTAATCGCGCCGACCTTGTTCCGGATCAACGTTGGTCTCTTCCGCCCGCTCATACGCAGCCAAGTACCTGTCGGAGAGTCTGAGGCGACAATACTCATCTGCGATAGCGAATGCTCTCTTGATCGAATCCGCATCGTTGTTCGCTGAAAGCTTTTGTCCTAGGAGGGTGATCAACGATGAGTTGCCTGGGAGCAGAAGCGACATGCCGAACACGTGAGTGAGTTGGTCGAGCGTGGCGTTGAAGGCGAATGCGTCGTAGAGGACAAATGTGATGCGTCCGGTAGTTGGGCTGACGGTCAGAACTCGCACTTTACCGCCGAAGACGGTTTCAACGAAGCTGGCCAAATCTTCAATATCTCTGAGTTTGTCCACGCCTTCTTCCTCTGATCATTGAACTCGGTGTCGAAATATCGTTAGGCGGGTCGGCTGCGCTCCAGCGCCCGAACGTAGCTTTCCGGACGGAGAGCTCGAACGTGTTTTCGTCTTTCAGCCCGGGGCACGTCTTGATTCCGTCCCAGTCGTAGCCGAGTTCGAACGTTCTCGGGCTGCGGCTTCAGAACTTCGTACCGCACGACTATTACGTCCCCTTACCGTTCGCCAAGCGCACGCGTACGGGGCGTTCGCAACGGGCGGGGTGGCGGTTCAAATGGCGGTTCGCGCTTTTATTCGTCTGATCGGTCGGCATTGAGCGTTACGGCGACCTTCTCACCCTCCGGGGTGTGGGCGAACCAGCATACGAAACCCCATGATTCCCAGTCCTCAAATTCGGGCGTGTATGCCTCGGCGAGCCTGTCAACCTGCTCCTCGATAGTGCCCGTCCCGTCAACCCATTCCGATTCCTCATCAGTGACCTTGTAAAAATGTCCCAACATGATGTAGCCCTGAGTCAACAATGAACGCACGGCATCCAAGACCAAACTCTTTCGTCTCACGGGGTCCTTTTCCGATTGCGCCCCATAATCATCGATCGCGGTGAGTGGAATTTCGCCATCGAGCTCGCTCAGTAAGATCGTTTCCTCAAGTGCGTTCACTGTTCGCTCCATACTTTGGGAAAGTGGACCTTGACGTATGTCCTGCTGCTGCCCTTCGGCGGGAGGCAGCAGACCGAGTCACACCAAAGCTCACTCGGGCTGGTGCCGCGCGCGGGTCATCTCTTCGTGGCGCTTGCGCCTGTCCTCAAAAACATATTCATATGCCTCACTCAGCGTTCCGAGGAACTTGTTGCCGCGCGCTCCGACCCGAAAGAAACCGTCTCGATCGCCCGACAACCAGATCTCATAGAGCCCATCAACTGTCGGCACGAAATTGAAGCTTCGCAAGACCAGGCTGGCAGAGTCCTTTGGGATCCAGACGATATCCTCAGCCCCCTCTCGCGAGTAGCCGATCTCGGACATCCTTTGAATGAATTGCTCGTGATTCATGGAATCTCCTTCACATAACCTAAGTCAATCAGCTCCTGAATTCCCTCCGGGAAGTGATACTGCGTTCCACGACCTGGTTGCTCGAATCCGCGCGCGATCTCTCCCACGCGAACGTCATCGGGTAGAGGCCTCAGGACCTCATAGTGCACTACTGTCGTATTACGCCCGAGCCGATCAGGCGGGAGCGACAGCTGGTCAAAGGGCGTTCCTGGGGGAGCCGCAAAGTTCCCGTCGATGGGAGTACCGTCGTCGGCCTTGAACGCGATGCGTTCGAGCGTGTCACCGGGTACAAGATCTGAAGGCTTCGATATCCCGTCGGTGAAACCATCCTTGTGAGGCGGGTCATAGGGCCAGTTCCACTGTGGCCTACCTTTGTCGTCGAATCCCCTCAAGTACTTGTCCAGGAAGCGGTCCCAGCCAAGTCCACCGGTCGGGTCGTAGCCAGGGAGGTCTCTCCCTCGTGTTGCGTCAATCAGCCCCTTCTTCAGAGACTGAACTTCGTCAAGGGACCTCGCTGCCACAGTGAGGGAGGTGCCTGCCCGAGCGAACTTGAGCGCTGCGGCGCCGGGGATCAGGACGCTGGCCACCTGTCCGGTCGCATACGCGTCGCCGCTGAGTATTTTCCCGGCGGTCGCGGTCACCTGGTTCCACAACTGGTTCCGGGCGTCCGCGTCGGTGGCCAGCGTCTGAACGCCGTCCGCGATCTCTCGCACGTTCATCTGGGCCGCCCCGGCAGCCGCCTGGACCAGTCCGGAGCCGACACCGGCGAGGAGTTGTAACCCCCAACTGCCGGAGTCGGCGGCGGGTTGGGCGACGTGCAGGTCATACCAGTGATCGACCGCCTCCGCCGCCATCCCGATCAGGTTGAGTCCTTGCCCGGTGGTCGCGATCGACACATGGTTGATCGCACTGTTGACCCCACCGATCACCATCGCCCCGCCGAGCACGGTCAGGCCGAGGGAGAACCCGCCGGTGAACGGGGTCAACCCGACCCCGATCGCGGTGACCAGGGCACCGATAGCGATCTGTAACCCGTCCCCCAGCAGATCCCAGACCGCTTTCTCCCGCTGGGCGGCTTCGACGTCGTCCGCGTACTGGGAGAACATCCTCTCCCACCCGGCCGTGGCAACCTTCTGGTTATCCCGGCAGTAGTCGAGCATCCCCCCACTCAGCTCCCCCAACTGCTGCAGGGTGAGACGGAAACTCCCCGACTGATACGTGCGCCCCCGCCCCACCATCAGACCGCCCACATTGTTCAGGACGCTGCCCAGCTCGGCGATCAGGTTCTGCACCTGCGCGAACCCCGGATCCGACGCCTCATACGCCTGCCAGGTCTCCTTCTGCCCCTTCACAACCAGATGCATCCCCTGCAGACCCTCCACCGTCTGCTCCACCGCGTGCGAACCAGCACCCCCCAACGCCACCAGGTGCGAGGCATCCGCCGCGATCTGCCGCAACTCGGCCCCGAAACCCCGCAACGTTGCCATCCCGGACTCCAACTGGGCCACGTGCGCGTCATGCTCATCCGCCACCAAACGGAAGTCCCCACCCGCATCCACCTGGCCGTAACCATCCCAATACACGCCCACCGCCGTCTGGAACGTCGACAAACCGATCAGCAACGACTGCAGAACCGGCACATGCACCTCACGGATATACGCCCGCATCGCATCAGCACCCTTGCCGCTGATACTCCCCGACCCCGCCAGCACCTCCAACCCCTGCACCAACTGGGCCACCGACTCAACCCGACCAGCCAACCCCTCCTGCAACCCCGGCGACGACGCCTGCCACGCATCAGCCGAAAACTCAACCACACTCACCGGGACGCATCCTCACGATCCTGCACCTCGATGTTCACACCGAGTTGGTCGAACTCCTTGGTGTCCTTTCGCGCCAAGCTGCCGTAGGTGGCGATCAAGCTGGAGAGATCCGCGTAAATCTTCGACACGGTCGTTGCGCCGGGAACCTTCAGAGGTTCCCCTCTGGTCCACCCGTCTTTCGTGTCGGCGACATGAGACGTGAGTGAGGAAACCTTCTGCGTTTCCTCGTGGAATCCTTTTCGAATACCTCTGGTGGTCATCGTCTACCTCCGTTGCTCCACAGCTCGATCAGTTCAGGGCGATCGTGATCGCCTGAGCCGACAGGATGGGATGTTCGAGCGGATTGATTGAAAACGCGAGGCCGCGTTGTTTGGATTTGCAGTCGCTGATCGCCTGACCGATTTGCTCGCTGATCTGTGAGTGACTGGACTTGGCTGTGTCGAAGCGGCCTGTGAAAAGGTTCCGCTTCTGACCCGCCCACAGACCGCCGCCAGCATCCTTGTACGAATTGACGCTGAACCCGCTCACCGAGTCGCGCACGCTCGCGAGTCGACTAATGATGTCTTCCAACTCACGAACTTTTGCCAGGACCTGCTCGTCACTCATCGTCGCCCACCACATCGCGGACGCCTGCGAAAAGATCCTCGTCCTGCACAGACGACGCCACCGGCTCCACGCTCGCGGACACGGGAGTGGAGCCGTCGCTTTCGTGTTGCTGCTGGAACCGCGCATACGCGTCGTCCAGGATCTCAAGCACCAGAGCGTTGTCGTCGTCTGTGAAGCCCTCGTGCACGATCTTGAGAATGTCGTCGTGGTTGAAGTAGGCGATGTTCGTGTCGATCATGCCTTCCGGATACATGAACGCGCCGTAGTCGAAGAAGTCGTCCTCAACGATCGAGCCGCGGGAGACGACCAAGAGCTTTTTGACCGAGCCCTTCAGAATGACGACGCTCCCCAAAGGGAGAAACACTCGCTTCTCCTCCTGTGCTTGCTGTTCCTCGGTCATGTCCGTTTTCCTTTCCTACGTAGCTCACTGAACTTTCCTACGTAGCTCACTGAATGGGTCCCTCGGATCGCTCACCACGCCGCTAGGGACCGCCTCACCTGAAGTAGGTTGGGGCGCAGCAGGAGGGACGGCGGAGGGTCGCGAAAGATCAACCGTCAGATCCGGTTCCGCGACAGCTGGCCGCTGCACTGGTGGGGCCTTCGCGTTCTCCAGTTGCTTCTTTGCGAACACGACGTCGTCCGGACTCTCGTAGCCGCGATGCACAATTTCGGTGATCTGCGTCTGCCGGATCACGATCTCCCTCACACCTGCGGCTGCGCCCAGCGGGTGTGGAACTCCTTTGTAGCCGGCCAGGAACCCGTCCACTGATTTCTGAAATCCTCGCGCGACGATGACATAGGTGCCTTCATCGTCCTCAATCTGGACGGCGCTCCCCAGCGGGAGCAGCGTCGGAGCCTCACTCACGAGACCGCTCGTTTCGGTTGAGGGAGCTTGATCGTCTCGAAAACGCTTCCGCCTCGCAGCACGAAGAATGGCTCGTCGATTCTCGGCTCGGCCTCGTTCGAGGTCCCCACGGTCTTCACGAGCGGACTGTCGTAGGCTTTCGCCCCGACCACTCCGGTGAACTTCAGTTCCCTGATGAGCTTCGGCACCGCATCGAACGACTTGGCGACATACTCGTGGCGGCTGAAGATCATGAAGTCGAGTCCGGCTTTGGAGGTGTGCTTCAACGCGAGCGCGAAATCTTCCGGCTTCAGCCCCGTCTTGGCGATGAAATCTGCGAGGTTCGCGATCACGAGGACCGTATGGACGCCGTGAACTTTCTGCTTGTTGAGACCGAGATAGGCGACGATGCCGGCGACGATCCGGTTCGCATCATTCGTGCTGGTGACGTAGCTGAAATTCGTCGGCAACGGGTTCTTGTCGAGGGCTTCTCCAAAGGATTCGTCGAAGTCGACAACCATGAATTCCGCCTTCACCCGGCTGCCCTGCGCGAGGAGAACCTCCTGAAAGAGCAGCTCTTGCTCATCGTCCCGCGGAGCGAACAAGAAGAAGGGCTGTGCTCCCGGGAGGAACCCGACCGCCCCGGTGGTCGCCTTGGACAGCCCAACCGCCACGCCGCCGACCTCTTCGATCCTGCCGACCGTCACGAAATCTCGGAACGCCTCCGGCGTGAGCTCCTGCGGGACCATCGGGATCTTCGTCGGACGTGCGCCCGTCCAGCCGTCGCTGAGGGCCGTGATCTGCTGTTCGAGCGCTGCGAGCGTCTCGGAGCCGTCCTGACCGGGTGCGGGGAGGTAGAACTGGATCGCGGTGGGCACGTCGACGAGCACCTGGCCTCGGCCGGGGATATCGGCCTGCAGCACCCGTTCCCGGCCCATGAGCTGCGCGAGCTCGCTCTCGTCGTTCAGATAGAGGCACAGCTTGGTCGAGATGTTGCTAACATGTTCACCCGGACCGCGCCGACACGGCTCGCGCTCATCACGAGGGTGACGCCGAGGGCCGCGCCTTCGCGCAGCACCTGCAACAGCAGGGAGTCGATCGTCTCTTTTCGCCGGTCGTTCGCGGTGAGATTGTCGTACCCGTCGAGCACGTTCACCACCATCGGCAGCTTGCGCCGTGTCTTCGCCTGGTACTGTTCCAGGTTCGCGACCCCGGCCTCCTTGAACAGCTGCTTACGGGTAGCCAGCAAGCCCGCGACCGACTCGAGCAGCTTGCCGAGCTTCTCGGCTTCTTCGAGCGTGACGATATCCGCCACGTGCGGCAGCCCCGCGAGCGGCAGCAGACCGTTGTTGCCGAAATCGATGAGATAGACGTGCAACTGCTCGGGGGTGCTGATCCTCGCAAGGTTCACCACCAGCGTCTGCAGCACGGTCGATTTGCCGTAGCCGGGACTGCCGAACAACGCGGTGTGCCCCGCCCGTGCAAGATCGAACTCGTAGGCCTCCTGCGCCTGCCTGGCTGGAATGTCGAGCATGCCCAGCGGAACGCTCAACCCGCCGCCGGGGCCCGGATCCGGCGTGGGGATGCTCACAGGCAGGTTCGGAAGCCACGGCTTATCAGGAGTCGACAACGAGTCATCGCCGTGGAAGAGCTGCGCGATGGTATCGATGACCGCGTCCAGCTGCGAGGGGAGATCACTCGTGTCCTTCCCCTGCTCGACGTCTTCGTCGGGATCGTAGAACAGCTCGTACTGGCCGACCTCGTTGATTCGGTAAATGCGCTCATCGACCCGCTCGGTCACCACCGCATCAGGGTCATATGGAACACCGGCATATCCGCTCTGGAAGAGCTCGTAAACCTCGTTCTGCCCGACCTTCAGGTATCCGCGGCCCGGGTTGGTGATGTGAGCGGCATCGGTCGTCTTCAGCAACTCGTTCGAGTCCTGCTCGCCGGCCATCTTCAACGCGATCTTCGACGTCGAGTTCGCCTCGATCTGATCGTTCACCACACCGCTTGGCTTCTGCGTCGCAAGGATCAGGTGCACGCCGAGACTTCGGCCGATACGCGCCACCGAGGTGAGTTCGTCGAGGAACTCCGGCACATTCGCTTTCAGCTCCGCGAACTCGTCGGAAACGAGCACCAGGTGCGGCAACGGTTTCGTGGGGTAGGTGACGTCGGGCTTCGGATCGTGGCGCTGCTTGTACAGAGTCATGTACGCGTTGATGCTGTTCACGCCGTAGACGGCGAACTCGCGCTGTCGCTTGTTGAGCTCCGCCTTGATGCTGGCGAGCGCGCGCGCCGTGCCGGCACCATCGAGGTTCGTGATGGCACCCATGAAGTGCGGCAACCGGTCGAGCGTGTTCGCGATACCGCCGCCCTTCCAGTCGATGATGAGAAGCCCGATGTCTTCAGGAGAGAAGTTGATCGCGAGACCGATCAGGTAGGTGGTCAGGAACTCCGACTTCCCCGAGCCTGTCGTTCCGCCGACCAGGGCGTGGGGGCCGTGCGCGCGCTCGTGCAGATCCCAGTGCACATGGTCGGATTTGCCGCGCCAGCCGATCAGCGAAGCGATCGATTTGTTCGGCTCGGCCCGAGCCCACCGGCCGGCGATCTGCAAGTCGTCGACGGTGGTCACTTCATACTGCTCAAGCAGGCTGAGCGCCTCTGGCACCGCGTTCTTCTCGACTTCGAGATGGTTCAGGTTCGCCAATTTCCGAAGCGAACGTTCAAGGTCGTCCGGCAGCGGATACGGCGCGAATGGTGTCGCAACGTAGACGTCGTCGTTCGTGACGAGTTCGCCTTGCACCTGGTGCGGCGCCTGGATGAGCGCGGTCACCGTCTCCGGAAGCAGCTTCGCGTCTTCGCTGCACCAGATCACCGTCACCCCGAGGTGGCTCATGTCCTCGGCGAGGAGTTCGTTGATCCCGTGACCCGCGAGAAGCCGATCGTCGGAGATCGTGAAGACATAGTGCGGCGCGAACTGCGGCTTCTGCGTGCCGGCATCCTTCACGAGCTGCTGACGCTTCTGGAGGAGCTGGTAGAAGCTGTTCAACGCGACGTCACGCAGCTTCTCCGTATGGATCAGGCCGCGCATGTTGAGCTCGTGCACCTTGAAATGCGGCAGCATCCTCCACGTGTTCCACGTCGTCGCGTATGCGTCGCGGGAGAGCAGACTGACGAAGTTCACGTCGCGATACGAGTGAAGGAACGCGGTTTGAAACAGGAGCGACTGGAGGTAGTCGGAGACGACATCGGGCGGCCCGACCAGCCCGATCGTCTGGCCGGAGACACTGATCGGCGTCGGGACAGCACGTTGCGTCTGGAACCCTGCTGCGAGGTCCGACACGTGCTGTCCCTGCACGCTGGCATCCTTCTCCGTCACGTCCGAGGACACTTTCAGCGCGGAAGGGCGATCCGACAACCCCAGGGAGACACTGAGAAAGTCCTTGTTGAACCGCTGGCGCTCGTAGATTCTCGGGTCATACCGCTCAACCATTTCGGCGAGCTCCTGCGGATCCGGCTGTTGATACAGCAGCACCTCGCGCTCAGCGTCGTACGCGCGCGAAACGCTGGCGACCGTCCTCACCAGATACCGCGCATAGTCCTCCTCGACCTTCAACGTCGCGGCTTTGGCTTCCGTCTTCTCCGTGACGTACTGCGACACCGTGAACGAAGCCGTCAGCACGCTCGCGAGCCCCATGCTGATGAGCATCACCGGGTTGTTGCCCGCGATCATCGTGGTCATACCCATCGCCGCGAGCATCCCGAAGGGCGGCACCAGCATCCGCGCAATGCGGTTCTTCGGCTTGGCACCGGGCTTGTCCGGACCGTGCAGTGTGAACTCGGCGCTTTCGACTTCGAGATTCATCTTCGGGGAGCGTCGATAGTCCGGGAAGTCCGGAGGGAACTCGCTCACCGGGAGCTGGGTCAGCAGTTTCTCGTGATCGAACACAAGGCCGGAACCCAGCTGCGTGATCTTGAACTGCGTTGGGCGTTTCTCGAGCAGGAACTCTTCCGTCAGCACGACCAGCCCGGCAGCGATCTCGAAGGTCTGCCGGCCTCTGACCGCCGCGCCGTTCACATACACGAGCCGGTCCTGCGCGTCGACGATCAGTGATCCAGCACGCAGGATGAGCAGCGGCGAGCCCGCTGCTCTGATCCCGGCGTAAGGCGCATCGCCGATGACGAACTCCGCACCCTGGTCGATGGTGAAGAACTCGGTGCGAGCGCCGGAGGCGGAGACCACCAGACAGGTGAGATCACCCACCGTCTGCAGACCATCGCCGAGCCGTTCACCGTCCGCATACAGCGCGTCGTTGATCACGCTGAACTTGTGACCGTGATGATCGACGAAGGGGCGCTCTTCGGTGAGGGAGAGTTTGCTCGCCCCCTGGCCATCAAGCGCATAGACGAGATACCGCAGTTCGCTCGCGTCGAGTCGGGAGTCAAGGGCGACCTGCCGAGCTTCCTCACTCTGCTCCGTGTCGAAGACGCTCATCCCCGCGCCGCCTCGTCGCCCGTTCCCGCGAGCTTCGCCGTGAGTTCATCGATGGCTTTCGCGTACTCGTCGAGGAGTTTCTGCTTTTTATCCCCGGGCATCTGGGTATTGAGCTTGGTCGACTGGTACAGGTCGGTATAGGCCAGCAGCGTGAGCTGGTCGTCGCCGAGATTCTGCGCCAAATCGAGTGCGTGCTCGAACTCTCCACGGCCGATCGCGATCCAGTAGTTCAGAGTGACATCGTCGGATTTCTCAGAGACGTTGTTGAGAATCGCCTGCTTCTGCGACGCCGTGAGGTCATCCAGGTTGATGCTCGACACTGCCAATACGTATTTGGCGGACGCCGGCAGCGAAGCCGCCGAATAGCTTTCCAGCTCGCCGAGAGCCCCGGCGAAATCGCTCGCCAGGAATCGCGCCTGAGCGGCGACGACGGCGGTCTGGACACGATTCTGACTTTCGGCCTGCCAGGCGAACACTCCGGCGGCCAGGCCGGCAGCGACGCCCGCAACTCCCAGGACGCGATACCACGAATAGCGGCGCTTCGAGACGCTGACCTTGGTCGCAGCCGTTCGCGCCTTCTCGGCATTCAGCTGCACCTCGATGAACGCGAAGAGCTCGTCCGTCGTGGCCGCCTGCCGTACTGAGGTCGAGAACTGATCCCTCAGCCCCTTCGCCCCGTCGAGAATCTGTTCGAAGGCGAGCTTCGGGTGAAAGATCCGCAGCACCATCGCCTGGAGCGATCGCAGGAAAAGTGCCTCATCGAACACCATCGGCGCGAGCATGCCCTGCAGGCCGCAATGCACCACGCGCACCAGCTCGCCACCCAGATACACATTGTCGGGATGGATCACCGGAACTCTGAAACCGCCCCGATAGCTGACGCACGCCACGAGCTTCTGCGCCAGAGACAACCGGTCGAGCCGGGTCGCTGACCGGCTGACGGCCTCTCCGAAGCTGATGTCACCGTCGTTGAGCGGGTAGTCGATCGTGAGACCGGTTTCGGCTTCACGCGCGTCGGCGTAGCGAAGTATCACGTCGAGGCATGCCCCGTCGTAGCCGTTCTTGGACACGTCCACACGGAGGACGCCACTGCTGGCGTCAAGCTCGAGGACCGTGCCGTCTATTTCAATGCGCATTGCTCAACTCTTCGTCGTTATCTGCAGGCGGTCGCCATTGGCGATTCCGAACGATGCGATGACGTCATACCCGCTGACGATGAGCGCCTTGCCGTCGAGCACCAAGGAGAAACCGTCCGGCAACACCATGCCCTTCGCAGCGAACGCTTCCCCGATCAGTCGCTGCAGCCGGTCGAACGTGACCTCGCCAGGCACGAGGAGATCAATCTGCTTGCCCAGAAATTCGAGGGTGATCTCGATCACGCTGACACTCGCCTTCTTCTCGCCCAGAATCGCCCAAGCAACACGCCACCCGTCAGCACGAGGGGGATACCGACCACCAGCGCCAGCAGGGCGAGAACCGGAGACTCTTCGCGGGGTTCGCGCGTCTCGGAGATCACCGTTGAGGAGTACCCATCGAACAGCGCAGCTCTCACCACCTGATACTCATCGGCTACCGCGGACGGCTCGAAGGTCAGGGCGCCCGCGACATCCAGCCTCTCCGCGCTGGCCTCTCGGTGCTCGAGAGCACGGGCAGAGAGATCCTCTAAGAAGAGCCTGCCGCGAATAGCGAAATCGCCAGCGGCACCACTGCCGACCGATTCGTTGACCAGGACGTTGGCATTCAGATCCAAACGCCCGGCATCGTTGTCGTCAGTGGTGCCGGTAGCGAGCGAAGCGGCGGGCGCACCAATGGTCACAGCCACCGCAAGCGTGCACGAGACAGCACCGCCTATGAATAGGCGCGACCACAGTCGCATATCGTCTATTTCGTTCGAAAAGGGATCAGAAGCCGAAGCTCTGCGCATCCTGAGCGTCACGCTCGGCGATGGTGTCGGCGTACTTGTTCAGCTGCTCGTTGATGCTCACCAGCAGCTCTTCAAACTTCTTCACGCTCTCGTGCAGCTGGTTGTACTGCTCGAGATACGCCTGAAACGCCTGGCCCTTCCACTCCTCGGCGATCGTCGAGTTCATCTGGTTCACCTTCTGGATCGCCTGCTCGATCTCTTCCTTCGAGCGCGTGTAGACCTGAGCCTGCTGCTTCAGTTCTTCCGGTGTAACGCTGATCTGCCCCATGTGAAGCCTCCCCTTAGTTGAAATTCTACTCTTGATGCAAGAAATACAGTACTCTGTACGGTACATGTTGCAGGGATTAACTTATAGGCGTCCTGCGTGCAGGTCAAATCGGGCCGCCGGTCTGACGGTGCCAGGCGGTATGGTGACCGCGTGAGCGACACCCTGCGCATCCTGCACCTGAGCGACACCCACCTGTACGGCGACGGCCGCCTGCACTACGGGCTGGTCGACACGCTGGCCGCGCTCGACCGGGTGCTGGCCCGGGCGGCGACGCTCGAATCCATCGACGTCGTCGTCGCGTCCGGCGATCTGTCGGACGACGGCAGCGCCGAGTCGTACCGGCTGCTCGCCGGCCGGCTCGAACCGTGGGCGTCCGAACGCGACGCGCGCGTGGTCTACGCGATGGGCAACCACGACATCGCCGCCGGGTTCGAGCAGGTGCTCGGCGCCCGTGAGACGGTCACAACGGTGGACGGCTTCCGCATCGTGAGCGTCGACACGGTCGTGCCGCGCGCCGGGTACGGGCGGATCGACGCCGCGCAGTTCTCGCGGTTGCGGGACACGCTCGCCGAGCCGTCGGAGCACGGAACGGTCCTCGTCATGCACCACCCGCGTGCCCCGCCGACCACCGGGCTGTTCGAGACGCTGCGCCTGGTCGATCCGGAGGCGGTCATCGACCTCTGCACCGCCGCCGACGTGCGCCTCGTGCTCGCCGGGCACTATCACCACTCGCTTGTCACCGAGCTGGGGCCGCAGCGCATCCCGGTCGTGGTGGCGCCCGCCGTGGCCAACACCACAGACGTGCTGTGGACCCCCGAGCGCGAGCGAGCCGTGCGCGGCTCCGGCTTCGCCGTCGTCCAGATTCCTGTGGCCGGGCCTGTCCGCGCCCACATGGTGTCCGCCCCCGCGCCGGACGACGGCCAGACCGTCTACGACCTCGACCCCGCCGACATCCGCCGCATCGCCGGCACGTCGGGATGGGCGGCCCGCCCGTGAGCCCGGCGCCCGTTGCCGGATACTCCGGAACGCCGCTCTGGAAGAAGCTCGGCCTCAAGCCCGGGATGCGCGCCCAGGTCCTTCACGCCGACGACGGCTGGCGCATCCCGCTCGACGGCCCGCTGGACGACGGCCAGGACGGCATCGTCTGGCTAGCACCCGACGACGACGGCCCGGCCGGACTCGTGCTCGCGTTCTACCGCCACGCCACCGGCTATCTTGCCGAACTCGACGGCATCGGAGAGCGCATCCGCCCGGACGGGATGCTCTGGGCGGCCTGGCCGCGCAAGGCGGCTGGTCACGTCAGCGACCTCGATGAGAACCTGATCCGCGACGCGGCGCTCGACCGCGGTCTGGTGGACGTGAAAGTCGCCGCAATAGACACGGACTGGTCGGGGCTGAAGATCGTCTGGCGGCGCGAGAACCGCTGAGCAGACTCAGTCTGCGAACGACACGTGCTGCAGCACCCAGGCGTGCATCGCCACGGCTGCGGCCGCCGACGCGTTGATCGACCTGGTCGACCCGAACTGCGAGATCTCCACCACCGCGTCCGCCGCGTCGAGCGCCTCCGGAGACAGGCCCGGCCCCTCCTGACCGAACAGCAGCACGCACTCGCGCGGGAACGCGAACGTCTCGATGACGACAGACCCTGGAACGTTGTCGATCGCGATGATCGGAAGGCCCTCATCCTGAGCCCAGGCGACGAACGCTGCGACGTCCTCGTGGTGCGAGACGTGCTGGTAGCGGTCGGTGACCATCGCGCCGCGCTTGTTCCAGCGGCGGCGGCCGATGATGTGGACCGTGTCGGCGGCGAACGCGTTGGCGCTGCGCACGATCGACCCGATGTTCATGTCGTGCTGCCAGTTCTCGATGGCGACATGGAACGGGTGCCGGTGCTCGTCGAGGTCGGCGACGATGGCGTCCATCCGCCAGTACCGATAACGGTCGATGACGTTGCGGGTGTCGCCGTGCTGCAGCAACTCAGGATCGTAGTGCGCGTCCTCCGGCAACTCGCCTTCCCACGGCCCGACTCCGTTCGTCGTCCACTCCGCCGTCCCGGCCTGCTCCGCTTTCGCTTCCGGCTCCGCCGTCGTTCCGCTCTCCTCCACCCCCCAACCGTATCCTGCGCACCGACGCCATCGAGCCCCGGCTTTCTCCCGCTCAACTCGCGAATTGCAGGGAAAAAGCCTGGGCTCGATCGTGGGGGTCGGATGCGGCGAATAAGCTGGGCACGTCGAAAGGGGATTGCGTGGCGCGACGCGACGAGATCGAATGCTGGCTCACCGACATGGACGGCGTTCTCGTGCACGAGAACCACGCCCTGCCGGGGGCGTCCCAGCTCATCCAGCAGTGGCGGGATGACGGCACGCCGTTCCTGGTGCTCACCAACAACTCCATCTTCACGCCGCGCGACCTCGCGGCCCGGCTCCGCGCATCCGGTCTGGATGTTCCGGAGGAGTCGATCTGGACGTCGGCGCTCGCCACGGCCGACTTCCTCAAGTCGCAGATCCCCGGCGGAAGCGCGTACGTCATCGGCGAGGCCGGCATCACGACCGCCCTGCATGAGGCCGGCTTCATCATGACCGACACCAACCCGGACTATGTGGTCGTCGGCGAGACCCGCTCATACTCGTTCGACGCCATCACCAAGGCCATCCGCCTCATCGGCAAGGGCGCGCGGTTCATCGCGACCAACCCGGATGCGACGGGCCCGAGCGCCGACGGCCCGCTGCCCGCAACGGGCGCGGTCACCGCCATGATCACCAAAGCGACCGGCATGGAACCGTATGTGGTCGGCAAGCCCAACCCGATGATGTTCCGCTCGGCCATGAACCGCATCGGCGCCCACTCGGAGAACACCGCCATGATCGGCGACCGAATGGACACCGATATCGTCGCCGGCATCGAGGCGGGACTGCACACGATCCTGGTGCTCACCGGCATCAGCGACCAGAGCGAGATCGACCGCTACCCGTTCCGGCCGGACGAGATCCTGAACGGCGTGAGCGAACTGGTCGCGAAAGAGCCGCACGAGACCGACCTCTGAGTCGCTTCGCACGGTTCGTCCGGGGGCGTCGCTTCGCGCGTTCGTCCCTGGCCGCCGCGTCGGCGGGTCCGTTTGTGGTTGCTACGCCGCCGGGCCCGGGCCTGCCACCGACGAAGTCAGCGGCTCGCCGCCCGCCCGGTTGGCGAAGCAGTAGTACGAACGCTGGCCGTCCTTCCACTGCTGCTCCGTGGCGGGGAAGGTGCCCTGCAACTGCAGGTTCGGATACGCAGCGGCGGCAGCCAGATCGACGATCCCCGGCCGGGTGCACAGCGCGTTGATCTGCCCTGCGAGCGCGTCCGCTCCCGGATACGGCGCGTTGATGTCGGCCGAGAACAGGTTCGTGTAGACCAGCTGCGCGGCGTGCGGAGAAGCGCAGTCGACGACGGCGAACGTCTCGGCCCATGGCGACGTGTACGGCTGGATGCACTCCCCGCCGCCGAGCGTGTTCCACGCGTGCGTCCCCGCCGCGACCGGGCCGGCCGGTTTGGCCTGGACGGTCGGCGTCGGAGTGGGGGTGGGGGTCGCTGACGGCTTCGCACTCGCGGACGACGTGGCGGAAGGCTGAGCCGCCCCGAAGATCGGGGAGATGCGGGTGCCGAGCGCGAAAAGGCCGATCAGCACGAGGAGAAGGGCGAGTCCGCCCGCGGCCCAATACAAGATGCGGTTCGTGCGGTGCGACCCGCCGCCACCCGGACCGCTGGGCGGAGTGGCGGGACCGGCCGGCGGCGCGGTCGGCGTGGTCGGGGTGGCCGGCGGTGCAGCGAAGAGCGCTGCGGCGTGGGAGGCGGGTTGCGCGGCTGTGGGAGCAGTCGCGGTGGCTGACGCCGGCGCCACGGGGGACGCAGGCGCGACAGGCGGCGTCAGCGCGATCGTCTCCGCTGTCGCCGGGGTTGCGAGTTCGGCGAACAAGATGGTCGTGGCCGAGGGCTCAGAGTCGGTGTCGCCGGGCTGGTCGGCGTCGTCGGACCGGTCAGGCTGGTCGGCGTCGCCGCTTTCGGAGAGCGTCCACACCGTCTGGGTCGTCGCGTCGTCCGCGGAGGTGGACGATGGAGCGCCATCGTCCGCTGCCAGGGTCGACCCGGTGAACGGCGTCGGCTCGCTCGCCTCTCCGATGCTTTCGGCGTCGAGCGGCTGCGTGGCGGGCGACGGCAGCGCCCCGAGAAGGAAGGTCGCCTCCTCGATCGGCGGCACTGTCGCGGGAGGCGGGACAGCAGGGAGGGAGCCAGTCGGCGCTTCGGCGCTTTCGGCATCCGGGTCCGGGTCGCCTGTCCGTGCGCGCAGCAACGCGGCGATCTCGGCGGTGTCGAGTTTGGTCGTCGGAACGTCGGCCGAACTGGGCTCCGACGCGGTCCCGGGCTCGAACAGAGCAGACGCATCCGGTGGGGGAAGCTCCGGCGGTGCAGGAAGCACCGGCGGCGTGAGGGCACCCGGCAGGATGGGGATGATCCCCGTTGTGTCCCCGATCACCGAGCGACTGGTGGAGGCCGGCTCCTCGGTGTCGTCGTCGCCGAAGAACCCGAGCAGCGCGGCGAGTCCGTGACTCTCGTCCTCGGTGCCGGCTGCGAGGGGTTCCTGATCCGTCTCGGCCGGTTCCTGGGCGACCGGCGGTGTCACCGTCGCCGGAGTGGCGGTCGACTCGCTCTGCGCAGGCACAGGCGCAGCGGCGACGGGCGTCGTGAACAGTGGCGGCTCCGGCTCGCTGGGGGCGACGTCGGCGGCCGGTTCGGTGTCGATGTTCCAGACAGGAGGCTGCGGCAGACGCAGAGCCTCGAAGAAGCTCGGCGGCTCGAACGAGGTGGTGTCCGGCGGCGTTGGTTCGCGGGGGTCCTCCACCGGCAGCGGCGCTTCGGGCGCCGGCCCGCTGATCGCCTCGGCGGCCGCCTCCGTGGTGGCAGGCGTGGCGGGTTCGGCGACAGCCGGTTCGCCCGTTTGCGACGAAGTCGACTCGTACGAATCGAACGACGGAACGGGGATCACTGGAGGAACGACAGCAGCAACAGGAGAAGCACCCACCGGCTCGACCGGCTCCACGGGAGCCACCGGTTCCGGCGCGGGCGCCGGTTCCACGTGCTCGGCGCTCGTGTCGTCCAGATGCCAAACCGTGCCAGAGGCGGACTCGATCGGTGCATCGACGAGAGGGTCGGTGCCGACTCCGGGAGTGAGGTTCCAGCTGAAGCCCTGCTGGGCCTCCGCCGACTCCGCCGGGGCGGCGGCCTGCTCCTCGGGCTCGAACGCCGCCGTCGACTCGGCCTGGGTCGTGTTGGCCGTGGGGTGGAGGAAGAGCTCGAAAGTGTCCTGGGTGTTCGCGACCTGTAGGCCGGGCTCATCGATGTCGTCGACGGGCGGCGTCTCCGGCACGAAAAGCGGCGTCTCCGGCACGACGGGCATCGCGACCGTGGGAGCGGGGTCGGCCGCGCCGTGATCGACAGGCGGGGGCGCATCCGGGGCGGCGTGCCTGGCACCGGTGTCGGGGTTCACCTGACCGGTCACACCCGCAGCGGGGGCCGCCTGCTCGGCCGCTCCCGCCTCCGGGATTTCGCCATCCGTCGGCTCGGCGGTCTCTGCCGTCGCCGCTTGCGGCTCTTGCGGCTCGGGAGCTGACGGGGCGACCCGCCGGCCGCCGGTGAGCTGGTGGAGAAGCCAGTCCGAACTGCCGAACTCGGGCTCCGGCACGTCGGGGCGCTCGTCGCCCTCGGCGTCGCCGTCGCCCGGGTGGCGTTCGTCCGTCACTACTCGAGCCCCAGGTCCTTCAGGCCGATCGCGGCGAAGTACGGGTAGCCGGCCGCCTCGATGACCTCGCGGGCTCCGGTGTCGCGGTCGACGACGACGGCGACGCCGACGACCTCCGCGCCCACCTTCGTGAGCGCCTCGATCGCCTTGAGCGGCGAGCCGCCCGTCGTGGAGGTGTCTTCGAGGACGATCACACGCTTGCCGGCGAGGTCGGGGCCTTCGACCTGCTTGCCGCGGCCGTGATCCTTCGGCTCCTTGCGGACGACGAAGGCATCGTAGGTGAGACCGCGCGCCGCACCCTGATGCAGGATCGCGGCGGCGACCGGGTCTGCACCCATCGTCATCCCGCCGACGGCCACAACGTCCGGAACCTCCGCGATGAGGTCGATCATCACCTGGCCGATGAGAGGTGCGACACGGTGGTCGAGGCTGACCTTGCGCAGGTCGACGTAGTATGTCGCCTTCTTGCCGCTCGTGAGCGTGAAGTCTCCGTGGAACACGGCTTCGGCCGAAATATAGTCGATGAGCTGCTGTCGTACGTCGGTCACGTCCCCGATTCTAGAGGGGAAGAGCGGGAAAACGCCTCCCCCACTGCCCGTCCGCCAGGCGAGCTGTCCACAGGACTCCGCCCGATCGTCGCTGTCGGCCCTGCCCGATACGATCGACCCATGCGTGTTGCGACCTGGAATGTGAACTCGATCCGCACCCGAGTGGGCCGTACCGTCGACTGGATGGTCCGCGAAGACGTGGATGTGCTGGCCATGCAAGAGATCAAGTGCAAGCCGGAACAGTTCCCCCTCCAGCAGTTCGAGGACGCCGGATACGAGGTCGTCCTGCACGGCCTCAACCAGTGGAACGGCGTCGCCATCGCGAGCCGTCTCCCGATCGAGGATGTCGAGATCGGCTTCCCGGACATGCCCGGCTTCTTGAAGGGTCACGAAGGCCCCGACCTGCCCAAAGAGGCCAGGGCCATCGGTGCGACCATCGGCGGCATCCGGGTGTGGAGCCTGTACGTGCCGAACGGCCGCGCGCTCGACGACCCGCACTTCCACTACAAGCTGGACTGGCTGGCCACCCTCGCCGCCGACACGCAACGCTGGCTCGCCGAGCAGCCCGACCTGCCGCTCGCGTTGATGGGCGACTGGAACGTGGCCCCGCTCGACTCCGATGTCGGCGATCCGAGCCTCATCCCCGGTGTCTCCACCCACATTTCTCCGCCGGAGCGCAGCGCGTTCACTGCGTTCGAGGCCATCGGACTCACCGACGTGGTCCGGCCGCTGGTGCCGGAGGGCTACACGTACTGGGACTACAAGCAGCTCCGGTTCCCCCGCAACGAGGGCATGCGGATCGACTTCATCCTCGGCTCCCGGCCCTTCGCCGACTTGGTCACGTCGGCGAGCATCCACCGCAACGAGCGCAAAGGCGAGGCGCCGAGCGACCATGTGCCCGTGCTCGTCGAGCTCGACCTCGGCGTCGAGCAGGACGACGACGATCGACCGATGATCTTCGGGTAGTCCGTGCTCTGGGAGCCGGAAGCCCGGTCTCAGCGCAGCGCGCGCAGGTAGCGGCGCCGGGCGATCCGCTGCGCGATCATCAGCAGCGGGTACAGCGCCTTCCAGGGCTGCTGCGGCGCACGCCGAGTCAGTGATCGCACCACGATGCGCACAGCGTCGCCGTGGCGCTCCACGATGAACGCCTCCTCCCCGGACACCGGATGCCCGGGGAGCGTGCGGTAGGCGAACCCGACCCGGTCGGCGTCGTCGACCACTCGGACGACCTCGACAGGCTCGGTGACCGTGATGCCGAGCACGGTGGCCGTGATGATCAGCCGCTCCCCCGGCGAAACGGGCGGGGGCGTCGCATCGCGTGGGGTGGACCCGACGAGGAATCCGCTCGCCGTCTTCACCCTCCAGCGGAGGAGGTCGGCGCTCGCCCGCAGCCACACCGCGTCGCCGACGCCGATTGCGGCGGACACTTCCGACCGCCGGTAGCGGGGGTCGCTGGGCGGCCAGAGCGCGATTTCGGGGGCCGTCGTCGGTGTCTGCTCTCCGTCGCCCACGCAACGAGCGTAGCAATCCGATACAGAAGCACCCATCCACAAAAGATCGACTCGTCATTGATATTGGTATTTTGAACCCTTTTAGTTCAGTATTTGAGAATGGCCAACAGCACCAATCCTCATACCTCCCCCGCGCGCACCGACCAGATCGGGTTGGGAATCCCGCACCTGAGGGCCGGGGAGACGATCACGCTCATCTCGTGGCGACGCACCAGACAAGGCTGGGCCTTCGACGTGCGCGGCGGCCAATACGTCGCGCACAATTCCAGCCAGTGGCTCCTGCAGATCGACGCGGACCGGATCGTGCTCCCGATCTCGGACTGGTCGCTGTTCAGTAGCTGAGGCCTACACTGAAATAAAGAATGCATTGCGTGACCATCAAATCAAGGCGACAATGTTCGTCTGAGGGCAGCGTGGCGATTCAACCGAGGAACCACGGCTCAACGTCTGCCCGCATCAAGGAGATCAGCATGAACAACGAGAATGCGCAGCCCCGCCGGCGTTCGAGCCGCAAGCGGGCATTCCTCGCCCTCGGCGCCGTCGTCGCGGTGGGTGCAGGCATCACCGCCGCCGCCTTCACCGACTTCGCCAACCTCAACCTCGGTGCCAACGGCATCGGCGCCGACCAATACAACATCCAGGTCGTCGACACCGATCCCGTCACCGGCACCCAGCTCCCCGGTGAGTGGCAAGAGGCCAACACGGTCGCCGGCGCTCCGATCGAGCTCGTCGGGGCGCAGACGCTCTATCCCGGAAGCGCACCGATCAGCGTCGACATCCCGGTTCGCAACGCGTCCACCTCGCTCGGCTCCACCCTGACGCTCTCCCTGGCGCAGCTTCCGGATGCCGGCGCCGACGTCACCGACCCGAACTACCTATCGAGCCTTCGGTTCTCGTACTCCCAGTCAGCGACCTCGGTCGACGGAACCGCCATCACGGGCACCGACCTGACTTACGCCCAGCTGAACGCGGTCGCCCTCAACGGTCTCGCCGCCGGCGAAGAGTCGAGCGTGACCATCACGGTGCGACTTCTCGACCAGGCGGAATCCGGTGCGGCGTTCGACGACAATTCGCTGAACGGCTCCAAGGCATTCATCCAGGCGCAGTTCAACGGCACCTCCGTCTGACTCGCCCCATGAACCTGTGCAGCATGTCGACGCGATCCACCGCGTTGCGTGCGTTCGCTTCGATCATCGGCGTCGGAGCTTTCGCTCTGATCAGCCTCACGGCCGCGAGCACGGTCGACTGGGGTCGGATGGCCGTCGCGATCGACGGCACAGAGAACACCTTCGACCTGCAGGCAACAGGCAGCGACGAGCCGGGCTGGATTCCGTCCGCCGCGTCGTGGGAGCAGGGTCGTCCCAGCCCGATCGTCGTCGTCCTCCGCGACGCGACGATCGGGCCGGGCACCTCGATCCACTCCCGCGTCGCCGTTCGGAACGCCAGCCCGCGACTCGGCGCACTCCTCGTCTTCCACGTGGTGCCTCCCACCACCCCCAACCCGCTCTTCGATCAGCTCCGATTCACCATCGCCGAATCCGGGCACGTCTACGCGAACAACGTGGACGCGTCCACGGCAGCGACCATCGAGCTGAGCGGGCCGACGCCGTCCGGGGCGTTCAGGACGCTCGACGTGACAATCTCCCTCCCCGCCGACTCCACGGACGAGCTCGAAGGCCTGAGGACGCCTGTGACCGTCCGATTCACCGGGGTGAGCGAATGACCAGACACGCCACGCGTGCACGCGCCGTCCATCGCATCCGTCCGGCCGTCGTGATCGGCGCGCTCCTCACCGCGGCGACCGTAGCGGCCATCGCCTCCGTCGGCGTCACCTCGGCAAGCTTCACCGACCAAGCGGCCAGCGCCCTCGGCACGAACGGAAGCGTCGGAGGGTCGTACGACATCGCGCAGCTCGCGCCGGACGACTCCGTCGTGCAGGGCGACCCGGATGCGCTGATCCTCGACACCTCCAATGCGGCAACAGTCGCCCTCGATGCGACGGCGACCGCGACCGTCGAGACTCGCGTCGTCACAACGACCGCCGCGACCGGTCCGGTGCACCTGTCTTTGTACAACGCCTTCCAGGGCATCCGGACGAGCGACCCCGGATTCCCCGGCCCCGGCATCGACCCGTACACGGTCGCGCTGTACACGGTCAGCGTCGACGGCACAGCCGTCTCCACCGCGCAGACCGCCGCGGACGTCAATGCCGCCGCCATCGTCATCGGCGGCTGGGCAGCGAACGTCCCCAAGACGATCACGGTCACGACACAGCTGCCGATGGCGGTCGGAAATGCCTACGTCTTCAACCGGTCGCTCGCACTCGGACTCCGCTTCGACGGAGCCACCTCGTGACCGGGCGCGCGATGGGCAGGCTTGCCGGTTTCGGCATCGCGGCCACGCTGGCCGTGAGCGGTGCACTCCTCCCCGCCGGTCAGGCGAACGCCGTGCCCACCTCCACCGTTCAGGTCGCCATGCCGGGACCCGGCCACTCGTCGTCCTGGTCGAGCAGCGTCGCGAACCCAGGGGGATCAGCGACGGATGCGTACCTCAGCGTGACAGCGCTTGGCGGCTCCGTCGATGCGTTCGGCGGCCTGCTGACGACGACCGTCTCCCTCTCCTCAGGCCGCATCGTCATCCCCGAGACACCGGTCGCAGACCTGCTGGACGGTGCGCCGGTGAACGTCGGCCCGATCGCGGCCGGGACTGCTCTCACCGTTCGTGGCACCGTCTCGCTGGCGCGGGAGGCGGGCGACGATCTCCAGGGCCTCGGCGCCACGATCGTGTTCCAGCTCAGCTCCATCGAGGCGCCATCGCCTCAGCCGCCGATCACTCTCCCCGGCACCGGATCGACCATCGCGACTGCAGTCATCGCCGTCGCCGTCGCCGCGATCGCCGGAGGCGGCATCCTGATCGCGGCCAGACGCAAGCGAAAGAAGCAGCAGTGAGCATCACCCGATCGCGCATCCTGGCAACCTCCCTCGGCGTCCTCACCGCCACCGGGCTGCTCGCCGCCTCGCTCGGAGCGGCCGCGCCGACGACCACCGCCGCATACACGGACACGTCGGCGGCAGAGACGTCGCAGACGGACTCGCCGCTCACCACGCAGTCGGCACGCATGTTCCCGACGCAGACCAGGATCGCCAACACGATCACCTGGCTCCAGAACGACGGCACGCTGTGGGTGTGGGGCTATCGCGGCAACGGGCTCTCCGGCTCCGGCGTCGTGGACGTCGCCAACGTCAACACCACACCGACCCCGGTGATCCTCCCGAACGACGGCTACGCCGCTCAGGGGCACCGTCACATCGTGAAGGTCGCCGGCACCAGTCTCGACGGCTACTACCCGACCGACGCCAACACCATCGGTCTCGCCGCGCTCTCCGACGACGGCCAGGTGTACACCTGGGGAGGCACCAACGCCCTCAACGTGATGGGGCGCCCGGCGACCCCGACTCCGTACACCCAGCCCGGACTGGTCTCCATCCCGGGCACCGTCGTCGATCTCACCTCTTCGGCCACCGTGTACATGGCGCTCACCGACACGGGGGACGTCTACACCTGGGGGTATCCGCAGGCCAGAGGGGTGACGGGACAGGGCGCAGCGTCGGCGTCATCTGCGACGCCGACGCTCATCATGTCCGGCGTGCACAGCATCGGGTCCGGCATGTGGAACGGCTGGGCCATCCGTGGCAATGCGTCCGACGGCGACACCACGACCGGGGTGTTCTGGTGGGGCTGGGCGAACGCCGGCTCCAACTACGCTTCCGATCCCTCCGGCGACGGAATCGGCACCAATCAGAATTCACCCACCCGCTCGACGGCTCTCTCCGCATACGCGACAAGTGGATGCGACACCGTGGGCGTCGTCATGGGCTCGGCAGACGATCGCTGTTCGATCCGCACCCTCAACGGCCACTACTACGGAAATCAGCTGGTGACATCGGACGGCCAGCTCGTGACCTGGGGAGCGAGCAGCCAATACGGCACCGGTCGCCCATACGCGAGCGCAGTGGAGTCGTCCACCCCGGCGGTCGTCCCTCTCCCGAACGGCGACACAGTCGCTTCCGTCGTCGTCACCGTCGACTACGTCCAGGTGCTCGGCACCTCGGGCACGGTGTACATCTACGGGCGATACTCGTTCGGCCGGGGGCCGGACCCGGCCACTGGCGCCGCCTCGACGGCCAACCTCGTCACCCCGACCGCGATCACCGCGTTCTCCGGGCAGGTCGCCGCCCTCGGGGGGTTCGGGTACTCCGGAACGGCGCTGACGGCCGACGGCACACTGACGGCCTGGGGCGGCGGGACACAGGGTGGCAACAACAACCTCTACAACTCGATCAGGGGGCAGTGGTATCCAACCCTGCCGGCGTCCAACGCCGTTCAGGGCATCATCCCGATGACTCCGCCGGGAGTGTGACATGCGCCTCAGAACAGCACTGCCCCTGACAACCGGCGTCGTCCTCGCGACCGCCCTCGCGCTCGCAGGAACAACAGTCACTGTCAGCGCCCTGACGGACAGGGCGTCGCTCAACCTCGGCCCGGCTGGAATCGGATCGAACGCGCCGTTCGGCATCCTGACGATCCACCCAGACGGCACCGTGCATCACACGGCCCCTGGTTCGGCCGCCGTCGTTCCGCTGACGGGAGACGACTCGTTCGTCCCCGGCCGGTCCATCTCCGTCGTCATCGGGGTCGCGAACAACTCACCGGGCATCGCCGCCGCGCTCACCCTGTCGGTCGTCCCCTCGGATGCCGCGGGCACCGGTCAGTCCGGCACAGCGCCGAACATCACCCCCTTCCTCCGGATAACGGCCATCGACACGGCCACCGGCCAGCCGGTGATCGGCGGCAGCGCGACCGATCCGTCGCAGGGCGTGGTGATCGCCGATGCGACGGCAGCGCTCGGTCGGCTGGGTGCTCGCGCAGCCGCGCCGCTGTCAGACGGAGACCAGTGGGTGGCGGGCGCAGCCGACAGCAGGCGCGACCTGACAGTGGTCCTCTATTACGTGGACACACCGGAGACCAGCGCATACAACGGCGGAGCCTCAGCGCTGGAGGTGGTGTTCGATGGCTCGACGGCACCGTAGGCGGACGCGCCCGAGGCAAACAGTGCTTGGCATGATCGGCTCGATCATGCTCACGGTGGCCGCGGTCGTCGGCGTCGTGGCCGTCGTCATCGTCGCCGGGAGCGCCCTCCTCGGCATCCGTCCTGTGGTGGTCATCTCCGGGTCGATGGTGCCTACGCTCCCCGTCGGTTCGATGGTGTTCGCGCACGAGGTTCCCGCGAGCACGGTTCAGGTCGGCGACATCGTGACCACCCAGCGACAGGACGGCGTGCCCGGTCTCATCACGCACAGGGTCGTGAACGTGGAGACCACCGGAGCGACGACGACGATCCGGTTGAAAGGCGACGCCAACACCACCGAGGATCCTCTTCCGTACACGACGACGCAGGCAGGGATGTACTTGTTCCACATCCCGTGGGTAGGCACTCTCGCACTGGCCGCGCGCACGCCGTTCGGGTTGACGGCGATCGGACTCTATGTTCTCGCGCTCATCGCGATCATGATCGTCGGAAGGCGACGCCCGGCCGCGAGCGAGGTGACGGAGTCCTGAACGCTACACGCGCCTGCGGGATTCTTTCAAGGCCAGCACGACGACGTCACTGCCGAACGCGCGGCGCAGTTTCGCCGTGACGACAAGAGCATCCGCTCCTTCGACCTCGACGACGAACCGGCGATGCTGGTCGGTCTCCACGACCGCTTCGAATCGCTGCATCAGAACGCCGCCCTGGTGAAGTGGGCCAGCCAGTCGGCGTAGGTGTGGTCTTCGCCGATCGGGCATTCGCACTCGAGGAAGATCTCTTCCCCGGTGACCGTGCTGATCGACTTCTCGAAATGTGCGGCGATCGCTTCGGGTTGGTCGGTGCGACCGGAATCAGTGCTGCTCATGCGTCGTCTCCATCGTTGGTGGTCGTGCCGGCCGGACGGCCCTTGCGGAACCGGCCGTCGTTCGGCGGGAACGGATCGCCTTCGTTGAACCGGGTCGCCAGGCTCTCCAGCTCACGTTCGATCGCCGCTTCGACGAGCGAGTTCATCGATGCGTAGCCGCCGAGGTGTCCTGCCGTGCTGAGCACGGCCGTCTCTGCGCACTTCTTCACTGCCACTCGCAGCCGGATCGTCATGGACGTGCGCAATGGTTCGATGAGCCCGCTCTCGTCGATCGTCATGTGTCTCCTGCCGTTTGAGGTCTGTTCGGTGGGTTAAGAGCGCGAAGGAGCTGCGGGATAACGCGGCGGCTCACCGAGGGATGCCACGTTCCGGGTCGCCAAGGGCTCTGTCCAGGGAAGGCCCGTTCGGGAAAGCTGGCGCGAAATGGATACTGCGCGCACGCAATGTGGATATCGGCGGGAACGATCCCGAGGTTGACTGGACCAACCAACCAGCACAGAGGCTGCTCCCGCGCACGACCGACGCCGAGAGAACCATGATCGAGAACTGAGCATCATGACGTCAGGCGACCTTCCTCCCGAGGCAACCCGGCTCGTCGGGAGAAAGACGGAGCTGGCCGCTGCGCGCATCGCGCTGGGCGAGACGCGCATCCTGACCTTCACCGGCACAGGGGGCGTCGGCAAGACCCGCGTCGCACTCCGGCTCGCTCACGACGTCAAGCGAAGGTTCGCCGGCGGCGCCGTCCTCGTCGCCTTGGACAATTCGACCGACGCGACCGGCGTGCTGCACTCGATCCTGGATGCGCTCGGCCTGACCTCGAACTCGACCGACGCGCTCGCGACGATCATCGCCCACCTCGCGGACGCTGAGCTGCTGATCATCCTCGACACCTGCGACAGGGTGCTGGGAGCGTGCGCGGAAGTCGTACTCGCGATCGTCAAGGCCTGCGACCGCGTCAAGGTCGTCGCGACGACGCGGGAGTCGTTGCGGATAGCCGGGGAACGCATCCAGATCGTGCGTCCGCTGTCCCCTCCGGCCGACGACCCGGCCGACCCGCAGCGGCTCGCGGCCGGGTCGGTCGAGCTGTTTTCGATCGCTCGATGGTCGATCTAGACACGCTCAACACCAGTGGGCCGGATCTGACGTCCGTCGCCGACATCTGCCGTCGCCTCGACGGCGTGCCTCTCGCCATCGAACTCGCCGCCGGGCGCCGGGTCGTGCTCTCGGCGAGGGACATCCTGGAGCGGCTCGACCTGGACCTGCTGACCAGCCAGGACAGGAACGGCGTCGAACGTCATCGCAGCCTGCGCGCATCGATGCGCTGGAGCTACGAAACGTGCTCGCCTGTCGAGCAAGAGGCCTGGGCGCTGCTGTCCGTATTCGCTGGACGGTGGCATCCGGATGCGACAATCGCCGTGCTCGAATCGCTCGGCCTGTCCGCTGTCGGCGTCCTCGATCTGGTGCAGTCCCTCGTGTCGAAGTCCATCGTCGACAGAGTGGAGTCGCACGATCAGGTCTGGTATTCGATGCTGGACGGGACGAGACGGTTCGGCCGTGAACTGCTTGGCGACCGCGACGACGTCGACGCGGTGCGCCAGCGGCATCGCGACTGGTATCTGCAGCTGCTCATCGAAGCGAGCGAGACCTGGCTCAGCGCACGGCAGGCGTCGTGGCTGAGCCGGTTCGCCGACGAACTCCCCGACATCACGGCGGCAGTGGAGTTCTCGCTCGTGGACAGACGGGGCCCTGGGTCGGCCCTGGCCATCCTGATCCCCGGGTGGAGGATTCTGTGGGGGACGCAGACACGACTCACCGAATTCATCGGCCTCCTCGAACGAGCTCTCGCCGCAGAGAGCGCCCTGACGGCAGAGCGCGCTATCGGGTCGGCG
Source organism: Leifsonia sp. McL0627 (assembly GCF_058244615.1). Classification (NCBI taxonomy): domain Bacteria; kingdom Bacillati; phylum Actinomycetota; class Actinomycetes; order Micrococcales; family Microbacteriaceae; genus Leifsonia; species Leifsonia sp. McL0627. The sequence continues at coordinate 281,056 of NZ_JBZCGM010000002.1, forward strand.
ATCCACGGGATGGTCACGGGCCTCCAAGGCGCGCCGGCCGCATCCAGTCGTTTCGACGAGGCGCGCGCCATCGCCGCGCGACTCGGCGATCGCTCCGCCCTCGCCTTCATCGACGGCGCCCGCGCGACTGTGGAACGTGACCCACGGAAATCCCTCCGTCTCTTCGAGCGCGCACTTGGCGGCGACCCTATCCCCGGCGACCGGTATCCGGGCTCACCGGCAGACGGAGCGTTCTTCCTGGCCGGTCTCGCTCTCACGTATGACCGCCTCGGCCTGGAACGGGCGGTGAGCGTCCGCGAGAAGGTTCTGCAGGTCGGCGCGTCGACCGGCGAGCGGTACGAAGGCGCAGCTCTGCTCCTCCACGCGTCGGCGATCAGCCTGCAGCGGGGCGACGCCGCGCAGGCGCGGACACTCGCTCGGCGCTCGCTGGTTCTGCAGCGGGAGCTGGCCAATCCTCTCGGCATCGCCCACACGCTGCACGCGATCGGGCGCGCCGACCTCTCCGCCGGTGATCTTGCTCTCGGCCCCGTGTTCCTCGGTGTGGCGGAAGCAGCCTGGCGCGGAGCCGGGCAATTGCCCCAGCCCGGCCCGTTCTCCACCGCGGTCTCCGCGTATGACGGCGCAACCGGCTCGCCCACCCGTTCGGCACTGCTCGAAGCGCGCCGCACGAAAGGGCTCGGGCTCTCCGTCGACGACGCCATCCGCACGGCTCTCGGTGAGCCCCCGCCCCAGCCGGCGCCACCGAGGCGTCACTCCGGAGACGGTCAGCTGAGCGCACGGGAGGCCGAGGTGTGCGACCTCATCACCGATGGTCTGACCGACCGCCAGATCGCCGCCCGACTCGTGCTTTCGGTGCGCACGGTGAACAACCATGTTCAGCGCATCCTGGCGAAGCTCGGTTTCAGTTCCCGCACCCAAGTGGTCGCCTGGCGCCTCAGGAGCGGGCGGTATGACGCAGTGAGGTAGCGGATTAGGCATTTATGACTACGCCCCTCTCGGCTCTGAGTTTGATGCTCAGACCATGACCCGAGAGATCCCCCTCAGCCCCGCGGAGCGCCCGTACTCCGGCCAAGCGCACACGCGCTCTCGCGTCGACGGCCTCGACGGTCTCGACGACGAGCAGCTGATTGCGCTCGTCCGCGCGGGAGGCGCCAGAGCCAAGCAGTCGTACGCCGAGCTCTGGAAGCGACACTCCCCTGCCGCACACGCGGCGGCCAGACGGATCACCGCCAGCTTCGACCCGGACGACCTCGCCTCCGAGGCGTTCACGAGGGTGCTCTCCTCCCTTCAGGTGGGGCGCGGCCCAGACCTGTCGTTCCGCGCCTACCTGATCGTGACCATGCGCAACGTCGCGGTGGGATGGGCGAGACAGGCCTCCCGGCTGTCCCTCCACGACCTCGAAGACCTCGACGCGCTCCCGCAGACCGCGGCCGGACTCGACCGGCTGGACAGACTCGCCGGATTCGAGGCGTTCCGATCGCTGCCGGAACGCTGGAGGAAGGTGCTCTGGTACAGCGAGGTGGACGACCTGAGCCCGGCGGAGATCGGCGAGATCTTCGCCATCAAGGCCTCGGCGGCAGCCATGCTGGCGTTTCGCGCCCGTCAGGGCCTGCGCAAAGCCTGGCGGTCGTCGACGGAGGCGGACCGGACAGGACAGGACGCGTGAGCAGCCGCCGGAGGTTCGGAGCGCCGGCGTAGAGGTCTCCCATACAGCGGAATCGAACGGGCCGCACGGTTTCGTTACGCCGCGTTTCACGCGGCGCGGCGTCGGCGCGGCGCGACCGATAGCGTCGGAGAACCAGTTCCGTGATCGTTTCGAGTCGAGCGAGCCCATGCCGTCCACACCGTCCGCCTATCCCGTCGAATTCGTCGACGTCGCCCGCGCTTTCGTCGCGCCGCGGGTGAAGGGCGAACGCGGCGGCACAGCGAAGGCGGGGAAGCAGCGCCTCGTGCTGCGGGACGTGTCGCTGACCGTGCAGGCAGGCGAGGTGGTCGCGATCCTCGGCGCGAGCGGCTGCGGCAAGTCCACCCTGCTGCGCATCGCCGGAGGCCTCGACAGCCCGAGCACCGGCGCCGCCCTGATCGACGGAACGGCCGTCGCCGGCATCGACCCCCGCTGCGCCGTCGGGTTCCAGGAGCCCCGGCTGCTCCCCTGGCGCTCGATCGCCGACAACGTCTCCCTCGGCCTCCCCCGCGGAATCGACAGATCGGCCGGCCGCGACCGCGTCGCTCAGCTCCTCGATCTGGTCGGGCTGTCCGCTTCCGCAGGGCTGCGACCGCGCGAGGTGTCGGGAGGCATGGCGCAGCGCGCCTCCCTCGCCAGGGCGCTCGCGCGCAATCCCGGGGTGCTGCTGCTGGACGAGCCGTTCGGGGCACTGGATGCGCTCACCCGGCTGAAGATGCAGGATCTGCTCCTCGACGTGCACGGCGCAGCCCCCACCACGATCCTCCTCGTCACCCACGACGTCGACGAGGCCCTCCAACTCGCCGACCGCATCATCCTGCTAGGCGCTGAAGACGGACGAGAGGGCGCGACCATCCGTCGGGTCGTCACCGTTCCGGGAAACCGCCCGCGCGACCGGGGTTCAGCGGAACTCGCCGAACTCAGGGCGGAGCTGCTGCACGGCCTAGGCATCGACCGCCACGGCCAGGCGCGCGGCATCCCGTCGACGAACACCATCCCCGCGTTCCCGTACTGATCCACAGCACAGAAGCACACCGTTCGACAACCTGAGAGGCATCATGCGCCGCACATCCACCATCGTCACCGCCGTCGCCGCGATCGCCGCCGCCGCGAGCCTGATGCTCACCGGCTGCGTCGCCGGCGAAGGCCAGGCGGCCGCCGACCCCGCGAGCACGTCCGGCACCACCAAGGGCGGAACGCTCAACATCGACTTCGCGACGTACAACCCGCTCAGCCTGGTGATCAAGAAGGAGGGCTGGCTCGAGAAGGCCCTCAAGAAGCAGGACATCACCGTCAACTGGGTGCAGTCGGCCGGCTCCAACAAGGCCAACGAGGCGCTCCGCTCCGGTGCGATCGACGTCGGCTCCACCGCGGGCTCCGCCGCCCTGCTCGCGCGTTCCAACGGCTCTGCCATCAAGACCATCGACATCTTCTCGCAGCCCGAGTGGTCTGCGATCGTGGTCGGCAAAGGCTCCACGATCACCTCGGTCAAAGACCTGAAGGGCAAGCAGGTCGCCGCCACCAAGGGCACCGACCCGTACTTCTTCCTCCTGCAGGCGTTGGAGGCGAACGGGCTCTCCGCCAACGACGTGACCATCCAGAACCTGCAGCACGCCGACGGCTGGTCGGCACTGCAGAACGGCTCGGTCGACGCCTGGGCCGGGCTCGACCCGATCATGGCCAACGCCGAGAAGTCGGGTGCCAAGCTGATCTACCGCAACGTGGCCTTCAACACCTACGGCTTCCTCAACGCGACGGAGTCGTTCGTCAAGAACAAGCCAGACGTGGCGCAGACCGTCGTGAACACCTACGAGTACGCCCGCGCCTGGGCGCTGAAGCACCCGACCGAGACCGCCTCGATCCTCTCCGACGTCGCCTCGATCGACCCGGCGGTCGCGACGACCGTCATCACGGAGCGCACCAACCTCGACGTGTCCAACATCCCGGGCGACGCGCAGCTCAAGGTCCTGAAGAAGGTCGGCCCGATCTTCGTCCAGACCGGCGACGTGCGCTCGCAGGCCGACATCGACAAGGCGCTCGACACGCTGCTCGACCCGACCTTCGCGAAGAAGGCCGACCCGAGCGCCATCGGAGGCTAAACACCGCATGAGTTACCAGAACGCACCGGAGGGCGACGGCGCCATCGTCTCTGTCAGCATGTACGGCACGGCGGTCGCCCGCGACGGCGGCCCCCGCACCGGAGGCTCCAGCGGCGACGAGCCGGGCGAACGAGGGCGAGGCGCCCGTGGGCGCACGATCGGGCAGTCGGATGCGCGCGTCCCGTTCCTGTCGCGTCGGTCCGTCCGGGTCGTCGGAGGCTTCGTGCTTCCGCTGATCCTGCTCGCGACCTGGCAGATCGCCTCCACCTCCGGTGCGTTCAACTCCTCGCAGCTCCCATCGCCGGCCATGGTGTGGGAGGCGGCGGTCGACCTGGCCAACCGTGGCCTGCTCGGCCTCTACATCGCGATCTCGACGCAGCGCGTGCTCATCGGGTTCGCCTGCGGAGCGCTCCTCGGCCTGGTTTTCGGTGCGCTGGTCGGGCTGTCGAGGCTGTGGGACATCTTCTTCAGCTCGACGCTCAGCGCCATCAGGGCGGTGCCGTCTCTTGCCTGGGTTCCGCTGCTGATCCTGTGGTTCAAGATCGGCGAGGAATCCAAGGTCATCCTGATCGCCATCGGTGCGTTCTTCCCCGTATACACGACCGTCGCCGCCGCGCTCAAGCACGTCGACCGCCACCTCGTCGAGGCCGGACGCGCTTTCGGGCTGAGCGGGGTGCGCCTGTTCACGACCGTGCAGCTGCCGTTCGTGCTGCCGTCGGTGATCTCCGGGCTGCGGCTCGCGCTCGCGCAGTCGTGGCTGTTCCTCGTCGCGGCGGAGCTCATCGCGTCGTCGATGGGCCTCGGCTACATGCTGAACGACTCGGCCAACAACGGGCGCACAGACCGCCTCTTCCTGGCGATCATCCTGCTCGCCATCCTCGGCAAGCTCAGCGACTCCCTGCTCGGCCTCTTCGAGCGCTGGTCCGCCCGGCGCTGGGGGTGAACGCGCGGGCGACGGCCCAGAGCACCACGCCGATCGCCAGGAGCACGAGCGCGATGCCGTACTGACCGCCTGGGCGGCCGGAGGTCCATGGGAAGACGAGGTAGAGGCAGGTGACCGCTCCGATGATCGGCAGCACGCGACCCGTACGGAAGTGCTTGTGGTCGACCGGCTGCCGACGCAGCACGAGCACGGCAACGTTGACGACGGCGAACACCGCGAGCAGCAGGAGCGACGTCGTTCCGCCGAGCAGCGCGACGATCGACCCTTTCGGGTCGAGGGAGACGTAGACGATCAGTCCGAGCGCGAGCGCGCTCGTGAACAGGATCGCCGCCCACGGCGTGCGACGCTTCCGCTGCACTTTCGAGAGGAAGCCGGGGAGTACGCCCTGCCTGCTCATGCCGTAGAGCAACCGGCTCGCCATCATCATGTTGATGAGCGCCGTGTTCGCGACGGCGAACATCGAGATGAACGGCAGCAGGTCGGCGATCGGGAAGTCCGGCGCCGCGGCCTGCACCGCCGTGACGAGCGGCGTCTCGCTGCCGGCCAGCTCGCCGATCGGCACCAGCGCGACGACGCAGATCGAGACGAGTACGTAGATCACAGCGGTGATCCCGAGGCCGGTGAGCATCATCTTCGGGAAGATCCTGCTCGGGTTCTTCGTCTCCTCCGCCATGTTCACCGAGTCCTCGAAGCCAACCATCGCGAAGAACGCGAGCGATGTCGCGGTGCTCACCGCCAGCAGGATGCTCTTGTCCTCCGGCGTCTCGAACGCCACGACGCGGGAGAGGTCCGCGTTGCCTCCCGCCATCGCCCACAGGCCGATCATGATGACGAGCAGCAGCCCGGACAGCTCGACGATGGTCAGCACGACGTTCAGCCAGACACTCTCGGTCACGCCGCGCAGGTTGACGAGCATGATCAGCACGATGAACGCGAGAGCGATCAGCAGTGTGACCGTGTTGTCGGACGGCAGGCCGAAGCCGACCGTCAAGTTGACGGCGAACGCCCGGGATGCCGTCGCCGCCGACGTGATGCCGGACGTCATCACGATGAAGCAGACGATGAACGTGAAGAAGTGCACGCCGAACGCCTTGTGCGTGTAGAGAGCAGCACCAGCCGCCTGCGGATATTTCGTCACGAGTTCGAGGTAGGAGAACGCCGTGACCGTGGCGACCGCGAACGCGAGCAGGAACGGCAGCCAGGCGGCGCCACCCACCTCAGCGGCGACCTGGCCGGTGAGGGCGTACACGCCCGTGCCGAGAATGTCCCCGACGATGAAGAGCAGCAGTAGCCCAGGGCCGAGCGCCCGTTTCAGCTCCGGCTGTTCGGTGTCGGCGGTCTTGATGACCTGGGTCCAGGATGGATTGCTCACGATCGCTCCGTTGTCAGTCGAGGGTGAGAGCCACTGTATGTGAAAGTTCTCAGAAATGTCACCCGGACAGGGCGCGACATCCTTGTATACCCTCGCGACCGGTGCGCGACCGCCCGCTCAGCGCCAGCTCAGCGCTTGCGGCCGGTGAAGTTCTCCATCGAGGAGTAGACGCCGAAGACGTTGCCCGCCACCGCATCCCAGGCCCGGAGCGGGAGCAGCCCTCTGAGGGTGCGCGCCAGTCCGACCGTCCACGGCAGCAGCAGCATCGGGCGACCGGCGAGCATCGCGGTCCACACGCGGTCCGTCACGTATTCCGGGGTGAGGATCGGCGTGAGCAGCGGACCCCGCGCGCCCTCGAACATCCCGGTGGAGATGTAGCTCGGCGCGACTGTCGTGACCTTCACGTGCCCGAAGCCCTGCTGCTTCAGTTCGAGCCGCAGGCTGTCGCTCCAGCCGATGACGGCCGACTTGGAGGCGGCGTACACGCTCATCCGCGGGTTCGACACCGTTCCCGCCGCCGAGGCGATGTTGACGATGCGCGCCTCGCGCGCGCTCGCGATCATGGCCGGAAGGAACTCGCGGGTGATGTACATCGGCGCGAGGGCGTTCACCTGCATGGTTTGCCTGGTGTCGTCGCCGTTGTCGTGCTCCCAGAAGTATTTGCCTCGGACGATCCCCGCGTTGTTGATGAGGACGTCGATGCCGTCCAACTCTTTGCGGACCGCCTGCGCCGACTGCGCGATGGCGCCGAGCTCCCCGAGGTCGAGAACATATGGATGCACGGTCGTCGTCGGTCGCCCGGCCGACGAACTCGGCGAACGACCAGGGCCGCCCCACGGTGACTCCGAGCGCTGGTCCATCACCTGCGCGCGCAGCTCGGCGGTCAGTGCGGTGAGGGCATCCTCGTCGCGATCCCAGAGGACGACGGCGGCCGCACCCTCGCGGACTGCACGTTCGGCGTACAGCTTCCCCATCCCGGAGGCAGCCCCCGTGATCAGCACTCGTGCGCCCCGAACCGTTCTCGTCATAGGTCCATCATCCCAAGTCGCGAGCCACCACGTCGGCCAGTGCTGCCAGCCGCCTAGGCCGCCGCCCTCTCAGCCGCCCCGCCCAGCCGCCCCTGTCACCGCCGGGCGCGGTACTCCGCCCGCTGCTCAACGGTGAGGTGCTCCGTCGCGTAGCTCAGCATGGTGCGGGGCATCCGGGGTGCGTACTCGTCGAGGAAGCCGGTGAGCGCCTCCCGGTCAACACGTTTGCCGACCTCGCGGAGCATCCAGCCGACCGCCTTGTGCATGAGGTCCTCGCGGTCGTCCAGCAACCTGGCGGCCAGGTCGAGCGTGGTGGACACGTCCCCGCGCTTGATGAAGGCGAACGTGGAGAGCACGGCGACGCGGCGCTCCCAGAGCACCTCGCTGGCCGCCAGCTCGTACAGCAGGTCGCGGGGGCGATCCCAGAGGAACTCGCCGAGGACGAACTCGGCCGACGCGTCGACGAGGTCCCAGTTGTTCACCCGGCCGCGGCGGACGGCGTCCAGGTAGAAGGCGGCGATCTCCCCGCGACGGGCGTCATCGCGGCTGCGCGGCCTGCTCGCGAGCTCGAAGTCACTGTTCAGGATCACGAGCGCGGCGAGACGGTGCTCGTGCACCTCGCTGTCGAGCAGTGCGCGCAACTCGCCCAGCGGCATCCCGCCGAAGTGTTTCGCGACGGCACGGGTCCGCGGGACGCGGACGCCGATGAACACGTCGCCCTCCCCGTACTCGCCGGGGCCCGTCTTGAAGAAGCGCTGCAGGAACACCGCGTCCTCCGGGTCGGCGACCTCCGCGAGCGCATCGCGCACCTGGGCTGCCGTCACCCCGCCGAGCATACCCACCCCGATCGGCGCGGGAAAACTGCGCGTGCGAGCCATCTGGCGCAAGGGACGACACCGGATGGTCAAAAAATGTTCGGATGCGAGTGGATAGGCTCGATTGAGGGTGCATTCGGCACCCGAACCAGTGCCGCAGCCGCGGACGACCAACGACGGGAGGTTCGTCATGTCACAATTCGTTTCCCAGTTCAGTGCAAACGCCATTGTCGGAGAGCCCGAGGTCGTCGAGGACGCCCGTTCCGTGCGGTCGCTGGCGACGCATCCCGCGTGGCTTGCCCTCAAAGAGGCTGCCGTCGCACTGCAGCAGGTGCAGGTCAAGGACGGCTCGGTTCCCGAGGACGCCGACAAGGCGGGGGCTGTGCAGCAGGTGGATGCGATCGTCGCGTCGATCGCCGAGCTCGCGCCGCACTTCCCGCACGATGCCGCCTACCTGGAGGCGCTCCGCGTCGACTTCCGCCGCTGGGCGGACGACGGCCTGGGTGTCCCGGACTTCCTGGACTCGCTGAACGCGTTCCAGCCGCAGCAGCACCGCGTCGACGGACTCGGCCACCTGGTCGTGTTCCCGATGTACACGCAGAACGGCTCGACCAATCGCCTCGTCGAGGCCTTGCTGGTGGAGGTGATCTGGCCGGAGTTCATCGCGGCGCTCGAAGCGGGCGACTACGGCAACAAGCTGTTCGTCCCGCTGCGTTTCGTGGACTTCACGCCCGGCTACGACACCAACTCGGCCGTGCTGTTCCCCGAGACAGTGGCGATGCGCGAGATCCCGACGTTCACGTGGGGTGCGATCTTCCAGGATCGTGAGGCTGCACGCTACCGGCGTGTGGTGCGGGCGGCGTCGCAGATCACGAAGCTGGAGCTGCCGGCGGATGCGGCGGCGATGCTGGAGGATCAGGCGCTGACGGAGGAGACCTTCGTGATGTGGGATCTGATCCACGATCGCAGTCACATGCGTGGGGATCTGCCGTTCGATCCGTTCATGATCAAGCAGCGGATGCCGTTCTTCCTCTACTCGCTGGAGGAGCTGCGTTGCGACCTGACGGCGTTCCGCGAATCGGTGCGGCAGGAGCGCGAGCTGTCGGCGCTGCCGGAGGCGGAGCTGTCGGAGGCGCAGCGTCAGATCCGTCACCACGCGAAGCTGGTGCAGTATGCGGTGATCTTCGACCGGATCTTCCGGTTCGCGATCACCGGCAGCCGGATCCGCAACTATGACGGGCTCGGCGGCCAGTTGCTGTTCGCGTGGATGCACCAGCACGACGTGCTGCACTGGACGGACACCCAGCTGACCATCGACTGGGACGGCGTGCCCGAGGTGGTCGTGGCACTCAGCGACCGGATCAACGACCTGTACTGGCGTTCCATCGACCGGCCCAAGGTGGCGCACTGGCTGGCCGCATACGAGATGCTCACCGAAACGCTCACCCCGAACCCCGCCTCCCAGTGGGCGCGCGGGCTGCCGGACGAAATCCTCGCCGGCGTTCCGAAGGGATACACCGACCAGGTGCTGGACGACGAGTTCCCGCTCTCGATGTTCTACGAAGCACTGAACAAGAAGATGGCCAGCGTCATCGAATCCACCGCCGGCATCACTGCCACGTCGGACGAGCGGTGACGGAAGGTCTACCCCTCACCGGGCGGCTGGTGCTGGTCGCGGGGGCGACCAGCACCAGCGGTGAGGCCGTCGCGCGTTCGCTCATCGCAGCGGGCGCGACGGTCCTCGCCGTCGGCACGCGGCCGGAGGCGCTCGACGCCCTGGCCGCGGCCGTCCCCGGCGTCGACACCCGGGTCTGCGACCTCGCCGACCGGGATGCGGTGGCCGAGCTGGCCATGCGCATCCACTTGAAATTCGGTGCGATCGACGGGCTCATCCACCTGGTCGGCGGCTGGCGCGGTGGCGGGGGCATCGCCGGGCAGTCCGACGAAGACTGGGACATCTTGGAGCGGGCGTTCCGCACGCTGCGGAACACCACAAGGGTGTTCTACGACGACCTCGTCGCTTCATCAGCAGGCCGTCTCGCAATCGTGTCGTCGACGGCGGTCGAGAAGCCGTACGCGGGCGGCGCGAACTATGCTGCGGCGAAAGCGGCAGGGGATGCGTGGACGCGCGCCGTCGCTCAGGGCTTCGCGAAGCAGGCCCCGAACGCTGCGGCCGTCGTGTTCGTCGTGAAGTCGCTCGACGGACTCGAAGAGCAGCTCGGCGCCTCCGTCGCCGCTCTCTGGGAGGCCGATCCCTCCACAATCAACGGCACGCGCGAGTTGCTCACACCTCCCGCCGACGCCGCGAACTGACTCTCTCACTCCTGCAAGGATGGATACGTGACGCTACAACTCCATGACCTCAACCTGCGCGGTTTCGCCTCCGACAACTACGCGGGTGTCCACCCAGAAATCCTCGACGCCATCGCGGCGGCCAACGAGGGCCATCAGATCGCGTACGGCGAAGACGTGTACACCGCACGGTTGCACGAGGTGTTCGCCGAGCACTTCGGCGACGGCGTGCAGGTGTTCCCCGTGTTCAATGGCACCGGCGCGAACGTGGTCGGGCTGCAGTCGATGATCCCGCGTTGGGGCGCCGTGGTGTGTGCCAAGACCGCTCACATCAACACCGACGAGGCGGGTGCGCCCGAGCGCGTGGCCGGCATCAAGCTGCTCCAGGTCGAGACGCCAGACGGCAAGCTGACCCCCGACCTCATCGACAAGGAGGCCTGGGGCTGGGGCGACGAGCACCGCGCGCAACCGCTCGTCGTGTCGATCACCCAGACCACAGAGCTCGGCACCGCATACAGCGTCGACGAGGTCAAGGCGATCGCCGACCACGTCCACTCGCTCGGCATGAAGCTGCACATGGACGGAGCCCGCATCGCGAACGCTGCCGCATCGCTCGGCGTCCCGCTCCGCGCGTTCACCACCGACGCCGGGGTGGATGTGCTCAGCTTCGGCGGGACCAAGAACGGGATGCTCTACGGCGAGGCCATCGTCGTGCTCAACCCGGAGGCGGCGGACGGCCTGATCTACCTGCGCAAGCTGAACATGCAGCTTGCGTCGAAGATGCGGTTCATCTCCGCCCAGCTGATCGCTCTGCTCAGCGACGACCTCTATCTGCGCTCCGCCTCGCACGCGAACGCGATGGCCAACCGCCTGCGCACCTCGCTGGAGACAGGCATCGCCGACGGCAGCATCGTCGGGGTCGGCTTCAGTCAGGCGACGCAGTCGAACGGCGTGTTCGCCACCCTGCCCGCCGGGGTCGCTGACCGGCTGCGCGAGCACTTCCGCTTCTACGACTGGGACGCCGCGCGGCACGAGGTGCGCTGGATGTGCTCGTTCGACACGTCGGAGCACGACATCGACGCGTTCGTGGCCGCTCTGAAGCAGGAACTGGCGGCGTAGACAGTTCAGTTCTTGCGTTACAGTGTCGGGTTTGTGACGTCAAGAGGCTCGAACACCCCAAGTGAGGGCCAGAATGACACTCCTACTGGGGTACAAATCGTGTCCTCCATTTGACCCACACGGGTGAGTTCTTCGCTAGTCTGTAATAGCCGGCGGAGGAACCCGAATATCCTCCGAAGGTAACCCCGAACGTATGCCGGGCTGCGTGGATTCCCTAGGTTCACGCACCCGGCATCGTGGCTTTAACGGGCATTCGTTCGAGGCCCGTTCAGGCGCGGTCGTGCAGGGTGATCTGGTAGCCGTCCGGGTCGGCGAACGTGAACGTCCGGCCGAACGGGCCGTCGATGGGGGCGACGACGATGGGGTGGCCGTCGGCCACGAGTGCGTCATGGATGGCCTGGACATCGGTGGCGTGCAGCCAGATCGCGGCTCCGATGCCGGGCTGGGCGGCCGAGGCGAGATCGGTGCCAGGCACGATGTCGCGGAGGGCGAACGCGACCGGCGTCGTCTCGAAGACGACGGCGTGCGGCGGGCCGGCCTGCGAGCGGACCAGGCCGAGGTACTGCTCGTAGAACGCCTGGGATGCGGCGAGGTCGCTCGCCTGGAGGGAGATGAAGTCGGGGCCGGTGACGGGCATGGTGGGAATCCTTTGTTGTGCGTGCCGGGAATCTGTGTCAGTTTTCTGACACGTCTCAATCTATGTCAGAATACTGACATGAGTCAAGACAGAACCGGTATCGACTTGGAGACGTCACTGGGCTATCTGCTCAAAGAGGCGTCAAGCGCTCTCCGGGCTGCGATGGAGGCCGTGCTCCGTCCGCTCGGAATGACCGTGACGCACTATTCATGCCTCGAACTTCTGTCGCAGCGTCCAGGACTGTCGAATTCCGAACTCGCCCGCGGCGCCTTCGTGACCCGGCAGTCGATGAACGTGCTGCTGCAGGCCCTGGAGCGGGACGGCTTCGTGACCAGGCCATCAGAGGCGCCGGTCGGCAAGGTGCTCCCGACGCAGCTCACGCCGCTCGGCCGGCGGAGCCTGGAGACGGCGACCGCGGCGGTCCGGTCGGTCGAGGTCAGGATGCTGGCCGGGATGACCGACGCCGAGCAGGCCGGCGCGTTCCGGATCCTGCAGAGCATGGTCCGCTCGCTGCGCGACGGCGACGGTGACGGTGACGGCAGCAGCAGCCGCGACGGCAGCGCGGCGTCCTAGCGGGCCGGCTCCGACCAGTACGTGTAGCTGGACGCTGCGACGAAACCGAGGCTCTCGTACAGAGCGAGTGCTCCCGCGTTGTCGGCCATGACCTGCAACCAGAGACGGTCGACGCCGTGCGGTCCCGCTGCGGCGGCGACACCCCGGATGAGGGCGGCGGCGTGTCCGCGGCGGCGCGCCTCCGGCCTGGTCGCCACGGCGAAGAGGCCGCCCCAGCCGCCCACGACCGCGAGGCGGGCGACGGCATCGGGGCGTTCCGGGTCGCCGGAAGACGCGTAGAGCGCTGGCCCCCCGGTGAGGATCTGCTCGGCGACGGCGCGGGCCACGTCGTCGCCGCGACCGTCGACCGACCACCAGAGGTCCATCCAGGCCGGGGACGGAGCAGGCGCGACGGTGATCGCGCATTCGCCGGAAGTCGCTGCGATCGCCACTCGGTCGGCGACCAGGATGCTCGTGGCCGAGTGCTCGCGGTAGCCGCGTGCCTCCAAAGCGGCGGGAAGCGCAGGCTCCGTGGCCGGACTGACCTGGAACACGGTCGGAAGGTCGCGGTCCCGATAGGCGCGCTCGGCCGCGTCGACGGCTGACGGCAGGGTCGCCGCGTCCACCCGTCCCGCCGGGAGCACGGAGTTGGCACGGTTGGTGACCCCCGCGGCGAAGCGGAGGACCCACGGCCCGACGGACTCGCGCTCGATGGACGGCCAGCCGCGGTCGGCGAGAGCGTCCAGTTCGGCGGGCGATGGGAGGGGACGCATGACGGCCACGCTACCTCCGCCTCCGGTCTCCGTGCGCGAAGCCTCGGAGCGCAGGTCGCGAGCAGTGTGCGGCGGCGTCCAGGGATCGGTTGACTCCGGCGGCGACGGGCGTACCGTCGGTGATCGCCCGGGCGAACCCGACTCGGTGCCCGCGAGAGGACCAGAGATGACAGAGACGCTGACAGACTCCCAAGTCGAAGGGCTGGGCGCGAAGACGGTCGCGCACGTCGTGCACTATCGGCGGAAGACCTACGTGACGAAGCCGTCGGAGGGGTATGCGCTGCTGAAGCGCGTCCGTACGCTGCTCAAGGATGGCACGACCGATCTGGTTCCTCTGGTGCACAGGGACGGGTTCGTCTGGCTGGCCGTCGGGCCGGGCATCCCGATCGCAGTGGACGAGATCGAGTCCGACCCCGGGCACGGGGAGCACCACACGTTGAAGCGGCTCGGGCTCGACTGACCGCACCTGCGCTGACACGGAAGGGTGGCCCGGCCGGAGCGGGACCACCCTTCAGGTCGGAACCGGTCAGGCTCCGGCGACCGGGACGAGGTCGCGCTTGCGCGGTGCGGACTCGATGACGGGCACAGCTGGGGCTGCAGCTGCCGGCACGGACGGCTTCGCCGGCTTGGCCCCCTTGACGGGAGCGGCGGGGGCAGCGGCATCCGGTGCACCAGCGGCATCCCGTGCACCAGCGGCATCCGGTGCACCAGCCGCATCCGTCGCCGTGAACTCGCGCAGCCACGGCACGAGGTCCTTGCCGAGGTCGTCGCGGGCGGCGGCGAGTTGCACGATCGCCTTGATGTAGTCGAGGCGGTCGCCAGTGTCGTAGCGGCGGCCGGAGAAGACCACCCCGTGCACACCGCCCGTCCAGTCCGGCGCCGTCGCGAGGCCCTGCAGCGCATCCGTCAGTTGGATCTCGCCGCCCTTGCCCGGCTCCGTCTTCTCCAGGATGTCGAAGATCTCCGGCCGGAGTACATACCGCCCGATCACCGCGTAGTTCGACGGAGCGCTCTCGCGGTCCGGTTTCTCGACCAGGCCGGTGATCCGCACCACGTCGTCCTCGTCGGTCTCGACCACCGCAGCGGCGCCGTAGAGGTGGATCTGGCTCGGGTCGACTTCGAGCAGCGCGACCACGGTGGTGTTGAGCCGGTGCTGCACCTCGAGCATCCTGGTCAGCAGGGGGTCCCTGGCGTCGATGATGTCGTCGCCGAGGAGCACGGCGAACGGCTCGTGCCCGATGTGCATCTTGGCGCGCAGCACGGCGTGGCCGAGGCCCTTGGGGTCGCCCTGCCTGACGTAGTGCATGTCGGCGAGCGCCGTGGACTGGTTGACCTTCTCCAGACGGTCGAGGTCGCCCTTCCTGGCCAGGGTGTCTTCGAGCTCGGTGTTGCGGTCGAAGTGGTTCTCCAGCGCGTTCTTGTTGCGGCCGGTCACCAGCAGGACGTCGTTCAGTCCTGCGCCGACCGCCTCCTCGACCACGTACTGGATGGCCGGCTTGTCGACGACGGGGAGCATCTCCTTGGGCATCGCCTTGGTGGCGGGAAGGAAACGGGTGCCGAGCCCTGCGGCCGGGATGACGGCCTTTGTCACGTAACTGGTCATGATGGTTCCTCTCGAGGGGTCCTGCGGGGAGGTGAAACAGTGGATGCGGCGAGCGCGGACAGCGCGTCAGCGCACGCCGGCCAGCGCGGCGAGGTCGTCGGCGAGCGGGGCGCCCTCCGGCACCCTGCCCATCACGCGCACGGACCAGCCGGCCCGCGACCAGGCGGGGGCGTCGAGGCAGTTGCGGGCGTCGATCACGGTCTTCCCGTGCACGAGCGCGGCGAGGGCGACCGGGTCGGCCTCGACGAACTCCGGCCACTCGGTGAGGACCACGGTGACGTCGGCGCCGTTCACGGCCTCCTCGACGGAGTCCGCGTATCCGAGGGTCGGGAACATCCGCTGGGCGGTGCCGCGCGCCTCCGGGTCGTAGACGACGACCTGCGCTCCGCGGAGGTGCAGGGCGGCGGCGACGTTGAGGGCCGGCGAGTCGCGCACGTCGTCGGTGTGCGGCTTGAACGCGGCGCCGAGCACGCCGATCCTGCGGTTCAGCACGGAGCCTCCGCAGGCTTCGAGAGCGAGGTCGATGACCCGCTGGCGGCGGCCCATGTTGATCTCGTCCACCTGCTGCAGCAACCCGACCGCTGCGTGCGCTCCGAGTTCGCTCGACCGGTGCATCAGGGCGCGGATGTCTTTGGGGAGGCAGCCGCCGCCGAAACCGAGCCCGGCGTTCAGGAACTGGCGGCCGATCCGGACGTCATGGCCGAGCGCATCCGCCAGCAGGGAGACGTCGGCTCCCGCAGCGTCGCACACCTCGGCGATGGCGTTGATGAACGAGATCTTGGTGGCGAGGAACGCGTTGGCGCTCACCTTCACCAGTTCGGCGGTCGGCAGGTCGGCCACGAGGACCGGAGTGCCCGCCGCGATCGGGGTGGCGTAGATGCGCCGGAGGACAGCCTCCGAGCGCTCCGACGTGCCGCCGAAGACCAGGCGGTCCGGCGAGAGGGTGTCCTCGACGGCCTTCCCCTCACGCAGGAACTCGGGGTTCCAGACCAGTTCGGCAGAGACGCCCGCCGGGAGCTCGGCCGCCACGATGGCACGCAACCGCGCCGCCGTGCCGACCGGAACCGTCGACTTCCCGACGATGACGCCGTCGTGCGTCATGTTCTGTGCGATCGAGCGCGCCGCCGCCTCCACGTAGCTGAGGTTCGCGGCGAAGCTGCCCGACTGCTGCGGAGTGCCGACGCAGATGAAGTGCACGTCGGCGAGCGCCGTCGCCTCCGCGATGTCGGTGGTGAAGTTCAACCGACCGGATGCGACGTGCTGGGTGATGAGCTCCGGCAGACCGGGCTCGAAGAACGGGACACGGCCGTCGCGGAGGGCGTCGACCTTGCTCTGGTCGGTGTCGACGCCGATGACGTCGAAGCCGAGCTCCGCCATGGCTGCGGCGTGGGTGGCGCCGAGGTATCCGGTGCCGATCACGCTGATGCGGGGAGCCGGCTGATCCTTCGCGGCCTTCTTGGTGGTCATGTCGCGTGGTCCTTTCGCTGGGGTGTTCGCTGAACTGCTCGCGGAACTGCTCTGCCGGCCGGTCATTGCGCCGGGGTGAGTGTGAAGTGGTCTTCGGGGCGTGTGACGCCGGCGATGAACGCCGACAGCGTGTCGGCGCGGGAGTCGATGCGCCAGTCGTTGGTGGCCCTGACTCCTTCGACGTAGCTGGTGATCGCGAGGTTGAACCAGGAGAAGCCGATGATGTCGGCGTTCTCGGGTCTCGAGAATGCGGTGAAGAAGTCGGTGACCCAGGCCGCCTTGTGTCCTCCCGTCTCCGAAGCTCCGACCTCCGCGAGGATGATCGGCTTCTTCGTGATGGCGCGGAGCTGGTTCAGGCTCGGCGTGAAGGTGTAGTCGAACGTGAAGGACTGGTCGGCCTTGTACGGCGGGCGCAGGTAGCCGGAGAGTCCGACCCAGTCGACGTAGTCGTCGCCGGGGTAGAGCGCCGGCAGGAAGCCGTCGACCTTGTGCTGCGCCGGCAGATTGTTGACGATGTTGGGCGCCCAGACCCAGACCACCAGGCTGTTCGCCCCTTCGGCCTGGAAGATGTCGTGGACGTGCTTCCACATCTTCACGTAGTCGCCCTGGCTGTTGCCGTTGATTGAGTTGCCCTTGCCGTCGGTCTCCGACCAGGGGTACCAGATGCCGTTCATCTCGTGGTCGAGCCGGATGCCGAGCGGCAGGCCGGTGGCGACGATGTCTTTGGCGTACTGGTGCAGGTAGGCATCGAAGTCGCCCCCGATGATCTTCGGGAGGGAGTACTCCGGCGCAACAGCCGAGTCGTTGCCGGAGGCGATCGGCCTGGACTCCCAGGTCATCATCGGCATCCTGCCCTGGGCCCACGCCCTGGTGACGGCGTTGGCACGGAACGTCTCGTCCCATCCACTGAAGTAGCCGACCAGGTTCGGCTGCACGCCGACCTTGGCACTGGTCGCGTCGAACGTCGCCCAGTTGAACGGCGCCTGCTCGGTGTACATGCCGTAGTAGCGGCTCGCCGGCTGGAGCAGTTCGGCCTTGGTCGGGGCGGTGATGGGAGTCGGCTCGGTGACCGTGCCGCCGCCGTTTCCGGCGTTTCCGGTGCCGCCATTGCCGGAGCCACCGTTGCCGGTGCCGCCCGTTCCGCCAGCCGTCCCCGACCCGCCCTTCGTGCCGGTGTTCGCTGCGAGAGCGCCCTTCGCGCTGGCGAGCTGCGCCTTCGTCTGGGCGAGCGCCCGCTCAGCGGCCACCGCACGCTGCAGCGACGTGGCGAGCTGCTTCGCCGTCGAGGCCTGCGCAGCCAGCGACTTCTGCTGCAGCGACGTGAGCTTGCCGTTCTGGCTGGCGATGGTCTTCTTGGCGGTGCTCAGATTCTTCTGCAGGCTGGCGTTCTGCGCGGCCAGGGGGTTCACGGCGGTCGCCGCCGCGTCGACCACGGTGCGGACCGCGCTCGTCGGAGACGACCAGACGTAGTAGGAAATGCCGCCGAGCACCACGCTCAGCACGAGGAAGGCGGCCGTGGTCATCAGGGAGCGCGACTTGGTCTGCGCCCACCAGGTAACAGCTTTGTTAGACAAGGAAGAAAGCCTCCAGGGTCAGGATCGCGATACCGATCAGGTACGGGATGGCGGCGTACGGGTTGAGCCGACGCCGCTCAGCGCGAGCGGTCTTGGTCTTGGTCTTGGTCGTGGTCTTGGACTTCGTGGCCGTCGCCGCGCGGGTCTCTGCGCGGGTGGCGAGGGCGGTCGCCGTGGTGACGCCGCCGACGGACTCCGGGAGGACGAGCGTGTCAGGAGCCTGCGCATCCCGCTCGCCGGACGCCAGGGCGATCTCGTCGTCGCTGCTGATCTCGTTCGGGCCGCCGGAGTACGCACCGGAGCGGGTGCCCCATCCACTGGCGTGCGCCATGCGGAAGAACCCGATGAGACGGATCGGCATCAGGAAGAACGTCGAGACGATGATGAACACCGGCAGCCGGAAGAAGTCGGACGGCTTCTCGGAGAGGTGCCTGATCTGGCGGATCGACATGCTGATCACCGAGGAGGCGACCATCAGGGCGACGACCGTGAGGACACCGCCGCCGACGCCGTACGCCTGCAGGAACCCTTCGTAGAAGTTGTAGCCGTTGCCGGTGATCGACCGGTAGATCCATCCGGCCAGGACTCCCGCGAGCACGAACGGCAGCAGGATGTCGCTGATGAAGAAGAAGGCAAGCAGCGGGGCGTGGCCGAGCATCCAGGGCAGCATCCTGAGTGTGTTGTACTGGCTGCCGCGCGCCCAGCGCAGCTGCTGCTTGAACAGCTTCTTCACCTTGAGCGGCGCATCCGTGTACACCAGGCTGGTGTGCTGGTAGACGGTGCGGTAACCCTCCTTGAGGGTGAGGTTGGTGAGGGTGCGGTCGTCGGAGACCTCGAGGAAGACGCCGAGGAATCGCTCGGTCATGAACTTGTCCATGACGCGCATCAGGATGGACCGCCGGAACGCGATGGTGCGACCGGGGAGGCAGCCGATCTGGCCGACGACGCTTTGCGCCGGCATCGAGTACAGCGCCCGCGAGTTCTCCAGCCAGTCCGCCCAGCGGGTGATCCAGCTGCGTTCCGGCTCCAGGATGCGCTGCTTGGTGGTGACGCCGCCGACGCGCTCGTCCTTGAACGGCTTCACCAGTTCGGAGAGGGCGTCCGGCATCCAGACGGTGTCGGAGTCGACCAGGACGGTGATGTCGCCGGTCGACATCCTGGTGCCGATCATGACGGCGTTGCGCTTGCCGGGGATCGGGGTGTGCACCCAGCGCACCAGCGGCGCGAACTCCTCGCACACCTCGACGAGACCGGGATTGGGGGCGCCGTTGATGACCACGATGATCTCGCCCGGCTTCTGCTCGACCATGCGGCCGATGACATCGCGGAACAGGTCGAGCGGCTCGTCGACCACGGGGACGACGACGCTCGTGGACACCTCGAAGTCCTCGGTGTACGGGCGGTAACGGCGGGAGACGGCCACCTTGATGATCCAGATCACCCAGATGAAGGCGGAGTAGACGGCGAACAGATAGAACTCGGGATGACCCTCCAGCATGTGCCGGATTTGCAGAATGAAAATGAACACGGACGGGACCTCTCAGAGGATCTCAGGGATTGCATCCACGTCACTGGGGATCTGGGCGGTCGGGTTGGTCAAGTTGTATCTGCGACGTTTCACATCTCGCAAGTGGCCTTCGAGCGCCTGCTCCGGAGGCGGGCGGTCGACCCCAGCGTGCCCCTGTCCGCAGACACGCGGACACGATCCGGCTGTCGGCAGAATGGCGGACATGCCCCCATTCGGGGGAGGCGGAACGGCAGGTCAGATGAACAATCGTTCAGACAGGAGGCCTGATAGCTGGGAACGAGGTGAGTGCCGGTGGCTGAGGGGTTTGTACCCCGGACGCGGGTAGAAAAGTGGCGTGTGGGAGCCGGGGAGAGTTAACACAGTTGTAACAAACGGTTCACTTTGGAGGGAGGGACGGCTAGCTGGTGTTATTATCGAATTCGATAAGTTTGGAGGAGTCGTGATCGGCATGACTTTACGACTGCAGCGCAGGCAATCCGGGTTGACCTTGAGCACTGTCGCCGAACGATCCGGAATCGCCGTGCCCAACCTGTCGGCGATCGAGAATGAGCGCCGCGACCCGACGGCCCGCACTGTCGAACGCATCGCCGACGCGATCGGCGTGCGTCTCATCGCGGCCCCCCTCGGAGGACGCGCGACGGTCGCTGACGGCGCAGATGCCATCGGCACGGCCCTGAAACGGAACGATGCGCGAACCGCCTACCGCGCTCTGATCCAGGTCGCCGACGACCTGCGCGCCGACGATCCGGCCACACGATTCCTACTGACGCTGAATGCGCCGGCACCGATCAGCCCGGAATGGGATGCGGCCATCGCCGGAGTCACCGAATGGCGCCTCAAGGAGGCCAAATTGCCATCGCCCGCCTGGGTGACCGCGAATCGCGGGCTCGCGGACGCACAATGGTCGCCGCCCAGTTCCTCACTTGTGGCGCCCCTCGCGCCGAGGCAGGACCGCGTGCCTAGGCCACTGCGTGACCGTGGGGTGCTCATCGAGGCGGATGAGCTTACGAGCGTATGAGCGAAGCCACCGGCGCAGCCTCGGCCTCCACCGGCCCTCAACTCACCTTCACCAGGGACGACATCGTGGAGGGACTCCGCGATGTCGTCGCGATCCTCCGCGCATCCGGTCGCGCAGCTCGCATCCAGATCGTCGGGGGATCGGCGATCGCACTTGCATATCACGCCGAGCGAGTCGCGACGGTAGACGTCGACGGCCCCGTCTCACCTCGCGATGCGGTCCTGGACGCCGCCCAACGGGTGGCACGCGAACACAACTGGCGCCTGCCGCCGGCTCCGACCCTCCCTGACCTCGGCATGCCGATGGCTTAGCGTCGGCCGTCTCGGAGGGCGTCGGAATATCCCGGCCATAAATGTGTTTGCATGTTTATAGCTTGGCAATGGAGCCATGCAGCATCCATGCCGTTGAAACACAGGAGAACCATGTCCATCGCCGAGCTGAACTCGCGCGCTGCCGTGACCGCAGCACCCCTCATCCCCGCCCTCGCAGAGCGCTGGAGCCCCCGCGCATACGACCAGAGCGCCGTCGTCCCCGAGGAGAGCCTCACGGCACTTCTCGAGGCAGCCCGCTGGTCGCCGTCCGCCAACAACACGCAGCCGTGGCGGTTCGTCGTCGCGCGCCGAGGAAGCGCCGAGTTCGACGCCGTCGCCGCCGCGCTGATGGGGTTCAACCAGGCGTGGGCAGGATCGGCGAGCGTGCTCATCGTCGCCATCGCCGAAGTGATCGACGAGGACGGCAAGGAGCGCCGCTGGGCGACGTACGACCTCGGTCAGGCCGTCGCACACCTCAGCGTGCAGGCGCACCACGACGGACTGCACGTGCACCAGATGGGCGGGTTCGACGTGGACGCCCTGCGCACCGCTTTCAACATCGACGAGCGGTTCACGCCCATCTCCGTCAGCGCCGTCGGCGTGCTCGGCGACCCGGAGGGTCTGCCCGACCCGCTGCGCGAGCGCGAGCTCGCACCGCGCACGCGTGCGGCGCTGAGCGACATCGTCCTCGTCAACGCGTAGGGCGATCGGCCGGGAGCGCCCGGCGCCTGCCCGACGAGTGGTCCCGAATTGCCGTGCGCACCTGTGCACCACGGCAATTCGGGACCACTCGTTTTTTGTGGGCGCGACGCTGCGCTGGCGACGGAGGCCGTCGCCGGTTTGCCGTGCGCCGAGCGCGTATGGGAACATGGCCGGACTCAGACGGCCGAAGCAGTGTCGCGGGTCGTTGCAGAGTCGCAGCGTCCACGCGCTGAAGGAGAGACAATGACGACTCCGATCGCGACAGCGACGCCCACCAGCGGGAAGCTGAAACGAAACCTCGGGCTGTGGGCCATCGTGGGCCTCGGCCTGGGCTACATGACCCCGACCGTCGTGTTCGACACGTTCGGAATGGTCGCGAGGGACACGGACAACGTCGTGCCGTCTGCCTATCTGGTCGCGCTCGTGGTGATGATGTTCACCGCGGTCAGCTACGGCAAGATGGCGGGCGCCATCCCGAGCGCGGGGTCGGCGTACACCTACGTGCGCGAGTCCATCCATCCCAACGTCGGCTTCCTGGTGGGCTGGACGTCGCTGATCGACTACGTGCTGCTGCCGATGGTCAACTGCCTCATCATCCGCAGCTATCTCGAAGCGCTGTTCCCCGGCATTCCGGGCTGGATCTGGGTGGTCATCTACTGCGCCGTCGTCACGTCGATCATCTACTTGACGATGCGCGGCACCTCCAACATCAACATGCTGCTGCTGGTGTTCGCGATCGTGGTGATGGTGGTGTTCGTCGTCCTGGTCATCGCGCAGCTCGCCCAGGGTCAGGGCGCAGGCACCGTCGCCTCCGTGCAACCGTTCATCCACGACGGGGTGACGATGGGTGCTGTACTGATGGGCGCCACCATCGTCTGCTTCTCGTTCATCGGCTTCGACGCCGTGACGATGTATGCGGAGGAGGCGAAGTCGCCCAAGATCATGCCGAAGGCGATCCTGTTCACGGTGATCATCGGCGGCGCGATCTTCCTCATCACGTCGTACTTCACGCAGCTGCGCTTCCCGTCGTCCGAGGTGTTCCCCACGGCGGCCATCGAGGACAGCACGCTCCCCGAGATCGGCCTCCAGGTCGGCGGGCAGACCCTCCAGGCCGTGCTCACGGCCGCGGGCTTCTGCGCGACGCTCGCCTCCGGTCTCGCCTCGCACGCCTCGGTGTCGAGGATGCTGCTGGTGATGGGCCGCAACAACGTGCTGCCCCGCCGGTTCTTCGGCTTCGTCAACCCGAAGACGCACACGCCGACGCTGAACATCATCCTGGTCGGCGCCATCAGCCTGCTGGCGGCGGCGTTCACACTGGAGACGATCGCGGCGTTCATCAACTTCGGTGCGCTGATCGCGTTCACGTTCGTGAACATCTCGGTGATCGCGTGGTTCGCCATCCGCAAGGGACGCCGACACACCCCGCGCGACATCTTCACGTTCATCGTGCTTCCCGTGATCGGGATGCTGCTGACCGGGCTGCTCTGGGCCAACCTCCACGCGGACGCCCTGATCGGCGGCAGCATCTGGATGGGGATCGGCTTCGTCTACCTGCTGGTGCTCACCCGCGGCTTCCGCCGACGTGTGCCCGGCTTCGACGAGAGCCAGCCCGTTACGGGGTTCAGTAAAGCGGTCAAGTAGGCCGCGCCTCAGCCGCGAAAAGGACTTCGCCGCCCCTCAGCCGAATGTCCTCGACCACATCGGCTGGAGCAGCCGATGTCGTGACGACGGTGTCGAAATCCTGCAGGAAAGCGATGCGGAAGGACCCTGCTCCGGGGAACTTCAGGGAGGTGGCCACGAGAATGGCTCGGTCGGCCGCCCGGCACATTCGGTATTTGATGGTCGCCTCCTGATTGAGGTCCGTGACGACCGAACCGTCTGGGCGCACACCGCCGCTGCTGATGACGGCCACATCCGCGTGAATCAGATCGAGCGCCTGCTCTGTGAGAGGACCTGAGAGCGTCCCCGGCTTGGACCCGACCGTGCCACCGAGCAGAATGACCGTGCAGACGGGCGCGGTGCCCAGGATGCGCAGAATCCAGAGATTGTTGGTGACGATCGTCACGCGGCGATCGCGCAGGTGCCTGGCGACCGCGAGTGTCGTGTGGCCGATATCGAGGAGGACGACGTCGCCGTCACGGATGAGTGCGGCAGCCGCCTCGGCGATGTCCCGTTTCTCGGCCGCATCCGGGTCGGTGTCGTGGAATCCGTCATCGTCGCCCTCGACGCCGCCGACGTCACGGGTGCCCGCTTCCTGGATCGTCGCACCTCCGTGTACGCGCCGCAGGCTGCCAGTGTGCTCCAGCCTCTCGAGGTCGCGACGGATCGTGGTCCCGCTCACGGACAGCAAGGCGGACAGCTCTTCGACCGTGACGTTGCCGAGCGTGCGGACCTGTTCGACGATCGCTGCTTCGCGCTGATGGGCAAGCATATGCGCCTCTCTCTGGTGACTACACCCAGTATTCCGTGCTCATTTACGCTCATATTAACGGTGGGTGAAGCGCAATTGAAACCTAAAGCACAACTGTTGCCAGAAACGCGCAGGGAGAAATAGTTTGATCGTGCTCGCTTGAGCTCAGGCGAACTCCGAATTTCACCCTTCCCCTGGAGGCCCTCTTGAAACCCGCCCGTCTCCTCAGCTCGATCGCCGCGGTCGCGGCTGTCGGACTCGCCCTCGCCGGATGCGCGCAGAGCAGTTCGGCCGCGTCGTCCACCGACGGCGCCGACAAGAAGCTCACCGTCTTCCTCAGCGCAGACACCAACATCCAGGATCTCTGGCAGAAGACGCTCATCCCGGCCTTCGAGAAGGCCAACCCCGGATACACCGTCTCCGTCGATTTCGACCTGCACGGTCTGCACGACCAGCAGACGGTCGCCAAGCTCACCGCCGCGACCATCCAGAAGAAGGACCCGGGCTACGACCTCGTCGATGCCGGGTTCGTCTCGCAGGTCGCCGCCTCCGGACTGCTCGAGAACGTCTCCAGCACCGAGGTGCCCGGCCTGAAGGACGTGCCGAAAGACCTCGTCACCGCCGGTGGCAAGGGCGGCATCCCGTACCGCGGTTCCAGCGTCGTCCTCGCCTACGACACGAAGACCGTCGCCACTCCGCCGAAAACCCTGGACGACCTGCTCGCGTGGATCAAAGCCAACCCCGGCAAATTCACGTACAACTCTCCGGACACCGGCGGCAGCGGGCAGTCGTTCGTCACCACCGTGCTCGACCAGAACGTCTCCGCCGCCGACCGGGTGAAGCTGGTCACCGGCACGGACCCGAGCGTCGAGAGCTCGTGGGACAAGGGGTTCACCACGCTCGCCGGGCTGAACCCGTACGTGTATCAGAAGGGCGTGTACCCGAACGGCAACAACCAGGTGCTCGACCTCCTCTCGAGCGGCCAAATCTCGATCGCCCCGGTGTGGAGCGACCAGTTCGTCACCGGCAAGAAGAATGGCCAGATCCCGGCGAACATCGCGTACACGCAGATCTCGGACCCGTCGCTGACCGGCGGGGCGAGCTACCTCGGCATCCCCTCCGCGTCCCCGCGCAAAACGGGTGCTGAAAAGCTCGTCTCCTGGCTGCTCACCCCGGATGCCCAGGCGCTCGTGTCCGACAGCATCGCCGGCTACCCGGTGATTGCGCTGGACAAGCTCCCCGCCTCCGTGCAGGCCGAGTTCAAGGACGCCGACATCGCGAACCTGCGACCGTCGTATTTCGCGACCGTGTCTGCTGACCTGAACAAGGCGTGGGCACAGAACGTCCCCGGCAAGTAATGGCCACCGCCACCTCAGACCTGGTGGCAGCCGTCGCGGTCCGCAGCGCCAAACCGGCGCGGCGGACCGCGATGACCGGCTTCCTGCTCGCCCTTCCACCCGTCGTCGTCATCGCCCTCTTCGTCGGGGTGCCTGTCGTGCTGGCCCTCGCGTTCAGCGTCGGCTTCACCGGCGGCCTCAACTCGGTGATCGCCGCTGTCGGCCAGAACGTCCACCACGCCGACGGTGCACTGCCGACGTTCGCCGCGTACGGAGACGTCTTCGCCTCCGAGGCGTTCTGGCGGGATCTCGGGCTGACCATCGGGGTGACCGTCGCCAGCACGGCGATCGTCGTCTTTCTCGCCGGCGGGATCGGCCTGTATCTCCGCCTGCGCGGCGGCTGGCTCGCCCGGCTCCTCTCCGCGATCGCGATCGTGCCCCTGTTCATCCCGGTCGTCATCGCATCCTGGGCGATCCTCACGTTCTACTCGGCGGACGGGTTCCTGCGCAGCCTGCTCGCCCAGGTCGGCATCGACGGGCCCGTCTGGGCCTACTCCGCCGTCGCGATCGTCATCGGCTCCGCCTGGACGTCGTTGCCCTTCGCCGTGCTCATGATCGTGTCCGGGCTGCAGTCTGTGCCGGACGCGCTGATCGAGGCAGCGCGGGATGCGGGTGCGGGCACCGTCCGAATCGTGCGGACCATCCTGCTCCCGATGAGCGCCGTGCCGATCGTGATCGCTGTCACCTTCACCGCCATCGGCGTGATCGGCTCGTACACGGTGCCGTACTTCACGGGCCCGAACGCTCCGACCATGCTCGGCGTCGCCCTCGCGAGCTACTTCACCTCGTACAACCAGCCGCAGCAGTCGCTCGTCATGGCGTTCGTGGTCTTCCTCGCCGCCGCGGGCATTGGCGCGCTCTACGTCTGGGCGAACTTCCGCAGCGCCCGCCGCGAAGGGAGGATCTGATGCCGCGCGCCGTCTCCGCCGCCCTCCGCACATCCGGTGCAGCGCTTTTTGCGATCGTGCTCCTGGTGTTCGTCCTCGGCCCGCTCGTCTGGCTGGGCGCGCACGCGTTTGCAGACACCTGGACCTACCCGCACCTGTTGCCGGACTCGTGGACTTTGCGCTGGTGGGCGACCGTGTTCAACGACCCATCGCTCGGGTCGTCCATCCAGAACTCGCTGCTGATCACTCCGATCGTCGTTCTCGTCTCGGCCGTCGTCTGCCTCCCGGCGGCGTACGCGTTCGCCCGCTTCGAGTTCCCCGGCCGCCGCCTCTTCCTGATCGGCCTCTTCGCGACCAACGCCTTCCCCCGGATGGGACTGTTCGCGACGCTCGCCTCGCTCTACTACGCGCTCGGACTGATGAACACGATCGCCGGCGTGGTCGTGGTGCAACTGCTGGGCACGATCGTGTTCATGACCTGGATCCCCGCCGCTGCGTTCTCCGCCGTGCCCCGGGCGCTGGAGGAGGCTGCGCGCGACGCGGGAGCATCCCGGGCTCGCGTGTTCTTCACCGTCACGCTGCGGATGGCGCTCCCCGGCATCCTGGTCGGCGCCGTCATGGCGTTCCTCGCGGCGTTCGACGAGGCGCAAGGAACCTACCTGGTCGGGGCGCCGGACATCCTCACCATGCCGACCGAGATGTACAGCCTCGTCCTCAATTTCCCCAAACAGGTCGCTGCCGTGTTCTCGATCCTGCTCGCCATCCCGTCGGTAGTGCTGCTGCTCGCCGTGCGCAAGCACGTGATGGGCGGCCAGCTGGCCGAAGGCTTCCAACTCAAATGAAGGAGAACACAGTGAACTCCCCTGCCGACGCGACCGACGTGGCCGACGCCGCCGACAGCTCTGACGGCCTGCGCCTCGCCGAGCTCAGCAAGACCCTGGGCGGCCGCACCATCATCGACAACCTCGACCTCACGGTTCAGCGCGGCGAGCTGGTCTCGCTGCTGGGCCCGTCCGGCTGCGGAAAGACGACGACACTCCGGATGATCGCCGGATTCCTCTCGCCGGACGCAGGCAGCATCGCGATGGCCGGCCGGGACGTCACGCGCCTCGGCCCTGACAAGCGCCCGAGCGCGATGGTGTTCCAGAACTATGCCCTCTGGCCGCACATGACCGTCGCGAAGAACGTCGCATACCCGTTGCGGTTGCGCCGCCTGTCGCGCGCCGCGGTGACCGAGCGGGTGGATGCGATGCTCCAGCTGGTCAACCTCCTGCACCACCGCGACTCCCGGCCGCCCCGCATTTCCGGAGGAGAGCAGCAGCGCGTCGCCCTCGCCCGCGCGCTGGTGCAGGAGCCGGACGTGCTTCTCCTCGATGAACCGCTGAGCAACCTGGACGCGAAGCTCCGCGTGAAGGTGCGCGAAGACATCCGCGACCTGCAGCAACGTCTCGGGATCACCACGGTGATCGTCACGCACGACCAGGAGGAGGCGCTGTCGATCTCCGATCGCGTCGCGGTGATGAACGCGGGCCGGATCGAGCAGTTCAGCACGCCGACGGAGCTGTACGCGCGCCCTGCGACCGAGTTCGTCGCAACCTTCATCGGCTCGCTCAACCGGTTCGACGGATCGTTCGACGGGGCAAGGGTCGTCGACGGACCTGGCGTCGTCGGCATCCGTCCGGAGGACGTCGTGTTCACGCAGAATCCGGGTCCTGGCGCGATGCGCGCCGTCGTCGAACGGGTCGTGCCGCACGGACATTTCCACGAGCTGCGGCTCCGCCGCGACGACGTCACGCTGAACGCGTACGTGACCGGCGTGCCGCCGCGACTCGGCAGCGTCGGGTTCGCCACGGTCGAGTCCGCTCTCCAGTACCGCGACGGTCGCCTGGTCGACCACGCAGAGGCGGTGGTCGCATGATCCCGCGTCTCTCAGCCCATCGCGGCGACTCGTCGACGTTCCGGGAGAACACCCTTCCCGCCGTCCGATCGGCCATCGCGAAAGGCGCGGACATCGTCGAGATCGACGTGCGCCTGACCGCGGACGGCGACGTGGTCGTGCTGCACGACTCGACGCTCGAACGGCTCTGGAACGACGACCGTGCAATCGACGCGGTCCCCACCTCCGACCTGACGGCCTTCGGCGCTGCGGACGACCGGCCTCCCCTGCTGGCCGAGGTCCTTCCGCTCTTCGCCGACACCACGAGCCGGTTGGTGATCGACATGGACGACCCCCGCTTCGCATCGCCCGCGCACGCCGTCGCCGCCGCGTCGGGGGTGACAGTCGACTGGTGCGGCCACCTCGACGGGATGCGCATCCTGCGCTCCCTCGACGCGAACGCCCGACTCTGGTTGCCCTGGGACCACCTCCGGGTGCCATCGGAAGACGAGCTGGCCGAGTTGACGCCGGTGACGGTCAACGTGCCGTTCCCGATCGCCGACGAGGCGTTCGTCGACGGCGTCCACGCGCTCGGCCTTCCCGTCACCGTGTGGACGCTGGACGAGCAGGACGACTTCGTCCGCGCACTCGCTCTCGGCGTCGACGCCATCACGACCAACCGACTCGATCGGCTTCAAGCGATGCTCATGCTGCGAGCATCTCTACGCGAGGGAATGGCACTGTGAGCCCTGACGAACTGACGACCGCCCGCGACCTGGCACTAGAGCTCGGCAGCTGGGCGGCGGAGCTGACGCGAACACACCGGGTGACGACCGTGAGCACGAAGGTCGACCCCGCCGACC
Organism: Leifsonia sp. McL0627; assembly: GCF_058244615.1. Taxonomy (NCBI): domain Bacteria; kingdom Bacillati; phylum Actinomycetota; class Actinomycetes; order Micrococcales; family Microbacteriaceae; genus Leifsonia; species Leifsonia sp. McL0627. Next base: position 310,006 of record NZ_JBZCGM010000002.1, read on the forward strand.
TGGTCACAGAACTCGACCGCGACATCGAATGGCATGTGCGCAAGCAGATCCTCGCCCGGTATCCCCACCACTCATTCGTCGGCGAGGAATTCGGGGGCGAGGCCGCGCCGGGCGTCCCCACCTGGTACCTCGACCCTGTGGACGGCACCACCAACCTCGCGAACGGGGTTCCGTGGACGGCGTTCTCCCTCGCCCTCGCCCGCGACGATGAGCCTCTCGTGGGAGTCGTCGCCGAACCGTGGCAGCGCACCATCTTCGATGCGATCGCCGGGACGGGTGCCCGCCGGGACGGCGTCCCCCTCACCATGACCGACAAGCCCACTCTCACCGGCGGCGTGGTGAGCAGTGAACTCGCCGGGCACCGGGCGTGGCCGGGAATGCGCAACCTTGCGGATGCACTGACCGACGCGTACTGCACGCTTCGGGTCATGGGTTCGGGAACTCTCGCCCTCCTCGCTCCCGTAGCCGGGCGCGGTGCAGGGGGGATCATCCATCGGTTCAACGCTGTCGACCACCTGGCCGCCTGTTTGATCGCAGGCGAGGCCGGAGCTGACGTCCTCGGCGAGGACGGGGCTCCGGCGTTGTTTCCTGCGCGCGGCGGAATCCTCGTGGCTGCGCCCGGCGTGAGCGGGGAACTCTACGAGATGTGGAGTGCATCCACGTCGGCTCGCGCTGGAGAACTGACGAGTGACGTCCCGACACGCTAGGGGCGCAGGAGCACCTTGATGGCGCGGCGCTCATCCATGGCCGCGTATGCCTCGGCGGCCTCGGAGAGCGGAAGCTCCAGGTCGAACACGCGGCCGGGGTCGATGGCGCCGGACCAGACGTCCTGCAGCAGCTCCTCGACGTAGTTGCGCACGGGGGCGACGCCGCCGTTCACGCCGACGTTGTTGCTGAACAGCGGGCGGACGGGAAGCTCGGGGCCGCCGTTCGGGACGCCGACGTAGCCGACCATCCCGCCGGGGCGGGCCGAGCGGATGGCCTGGTCCATCGACTCCTTGGTGCCGACCGCTTCGAGCACGCAGTCCGCGCCGATGCCGTCGAGCAGTTGCTTGACGGCCGCGACGCCGTCGTCGCCGCGCTCGGCGACGATGTCGGTGGCGCCGAACGCGCGCGCCAGCTCCTGACGGGACTCGTGCCGCGACATCGCGATGATGCGCGATGCCCCGAGACGGGCGGAGGCGAGGACCGCGCACAGCCCGACCGCGCCGTCGCCGACCACCACGACGGTGCTGCCATCGGTGACCCCGGCGGAGACGGCGGCGTGGTGGCCGGTGCCCATCACATCCGACAGCGTCAGCAGGCTCGGGATGAGGTCGTCGCTCGGGTACTCGGGCGTCGCGACGAGCGAGCCGTCGGCGTGCGGAACGCGCACCTTCTGGCCCTGGCCGCCGTCGGCGAAGCCGCCGATCTTGTCGTCGGAACCCCACCAGCCGCCGTTGAGGCAGGAGGTGCTGACGCCGTTCTTGCAGTTGACGCAGGTCATGTCGCAGTCGTAGAACGGCGCGATGACGAAGTCGCCAGGCGCGATCGTCTTCACGTCCGGCCCGACCTCCTCGACGACCCCGACGAACTCGTGCCCGATGCGGTGCGCGTGATTCGTCGGCGTCACACCGCGGTACGGCCAGAGGTCGGAACCGCAGACGCACGCGGCGACGACGCGCACGATGGCGTCGCCTCCCGTGGACAGGACGGGGTCGGCGACCTCTTCGACTCGGATGTCTCGTTCACCGTGAATGACCGTAGCAAGCATGGGGAGAAGCCTACGCCGCGAGAATGACCGAAACGTCATGCCCCTCGTTCGGGGCACGCACGGTGACGGCCTGATGAACAACAGGTGAAGCGCCAGCCACCGGATGCGCCGCCCTTCTAACATCGCTCCTGCCGGACTGTTCGGCCACACCCCTGACCCCTCGGCTGGAGGCCGCGCGCAATGTCGAAGCGTTCCCGACTCGCGGCGGTCTTCGCCGCCATCGGTGCGCTGATCGCCATCGCGGTGGTGCTGACCATCGCCGTGCGGCCCGGGCTTGCGAGCGCGGGGGCGGCGCATCCGGGGACGTATGCGGTGGCCGCCGGTCAGGATGCATGCGGGGACGGCTGGGGTGGAGGCGACGGAGGGGACGGCGGCTCGACGGTCGCGGGAGGCGAGCAGACGTTCACCGTCACGAACGGCACGGTCGCCGGCATGGAGGTGTACCTGCAGGCCGTCGACACGAAGAAGGTGTACCTCGACCTGGAGGGGCTGGGGGCCGGAGCGCACGCGACCGCGCGGGTCTCACTGGGCGCGGGGAGGTATCGGTTCATCTGCCTGCCCGCCGACTCCGATCCGGTGAACGGGCCGAGCGTCTCCGTCGGGCCGGCTCCCCCGTCCGCGCAGCTCACCCCCGGAATCGTGCCCGTCACCAGGAACGACCTCATCCCGGTGGCGAAGACGTACACGACCTGGGTCGCGTCGCGCCTCCCCGCCCTGCAGAAACAGGTGGCCGACCTGGGCGCCGACACTGCGGAGGGCGACTTATCGGCCGCGCGACGCGACTGGCTGACCGCACACCTCAGCTATGAGACCCTCGGTGCCGCGTACGACGCGTTCGGCGCCGCGGGAGACGCCGTGGACGGGCTGCCTGCGCCGGGCACCACAGCGCTGACCGACCCGAAGCTGACCGGGTTCCACCAGGTGGAGGCGCTGTTGTGGTCGGGTGCTCCGGCCGCGGAGGTCTCCGCAGCGGTGAGCGCGCTGTCCACCGCCGTCGGCTCCCTCGCTGCAGCGATCGCCGACACGGAGATCGACCCGGGCGCGATCGGGCTGCGCGCCCACGAGATCGTGGAGAACGCACTGCAATTCCAGCTGACCGGCGAGGCCGACGCCGCATCGGGAACCGAGCTGGCGACGGTCGACGCCAACCTCAGCGGCGCGACGGCCGCTCTCGACCCGCTCGCGAGCATCCTGAGCAGTCGGTACGACCAGCTGCCGCAGACGGTGGCGGGGATCGCGGCGACGCAACGGCTGATCGAGTCGTTCCGCGCCGCGGACGGAAGTTGGCGTCCTCTGGCGTCACTGAGCCGGAGCGAGCGGGAGCACGTCGACGCGTCCGTGGACCGGACGCTGGAGCTGCTCGCGCCGGTCGCGGCGATCTGCGACATCCGGAGGGAAGCATGACGGGCATCGGGAGGCGCGGGTTCCTGCAGGCCGCGGCGGCGGGGGCCGCGGTCGGTGCCGGGACCGTGGCGGGAGTGGGCGCTGTGGCGGGGGATGGTGCGCCATCTGGTGTCGCCTCCGGTTCGGCCCAGGCCACCACGCGCACCGAGTACCCGTTCCACGGCGCCCACCAGCAGGGCATCCTCACGCCGCCGCAGCGGAACGCGGCCTTCGTCGCCCTCGACGTCACGGCCGCGAACCGCGCAGAACTCGCCGACCTGCTCAAGACGGTCACCGAACGCGCCCGCTTCCTCGCCACCGGCGGCACTCCGCCGGACCCCGGCCTCACAGCGCCACCGCGCGACTCGGGCATCCTGGGCACCACCGTCGTTCCGGACGGCCTCACCGTCACCGTCTCCGCCGGGGCCTCCCTCTTCGACGACCGGTATGGCCTCGCAGCCGCCAAGCCCGCCCGCCTGCGCACGATGGAGGACTTCGCCAACGACGCGCTGCGGCGCGAGGTCTGCGACGGCGACCTGCTCCTGCAGGTCTGCGGCGCCGACCGGGATGCGGTCACCCACGCCGTCCGCGAGATCACCCGGGCGACCAGGGGCGGGATGCAACCGCGCTGGCGTCAGGACGGCTTCAGCTCGCCGCCGCGCCCGTCTGGAACACCGCGCAACCTGATGGGCTTCAAAGACGGCACGGCCAACCCGGCCGCCACCGACGCGAAGACGATGAGCGGGCTGGTCTGGACGGCGGCGAGCGGGGAGGAGCCCTCCTGGGTGGGCGGCGGCAGCTACCACGTCGTGCGGCTGATCAGGATGCTCGTCGAGTTCTGGGACAGGGTCAACCTGCACGAGCAGGAGAACATGATCGGCCGGCGGCGAGACACCGGAGCCCCGCTGACCGGATCGAACGAGCACGACGACCCGCACTACGAGCTGGACCCGACCGGGGACGTGATCCAGCTGGATGCGCACATCCGGCTCGCGAACCCGCACACGAAGGCCACCGACGACCAGCGCATGCTCCGCAGGGCATACAACTACGACTCGGGCATCGACGCCAACGGCAACCTCGACATGGGGCTGATCTTCACGGCCTTCAACCAAGACCTCGAACGTCAGTTCGTGACTGTGCAGAAGCGGCTCGCGAACGAGCCCCTGACCGATTACATCTCGCCGTTCGGCGGCGGATACTTCTTCGCGTTACCCGGCGCGCGAGACTCCGGCGACTGGCTGGGCAGAACAATGCTCGCCTGACGCCGCACAAGCGTTCGGCGCACCCCGTGCCGACGACCACACACAAAAGGAAGAAGGAATCGTGTTCAGACCACCACGTCTGCGCCGCTCCAGGACGATCGGCCGCATCGGCCTCGCCGCCGTCGGCGCGGTCGCGCTCGTCGGTGCCGGGGTCCTGTCCATCGCACCGGCATCCGCCACTCCCTCCCACTCCTCTCTCACCCTCACACCGATCAAGCACCTGGTCGTGATCTTCAATGAGAACGTGTCGTTCGACCACTACTTCGGCACGTACCCGCAGGCGACCAACGCCGACGGCACCCCGTTCACGGCGGCGAAGAACACGCCGAAGGTGAACAACCTGGTGACCTCGGGCGCCATCACCAACAACCCCAACCTCTACCCGCCGAAGCGCCTCACGCCCGCCCAGGCCGTGACCTGCGACCAGAACCACAGCTACGCAGCTGAGCAGCAGGCTGTGGACGCAGGCAAGATGGACCTCTTCGTCCAGAAAACCTCCACCGACACCTGCAGCGGGCAGTTCGGAGCACCGGGCCTCGCCATGGACTACTACGACGGCAACACCGTCACGGGTCTGTGGAACTACGCCCAGAACTACGCCATGAGCGACAACAGCTGGGACACCACCTTCGGGCCGTCCACGCCGGGAGCGCTCAACCTGATCTCCGGTCAGACTCACGGAGGCACCGCGTACGACCCGAAGACCGGGGCGACGCTGACCGCATCCACCGCAGTGCAGTCGCCCAGTGCATCCGGTGTCGGAACGGTGATCGGCGACCCCGATCCCGCCTACGACGACTGCTCGGACAACGACCACACGTCGACCTCCGCGGTCGTCGGAATGGCCGGTAAGAACGTCGGCGACCTGCTCAACAACCGCGGAGTGACCTGGGGCTGGTTCCAGGGCGGCTTCACGCCGACCACCGCGTGGGACGGGAAGACCGGCGACTACGCCAAGTGCGATGCGACCACGGCGAACATCGCCGGGGCGACGCCGAAGGACTACTCGCCGCACCACTCGCCGTTCCAGTACTACAAGTCCACGTCGAACCCGCACCACCTCCCGCCGACCTCGACGAAGGCGATCGGGCACACCGACCAGGCCAACCACCAGTACGACCTGACCTCGTTCGACGCAGCACTGTCGTCGAACAACCTGCCGTCGGTGTCGTTCCTGAAGGCGCCGGAAGCGCAGGACGGTCACGCGTCGTACTCCGACCCGATCGACGAGCAGAAGTTCCTCGTCAACGAGGTCAACGCCATCCAGAAGTCGAGCTCCTGGTCGAGCACGGCCGTCGTGCTCGCGTACGACGACTCGGACGGCTGGTACGACCACGTCGCGCCGAAGGTCACCAACGGGTCGTCGGACACCGCCGTCGACTCGGCGGTCTGCACCTCGGTCTCGCACACGGCCGGTGGCTACGCCGACCGTTGCGGGCCGAGCCAGCGCCTCCCGCTCGTCGTGATCTCGCCGTACGCCGCACAGAACAAGGTGGACCACACGCCGACCGACCAGACGTCGGTGCTGCGGTTCATCGAGAACAACTGGCTGACCGGCCGGATCGGCGACGCGAGCTTCGACACGCGCGCCGGTTCGCTCGGTGGGATGTTCGACTGGTTCCGTCCGCAGCAGCGCGAGGTGCTGTTGTCGCCGACCACGGGCGCCGTCACCGCGGTCGTCCCGACGCGTCCGCACTGGCCGACGCCGCCGCGCAACGGATGGTCGACCCAGCCCTAGCGCATCCCGCGGCTGGTTAGAGCATCGAGTGGTCCCGAATTGCCGCGCCGACATCCGGCGCACGGCAATTCGGGACCACTCGTTTGTGGTTAGTGGGTGCCCGGGCGACGGCGGAAGGCGACGGCTGCGCCGGCCGCGAGGAGCAGGACGGCGAGCAGCGCGAGGCCGGAGACGTCGAGGCCGGTCGCGGCGAGGCCGGTGCCGTTGCCGCTCGTCGCGGCGCCTGGAGCCGCGGGGGTCGACGGTGTTCCGGGTGCTCCGGGCGTGCCCGGCGTTCCGGGTGTTCCCGGCGTGCCCGGCGTTCCGGGTGTTCCCGGCGTTCCGGTGCCGGGGAGCACGATGTCGGTGCGCAGATAGCGTGCTGCCCCGTTCGGTCCGATGCCGGTCGCCACGATCGAGTGCGCACCGGTGAACCCGGCCGGGATGGTCACGGTCGCCGTCGCCGTGCCTGTCGCGTCCGCGTCGACCACGGCGAGCACCCGCGGGCTGGAGTAGATGCCGAAGGTGACGGGCGCATCCGGGGCGAAGCCTGTTGCGGTCAGCGTCAGCTTCTGCCCGGCCGTCACGCTGGACGGGACACCGGAGACCGGCGCGGTCGCGGTCGGTGGCAGCAACGGCAACGGCACAGTGGATGCGTCCGTCACGGCGATCGTGACCGTCTGGGTCACATCCGGCCGGCCTGGGGTGACGGCGGTGACGACGATGGTCGGCGTTCCTGCCGCATCCGTCGTCGTGCCCTGGATGCGTCCGGTGCCGTCACCGTTGTCGGCGAAGGTCAGCCCGGCGGGAAGGGCGCCCGTCACGGTCAGCGAGCCGACCGCCGGGTAGGCACGCGCCGTCGTCACCGTTTGGTCCACGGCTACTCCGCGGGTCACGGCGACGGTCGCTCCGCTGGTGAAGACCGCTGCCTCCGTGACCGTGAGCGTCAGCGCCTGCGACGAGGTCCCCGCCCCGTTGTCCGCGGTCACGACGAGCGGGTACACACCGCCGGTCCCGGCATCGGGCGTGCCGGACACGGTCGCGACCCCGTTGCCGTTGTCGGTGAAGACGACCCCGGACGGGAGGGCGCCGGACAGGCTGAGCGCCGTCGTGGCCGGGACGCCCGGCGTGGTGATGACGCTGAAGCCGCCCGTGCTGCCGACGGACAGTCCGACGCTCGCGGGGGACACGAACACCGGTGGCTCGGTCACCGTGAGCACGAAGGCCTGGGCCGCAGCGGGCGTGAACCCGTTGTTCGCCGTGATCGTGAAGGAGTACATCCCACCGGATCCGGGCGGCGGGTCGGCGACGAAGGCCGCCGTTCCGTCGTGGTTGTCCGTGAACGTCAGCCAGGAGGGAAGCTGGCCCGTTATCGTCAACGCGGCGTTCGGGAAGCCCGAGGTAGTCACCGCGATCGTCCGTGCGCCTGCCCCGGCGGCGGCCGACGCGGCGGCGGGGCTGGAGATGGTGGGAGCGTCACCGACGGTGAGGTGTGCGTCCGTATGCGCGCTGCCTCCCGCGTTCGTGAAGATCGCGCGGAAGATGCGACCGTCGTCGATGGTCCGCGCCGTCAGAGAGAGGGTGGTGGACGTCGCTCCGGGGATCGAAGTGAAGATCGTCCCTCCGTCGCTGGAGACCCACCACTGCACCGTCGCGGCGGGGAAGCCGCTCGCGGCCGCCGTGAAGCCGGCCGTCGCGCCGACGTTCACCGTCTGGTCGGCCGCGGGGAGGGTGATCGCGGGTGCGACGTTCACGACGATCTGGAACGACTGCGTCGCATCCGGGTTCACCCCGTTGGCGGCGGTGATGGTGACCGTCGAACTCCCGCCCGGTCCCGTCGGGGTGCCTGCGATGGTCGCAGTGCCGTTCCCGTTGTCTGCGAAGGAGAGGCCGGTGGGGAGTGCTCCGGTGACGGTGATCGCCGGGTTCGCCGGGAAGGCGAGCGCCGTGGTCACGGTGAAGGACGTTGCGACGCCGAGCGTGGTCGGCAACGTCGCAGCGCTCGTGATCCTCGGCGCCTCGTTCACGGTGAGGGCGAACGTCTGGACCGCCGGGGTGCCGACGCCGTTCGTCGCCTGCAGCGTGAGCGAACTCGCCCCGCCCGTGCCTGCCGCGGGCGTGCCCGCGATGGTCGCCGTGCCGTTGTGGTTGTCCGTGAAGGTGAGGCCGGTGGGAAGCGTACCCACCGCGCTGATCGGGTCAGGGGCGGGGCGGCCCGTGGTAGTCACGGTGAACGAGCCGGATGCGCCCGACCGGAAGACGGCGGAGCCGGCGCTGGTGAAGGCCGGTGCCTGCTGCACCGAGATGGTCAGGGTCTGCGAGACCCCGGACGGCAGTGCGGCGTTGGTGGCGGAGAGCGCGACGGAGGAGCTGCCTGCGCTGCCGGGGGCCGGCGTGCCGGAGATGGTCGCCGTGCCGTTGCCGTTGTCGACGAACGTCAGGCCGGTGGGGAGCGCGCCGACGGCGCCGATCGCCGGGACGGGGTATCCGGTCGTACGGACGGTGAACGAGGTCGGCACTCCGACGATCGCACCCAGAGTGGCCGGCGACGAGAACGCCGGCGCCGCATAGACGGCGACGGCAGCGGACACCGCAGCGCCGTCGAGCAGCGCGGTGACCGTGCCGGTGCCGCTGGTCGTTCCAGCGGTGAAGGTCGCGGAGGAGGTCCCTCCGATGAGCCCCGACATCACGGGCGAGACGGTGGAGTCGACGGGCTGCCCTCCACCCAGTAGACCGGCAGGTTCTGGAACGCGGTGAGCTTCGCGGGGTCGACGGCCGCGCCCGCGGAGTCTTTCAGCATGCTCGCGACCAGACTCGAGGTCGTCGCCGGCGGCACGACCTGAGCCGGGCTCGCCGTGACTCCGAGCGTGAGGTACGGGGTGTATGCCGCTGACGGCATGCCCGTCTGCCCGTCGCAGCCCCCGGCGCCTGGGCCTCCGGCGCATCCCCACCAGTTCTCGGTCGCAACCGCTGTTCCTCCGGTGACGGCGACGGCAGGGGACGTGTTAATGGTGATCCGGTTGTACTGGGCGGTCAGGGCGCCGCCGGTCACCGCGATCGCCGAGCCGTTCGCCCCGGTGTTGCCCCGGAAGGTCGAGCCCGTGATGCCGAGCGAGCCGCCGTTCAGCCAGACCGCGCCGCGGAACGGGCCGTTGGTCGCCGCGCCCGCGTTGTTCGAGAAAGTCGTGCGAGAGATCGCCATCGAAGCCGTGCCGGAGAGATCGGTCGCCGAGATGGCGGACCCGCCGTTGCCGTTGCTGTCGGTCGCAGTGGCGGTGTTCGCGGTGAACGTGCTGCCGGTGATCGACAGCGCCTCCCCTGCCACGACGCCCTGCGCCTGGTAGGCGATGGCGCCACCGGCACTGCCGCCGGCGCCGTTGCCGGTGAAGGTCGAGTCCGTCACGGTGAGGGAGCCGCCCATGAACTGGACGGCGCCGCCCGGGTTCGTCGTCGCGTTGCCGTTCGCGCTGTTGGCCGTGTTGTCGGCGAAGGTCGAGTTCCGGATGGTCAGGGAGTCCGCCGTGCCGGCGTTGCCGGAGCCGCCGATGAGCGCGCCACCGCCGTACACGTTGTCGACGCCGCCACGCACCGTGAGACCGTCGAGCGTGACATCGATGCCGCCGACCACGGACGGATCGAGCGTGAACACCTGGTGCTCGGTGTCGCCGACGATCGCAGGTGTCGCCCCGACGGCCGCCGACAGCGCGATGCTGGTTCCGGATGTGGTCCCCACGACCAGAGCGCCGTTGCCCGTGCTGAGCTGGTACGTGCCATTCGCCAGCTGGATGCTCCAGGCGCCGCCCGAGTTGTTGGCGACGCACAGCGCGTTGCGCAGGGTGACGGGGCTGGCCAGTGCGGTGCCGCCTTGGCAGGCGCCCGTCGCGTCCGTGTCGGCCGTGCTGGTGACCAGGACGCTCGACGGAGCGGCCTGCGCGGGAAGCGCTGAAGTCAGGATTCCGGCCGAGGCCAGAAGGACGGCGGTGGCGAGCGCGACAGCGCGCACGTGCTGAGACGGCATGGGCGGTGGGGGCTCCCTCTGCCAACCCGGGTCGCTGGCACTGCAAGCTTGGCGTGGGCGACGGGGTCGCGGCAAGCCGCCATGACCCCCTCTTCGCGGGTCAGAGCGCGACACCGACGATGCCCTAAGCTCGCAGTCGACCCCGCCGGCGACCCGACGCTGCGGTGCGCTCGCAGGAAGGACCCTCTCGTGCCGGAACTGACACGAAGAACAGTCATGGTGTCGGCGCTGAGCGGTCTCGGCGTCGCAGCCGTCGCCGTTGCGACACCCGCCGTTCCCGCCTTCGCGGGTGGAGCATCCCGAGCAGTCGGCACACCCGCTGCCGCCGAATCCGTGCCGGCCGGCGAGGTCGCACTCACCCGCTCGCTGTACACGCCGGCCGTCGGACGCCGCTTCGTCGCCGCCTCGGACGCGCGCAGCATCCCGATCGTCCTGACCGGCATCGAGGACATCGCCGGCAGCGCGGCCCCCGGCGACGAGCACCGGTTCAGCCTGTTGTTCTCTGCGGCCGGATACGCGGCGGAGGACGGCATCTACACCCTCAGCTGCGACAACGTTCCGACCACGACGCTCTTCCTCACCGCGATCGGTCCGCGCGGGCTGACCAGGCCGATGCAGGCGATCGTCAGCCGGAACGCGTGATGCTGACGGCGACCGTCGAGCTCCGCACCGCCACCCCGGCCGACGACCCCCTCCTCCGCGACGTGTTCGCCGACGCCCGACGCGACGAGTTCGCCGGGCTCGGGGACGACGCGCTCGCGCCGCTGCTCGACCTGCAGCGACGGGCACAGACGGCCGACCGCGCGACGCGGCATCCCGGCGCGATCACGTCCGTCGTGCTCGTCGACGGAGAACCTGTCGGGTCCGTCACGCTCGACCGAACCGCTCCGGATGGGGGAACCCACCTCGTCGACATCGCCGTGCTCTCCGCGTACCGCGGTCGAGGCATCGGTTCGCGGGTCATCGACGGCGTCGTGCGCTCGGGCGGACGCCTCACACTCAGCGTGTGGGCGCTCAACGTCGGCGCGATCCGGCTGTATGAGCGGCTCGGATTCCTGGTCGACGCCGAGCAGTCGGGCTACCTGTCGATGAGCAGGGAGCCGAACGCATGACGCACACGGCATATGCGCGCTGGAGCGCGTTCGAGGGCGCCGAGCTGGTTGCCGCGGACGCCCACGGGACGCGGTACCGCATCCAATTGGCGGAGGTCGGCGAACCGACAGTGAGCGGCGAGTGGGTTTCGTTCGTGCTCCGTTTCCGTGCGGGAACGGACCTCCCCGTTGAGCAGAACACCTACGAGATCATCGGCGACGGTATTGCGGAGCCCGTCTTCCTCGTGCCCGTCGGGCGCGACGACGACGGGCTCGACCTCGAAGCCGCCTTCACCGTCAGCAAGGAGCACGCATGAGCCAGCCGTACGTCGGAGAGATCAGGATGTTCGCCGGCAACTTCGCACCGGCGGGATGGGCGTTCTGCGACGGCTCCGTGCTCCCCATCTCCGAGTACGAGACCCTGTTCCAGCTGATCGGCACGACCTACGGCGGAGACGGCCAGGACACTTTCGCTGTGCCCAACCTCGGTGGCCGCATCCCACTGCACCGGGGGACGTTGCCCGACGGTACGACAATCCAGATCGGCGACGTGGCGGGCAGCGAGCAAGCGTCTGTCACCACGCAGCAGGTCCCGCAGCACACCCACCCGATCGCCGCTGCCGCATCGGCCACGACGACCACCGCCGCGGGCAACGTGATCGCCGGGTGGCAGGACGCGCCGTACAGCAACAGCAGTGTCACCCCGACCACCCAGCTGTCGCCGATGCTCGCGCAGTCCGGCGGCTCGCAGCCGCACGAGAACCTGCAGCCCTATCTGGCGGTAGCCTTCATCATCTCCCTGTTCGGCCTGTTTCCGAGCGCGACCTGATCCGCGTGAATCGACCAGGAACAGAGACGAGGACACACACATGACAGAGCCGTTCATGGGCGAGATCAAGCTGAGCTCGTTCAACTTCGCCCCCAAGGGCTGGGCGTTCTGCAACGGGCAACTGCTGCCGATCAACCAGAACCAAGCACTCTTCTCGCTGCTCGGCACCATCTACGGCGGCAACGGGCAGACGAACTTCGCGCTCCCCAACCTGCAGGGGCGCGTGCCCGTCGGCAGCGGATTGAACAGTGGACAGGGCTACACGCTCGGCCAGACGGCGGGCGAGTACACCCACACGCTGACGTCGTCCGAGATGCCGATGCACACGCACGGGGCGACCATCGGCGGGGCGCCGACCACCGCGTCCCCTGTCGGTGCGCGACTCGCGCAACCGGGGAAGGCGGCGTTCGCGGCCACCCCGAGCACCGCCATGGCCGCGATCGGCGTCACCCCGGTCGGCGGCGGCCAGGCCCACGCGAACACGGCGCCGTATCTCGCCATCTCGTTCATCATCGCCCTGCAGGGCGTCTTCCCGAGCCGAAACTGAGGCACAGATGTCCAACCCGTTCGTCGCCGAGATCCGACTCGTCCCGTTCGACTTCGCACCCCTGGGCTGGGCGTTCTGCCAGGGGCAGCTCATGCCCATCTCGCAGAACACAGCCCTGTTCTCTCTGCTCGGCACCACCTACGGCGGTGACGGCAAGTCGACGTTCGCGCTTCCCGACCTGCAGGGCCAGGTGCCCGTCGGCTGGGCGGGCTCCGGGCAGGGCGGTCTCTCCCAGTACTACCCAGGCCAGACCGGTGGGTCGCCGACCGTGACCCTCCTGCCGACCGAGCTGCCGGCGCACACCCACAACGTGCTCGCTGTGGATGCGCCCGGCACAACGGGCGTTCCGGCCAACGCCTCGCTCGCGATTCCGCACGTCGGGCGCCTCACCGAGTCGATGTACACGACCGCGGCAGGGACCACGGCGCTCGCGCCCACGGCGTTCGGCGTCGCCGGCGGCTCAATGCCGCACAACAACATGCAGCCGTACCTCACGCTGAACTACATCATCGCCCTGCAGGGCGTCTTCCCGCCGCGCCCCTGAGCCGGCACCACTCGGGCGTCGCTACTCGCGCACGGGCGCGACGGTGAGGTGGTCGCCGGTGGGGGCGAGGTCGACGCGCACGAGGTCGCCGTCCCGGATCTCGCCGGCGAGCAGCTCGGTGGCGAGGCGGTCGTCGATCTCGCGCTGCATCAGGCGACGCAGCGGGCGGGCGCCGTAGATGGGGTCGTACCCGCGCTCGGCCAGCCAGCGCCGCGCATCCGGTGTCACCGCCAGTTCGAGACGGCGCTCCGCCAGCCGGCGCATCAGCCTGTCGATGTTGAGCTCCACGATCTCGCCGAGCTCCTCCTTGTCGAGGGTGGAGAACACGACGATGTCGTCGAGCCGGTTCACGAACTCCGGCTTGAACGCCTGGCGGACCATCTGCAGCACCGCCTCCTCCTTCTCGGTGTCGTTCAGGGTCGGGTCGACCAGGAACTGGCTGCCGAGGTTGGAGGTGAGGATCAAGATGGCGTTGCGGAAGTCGACCGTGCGCCCCTGGCCGTCGGTGAGACGCCCGTCGTCCAAGACCTGCAGCAGCACGTCGAAGACCTCCGGATGCGCCTTCTCCACCTCGTCGAGGAGGATCACCGAGTACGGCCGACGGCGCACGGCCTCGGTCAGCTGACCGCCCTGCTCATAACCGACATAGCCGGGAGGCGCGCCGACGAGCCGGGAGACGGAGAACTTCTCCCCGTACTCGCTCATGTCTATGCGGACCATCGACTTCTCGTCGTCGAACAGGAACGCGGCGAGCGCCTTCGCCAGCTCGGTCTTGCCGACGCCGGTCGGCCCGAGGAACAGGAACGAGCCGGTGGGCCTGTCGGGGTCCGAGATGCCGGCGCGCGTGCGCCGGACCGCGTCCGACACGGCGGCGACGGCCTTCTTCTGTCCGATGATGCGATGGCCGAGCTCCGCTTCGAGGTGAAGCAGCTTCTCCGTCTCGCCCTGGGTGAGCCTGTCGACGGGGATGCCCGTCCACGCGGCGACCACGGCGGCGATGTCGTCGGCCGTGACCTGCTCGTTGACCATGCGCGGCTGGTCGGGGTTCTGCTCGGCGCTCTCCGCCGCTGCCAGTTCCGTCTCGATGCCGGGGATGGTCTCGTACTCGATGCGCGACGCCTCCTGGTATCGGCCGTCACGCAGCGCGAGGTCGCGCTTGGTCTTGGCCTCCTCCAGTTGCGAACGCAGCTCACCGACGCGGTTCAGCGACGCCTTCTCCGCACGCCACCGCTCCTGCAGCTCGGCCAGCTCGGACTCCTGCTGCCGCAGCCGCTCGCGCAACTGCTCCAGGCGTTCCTTGCTCGCGTCGTCCTTCTCCTTCTTGAGCGCGAACTCTTCGAGCTTCATCCGCTCGACCACACGCTGAAGCGTGTCGATCTCGACGGGCGCTGAGTCGATCTCCATCTTGAGCCTGCTCGCGGCCTCGTCGATCAGGTCGATCGCCTTGTCCGGCAGCTGCCTGGCGGTGATGTACCTGTTGGACAGGGATGCGGCGGCGACGAGCGCGGAGTCTTCGATCGTGACACCGTGGTGCGCCTCGTACCGGCCCTTGAGCCCGCGCAGGATCGCGATGGTGTCCTCGACGCTCGGCTCACCGACGTAGACCTGCTGGAAGCGGCGCTCGAGAGCTGCATCCTTCTCGATGAACTCGCGGTACTCGTTGAGCGTGGTCGCGCCGATCAGGCGCAGCTCACCGCGCGCGAGCATCGGCTTGAGCATGTTGGAGGCGGCGACAGAGCCCTCTCCACCGCCGGCGCCCATCAGGATGTGCAGCTCGTCGACGAAGGTGATGATCTCGCCGTCCGCGTCGTTGATCTCCTTGAGGACGGCCTTCAGCCGCTCCTCGAACTGCCCGCGGTACATGGCGCCCGCCACGAGGGCGGAGAGGTCGAGCGAGACGAGCTGTTTCCCCTTGAGTGAGTCGGCGACGTCGCCCGCGACGATGCGCTGGGCGAGCCCTTCGACCACTGCGGTCTTGCCGACGCCCGGCTCGCCGATGAGCACCGGGTTGTTCTTGGTGCGCCGCGTGAGCACCTGGCTGACGCGGCGGATCTCCGCATCCCGGCCGATGACCGGGTCGAGCTTGCCGCTCTTGGCGATCTCCGTGAGGTTGACGCCGTACTGTTCGAGCGCGCTCTTCTGCTCCTCCTGAGTGGAGGGCGCGCCTTGCATGTTCGCCATTCGTGTCCTTTCCTCGTCCGGGCAAACTTGAGTCTACTAGGCTCAACTTTGTTTCGCACCCCCTTATTCCAGGGAATTCGAGCGGGTTGCGCGGCTCTCGAAATTCTTTGCTATTCAGTCTTGCTAACTACCGGTACTCGGCGTTACTATCTACTGGTACCAAGCAACACTGAGTAGTAAGGAGAGCGTCATGAGCAAGCAAGCGACAGAGATGCTCAAGGGGACACTCGAGGGCATCGTCCTCAGCATCCTCGCCGGCCGATCGGCCTACGGCTACGAGATCACCTCCTGGCTGCGAGACCAAGGCTTCACCGACATCGCCGAGGGCACCATCTACGCCCTGCTCGTCAGGATCGAGCAGCGCGGCCTCGTGGATGTGGCGAAGGTCCCCTCCGAGAAGGGTCCACCCCGCAAGGTGTACTCGCTCAACCGGCAGGGCCGGGAGTACCTCGACGAATTCTGGAGCACCTGGAGCTTCCTGGCCGAACGGCTGGAACAGCTCCGCACCGACGAACAGACACACGAACAGACGAAAGCAGAAGGAGAGTAACCATGGTTGCCAAGTGGATCGAAGCCCTCACCGGCTCGCTCGAACAGAAGAAGCAGTACAAGCAGGCCATCGCTCGCGTCGACGCGCTCCCCGAGCCGTACCGCAGCTCTGCCAAGGCACTCAACCGGTACTTCATGTACTACGGCGGCATCACAGACGGCGACACGCTGGTCACGATGATCAGCGACCACACCGACCTCTGGGAACGCGCATCCATCGACGGCACCCCGGTGCGCGACATCACCGGAGACGACCCGGTGGAGTTCGCCGAGACGTTCGCGTCGTCGTACCAGGGCACGCAGTGGATCGACAAGGAGCGCGCCCGCCTCACCAAGTCCATCGACGCCGCCGTCAACGGCACCGTCGACCCGAGCATCAAGGAGACGGACGAATGACTACCGCATCCAGCACGCTCGCACCCGCCATCCGGGTGCAGGGCATCGAGAAGTCCTTCAAAGACCTGCACGTGCTCCGTGGCGTCGACTTCGAGGTCAAGGCGGGCACCATCTTCGCCCTCCTCGGCTCGAACGGCGCAGGCAAGACCACCCTGGTGCGCATCCTGTCGACGCTGCTGAAGTCGGACGCGGGGACCGCGACGGTCTCCGGGTTCGACGTGGCAGCGAAGCCGGGAGACGTGCGCGAGTCGATCAGCCTCACCGGTCAGTTCGCGGCAGTGGATGAGGTCCTCACCGGCAGGGAGAACCTCATCCTGGTCGCCAAGCTGCGCCACCTGAAGAACCCCGGCGGGATCGCGGACGACCTGCTCGCCCGCTTCTCGCTCACCGAAGCAGGCGGCCGTCGCGCCGGCACGTACTCCGGCGGCATGCGCCGCCGGCTCGACATCGCGATGAGCCTGATCGGCAACCCGCCGGTCATCTTCCTCGACGAGCCGACTACAGGCCTCGACCCGCAGGCACGCATCGAGGTGTGGCAGACGGTCAAGCAGCTCGCAGGCCAGGGCACCACCGTCCTGCTGACGACGCAATACCTCGACGAAGCCGAACAGCTCGCCGACCGCATCGCGATCCTGCACAAGGGCACGATCATCCAGAACGGCACCCTCACCGAACTCAAGCAGCTCCTCCCGGCCGCGAAGGTCGAATACGTGGAGAAGCAGCCGTCGCTCGAAGACGTCTTCCTCGCCCTCGTCGGCGAGACGGGCGAAGCGGCGGAGGAGTCGGCTGAGAACGACACCGAAAGCACGTCCGACACCGACCGCGCCTCCCGCGCGGCAACACGAAAGGCAAACCGATGACCACCAACGTCCTCAGCGACACCCGCGTCCTGACCGGTCGTTCGCTGCGCCACATCCTCCGAAGCCCGGACACGATTATCACCACCGTGGTCACACCGATCGCGCTGATGCTGCTGTTCGTGTACGTCCTCGGCGGCGCCATCCACACCGGATCCACCGAGTCGTACATCAACTACATGCTCCCCGGCATCCTGCTGATCACGATCGCCTCCGGGGTGGCGTACACCGCATACCGGCTGTTCCTCGACCTGCAGGGCGGCATCTTCGAGCGCTTCCAGTCCATGCCGATCTCCCGGTCGAGCGTGCTCTGGGGCCACGTGCTCACCTCGGTCGCGGCCAACCTGGTCTCGGTCGCCGTGGTCATCGGAGTGGCGCTCATCATGGGCTTCCGCACCGGAGCATCATTCGGCGCCTGGCTCGCCGTGGCGGGCATCCTGATCCTGTTCACCCTCGCGCTGACCTGGATCGCCGTGATCGCGGGGCTCTCGGCGAAGACGGTCGACGGGGCGAGCGCGTTCAGCTACCCGCTGATCTTCCTCCCGTTCATCAGTTCGGCGTTCGTGCCGACCGAGTCGATGCCGGCCCCGGTCGCCTGGTTCGCCGAGAACCAGCCGGTGACCTCGATCGTCAACACCATCCGGGCGCTGTTCGCGCAGCAGCCGGTCGGCGCGGACATCTGGGTCGCCCTCGCCTGGCTGGTCGGCATCCTGGTCGTCGCCTACGGCTTCGCCAACATGATCTACCGCAAGAAGATCAGTTGACCCCGCGGTCCCAAAGCAATCGAGCCGGCACTTATGCACGCGACACCCCGGGGTGTCGCGTGCATAAGTGCCGGCTCGATTGCTTTGGGCGCGGTGTGTCGGGTGGGGCGACCGGCGGGCCTGGGGCAACCATCGGGGATGCGGTACGTGCGATTCGAGGCTTCGGCGGCTAACCGGCGCGGCGTTCGGCCGGGAGTGTTCGCGTTGGCGAACGGGCTGGCCGCATCCGGAGCGATGAGCGGTCGTGAGCACGCCGAGTGGCGCGCGGCGAACGACTGGTTCAGCGCGCACGTCACCGATCCCGTGACGGTCGACCGCGCGTTGTTCGTGCGGCACCCGGCCGCCGCGAGCTGGTTCTGCGCCGATGCGACGCACCTTTTGGAACGCATCCCGGTGTACCTGCGCATCCTGGCCGCCCACGGCATTCCGTGCGCGCGTCGCGAGAGCGACGCCCCCGGCCTCATCGTCTATCGCGACGCCGCGCAGGTCCTCGTGGTTCCGCCGACCTGACCCGCCGCGCTCCGCCGCAATCGAGCCGGGAGTTATGCACGCAACATCCCGGCGTGTCGCGTGCATAACTGCCGGCTCGATTTTCAGGGGGCGGGGACCCGGGCGGGCGACGGGGAGGGGTCGGGGATCTCGTGGGGGCGGTAGCGCGGGAGGCGCGCGGCGGGGACGATCGCGATGGCGCTCACACCGCCGAGGAGGAGGAGTCCGAGACGGAGGGCGTTGAGGCGGGACTCCTCGTTGACGGTGACCGCCGCATCCACTTGGGCGGGGGTCGCGTCGGTTTTGGAGAGGACCTCGCGGAGGCGGTCGTTGCTGACGAAGTTGACGTTGTCGAGGTCGACCTGGGAGGTGAGCGACTCCGGCAGCTTGGGGTGCGCGATGACCGCCTGGCCCACATTCAGCCCCAGGATGGTGACCAGCAGTGCACCCGCGAACGCCGTGCCGACGGCCGAGGCGAGGTTTTGCGTCGTCCCGCGCACCGAGCCGACGTCGCCCGCCAGCTCCTTCGGTGAGGCGGTAACCAGCACATTGAACACCAGCGTGACGAGCGCGCCCTGCCCGATGCCGAACACGATCAGGCCGAGGATCGTCGGGAACGTCTCCCAGTTGTTCGTGACGACGAGCGACAGCCAGAGCAGCGCCGCCGTGGTCAGCACGAACGAGAAGATGCCGATCGAGCGCGGGCTGAACCGGCGGTAGAACCGAACGACCAGCGTCGCCGTGACGAACACCGTGAGGTTGAACGGGATCATCGCGAGCGACGTGTCGAACGGGGTCCTGCCCTGCACGATCTGCGTGTACAGCGGGATGGTGAAGTTGATGGCCGCCTCGAGCAGCACGATGATGAACATCGCGTAGACCGCCGAGCGCTCCCGCGACGAACGCAGCACGCTCAGCGCGATCAGCGGAACCTTGCCCGTCTTGGTGCGACGCCGCGTCCACAGGAAGAACGACTGCCCGAGAATGATCCCGATGACGATGAACACGATCGCCGGCGACAGCCCGAGGATGTTGAACGGCGCATCCGGCCTGGCTTCCAGGATGCCCCACGCGTTCAGGTTGTTGAAGCCGAGCGTGAGCAGCACGATGCCGAGACCGATCAGGATGGCGCCGATCACGTCGATCTTGACGCTGCTGTCCCCGCGGTCCGACCGCAGCGAGAAGCTCAGGATGAACACCACGACGGCCAACACCACCAGGATCGCGAACACCGGACGCCAGCCGACCAGCGTGCCGAGCGCACCGCCGATGAAGAACGCGCTGAACCCGGAGATCGCGCGGGCGGAGCCGAGCGATCCGATGGCCGTTGCCTGCTGCGTGCCCCGGTAGTTCTCGGCGATCAGGGCGACGAGCGCCGGGACGATGATCGCGGCGGACGCACCGGCGAGCGCCTGCGCCCCGATCACCCAGCCGACCGTCGGCGCGAAGATCATCATCACCTCGGCGAGCGCGAACAGCCCGATCACGATGCGGAAGATCAGCACCCAGCCGACGCGCTGCCCGAGCTTCGCGCCCACCATCACGAGTGCTGCGACGGCGATCCCGTACATGACGATCGCGGTGCTGACCGTGGTCGGCGGGACGCCGAACTCCTCCACCATCCCGCCGAGCGAAACGGGGAGGGCGGCGACGTTGAACGACATCAGGATCTGCGCGCAGAACAGCGCGATCATCGGCCTCCACGACGCCTTCTCGATCACCGCGGTCACGGGTGCTGCTGCACTCATCGGTCCTGCCTCTCCGTTGTGTTGTCGTGCACATCCGACGCGAACACGTTCAGTCCGAGGCTGCGGGACAGGAATGCCGTGGCGCGCTGGCCTCTGACGCTGTTGCCCGCCGCATCCAGTGGGGGCGAGAACGTCCCGATCCCCGCCTTGCCGGGCGCGATGGCGACGAGACCGCCTGCGACGCCGGACTTCCCCGGAATCCCGATCTCGAACAGCCACTCGCCCGACTGCTCGTAGAGTCCGCTCGCCGCCATCACGGCGAGGGTGTCGCGGCAGACGTGGGAGGAGACGACGCGCTCTCCGCTGACCGGGTTGACCCCGCCGTCGGCGAGGGTGGCGCCCATCACCGCGAGGTCGCGAGCGGTGACGAGCAGCGAGCACTGCTTGGTGTAGACGTCGACCACCTCGGCGGGGTCGGCCGTGATCCTGCCGTAGCTTTGCAGCAGCCGGGCGATGGCCTGGTTGCGCTGGTTGGTCGCGATCTCCGACTCGTAGACGTCCGCGTCGAGTTCGAGGCGGCGCCCGGCGAAGCGCGAGAGGCCATCCTGGATGAACCGCCACCGGTCGTCGGCGGTCGCGCCGGGGACGAGCGCGGTGGTGGCGAGCGCGCCCGCGTTCACCATCGGGTTCATCGGGTGCCCGTCGTTGAGTTCGATGGCGACCACCGAGTTGAACGCCAGGCCGGTGTTGTTCACCCCGACGCGTTCGAGGGCGAGTTCGTGGCCGAGCTCCTCGCAGACCAGTGCGTAGACGAACGCCTTCGAGATCGACTGGATGGAGAACGCGTGGTCGGCGTCGCCCGCGCTGTGCACCTCGCCGTCGACCTCGGCGACGCTGACGCCGAACAGTGCAGGGTCGGCGGCGGCGAGTGCCGGGATGTAGTCGGCGACGGTTCCGGAGGTCACGGCGGCGTTGCGCCGGTGCGCCTCCTGCACCAGCGACTCGACGTCGGACCACGGCGGCAGCGCTCCGGTGGACACCCGCTCCTCGACGCCGTCGACATCCAGTTCCACTGTGGGTCCCCTCCCGCGACGATGGGCGCCCGGTCGGTGGGCGTTCGGTCCGTCGCGCTCATCCTTTCGCGGTTCGCTGTCCAGGGCAACAAATGTCACGAGATACGTCGCTCGTGCCGCCCTTCCCCATCCGGGTCGAACCGACTAACCTATATGAAAGTCACATTCACCTACGAAAGTTGATCCCATGTCCGAACTCGCCGCCCGCGGAGCAGCCCGCACCGCCTGGATCCGCTCCCGGATGCCGCTCCTCGCAGCCGCCAGGACGGAGTTCGCCGCATCGCAGCCGTTCGCCGGCCACCGCATCGGGATGTCGCTGCACCTGGAGCCCAAGACAGCCGTGCTCCTCGAAGTCCTCGCAGCGGGCGGAGCCGAGATCGTCGCGACCGGCAACCACGGCTCCACTCAGGATGACGTGGTCGCCTTCCTCCGCGGGCAGGGGATGACCGTGCACGGCCGCCGCGACGACACCATCGACGAGCACCACGCCAACGTCGCCGCCGTGATCGCCTCGCAGCCCACCATCCTGCTCGACAACGGCGCCGACCTCGCCGCCGGAATCGTCGAAGCCGGGCTGACCGGCACGGTCGTCGGCGGCACGGAGGAGACGACGAGCGGCGGCGTGCGATTGCGGCGCGAGCTCGCAGGGTCGGTGCCGTTCCCGATCATCGTCATCAACGACAGCATGCTCAAGGCCGTCGGCGAAAACAGGCACGGCGTCGGCCAGTCAGTGGTCGAGAGCGTCATGCGGATCACGAACCTGATGATTCCCGGCCGCCGGTTCGTCGTGGCGGGCTACGGCTGGTGCGGGCGTGGGATCGCGCAGTATCTGCGGGCGTTCGGCGGCAAGGTGGCGGTGGCGGAGATCGACGAACTGAAGATGTTCGAGGCGGCGCTCGACGGCTACCGGGTGGCGCCGCTCGCCGACCTCGCCGACTGGGGCGAGGTCTTCATCACCGCCACCGGCTTCCCCGACATCGTGACGCCGGACATCATCGACAGGCTCCCGCACGGCGCCGTGCTTGCGAACGCCGGACACTTCCCGTGGGAGATCGACACCGTGGCGCTCTACGGTGCCGCGACCGCGGTGACGACCCTGGATGCGGCGATCGAGCGGGTGGACCTGCCGGACGGCCGGTCGATCATCCTGCTGGCCGAGGGGCGCATGGTCAACCTCGCCGGCCGCGAGCCGAAGGGCAACTCCCTGGAGGCGATGGACCTCGGGTTCCTGCTGCAGTCCCTGTCGCTGGAGCGCGTGGCGACCGCAGCCTCGACGCTGGAGGCGGGCGCCCAGCCGGTGCCGGACGACATCGAGCGCACGATCGCGCGGCGCTTCCTGGACGCGATCGGGGCGGACCGCTGATCGGCGGTACGTCGGCCGACGCCGCGGGTCGACCATACTGACGAGCATGGCGCAACGACCGACACCGCAGCCCCAGCCCGACTACGCAGTGCCCGCCCTCGACAAAGCGCTCGACATCCTGGAGTTCCTGGCCGCGGAGCCCGGCGAGCGGTCGCAGACCGAGATCGCGGACGCGGTCGGGCGCAGCGTGAGCCAGATCTTCCGGGTGCTGACGACGCTGGAGCGGCGCGGCTACCTGTATCGCGACCCGGCGTCCGGCCTCTACGGGGTGTCGCTCGCCCTGTTCGAGCTCGCCCACCGGCACCCTCCGCTGCGCGGGCTGATCCGGCTGGCGATGGGTCCGATGCGCGACCTCGCCGACGCGGTGGAGCAGTCCTGCAACCTCGGGGTGCGTGACGGCGACGCCGTGCGCGTGATCGCGCAGGCCGAGTCGCCCGCGAACTTCGGTTACGTCGTGCGGGTGGGTGCGCTGTTCCCGCTCGACACGGCCGCCGGGCTGGTGCTCACCGGCGAAGGCGACGGTGACGTGATCACCCGGCAGGATCCCGTCCAGGATGCGGTCACCGACGTGGTCGCCGCGATCCGGGATGCGCAGGGGGCGACGGTCGCGACGCTCACCGTGCCGTACATCGGGACGTCGTACAGCGCGCATCCACTGGACGTCGTGGTCGCCGCTGCCCGAGACACGGCCGCCGTCATCTCGGCGCGGGTGCAGGGCGGCAACGCGTAGACGGGTGCACCATAGAGACGTGATCGACCCGATGGATGTGCGGATCGTGCTGATGGACAGCGCGACGGCGGCGGCGCTCGCGCAGATCCTGCCGCTGCTGCTGCTGACCCTGATGGTGGAGCTGCGGCGGCTGGAGCTGCACCGGCGCGGCCGCTCGGTGCGGACCACGCGGGTGCTGCTTGCGACGTTCTTCCTGGTGTTCGGCATCATCGAGTGCGCCCTGGTGCTGTCGATCGACGGCGAACTGGTGCCGTTCTCGTGGGGGGACCTGCTGTCGTCGCTCGCGATCTTCGGCCTGCTGGCGATCCTGTTCTGGTTGTCGCTGCAGGATGCGCCGTCGAAGTCGAAGCGCTCGCGCGACGACCTCTGAGCGGGCGGATCCCGCGGCGGAATCTGCATGGGGCCAACACTGGTAGTGACGCTACCGGTAGTGCTACTATCACCACATGCTCATCACCGAACTCGCCGAGACCACCGGCACCCCCTCCGCCACGATCAAGTACTACGTGCGCGAAGGACTCCTTCCGGGCGGCGAGCGACTCAACGGCAACCGCACGGAGTACGGCGATGCGCACATCCACCGGCTGCGGCTGATCAGGTCGATGCTCGAAGTCGGGCACCTCTCCGTCAGCTCGGTGGCGCAGGTGCTCGTCGCGCTCGACGATCCGGATGCGCCCATCGCGCACACCTTCGACGTCGCGCAACAAGCGCTGTCCCGAGCGGCCGTCCCCGACGTCTCGGAACCGACCGACGCCTCTCTCGCCCGCATCGACGCCCTGATCGGGCGCGCGGGCTGGTCCGGCTGCGAGGACAACATCGGCGCGCAGATCGCCGCACGCGTCCTCGACGCGTTCGCGAACGCCGGGTTCCCGCTTCCGGACAGCTATCTGGACGCATACGCCTCGGCCGCCCGCCTGGCGGCCGACGCCGACCTCGGCACCGTCGTGGCACTGGCCGACGCGTCGAGGATGGCCGAGCTCATGGTCGTCGGGACCGTGCTCGGCGACTCGCTCGCCCTCGGCCTGAGGCGCATCGCCCAGGCCGCCGCCACCTCGGAGAGAAGGCTCTCATGAAGTCCGTCTTCGCGTGGCACCGTCCCCTCATGACGGTCGCCGCCCTCATGGTCGTCAGCACCATCGTGTGTCTGATCGGCCTGCTCGTCGACCCGCGCCAGGTTCTCGGCGCCGACACCTGGCTCAAGCCGCTCAAGTTCTCCCTGTCGATCCTGCTCTACAGCGTCACCTGGGCGTGGCTCATCGCCCACCTGCCGCGCTGGCGCCGGATCGCGCACACCGCAGGCACGGTGATCGCCGTCTCGCTGATCGTCGAGCAGGTCGCGATCGTCGGCGCAGCTGCGGCAGGGACCACCAGCCACTTCAACGTGTCCACCGGGTTGGCCACCGCGATCTGGGGTGTGATGGCCGTGTCGATCACGGTGCTCTACGTCGGGACCTTCCTGACCACGTTCGCGGTGTTCTTCCTGCGGCTGCCGACCGCATCCACCACGTTGGCGGTGCGCGCGGGAGCGGTGATCGCGCTGGTCGGGATGGGCCTCGCCTATCTGATGACCGGACCGACCGCCGCGCAGCTGCACGATTTCCAGGGCATCGCCGGCGCCCACACGGTGGGGTTGTCGGACGGCGGCCCCGGACTGCCTCTGCTCGGCTGGAGCACCGTCGGCGGCGACCTGCGCATCCCGCACTTCATCGGGATGCACGCCCTCCAGCTTCTCCCGCTGTTCGCCATCGCGCTCGGCTGGCTGGGGCGGCACTGGCAGGCGCTCGCCGACGACACGGTGCGGCTCCGGCTCGTGGTCGTCGCGACAGTGGCGTACGGCGCGGTCGTCGCGCTGGTGACCGCGCAGGCACTGGCCGGGCAGTCGATCGTCCGGCCCGACGGGGTGTTCCTGGTGGGCGGCTGGTTGATCGTGGTGGGCGGCGTGGCTGCGGCGGCGATCGTGGTCGGCCTCGGGAGGCGGTCCCGGCCGGCCGCGCCGCGGCCGCACTCTCGGGGACGCTCCGCGCTGAGCGGGAGGGCGGCGGCGTGAGCGGCTGGAACGGCAAAGCGATCCTCTTCCTCATCCTCGCGCTCATCGGACTGGCCGGCACCTGGAGCTTCAACATCGCGGCGATCGCGCAGCGGCGCGACTACGTCGGAGACTGGCTGCAGAGCGGCCCCGCCGTGCTCTCCCTCACCGTGGACGTGCTGATCGCGGCGGTCGCCGTGATCGCGTTCATGGTGATCGAGAGCCGCCGACTCGGG
Source organism: Leifsonia sp. McL0627 (assembly GCF_058244615.1). Lineage (NCBI taxonomy): Bacteria > Bacillati > Actinomycetota > Actinomycetes > Micrococcales > Microbacteriaceae > Leifsonia > Leifsonia sp. McL0627. The sequence goes on from NZ_JBZCGM010000002.1 coordinate 335,505, forward strand.
ATGCGCAGGGTCTGGGTGTACATCGTCCTCATCCCGCTGGTGGCGCTCGCGTTCGCGCTGCCGCTGTTCCTGGCGATGCGCGAGCGGACCCTCGCCGGGCGACGGGATGCCGCTTCGACGGAGGGCACGGCGTGATCTGACGGAGGTCCGGCTTCGTCTTATACCCTCGAACGGTGAGCATTCGAGCGGCGCGCACGACGGACATCCCGGCCATCCAGGACATCGAACGGGCGGCGGGTGAGGCGTTCAGGGGGATCGGACTCGCGACGATCGCCGACGACGAACCACCGAGCGCCGACGAACTGGCCGACAGCATCCTGAGCGGCGGCGCCCTGGTGGCGGTGGACGACACCGATCACCCCGTGGCCTACCTGCTGGTCGAGCCGCTCGGGAGGCGCGCCCACGTCGAGCAGGTGTCCGTGCATCCTTCGCACGCGCGGCTGGGCGTCGGGGCTCGGCTGATCAACGCGGCGGCGAGCTGGGGCGCGGCCCGCGGACTGGCCGGGCTGACACTCACGACCTTCTCCGACGTGCCGTGGAACGCGCCGTATTATGCGCGGCTGGGATTCGAGCCGCTGGCGGCGGACGCGTGGGGCGACGCGCTCGGCGAGCGGGTGCGCGAGGAGGAGGCGCACGGGCTGGCGGCGTGGCCGCGGGTCGTGATGGTGCGGGGTTAGGGTCCCGGCCCGATCCCCCGCACGTCCCGGACGCACGGTCGCGTCCCCCGGACGCAGAGTCACGTCCCCCACCGCCTCCGCTGCCAGAGTGGAACGGTGACGACAGACACCTCTCCCCTCCGCGCGACCTCGCCCGCCGCCCAGCCGCTCGCGCACACGCGCACGCACTGGACCGCCCTCATCGTCATGCTGCTGACGAGCTTCGTGCTCGTGACGGCCGAGTTCCTTCCGTCCGGCGTGCTCACCTCGATGGCGGCCGAGCTCGGGGTGACGCCGGGGCAGGCAGGCCAGACGGTCACCGTCACCGCGTTCATCGGCTTCCTCGCCGCACCGACCATCGGCATCCTGGTGCCCCGGATGGACAGGCGCACGCTGCTCGTGCTCGTCGCCGTCCTCGCGGCCGTCTCCAACCTCGCGGTGGCCGTGGCGCCGTCGCTGTGGCTGCTGCTCGTGGCGCGCATCCTGATCGGCGTTGCGATCAGCGGCTTCTGGTCGATGTCGCTGACCGTCGCCGCCCAGCTCGCCAGCCCGGACAGACTGGGACGGGCGATGACCGTGGTGAGCGCCGGGATGACGCTCGCCGTGGTCGCCGGGGTTCCGGTCGGCGTGTACCTGACCGAGATCGTCGACTGGCGCGGGGTGTTCCTGGGCGCGGCGGCGTTGACGGCAGTGGTCGCGATCGCACTGCGGATCGCGCTGCCGCCGATTGCGGCGGCCGAGGCGTCGAGCCTGCGGATCCTCGCTGACACGCTGCTGCGGCCGGGCGTGCGGCAGGGGCTCGCCGGGCACATCCTGATCGTGTTCGGGCACTTCATGGCGTACACGTTCATCCGGATCGCGCTCGACCAGGTGCCGGGACTCGACACCGGGTTCGCGGCGGCGCTCCTCGTGGTGTTCGGGATCGGCGGCGTGATCGGGAACCTCGTGGTCGGTGCGCTCGCCGACCGGTTCCTCGGGCTCCTGCGCTACCTGCAGCCCGCGCTCATCGCCGGGGCCATCCTGCTCGCCGTCGCCGGGCAGGGGTCCGTGATCCTCGTCGCCGTGGCCGTCGCGGTCTGGGGCTTCGGCTTCGGGGCGTGGCCGGCGGTCATCAACACCTGGGCCGGACGCTACATCCCCGACCGGCTGGAGGCGGCGGGCGGCCTGGTCGTCGCCGGGTTCCAGCTCGCGATCACCCTCGGCGCAGGGCTCGGCGGGATCCTCGTCGACACCGTGGATGTGCGACCCACCTACGTGGTGGCAGCCGGGATCGTGGTGGTCGGCGTGGTGCTGTTCGGCAGTGCTGGGCGGCGCAGCGCTGGGCCGCGTAGCGCGGGGACACGCGACGCGGTCGGAAGCCGGTAGCGCGGCCGCACCCGCACCGGCGGCCACGTGCGGGTCAGCTTGCCCGCTGCCGCCACACCGACGGGACCGACCCGGTGTGGCGCCTGAACGCGCGGCTGAACCCGGCGTCCGACTCGTAGCCGAGCATCCTGGCCGTCTCGCTCACGGTCAAACCGTCGTCGGCGAGGTAGGTCATCGCCGCGTCCATCCGCACCTGCGCGAGATAGCTGGCGGGCGACCTCCCCACCTGTGTGCGGAACCGTTCGGCGAAGATGGTGCGCGACATCGCGCCGACCGCGGCGAGGTCCCCGACCGTCCACGGGTGTCCAGGATCCTCGTGCATCGCGTCGAGCACGCGGGTGACGTACGGGTCTTCGAGGGCGGACGGCCAGTTTGCGGGCGCGCAGTCCCCTTCGGCCCAGGCGCGGATCGCGACGGCGACGATCATGGTCGCCATCCGCCCGCAGATCACGCTGTCGCCTGCGCGACGGGGCGCATCCACCTGGGCGGGGCAGCCCATCCGGGCGGCGAGCAGCGCGATCGCCGGATCGAGGTCGGCCAGCCGGGTCACGCCGATCAGTTCCGGGAGCAGGTCGACGGCACGCGAGGCGCCGAGCGGTCGCAGCTCGGTGACGATGATCTCGCTCGCGGTCTCTGCCTGCAGGTCCGCGTTGTGGCGGCCGGTCGCGACGACGACGTCGCCCGCGACGAACGCCAACGAGACCGGCTTCGGGCCGTCAGCTCGTACGCGTACGGAGCCGCTCATCACATAGACGAGCGTCGCGCCGTTGACGTCGACGCGCGCGCCGGGGGCCAGCGTCTCGCGGCGGGACGCGTCCACCTGCCAGTCGAGTGTGGACAACACCTCGTCGAGGGTCGCGGGGGCGGAAGTCGCGGTGATCGTCACCCTCGCGAAAACGCGGGCGCGGCTTCGGCTATTCCGCGCCGCGCCGCGAAGCGGTCACTGCGGACGCCGCGAAGCGGTGACCGTGAACTTCGCATTGCGCGCGATCTGCCGCGTCGGGCCGACGGCGCGCTCCAGTGCGGCGCGGTAACCGAGGTGCGAGTTCCACACGGTCCAGAGTTCGCCGCCGGGAGCGAGCACCCTGCCTGCGTCGGCGAACATCCGGTGCGCGATGCCGGTGTGCACGGCCGCCCCGATGTGGAACGGCGGGTTGAGGACGATCAGCTCGGCTGAGGCGTCCTGCTGGGAGGCCAGCCCGTCATCCCGGACGACGGTCACCCGGTCGGAGACGTGGTTGGCGGCCGCAGTCGCCGTCGCAGAGGCCACCGCGGCGGCCGACTGGTCGGTCGCCGTGACCTGCATTCCCGGCCTTCGCCTGGCGAGCGCCGTGGCGAGCACCCCGGTGCCGCAGCCGAGGTCGACGGCGGTGCGCGCATCCGGGACAGCGTCGTCGATCACCGAGAGCAGGAACCGGGTGCCGATGTCGACCGACGTCCCGGCGAAGGCGGCGCCGTGCGCGCACACCCACAGGCCGAGCTCCTCGTCGTACGCGCGCTCCGGCCAGCGAGCGAGCGCGATCGCGGCCACCGGATGCGGCTCCCGCGCGGTCAGGACGCGCGCCTTCTGCCGCGCGAGCGACGCAGTGACGGAGCCGAACACGTTCCCGAGCACTTCGTTCATGGCGACGCTCATGTGCTTCAGCATCCCGCCGGCGACGACGACGACCTCCGGATGCGCATGCTCCGCGATCAGCGCGGCGATCTCGGCGAGCGCATCCAGGCTGCGCGGCAGCCGCAGCAGCACGACCCGGGCGCCGGTGACCAACGACGCGTCCAGTGGATGCACGGTGTACGCCTCCGCCAGGCCGAGCGCCGCCGCGTTGGCGGCGAGGGCACGCTTGCCGGTCAGCGGGTCCTGGTGCACGCGGATGCCGCGGGCACCGCCATCGGCGGCCGCGAGCGTGAGCGCGCCGTACGCGTCGCCGATGACCACCAGCGTGCCGGGCGCATCCTGTGCGTTGCCGCCGACCGCATCCCGTGCGACATCGGCGATCAGCCGGTCTGCCGCATCCGACGCGAACAGGTTGTCACCCTCCACGTCCGGCCACCGCCGCAACCGCGCATACTCGAACACCCCCCTATCCTCGCAGCCCGGCTCGTGCGAAAAGCGCGGTCACGACCGCGCGCACCGCACGTTTCGCACGAGTCGACCGGCAGCGCGCGAGCGCAAGCGAGCGCGTCAGAGCCAGCCTTTGCGCTTGAACGCCCAGTACAGGCCGAAGCCCATCGCGAGCATGAGCACGAGCGCGAAGGGGTAGCCGAACAGCCAGTGCAGCTCGGGCATCTGGTCGAAGTTCATGCCGTAGACGGTTCCGACCAGGGTCGGGGTGAACAGGATCGCCGCCCACGAGGAGATCTTCTTGACCTCGTCGTTCTGGGCCTGGCCGACGAGCGTGGTGTGCACCATCAGCGCGTTCTGCAGCACCTGCCGGAAGCCTTCCGCCCGCTCGGTGATTCGGATGACGTGGTCGTGCACGTCGCGAAACCCCTCGCGGAGCGTCTGGTCCTCGCCGGAGGAGGCGAGTGCATCCCGCAGGCTCTGCAGCACGGGGCCGAGCGGGCTGACGGAGCGCTGGAACGTCATCACCTCGGTGGACAGCTCGAAGATGCGGCGTGAGACCGTGCGGTCGCCGTTGAACAGCTGGTCCTCGATCTCGTCGATGTCGTTCTCGAGCCCGGCGACGACGGGGGCGTATTCGTCGACGACTTGATCCAGGATCCCGTACAGCGCGGCGAGCGGACCTTTGCCGAGCAGCGCGGTGTCCTGTTCCATCCGGTGCCGGACGGCGCCGAGGTCCGGCCACTCGAAATGCCGGACGGTGATGACGAACTGCTCGCCGAGGAACACGTGCACCTCGCCGAACTCGACCTTCTCCGTCTCGTCGATGTAGTGCGCAGGCCGCAGGACGACGAAGGTGGTGCTGCCGTACTTCTCGATCTTGGCCCGCTGATGCCCGCTCAGCGCGTCCTCGACGGCCAGCGCCGGAAGCTCGAACTCGGCGGCGACCGCCCCCAGTTCCTTCTCCGTCGGCCGGTACAGTCCGATCCAGGCGAAACCGTCGCGGTCGCGGACCGTCTCGAACGTCTCCTCGAGCGAGGTGGGGTCTGCGGTGCGCTGCCCGTCGACGTAGACGGCGTTGTCGACGATCATGGCGGCTCCTTCCGTGAGGCTCCCGCCACGGTACCCGATTGTGGGGCAGACGGAAGGCGCGGCGCGACTCCCTTTCCTGGACAGTCTCTGTCGGCCGCATGCATTTTGTGGGCAATGAGCGTATCTTGGCCGAAACGCGATACATCGCGTCTCGGGCGAGCGCCCGAGCCGATCGACGAAAGCGGACAAATGGACGTGAACAAGGCGCAGTGCTCCCGGATTCAGCATCCCGAGTCAGCAGCGCAGACGGAACGGTGGCTGCCATGACGGTGATCGCCGGGATACTGATCAGCCTCTTCGCGATCGCCCTGCTGGGCATCCTGACCGGCGTGCTCATCGTGCGCTGGCTCTACCGGCGCATCCGGCGCAACCGCACCGTCAACGGTGCTGTGCTCCGCACCCGCGCGGCACTCACCTGGGGACCGCAGCAGCAGGTGCTCAAGCTGCGGCTGCGCCTCGGCAACAGCCTCGAAAGCGGTCGGGGAGCAGTGGACCTGGCTGCTCGCGGTAACGGTCCGCGCGGCGAGCTCGCGCGGCTGTTCACGCGAATCCAGAACGAGGGCGAGACGCTGAGCGCGCAGTTGCGTCTGTTGGAAAGCGAGACGGACCCGGAGGTGCTCGCGTCCGAGCTGGCGACGGCGCGCGACCGCGTGCAGCAGGTCGAAGCACTCGTGCGGCGGCTGCGCTCCGCTGTCGCATCCGGACTCAGCAGCTCGAGCGACGACACGCTCGCCGCCCTGCACGCGGACGTCGACCGCGAGGTCGCCGCGCTGCACGCCGGAGTGCAGGAGCTCCACACCCTCAACACCGCCGACGGCCGGATCGACCCGCGCCGCCAGACTTCGACCAACCGTCTCTACAGGGGAAACGAATCATGAGCGACAACACCTCACGGATGCGCGACATCTTCCGCATCAAGACCTCCCGCGTGCTCGACAAGATGGAGGACCCGCGGGAGGCCCTCGACGACAGCTACGACCAGCAGGTGCGGATGCTGCAGCAGGTGCGCCGCGGCTTGGCCGAGGTCGCGACGGCCCGAAAGCGGATCGAGCTGCAGGGCCAGGAGATGGGCGCCCGCTACCAGCGGCTCGCGCAGCAGGCTCAGGAGGCCCTGAACCAGGGGCGCGAAGATCTCGCCCGCACCGCCCTCGAGCGCCGCTCGCTGCTCGAGAATCAGGTGGCTACGCTGCGCGATCAGCACGCCTCCCTGCAGAAGCAGCAGGCTCAGCTGCAGGAGAACGAGCGCCGTCTCTCCGAACGCATCGAGGCCTTCCGCGTCGAGAAGGAGACGATGAAGGCCACATACACAGCTTCTCAGGCTCAGGCCAGGGCGAACGAGGTGGCGGCGGGCATCAGCACACAGCTGAACGATGCCGGCGCCAGCCTCAACCGCGCCAAGGACAAGGTCGCACAGATGCAGGCGCGCGCCGCTGCCACCGAGGAGCTGATCGCCAGCGGAACCCTCAACGACCTCACCGCTCCCCCCGACTCGGATCTCGCGCGGCAGTTGTCGGCGGGCATGACCAGGGCGGACATCGAGCGTCAGCTGCAGTCGATGAAGGACGCGAAGAAGGACGGCCAGGGAGGCGCTGGCGGCTCGACGGCCGACGACCCCGACGGCTGGCTCAGCATCGGCCGCTGACCTGCGGCCGGGCGGTCGCTGATCCGGCAGAGCGGATGAACACGAACGCCGCGGCGGGGAGGCCCCCGACGCGGCGCTCGCAGAGCACAGCCATGCTCAGACCGCGAACTCCACCGCCTCGGACAGCTCAGCGACCGACGCGCCGACCTGCACCGCGTACACGCCTGCCTCCGTCCGCCAGGCGTGGTCTTCGACCGACCAGTACTGCAGCGAGCGCGGCTCGATGACGATGGATGCGACGCTCGCCTCTCCGGCCTCGGCACGCACCACGGCGTACCCGGCCAGCCAGAGCACCGGGCGCTCGACCTCGGAGTCCGACACCCGTGACAGGTACACCTGCACGACCTGCTTGCCGGCCCGGTCGCCGACGTTGGTCACCGGCACGCTCACGGTCAGGTCGTCGATCGTCGGCGCGCCGAGCTCCCATCCGGTGTAGCCGAGGCCGTGGCCGAACGGGATGGCCGGGGCCGGTCCGCCCGCGGCCGCCCTGCGCATCCACTCGCGGTAGCCGACGTTCAGCTTCTCGTCGTAGTAGAGCTGGCCGTCGACCGGCTCGACCTGCCAGACCGGCACGTCGTCCTCGGCCGCCGCCCAGGTGGTGGGGATGCGTCCGCCCGGCTCGACCCTTCCGCTCAGGACGTCGGCGAGCGCGTGACCCATCTCCTGACCGGGGAACCAAGTCAGGAGCACAGCGGGGGCGTCGTCGAGCCACGGCATGATCACCGGGCCGCCCGAATTGACCACCACGACCGTGCGCGGGTTCACAGCGAGCACGCGGCGGACCAGGTCGTCCTGGCCGTCCGGCAGGCGCAGGCCGTCGCGGTCGAAGCCTTCTGACTCCAGCTGCTCGGTCGTGCCGACCACCACCACGGCCACATCGGAGGCGGCGGCCAGCTCGATCGCGCGCTCCAGTTCATCCCGGGCTGAGCCGAAGGGCTCCTCGTAGCCGAGGGTGAACATCACCGCGGCAAGCCCCGCCTGCTGCTGCGGGCGGTGCTCCAGGCGCAGGGTGACGGACTGCCCGGCGGTGAGCGCGATCGGGAACGACTGCTTGGGCGGGTTGAGGAACGCCATGAACGGGTCGGTGCCGTCCGGGAAGAACAGGCCGTCGCTCTTCAGCTCGCCGTCCACCTCGAAGCGGAACATGCCGAGACCGGCGAAGCCGACGGCGTACTCGCCGTCCGCGGGAGCCGTGAACGTGGTCGTCGCCTCGACGACGGCCGTGTCCGCGAGCACGGGATCGCCGAGCCAGGTGAGACGGCCGCTTCCGCGGTGCTCGTCGAGCACCACGGCGCCGTCGGCGTCGAGGAAGCGCACGTGCACACCCGCCTCGCCGGACGCCGGGTCGACGACGACACCCGCATCCACTGGCAACAGCGAGTCGGAGGCGCGCACCCCGGCCGCGAATCGCACCTTATCGGCGCCGAACGCCTCAGCGATGCCGTCGAGCGGGCTCACCACGTGGTCCGGGAAGACCGTCGCTGATCCGCCGCCCTGGCTGCGGGCGATGCGCGCGTGCTGCCCGAGCACGGCGACCGTGCCCGGCGTCGCGCCGAGCGGGAGGACCGCTCCTGCGCCCGTCGTGCTCGCGTCGTTCTTCACCAGCACCATGCCGTCCGCCGCCGCCTCGCGCAGCAGTGCGTCGATGCGCTCCGGAGCCCACGGCTCGGCGAGCGGGGTCGCCGCGTCCACGCCGTCGAGCGCACCGAGGCGTCCCGCCAGCCGCAGGATGCGCAGCACCTTCTCGTCGATGTCGGCCTCGGAGACCTGCCCGGCGCGCACGGCCTCGACCAGCGCGTCGCCCCAGACCCCGTCCGGGCCCGGCATCGCCAGATCCTGAGCGGACGCACCGGCCGCGACCGTGTCGCGCACGCCCATCCAGTCGGAGACCACGACGCCGTCGAACCCCCACTCGTCTTTCAGCGGAGAGCGCAGCAGTTCGTTCTCGGTCATGGTCACGCCGTTGACGGAGTTGTAGGAGGACATCACCAGCCAGGCACCGCCCTCAGTGACCATGCGCTCGAACGGCGTGAGGTAGACCTCGCGGAGCGTGCGCTCGTCCACGTTGACGTTGACCGTCATGCGGTCGGTCTCGCTGTCGTTGGCGACGTAGTGCTTCGGGGTCGCCCCGACGCCGCACGACTGCACGCCCTTCACGAACGCGGTCCCGACCACGCCGGACAGCCACGGGTCCTCGCTGTACGCCTCGAAGTGGCGTCCGCCGCGAGGCGACCGCTGGATGTTCACGGTCGGGCCGAGGGCCACGCCGACGCCCTTGCGGCGAGCCTCCGCCGCGATCAGCCGCCCGAGCACGAACACCCGGTCGACGTCCCAGGATGCGGCGAGCGCGGTCGGCGACGGAAGGTTCGCCGAGCTGTCCCGCTCGTCCCAGAGCTGCCCGCGGACGCCGGCAGGGCCGTCGGAGACGACGATGGTGTCGAGCCCGATCTGCGGTTCGCTGTGCAGCGTCCAGAAGGAGGCGCCGGTGAGCAGGCGCACCTTCTGCTCCAGGGTGAGGGAGGAGACGAGCCCGGCGACGACGGCGTCGGTGTCGGCCGTTGCGTCAGTGGTGGTGTTCGTGGTGGTGTCAGTCATGACGGATGGTTCACTTTCGGTCGGGTGTCGACGGGATCAGCGTACGGACTTGATCGGCAGCACCGCGAAGGCGCCGACGAGGGCGAGCACGATCCCGACGGGGAACAGCGGGGTGTACGAGCTGAATGCGAAGACGAGCAGTCCGGCGAGCCCTGGTGCGAGCGTCTGCGGCAGGGTCGCGGCGATGTTGAGGACGCCGAGGTCTTTGGCGAAGTCGTCCTTGGACGGCAGGACCTCGCTCATCAGCGCGGTGTCGACCGCCTGGTACGCGCCGAAGCCGAGGCCGGAGACGAACGCGAACAGCATCATGCCGGTGACGGTCGGCATGACCAAAGGGAAGACCAGCGAGATGGCCATGACGGAGCCGGCGATGATGACGACGATCTTCCTGCGGCCGATCCTGTCGGAGATCGGACCGCCGATGAGGGTCGTGATGATGATGCCGACGAGGCTGATGAGGCTGAGCACCGGCACCATCGTGATCGCGTCGGCCTTCAGCCCGATGTAGGTCTGCAGGATGTAGAGCTGGAAGCCGGTGACCATGAAGTAGCCCGCGTAAAGCAGCAGTCGGCCGGTGAAGCCCCAGAAGAAGTCGGGGTGCTTGATCGGGCTCACCCAGAACGTCTGCAGGAAGGCGCGGAAGCTGAACGGCGGCTTGGGCTCGCCCTTGTTGGACGTGTCCGGGTTGAAGAGGACGAAGAGCACGATCACGACGAGCGCGATGCCGGCGAAGGTGAGGTAGCCGGCCGGGATCGCCTTGGCGAACTGGGCGCCGGCGATGGAACCGCCGAGCGAGCCGACCATCAGTCCGAGGCCGGACAGCGACGAGAAGGTGCCTCGCGCGCCGCTCGGAACACGGTCGGGCAGGATCGCGCTCAGCGGGCCCTGCGCGAAGTTGAAGGTGATCTGGACCATGACCCAGCCGATGGTGAGCTGCACGATGCCGTTCGCCGCTCCCATGAAGAGGAGGGACAGGCCACCGAGCAGCACGCCGAGCACCATCCACGGCGCACGACGGCCGAACCGGCTGCGCGTGCGGTCGGACACGAGACCGGCGAGCGGCTGCGCGATCATCGCCGCGAACGCACCGATGGTCGCCACCAGCCCGAAGACCGGTCCACTGTTCTGCACGCCGACGATGCCCTGCACCTGCAACGGGAGCAGGACGCCCGGGACGGCACCCCAGATGGCGAAGATGGCGACGTTGCCGACCATCATCGAGAGCATCAGCTTGAGCAGCTTGCCGCGGATCTTGACCTTGGCGGGCGACTGCGCAGAGACGGCGGAGGTGGGGGCGGCGCTGAAGGCGCTTCCTGCTGTGGTGATCGTGGAGGCGAGCGACGAGCTCTCCGGCACTCCGGTGAGGTTCGACGGGATGGTGGGCTGGACCGGGCGTTCGGGGATCCGGTCGGCGGTGTCTTCAGACGGCGTTGTCAAGGGGAGGTGTCCTTTCAAGCAGGCGGCGTTGCGTGCTAACACGCGTAACCATAAAACAGTCGCCGCCTTAATACAAGCCATTGCTCGGTTTTTGGTTACCCGCGTAACCGGAATGCGTTGTCCGGCCTAGACTGAGGACCAGGATGTTCACCCCACAAGTGGTCAAAGCCCCGACCAGCGCCGATGTCGCCCTCGCGGCCGGCGTCTCGCGCGCCACGGTGTCGTTCGTCCTCAACGACAAGCCCAACTCTCGCGTCTCCGACGACACCAGGCACCGGGTGCTCGAAGCCGCCCGTCTGCTGGGATACACCCCCAACACCGCAGCCCGTTCGCTGGCGAGCGGCGAGGCCGTCTCCGGGCTGCTGTTCGCCGCCTCCGGACGCGACAACGGCGCCACCCTCGAACGCACCTTCGCCGGGCTGCTCGCCCGCACGGTCGACGACGGCACGGATGCGCTCAGCCACGCCGACACCGAGCTGCGCGGCGCCGAGGCCGGCCAGCAGTGGGCGAAGCTCCGGCCGGAAGCCGTCCTCGCCGAAGCAGCGCGCTGCGACGCAGTGGCCACCGAACTGCTCCGCCTCGCCGGAGTGCGCGCGCTGATCGTGCACGGGCCGGAGCCTGTCGAATACGCCCCGACGCTCGTGGTGCCGCAGCGCCCGTTCGGCGAAGCGGCGGTCGCGCACCTGACCGGCCTCGGACACGAGCGCATCGTCTTCCTGCTGCCCACCGACCCGTCCGCCGCAGCGACGGCGAACGAGCGTCTCGCCGGCGCTCAGGATGCGGCACTCGCCGCGGGTGCTACCCTCACCGTCGCGCACGCCGGGGCGTCGTCCGTGACGCTCCGCGACTGGGCGCACGCCTGGCGGTACGACCAGCACTCGCCCACCGCCGTCGTCGCCTACGACGACCGCCTCGCCATGGCCGCCATCCGCGCGCTCGTCGACGCGGGCATCCGGGTGCCGTCCGACGTGTCGGTGATCGGGGCGGACGACCACCCGGCCGGGGCCGACTTCATCCCGCGCCTCAGCACCGTCACTTTCGACGCCGACGCCCTCGCGACCACCCTGCACGACGCGTACACCCGGATGCGCGCAGGCTGGCGCGTCGAGCGCGTGGACGCTCCCCCTGTGCACGTCGTCCCCCGCGAGTCCACGCAGCCGCCTCGCCATCTCTAGCAAGGCTGCCGTCGTCGGTATGTCCTGGTTTTCCGTCGGTCCCTGCATTCTCTGGCGCTCCGCATCGCAGTTTCATTGACGTGGTCGGCCGCTCTGCGCCGATCGTGCACGTGGACGACGACGTCAGGAGTACTCGATGGCAATCAGGCAATTCGTGGGGTGGGGCATCGCAGCGGTGCTCATCGTGGGAGGGACAGCCGTGTCCGGCGCTCCGCCAGCGGCAGCGGCGCAGGGAGCGCCAGCGGCATCGGCGTCCACCACCGCGCCAACACCGGCACCGGCATCCGTGCTCAGCCAGACCCCGTACCAGGGCTGGAACACCTACTTCGGTCTTGGCGGCGACTACAACGCCACCAGCGTGCTGAGCGTCGCCGACTTCCTCGTCTCCAGCGGTCTGGCCAAGGCGGGATACGACATCGTCTGGCTGGACGGCGGCTGGCAGTCGTCCGCCCCGCGCGGTGCGGACGGGCAGCTGCAGGGCGATCCGACGCGCTTCCCGCAGGGCATGGCCGCCCTCGCTGCCGCGATCCACTCCAAGGGCCTCAAGGCCGGCATCTACACCGACGCCGGCCCGTACATCCCTGGCAGTTGCGGGCTCGGCAGCTACGGGCATTACCAGACCGACGCCGACACGTTCGCAACGTGGGGTTTCGACGCGGTGAAGGTCGACTTCCTCTGCGGGATCACCGCGGGCCTCGACCCGAAGACCGTGTACACCCAGTTCGCCGACGCGCTGCGGCACAACAGCAGCGGGCGACCGATCATCTTCAACCTGTGCAACCCGGTCACCTCACCGGACTGGGGCAACTATCCGGAGTCGCAGCAGTCGATCGACTCGTGGTCGTACGCCCCGCAGATCGCCCAGTCCTGGCGCACATACACCGACGTCGGCTTCGTGAACTCGATCAAGTACAGCGACGTCCTGCGCAACTTCGATGCGAACGCCAGACACCCGGAAGCGGCAGGTCCCGGACATTGGAACGACCCGGATTACCTCGGCCCTGGCCTCGGAATGACGGATGAGGAGTTCCGTTCCCAGCTCGCGCTCTGGTCGATCTCCGCGGCCCCGCTCGTGATCGGCAGCGACCCGCGCACTCTCAATGCCGCGACGCTCGGCGCTCTGACCAACCCCGACGTGCTCGCCATCGATCAGGATGCGCTGGGCAAGCAGGCGGTCAGGGTCGGCCCAGCCGGCACCACCGAGACGTGGGCGAAGCCGCTCGCGAACGGTTCGGTGGCCGTCGCGCTCGTCAACCGCGGCGACACCCCGGCCGAGGTGGCGACCACCGCGTCGGCCGTGGGCGTCTCCGCTGCACGCGTCACCGTGAAGGACGCCTGGACGCACGCGGTCAGCGAGGCCGCCGGGCAGGTGCGCGCCGAGGTGCCCGCCCACGGCGTCGGCCTCCTGGTCGTGTCGAAGTCGAAGGGGCTGCCACAGTCACCGCGCGTGCTCGCCGCTGCTCCCACGGTGACTGCCATCGACGGAGCATCCGTGACGCCGACCACCGACGCCTTGGTCTCCGCCGGGTCGACGCTCACCACGAGCGTCACCGTGCGCAATGACGGCACCACACCGGTCGCCGCCCCGAAGGTGACGCTGAACGCGCCCACCGGATGGACGGCCACCGCTCAGGGGCGGGCTCCCGCTCTCGTGCTGCCTGGCCGGTCCGCACAGTTCGCCTTCACGCTGTCCGCGCCGGCGAACGCTCAACAGGGCGACCTGTCGGTGACCGCCTCCGTACGCTACCTCGGCATCCGGGGCACAGAGTCGGTGACGTCGCCGCCCCTCCTGGTGACGATCGCTCCCGCGCCACCGACCGGCGCCGACCAGGCACTGTCGCACCAACCGTGGATCTCCGCGACAAGCGGCTGGATGCAGCCGGCGGTCGACCAGAGCGTCGGCGGCGGCAACCCGATCAAGATCGCGGGCACCGTCTACGACACTGGGCTCGGCGTTGCCAGCCCGTCGGACATCCGGTACTACCTCGGTGGGGCGTGCACGAAGCTGTCCGGGGCGGTCGGGATCGACGATGTGGTGAACACCGTTGGCCCGGACGGCGGGACGGCGACGTTCGCGCTGGTCGCGGACGGGAAGACGATCTGGGACAGCGGCGTCGTCAGCCGGGGGACCGCCGTGCCGTTCTCCGTCGACCTGACCTCGGTGCGCGACCTCGTCCTCCACGTCGGAGACGCGGGCGACGGCGGCTACAACGACCGCGCAGATTGGGCGGCGCCGCTGATCAGCTGCAAGTAACAAGCAAAAGGAGAACAGGAGGGGCGCGCGATCGGATCGCGCGCCCCTCCTTTCCGTGCGCCCCGCGTCACGGCGGCCGCTCAGCACACGAGCGAAATGCCCCACTCCCGCGACCACTGGCGCCCCGGCGCCAGCCAACGCAGGTCGGTGCCGCTGTTGAGCGCATCCGGTGGGGCCGTCATCGGTTCGAGGGCGACCGCCAGCTCGCCCGGCGCGAGTCCGGGGAAGTCCTCCGTCAGATACAGCTGCGCCCAGCGGAACCGCTCGTCCGCCCACACCTCCACGCGCGAAGCGCCCGCGAGGAGCTGCAACCGGATCCGGCCGTCCGTCACGGCCAGCCCGGTGAAGCTCGCGTGCCCCGGCGCGTGCCGCACGCCGACCGGGCGGCGGAGGTCGTACCGGGTGCCGGCCACGTCGAGCGTCGAGACTGGGAGGTCGTCGGGTCCGAGGAGCAGCGTCGCGGTGGCGTCGATGGCGACGCTCAGCTCGTCGGCGGACGCGTCGCCGACCCGCAGGTACGGATGCACGCCGAGGGCGACCGGGGCCGTCCCCTCTCCCGTGTTCCGCATCCCGATCGTGGAGTGGATGCCGTCGGCGGTGAGCCGGTACGACACCTCTATTTCGAGGTCGAACGGGTAGCCGGGCGGTCGGCGGATGGCGGCGGCCAGGTCGACCAGGTCCGACTCCGCGCGCACGACGGCATAGTCTGCGTCGGCGAGCAAGCCGTGGATCGCGTTGCCAGCCGGCTGCTCCGTCGCGACGAGCTGCTGCTCCTCCCCGCCGAGCGGCCACCGCGCACCACGCACCCTGTTGGGCCACGGCGCGAGCACGACGCCGGACGCCAGCGCCGGCTCGGCGGTCGTGCTCCCGCGCACGATGGGCGTCCCATCGACGACGAGACGCTGGATGCTCGCCCCGCGCGGCGAGACGGCCGCCCGGATCGGGCGGCCGTCGATCACTGCGTCAAGCCGAAGGAGCTCAGACAGCATGGACGCGCAGCAGCACCGACCGGTCCGGGTCGAGGCTCGGCAGTTCCACCCCGACCGCCCGCAGCGTCCTGCCGCTCAGCACGACCCCGTCTGCGAGCCACGGCGGCTGGGCGCCGTGCAGTGGGCTGCCGGGGAACACCGCATCCACCCGGTAGGTGAGGGTGTCGTCGAGGCCGGGGAGCCCGATGCGCCCGACCGGCGAGGTGCGCGGGCGTTCCGTGAGCGAGAACGCAAAGAGGGCGTCGCGCACGTCCTCGGAGACGACGCCCTCCAGCCGCACAGCCTCGTCGGTCACGTCGGCGTGCACGACCGTTCCGGTGTGCAGCAGGTCGCGGTGCTCGGTGTGGAACGCGATCCAGCCGGCGACGTGGGCGACGGTCTCCTCGCTCGCGTCGAGCAGGTTGACCTCGACGCCGAGGTGCCCCCAGATCGCCTTCTCCGCCCTGTAGTCCAGTGGATGCACTCGGTGCGTGGTGTGCGACTCCTCCGCCCCGATGTGGGTGCCCTGCAACTCCGGCGGAACCAGCAGCCCGGTCCAGCGCTGGATCTCCAGCCGCTCGTGCGGGTCGTTGCAGTCGCTCGGCCAGACCCGCTGGGTGTGCTCGAGCACGCCCAGGTCGATCCGGCCGCCTCCGCTCGCGCACGATTCGATCTCGAGTCCGGGGTGCCGCTGGGCGAGCTCGGCCATGAGCCGGTACGTGGCGAGGGTCTGCTCACGGAGACCCGGTCGTCCGGTCGGCGTGTGGCCCGCATCCAGCAGGTAGCGGTTGTGGTCCCACTTCACGTAGGCGATGCCGAGTTCGACGATCAGCGACGACATGCGTTCGAGCACGAACGCGTACGCCTCCGGATGCCCGAGGTCGAGCACATGCTGATGCCGCGACGGCAGCCCCGCGCCGTGCCCGGCGTCGAACACCCACTCGGGATGCGCGCGGGCCACCTCCGAGTCGAGGTTCACCATTTCGGGCTCGAACCAGAGACCGAAGTCCATGCCGAGTTCGCGCACCCGTGTGGCGAGCGGTTCCAGGCCGTCCGGCCAGATGGTCGGGTCGACCTCCCAGTCGCCGAGCGACGTGGTGTCGTCGCGCCGACCGAGGAACCAGCCGTCGTCGACCACGAACCGCTCGACGCCGATGGCCGCACCCTGCTCGGCGAGGGCGATCAGCGTGTCCAGATCCTGGTCGAAGTAGACGGCCTCCCAGGTGTTGAGCAGCACGGGGCGTGGGGACGATGGATGCGCGGGCGAGGCGCGCAGGTGACGATGGAACCGGGAAGCGAGCGCATCCAGCCCGTCGCCCCAGGAGCCGTACTGCCAGGGCGTCGCGTACTCCTCGCCGGTCGCGAGCTCGACCTCGCCTGCGACGAGTTCCTCGCGCACGGCGAGCCGGCGCGTGTCCGCGGGGGTGCGCTCGGCGACGAGCGACTGGTTGCCGCTCCACGCCAGGTGCGTCGCCCAGACCAATCCTGACCGGAACCCGAAGCCGCGCCGTCCGGCGGCGAGCAGCAGTGTGTGTTCCAGCCCTGGCTTCCCTCCGCGGGAGGTTCTCGCCCACTCGCCCACGTTGAACGGCTGCCGCTGCGGAACGCGTTCGAGCGACCAGCGCCCGGTGAGGTCGAGGATCTCGTCCGCCTCCGCAGGGACGGGGAGCGCGAGTTCGATGCCGCCGACCCTGAACCGGTCGGCTCCGTCGTTGCGGAGCGTCGCGCGCTGCCGCACCAGCCCGCTCGCGGCGAGCACCTCGAGTTCGATCCTGAGCGAGAGCCGGTACTCGGCATCGACCGCGTCCACGACGAGAAGCGCACCGTCAGCGGTCTCCCGCGAGTCGGACGCTTCGGTCACGAATCGGGCCGCCCAGCGGCGCCCGTCGCTGTCGCCCGTCAGTCCCGGTCGGCCGAGCCAGCCCTCGGCGACCTGCGCGAGCACGGGGACCGGCTGTGGATACGTCACGGCGCTGTCGCCGACGGCGGGAAGCGCCGTGGCCGCGATCGCGTCGAGTTCCGCCTGACCGAGATCGCCGAGGTCCTCGCCCCAGTGCAGGATGCGCGGAAGTCGGTCGCCGACGGAGACGACGACGCTCGTCCCTCCGGCGCGGAGGTGGCTGACGGGAGAAGAAGAGGGCATGTCGACGATTTAACCGATCCGAGGGCGAGGCCCCCGATGAAACTGCGCTGGAAGACGAGGAAGACGATCGTGGACGGGATCGCCGCGACCACGGTGGCCGCCGCGATGACAGACCAGCTCGACACGTACTGTCCTTGCAAGGACAGGACGGCTGCGGTGATCGGCAGCTTCTCCGAGGTCTGGAGCAGCGTGATCGACCAGAGCAGGTCGTTGAAGATCCAGGTGAACGAGAGGGCGCCGAGTGCGGCGAGCGCCGGCCTGGTCAGCGGGAGGATGAGCTGGACGAAGATGCGGAGGGTGCCCGCACCGTCCAGCGTGGCCGCCTCCTGCAGTTCGTGCGGGATCGTCCGCATGAAGCCGTAGAGCACGAAGGTGTAGAAGCCGATCCCGAACGCGACCTGCACGGCGACGAGCGCGCCGAGCGTGTCGTAGATGTCGATCTGCTGCGTGATGCGGGTGATCGGGATGAGCAGCATCTGCACCGGCAGCAGGTTGCCGGCGAGCATCAGGATGAGGATCGTCCTCCGCAACGGGATACGGAACCGGCTGAGACCGAACGCGGCGGCGGCAGAGAGCAGCAAGGACAGGATCACCGTCGGGATCGTCACCACCATGCTGTTGACGAGCGCCTGGAACAGGCCGCCCTGGTTCCACGCCTGCACATAGGTCTGCAGGGTGAACGAGTGCGGCAGACTCGCGATCCCGTTGGCCGAGACATCGTCGAAGGTGCGGAACGAGGTCACCAGCACCACGAGGATCGGCGCGAACCAGGCCAGCGAGATCAGGATGCCCGTGGTGTGGAAGCCGAAGGTGGCGGCGGCCTTGCGTCTGCTGCGGCGCCGAACGGTCGGCTGTGCTGTGGCCGTGGCCGTCCTGCTCGCGGTGGCTGTCGTCATGATTCCTTCTCCTCGGAGAGCGCGCGGACGAGATAGGAGACGATCACGGCGATCGCCAGCACAAAGATCACGACGGCGATGGCCGACGCATAGCCGAGCGCGTGGCCCTCGAACGCCGTGGAGAACATGTAGGTGCTGAGCAACTCCGTCGAGTGATACGGACCGCCCTTCGTCATGGCCCAGACGATGTCGAACGACCGGAGGGAGTCGATGATGAGCACCGACAGCACCACGAGGTTCACACTGCGCAGCTGAGGAAGGGTGACGTGCCGGAACCGCTGCCAGCGGGTCGCGCCGTCGACGCGCGCCGCCTCCTGCACCGAGGGGTCGATCGCCTTCAGCCCGGCAATGAACAGCACCATGACGTAGCCGATCTCCCGCCAGAGGGCCGCCACGATCACCGCGTACAGCGCCGTGTTCGAATCGCCCAGCCAGACCCTGGTCCAGCTGTGCAGTCCGACCGCGTCGAGCACGTTGTTGAGCACGCCGTTCGGCTGGAAGAACGCGCCCCAGATCAGGGCGGTGACCACCAGCGAGAACACGATCGGCAGGAACAGGGCCGTGCGGTAGATGCCGACGCCCTTGCGCTCCGACTGGAACAGGAGCGCCACGCCGAGACCGGCCAGGAACGAGATGCCGCCGAACAGGACGATCCAGATCGCCGTGTTCTTGAGCGCGGTCAGGAAGATCGGGTCGCTGAGCAGGTCGACGTAGTTCTGGCCGCCGACCGAGGTGGCCGGACCGATGCCGTTCCAGTGCAGGAACGACAGTCCGATGCCCTGGAAGGCCGGCCAGAACACACCGACCGCTTCGATGAGGAACGGGATGAGCACGAGGGCGAACACGAGCGGCGGCGGAATGGTGATCCGCCGCCGAACGCGTCTGAGTGGAGCAGTGGTCACGAAGTCGCCCGGACCTTCTTGGCGGCCGCATCCCAGTCCTTGAGGATCTGGTCCAGGTTCTCCGGGTGGGCGATGAAGCTGGTCAGCGCGGTGTCGGCCGGCGTCTGCTGGGCGTCACCCGCATCCCGGTTGTAGAACTGGGTGATCTGCTTGGCGGACTCGAGCATCTTCTTGCCCTGCGTGGACAGCGCGTCGAGGTTGAGCGTGGCGTTCACGTTGGCGGGGAGCGCACTGCCCTGCTGACCCTTGGCGAGCTGGGTCTGCGCATCAGCGCTGGCCACGTAGTCGAGGAACTTCTTGGTCAGGTTCGGCTTGGTCGTCTTCGCGCTGGCGATGAAGCCGTCGGTCGGAGCCTCCTCCGCCACGGGGACGGACGGGTCGATCATCGGGAACTGGAAGAAGCCGAGGTCGCTCAGCTTGTCGGCGGGGACCGACGGCTGCGCCCACGCGCCCAGCAGGTACATCGCGGACTTACCCTGGGTGAAGTCGCTCATCGCCTGGTTCTGGGTGAGGCCGAGCACCGACGGGTCGAAGTACGGCAGCACCTGCTTGAACGCGGCGAAGACCTTGCGCACCTCCGGGCTGTCGTACGACGCCTTGCCGGAGAGCAGCTTCAGATGGAAGTCGCCCCCGTTGATGCGCAGGTCGAGGTAGTCGAACCAGGCGGACGCGAGCCAGGCGTTGTCGCTCAGCCCCGCCGTGAACGGGTTGACGCCCTGCGACTTGATTTTCGCGCTGTCGGCGAGGAACTCGTCCCACGTGGTCGGCGGCGTGATGCCGAGCTTCTGGAAGTCGCTCTTGAAGTAGTAGACGCCCCACCAGTAGTAGCCGGTCGGGACGAAGACCTCCTTGCCGTTGGAGTCCTTGCTGAGCTTCTGCAGCGCATCCGGGAAGTCGCCCTTGTGTTTCTTCCAGACGCTCGACAGGTCGAGCAGCAGGTTCTGATCGGCGAAGTCGCGCGTGGCCTGACCCGCGTACCAGGTGTAGACATCCGGCGGGTTCTTGGCGGTGAGGTACGAGGGCAGCTGCGTGTTGAACGTCGAGGTCGGGATGCTGTTGAGCTTGACCGTACCCTCGCCCTTTGCGTTGAAGTTCTTGACGAGCTCCTCGATGCCGCCCTTCTCCGCGTCGGTGAAGCGGGACTGCAGGACGAGCGGTCCAGAGGCGTCAGGGCCGCTCGTTGTCGACTGCGCGCTCCCCGAGGTGGAGACGCACCCTGCGAGCAGGGCCGTCGCCGCGATGGTGCTGCCGAGTGCAGCAAGCCATCGAGTGGGTTTCCGGGTCATCTTCGACTCCATTTCGTGAGGTGATCGCACGGGCTGTGAGGTGCGCCGAAGGATGATCCTACGGCTGAACGACCTCTACGATATGTCGCCAGCTCGGCGCGAAGTAGAAGAAATCGTCGGTGTATCTGGACAATCCGACGACGCTGAGCCAGAATCGTGCGATGCTCATCCCCGACGGATTCCCCGGTCAGCGCATGCTGGTGCTCCCCCGCCCACGCGTGCGCGAGTTCCTGCAGCAGGAGGGAACGACGCGCCTCGTCGTGACCGACTGCGGCTACTTCCCCCGGGCCGATTCGCACGGCCGCAGACGCGTGACGCCCATCCCGCAGGCGGTCGTCATCGCGTGCGTCGACGGCGCAGGCTGGTGCGAGACGGAGGCGAGCCGGTTCCCTGTCCAGCAGGGCCAAGTGGTCGTCCTCCCGCCCGGCCGGCCGCACGCCTACGGCGCAGACGCGGACGATCCGTGGACGCTCTGGTGGTTCCATGCAGCAGGACCGGACCTCGACGCGTTCCTGCGGGTCGCGGGGATGACCGCCGAGAATCCCGTGCGCCGCCCGCGCGACCTCTACCCGATCGTCTCTCTGATGTCGGAGGTGCTGCAGTGGATGGAGCGAGACTCGACCACGACGAGTCTGATGGCCGCCTCCGGAGCCGCCTGGCACGTGCTGACCCAGCTCGCCTCCGAACGAGCACGATCCGACGATTCCGGCGACGTGATCGAGCACGCCGTCGAATACATCAGAACCCACATCGCCGACCACATCGGCGTGCCCCAGCTCGCGGCGATGGCGTCGCTGAGCCCGTCGCACTTCTCCGCCCTCTTCAAACGCGAGGTCGGCTATCCCGTGCTGCAGTACCAGACCATGCTCCGGATGGCGCGGGCCCGCGAACTGCTGGACATCACGTCCGCGACGATCGCCGCCATCGCGGGGGAGGTCGGCTACCCGGACTCGTTCTACTTCGCCAGGCAGTTCAAGAAGATGCACGGCGTGACGCCGCGCGAATACCGCGACCAGCACAAGGGCTGATCGCGGCATCCGCGCGCGGGCGGGCCGCCGTCGGCCGCAAACCGGTCAGCCGCCGACGGCGGCGAGCTCCGCATCGGCCAGCAGCAGGCGCACGAGCATGTTCGCCGGGTCGTGCTGCGCGATCGGTTGGAGGTGCGCACGAGCCCGCCCCGGTTCGTCCGCGAGGAGGGCGAGTTGCGCATCCATCGTGGCGACGAGGTCGCGCTGGATGGCCTCCAGGTCGTCCCAGAAGATCAGCATCGTGGGCAGCGACGTGGCGAAGTAGTCGATCGTCGGGCGCTCGCGTCGCTTCACCTCGACGTATTCGCTCAGCTCGTCGGTGAGGCGCTGCGCCAGAGCACTATCGCCTAAGCGCTGGGCCGCGATGATCGAGTAGTAGGTCATCGGCGAGTGCGGCACGGTGAGCATCGTGGTGAAGTCGCCTGCGCTGTTCGCTGCGGCGCCCCACGCCTCCGCGGCCTCATCGTCCCTGCCCGCCGCCGATGCCGCGTCGCCGATGGCGAGCAGGATGTCGGAGCAGTTGGCGAGCGGATGCCTGGCCTCGCCGAGGAACGCGGGGAGCTCGATCGTCGAACGCAGAGCGGCGAGCGCCTCGTCGGGCAGGCCGGCGGCGAGCGCGCGCGCCGCCGAGGCACGCTGGGCCATCGACCAGACCCGGATGGTCTCGCCCTCCCCGCCCTCCCAGGGGCTGAACCTGCGTGCGCTCATGAACCGGATGGCGTCGGCCTCTCGGTCGACGAGCACCAGCAGCTCCGCGTAGGCGAGCGCGAGGTCGTCGCGCTCGGCCATCGAATCGCGGTGCGGCTCCAGGGCGGCGATCCGCTCTTCCGGGCTCACCCCCGCTCGCCGGGCCAGCTGGTCGGCCTCGAAGAGGAGCTTGGCGTCCCCTGGGGCCGCGAGCAGCGCATCCCGATAGTGCCGGATGGCGCGCTGCTGGTCGTGCTGGACGTTGTGCGCGGCGAGTCCGAGGCCGCGGAGCACCACGGGATCGCCAGGCGCGATGGTCTCGGCCAGCTCCAGCTGCGCGATCGCGTCGTCGTAGCGGCGGTGGAAGTAGAGCCAGTGACCGAGCAAGGCGTGGGCCCTGGCGTCGCCGGTGCTCTCGATCCGGCGCTGCAGCAGCAGGGCGTCGGAGACGCCGGAGGCGAAACAACGTTCGGCATCGACCGTGCGGGCGGCGCTCAGCGCTTCGGCGGCGCCGGACGGATCGCCGAGTCGCTCCAGCAGCTCTGCGCGCTCGAAGTGGATCAGCGGGAGCGGGTTGCCAGCACCGGCGACCGGGGCAGCGCGCTCCGATGCGGCAGCCGCGTCGAGGGTGCGGAGCGCGTCGGCAAGAAGACCGAGCGAACGATATTCGCCCGCGACGTCGCGCATCGTTCGTGCATCCATGCGGGCGGCGGCACCGTCGAGGTCGGCCAGCCACGCGTCGAGGGCGTCGAGCCGGCGCGCGTCGGCGAGCAGCTCGGTGGCCTCGCCATCGCGCCCGAGCTGCCGCAGCGCACAGACCCGGATCGCCAGGGC
Organism: Leifsonia sp. McL0627; assembly: GCF_058244615.1. Taxonomy (NCBI): domain Bacteria; kingdom Bacillati; phylum Actinomycetota; class Actinomycetes; order Micrococcales; family Microbacteriaceae; genus Leifsonia; species Leifsonia sp. McL0627. Next base: position 358,527 of record NZ_JBZCGM010000002.1, read on the forward strand.
CTGGAGCTGATCCGCGTCGATGCGCGTCACCTGCTCCGCGAAGCCGAGCGCTTCCGCCCAGCGGCCGGAACGGGCTGCCTGCCTGGCCAGCATGAGACGAGCAGGCGCACGCCAGGCGGCGTTCCACGCGGCCTTCGAGAACGCGTCGACGGCCTCGGCGTCCCGGCCGAGCGCGGTGAGCACCACGCCCAGCAGGTAGGCGGGCTCGCCGTCGGCCGGGTTGGGGTTGCGGGCGGTCTGTCGCGCGATGGCGGTGCGGAGACGCACCTCGGCCTCATCGAGCAACCCGGCGGCGAGCGCCCTGGACGCGAGCGCGACGTTCGACCGCACATCGCCGGGGTCGCGCCGCAGCGCCTCGCGCCAGTACGGCTCCGGCAGGCGGGTGGCGTGCCGGTACTGCGCGAGATGAACGCCGGTCAGGTACAGCTCGTCGATCGAGGTGATCTCGGACGGCGCCGGCGGCTCGGTGGCGGGCTCGATCCCCTCCGGAGCCGCATCCCGGTACCTGGTGGATGCGCGGGCCAGTTCGCTCCCGCCGTCTCCGTCGCACGCGATCAGGTCGAGATCGCCGTCCACCGGGATCGGGATGCGCTCGATGAGCGGCGAGCCTGGCTCGATGGGTGCGACCGTCTGCCAGAGAACGGTGGACGACGCATCCTCGACCCGGACGTGCACTGACCTTCGGCGCGACGTCGCCGCGATGCCGATCGACGCGGAGCGGCCGCCCTGGCCGCCGTCGCTTCCCTCGCCGTTGCTTCCCTCGTGCACGCGCAGGCTCAATGCCACCTCGGTCGTCGCCTCACTGAGCGGTCCGATGCCGTGGTACGGGAACCAGAACTGGCTGAACGTCTTCGTCTCGCCAGGCACGAGGTAGGAGAAGTCCGGCTGGTTGTCGGTGTAGACGCCGGCCATCAGCTCGACGTACGCCCCGTCGCCGTCGCTGAGGTTCGCATCCCAGGCCCAGCCGAACGGGGAGTTGCCCCACGTCCACTGCTTCTTGCCCGGCGCGATGTGGTGGTCGGCGACATGGGCGAAGCCGAGCTCGGAGTCGAAGTCGTACCCGCCGAAGAAGTCGTCGTCGCTGGCGACGCACATGTACGAGGTGGGGACCGGGATGTTGCGGTACCAGTCGAGCCGGTCGGCGTCCGGACCGGCGTATTCCGGGCTGTTCGCATCGGCGCGCGCCGGGTAGTCGATGCCGTAATACGGGCGGTCGGCGTTGGGGAAGGCGCTGATCGCGCGCTTGGCGTGATCGGCGACCATGTGCACGTCGGAGGGGAAGAACGACTGATACTCGTCGTGCACCCGCACGGCGACGTTGGCCCACCAGAGGAACGTCTGGGTCACAGGGGTGCGATTGAACAGGCGCACCCGTGCTTCGATCACCGCGCTCCCCGGTCGCAGCCGGATGCCGTGCATCCCCTTCATCCTGGCGAACGGGTCGTGGTCGGAACACCACACGGTGACGGACCCGTCGTCCTCCCGCTCGATCGTCCAGTCCATCGGCAGGAAGGTGCCCGGCCGGTGATGCTGCGGCCAGTTGAACTCGATGCCGCCCGAGATCCACGGACCCGCCAGCCCGACGAGGGCCGGCTTGATGGTGTTGTTGCGGTAGAAGACGTCGAGCCCGGTGACCTTGTCGACGGCGATGTGCAACCGCCCGCCGATCTCCGGCAGGATCGCCAGCCGGAGGAACTCGTTCTCGAGGTGGATGGCCTGCCAGAGCCGGTCGTGCGGCTCGTGGCTGACCGATTCGATGAACGGGAGCGGGTAGACCCGCCCGGACGATCCCTGGTAGACGCGCGTCTCCAGGAAGGCGGGCATCCGTTCCGGCGTCCCCGGTTCGTACGTCCGCAGTTCGACCGGTTCGCTCCACGCCGCGACGGGAAGATCCCGCTGTTCGAGCGGGATCGGGGGAAGGGGGAACTGGGCACCAGAGACGGACATATCGAGGATTCTAGAATTGGACCAATCCCCTCCGAAAGCCACATTCCAACGCATCCCCTGGACGATTCGATTGCCGGGGGACGGGGTCCAGGCGTTTCACGGGTGCGCTGGCGACGATGGGCGTATGTCGACGAACTCCAAGAACGAGCGCAGCCGCGAATCCAAGGCGGCCGCTCGCGCGAAATCCGCCGAGCTGCTCCGGCAGCAGCGCCTGCGCGACCGCAGGCGCCGGATGCTCGTCTGGGGCGGCGGCGCGCTGGCCGTGATCCTCGTCGGGGGCGTCGTGACCTCAGTGATCGTCGCGAACGCCGGCGCCAAGCCGACCGCCGCCGCCGCCGTGCCCTCCGTCGCACCGACGGTCGCCTCCGGCGCGGAGTCCGCACCGCCGTGGAACGCGCCGTCCGATCCCTCCGCCCGCGCGAAGGCCGCCGGCCTCACGATGCTGAGCAGCGAGGGGACGGTCGAGCACATCCACTCGCACCTGAGCGTCACCGTTGACGGCGCGAAGGTCGAGGTTCCCGCACTGCTCGGGATCGACGAGCAGGCCGCGTCCATCTCGCCGCTGCACACGCACGACCAGTCCGGGATCGTCCACGTGGAGTCGCCGGTGAAGGCCTCCTTCACACTCGGCCAGGTCTTCACCGAGTGGAATGTGGCGCTCGCCTCCGGCCGGATCGGCTCGTACTCGGCGGCGTCCGGCGACACGGTCACCACGTTCGTGGGCGGCAAGCCCGTCACCGGCGACCCCGCCGCGATCACCCTCGCCGACCACGAGGACATCGACATCGTCGTGACCAAGTCCGGCGAGCAGCCCACCGCCCCCGCCGCGTTCACCTGGCCGGCGGGCTACTGACCGGCGGGCGTTCAGCCGACCGCGTCGCGTGCGGCGGTGAACGCGGCGACGCAGCGCCGGATCTCGTCCTCGGTGTGCGCGGCCGAGAGCTGCACCCGGATGCGCGCCTTGCCGCGCGGCACCACGGGGAACGAGAACGCCGTCACGTAGACGCCGTGCTTCTGCATCTCGTCGGCGATGCGCGCGGTGAGAGCCGCGTCCCCGAACATGACGGGCACGATCGGGTGCTCGCCCGGCAGCAGGTCGAATCCGGCCTCGGTCATCAGCGAGCGGAACAGCGCCGCGTTGGCGACGAGTTGCGCCCGCAGGTGGTCGGACTGCTCCAGCAGGTCGAGCGCGGCGATCGTGCCCGCGACGATCGACGGCGCGAGCGTGTTCGAGAACAGGTACGGCCGGGCCCGCTGACGCAGCAGGTCGACGACCTCGCGGTGCGACGCCACATAGCCACCGGATGCGCCCCCCAGCGCCTTGCCGAACGTGCCGGTGTAGATGTCCACCCGGTCGGCGACCCCGCAGAGCTCGGGCGTACCCCGTCCGTGCTCGCCGACGAAGCCGACGGCATGGGAGTCGTCCACGAACACCAGGGCGCCGAACTCGTCCGCCAGGTCGCAGATCTCGCGGAGCGGCGCGATGTAGCCGTCCATCGAGAACACGCCGTCGGTGACGATCACGGAGTGGCGGGCACCCGCATCCCGTGCTGCGGACAGCTGGGCGCGCAGGTCGGTCAGGTCGCGGTTCTTGTACCGGAAGCGCTGCGCCTTGGAGAGCCGGATGCCGTCGATGATGGAGGCGTGGTTCAGCTCGTCGGAGACGATCGCGTCCTCCGCGGTGAACAGCGTCTCGAAGACGCCGCCGTTCGCGTCGAAGCACGACGAGAACAGGATGCTCGCCTCCGTGCCGAGGAACTGCGACACCCGCCGCTCCAGCTCCAGGTGCTGCTCCTGCGTTCCGCAGATGAAGCGCACGCTGGCGAGGCCGTAACCCCAGTCGTCGAGAGCCTGCTTGGCCGCATCCCGAAGCGCAGGATGGTCGGCGAGGCCGAGGTAGTTGTTGGCGCAGAAGTTGAGCACCTCTGCCCCGTCGGCGACGATCTGCGCCGACTGCGGACCGTGGATGCTGCGCTCGCGTTTGGTGAGCCCGGCCTCCTCGATCTCAATGAGCTGCGTCGCGACGGTGTCGCGGAACGTTCCGTACATCAGACCTCCGTCCAGTCCAGGATGACCTTGCCTCCGCCGGCCGACGCGGCGGCGGCGAACCCCTTCTCCCAGTCCCGAGCGGGGAACCGGTCGGAGACGATGGAGGCGATGGCGTCGCGCAGCGTCGCAGAAGTCTGCAGCATCGCACCCATCGCGTTCCAGGTCTCGAACATCTCGCGGCCGTAGATGCCTTTGAGGGTTAGCATGTGGGTGACCACGTTGCCCCAGTCGATCGCGATCGGAGCGGACGGCAGGCCGAGCATCGCGATGCGGCCGCCGTGGTTCATATTCTCGATCATCTGCGGCAGGGCGGCGGGCGCTCCGCTCATCTCGAAGCCGACGTCGAAGCCTTCGCGCATCCCGAGCGCCTCCTGGGCAGACCGGATGGACGCCTGCGAGACGTCGACCGTGTAGTCGGCACCCATGCCCATTGCGAGGGCGAGCCGGGAGGCGCTGATGTCCGTCCCGACGATGAAGCGAGCTCCCACATGCCGGGCGACGGCGATGGCCATCAGGCCGATCGGACCGCACCCGGCGACCAGCACGTCCTCGCCGACCACGGGGAACGCCAGTGCCGTGTGCACGGCGTTGCCGAGCGGGTCGAACAGGGCGCCGACCTCCGGCTCGATGGTGCTGTGGTGCACCCAGACGTTCGTGGCCGGCAGGGTCAGGAACTCGGCGAACGCTCCGTCGCGCTGCACCCCGAGGCCCTTGGTGCGGATGCACATCTGGCGGCGGCCGGCACGGCAGTTGCGGCAGGTGCCGCAGACGATGTGCCCCTCGCCGGACACCTGGTCGCCGACCGACACGTCGTGCACCAGCGGCCCGACCTCGACCACCTCGCCGAAGAACTCGTGGCCGGGGATGAGCGGGGCGATGACAGCCGACGCCGCCCAGTCGTCCCAGCGCTGGATGTGCAGGTCGGTTCCGCAGATGCCCGTCCGCAGCACGCGGATCTTGACATCCTCCGGCCCGATCTCGGGTTCCGGTACGTCGACCAGTTCGAGACCCGGTCCGGCCTCGCTCTTGAAGAGAGCCTTCATCGCCACCTTCCTTGTGGACGGCCCCTCGTGGGGGTTCGTGAAGCAGTTCGGGATGCGCGGCCCTCGTGAGACTGCGGCGTCACCGCTGACAGCCTAGACGCTCCGGCCCGCCGCCCGGCGGCCCGTGACATCGCCACGTCGGCGCTCCTCGCTCAGTGGAAGCACCTGATCAGTCCCGGTCGAGCGGACGCCAGACGACCACCTGGTTGCTGCGGCGAACGCGCGTGCCTGCGCGCAGCGAGATCACCTCGCCGGCCGAACCCGCCGCGAACACGCGGTGGCCCGGCCGGTTGAGGAGTTCGTCGGCGAGCGCCGTCTTCCAGCTCGCGCACGCGCGTGGTCAGCGCCCCCACCTGATCTTCCAGGCTCAGGATGCGCCGGATCCCCTCCAGGCTGACGCCCTCGGCGCCCAGCCGCGAGATCTCCTGCAGCTTCGCCACGTCGCGCATCGAGTACCGGCGGGATTTGCCCGCCGTCCTGCTCGGGCTCACCAGTCCGAGCCTGTCGTACTGGCGGAGGGTCTGGGGATGCATCCCCGCCAGTTCGGCCGCGATCGAGATCACGAAGACCTGGCTGTTCTCATCCATGGTCAGTTGCGCGCCTTCGCGAGCAGATCCTCGCGCGGGTTCTCGTCCGGGAGCTTCTCCGCGAACTCTTTCAGCGCCTCCTGTGCCTCGGCGGTCAGGTGCGACGGGACGGCCACTTGCACGACGGCGAGGAGGTCGCCGGTGCCCTTGGCCGTCTGCACGCCGCGGCCCTTGACCCGCAGCACGCGGCCGCTCGGTGTGCCAGGGGCGACGCGCAGCTTGACGGGGTCTCCGCCGAGCGTCGGCACCTCGATGGTGGCACCGAGGGCCGCCTCCGCGAACGTCACGGGGACGGTCACGCGCAGGTTGAGGCCGTCGCGCTCGAACACCGGGTGCTTGCGCACGGTGACGGTGAGGACGATGTCTCCGGCCTCTCCGCCGTCCGGGCTCGGCTGGCCTTTGCCGCGCAGCTTGATCTTCTGCCCGTCGGCGACGCCGGCCGGGATCTTGACCTTGATCGGCTTGCCGTCCGCAGCCTGCAGCGTGATGGTCTCACCCTTGGTGGCCGTGACGAAGTCGATGGTGGTGTGTGCCGTCACGTCGCGGCCGCGCGTCGGTCCGCCGTAGCCGCGGAACCCGCCGCTCGACGAGCCGAAACCGCCGCCCCCGCCGTTGCCGAACAGCCCGCCGAACACGTCGTCGAAGTTGCCGCCCTGCTGGTACGAGTAGCCGCGGCCCTGCTGGCCTCCGCCGAACATCCCGCCGAACACGTCGTCGAAGCCGCCCTGGCCGGCCGACCCCGGCGCGGTGAAGCGGGCGCCGGAGCCCATCGCGCGGATCTGGTCGTACTCCTTGCGCTGCTCAGGGTCGCCGAGCACGGAGTGCGCTTCGCTGATCTCCTTGAACTTGGCCTCAGCGGCCGGGTCCCCCGGGTTGGAGTCGGGGTGATACTTGCGCGCGAGCTTGCGGTAGACCTTCTTGAGTTCCGCCGGCGTGACGTCTTTGGAGACGCCGAGAACCTTGTAGAAGTCCTTGTCGAACCAGTCCTGGCTTGCCATGGCGCCTCCTTCCTAAGACTGTCGTCGTGTGTATGAATTCTGCATGCTGATGTGGCGCACGGCACGGAAGCGGCGGGATGGAGATCCCGCCGCTTCACGCGTCACGCGCATCCGGTGATTTATGCCGGGACCGCGACGACGACCTTGGCCACCCGCACCGTGGTGGAGCCGAGCCGGTAGCCCGTCTCGACCACGTCGGCGACGGTGTCCACCGTCACGCCGGGGGTCGGCTGCTGGAAAATCGCCTCGTGGATCTGCGGATCGAACGGTTCGCCCTTCTCGCCGTACGGCGTGAGGCCGAGGCGTTCGACCGTGGTGCGGAGCTTGGCCGCGATGGTCGAGAACGCGCCGCCCTCTTCGAGGTCGCCGTGCTTCTCAGCACGATCGAGGTCGTCGAGCACGGGAAGGAGTCCCTTCACCGTGTCGCCGACCGCGCGCTCCCGCTCGACCTCGCGGTTCGCCTCGGTGCGCTTGCGATAGTTCGCGTACTCCGCGGTGACCCGCTGGAGGTCGGCGAGCCGTTCGGCTGCGAGCTGGTCCGACGTCGACTGCCCGCTCAGCACGTCCAGGTCTTCGTCGGACAGGAACGACCCGAGGTTCTCGCCGTCGGCAGGGCCGACGTCGACGAGCTCCTCATGGGCGAGGTCGGGGCCGGCACCGCTTCCGTCTCCGGATGCGGCGCCGGCGTCCTGGCCGTCGCCGACCTGGTCGTCGCCGTTCTGGCCGTCCGGCTGCCGAACCTTGCCGGTCTCGGGGTCGATCCTCCGCTTGTCACGGATGATCGGCTCCTCGCGCTCAGGGTCGTTGCCCTGCCCGTTGGGGTTCTGGTCGGACATGTTTACTTCTTCTCCTCGTCTTCGACGACCTCGGCGTCGATGACGTCCTCGTCCGAGTTCTCCTCGGCGGGCTGGTCGCCCGCAGGCGCCTGCTCACCGGCGGCAGCGTCGGCCTGGCTGGACGAGTAGATCGCCTCGCCGAGCTTCTGCTGGCTCGCGTTGAGCTTGTCGTACGCGGTCTTGACTGCGTCCTCGTCGTCTCCGGCGAGCGCGGTCTTCAGCGCGTCGACGTCGCCCTGGACCTCGTTCTTGACGTCTTCGGGGAGCTTGTCCTTGTTGTCCTTGATCAGCTTCTCGATCGAGTACGCGAGCTGCTCCGCCGTGTTGCGGGTCTCCGCGGTCTCACGACGCTTCTTGTCCTCTGCGGCGTGCTCCTCGGCCTCGCGCACCATGCGCTCGATGTCGTCCTTCGGCAGCGACGAGCCGCCGGTGATCGTCATCGACTGCTCCTTGCCGGTGCCCTTGTCCTTGGCGGACACGTGCACGATGCCGTTGGCGTCGATGTCGAAGGTGACCTCGACCTGCGGGATGCCACGGGGGGCCGGGGCGATTCCGGTGAGCTCGAAGGTGCCGAGCGGCTTGTTGTCGCGGGTGAACTCGCGCTCGCCCTGGAAGACCTGGATGGCGACGGACGGCTGGTTGTCGTCCGCGGTCGTGAAGGTCTCGCTGCGCTTGGTCGGGATCGCGGTGTTGCGGTCGATCAGCTTCGTCATGATGCCGCCCTTGGTCTCGATGCCGAGACTCAGCGGGGTGACGTCGATGAGGAGGACGTCCTTGCGCTCTCCCTTGAGGACACCGGCCTGGAGGGCGGCGCCGACGGCGACCACCTCGTCAGGGTTGACACCCTTGTTGGGCTCCTGACCACCGGTCTCCTGCTTCACGAGCTCGCTCACGGCCGGCATACGCGTCGAACCGCCGACGAGCACGACGTGCGCGATGTCGGACACCTTGATGCCCGCCTCGCGGATGACGTCCTGGAACGGCTTCTTGGTGCGGTCGAGGAGGTCGCTGGTCATCTGCTCGAACTGGGCGCGGGTGAGCGACTCGTCGAGGTTGGCCGGACCGTTCTCGGTGAGCGACAGGTAGGGCAGCTGGATGCTGGTCGACATGCTCGACGACAGCTCCTTCTTGGCCTGCTCTGCAGCTTCCTTGAGGCGCTGCAGCGCGATCTTGTCCTTGGAGACGTCGACACCGGTCGAGTCCTTGAAGCGCTTGATGAGCCATTCGACGATGCGCTGGTCCCAGTCGTCGCCGCCGAGGCGGTTGTCGCCGGCGGTGGAACGGACCTGGATGGTCGAGAAGTCGTCGTCCTTGCCCACCTCGAGGAGAGAGACGTCGAAGGTTCCGCCACCGAGGTCGAAGACCAGGATGAGCTCGTCTTCCTTACCCTTGTCGAGGCCGTAGGCGAGAGCGGCGGCGGTGGGCTCGTTGATGATGCGGAGCACGTTGAGGCCCGCGATCTCACCGGCCTCCTTCGTGGCCTGACGCTCGGCGTCGTTGAAGTACGCGGGGACGGTGATGACCGCATCGGTCACCGTGTCGCCGAGGTACTGCTCAGCGTCGCGCTTGAGCTTGGCGAGGATGCGTGCCGAGATCTCCTGCGGGGTGTACTTCTTGCCGTCGACATCGACCTTCCAGTCGGTGCCCATGTGGCGCTTGACCGACGCGATGGTGCGGTCGACGTTCGTGACGGCCTGGCGCTTCGCGGTCTCGCCGACGAGCACCTCGCCGTCTTTCGTGAACGCGACCACCGACGGGGTGGTGCGGAAGCCTTCCGCGTTGGCGATGACGGTGGGCTCGCCACCTTCGAGGACGGAGACGACGGAGTTCGTGGTTCCGAGGTCGATTCCTACTGCACGTGACATATGTGCTTCTCTCCTTTTGTTGCTGACTCTGTGGCTGAAAATTCTGGGATCAAGAGTTGAGTCTTGATGGCTCAAGTGTCGCATCCCGTCGTTGAGGCTGTCAAGCCGGGGATCCAAAACTTGAGCACACTAGACTCAACTTTGAAGAAGCCCTGTTCATTCCCGGATTCTGCGAGAAAAGACAAGTTTCCTTGACTCGTTCTAGTGGGCTTCCTACGATCGAAGAATGACAAGCGACCTTGACTCCGAGGAGGAGGCGCCGACCGAACGCCGGCGCCAGCGCAGCTTCCGCATCCAGATGCAGGTCGCGGGCGTCTGCTTCGTGCTCGCCAACGTGGCGCTGGGCGCCTGGGGTCACGCGAACAGTCCGTGGCGGGTTCCGCTGGCGATACTGCCGCTGCTGCCGCTCGTGTGGATGGTGGTCGCGACCGTCCGGCGCGTGCGGACGATGGACGAGTACCAGCGCAAGCTGTTCTTCCCTGGGCTGGCGGTCGGGTTCACGGTCGCGATGCTCGGGTCGATCGTGCTCGGCACCTTCAGCACGGCCGGGTTCGACGTGCCGAACGGCGGATGGATCATCGCCATTGCCGGGATCGTCTCGTGGGAGTTCACCAACCTGATCGTCGGCGCCCCCAACCGATGATGGGGAACAACCGGTGATGGGAAACATCCGCTGATGGACAACATCATGCGCTCCGAACGCGAACAGCGCGGCTGGACCCAGGCCGTGCTCGCCGAACGGCTGGAGGTGTCGCGGCAGACCGTCGTCGCCCTGGAGACGGGCAGATACGATCCGTCGCTCCCGCTGGCGTTCCGTATCTCCCGGCTGTTCGGCAAGCCGATCGAGGTGATCTTCCTGCCGGGTGGCGATGCGTAGAGCTCACGCCAGGACGAGCATCCCCCTGCCGGCGTAGAACCGCTGGAACTCGTCGACGGGGAGCGTCGCATCCGCCGCCGTCTCCCCGATCCCGGAGGGGTTGTGGAAGGTGACGGTCTCCCCGTCGAAGCCGTGGACGAGCACGAGGTGCCCGCCGACCCGCGCGTTGCCGCGCTCCGGGAAACGGATCTCCGGCGTGACCGACGCGAACGCGACCACGCCGTCGCCGATGGATGCGAAATGCTCGCGCGCCGTGGTCCCCTCCACGACCTGCCCGCCCAGCCCGAACTCGTCCGCGATCCACGACAGGAACGGCCGGTAATAGAGGCCACGCACCGTTCCCTCCTCCGGCACCAGCGCCCCGGCCGAGACGGCGCCGTCGATCAGGTCGCGCATCGTCGCGTCGGCCGCGGCGGGACGCCAGCCGCGCACCACCGACCGCAGGCACGCCAGGCCGCACACGTTGCGCGCCCAGTAGCGGTACTCCTCGGCGGAGGTGTAGCCGTCCTGCGCCCAGTCGTGCAGTCCGGCCGGGTCGTCGCCGTGCACGATCAACGCCTCGTTGCAGCGGGGGTCGCCCCACTGCGACTCGTACGGGAAGAACGTCTCGCTGAGATTCACACCGCCTCCACAAGGACCATCGCTAGCGTGCTGTACATGGATTCGGAGCACCTCCCCGACGATCACAACGGCCCGCTGCTGTCGTCACGCGCGATCGAAGCGCTGCAGAACATCGACGCAGCGACCCTCGACGAGGTGCAGGCGTTCCGCACCGACTTCGCGCGATTCATCATGCCGTACAAGTTCGGGATCGACGAGATCTCCACCAAGGTGTCGATCCTGCGCGAAGAGTTCGCCGAGCTGCACGACTACAACCCGATCGAGCACATCACCAGCCGGCTCAAGTCGGCCGAGAGCATCGAGCAGAAGATCGTGCGCAAGCAGTGCGACCCGTCCTTCGACGCGATCAGGGAGTCGATCACCGACATCGCAGGCATCCGGATCGTCTGCAGCTTCGTCTCCGACGTCTACCACGTGTTCGAGCTGCTGTCGGCGCAGGCGGACGTGAACGTGCTGCGGGTCAAGGACTACATCGCCCACCCGAAGCCCAACGGCTACAAGAGCCTGCACGCGATCGTCGAGGTGCCGGTGTTCCTGTCGGACGGCCCGATCGCGGTGCCCGTCGAGGTGCAGATCCGCACGGTCGCGATGGACTTCTGGGCGAGCACCGAGCACAAGATCTATTACAAGTACGACGGCGAGGTGCCGGAGGAACTGCTCCGCGACCTCACCGACGCCGCCGTCAAGGCCAACCAGCTCGACATCACGATGGAGAGCCTGCACCGGCAGGTGCGCGGCACCGGCGGCGGCAACCAGTACACGCTGCCGGTCGCGATCTAGCGTCGTTCGTCAGTCGAGTTCGACGATCGGCGCGCGTTTCAGCCACTCCGTGAGGTCGCTGACCACCGTCTCCGCGACGTGACTCTCCCGACCGGAAAGCTCACCCGTACGAGCAGAGAGCCCGGCACGCACGGCACGCAGTACGACCTCGCCATCGACCCAGTCTCCGCCGCCCGCGAACGTCCGCCGAGGATCCAACACTGAGCCCTCGCAACCAATGGACCTCGCCACCACGAGGACACGTTCAGCACCCGCCTCGGTCAACCCGGCAAACGACACACCCCAGTTCCTGTTCTCCGGCCGCACCCTCACACCAACATCGCGGAGGCCCCACCCTCCGGCGTCGCCCTCTCCAGCAGCCTCAGCCTGCCGCAGCCACCCCTGAAGCCGATCGCAGAACGCCACCGCCGCACGACGAACACCACTGGGCAACACCTGGCCCTCCAGCGCACCGAGACCCGACCGCACCAGGCCGATTACGATCTCCACCGCCTCCCGCTCCCACCGAACCTCCCACCGATGCGCCGAATCACCAGCACTACCGGCGAAACCGATCGTCTCCGCAAACGCCACCAAGCCTCTGGCCTGCGACTCCGTCAACCCCTCGAACGCAAGACCCCACGACTCGACACCGACCGCCGGAGCGACAACCCCCGACAACCGCGACTGCAACAACCACTCCTCAAGATCACCCACCAACGTCCGCCCGATCAACCTGTCGCCACTCGAGAGCTCACGCCAACGCGCGGCCAGACCAGCACGCACGAAATAGAACTCGCTCTCAACAGCCGTCCTATCGTCGAAACTCGCATACACCCCCCCCCCGGACGACACGCAGTGGCCGCAAAACCCATCGACCGCGCGCGCGAGACCAAAGCTTCCGCACCCGACTCCGACAAACCGTCGACCATGACACCCCACCCGTCATCCAACGGACCCGCCCCACGACCCACCTCATAGACCCCCGGCCCCTCGCCATCGGAGACCACCGGCGCCCCCACCGACCACTCCTCTAAACCAACCGCAAACGCGTCGATATCCCAACGTGCGGAATTGCGGACTCCCTCGTCCTCGTGCACTGCAAGCCCAGCCCGAGCCAACATCACAAAGACATCAGACCGCCGCCTGTCGAACCGCATCTCACACCACCGCGACGGGTCGGCCGCCTCCGCACTGAACCCAATCGACTCGGCGAACAACACCAGGGCCTCCGCCCCCACGCCCGTCAACCCATCGAACGTAAGACCCCACGACCCGCCGTCAAGAGGCCGCCTCACCGAACGCCGAGGAAGAAGCGCGCCTAGCGGCGGAGCCTGACTCAGCCATTTCCTGAAATCACTGAGCACAGCCGACCCCACACGACGGTCCCGCTCCGAAAGCGCACCCGCGAACGCAACGAGCCCCGCCCGTAAGAACAAGACATCAATGTCGACGCTGCCACGCGGTGCGCCTATCTTGAAGAAGCGCCGAGGATGCAGGGTTATGCCGTCGATTCCGAGCAAACGAGCGTACGCAACTATCGCCTCGGCCCCAAACTGGGTCAATTCGTAGAAGACCACATGCCAGCATTCACCACCGGTACCCGCGCCTCTGCGATCGGTGTACGCAGCAGGGGCCGAGCTAGGGCAATCGTCGTCGTCAACAGCCTCGGCCCGCTTCAACCACTCTGTGAGATCGTCCGCCAGGTTCTGTCCGCCCCACCGGACCCAATTAGGAGTCGCCCGTGACTCCCACGCGACGAGCCCGCCCTCTAACAGCCTAAGAACGATTTCGACCGTCTTCCGGTCCCATCTCACAGCGCACCACTGCTTGGGATCATCCGCCGCCCCATCAAAGCCGAGGGATTGCCCGTACGCCGCAAGCGCCTCAGCTCCAGGTCGGGTCAGACCCTCAAACGAGAGACCCCAACTCTCCCCCCACTCCAGCTCATCCATCGCTATTTGCCCACTTGCTGCGACAAGTCGAAGTTGAATGTGCCGTCACGAGTTGTCTTCTGGTCAAGCTCTGACTTGCTTCTCGCCATCTTCCAAACACCGCCCCTGTGGCCCTCGGTATCCCATGACACATACTTCTTGCCGACCGAGATCACCCCGCTGAGCTGTGCCGAGTCGAACAACCGGCCTCACCAACTTAGGGGATGTGTTCAGTTCGTTTACGTTTCAGGCGTGCGATGTTTTGAATATTCCAGAATTTGATTTTCCCGGGCTTTCGAGCCGCCCTCCCGGCAGCCGCCCTCCCGGCAGCCGCCGGCAACCAGTACACGCTGCCGGTTGCAATCTAGTAGCCGACCACGCCCGTGAAGTCCGGGGAGCCGTCCACCCTCGCGGGCAGCGGCTGCCCGCTGATGTAGCGCGGCCATTCCAGGCGCATCCCGTCGGAGGCGTCGAGGAGCGGGTACGCGGAGGCGGCGGGGAGCGTGGCCGAGAGCGGCGCCATTGCCGGTGCCGCCGGCTGTGTCGGAGCGGGTGCGAGTGTCGGCGTCGGCACGAACGTCGGCGCAGGAGCGAACGCCGCGGGCGCCGGCTGGCTCCACGGCTCCGGCGCCGGCCAGGGCTGCGGCGGCGCCTCGGTCTTCGGCCCGAACAGCGTGTAGGTGAGCGGGATCAGGATGGTCCCCAGCGCATCCAGGATCGCGACGACGGCCAGCACCCGCCAGTACGTCTCGCCGAAGTCGATCGTCGGCAGCGCGAGCGGCAGCGACAGGCCGAGCGTGAGCACGGCCACGAGCGTCAGCGTCGCAACGGTGACCTTGCTCATCACCGGCCCAGTGAAACGCCGCTGCGTGTTCAGCACCAGGTGGATGTGCAGCAGGCCGAGCCTGGTCACCGCGACCAGGGCGAACCACGCGACCGGCTCCCACCACGGGTGCGCGGCGTATGGGTCGTGCGTCACGGGCGTCCAGATCTTCGCGAGGCCCGCCAGCAGCAGGTATGCCGACGTGATCACACTCACGGCCCCGAACCAGGGTGCGCGCCTCGCCGACACATCGGCGTCGTACCAGGAGACGAGCGAGAAGAAGACGAGCAGAGCGATCGTGCCGATGAGCCTCCAGCAGGTCTCGTCGAACCGGCCGATCAGCACGGCGTACACGCCCACCAGGGCGGCGGCGATCAGAGCGCCGATGACGATACGCGGCAGCAGGTGCCGCACCCAGCCGTACTGTCGATCCTCATTCACCATCGTGGTCATCTCAGCCTCCATGCCGTGTATGCCGCTCCGGACATATGCGTGTCAGGAACTCCTTCGGCGCGAGCCTATACGCGGCCGCGACACGGCCGGATCCGTGCGCGCACGGAACTCTCGCCGGGCGACGCACCCGCCACGGCGCAGCGGTTCACCCTCCGGCAACCGCGACGCCATACGCTGTGCTCATGAGCACTCACCCGAGCGCGAACGGCAACGACGCCGACCGCAGCAACCAGCCGACGCCCGCGCCTGCCCCGGCGAACACCGACGCCCTGGTGACCGCCGCATCCCCGCTGTTCGTGGACAGTTCGGCCGAGCGGCGCATCCCGCGTCGACAGGTGGTGTCGTGGGCGCTGTGGGACTGGGGAGGAGCGGCGTTCAATGCGGTCATCACCACGTTCGTCTTCACCGTCTACCTGACCGGCAGCCTGTTCGTCGACCCGGCGCTGGTCGCGGCACGGGATGCGGAGACCGACCTCAAGGGACCAGCCCACGCCGCAGTCACCGCCGCCGAGGCACCGCTGTCGAGCGGGCTCGGCTGGGGGCTCGCCGTCGCGGGCATCATCGTGGCCCTGATCGCACCCGTACTGGGTCAGCGCACCGACGGGTCGGGCCGCCGCAAGCTGTGGCTCGGCATCAACACCGGCGTCGTCGTGGTGATCACAGCGCTCATGTTCTTCGTCGTCGGCGAGCCGAGCTACTTCCTGCTCGGCGTGATCCTGGTCGCCATCGGCACGATCTTCTACGAGATCGCCACGGTCAACTACAACGCGATGCTGGTGCAGGTCTCCACCCCGAAGACGGTCGGCCGGGTGAGCGGTTTCGGCTGGGGAGCCGGCTACCTCGGCGGCATCGTCCTGCTGCTCATCGTGTACTTCGGTCTCGTCACCGGCAACGACGACGGCACCGGCGGGATGCTGCACGTCACGGAGGACGCGGGCCTCAACATCCGGATCATTGCGCTGATCGCCGCGGCCTGGACGCTCATCTTCTCGCTGCCCGTGCTCATCGCCGTGCCGGAGATGCCGATCGGCTCGCGGCGACCGCGGGTCGGGTTCTTCCAGTCGTACGGCGTGCTAGTGCGCGACATCGGCCGGCTGTGGAAGGAGAGCCGCAACACGGTGCTGTTCCTCATCGCGTCCGCACTGTTCCGCGACGGGCTGGTGGGCGTGTTCACGTTCGGGGGCATCCTGGCGCAGGGCACGTTCGGGTTCAGCAGCGGAGGCGTCATCCTGTTCGCCATCGCTGCCAACGTCGTCGCCGGTATCAGCACGTTCGTGTCCGGCCGGTTCGACGACCGGTTCGGCGCCAAGCCGGTGATCGTCACCTCCCTGATCGGACTGGTGATCGCGGGGCTCGCCGTGTTCTTCGCGCACGACCTCGGAGCGACGGCGTTCTGGATCGGCGGCCTCGTGCTCTGCCTCTTCGTGGGGCCCGCTCAGTCGGCGAGCCGCACGTTCCTCGCCAGGATCACCCCAGCGGGCAGGGAGGGCGAAGTGTTCGGCCTGTACGCGACGACCGGACGCGCGGTCTCGTTCCTCGCGCCGCTCCTGTTCGCGACCTTCGTCGCGATCGGCGGAGCGCAGTACTGGGGCATCCTCGGCATCGTGCTCGTGCTCGCCCTCGGTCTCGCCCTGCTCATCCCGGTCCGCGCCACCCGCTGACCGCCGCCGCCGCCTCCGCCATCGGCTTCGCTTCCGCCGCCGACGCTGGCTCGTCCCGCGCATCCAGCGTCGCGCAGCCATCGAGTCGGGACTTGTGCACGCTTGGCGCGGCGTGTCGCGTGCATAAGTCCCGGCTCGATTATTGGGGGAGCTGAGTCAGTGCGGGGATGACGTGGTCGCGGAGGAGCGGGGCGAGGTCGCCTAGAGGATCGACGGGGCTCGACCAGCGCAGTTCGGCGATCTCGGCCGCAGCGACCGGGATGCCCGTGAGGGCGGCCGTGAACACGGTCGCGTCGAGCGTGTGGCCTGGTTCGTTGGCGGCGTCCGCCTCCCAGGCTCCCAGAAGCGACAACTCGCCGAGGTCGAGGACGATGCCCACCTCCTCGCGCACTTCGCGCACGGCCGCCTCGGCGGGCGACTCGCCCTGCTCCGGCTTTCCGCCCGGAAGCATGAACCGGGAGGTGCCCCGCTTGCGGACGGTGAGGATGTCGCCGTCCTCCCGGACGAACGCGACGGCCGAGACGGTGATGACGGGGTGCTGCATAGGTCGAGCGTAGCGAGCCGGACGCTTCAACCCGCGCCTCGACCCGCGCTTCAATCCGCGCTTCAGCCCGCTCGACCGCGGTCGAGCGCCTCGCGCTCAGCCGGCGCGCAACCGGTCGAGCTTGCGGTCGAGCGCCGCACGTTCGGACGCCGACGGGCACAGCACGAGCGCCTCCTCCAGAGCGGCGACGGCCGCATCCGGTCGCCCCAGCCGGGTGAGCAGCTCGCCGCGCGTCGCCGGGAGCAGGTACGAGCCCGCGAGGTCGCCGCGCTCGGTCATCGCGTCGACGAGCGCCAGCCCGGCGGCCGGCCCGTCCGCCATGGCGACGGCGACCGCGCGATTCAGCTCGATCACCGGGGACGGCGTGAGCTGGGCCAGCGCTTCATAGAGGAGGACGATGTGCCTCCAGTCGGTCTCGGCGACCGACGGCGCGACCGCATGGCACTGCGCGATCGACGCCTGCAGCCCGTAAGCGCCGAGACCGCGCCCCGCCGACGCCGCGTGCGCGAGCGCCGCGCGGCCACGGCGGATCGCCGCCACATCCCAGAGCCGCCTGTCCTGGTCCTCCAGTAGCACCGGCTCACCATCCGCATCCATCCGGGCGGGGAAGCGCGCGGCCGTCAACTCCATCAGGGCGAGCAGCCCGAACACCTCCGGCTCCGGCGCGAGGCGCACCAGCACCCGTCCGAGGCGGAGCGCTTCGTCGGCGAGGTCGGTACGCATCCACTGGTCGCCACTGGAGGCGAAGGAACCCTCGGAGAAGATCAGATAGACCGCCTGCAGCACGGACCCGAGTCGTTCACCGCGCTCGGCCGGCTCCGGAACGGCGAACGGCACCCGTGCCGCCGCGAGCGTCTTCTTGGCGCGCGTGATCCTGGCCTGGATGGTCGGAACCGGAACGAGGAACGCCCGCGCGATCTCGTCACTGGTGAGACCGCCGACCACCCGCAGCGTCAGCGCGATCCTGGCCTCCTTGGAGAGCACCGGATGGCAGCTGACGAACATCAGCGCCAGCACGTCGTCGTCGATCGCGCCAGGGTCGAAAAGCGCGTCGGCACCGGGCTCCGTCTCCTCCAGGTCGCGGGCCAGAAGCGCATACCGGTCGTCGCGGGCGGCCCTCCGGCGGAACGCGTCGATGGCGCGGCGCCGGCCGACGGTCAGCAGCCAGCCGGTCGGCTGCGCCGGCACACCGTCGACCGCCCAGGAGACGAGCGCTTCCGCGAGCGCCTCCTGGGCGAGATCTTCGGCGAGCGCGAAGTCGCCGGTGTAGCGCGCGAGGGCGCCCACGATGCGGGCGGACTCCATGCGCCAGACGGCCTCGACGGCTGCGCGGGCGGCTGTGCCTGTCAGAGCTGCCCCGTCTGTTCGCGCCACGCGCGCTCTTTCTTGATCCAGACGTTGTCCTGCGGGAACTCCTCGATGGACGGCACCCGGCGGATCTCGATGATGCTGCCCGCCGTCAGCGGTGCCCGCTTGGCCCACTCCACGGCCTCCTGCGCCGAGGCGACATCCAGGATGTAGTAGCCGTTGAACAGCTCACGGGTCTCCCCGTATGGGCCATCGGTGACCACAGGGGTCTCCCCGCTGAAGTCGACGACGACGCCCTCGCTGGGGTCGGCGAGCCCCTCGGCCGCGAGCAGCACGCCCGCCCTGATCAGCTCGTCGTTGAACTCGCCCATCGCGTTGAGGACGTCCTCGAAGTCGAGGTTGGCGAAGTTCGCGGCAGCAGCCTCGGTGGGCCGCAGGATGAGCATGTATTTGGACATTCGGTTTCTCCTTGATCTGAGGTCGCTCTCCGACCTTTGCACCCAGAGGTCGAACGGCGCGACCCCCGATCGACACCGGGACGGAAAGTTTTCCGGAGATCTTCTTCGGCGCCCGCTGCGCTTGGCCGTTGCGCTCGGGCGCTGCTGCTCGGCCGCTCCCGCTCGGCTCAGTCCCGCGGCCACGCCCGCACGAAACGGGCGAAGAGGTCGGCGAACGCTCTGGCCTCGTCCGGGGTGAAGGTCGCGAGCGCCTGCTCGACGGCCGAACGCCGGTGGTTGCGCACCTCGACGATCTGCTTGCGGCCCGCCGCAGTCAACTGGATGAGCGTGCGCCGCGCATCGGCGGGATCGGTCACCCGGGTGATGAGCCCCCGGTCGACCGCCTCCTGCACCAGCCTGCTCGCCCGCGGCTGGTCGACGCCGATCGCGGGGGCGAGGGTGCTGATCGAGTATGTCGTGCCGTCGCGCTCTGCAGCCTCGAGCACGTCGAGCATCCGGAAGCGGGCGGCGCGGCCGAGCGAACCGTCGGGGCGACCACGGCGGCCGGGGCCATGACGCGCGGAATCGCCGAAGCCTGGGAACGGCGTGGAACCGGAGGTGTCGTCGGGGGCGTCGGTGTCGCCGGGGGCGTCGGGGCCGTCTTGCGTGTCGTGCGCGCCGGGCGCTCCGAAGCCGGGGTGGTTTCCGTGGCTGCCGTGATCGCCATGGCCCGCGTGATCGTCGCGATCGCCGTGGCCGCCGTGATCGTGACCGCCCCAGCCCTGGCCGCGCGCGAACCCGCCCGGCCAGGGGCCGCGGCCCGGCATTCCGTGGTTCGGCGGGCCTCCGTGCATCCGTCGCCGGGACTGATCGTGGCGGACGGCCAGGAGCGACTGCTCGACCAGCGCGACGATGTCCGCATCCTGCGAATCGGGATCGGGGGCTTGACCATCCATTTCCATGTATGTAATCATACAACTGCTTGTAACAGTACATGCAATAGGAAAGGGTTCCACGATGAACACCAACACGAATTCACAGACGACACCCCCGGGCTACTGGTTCGGCGTGATCGAGCACGAACTCCGCCACCGGATGCGCGATGAGCTCTCCGGCTTCGACCTGCGCCGCGGAAGCTGGCGCGTCCTCAACACCATCGCCGACGGCGCGACCAGCGTCGACGACATCGAGACGGCCCTGCCGCCCCGACGCGGCGGCACAGGGCGACGCGGCCACGGGATGCGCGGCGGCCGGCCGTTCGGGCGCGGCTTCGGGCGTGGCGACGGCTTCGGGCGCGGCGAGGGCTTCGGCGGTCGCCCGCGATTCTCGTCGGACGACGACCGCGCAGCGTTCTGGGAGCAGCGGCGCCAGCGCTACGAGGAAATGCGGGCCTCCCATGGCTACGGCCCCGGCGAGCACCCGCAGCGCCCAGAGCACCACGGTCGTCCCGAGCACTTCGGTCACCCCGAGCACCACGGTCGCCCCGAGCACTACGGGCACGGCGACTGCGCCGGTCACGAACACGGCCACAACGAGCACCACGACCACCCGCATCACCACCACGACGAGCACCAGACCGACGCCCGCCGCGACCACGGGCACCACCACCCCCGCACCTCCCGCGTCGAGGCGACCATCGCCGATTTCGCGGAGCGCGGCTGGGTCACCGTGTCCGGCGACCGCAACGAGCTGGTCGAGCTGACCGACGCCGGACGCGAGGCGCACGCCTCCGCTCTGGCGCGCATCCAGGGTGTGCGGGAGTCGATGACTGCCGGCATCAGCGACGAGGACTACGCGACCACGGTCGCCACACTCGAAGCGATGGCGCGCAACCTGGGATGGCGCACGCCGACCACCCCGGCCGAGTGAGCTCGGCGACAGGCACGGCGACGACAAACGCGGCGGCGACAGGCGCGGCGGTCACACCGCCCGCCTTGTCGCACCCCACCCGCACCGGCTAGACTCCCTCCGGGAACGTTCCCGGCACCGCCCGGGAGGGAAGCAGGTGCCATGAACGACCCCGTGCTCATCCTCGGCCTGGCCATCCGGGTGCTGGTCGCGATCGGGCTGGGCGCCGCGATCGGGCTCGAACGCCAGTGGCGACTGCGCACGGCGGGCATCCGGACGAACGCGCTCGTCGCGGCCGGGTCTTCGCTGTTCGTCATCGTCGGGTCGGTCGGACTCGACGGCCCCACCGCCGACCCGACCAGGGTGGCCGCGCAGGTCGTCTCTGGGATCGGCTTCCTCGGTGCGGGCGTCATCCTGCGCGACGGCCTGAACATCCGGGGGCTGACAACGGCCGCGACGCTCTGGTGCGCAGCGGCGATCGGGTCGCTCGCCGGTGCCGGAAGCCTGTGGATGGCCGTGATCGGCGCCGTCGCGATCGTCGCGACCAACACCCTCCTGCGCCCGGTCAGCACTTTCGTCAACAAGCGCACCCGTCGTTTCGCCGACCACCCCGACGACCCGGACGAGGCGGAGGAGAGCAACGACTTCGCCCTCGAGGTCGAGACGACCGAGAAGAGCGAGAACCGGGTGAGGGCGCTCGTCATCCAGGCCGTCTCGCGGCCGGACCTGATGCTCCGCTCGGTCGACACCAAGCCGGGCCCGCACTCTCACGTCACTGTCCTCGCCCGCGTCACCTCCACGAAGCCCGGCGTTCCAGGCACTCTCGAACGCGCTGTCCAGCGGATCAGCCTCGACCCCAAGGTCGTCGCCTCCCGCTGGTGGCCCACCGACCCAGAAGACTGACCCCCAGAAAATCGAGGGGCGGCTACAGGGCGGGCGGTTACAGAGCGGGCGGGGGCGCGGTGGTGCGGCCGGCGACAAAAGCGCCGGGGATCACGAGGTGGTTGTCGGCGGGGACGCCGTCTTCGATGGCGGCGATCATCAGGTCGACCGAGACTCGGCCGATCTCCTCGATGGGCTGGCGGAACGTCGTCAGCCCGAGCAGCGGGGTCGCCAGCGCACCGATGCCGTCGAAGCCGGTCACCGAGAGCCGCCCTGGCACCGCGACGCCCGCGCGCTCGCACTGCTCCATGACGGCGACCTGCGTGCGGTCGTTGGGGCACATCACCGCGGTCAGTCCGTCGACCGCCAGCAACGACGGCAGGATGCCCGCCGCGTCGGCGTTGGTGCCGACCTCTCGCACCGTCACGGCAACACCGGATGCGGTCAGCCTGTCGATCATCGCGACGCCGCGCAGATGCTGACTGTACGAGTATTCGCCGTCGACGAGGATCACCGCCACCGACCGGTGGCCGAGCTCGATCAGGTGGTCGGCGAGCTGTTCGCCTCCATCGATGTCGTCGACGCAGACGCTCGACAGCACCGGCTCGTTCTCGCGGCGGCCGGCGGCGACCACGGGAAGCCGGTCGACGAACGGGAGCACCTGATCGGACGGGAACCTGGCCGAGCAGACCAGGAGGCCGTCGACCTGCAGCGACACCAGGGAGCGCAGCGCGGTGAGCGCGTTGTCCAGGGTGAGCTCGCCGGGGTTCGTCGCCGTCACGACGGAGTATCCGCGTTCCGTCGCCCGCGTCTGCATCGCGACGTGGAGGTAGCCGGCGAACGGGTCGGTCACGTCGTGCAGGACGACGCCGAGGGTCTTGGTGCGCTCGGAGACGAGGCCTCTCGCCATCGCGTTGGCCACGTAGCCGAGCGAGTTCGCCGCATCGAGCACCCGCTGCCTGGCGTCCTCGCTCACCTCGCCCTGCCCGAGCAGCGCACGGGACACGGCAGACTTCGAGACACCGGCCAGGCGTGCGACGTCGATGATCGTCGGCGCCTTCGCGCGCTCCTGAGCCACGGCGGCCCCCTTCGCTCTGTCGTCCGAATGGACGGTATCAGAGGAGGGCGGCCTCCGCGTGCTGCAACGCATCCCGTGCGGCGACGGCGAGGTCTGGATGGTCGGCGAAGACCGCATCCACCCCGCTGCCGAGCACGAGCTGGAACTCGTTCCACCAGTCGCCGTAGCCGGAGTCCGCCTGGCCGTGCCGGAAGTCGTCCGAGAGAAACGCGTTCTCCGGGCGGAGGGTCCAGCAGTAGGTCTGCAGGCCGTGCGCGCCGACCCGTTCCGGCAGGTCGGTCACCGTCGTCTCCCCATCCGGTCCGCGCGTGAGGAGACGGGAGAGGTCGACGCTCACCCCGTCGATGCCGCGGCCTGCCTCCTCTGCCGCGAGCGCGCGAAGGCCGGCATCGGAGACGTCGTCGTCGTAGCTGCGAGCGGCCGACCCGTCTCGGGCGACCCGGTCCGCGGGGGCACCGTGCGCCTCGATGAGGTAGATCCAGTCGGCGGTGACGCCCCGGGCTGCGAGCCGGCCGAGCACGGTCTTCTCGAAGCTCTCCACCACCAGTGTGGATGCGTTCCCCCAGCCAGCCTCGGCCGCCTCCGTTGCGAACAGCTCGTCCAACGGCAGCCCGATGCTCTCGAAGTACGTCGCGTGCTTGATCTCGGCGACGATGCCGAGCGCGCGGTCGTGTCTAATGGCGGCTGCGTCGGTGAGCGCGAACAGGTCGCGCATCCGGAGGATCGGGTACCGGCCGTCGAACGACGCGCTGAGCGGGCGCAGCCGGCCGAGTCTTTCGACGGCGCGGAGCGTCGCGAGCTGGTCCCAGGTGAAGTCTTCGGTGAACCAGCCGAACAGCCGCACCCCGTCGATCTCCTTGCTCGTGCGCAGGTGGGCGAACTCCGGCCGGGAGGCGACATCGGTGGTCGTCGAGATCTCGGCGTCGTGCCGGATGACCAGCACGCCGTCGCGGGTGGGGACGATGTCCGGCTCGACGGAGTCCGCGCCGAGCGCGAACGCCAGATCGTATGCGGCGGCGGTGTGCTCCGGGCGGTAGCCGCTCGCGCCGCGGTGGCCGATGATCGCCGGCCACCCGGCGCCCCTGTGCAGCGCAGCTTCGAGGCCGCTGTCGGAGATTGTCACGATTCGCTCCCTGTCTCGTCACCGGGAACGTTCCCGTCATGTCTTGAACAATATCACCCGACCTCACCGACTTCATCCGTCGTTCACCCCAGCATCGCTTGCGCGTCATGTGCGGCTCTGATACTTTCCATGCACACCGGGAACGTTCCCGCGATGATGCGGGCAGGAGAACCATGACATCAACCATCTCGACGGCCGACCGCCGCGAACCCACCCCGAGCGAGCGCCGCTCCGGGGCCGCGCGCCCGACGCGGCGCAAACGACCCACGCGCCTACGCACCGGAATCGGCCCCTGGTTCGTGGTCCCGGCGGCCGTCCTGCTCGCCGTCTTCATCTACCGGCCGCTGCTGAACGGCCTGCAGCTCAGCTTCTTCGGCACCGACCTCTTCGGCAACGCCAGCCGCTTCGTCGGCCTCGACAACTACCTCACCCTGCTCGCTCAGCCATCGTTCCAGCGCGTCGTCGGCACCTCGCTGCTGATCGCTTTCCTGTCGATGGCGATGTCGGTCGGCATCGCCTTGTTCGCCGTGATCCTGCTGCGCAAATGGATCCCGGCCGGCGGCCTTTTCCGCGTGATCTTCTCGCTGCCGTTCGCGTACTCGGCGGCGAGCGCGTCCGCGATCTTCTCCGGGCTGCTCGCGCCGTCGGTCGGCGTCGTGAACCAGCTGCTCGCGCACCTCGGGATCAACGCCATCCCCTGGCTCGAACAACCGGGCTGGGCGATCTTCTCCGTGTCGCTCACCACCGCCTGGTACGAGCTCGGCTTCGCGTTCCTGGTGCTCGCCGCATCCATCAGGACCATCCCGCCGGAGGTGATGGAGGCGGCAGAACTCGACGGCGCCGGGGGGTTCCGGTTCACCTGGTCCGTCCTCATCCCGTTGCTGAGCCCGAGCCTGTTCTTCCTGCTCGTCACGCAGACGATCTCCGGCCTGCAGACCTTCACCCAGGTGCGCATCCTGACCGCGGGCGGCCCGTCGTCGAGCACCACCACACTCGTCTACCAGCTGTACATGTACGCGTTCGGCCAGGGCACGCCTGACTACGGGCGCGCCTCCGTCGTCGCCATCGTGCTCGTGCTCATCGTTGCGCTGGTCACCTGGCTCCAGTTCCGCTTCATCAACAGGAGGGTCACGGTATGACCGCCACCGCCACCGGCACCGCCACAGCCAGCCGCACCGCCACCGCCGGCCGCAGACGCCGATCCAGGATGCGCACCCTGCGCCCGGGCGACATCGTGCGCATCGTCGTGCTCATCGTGCTCGCGCTGCTGATCGGCTTCCCGATCTACATGACCTTCGTGAGCGGGTTCTTCCGGACCGGCGCGCTCGTGAAGAGCGGCCTGTTCCCGCCGCTCAGCGAGTTCACGCTCGACAACTTCACGGCCGCCCTCTCGGCGATCCCGCTCGGGCAGCAATACCTCACGAGCATGATCGTCGTGGTGCTGCAGACGTTCGCGCAGCTCGTCACGTCGGCGCTGGCCGCGTACGCGCTCGTGTTCCCGAGCTGGCGCGGCAGGGGGATCGCGTTCGCGCTGATCATCGCCACCCTCGCGGTGCCGGGCGAGAGCCTCGTGGTGCCGAACTACCAGCTCGTCAGCAGCCTGGGGCTCAGGGACACCATCTTCGGCATCATCATCCCGTACCTCGCGATCGGGTACCCGATCTTCCTGCTGCGCCAGGCGTTCGCCTCGCTGCCCCGCGAGATCTGGGAGGCGAGCAGGCTCGACGGCTGCGGCGACTTCCGCACCCTCGTGCTCGTCGTCATGCCCGCGTGCCGCAGCCAGGTCACGACCGCGATCATGTGGAGCGCGCTGTTCGCCTGGAACGGCTTCTTCTGGCCCCTCCTCATCACCGACACCCCAGCCAACCGCACCGTGCAGGTCGGCCTCTCGCAGCTGGTGTCGTCCGAGTCCACCGCGCCCGCCGCGGTCTTCGCGGGAACCGCCCTCGTGCTCATCCCGACCGTCATCCTCGTCATCGTCAGCCAGCGGTTCCTGCTCACCGGCATGTCCCGCGGCGTCCTCAAATAACCCCCGAACCGACCACCCCCATCCGCACCGAACGAAAGAACCAGCCATGAAGAAGACCATCGCATTCGGAGCAGCGGCGCTCGTCCTGCTGTCCATCGCAGGATGCAGCTCCGGCGGCTCCTCCGCGCCGACCACCGCGGCGTCGGCGGGCGCCCCCGGCCCTTCCGCCCTGAGCAGCGTGAAAGGCGTGACGGACATCACGTTCTGGCACGGACTCGGCGGCATCAACGCGCAGGCCCTGCAGTCGCTCGTCGACGAGTTCAACACCGAGAACGCGGGGAAGATCCACGTCAACACCAGCGCGCAGGGCAGCTACCCCGACCTGCTCGCGAAGTACACCGCCTCCTTGCGCGACAAGTCGACGCCGACCGTCACGCTCAGCAACGACATCTCCTCCGGCTTCCTCAACGACGTCAAGCGCAGCGTCTCCCCGGTGGCGATGGCGGCGGCCAACCCGAAAGACCTCGACCTCAGTCAGCTGTCCCCAGCCGGCAAGCGCTACTACAGCGTCGATGACAAGCTCGTCGCCGTGCCGATGAACATGTCCACGCCGCTGCTGTTCGTCAACAAGGGCCTGCTCAGCAAGGCCGACGTCGACCCGGCGTCGCTCAACACGCTGAGCGGACTCTCCGACGCCGCGAAGAAGATCACGACCGCCACCGGTGTCCCCGGAATCGCCGAAGCGTTCGACGACTGGTGGTTCGAGCAGCTGTCTGCCACGAGCGGCAACCCGTACTGCACCCCCGGCAACGGCAGGGACGGCAAGGGCGCCGATAAGGTGAGCCTCAGCAACGCGAGCCAGGTGGCGGCGTTCACGACGATGGCCGACCTCTACAAAGCCGGCGCCGGACTCAACGTCGGCACGGACAACAACAACGCGGTCACCGCGTTCGCAGCGGGCAAGACCGCGATGATGTTCAACTCGTCGGCCGTCGCAGCATCGGTCGCCCAGAGCACGTCGTTCGCCTACGAGGCGCTGCCGTTCCCGCTCTCCGCCCCCTCATCGAAGGCCGGAACCGTCGTCGGCGGTTCGGCGATGTGGCTCAGCAACACGGCCACCCCGGCCGCGCAGGTGGCCGGCTGGAAGCTGATCTCGTTCCTCGCGTCCGCGAAGTCGCAGGCCACGTTCAGCGAGGCGACCGGTTACGTCCCCGCCAACACCGCACTCGAGAACTCGGCGGCCCGCAAGGACTACCTCGCCAGCCACCCCGTCGCTCAGGTCGCCATCGACCAGGTGAAGAACGTCACGGACGTCCCGGCGTCGCACGGCTGCTTCACGGGAGCGTTCAGCGCCATCCGCGCCGCGGTGATCCCGGAGATGCAGGCCGCGTTCTCGGGCTCGAAGACCATGAAGCAGGCCGTCGCCGACGCCACCACCACGGCCGACCAGGCGATCGCCGACTACAAGCAGCAGCTCGGCTCCAACTAGCCGCCCGGCCGCACCCCCGGCGCGGCCCAGCCCGCAGCCATCGAGCCCAGGCTTCTTCCCGTTATGTCCGAGGATTATCGAGAGAAAGCCTGGGCTCGATGGCTGGATGGGAGAATGGAAGCATGACCCCACCCCGCGAAGAGGTCGTTCTGCTCGCTGAGGACGGCACAGCTGTCGGCGTCGCCGACAAGGCGACCGTGCACACGACGGACACCCCCCTTCACCTCGCTTTCTCGTGCCACCTGTTCGACGGCGACGGGCGCATCCTGGTCACCAGGCGGGCACTGGGCAAGCTGACCTGGCCGGGCGTCTGGACGAACTCGTTCTGCGGGCATCCCGCGCCGGGCGAGAGCTTCGAGGACGCCATCGCGCGCCGGGCCGGCGAGGAGTTGGGCGCCGCCATCGAGAACCTCGTGGTCGCCTTGCCCGACTTCCGCTATCGGGCGGTGGATGCGGGTGGGATCGTCGAGAACGAGATCTGCCCGGTGTACACGGCCACGATCTCCGGCAACCTTTCGCCGGAGCCCAGCGAGGTGGCGGAATGGCGCTGGGTCGACCCGCGCATCCTGCTCGGAGCCGTCGACGCGACGCCGTGGGCGTTCAGCCCGTGGCTCACTCTCCAGCTGCCCGCACTGTATGCCGACAGCGCCATCGAGGCGTCCGGCCTGTTCTGATCAGGTAGTCCGCGCGGCGGAAGAATGAAATGAACTCATTATTTTCCACCTGTGTAATTGACTGTGGATAACTAGCAGCCCGTATGCCGTCTCCGGCATCGGCACATGGCGGCCGCGGGTCGTCCAGCGGCTGGCGCTAGTGGGTGCGGGACGCCTCGATGTGCTGTTCGAGCCACCAGGTGCTGCCCTCGTCGTCCGAGACCCATCCGTCCCAGGTGAACGAGTCCGCCGTGATCGCGCTGAAGTTCCAGCGGATCGGGCGCCCGTCGGTCTGGGTGCCGTCCTGGCGGATGCCGTCCCGGTGGTGGGCGCTCGCCACAAGCGTGCAGAAGTCGCCGGCGACAGCGCCGAACCAGCTCACCCGCCACAACCCGAGCACCGCGTCGTAGACCCGGATGGTGGTGCCCTTCGCCTCCGTCATCGACGGGTCGGACGCGCTCGGCGCGACCAGCACATCCTGGATGGCCCTGCCGCCCAGCGTGTACGCGAACAGCCAGTCGGTGGTGAACTCCGACCATGCGCCCGACTCTTCGTCGAGGAACCGGCATTCGGCGCGCCAACTGCCCACAAGCTGCCCGAACAACTGCATCTGTCGCGGCCGCACGGGCGTCGGACCCGACGCCACGAGTGCCCGCGCGAACGCTGCGTCTGTCGACTCGCTCATGGTTCTGCCCTCCTGGTGGATGGGACGGACGCGATCAGCCTGCGCTGCGACCTGCCTCCGTCGTCGACACGTCCGTGCGATGGAAGTTGAGGTACGACCTCGACGCCGTCGGGCCGCGCTGGCCCTGGTAGCGCGAGCTGTACTCGCTCGACCCGTACGGCCGCTCCGCCGCAGAGGTCAGGCGGAAGAAGCACATCTGACCGATCTTCATGCCCGGCCACAGCTTGATCGGGAGGGTGGCGACGTTGCTCAGCTCCAACGTTACGTGACCGGAGAATCCGGGGTCGATGAAGCCGGCGGTGGAGTGCGTGAGCAGACCGAGACGCCCGAGCGAGCTCTTGCCTTCGAGGCGCGCGGCCACATCATCCGGCAGCGAGACCTGCTCGAACGTCGACCCGAGCACGAACTCGCCAGGGTGCAGGATGAACGGCTGGTCGGAATCCACCTCGACCAGCCTGGTCAGCTCCGGCTGATCCTCGGCCGGGTCGATGAACGGGTACTTGTGGTTGTCGAACAGGCGGAAGAAACGATCGAGCCGCACGTCCACGCTCGACGGCTGCACCATAGCCAGGTCGAACGGTTCGAGAGCGATGCGGCCGGCGCCGAGCTCGGCCTTGATGTCGCGGTCAGAGAGAAGCACGGGATCAGCCTACCGGGCGAGGTCGCGAGAGCCCCTCCCACTTATGGGCGGAGTCCACTAGCGTTGGCCCAACAACGAGCAGGGGGCCGTGCATGAGCATTACTGTGAACGTCGACAACTTCGTGGTCGCCGAGACGGCCCGAATGTTCGCAGCGCTCCAAGCTGCGGCCGGGGGCGTGAACACCTTTCGTCACAACTCCCTCCCCGCGCCGATCGACGAGCAGACCGTCGTCCGCCTGAACCGCGACACCCTCTACAGCTTCGCCATCGTCGACATCTCCGCCGGCGCGACGCTGACACTGCCCGACGCGGGCGACCGCTACATCTCCGCGATGGTCGTCAACGAGAACCACCTGGTCAACCGAATCTTCCACGCGGCCGGCTCATTCGAGCTCACAACTCGGGAGTTCGGAACGCCATACGCTCTCGTGGCGGTGCGCATTCTGGCCGACCCGGAAGACGCGGACGATCTGGCGATCGTCGGAGAACTCCAGAAGGGCATCACGGTCGACGCGACCTCGGCGACCCCTTACGCGCTCGACGACTACGATTCCGCATCCCTGGACGAAACGCGAAGCGCCCTCCTGACGCTTGCCAAGGGTGTCGGCGACTATCGAGGGATGTTCGGCACGGAACAGGAGATTCTCCCAATACGGCATCTGATCGGCACGGCGTCCGGTTGGGGCGGCCTGCCCGAATCCGAAGCGGTCTACGTGAGCGTCGATCCCGGACTCGCCCCCGGCTCCTTCACGATGCGCATTCAGGATGCGCCGGTCGACGCCTTCTGGTCGATCTCGGTCTACAACGCGGAGGGCTACTTTGAACCCAACCCCGCCGGCCGCTACACGATCAACAGCATCACCGCCGAGCGGGAGAGGGACGGCTCGGTGGTGGTGCGCTTCGTGGACGACCCATCGACGCGCATTCCGAATGCGATCCCCGTCCCCCGGGGATGGAACCTTCTCGTTCGCCTCTACCGTCCGCGTGCCGCCTACTTCGACGGCTCCTGGGCAATTCCCCCGATCGACGCAGAGGAGTCGGCCTCGATGTCGCGGCCAGAGAGAAGCGGTGAGTTCTCAGATCGCATGGCCGGTGCCTCCCCTATCGACGGTTCCTAGACGGCGCCCCAGAAGGCGAGCAGCTCTCGGGCGACGACTTCGGGCTGCTCGAGCGGTACGAGCGTGCGGGCTCCTGTGACGGTGATCGCCCGCGCGTCGGGGGCGAGCGCGGCCGCGCGTTCGGCGGAGGCGGGGGACCAGTCGCCGCGATCATCACTGGCGATGTAGAGGCTCGGCACGCCGATGCGGGGCAGGAGCGCTGAAACATCGGCTCGGTCGAGGATGAACGATCGGAGGGCGAGCGCGACGCTGGCCCTCGGCGGTCTCGAAAGGCTTTCGACCACGATTCGACGGATGCCCGCATCGGCTGCGGAGGCATCCGTCAGCATCGCCTTGACCAGGGCCGAGCGCACGGGGCCGATTGCGCCGAAGGACTGAAGCAGAGGCTTCAGCAACAGGATCTTGCGGCGCAGTGCTGGCGGGATCGGCTCGACGGGTGCGCTGATTGCGACGAACGATCGCAGAATTCCCGGCTCGGTCGCGAGTTCGTAGCCGACATGCCCGCCGAAGGCATTACCCACCCAGTCGACGGGTTCCGAGACCGCGAGTGCCTCGAGTGCGTCGCGCGCGGCGGCGGCGGCCTCGGGGATCGTGCTGCGGCGATGCAGCGGTTCGCTGCGGCCGAGCCCTGGTGGGTCTATCAGAAGGTACCGGCGTTCGGGTGCTGATTGCCGCAGGGTGGGCAGCAGTCGGTCCCAGGTGCGGCTGTCGATGAACATCGAAGACCAGAAAGCCGTGGGCTGCCCGCCCGCAGGACCGAATGCTCGTACGGAGAGACGCCCCAGACGAGTGGGAACGGCGAGGCCCTCCATATTTGAGGTGTGCGTGACGATCATTTGCTCTCGATCGAGTGACCGGGGAATCGCGGATCTTTGGCGTAATCCTGGTGACGGAGTTCCAGCGCCGCCTCCACTTGCCCCGGAGCATCCTCGCCGATGAGCAGCCGGAGCCGCGAATCGTCGCGGTCCTCGACGTGGGCGAGAATCGCGGCCGCAACGTCCTCGGGGGAGGTCCCCGCACCGCCCTCCGCTGCCGGCCACGGCACGGTTGGAGTACCGAACAATTGGGTGCGCAGCTGGTCGTAATCGGCAATCGGTGCACTGAACCGCATACTCCGGCCGGCCCAGTCCGTGTCGATCTCCCCGGGCTCGGCGAGGGTCACGCGGATGCCGAATTGGCTGACCTCCGCCGCCATTGCCGCGCTGAAACCCTCGAGGCCCCACTTCGCCGCGTTGTAGAGCCCCAGCGTCGGCATGGTCCCCACGGCCCCCACGGTCGAGATCTGAACGATATGCCCGCCCCCGTGATCGCGCATGACAGGTATCGCGGCTTGGCTCAGCCAGAGCGGACCGAGCAGATCCGTGTCGAAGATGGCACGCGCTTCTTCCTCGCCGGCTTCCTCGATCGCGCCGATCAGGCCGTATCCGGCATTGTTCACCAGCACGTCGAGCCGGCCGAATTCGGCTACTGCCGACGCAACGGCGTCGAAGGCACTAGACCGGTCTCGAACGTCGAGTTGCTGCACAACCAGACGCTCGTGTTCCGGAAGCGAGTGTGCGCCGCGCACCGTCGCGACTACGGCGTGACCCGCTTCGACGGCGGCAAGCGTAATGGCGCGGCCCAGCCCGCGATTGGCGCCAGTGATCATCCAAGTTTGGGGTGAAGTCATTTCCCCACCCTATCCAAAACTGGACGGTCCGTCTCGTTTCGGCGGTATTGTTTGAGAATGGCTCGTCCTCGAACTCGTACACTCGTCTATGAAGCGGTGCTCTCACTCGCCAGGGAGGAGGACCGCTTCGGGAGAATCACGATGGAGGGCGTGGCGGGCCGTGCCGGTGTAAGCAAGCAGACGCTCTACCGCACATGGCCATCGACCGGGGCGATCCTGTTCGACGCGCTCCTGGCACAGAGTCTCGGCGAGGACGGCACTGTCGTGGTGCCCAACTCGGGTGATCTGGTGGTGGACCTGGAGTCCTTGGTCGCCGGGACGATCGCAGAACTGACCGATCCGACGCAGGAGGGCCTTCTGCGAGCTGTCACCGCCGATATCCAGACCGACAGGGAGCTTGCTGCTCAATTTCGCGAGCGGCTCCTGGTTCCCCAGTTCAACGCGATCTCCGCCCGGCTGCGCCAAGGGGGCGCCGCTGACCCGGACGCGGCCGCAGAGCTCCTCCTGGGCCCAATCTTCCACCGGTGGCTACTGCGCACCCGAGCTTTCGAGTCCGGATGGGTCGAATCACACGTTCAGCGCGTGATTCGAGCCACCGGAGCTGACGAGTTACGGTCATCGCCGGCTCGGGGCGACCACTGATCTGCCCGGTCCATGTCGATCGTCGGGTGCCGCCGCTCAGCCTCCTGCGGAGTGTGTGTGGGGCGCAAAGCCGTGCAGGAAGGTCTCGACGAGGCGTGCCGCGAGCGCGTCAGGTTCGGCGGAGGCATCCTCGCCGTTCAATGACTCACTGAGGAGCGCGTAGTAGACCCTTCGGGCCCACTCGAGGTCGGCGTCGGCAGCGAGAATTCCGTCCCGCCGGGCCCGTTGAAGCACCGCAAGGCAGCTGCGCTGGACTTCATCGTGGAGCCGAGCCGCTTCGCTGCCCACTGCCGGCGGCAGTCCCAGGGCGAAGGTCCAGGCGTTCTTGACCTGTAGGACGTTCGCGGTGATCCTGTGGATCGCGACCAACGGAGGGGCGGTGTCTGGCCGGCCGTCGTTGACGGCCAGGACGAGCTGTCGTGCAGCCGAGATCGCGAGGGCGTCGAGGACTGCTTGGCGATTCGCGAAACGGCGGTGGACCGTGGTGCGGGCGACACCCGCGGCACTAGCGATCTGCTCCATCGACGCACTGGGGTCGGCGGCGAGCACGCGCTCCGCAGCCTCCAGGATGGCTCGCACGCTGCGTTCGGCGTCGGCCCGAAGGGGACGTTTCGTTGCCTGTTCCATATCCACTCCCGTTCCCCCGTTGCAATAAACGATACAACGGCGGGCACGCATCCACATTATCTAAGTCAGTGCTGTTGCATTTATGCCCGGTTCGTGTATAGCTTTGTTCCACATAAAGGAAACGGAGTAACAGATGACAAACACAGCTCTCATCACCGGGGCGTCTTCCGGACTCGGCGCGGAGTTCGCCGCCCAACTGGCGGCTCGGGGACACGATCTGGTGCTGCTCGCCCGCTCGGGCCCCCGTCTCGAAGCCCTGGCCCAGCGCCTGCGGGCAGACCACGGCACCCACGTCGACGTGATCGTGCAAGACCTGTCCGAACCGGATGCGGCACACCACGTCGGGATCGAACTGGCCGCTCGTGGTCTGCAGATCGACATGCTGGTCAACAACGCCGGCTTCGGCACCTGCGGGCGATTCGAGGACATACCCGCGTCCAGAGACCACGAGCAACTCCTGGTCAACGTGGTCGCCCTTGTCGACCTCAGCCGTGAGCTGCTCCCCGGCATGGTCGAACGCGGCAGCGGTTCCATCATCAACATCGCCTCGACGGCAGCGTTTCAGCCCGCCCCGTACTTCGCCGTCTACAGCGCCGGCAAGACGTTCGTGCTCAACTTCAGCCTCGCCCTGCGCCAGGAGTACCGACGGCGCGGCATCCGCGTCCTGGCCCTCTGTCCCGGCCCGGTGCCGACCGCTTTCTTCGACACCATCGGCACCCGCAAAGCCGCGTCATTCGGCCGCATGCTCTCCGCGGAGCGTGTGGTGGGCACCGCACTGCGCGCTCTCGACCGCGACCGCGCATACGTGACCCCCGGGCTCGCGAACGCACTGAGCGGACATCTGATGCCGCGTCGTCCACGCTCACTCATCGCCGCCATCGCAGAACGACTCACCCGAACGGTTCTGGATGACACCCCCGAAGCCAGGGAGGTCGTCGCGTGAACACGGCCTCCGCGCTCGGCGCTGCTACGGCGATGCTCCTCGTAGGCACCTCTGCAGCGGTCGCCACCACCATCGCCGACTACCCCGTGCTGATCGGGCAAGCACTTCGCTTCACGGTCGCAGCGGTGATCCTCCTGGCCGTCGTTCGACTCCAGCGTCCGTCCCGCGCCCGGCTCACTCTCCGCGACATTCTGCTCTTGATCGCTCTCGCCACCACGGGCCTCGTCGGGTTCAATCTCTTCCTCGTCGAAGCCACCCGTCACGCTGGTCCGGCGATGATCGGCGCGGTGGTCGGCGCCGTGCCGATCGCACTGGCCATCGCCGGCCCACTCCTGCAACGCCGAAAGCCGGAACGACGCACCATCGTCGCGGCCGTCGTCGTCGCGCTCGGCACAGCAGTGGCCGCCGGACTCGGCACTGGCGACCCGGCCGGCCTTCTCCTGTCCCTCGGCGCCCTCGTCTGCGAGGTGCTCTTCTCACTGCTCGCCGTGCCGTTGCTCCCCAAGCTCGGACCCACCCGCGTGGCCGCTTACCCCGCAGCGATCGCCGTGCCCATGCTGTTCGTTGCAGGCCTCGCTATCGACGGCGTCGACGCCCTGCAGCCGCCCGCGATCGGTGAGCTCTCGGCCTTCCTCTACCTCGGCGTCGTGGTCACGGCCGTCGCCTTTCTCCTGTGGTACAGCGCGCTCCGGCGTCTCGGCCCCGACCGTACCGGACTGTTCGCCGGCATGGTCCCTGTCGGAGCGCTGGGAACCACCCTCGCCCTCGGCATTGCGCCGGTGAGTGGCGGAGAGATTGCGGGCGTCCTGCTGGTCACCGCGGGCATCGTGTACGGACTGCGGAAACCCAGATTGGAGCAGTTGAGCGTTTCTGGAAGGCCAAAATTCTGGCGGAAAGTCAACGTTGTTCTTGCCGGATCCGCACCCCATAGTTGACCCCGGATGAGGGAGAACGATGCGCATGGATGTGGGTGCCGGCAAGGCGCAGCAGGTCGAAGAAGAACAGCGATTCATCGATGCGATGTATGCGCGTCTTGACACGGCTGTGGGTGAGAGCCAGTCCGCGCACGCGCGGGCGACGGCTGCTCCTGGTGAAGGGTCAGAAGACCTCTCTGCGAGGGATATGGAGGTCTCGCGGTTGGCAGACAACATTCGCCGGCTCCGTTCGGCTGAGCGATCGTTGTGCATCGGACGTATCGATGGCGTACGGCAGGGGGAATCGCTGCACGTCGGCCGGATCGGGTTGCGCACAGACGCAGGAGATCAATTGCTCGTGGACTGGCGAGCGGAGGCGGCGAGGCCGTTCTACTCTGCCACGATGGTCTCGCCCATGGGCCTGCGCCGGCGTCGACACCTGCGCGTGGATGATCGGAAAGTCGTCGATGTCAGTGACGAAATCCTTGACGGAACCCCACCGGCTGTCGAAGACGTCATCGGCGATGGCCCTCTCGTGTCTGCGCTGAGTGGCGCGCGGACGGGACGGATGCGAGAGGCGGCAGCGACTCTGCAGAGGGAACAGGACGAGATCGTCAGGTCACCGCACCGTGGAATCGTGGTGGTCGACGGCGGGCCAGGAACCGGTAAGACGATTGTCGCCCTGCACCGGGCGGCGTACGTCCTGTACGCGTTCCCCTCGATCGCCGATCGCGGTGTCCTCGTGTTCGGCCCGAACAGGCGATTCCTCATCTACATCTCCGACGTGCTGCCCTCGCTTGGGGAGAACGATGTCCGGTTGGCGACGCTGCCGGACCTGATCGGTGTGGAAGCAACGAAAACCGACCCCGATCACCTCGCACGCATCAAGGGCCGTGCCGAGCTCGCTGACGGGCTCGCTCGCTGGGTGCAGGCCCGGGAGCCTCACGACGTACCGCTTGCATTGCAGACCGCACACGGGACGGTCGTCCTCGATTCCGGCCGGGTGGACGCCGCACGGCAGGGCGCCCTCCAGGGCGGCATCGGACACAACCGTGCCAGGGATCTGTTCATCGAACACATCGTCGATGAACTGGTGAACGAACTGGAACAGCAGACCGCGAAAGAACTTTCGGACTTCGAAGCCGAGATCAAGGAGACACTGGGCATCGACCTCGATCGCATGTTCGCCGGCGATCCAGGGCATACCGCCTCCGACGATGCGGACGGACCGGCGGACCGTCTGGAAATCGATTGGGACCGGATCCGTGAAGAGCTTCTTGATGATCCCGCTATCGACCGGGCCATTGACCGGGTTTGGCCCCGACTCCGTGCCGAGGACGCCGTCCGCGGCCTTCTTACAGACCGCGCCGCGCTTGCCCGCGCCCTTCCCAACGTCTCAGCGAAGGAACTCACGCGCATCGCTGACCTCGATCAGACCCAGTGGAGTGTCGCCGACCTTGCTTTGCTGGATGAAGCACGTGAACTCGTCGACGGACTTCCCGAGACCACATACGGGCACATCGTCGTCGACGAAGCCCAGCAGCTCTCCGAAATGCAATGGCGCATGCTGATGCGTCGTTGCCCGCAACGCTCAATGACAATCGTGGGAGACCTCGCCCAAGGGAGTCCCACCACGACCGTCCGCACCTGGGGTGGTGCGCTGGAACCTTTCGTCGACGAGCGGTTCGCCCATCACACCCTCACGGTCAACTACCGCACCACCACGGAGATCCTGCAGGCTACAAAGTCCCTGCTCGCCCGCATCGCCCCCGAACAGCGACTCTCCCGCTCCATCCGGCACGGCGAACAACCCACCGTTGTCACGGTCCCCGAAGACGACATCACGGACGCGATCAGTGAGTTGATCGCGAGCACCTCGAAGGCACGCCCCGACGAACTCATCGGAGTCGTCGCCACCGCGCAGCGCGCCGCCATTCTCGACGCTGAGATCAACGCCACGGTCATCGCCGCGCCCGACGCGCGGGGCCTGGAATTCGACACTGTGATCATCATCGACCCGGACGGCATTCAATCGGCCAACGAAGCCGGTATCCGCGACCTGTACGTCGCACAAACCCGAGCAACCAAACGTCTCCTCACCTTGGAGGTCACGACCGTTCCCACCATGCTCAATTCTCAAAGCGGTGAGTTTGGCCAAAAACCATTGACCTGCTCCGTCGTCGCGTACGTCGAGTGCCCCAGCTGATGCTGCGCCCGTTCGAGACCGGCGGCATCGCGGATTGCGGTGGCGACGGTAGCCCTGAACTCTTTGGGCACCCGCCCCTCGAAGCGTGTCCCCTTCAGCGCTATGTGCCACTGGAGACGGAAGTTGTCCGGGATCCGCGGCGTGAGCGTCGAGGACGGAAAGACGAGTTCCGAGTACGCTTCGACGCGGCGGCGCAGCAGCATTTTCCCGACGAACTTAGGCAGGAACAGCCGGCGCCCGGCGCCCGTCTTCGTCTTGTTCTGAACGGTCCAGCGGCCTTCTCTGGTCTTCGCCATCGTCCGGTGAATGTCGACGGTGAAGGGCTGGACCGTGAAATCAACGTCCTCCCACATCAGGGCGAATACCTCGCCCGGCCGGCAGCCAGTCCCGAGGAAGAAGTCCACGGGATCCGCCAGATCAGTACCCCGCCGACGACCGGACGCGTCCAAGCCGGCATCCCAGCGGACCAGGATTTCCCGCAGCTCGGCGACATCTTCGAGCGAGAAGGTGACAACTTGGTGGTCCGGCACTTCAACGGGCGCGACCGACTTCATCGGGTTGGTGTCGATCGCGTCATGGCGGGCGGCCATGGCGAACATTCCCTTGAGCAAGACGGTGGCAATGCTCGCGTTCGAATAGCCGTTCAGCCGCGTCGTCTGTTTAATGAATCGATCGAGCTTGGAGACCGTAGCCTCGCGGATCATCCAGCCGCCGAGCTGCGGGACGACATACTTGTCCAGCACTGTCTCGTATCGGCGAAGCGTACCGTTTGAGCGTGAGGTCTGGCTGAACTCATCCCACCAGACGATCGCCAGGTCGGCCAGCCGAGTCTCCGGGCCAAGTTCGCCCTCGCCGAGCGGCTTGATGCGGTCACGCATGGCTTCGCGGAGGAGGGCTTCGGCCTTCTGCTTCGTGCGGCCGATCCGTTCGATTTGCCGCGTACGACCATCGACGTCCCGGTAGCGGGCGCGCGCGGCCCAACGGCCTTGCGCGAGCATGCGCGTAGTGACTGCGCCCCAGGTTTCGGAGACAAGCGGAGGACGGGACATCATCACCGACCCCCGTTCTCGACGCCAGAGCGAGTCAGCCCGACCCCGCTAGTGCAGGTCTCGGGCATCTGCGCGGGCGACGGCGATCCATTGAGGTCAGCGAAATCCCCCTTGGGACGGCGCCTGGCAACAATCGTACGCTCGGACCGCTGTACCAGGCGAGGGTCGTCGAGGCGTATGAATGGCACGCATGCCGCCTCTGCGGTGAGCGCAGCAAGCCGCCCGAACGGCGTCAACGGGTCGGCGGCGACCCCCCAACCGTCCAGAGCGTACCGGCTGACCGCGCTTACGCACTCCCGCTTCTCGTCCACGGTCGGGATGGTCGACCCGACCACTCCGATGAGTCCGCTTTCGAGTTCTGGGCCCATGTTGGTGGTGTCGATGATGAATACCCGCATGTTGATCCACTCCCCTGTGTTGATCGTTTTGTTTGCCTTTCCGGCAAGGGGATCTGTGGTGAGTGGACGGTGCGGGAGTGCGGGGACCGTGGAATACCGGAGGGAGCGCAGCGAGTGAGGATATGCCGCGAAAGCCCGGCACGGAAGCACCGGAACGAGCTACGATCAACGGCCGGAGAGACACACAAACACGCTGGCTACAGTGCCGCCGCAGGCGGCTCCATCAGCCCTCCATTGCTGGCGCACCACGGCGTTTCCAGTCGATCTCCGACGCACCCAACCGGCTTATCCACAGCGAGATCGACTGGCTTCGCTAGGCAGCCTTCCAGCCTGTCGAGGTGGTGACGAGCAGCCGCGCTCCTGCCTTGGTGGTGTCGCCGGCGAGCTTGACCAGCGTCTTGGCGACGTTCGCGTAGGGAACCCTGGGCATCCCCGGGACCTTGGCAACCTCGGCCAGGGGCACCACGGCTGTCTCGGGCAGTGCGGAGCCCTTCTTGAGCAGGACGGGGTAGAGGATCGTGTAGTCGATCCCCGAATCGGGGAGGATCTTTTCGGAGGCGGCCTTGTCGGCGAAGATCGTGCCGAGCAGGACGCGATAGAACAGGCGCGCTATGCCTGAGGCTTTGGGCGCGCTGTCGCCGGAGCCGAAGGCCGACACGAGTACGAGCCTGGCACCAACCTGTTTGATGGCCTCGACGATGTTCGGCAAAGTTCGCTGCAGGAACGTCGCATCCTTCAAGGTGCCGTTAATCGCCACGATCACAGCGTCGGCGCCGGTCGCCGCGGCGGCGAGAGCGGCGGTGTCGCCGGCGTCGCCTTGGGCGATTGTCAGGTGGGCTCGGGCGGCGACTGCTTCTGGGCGACGCACGAACGCGACAACCTCGTTGCCCTGGGCGAGTGCTTCATCCACGGTGTGCGAGCCGACGTTTCCAGTTGCCCCGATGACTACGATTTTCATTGTTCTCCAAGTAGTTAAAATTTGAACAATGACTAGAGTACATGTAGTTCGAATTTTAATCAACTAGGATGGGCGCATGGACGCACCGCTGAACAGTCAGGAGTATGACGCTTACGCCTCTCTCGTGGCGTCCTCGACATTGCTGCAGCGCGCGATCACCGAAAACCTTCACGAACAGCAGTCGGACCTCACCCAGGTGCAATTCGAGATCCTCGCGGCGCTCTGTAACGCGCCGGACGGGTACCGGATGGCCGAACTCGCAGATCAGCTCATCGTCTCGCGCAGCGGCCTGACTTACCAGGCGAGCCTCCTGGAGAAGTCAGGACTGATCACCCGCTCACGCGATGGTTCCGACGAGCGCGGAGTGGTCGCGCGCGTGACCGACAAGGGCCGCGAAACATGGGAGCGTGTTCTCCCCGGTCACCTGACCCTCGTGCGTACCGCGTTCCTGGGCCTGATGAAGCCCGACGAGCTCAGCACACTCTCGAGTTTGCTGAGCCGAGTGACAAGCGCACTCAATGGTCCCGGTAAGGGCGCCAACGACTCGGGTACGAGCACTTCATAACCGGACCGATGGTGGCGGAGCATTGATCAGAGCCAGTGCCGCCATTTGAAGATCCCCCACAGCCCGATCCCGAGCCCGACCATCAAAGCGAGCGCGAAGGGGTACCCCCATACCCAGTGCAGCTCTGGCATGTGGTCGAAGTTCATCCCGTACACCGATGCGACCAGTGTCGGGGTGAACAGGATCGCTGCCCACGAGGAGATCTTTTTGACTTCTTCGCCTTGTTCGATTGTCTCCTTCGCCAGTCGCCGGCTCTCTTCGCCCTGGGCGAGGCTGGCACTGGACATGCGCCGCATTGCGTCGTTCTGTTCGAGGGAGACGAGGGTCGAGTGCACGGTGAGTGCGTTTTCTAGGAGTGACCGGCAGGTGTTGACGCGTTCGGTGATCCGGACGACGTGGTCGAGAACGTTGCGTAACCGGTTCTGTACCTCTTCGTTTGTGCCGTACCGGTCTGCGCCGCGGAGCAGACCCTCCACCATGCTGGGAAGCGGGCCGATGGCCCGCTGGAAGGCAATCACCTGTTCGATCAGCCGGTAGATGCGCTCGGCTAATGCGGGGTCGACCTGGCCGCTGCTGAAGAGGTTGTCCTCGACCTGGTCGATGTCCTCTTCCAATCCGGAGACGACGGGTGCGTAGCCGTCCACGATCTGGTCCAGGAGCGCGGTGAGCATCGCCTCCGGGCCGGTACTGAGGAATGCGGGTTCTGCTTCGAGAGCGGTGCGAGCGGCGGCGAGGTCCTGCCGGCCACCTCGTCGCAGCGTGATGACGAAGTTGGGTCCGATGAACAGGTGGATTTCGTCGAACTCGATCTGCTCGGCAGAGTCGTCGTAGGTCGCCGGGCGGAGCACGACGAACATGGTGTCGCCGTAGCGTTCGAGCTTGGCGCGTTGGTGTCCTTTGCGGGCGTCTTCGACGGCGAGCGGATGCAGGCCGAAGCGTTTCGCGGCGTCGGTCAGCGTGACAGGATCCGCGTTCCGTAGACCGATCCAGGCAACAGTGTTCTCCGTGCGGAGGGCGTCGACCGTCGCTTCTAGGGTGTCGGGGGCCGCGGTGCGGTGGCCGCCGACGTAGATGCGTCCGTCGATCGCGGTCATGACCGTGTCAGAATCTGCTGGATTGCCGGTGCCACTGTCGCGATCAGCTTCTCCCTGTCGGCACCGACCAGCGCGGGCACACCAATGACTTGTCTGCTCAGAACGATTCCCACTAGCATCGCCGCTGCTATCCCCGCGCGAAGAGCCGCGTCGCCGTCCGCACGGCCGCTGGTGCCGTGCAAGAGCCGGGACTGGATGAACTGGCGCAGTTGGCTGCATGCCTGCTCATTCACGATCGCGCCACGCAGCATCGCCAGCAGCGGCTCCGACTCCTCGGCAGACCCCTCCCACGCATCAAGGAACGCGCCGACGACCCGTTCCCCCAGGTGCTCCCCCGGGCCCTGGAAGACAGTGTCGAAACGGTCCAACGCGGCGGGCGGAACCGCCAGTGCTGCGGCGAAGAGCTCGTCCTTGGACCGGAAGAACTGCATTACCTGCGATGCGTCCACGCCAGCATCCGATGCGACTCGGCGGATGGTGGTGGCATCGAACCCGTC
Source organism: Leifsonia sp. McL0627 (assembly GCF_058244615.1). Taxonomy (NCBI): domain Bacteria; kingdom Bacillati; phylum Actinomycetota; class Actinomycetes; order Micrococcales; family Microbacteriaceae; genus Leifsonia; species Leifsonia sp. McL0627. The sequence continues at coordinate 400,316 of NZ_JBZCGM010000002.1, forward strand.
GACGGCGAATCGAGCTCTCGCCGCAGCGAGTACGGATTGACGCGTACTGCCAGCCCCAGGTCGGCGGCCGCGGCGGGTCTTCGGAGCGGGATTCATCTGCACCGTCATACAACCAATCTACCATTCATTTCTCAACAGGTGTTGAGTTTTGTTGGAGTGCGACGTACTCTTTCCCCGACGCATGAGCCCGTGCAGGACTCGCCCGACTGAAGGAGCTCGCCGTGAGCGATAACCAGATGATGTTCGTACCGTCCCATCCGCTGCCCGCGGCGCGGACCGGCGTGCTGACCCCGTTCGAGCCGGGTACCCGCACCCTGGAGGCAGGCTTTCAGATTGCCCCGCCTTTCAAGCCGCTGCCGGCCGACATCGTCTTCGAAAAGGACGTGGCGATGCAGCTGCGCGATGGGACCACCGTCCACGTCGACGTCTTCCGGCCGGTCGGGACCAAGCCGGTCCCGGTGATCGTGGCGTGGAGCCCGTATGGCAAGGGCCAGGGCACCTCGGTCAGCGTGATGGGAGTGTTCGGTCTCGTCGGTCTCGACAATTCGATCGTGTCCGGGCTGGAGAAGTTCGAGGCCCCCGACCCGGCGTACTGGTGCGCTCGCGGGTATGCGATCTGCAACGTCGACGTGCGGGGTGTCGTCGACTCCGAGGGCGACAGCGTGCTGTGGGACCGGCAGGAGGGCCGCGACTGCTACGACGTCATCGAATGGCTCGCCGAGCAGGACTGGTGCACCGGCAAAGTCGGCATGAGCGGCACGTCCTACCTCGCCGTCTCGCAGTGGTTCACCGCCGCCGAGCAGCCGCCGCACCTGGTGGCGATCAACCCGTGGGAGGGAGTCAGCGACGTCTACCGCGACCTGGTGATGCGCGGCGGGATGCCCGACACTGGGTTCGCGCAGCAGCTGCAGGAGGGCAGCTTCTTCGGCAAGAACCGCAAGGAGGACATCCTCTCGGAGGTCGAGCGTTACCCGCTGATGACCGACCTCTGGCAGAACAAGATCCCCGACTTCCAACGGATCACCGTTCCGGCGTACGTCGTCGCCAGCTACTCCAACACGCTGCACACCGCCGGAACCTTTCGGGCCTGGCGGCGGATCGCGTCCGACGAGAAGTGGTTGCGGATCCACAACGGCCAGGAGTGGCCCGACTACTACGACGAGGCGAACGTCGAGGACCTGCGCCGCTTCTTCGACCACTACCTGCTGGGTGCCGACAACGGCTGGGAGACCACCCCGCGCGTGCGGTACTCGATACTCGACCTCGAAGGCGGGGACGAGGTGAACGTGCCGGCGGAATCATTCCCACCGGTCGAGGTGATGTCGACGAAGTTCTATCTCGACGCTCGCACGCGCACGCTCGGCACCAGCGCTCCCGAGGTCGAGACGGAGGCGTCGTACGCCGTCGACGCGAACCCGAACGCGGTCTCCTTCCTCACCCGCTTCGAGAGCGAGACCGTGCTGGTCGGTTATCCGAAGGTCCACCTGTTTGTCGAAGCCCGCGACGCCGACGACATGGACCTGTTCGTACTCGTGCAGAAGCTCGACCGGTTCGGAACACCGCTGCAGGCGTTCACCGTTCCGAACCAGTCTGCGATGGCGCACGACCTCACCGATCACGGCGCAACCATCCTGCGCTACAAGGGCTCGGACGGGCGTCTTCGCGTCTCCGCGCGTCACCTCGACGAGGCGCTGAGCACTGACGAGGTGCCGGCGCACACCTTCGACCGCGTCGAGAAGCTCGGCGCAGGCCAGATCGTCGAGATCGAGATCGACCTGTTCCCGGTCGGACTCGCCTTCCATCCGGGGGAGCAGCTGCGCTTTGTGATCAGCTCCCGGAACCTGCTCGGCACCCTGATGCCCGGCATCCGCGAGTACGTCGGCGCCAACCAGGGAACTCATGTCATCCACACCGGTGGCGCGCACGCCTCATACCTTCAGCTGCCCGTCCTGGCGCAGCACTGACGCCGACAACCACGGGGAGTGAACCAATGACGACGAGCAATGACGCCACCGCCGACCAGGCCGCGATCGTCGCCACGGCACAGCAACGCTGGGTGCGGCGTGCCGGTGACGACCGCGACAGCACCATCGACGGCTTCGAGCTGTTCTCCGCTCACCGGGCACTGACGTTGCTGAAGTCCAGGCTCGGCCGTGAGCGTCTGCTGGAGCTGTTGAGCGACGACATCGCTGCAGGCGATGCTTTTCTCCGCGACCACCTGGCTCGTTCCGCCGGGCGGGAGGCGACCGGCACCACGGTTCTGCGCGCCCACGGAATCAGCGCCGCACAGTTCACCGGCTGGCTGTCCCAGGCATTCGAGCGAGAGGACGTGCTTCTGGGCGCGCATCCGGAGCACTACTCGATCCACAACGTGCCCGGTGGGTCGGTCAACATCGTCGAGACACTCGGTGACAAGGTCTGCTCATTCTTCATGGCGGGATGGGACGCGTCAGCGGCCACCGAGGAAGAGCTGCGTTCGGCCGCGGAGGAGGGGTCGGATGCGCGCCGCTCCCGAATGGTGCTCGATGACGGCACCGTCGTCGGATCGATCTCCAATCTCTTCCAGGAGGAGCCCGACGGGTTCACCGTCCGGTTGTCGGTCACGCTGCCCGCCACGTGCGCTCCCGACGTCATGGATCAGCATCTCGAGCACTTCGCCGTCGAGTACCGCAACTGGATCCTTGCTGCCGCCGGCGAAACCGGAAGCGCCACAACAAGCAATTGACGTCGGACATCGAAACGTCGATACATTCCGCCCCACCGCCGCCCGCGTGGCGCGACACGGCGGTGGGGCCACATAACCGCCGTCGGCCACCCGTTATGTAGCAGGGCCGCGCGAGCCCAAGGCTCGATCCGCGCGCTACTCGAGTAGATCGGTTTCGGGGGAGTCCCATGCCTCCGTGTCGCGCCGGTCTAATCGAACAACCGGCGCATTGAACTCGGCGCTCCTGCGTTTCGATAGCTAACGCCGAGTAGCGTCGATCCGAGCAAGCACCTGCTGCCGTGGGGGTGCGTCGGGATTAACCCGCTCTACCACGACCTCTAGTTCGTAGCTTCCATCCATGAACCCGCTAACCTGCTCGCAAAGCCAGTCAGGAACCCAACCGATCGGCCTACCGTCTTCGACATCGAGCAAGACGGCACGAGGGTTCACCTCATTCTGAGGATCTGGCCTGAGCGCAAGTCGGGCACCATCGCGGAGCCGATTTACGAGTTCAGCACCACCCGCAACATGGCTGATGCCAGAAACGAAGAAGCGGCTCTCAAAATGATCTGCATCATCGAGCGGGGATTCGACAATGTGGAAGGTATCGGTCGCGCGGCCTCCACCGGTGCGGACTAGCAACTCCATTGGAATGTCGTCAGGTCGGAACGACGCAAGACCGACGCGTTCGAGGTATTCGCCGTACGAGGCCCGGTCGGACGACATCACACGATTAGCGAAGAACACCGGAAGGGCATCCGAAACGTACGCTCCATCCAGCAGCGGATACTCGTCAATCGGGAAGAAACCTGGCTCCTGAGCTACCCCTTCAACGTACGAGAAGACGTAGGTGCCCGTTACGAGATGGTCCAAATGAGCCACTACTGCAAAGCGACGTGACGATGGGTTCCGCCAGACGACCAAGAGCCGTCTCGCGACATCAGCTGACTGCGCGGCGCTGGTGCTATGAGCCATCTGGGTACGCATCCAACAGCCTCCTTCGATTCACAGCCACCAACTCAACAACGAAACTACGTGTAACCGCCGACATTATCGTTTCCGGGACCAAATCAACGATATCCCGCAGCATCTCGCGAGAAACGCGTTCCAAAGCGACACGCCAGTGGACGGCGGCATCCGGCGCACCACTCGAAACCGCGTTGCACGCGAGTGAAACTAAATCCGGCTGACCAACGAAGTGATGACTCTTACCGCGACTCGCCCAACTACGCATCATTTTCGGAGATTCGAGACAACGTTCGCGTTTGTCGTCAGTCTCCTGGAAGCCCAGAGCATTCCCATGGTCAAACGACGGCGCCAAGGAACGACTCTCCGAACGGCTCAGAATGCCCCAATTCTCATGATGGCGGTCGCGCCCTGCCACTAGTGCATCCATGAGGAGATAGCCGACCCAGACATCAAAGGCGCCCATAGACGCCAACTCGGGGTATCCGGGCGGCGGGGCAATAGGCGCAAGAGCCTGCTGAATGGCGGCGACCGTGTAGCCGGGGTTGTGTCGACCTGCCGCCGGGTCGTACTGCGGGTCGTGCTCGACAAGAACACTGTTTCCCAGCACAAGTCGACTGTTCTCGGGCACCACAGTCTTCGAAACGATCCCGCGACGACCCGCGCATTCAGCCGGCCGAATTTCGGCCGTAGGTACGCCCATCTCGCGACCTATCTGGTGAACGACCCATTCGGCCCAGTCCTCCCCCATCACCCGCCCGTGAACTTCACGCGCGAACTTAAAGAGCCACGCAGAGCCATCGTCGGGGTTCTGAACCCAGAACTTCTCTTTGGTGCCGAGAGGCTCTTCCTCGATTTCATCGAGCGCGTTGGGGTCGACGTAGGCGGTGTCCCATTCGGCAGTCATATCGTCATAGCTCCCAGCGCCATCGGACAGACATTACCTGCAATTCGACACGGAATCGCCAGACACGGTCATGAGGCTCGAATTACGCGGGCCTCGAGCGAGAGGTCGGCAACACTAGCTGTTAGCGGCGCGACGCGCGTGTCGAGCGGCAGCGATTTGGTTCTTGGCTAGGTTGATCGCCGTTAGGGGTATGCACCAGATCTAAAAGGGGCCGTTCATTGTCGTTCATTCAACGCATGCGAAGCAGTTTTGGAACCCAGCAGGTGGTCGTCATCCATCCGCAGGACGATGGCGATGAGCAACGCAATCAGCTCGAATCCCAGGTTCAGGCGAAAGCGGCGTTCTTCGACGTCGCTGCGCCGGTCTACGAGGGCGACAGAATGGAGATTCCCGACCCTCGCGGCGGAACTCGTATCGTGTGGATTACTGACGTCCGGATAAATCAGGCAGGTGGGGCAATGTCTTCCTCGATGAGCCACATCGAGGCGCGCTTCGTCGAAAGGGAACCTGCACCCGCGCGCGGCGCAGCCGCACAACAGATCATCCACGGCGACGCGATCATTGTCTCTGGCGATCACGTGAACGTGGCCACGAGAGGTGGCTCCGTCCAGCAGCAGATACCCGTCACGCAAGGCTACGAAGATCTCGCACGTGCAGTAAAGAAGGCCCTCGAATTGATCGAGTCAGACACCTCCATCGATTCCTCCGACCGCGCAGCAGCTGGAGAGGCAAGTTCCACGCTTCTAGCGGAACTCGTGAAAGAGGAGCCGAATCACGTTGTCGTGAGAGGTCTCCTAACAACGCTACGAGGAGTCGTTGTCGCCGGAACCAATGCTGCCGCAGCCGCAGTAGCGTCAGGTTTGATCCAGCAATTGCTAGTGCACTAAACGTCGCACATCAGTCGCATGCTCATCCGACATCGGGGGCGCGATCGAGGAGCGCCAAATCCCAAAGCGGTGAGTAAACGGTGAGTTTGGCCAAAAACTATTGAGCGGGTACTCTATGGTGAAGCCCAAATTCCGCTGATTTGCTGGGATCGCGGGCCATGCGAGTGTAGTTCAATGGTAGAACTTCAGCTTCCCAAGCTGATAGCGCGGGTTCGATTCCCGTCACTCGCTCTCTTTGCGCTCGGTACGAGTTGTGAATTCTCACGCTAGTCGCGACTTGTCTCAGGTCACTTCGGACCGGTACGAGGTGACCTAGGCACCGCCATGCCGACTGCTCTCACTCACTCTGCCGGAGGGCGAGGTGTGCTAGGTGTAGTTCCGTGTGAGGCGCTGAGCCACCTATCGAGTCACGCATACACCACACGGCGCGCCTAGTTTCGATTTAGCCCGTGCCGACGACTATCGAGTGCGACCTTGAAGTGGCTCTCCGCCAGATCGATCACCGAAGCTGGTGTCGACGGATCGAACACTCGCAGCAACGAATATCGAAACGTCGAGGGATCGAGTCCTCGCAGTTCAACGTTCCCCCCATGTCCATTCGCCGCATACGAACTCCAGCGCTGGCGAATGTTCTCTTCGCCGTCAGCCTTGCCGACGTACTTGCGCCCATCGCGCGTATCGGTGATCAGGTAAATCCCGACGACGGATGAGAGCGCAGTTCGCCATGAGGCGTAGCGGTATTCGCGCATGACAACCTGCAGCAGGGCGTGGTCGAGTATGAGCCGATCGAAGCCCGGGAAGGGCATCGGCTCAGCATCGGCGATCCCCATCACCGGGTAGCTGGCAGCTGTACTGCCACGCATCCACCACGTGCGCGGTGAACGCCACCCAACAACCAGCCTCCCCCGCAGGTCCGCCATGTGTTCCGACTCGACCATGTCGAAAATACGGCGGCCGCCATCACTGGAGATCTCACCGAGGTTCTCGACGACCGACCAGAGGCGCGCTTGGTCCCCGCCTTCGCGACGGAAGACCACCCAAAAGCGTGGGGGCACCTCTGGAAAGCGCTTGCGATCCGCGGATTGATTCCGCGTGTATTCCAGTATCTCTTCGTCGGTGGAGTCCGAATGGATTCCAGGCATGTCACTGCCCTCGTGCTCACGCACATAGGCGTGACGGATCACGAGCGCTTGCGAAGGATGTATCCCGGCGTCGGTCAGGATGGGGCCAAGCGTCAAAGGCAAAGACAGTCCCCATCATTGTGAGTTGTCGCGGTTCGTGACATCATTCCTCGTCATACTCACGCCGTTTACTGGCTATCCACTCCACGGCCCGTTCCGAGATCGCGTTCGTGTTCCTTTGTTGGACAAATTCAAGAAACTGGAACATTCCGGCTTCCTGGCTATTTCCCCGGTGATCAACCGTCGGCCGCTCCAGCAGCGCATCTATGTCCGCCCGGGTTAGTTCATCCACGACAAGTTCAAGCCGCATCAGCATGATGTTGCTGTGATCATACGAGCGAGTGAAGTCCGCCTCCTGCAGCCACTTCACCGTCAACACCTTCTGTACCGATGACGACGCAAGCTCAGCGGGAAGCGTCAGGTCATCAATCCATCTGCCGTCTTCGAACACACGATAGAAACGGGACGCCGAATACTTGCGACGCGTGGTCGCGACAAGGTCTTCTATTCCCTTTATCAGGTCCTCGCTGACGTACCTCGTTACCAAGTCATACGACAGGCTCGCGAGAGAGATGTAGTGCAGAGCGAGGTTTCGCTCGAGCGGCGTCGCTAGAGTGTGAGACTTCTCGTTGCGAAGGAACTGGATCGCCATATTCAGATACTTGACTCCATCGAAGAAGTCCGCCTCCACGCCGTCGGCCGGAGCGTGTCCGAAGATCTTCGGAAGGTTGTCTGGCTTGAACGCGTCCGTGGCCTTCTCACTGCCGGACTTATCACGGAGAGACTCACGAACGACCTTGTACGCTTCCTCAACTGCGTGGAAGTAGTCCTCGGTTATGAGGTATGGGCGAATGTGCTTGTAGATGTCTTCGTGAATCTCGATCTGGATCTTGTTTGCGCTGAGGGTCGCTTCTGTGGTGAAACTGGCGGCTGCCATTGCCGCGGTAGGCGGAAGCACGTCGAGCGCGATGGAGCGGATGCGCGCGACCTGATCATCGCTCACATCAACCGTCGAGATGGGTGCCAGCTTCTTCGCTTCGATGTAATCGGCGATGGCGTTGAGGACACTCGCGACTTCATCATTCGTACCACTCTTCCAAAACGCGCGAAGCCGATTTGCCTTGGAATCGCCGAACCCTAAATAGCGTTCTGCGTCGTAGATGTCGATATTTAGATCTCGGAAGAAGTTGGCGAATGATGCATTGGTAAAGTCCAGGACATATCCGCTCGACATCCCTAGCACCGGCTCGAGGAATGTCTTCTGGGACACACTGAGACCACTCATCAGATAGTTCCTCGAGAATCGGAACCGATGAGGCCGTTATCGTCGACGCCGGCCCCCAGCCCGAAGAACCGTTCGAAGAAACGGCTGAGCGCCTCAACGGCTGCACGCTTCTTTTCACCGTGTCCGCCTTCGGCGGCGAACCGTGAAACTGGCGGGAGGATTTTGGTGATGGCCGTCCCGGTCGTCCTTAGCTGCCCGTCACGAAAGGCCACCTCGATGAAAGCGCGTGTTTGCTCGGATTGCAGCTGCTGGTCGACGATCAGTGTCTCAAGTTCGGCTTCGCGCTTAGCGGCAACGAACGCCTGCCATTGTTCGTCGACCGCGCCGCTCACCGAGACGGAGTCGACGAAGTCCTCAACCAGGTCGCGCTTGCTCCGCAGGCTCGGGCTCGCGTCAACCGCCCGGGAGATCTCGGCGCGAATCTCTCTGTCATCGCCGTCCCCGAAGGTCGCGCGATACTTCTCGACGAGCATCAGGATGTAGTCAACATTGATCTCAACCTGCTTGATGAGCTCGATCTCAAACACGACATCGTCGTTGATCAGTTCCTTATCGTTGTTTCGGTCCTTACGGAACTCCGCATAAAAGTCGAGGTACAAGCTGCGGTAGTCCTGTGCCTGGCGCTCGGTGACCGGATCAAGTCCGTCGAACTCGTCAAACGACGACAGGATATTCTGGAGCCGCAGGATAGCCCCGAACAGCGCGATGAAGTCCTTTTGCGCCGACTCGCCAACAATCTGGCGGCCGAGCGGATACTGCTCCAGCAGCTCCGTGACTTTCTCGACGTAGTCGCCGTAGTACGCCTGAAACGGCTTCAGCAGGACGACGCCTCGCGCATCCTTGTTGCCGAACAGCTCGAGGGCCGCGTTGGTCGCGCCCTCAAGATTTCGGAACGAGACAATGTTGCCGTAGGTCTTCACGGAGTTCAGGATTCGATTGGTGCGCGAGTACGCCTGGATGAGGCCGTGTGAACGCAGGTTCTTGTCGACGAACAGCGTGTTCATGGTCGTGGCGTCGAAGCCGGTCAGGAACATGTTCACCACGATGACCAAGTCGATCTCGCGGTTCTTCATCCGCTGGGACAGATCCCTGTAGTAGTTCTGGAAGCTGTCGGCGCTGGTGTCATAGCTTGTGCCGAAATACCCGTTGTAGTCCTTGATCGCGGACTCAAGGAACTCGCGCGCATCGCCACCGAGTCCTTCAGTGTCGAACGCTTCATCGTCGAGGATGTCCTCGTCCGACGCGTCGTTCGCGCCGTACGAGAAGATGACCCCGACCTTGAGTCGACGATCCGCGGTGAGATCCACCTGCTGGGACTTGAACTCAAGGTAGTAGCGTTGGGCCGCCTCGATGGAAGCGGTAGCGAAGAGCGCATTGAAGCCGCGGACCCGCTTCTTCTCGCGGAGCACCTCGGCGCGCCGACGGGTGCGAACAGACTCGCTGACATTCCTGACGATCGAGTGTTCGTAGCTGGAAGCACGTCTTGTCTTCTGGTCGAAGTGCTGCAGCGTGTACTCGACGATCTGCGCCACGCGGCGCGGGTCGAGGAGCGCTTTCTCTGATTCAACCCCCGAGACCTGTTTGTCGTCAGGAGTTCCGACCTTGACCGTGTTTATGTAGTCGATCCGGAAGGGCAGGACGTTCTTGTCCGTGATCGCATCCACGATCGTGTAGGTGTGCAACTTGTCGCCGAACGCCTGCTCGGTGGTTTTGAGGCTAGGGTTTCCGCCGCTGCCCGCGTTGGCCGCGAAGATCGGCGTGCCGGTAAACCCGAAGAGGTTGTAGCGCTTGAACGCCCGCGTGATGTCCGTGTGCATGTCGCCGAACTGCGAGCGGTGACATTCGTCGAAGATGATCACCACGTGGGCCGAGTAGATCCCGTGCCCCCTATTGGCACGAATGAAGTTGGACAGCTTCTGGACCGTCGTGATGATGATCCGTGCGCCTGGGTCCTCGAGCTGCTTTTTGAGCACCGCCGTCGACGCGTTCGAGTTTGCTGCGCCCTTCTCGAAGCGGTCGTACTCGCGCATGGTCTGGTAGTCGAGATCCTTGCGGTCCACGACGAACAGCACCTTGTCTACACTCGGCAGCTTTGACGCCAACTGCGCCGTCTTGAACGAGGTCAGGGTCTTGCCCGAACCCGTGGTGTGCCAGACGTACCCGCCGGCCTCGACCGTACCGAGATGCCTGTAGTTGGTGGCGATGTCAATACGCTGCAGAATGCGCTCGGTTGCAACGATCTGATACGGACGCATGACGAGCAGGTCGCGGTCGACCGTGAGGACGCAGTACTTCGTGAGGATGTTGAGCAGCGCGTGCTTCGCGAAGAAGGTCTTCACGAACGAGGCCAGCTCTTGGATCGGCCGATTCTGGGCATCTGCCCACCAGGAGGTGAACTCGAAGCTATTGCTTGTCTTCTTCTTACTGCCGGCGCTCTTCTTGGCCTCGTCGATGTGACGGTTGCGCGTCGTATTCGAGTAGTACTTCGTTAGCGTTCCATTGCTAATCACGAAGAGCTGCACATACTCGAACAAGCCCGAGCCGGCCCAGAAGCTATTCCCTTGATAGCGGTTGATCTGGTTGAAGGATTCGCGAATATCAACGCCACGGCGCTTCAGCTCAATGTGCACCATCGGTAGCCCATTCACCAGAACCGTCACGTCATAGCGATTGGCGTACTTCGCGCCGCCCTCACCCCGCCCGATCTCGTATTGATTGATGACTTGCAGGCGATTGTTATGAACGTTCTTCTTGTCGATCAGCATGAGGTTCTTCGTCGAGCCATCGTCGCGGGTCAGAATCTGGATGTGATCTTCTTGAACGCGCGTGGTCTTCTCGACAATGCCGTCGTTCTGACTTGCGATCTTGTTCTTGAAGAAGTGATCCCACTCGCTATCGCTGAACGTGATGCTGTTCAGGGCTCCCATCTGCGCTCGAAGGTTCGCGACCAGTTCGGACTCCGTCGTGATTGGGAGGTACTCGTACGCCTGCGACTGCAGCAGGCGGATCATTTCGCGTTCGAGGTCCGCCTCGGACTGGTACGCCGTCGCTTGGGAGGCGTCCGGTGTGTACTCGGCGACGACGGTGCTCTCCGCGGAAACCGCGATCGGGTCGTGTATCTGGTCAGGTGCGTCGCTCATGCCGTGGCCTCCTGGAAGGTGAACAGTCTGTCGCGGTAGTACCCGTATTGCTGACGGCGAGCGGTTACCTCCGCCGGCAGGCCGAGGCTGAGCTCGCTGACTAAGGCGTCCAAGCTGTCCAGGGCTGCGACGATGCGCTCCTGCTCAGCGACACTAGGCACCGGGATTGTGATCCTCCCAAGTCCAGCCGAAGCGAGCCGCTTCACTTTCCCGCGCGCGACAAAGTTCGCCTTTTGAGCGTGAAAGTCCTTCGTCTGGACAGCGTAGGCGACAAACTTCGGGTTGAGATCAGATGTAAACGAGAACGTATCGTCATGCACGGCAACCGGGTGATCCCCCAACCACGCGACGGCCTTCCCGACATCCTCGACGGTCTCGCCAACCCCCGCGAAGATCACATCGCGTGGCTGTGCAAAGCGGAGCTGTGTAGCTATGTCTGAACGCACCTCACGAAGGGCGCGCGAAGCAGATACCCCGTAATCGGTATAGATTTCGCCGTAGTGGATACTCGGAATACCTGCCTCTACGACGTCATTTTTGGTAAACCGACGCCCCCGGACGAAGCTACCGATCTCGCCCATCGCAACGCGTGGACCATCAACAGTGCCAATTAGGAAGTCTCGATAACAGTCATACTGCTGCCGACGAGCGTCGAGCTCGGCCTCCAACTCCGCCTCCAGTTCCGCCTCCAGCTCTCGGAACTGATCCAAGATTCTGACGATCTCCCGCTGAACTTTGGCAGGCGGCACCGGGATTTGCAGCTTTGCGAGTGCTTCGCCAGATATGCGTCGCACCTTGGTGCCCGTAATGAACCGCGCCTTCTGCTCTTGGAATCGTTCTGACGCAAAGAAATACGAGACAAACTTGGGGTCCAGGTCGTGGCGGTAGATGTATGCGTCTCCGCTGACGGCGACATCCTCCTGCCCAAGCCAAGCCGTAGCCTTGGCAACGGCCCTGTCGTCCTCGCTTGTCGTCGCAATAATGAGATCCCCGGGATGGGCATGCCTCAGCTTTGATGCAAGTATCGGCGTCGTGAACGATATGGTCGAGTCTGCCCAGATCCCGTAGTGAGTGTGAATCTGTCCATAGTGGATGGCTCGGAACCCCTCGTCGGTCAGCTCTGACTTTTGCAGCCCGTTTCCTCGCACGAACTGGCCATGCTCACCAAGCGGCCGAAGCGAGACGCCTTGCGGCGCAAGCTCCGCAAGCAACTCATCGATCCGGCTCATGATGCGACTCCTTCAAGGTCAGCAACCACCGCATCGATCCCACGGCGAAGATCGATCTGGTGCTGCACAATCTGCGCGATTTCTACGTTCAATGATCGAATGTCAATAGCGACGCGCGCATCGACTGGTTGCACGTACCGCGTGACAGAGAGGTCGAACTGCTCCCGCGCGATGTCCTCGTTGTGCACGAGGCTGGCGAAGTGCTCGATATCCTGGCGCGCGCTGACCGCGTCTAGGATCATCTTCTGGTTCTCCGGGAGTATCTCGTTCTTATTGCCGATGCGCTTGAACTGCTTCGAGGCGTCGACGAACAGAACGCAGTTGTCGCGCTTCGCCTTGCGGAGAATGACAATGACGCCCGCGACCGTCACACCGTAGCCCCAGTCCGGCGGCAGCTGGATCACGGCGTCGACCAAGTTGTTGGTCACCAGATACTGGCGGATCTTCGCTTCCGCGGCACCCCGGTAGAGCGTGCCAGGGAACTGAACGAGCACCGCAACGCCGTCCGTCGAAAGCCACGACGCAGCATGCATCGTGAAGGCGAGGTCGTGGTACTTCTTGGGCGCAAGCACTCCGGCCGGGGCGAACCGATCGTCGTTGATCAGCAGTGCATCGTCTTTACCGACCCACTTCTGCGACCACTTCGGATTGGAGACGATGATGTCGAAGGGCTCATCGTCTCGATGCGAGGGGGTGGTCAGGGTGCTGGCCCCGCCGTCGAGATCGATCCAGCCGAACTCGATCCTATGTACTAGAAGGTTCATGCGCGCCATGTTGTAGTTTGTGCGCACGAGCTCCTGGCCGCTCGCAGTTGCATCGTAAGCGAGCCGCTGACGAACCTTGATGAGGAGAGACCCCGACCCGAAGGCAGGGTCATAGATGCTTCGAGCTTCAGGATTGGCCTGGGTGGCGAGTCCCGCCACCAGTTCCGCGATCGTTGGCGGCGTGAAGTGATCGCCACCCTTCTTGCCCGCGGTCGTGACGTAGTAACGCAGCAGCTCGTCAAAGTCATCTGCCGCGTTCGTCATCTCGTAGGAGGCAACAGAGGCCAACAAAGCCGCCAAGCGCTTGTTGCGCGCCTCCACAGTGTCGCCAAGCACAAGTGCGTTCGGATCGAAGGCACTGAAAAGGTCCTTGTACGCGCCTTCGCTCGGCATGCCCGTCGCAGTGGCCTCGACGCTCTTGAAAACAGCCGCGAGCGTCTCGTTCAAGTTCTCGTCGACGCCGGCTCCGTCCTGGATGGCGGCGAACAGCTGACTCGGCAGCAGAAAGTAGCCCTTCTCATCGATAGTCGTATGGCGAGCCTGTTCGGCCGTGTCGTCGTCGAGATCGGCGTAGTTGAACTCTACGTCGCCGGCGGCCCGCTCTTCCAAATTGATGTACTCGGTCAAGTCCCCAGACAGGAATCGGTAGAAGAGCGCGCCGAGGACGTAGGACTTCAGATCCCACGCTTCCGTGTCCGAATGAAAACGCCTGGCGACCTCAACGATCCCGTTCATTGCCGAGCCCCGGTTGTCCGTGATCCACGAAGCTCGGCGACGATGGCGTTGATCTCTGTTCTCAGGACGGCTTGGCGCGCGACGAAGCCGTCGATGTCCCGTTCGAGGACGTCAATGTCGACAACTTCGCGAGTGTCCTCCTGCTCCACGTAAGAAGACACGGCGATGTTATAGCCGTTGGATGCGATGTCCGCGTTCTGGACGAGCCTTACGAAATGGTCCTCGTTCTCGCGGTTCTCGTAGGCGCGCAGGATGCTCTGCTGCTTATCCGGCATGAGCTTGTTCTTGTTGCCGACGCGCTTGAACTCTGCCGACGCGTCGATAAAAAGCACGGCGTTGTCAGTCTTCGACTTCTTCAGCACGATGATGCAGGTTGCGATCGTCGTGCCGTAGAAGAGGTCAGCAGGGAGCTGGATTACGGCGTCGACGTAGTTATTGTCGATCAGGTACTTCCGGATCCTTTGCTCCGCTCCCCCGCGGTAGAGCACTCCAGGGAACTGGACAATAGCCGCGGTACCGTTCACCGCAAGCCAGCTGAGGATGTGCATTGTGAACGCAAGGTCAGCCTTCGACTTCGGCGCAAGCACACCGGCCGGAGCAAAGCGCTCGTCGTTGATGAGGAGCGGATTGGAGTCGCCGTCCCACTTGATCGAGTATGGCGGGTTGGAGACGATTGCCTCAAATGGCTCCTCGTCCCAGTGAGCAGGGTCGATGAGAGTGTCACCGTGCGCCAAATTGAACTTCTCGTAGTTGACGTCATGCAGGAACATGTTGATCCGCGCGAGGTTGTAAGTAGTCAGGTTGATCTCCTGACCGTAGAACCCCTGACGAACGTTCTCCTTGCCGAGAACCTTGCCGAACTTCAGCAGCAGCGACCCGGAACCGCACGCAGGGTCGTAGACCTTGTTCACGGCCTCCTTGCCGATCACGGTGATCCGCGCGAGAAGCTCGGAGACCTCCTGCGGTGTGTAGTACTCTCCACCGGACTTCCCGGCGTTGGCCGCGTACATCTGCATGAGGTACTCGTACGCGTCTCCGAAGAGATCGATCGAGTTGTCCTGCAGGTCGCCAAGCGGGAGGTCGGCGATCGCGTCGAGAAGCTTCACGAGCCTCTCGTTGCGCTTCGCCACCGTTTGGCCCAGCTTGTTGCTGTTGACGTCAAGATCGTCGAACAAGCCATTGAGATCGTGTTCGCTGTCAGTCCCGAGCGCCGAACCTTCGATGTTCTTGAAGACTCGCTCCAGCGTCTCGTTGAGGTTGTCGTCTCGAGCCGCACGCTCCCGCACATTGGCGAAAAGCTCAGACGGGAGGATGTAAAACCCCTTCTCGGCCACCGTCTCACCACGACCAAACTCGGCGGCAGTATCCGCGAGACGGGCATAGTCGAACTCAGGGTCTCCCGCGTCGCGCTCGCCTTTGTTGATATAGGCCGTGAGGTTCTCGGAGACGAACCGATAGAAGAGCATGCCGAGCACGTAAGACTTGAAGTCCCAACCGTCAACCGAACCTCGAAGGTCGTTGGCGATACGCCAGATCGTCTTGTGCAGCTCAGCGCGTTGGCCTTCTTTGGTGTTAGGTGTCATGTGTGTCGTCTCCTGCGCAGCGTGGCGCGATTCGTAGTAGTCACGCTCGCATCCAACGTATCGGTCGTTGCCGACACTCATCGCGAGCGCCGCACGCTGGAACATGCCGTCGGGAGCATTCGCTTCTCGAATCGATCCTTCATCGTGCCCAAATCGGCTCATAACCAGGTTTTTATTTGAGGCGAGTGCAGGCTGCGATCGTGGGACTTGCGCCCGCTTGCTCATGATCGCCCGTCATGTGTGATTGAAAGGTATCCAGCAGCGGCGACATCGACAAGCTTCTGCCGCAAAACAGCGAGTTGGCGGCTAATGTTGGCTGCTCGGTCTCCTGCGTCCTGCAATCCCGCCAAGGCTCTGGTCACCTCGCGCTGTTGATCAAGGGGCACGAGTGGGATCGGAACAAGGTCGACGTTCTGTCTCGGTATGGTGCTCCCCGTATTGAAGGCGCTCGCCTGCGTGCTCGTCAGCAACGCTGCGACGTAATCGGGAAGCAGGTCACCGGTGCTCAGTCGATATGCGCCGACGCCCCGGCCGAGAGCCCACGTGCCTTCCGTTGACCAGACAGCGATCCGCGAGTTCTCGCCGACTTCGCCGTAGAGAATGTCTCCGCGGCAGAGTTCGTCTCGCACAATCGAGTTCGGAACGCGGGGCGCGTTGTCAGCGCTGAACCCTTCGCGCAGTTCCCGGCTCGTCACTACCGGGAGCGATTCCGTTCGGTCGAGATCGCCGGCGGGAAGCGAATCGGGGAGCTGTCGAAGGCGTCGGGCCAGTTTTTGCTCTCGGAGTTCTCGTAAAGTGGTCGTTCTTAGGGGAGGCCCAGCAATACGGGGAGTCGCGTCCAGTATTTGATCACCCAGGAACCGCTTATCTTCGTGAATCTGTGTGAGCATCCCTTGCGCTAAATGCAAATCGGCCCGCGCCTGCTGCTCCTCATAGTGACTCGCCGTCCAGCGTGCAGGGGTCAATAGCGAGTCAGCACGAAGTAGTTCGAGGCGGCTGACGTCAACGATGTTGAGGTCATCAGAGGAAGCTGACGGCTCGAGCTCGAGGACGTTGCCCAGCCGAGAAGCGAGTTCTTGGTGGGGAACCCGTTCTGCTTCGACGAACCGGACCGTTGTTGATGGAGTTCGCGTCGGCGTGCCGAGAACCCAGACGTTCGAGCGAATCAGGCCGCTTTTACCTGAACCACCCTTGAGCGCGACCACGGCCAACACCGCTCCCGACGAAATCAGTTCCTCGCGAAATTGTCGATCACGGGGACCGTACGCGGCAGGCCCAATGATATGGACCACGGCGGTGCCGCCGTCGAGGAGGTGGGAGAGTGCGATTTGCGCCCAGATGCTGTCACCGGAGATGGAACTGCCGGAGATCGCCGAGAACCGTGAGTCCCCCAGGAGCTCCTTTCCGGAATACCGAAGTGCGAAGGGAGGGTCCAGTAGAACCGCCTGTGCTCGCGGGAGCGGCACCGGCGGATCCAAAATAATGTCTCGCGCTTCGACCGTGGCATCGATGCCGGATAGCATCGCACGCACTCGCAGCACGCGAAGAGCCGCTTCGTTGATGTCATAACCCACCACCGAGGATGCGTCGAGGTTGCGAGCCGCCGAAACGAGCAGGGTCCCGATCCCTGCAGCTGGGTCGATGACCGTACTGGCCGTTCCGGCCACTTGTGCGGCCATGAACTCCGCCATCCACTCTGCCGTCTGATGCTCTTCACGGCCCAGTCCTTTAGTGGCGACCTGCTGCAGGATTGCTTCAAAGAGTTGCGATGGCTCCGAGCCCTCAATGATTGGGCGAGCACTGGCGATGAGATCTTCGAGGCCATCAGCATTCAAGCCGCCGCTGCTGACGGTGACGAACTGCGAGGGCGCGGGCGCGGGCGCGGCGTACAGGCGCTCGAAAACCGCCGTCACCGCTTCCATGTAGTCTCGCGCGGCAACACGGCCGCGGAACACGTTGAGCACTGCGCTGGCGCGCTCCACGATCGAACGCTCCGGCGTTGCGAGGGACGGGTCGAACCGACCGGAACGGCCTCCCCATTCAAGGAGCTCATCGCGACGAAAGAGCGGGCGCGAGTCCGTGCCGCCCGCCGGCAGGGGGAACTGCGGGTCGCGCTTGCGCCAGTTGCTCACCGTCGAGGCCCGCGCGAGCGCCGTGGAGGCCAGCCAGCTCAGGCTGACCAGTTGGTTTTCGTCAAAGGATCTCTGCGGGTCGCTCTTTGTCATGCTGACATCCTGAAGTTGTCGTGGGCGGAACCAAGGAACATTGTGGTGTGGCACGCCATCCGAAGCATCAGCGCGACGTGCCCCGGTAGGCCGATGGATGCAACGTGCATACGTGCGGCGAGTCGGGACGCCTCCGTCGTGAAGATGCCATCCCCGGACCCGATGATGAGGCGGTCGAATCGGGTCGCGAGCGACTCGGTTCGCATAACTTCGATGAGCTTGAGGTCTGCGCCGTCGGGGCCGCTTCCGAGAAGCAACCGTGCTCCCGGGAAAGCGGCCGCTGCCGCGAAGGCATTCCGGTGACTGGCCGCAACAATGACCTGATCCCCGGCCGCGATTTCGACCTGCTGATCGTAGCTTTCGGCCGCCCAGCAAGCGGACGCGAACGTCAATGCCGAGTGCCCAGCGAGGTTTTCAATGTCGATGAGGTGAATCCCGCGGTTGTTCATTCTACCGCCTCCCTTTGGTGTGAACTAGCTTGTGTGAACAAATTAGGACATCACGGACGCGGGTGTCAACCCTGTGAAGTAAATCTTGTGAACTCGGGAGCGGCCCGCGGACGATTCGCATCAGTTTCCGCCGTCGACTGCAGGTGACGATTGCGCTCACGCATTAGTCCGACCCTCGCAGCGGCGGGCCGGCCCCGGGCTTCTGGCGCGCTACCACCCTGTGAACCAGATCGGCTGTCAAGGAAAACGCATTGGGACCATCGCAAGCCTCCCTGGGATGGAGACGGTGCCCCTGGAGGGATTCGAACCCCCGACCCAGCGCTTAGGACGCGCTCGCTCTTCCACTGAGCTACAGAGGCGGTTTGCCTATCCTAGTGGCCAACCATCCGACTCGACCGCGCGGCGCCTCAGTTCGGCGCTACGGCACCGGTAGTCGCGGCGTCTCCCCTTGCGTTCGGCATCTAGAAGCGCCTCAGCGGCTGGGCTGGCACCGCCTAGGAACCCAGATGCTCCTCTAGCGCCCACAACTCTCCATTGCTTTCGGTCATGACGCGCTCGTTGAGCCGGTCCGCGACGACACCTAGATCATCCTCGAATAGATCGCTATAGGTATCGAGCGTCATCGCTGCCGATTTGTGTCCCAGCATTCGCTGCAGAACCAAGATGTGAGCGCCGGCGCTGACGGCCAAACTTGCGGCAGTGTGCTTGAGATCATGCGGAGTCAGATGCTCAAGGCGCGCGTTTCGGACGGCAGTCAGCCACCAGGAGTGCCGGCTCCGGGCCGTGTCGGGGCGCCCGAGGAACTTCTCCTCTGGCCCCGGGAAGACAAGCCTTCCGTTATCGCGTCCGAAACTCAGGACCTCAAGCCGGTCGGTCAGAAAGTTGGGGAATGGCACTGACCGCTCCTGCCAGCTCTTCGGCGGCCCAACGAGGACGACCCCATCAACTTCTGTCGCAGTCCGGCGAATCGCCAAGCGCCTTCTCGCGAAGTCGATATCGGCCACGGTGAGCGCCACCGCTTCACCCCAACGTATTCCGGTATAGGCGAGGAGGAGTATCAGAGTGCTTCTTAGCTGGTCGGGAGCCTGATTTGCGAGTCGAAAGACCTCCTGGTTGTTCAAATAGCGACGCCGCGGGTGCCACGCTTTCCGAGGCAGATTCGTTGCGCCCCGCGCCGGGTTTGCGGGGATAAGCCCGTCCCGCACGGCCACGTCCAGCACTCCCGCTAATATGCCGACCGCTCTGAGCACGACGCTCGGCGAGCCAGCCTTCGCGGCGTTAGCGGCGCGGACTCGTACTGTCACCGCCTTACCCTGGCTCAACTGCCGAATCCAGGTTTCAACGGCGGAGGGGCGGATCGCTCCTATATTTGTAAACGCCCACCGCGGCTCGACGTAAACCCTCCATGCTGTCCGAACCGGCGACCAGCTCGACGGCCTCAACCACTCTTCCTTGTTGGCAAGCCAATCGACCGCCAGGTCTCCGACCGTGACCTTCGATTCGGCCGGCCCGGCGCTGACCGCGCCCATCATCGAAACGTGAACGGTGGCGGCGTAATTCTTGGCTTCCCGCTGCGTTAGGAATCCGCGCTTCTCTCTCTGGTGATGCGATGGGTCGCGCCAGCGCACCCGGAAGCGTCGACCCTTGGCGGTTTGGTAGGCGGTGACGGTAGCCATGATGCGCTCCATTTCGGATTTCTCCTCAACCCACTATCCCAGGATCATGCCGGACGGTACGGGTGTGGAACTGCCAAAAGCCGGGCGCTGCCGCAGCGTTCGAGTGGAACTCGGCGTGGGCAAGCTGCGCGGTAACGTGGGAAGCAGGGAACAGGACTACCGAATGGATCAACCACATGACTCTCGACGATGAAGGCGAAATCGCCAAGGCTATTGGCGAGCCGTCGCTGGAGAACATCCCTGAGGCGAAGCTTCGGAGAATAGTCGAGCTCTTTGATGACATTCCCGAAGACCTCCAGATGCATCTCATGAAGACCAACGCCGAGCTCCAGAGATACGCCCTCAAGGCAATCACTGCCGTCGAGGAGAATCTGACGGAGTCGCTGGCGTCGAACGATTCCAGCACTCAGCAGGCGTTCGCAGCGCTGACACAAATCCGCGAGGCGATCACCGGCGAACTGAGTAGAGACAACGTCAGCGACGAACGTTGGCGCTTTCTGGTCGAGAAGCTGATCGAGAACGGTCAGATGGCGGTTGCAACGGACACCGCGAACAAGCAGTTCCTCGCGCAGCAGGCCAATTCCGGCCGCCTGACCAAGACACTCGTGGCAGCGATGCCTCACATCCAGACAGTGGTTCAGATCGGGGTCCAGCTCATGCTTGCTCGCAACCGGACCTGAAACACGCCCCCCGCGACAGCGAACTGACGCCGAGTCGGCTTGTCACCAAGCCGGTGATCAACCGGGCTGAATGTCAGCCAAGGAGATCGGCGCCGGTGACCCGTAGATCGCGACCCGCGGAGTAGGCAGATTCAACCTACCGAAACGACTTAGTGCTACAGGGCTCGGTCTCGTTCGGGCGGCCTACGTCTAGCGGTGTCTGTTGCAACGCATTCCACCCAACACGGGTCAGGCATTCACCGGAATGTGCATGGATACTCACCGTCGTCATAGCGACCGCTCAATGCCGCGACCTTGCCGAGTATGATCACACGCTCAGTGTGCCGCCTCGGGGTCTTTCCCCCCGTATTGCATCAGAACTGCAGCTGCGAGTTGGGCCAGAGCGATAGTCGCGAGGGTTAGACGCTATAGAGCTTGAGCGCGACGTGATTCACGATGAACCGCTTGCCCTCGTGATCGAAATCGAAGTGGATGCGCCCGACCTCGTTCGGCTTGACGCCGTCGCGCACCTTGACGTGGTTCTTTTGGTTCCAGGTTCTGCCCTCGAAATCGAAGTCGCGCATGGACTTGCTCTTCTCGATCGTGTCGTCCGACGTCGCGACGTTCATGCCGAAGTTGGTCTTGAACCAGTCGTCGATGTGCCCGATCGTTCCGCGTTCGTCGCTGTAGAGCTGGCAAGCGGCTCGAGCGAGCGTCGTGAGCGCATCGGTCATATCGGCCGGGTCTGGATAGTAGATCTTCTGCCAGGAACGCTCCGCGTTCTCGGTGAACGCGAGCCTATTCTCGGAAGCGTCCATGAGTGCGAGGAAGGTGTCGCTCGGATCGGATCCCGCTTCCAACACCGGAATCTCGTCCCACGGGTCCACCGCCGCCTCCGGCTCGTCCGAAGGTGTAAATCGCCCGAGGTAGAGACCTTTCCAATAGTCGGCCTCCGCCTGCGCGTCTTCAACAGAACGCGTCGCAGACTTCGCTCCCTCGAGGTCTTCGGCATATGACTGCGCCAGGTCGTGCGATTCCTTGACCTCGGCTTCGAGCAGCGCGACATTTTCTCGCAGAGCATCAAGTTCGGCGCCCGTGTCGGCGGCCTGCTGCGCCAAATGGATTCGCTCGTTGGCCTGAGCGCGCGCGGCGCGAGCGACCGATTGGCGGACCTCGCGCCAGCCGTCATCGACTCCACGGACGAGCGCAGAGACGGGCGCGAGCAGGGGCATCAGTGTATTGCGGAGGTACTCGCGCCCGCCACTCGCGACTTTCTCGGCGGAAATTTCGATGCCCAAGGAGGCAACATCCGACCAGACCAGGCGAGCACCACCGAACGGAACCCTTAGGCGAGGAAATGCTCGCTGCACAATGTCTCTCGTTGCGAAATTCAAGGTGACGACCCGCACAAGACCGACAAGTTTGCGGGACGCGTAGTATGCCGCTTCACGCCCGCCGAGTGTGCGGCTGTGCACGAGCAGAATCGGCAGCCGCGACGGAGACAGCAGCACCTCGACCAGCACGGCCGCCTCTTGCGCCGTCTTGACCATCTGGAACCGCTCGTCAACCTGCTGCCCGTCGATCTTGAGTACGAGCAGAGTGTCGCGCGCGGCAGCCTCGATGATGCCGGGCTGGAAGACGCTTGTCTCACCCACTGGCGTCAGCGCACCCCCGGTGTATTCGCGGCTCATGCCTACACGAAATAGAACTCGCCCGTCCACTTTCGCGAGCGTCACGCGGGTCGTGAGTTCCACTCCCGAGTCGAGCGTCTGCAGGACCGACAGCCGAAGCGCCGTGTCAGCACCTGTATCGAGTCGCTCCCAGACGACCGTGCGCTCGACCTCGGCTCCGCCGAATGCGACAGAGCGGAGAGTCGCCTGCCCGCTCATCGCCAGCTCGTCTGGGGATACTCTCTCGCAGATCCACGGTTCAGCCACTCGGCGGTGTGTTCCAGCAAGCGGAGATAGGGATCGGCTCCCTCGGGCGATTCGACGAGGAAGTCAACGACGTAGAGGAGATGCATGGTGCTCGGATCCTCCTTCACCGCTCAGTTTGGCAGGGGCCGCTGAGGGCAGCAACCGATGCCGAGGGTCGTTTTGGCTTTTAGCGAGAGCGACCCGACGCGGCTTCGGTTAGCGATGGTCGGAATGATTCTTAGCGTCCATTTGCATGGCTGGTGACGTTCTCGACGAACACCTCTGTGATCACTCGACGATCCCGGTTCGGCTCTCGCAGTGCTGAGACGGATCGAATACTTGGTAGACCGGCGCCTCCGTCCGTCGCCCGCCGTGGGCAACGTTAGCGAGAGCGGCCCGGCTATTTCCCGGCCACTCTGGGAAGTCCAACCTGGTATGGCCACACGGAGGACACCCCCGCTTCTTGGGCCGCAAGAAGGATGCATCGTGCTAAAGCCGATGCAGCGTGGTTCTGTTCGCATGAAGCGCAGCTTTAGCAAATCCCAAGGTGAATGCGTCCGGAACCCCACTCCGGCAGCCGCCTTCCTCGAGATCGAATGCGTAAACGACGTCTGCGCAATGGCGCTGCCCGAGGTCGGAGTGACCCAAATGTGGCGCCGTCGCGCTCCTAAACCATGCCGAGGAGGCCCGCGTCTGCGTCGCTTGAGTGGCGTTTCCCACGCGTCGTCACTGACGACGAGGCCAGTCGCCCGGACGTGCCGCGCGTTGCAGAACAACCGGGCGATCTCACACATGTCAGCCGCAGGCATTCCGGCGACGCCGTCATCGTCAGCCCTATTACCCTGGCGTTCGTTGATCGCGATCAACCTATCCCCGGATACGGCCAGGCCAAAGATCCACGTCGAAATAAGCCTCGAGACGGGCGAGCGTGAGGATGTCGCACCACAGCGCACCATCCATGACTCTCTTGACCGTTCGAGCGTCCACACCACTGCGTCTCTGGACTTCGCGCGCACTGTGCCCGACCATCGCGGCCTGAAGGTTCAGCGCCAGGCGCCGCGCAACCTCGCGGCGCGGATCGTCAAACGGCTCGTCAGGCCAGTTGACGTTCCCCTCATTTGGAGCCGCACGTTCCTTCATAGGACGAGGCTAACGGTGAACGCGACCCTCCACCGCGCTCGCTTGGCTTCCTGTCCATTCTCACCGCCGTCGGGGCCACAGGTCGGCGTGAAGTGCGTGCTCCAGAGCCGCGACAACATCGACGCTTGGATGCACTGACCCTGAGAGCACCTTCCGCAGTACTGACGCCTCGATGTGTGACCGCGCCGCGATCTCGTCGAGATCCCGGCCAACTAGAGCTCGCCGCAGATTGTGAGTGAAGCAGCTGACTGTCTTGCAGGCAGCGTCGGAACCTGGTGGGCTTCCTTGGTCATGCGCGTTGGCCATCGGGTTTCCTTCGTTCTGATCGGGGCTACCCCGATCCGCGAATGCGGCATATAATCCGCATAAGGTCAATGTATAGACGATCCGGAAGCGAACTCAAGGAGCGGCGATGAGTACGACAGCGCACAAGCAGCTTCGCCTGTTGCCCGAATGTGAGGTCGCATCGATGACCCTCCGCGAGCTCGGCGTAGAAACTGACACTCCGTACGGCTGGGGGCCCGCCTGCCTCGCCATCGCAACGACGCTCAGGGCTACCTGTCCCGGGGTACGGCTGTACCTGCAGTTGTCCGGTGGCGGCGTCCGGGTCCACGCGCTCGACGGGGTTGTCATCTCTAGCAACGCTCGGCTCGACACGCAGACGGCCGCCTGGGTGATCGCCGACCAGACGGTAGCGCTCACCTGCGCGAGCTGCGGCCGTCCCGGTATGCAACGCCCCGGCATCGCGCTGGCGATCTGCGACCCCTGCCGGTACCTCGCAAACCACCCAGAAGCGACGGAACTACCGTTCACCCCGTCCCTGCCACTGCCCGACGAGACCCTAGCGGCGATCGACGCCGTGGGTGCGCTCGAAAGTTTCGAACGGTTCGCGGAAGTGCCAGCCGGCTGGACACGCCTCGTTGCCTCAACCGTTCGCGACATGCCGACGCCGGAACTCGCCGACGCTGTCAGGTTCAACGCCCAGGAAGACATCGTGTCGATCGCGTTCGATGACGAGGCGATCGCCTGGTCGCCGGAGTTGGTCGCGTTGAATAAGCGCTTGGAGGTGAATGCCCGCGTTCATTGCCGCCGGTGTTCGCGCCGGCTCACGACGGAGCCAGGCGACCCCTCCCGCAACGCGGTCTGCCCAGGTTGCAGATGGGTGGCATCCCGCGGCTGCACGGTCGTCGATACCGACGCCGGACCGTGCTCAGCGCCGTGCGGCGCCGGATCCCGTCGGGCTACATCGGACGAGCTCCGATGATCGACCCGGATTCCTTCAAGAGCGACAAGTCCACCAGCTACCGGTCCCTTCCGAACAAGCCGGGCTGTTTCCTAGTCACCACGACCTCCGGGACGCGATATCTGTTCGACAGGGCGCGGTTCACGGTGACCCGAATCCCGGTGCCCGGCTCGGCTCCGAGCCTCAACGACGGGGCCCGTACGCTGCGGACAGTCGAGTCATGTGCAGTCGGCGACACTGGGTTCTGGACGATGCGCTCCAACGATCCAGACGTCGACTTCTACTGGCAGACCACGACTCCGGTGGTATCGATCATCGAGGCAACGTCCGAACCAGAACTCAGGCAGCCGGCCGCGCCTCCGGAAAAGCCGTGATGGGCGAGGAGCAAGTGGACGTGCCCGCGTTCCTTGGCGCGCTGCCGATCGTCGCGGTCTTCATCCGCGCCTTCCGAGGCGAGCAACCGGACAGCTGGGTGAAGATCAACGAGCTCTACTACCGGCGCGCGTGCGGGTGCCGAACCGCCGACGACTTTAGACGACACCCCGACATGTGCATCTATAGCGAGTGGGGACCGATTGAAGGAGTCGTGGTCTACCACGACCGTGGCCAGCGCCTGCTCGACCATTGTCCGTTCCCGAACGCTCTGGATTCAGTACCCGTGCATTGGCGGCATTACTTGGAAGTGATAGAGCGAGCACTTGCCCACGGGATCGGTCACCCGGGCATCGACCCGCTCAACCAGATCGACGCGACCGCAGGCGACGTACAAGCCGCGCCACTCTCAGCAAGCGCCCGCGACATATGTTGCATCCCGGCCCACGAGGTGGCTCGCGATGGCTGAGCCACAAGTCCGACTCCAGCTGACACTCACTGGCGGCGGTGTCTGGCATGCCGCCGTCGGCGCGAACATGAGATTCGTTTTCGACTTCCAGGCCGGGAAAGTCATGATCCTCGACGACAACCCGAGGGAGGGGACGGCCGACTTCAAACCGATCCGGACGATCGAGGTCGGTGTCCCTGGAACGGAACCATCCGAGGAAGCCCCGCACCTCGGCCCTCTTCTCAGCGAGGCGGAACTATTGGAACGTCTCCGCATCGGCCCGGAAACGCTTCGAATCTTCGAGGAGGACCGAACCGTCCTGCGGATCATCACCGAGTCGAAATACCCGGCGTTCCAGGTTATCGACGGGCAGCTGCTGCCGGGATTGCGGAGCGTTCTCGGCGAGCTCGCCGACGGGATCGACGACGCCCGACTGCACTGGCGGTGGCTGACAATCCCAGCGGAATGGGCAGACGGCAGACCGCCGTGGGAGCTGCTCCGCGACGGGGAGGAGACACGAGTCGTCAACGCTGCCGGCAGAGCCGCGTGGGTGTGGCGAGATGACAACCGGGGGTACTCATGAGCGACGAACACGACGACGAACTCAACAAGTGGATCCGGGACGTGGTCACCCCCGCCGCCGTCCGCCTCGGTAACACCGTCACGTTCGGCCTGTCACCCGACACGCTCCGCCAGCAGTTCGACGACATGAAAGCGGCAACCGGCGACGACAAGCTCGCCGCAGCGAAACGTGTCGCCGACGTACTGCGAACGACTCAGGCAACGAAGGTCGCACCTGAGAAATGGCTCGGGCAGGTGTTGGAGGTTGTCACCGAGTCGGGAAGTCGGTACGTCATCGACACGATCGACTGGACGTTGAACAGGGTGCGCGGACGAGACGAGCAGGACGATCCGGAGGTCGCGCCAGCGTCGGGGCTACGGCGCGATGGGGACACGCTGCGGCTCCTACGAGTGATCCGGCTGGAGGTGGCTTCCCGAGCGGTGTTCGACGTCGAGCCTCTTAGGCCGGACGCGGTGTGGACGCGGAGAACCACAACCTTCGTGCTGGAGATCCGAGACAGCTACAGCGGCTCGACCCCGAACTAGGAGGCGGGTGTCGCGGTCGCTTGTGCCTGCGGGCTCGTATTACTTCCGCGAAACCAAGCATTATGAGTACGCCGCGGCACATATCGCAATTGACGTCAGGTCAACCACTCAACCGTCAGCTGCGCCCCCGTCGATGGTCCAGCAAACCTCTTGCAACTGCGAACCAGTGGCGCGGCGATCTGGCGGCGGTGTTCCGAGCGGTGATCGTGGCGAGAGCATCGGCGTGACCTGTCGCCAGTGGCAGACGACGGTCACCTTCTCCGATGTTCGATTCCCAGCGGCACCCGCGCAGAGTCACGCAATCCAGGGGTTCGAGGATGTGGTGGCGGAAATGAAAGCATCGCGCCGTCGGCACCCCAGCCGTACCGTGCATGGCTACGAGGCTTACGAACTGCGCGAGCAGCATGGCCGTCACCGTCACTGACATCGTTGCTACGTTCTGCCCGGCTCGTTCCAAGTCGATCCCTGACGACGCGATATATGTCTGGTCGTCAAGCAGACCGTCCCGATCCAGCGCGATCATCGAGGGCTTGAGCTGCCGGATACAGACCATGCATGGCTGGCCCGGGGTGAGAGTGTGCGCCCGCGCAGATGCCCGGTTCAGGCCACCCATCTCGTCCGGCTCGATGTTGATCCCGCCGTCGATGACGGGGATCAGGTCCGAATAGGCAAGCTGGTTCAGTACCGCACGTGGCCACGGGCGGTCGACGCACGAGATGACGATGTCGTAGTCGAGTGCAAGGGCAAGCCCAGTGGGGTCGCAAATAGACGCCTCGTGGACCTTGATTCGAGGCTCTGCAGCCGTTGCCTGGGAGGAGAGCAGCCGGCGGGCGACGTTCACCTTTGCGCGGCCGAGGATCGCGTCGAGGGGTCTGGCGCCGATCATGCGGTCGAGGTTGTGGGCTTCGACGGCATCGAAGTCCATTACCCCCACCGTCTGAACCCCGGACGCGACTAGTCTCTGCGCCACGTCGAGCCCCACGCTGCCGACACCGACAACGAGGACCCGCATCCGGGCGATGTCCGCCTGAAAAGCCGAACCCCATGCGCTGACGGTGCGTCGCTGCGCACCCGTCTCCTTGAGTACCGGACGAATTTCCGGATTGAACCCCATTCGGAGCTGGGTGCCGACCACTCGCACCGTCTCGCAGGACGCAACCTCCTCGCGTGAAAGCCAACTACGAGCCGACCAGCTGCCCGTACCTGTGGCGAGCGTCATCCCGAGCATCGGCAACTTGGTTGCCGCGACCGCGAGTCCGGCATAGCCGGACTCGGTCTCCCGGTCTGTGGAACTCATGGCCTGCCAGGAGCGACCAGACGGGTGGCTGTGCAGTAGCACGAGTCCCTCACCCCGCTTGGCAGCCTCCTCGGCCACCCGGAAGACATAGGCGCTCGTGAATGAAGCGTTGCCGTGAACGTGCCGTTCGCCAGCGGCTGGCAGGTAGATCCGCCGAACGAGCGCGGATCTCCGCGTCGCGCCGGTGGACACCGCGTAGGTCGCGAGGCACACGTCCTCCTGCCCATCTGCTCTACTCAGATGAATCCGAAGCTCCTCTGCGATGACCTGCGGCATCGCCACACTCCGAGTGGGCGACGGCGTACTCACACCGCCTCCGAAAGCACAGCCCGGACATGTCCCAGCCAAGTCCGACCCGGCTCGGTAACCTGCTCCCAGCGTTCAATCTGACGTGAGTACCGGGTCCAGCCGGGGAGGGTGTCGGACTGATCAGGGTGCACGTTGGGGATGGGGATGCTGCTGGGAAAGTGAACCCAATGCGGCGGAACGGCCGGCCACGCGCCGAGCTCGTTAATCGCGACCCCGCGCTCTGTAATCTCGCCAGCTCTAGCGCCGTCGACGACGCGCACGGGGAACACGACGACTGCTCCCTCGATACGCGCCGTAACTCCCCATCCTGCGAGGTCGGCGATGAAGCCATCGACTCCGTCGGTCACGCGACCGGTCCGTCCTGCTTGATCGACTCGAACTCGTCGCCTTCATCGACCTGCACCACGTGGGTGTCCTTGAACCGCTTCAGGGTTCCGTTGCGCTTGATCTGCGCCAGGTCGTACTCGGCCGGATCAAGGCCGGCGAGCATGAGGAGCGCGCGCGCCTCCCAGGTGTTGTCGTGAACGGTGTAGGGCTTCGAGTCGATCGAGATGTGGATCGTCTGGTGCTTCTTCTCGGCAGTGGCTGCCGCTTCCTGCGTAGTCATCTTCGTGACCCTTCTTGGCCGATATTTTCGACCCTATGTGTCATGGTATACCCGTCGTCACCCTTGGGGTGATGACGGGTAGTAGACTCGGCGTGTCGCATCGCGAGTCGGTGCTACCGCCAGGGGTAGACTGATGCGATCAGTGGAGGGGTGAAGAACGGAACGCGATGAAGTTGGAGTTCGCCGACGAAGCGCTCGAGCGCCTCGCCTACGACTCGACCGCCACCGCTCACGGCTGGTCGCCACTGCGCCTGACGCTGTTCCGAAGGACGCTGTTCGTCGTCCACAACGCCCACAACCTTCGGGACCTCATGAACATGAAGTCGTTGGCGTTCCGCCGTTCGACCAGCGAATCCCAGGATCACGTATCTGTTCGCCTTGCCGGTGGGCCGCGGCTGGTTATGCAGGTCACTGAGATACCACCGGTGGCCAAAATCGTCGATGCTCTTGATGATGACTAAGGAGATGGCATACATGGACAGGTCACTGGCCGAAGCTTTCCCGCCAGGTGACTTCCTCGCGATGGAACTTCAAGAGAGAGCTTGGTCGCAGGCGGAGTTCGCGGAGATCCTTGGCCGCCCAACTCAGTTCGTGTCCGAAATCATCGCCGGGAAGAAGGAGATCACCCGAGAGTCGGCTGCCCAGATCGGCGCCGCCTTCGACCAGAGCCCGGAGCTGTGGCTGAACATGCAGAACTCTTACCTACTCGAGAAGCAAGGTCAGAACAGCACGACGCAGCGCCAGCTGGACGAGGTCCGTCGGCGTGCGCGCCTCAACGAGTGGGCTCCGATCTCCGTGCTTCGCCGGCGCGGACTAATTCACGGCGACACGATCGATGAGCTGGAACGGAGCCTGCAGGAACTATTCGAAGTGTCCGACTTGGACCAGGAGCCCACGCTCCAGGCTGCCGCACGTCGCTCCAATACGGAAGCGCCGCTGACGCCGACACAGCTGTCCTGGCTCGCTGCAGCACGCCGGCGTGCCCGACGCCTGCAGGCCGGCAGGTACGACCAGTCGCAAGCCCTGGATCTCGCCAAGACTCTGTCTCAGGTCACGAAAAACCCCGTCGCGTTCCGACGTCTTCCCGAGATCTTCGCGTCGGCAGGCATCCGCCTCGTCTATGTGGAGGCGCTTCCCGGAAGCAAACTAAGCGGCGCAACGTTCTTGCTTGATGACGACCCCGATCAGCCGGTAGTTGCCCTTTCCGGGAAGGGGAAACGCCTCGACATCGTCCTTTTCACCCTTCTTCATGAACTAGCGCACCTTATACAGGGAGACGTGAAGCCCGGGGAACCCGTAATCGATGAGGACTCGTACACCCTCGGCGATGAAACATCGGCAGACCGGCAAGCGGCCGAATGGGCGATACCCGGAGGTCTTCCCATGACCGTCGGCAAGATGCGTTCACAGTGGGTAGTCGAACGTGCCCATAAAGCGGGCGTTCATCCGATCGTGGTCGTCGGTCAGCTGCAGAACCGAGGCGACCTGGACTGGCGAACTCAGCTCGCCAAGGGCGCGCCGACGGTGACTGAAGAACTCAGCAGTTGGTCTTAGGGCCCGACGTTAACTCACGCTAAGCCTCGGGACCGCGACGAACCCAGAACTCCTGCCACGGTCATTGCCGGCCCCGATCAGCAGCACCATCGCGAAAGCGGCTTCGCGATTTGCTGACCTAGACGTGCCCGGAACAGGGCGCTCCCACCCGCGTTGCCGCATGTATAGGGTGTGAGTAGCCAGGCCGCGTGCTCGCAGCGTACCGGCCATGACGACGAAGCAGTTCGTCGTCGTGCGATCGCAGAAAGGTGAGGAGGCGCCCGATTGTTTGCAGCCGAAGTACAGCTCGGCGCTCCCGTCATCCGGTGGTTGCGTGACAACGGCGGGAGCTGCGTCGCTCAGGAAGTTGCCGTTGGAAGCGGTGTCGCTGACCTTGTTGCCGGATTCGGCAGTACGAAGGATCTACGAAACCGGCGGCGGCAGGCGGCAGCCTTGCCCGACCACGTTCAACTCGCACTCGTGGACTTCTGCCAGACAAGCCGTACCGAGCGGGAGCTTCGAGAGTGGGCGCCACACGGCTACTCCGGGCTGCGCACCCGGGCACTTGCTCCGCTGCTTGCAAACGGGCTTCTCGCTGAAACCCCGCGTGGTGTCCGCTCCCGCCGGCGTCCCCGCGATCCGTTCGAGAGGATCATCGCCGTCGAGCTGAAGCTGCGCGGCAGCGAACGAGGGCTTCTCCAAGCGTTCAGCTATCGGGTCTTTGCGGACGTGTCGTACCTGGCGATCCCGGCGGAACGAGTGACCTCGAAGGTGATGGCGCGCGCACGCGAACACGGTGTGGGCGTGCTTGCGGTGCACCAACGTCACGTCGATGAGGTCGTCGAACCGGACCCCTCCTCACTTGCGACGGCAGGCCGACGACGTCTCGCCAGCGAGAAGGTCCTACACGGCGCTACCCTCACCGACCGTCAGGCGGGCGCCCCTGCCCCCAGCCTGAGCCGGCAGGCCAGCTGACCCGGCCGCCGGCTCTCGCCTTCACGCGAGCGCGTCGTCCCAGGCGGGAAGGAACGCCGACACCCCAGCGTCGTTGGCGGCGAAGGGAAGCACGGCGAACGCGTTCTTCGCCTCCGTTACCCACGAGCGTGCGTGCGCGATCCGCTGACCGGCGGGCATGTTCATCAGCTCCAACGCCTGCCGATCCTGAGCGACGATGTTGTGCTGACGTAGTAGCACTCGCTCTTCCTTCGACAGCGACTCCAGATCAGGGTTCGTCGCGAACAACGCCGCTGCCTCGTCGGTGTCCAACGCGACTAGGTCGGGCCTCGCCTGCCGCATAAGCACGTACGTCTCGGAGCGGACCATGTTCAGCAGCCTGGGCACGTACACACGATCCAGCGAAGCACCACCACCGGTATCCTCCTCCGGGTGTGGGGCACCGTTCATCAGCCCGCCCTGGACGCCAGTCGTCCACCCATCCGCGCCCAACGCCAGCAGCAGCAGCCCACTGCTCGCCCGCCGGCCGACCACGACCGAGGACCCGGCGTCGTGCATCACCGTGAATAGGTCGCGGAACCCGCGCAGAGCTGCCGTGTCCGCCAGGGGCCCGAACGACGGCTGGGTGGTGTGCACGAGGATGTGCAACGTCTCGACCGGCTGGCCGGTCAGCGCAGTCAGCAGTTGGTCGCGAGCGTTGTCGTTCGAAAGCCACGCCGCGTGGACGAGAACTCCAGACCAGATCGCCGGCGGGGTAACCGCCTGGGGGGCGTACCCGCGGTACAGCTCAGCGCAGTCAAGGCTCTCCCGGATCCAGTTCAACTCCCCCTCCCCCGCATAGAAGTACGGCGAGATCAGCGCGTCCGCACCGAAGTCGATCGTCGCGTTCCAGACCGTCCGGCACCAGGCGTCACGGGCGTCCGGGTCGCCAAACCCGGTGAGTACTGGGTCGTTACCGTAGTCGAGCTTCGTGTACCCGGACGGGCGGACCACAAGGGGGCTGCGAGCGTACGACGTCACCGGGTCGATGACACTCATCCGCTGTGCGGCCCGGGCGACATCCACGAACTCGGTAACCCGGTCGCCAGCCTGAACATCGATGACCGCACCACCGGACGACAAGCGAGAGAGGAACCCGTTTTCCGCGAAGTTCTTCACATGGCTGATGTTGACGAAGAAGCCGAGCCTCGACACCGCCGCGGAACCGACACCGGCGGCGAGCTCCCGTCTCGCGGTTTCAAGATCGGAGAGCAGCTCTGGAACCTTCAGGTAACGGCGGTGCGGCTGCTTGTTCATCATTCGATGGATGACGTCGGCGACGGCCGCCGGAATTGTCGGGTCGATCGACCTAAGCGGCTGCGGGGTAACGGTCGCCGGAGCGGCCCAGCATTCCATCAACGTCGGCGCCCAAAACGGTTGGACGTTCGTCACCAGCCGGTACCCGATCGCCCCAAGCACGAACTGATCACTGCGCCAATCACCGTGCGCCGGGGTGGAACCCACCTGCTCCGGGCTCATCCATCCAGGTGTCCCCGGCGTCGGCAGCACCGTGTAAGTTGAATCGTCGACGTGGCGTGCCATCCCAAGGTCGACGATTACCGGGTCACCGTCCGGGGTGATCATGATGTTGCCGGGGCTCAGGTCCCGGTGAGCTGTCCCCTGCTCCCAGATCGCGGCAGCGGCCCCTACCAGCTTCGCCAGCAGGTCGACCGCCTCAGCCTGGTCGAACACCTCCCCGGCCACGAACGCCTGGCGGAGGCTCCGCCCTTCGACGAAACCCATCTTGATCCACTGGTGCGATGCGGTGCCGTCGTCGTGGCTCCCGCTGTCGATGATGCGGACGACACCGGGATGGTCGACCCGTCGGAGCGCTTCAAGCTCGCGTTCCACCCGTCGCGCCTCCGCAACCGCCGGGTCGATCACTTTCAACGCGTAGACGCCAGTACCGTCATCGACACGGAACGTGCTCGCGAATCCTCCGGTACCGAGATGCTCCACAAACGATCCGTCTGGCACGATCTCCCGGGCCACCGCTTCGAGCTGATCTCTATTCGCAGGCATATTCCCCCCGATCCCGTCAGTGCAATTGCATAGACCGTCCAAGGTTAGGCAGCCAGTACACGTAACGCAGGACCCAATGCGGGGGCCGCAACCGCGCGCAAACAGCCTCGCGTAAGGGCTCTAAAACATCCGCCGGAGCACCCACGACGCATAACCGTCCCCGAGGACCCGCTCGAACGCGGCCATGTCTTCGAGCTTCAATAGTGCATCGCCGCGGAGAATGCGTGAGACCCGGTCGTATGACATGTGCATCCGAGCAGCGAGGTCCTTTTGGTTCAGCCCGCGCGCACGTGCATAGTCCCGCGTGTGGTACGCCCAGTTGTGCTGCCACCGCGAGGCGCGGAGCCGCACTGCGTCCGCGGCAGATCCCGACGGTTCGACGAACTTAGCCTCAATGACACGTCCGAAGCCGGGCGCGTCAATCATGTACTCCCGCGGGCGGAACTTTGGATCACTCATCGAACCCTGATGTTAGCGCTTCCAGCACGCATTCGCGCAACTTTGGCGACCAAATTACGGAAATCGTCTTGAAAAGCGCGCCTCTAGCCGCAATTCGACGAGGGATCAGCATCGTAGCGACCCTCAGACGAGGTACACGGACATAGAGATTTCATGAATGCTTTTCCTCCTCTTGACAGAAACGCCCCCGCGGCATTTAATCCGATACCACGGCGTGTCGACTTGAACGCCGCACCGCAGCCCATGTCCCCGCTTCGCTCCACCGATTCACCGGGACCCGCGGATGACCGTGGCGTCCGCGGTGGGCTGCGGTCTGCGTACGACCAGCTCGATGGGTTCCGCGGCCACTTCAATGCACTCAGCGCGGATGCCGCGGCCGCCGCGAACCCAGCCACCATCAGTTGGCGTCTGCCCGTCATTGGCGCGGGCGTTCGCACCGAGCTCGCTACCCCGAACTTGCTCAGCCTCGAACTGCACCACGCTGACCCTTTCGCCTTCCGAAAGCGCTACCCACTCCAGAAGAACATTCAGGGCCTGCTGTACTTCGCGTCCACCTGCGAGCACGTGTGGCATGAGTCGGAACTCGAAGCGCACGTTATGCGCCGATACGACATGCGCGGCGACGTCGTCGCCATCGCCAGCCAACCGTTCCGCATCGACTTCGCCGACGGTGCCCACCACATCCCCGACCTTCTGCTCTACCTGGCTGACCATCGCCAGGTCGTCGTCGACGTAAAGGCAGCAAAGTTTCTGCCCGACGCGATGACCCAGTTCGAGAAGACGCACGCCGTCTGCAAAGCGGTCGGGTGGGACTACGACATCCACTGGGAAGCCAGCCGGCAGGTCACCGTGAACGTCGACCGGCTCTCCTACTTCAAGAACCCCGGCTACCACCCGGGCGACGAAAAGCTGCAGCGGTTGCTCGCCTGGCTGACCGAGCCCCGCCCACTCGCGCAAGCGGCTATCGCCCTCGGCCCCCCTACGGTGCCCGAAGGACGCTCGGCGGTCCTCCACCTGGTCTGGGCCGGCATGCTCACCCTCGACCTCGGCCAGCCCATCAACGACACCACTCTCATCGGAAAGGCGAGCGCATGACCCTAGCACTCTTGGACCCAAACGAGACCGTCACCCTCGACGACAACAGCAGCTGGCGCATTGCCGAGGTCGGCGGCGCGCTCATCCGACTCCGCAACGAAGTCGACGGTAGCTACACGGACATGCACATCGGCGAGCTGTCCCGCCGCGCGGCCGGCCTCCCCCGGTCATGGGCGCCGTCGGCCCCCGACCTGCGTGAGCTCCCCGAAAAGGAGCAGGCCCGCGTCCTCAAGCTCGCCGACGACCTCGAGGAGGTGCTCACCGGCATCCACCCGCGCCACACCGACGTGTGCCGACTCGACTACAGCCCCAAGCGGTCCCAGAATGCGCGCGTCATGTCCAAGGGAAACGAACTTGGGGTCGGACGGGCGAGCATGATGCGCTACCTGAAGCTTTACCGCGAACAGGGCGTTGTCGGTCTCGCCGACCCGCGCACCATCCGCCGCTACGGACCACTGGCGAACTTCGACGACCGCCTCGTCGAAGCAACGCAGCGCGAATTCCGAATCCGCAGGCATCACTCAAACGTCACCAAGAAGACCTTCATCGACAGCATCGAGATGGCGCTCGAACGCGACTTCGGCCCCGACACTGTGCCGCTGCCGTCCCGAGCCGGGTGGTACCGACTCCTCGACCACCTCGGCAACGGCAAACACGCGTTCACGAACTCCTCCGCGAAGACCAAGATGTCACTCGGCAACAGGCCGGAGGCACCCTACCGCAAGCGGCAGAACGGCTTCGCCGGTGGCGAGGTCCAGGTGGACTCGACGCTGCTGGACATCTGGGTTCGCGGACCGAAGGGCAAGCCCGTCCGAGTCGTACTGACCGTTCTCTTCGACCGAGCGACCCGCATGGTCATCGCCCACACCTTCCGGCTCCAGGCTGCGAAGTCAGTCGACCACGCCATGCTCCTTGCACAGGCGCTGACTCCACGTCAGAACCAGCCGTCGCGCTCGGTCTTCCGCGACCTCATCAGCCGGCGAAACCCCAACATTCAATTGATGAGCGAGTCCGAGCGGGCGTTCTATGTCGCCAACGCTCCGTTCATCCGCCCGGTGGAGATTGTCATCGACAACGGCGCGGACTTCCTTGGCGGCGCGTTCCAGGCGGCGCTGGCGATGTTCGGAATCGGAGTCCGGTTCAGCGCTCCGCACACGCCGACCTCCAAGCCGCTTGTTGAGCGGAACTTCGGGTCCATCTCGGAAATGTTCCTGCAGTCGCTCCCCGCCGGCTACCTCGGCCGCTCACCTGAACAGCGCGGCTACAAGGTCGACGAGCAGCCTCTCATCGACGTCTTCGCCCTGCATGAGCTCTTCGACGACTGGCTGCTCCGGGTCTGGAACCACCGTCCGCATGGCGGTCTCTCTGACCCGATGTATCCGACCGTGAAGCTGTCGCCGTATCAGGCGTACGTGGCCAGCACGAACGTCACCAGTCAGCTCTCGGCGACCCTCACTCGGGACGACTACATCCAGCTGATGCCGCTCAAGCGGGTCGTCATCGGTATGCACGGCGTCCGCATCAACGGCCGCGACTATGACACCCCGCTGCTGAACTCGCTCCGCGGAACGAAGTCCGACGACCCCCGCCACAAGGGCAAGTGGGAGACCCACTACGACCCGTACAACGGCATGTACGTGTGGGTGAAAGGCCCGGACGGCGAGTGGATTGAATGCGTCAGCAAGGACAGGGAGCTTGTCTTCGAGCCCTTTATCGAACTTCTCGACACCAACGGCGAAGTCGTCTACGACGCTGACGGCAACGTTGTCTACGTCGACGCATGGACCGAGGACGAGGACGACGAGCGGGCTCTCATCGCCGAGGTCGACTCCGCGCTGAAGGCCGGCGGCTACACCTCGTTCGCCGCCGCTTCCGAGCCTGCTCCGGCTCTGCCCGCCTCCCCTAACGTCGACCCCTCATCGGACGACGACGAATTCGACCCGACCATGACCGTCCTCTAACCAGCAGCACCCCACTCCAACCGAAAGGCATCACCATGTTCCAGTTCCACGACACCGACCGTCCCGCCGACTTCCGCACAGTCGAAGGGCTCAACGCCGCGATGACGACCTCGCTGACCCGACCCAACATCCTCTCCGACGCCGACTACGCCCAACTCGGCGCACCCGCCCGTGCCGCCTACAACCGGGCGCGTATCCTCTACACCTCCGGCGGTATCACCATCGGAACTCGGGGGTACACCGAGACCGTCAAGGAGCTCTCCAAAGCATTCGCCGAGAACGTCGGCCGCACCAGCGGCCACTCCGGCGTCCTCATCGACGGCGGCTCAACGCTCGGGAAAACAACCATCCTGAAAGCGGTGATGCGTGACGTCTACACCGACTACGGCTGCCAGTACCCCGAGTTCGCCCATGACGGTGTCGTTCCCGTGGTCTTTATCGAGGTTCCCGCGCGAGCCAGCGCGCGTGCGTTGATGGTCGCCTTCGCCGAATTCTTCGGTATGACCGTCCTGCAAAGTGAGCACGAAATCGACATCCGTCCCCGCGTCGTCGAGAAGCTGAGGAAGCACAAGGTGCAGCTG
This sequence comes from Leifsonia sp. McL0627, assembly GCF_058244615.1. Lineage (NCBI taxonomy): Bacteria > Bacillati > Actinomycetota > Actinomycetes > Micrococcales > Microbacteriaceae > Leifsonia > Leifsonia sp. McL0627. The sequence continues at coordinate 437,789 of NZ_JBZCGM010000002.1, forward strand.
GTCGTCGTCGACGAACTGCACAACCTGCTCGGCCACAACCAAAACAACCGCGACGCGGTCGACATGCTCAAGAGCCTCCACAACCAGGTGGCGGCGACATTCATCTACGCCGGCATCCGAGTTGAGAACCTGCTCAGCGGTGGCGCGGGCGAACAGATTGGTGCCCGATTCACTCCCGTCCCCATCCGCCGATACAACCTCAGCAGCCTCGACGACACCCGCGCCTGGAAAACCTTCATCAAGGTCTACGAAGCTCAGCTCCCCCTCCGGCACCACGAGACCGGCACGCTCGTCGCTGAGCACAAATACCTCTACGAGCGAACCTCCGGCTCCATCGGGAGCCTAACCCGCTTGCTCACCGGCGCCGCCTTCGCCGCCATCCAGGACGACAAGAACCCTGAGACCATCACCCGTGAGCTCCTCGCCACCCAGAAGGTCGACCTCGTCGCAGAACTGCTCCAGAAACGTCGCAGCACCAAAGGAAAGGGCAAGAACTCACTCAATGAGCTTCTCAAGGCGGTGGCAGCATGACCTACAACGTGCTGAACCGTCGCTACGCGATGCCTGTCCGACTCCACCACCGGGAAACCCTTGACAGCTTCGGCAACCGTGCACTCGCAGCGAACAGCGAAACCGTCGAACACCGCAACCACCTCATCCGTCTCGCAACCACGTCGATGCGAATCGGTGACCGCGACGAAGCGTGGCTGAATATCCTCCGGACCAAGACCGGCCGGCCGAACCTGGAACGGCTCAGCCCGCTCCGCACCCACACCATTCACGACAACAACGAGGTCTGCCGATACTGCCACCGCGGCATCCCCCTGCGACGGATGTGCGAACTCTGCGCCCGTGGAGAGGAAGTCTGGCAACGCCCACACTTCGACGACATCGTCTGCATCCACCACAGAAGGTGGCTCGGAATCAGCCGCGGCCCGCAAAGCCCGGCGACCGAGGGGCAGGTACGTGCTGCCATCCGCCTCACACGACTCCGTCGCGCAGGTCGCGTCGACGTGCGCCTCTACCTCTTCCTCGTCGACGCTCTCGTACGCGAGAGGCAGTGGGCTTTCGGCGAGGAGCGCGAAAAGGAGGTGTTCGTCGACGCGGTCGCATTGGCGAGAGCGGTCACAGACCACAGCTTCCACTCAGAACTTTTCCGGCACCGGAAGGAATATGAGACCCCTTGGGTGGCGCTCCAGAGCACCGTCGCCGACGTGCTCGGCCGCGAATCCTTCGCAGTCAGCAGACACATCTGGCTGTACCTCCGCCCCACGTTCGCCGCCCTCCGCTGGGCGTGGCTGACCCAAACACCCTACGAACCGTTCTTCCCGCACGACATCGTCGTGCCCCGGCTGGTAGCCGATGCATATGCTTCCGTCGAGGCCGACGACCCAAGAACCGTACGGGTGTTCCAAGCAGGCTCGTTCAGCGCCTACCTCACAGCCACCGGCGACACGATGGAGACCATCAACGACATCCGTGTCGAAGCGACGCGCCACCTCGACGAGCAGGTGAGCGGGCGCCTGACTGTGCCGTTCCTATGCGCGGAAGGCCATCACACCGTGGTCCGCGCGATGGCGGGGACGGCTGGCCTCCTCCGCCGCGTGCCTGAATGCGGCGTCTGCAGTGGCCGTACCGTCATCCCTGGCATCAACGACCTGGCCACGCTGTGCCCACGCATCGCTGCCGAACTCGACGAGGTCCTATCGCGGAAGACCGCGCAGCAGCTCAGTCGCGGGTCATCGAGAGAGTACGCGTGGAAGTGCCGTCTCGGCCACCGCTACTGGGCGACCGTCAACAACCGTGTGCTCAACCACACCGGCTGCCCCTGGTGCTGGGGACGGGTGCTTCCTGGCGTTACGGACCTCACCACTACCCACCCCCACGTGGCGCTTGAACTCGCCTCATGGAAGAGTGCGCTGCACCTCACTGCGAACAGCGACGACTCCGTCCAATGGAAATGCGCCGATGGCCACGCGTACATCATGCGAGTCGTCACGCGAGCGAAACTCGACATGTGCCCCGAATGTAGCAAGGAGCAGCTCGCCCGGGACGGCAGCAACATCGCCGTCACCCACCCAACGGTCGCCAAGTACTGGCACCCGTGGCGTAACGGGAAGAAGCGCCCCGAGCACTACACTCACGGTTCAGGAGCGATGGTCTGGTGGACATGCGACTTCAATCATGAGTACCCGATGCGCATCGAACGGAAGACAGCTGGGCTCGGCTGTCCGGTCTGCGCGGGGCGCCGTCTCACGCCCGGGGTGAACGACCTGGCCAGCCGCGAACCGGTCATGGTCCTCGAATTCCACCCCTACCTCAACGGTGTGCTTGAACCCCACGAAATCTTCCCAAGCGACAACAAGTTCGCATGGAAGTGTCTCGCCGCCGGCCACACGACCCGGCAGACCGTGCAGCACCGACGGCATTCACGTGGATGCACCGAATGTGAGCGGGAAGACCGCATTCTCGTAAAACCACCGATGCCGTAACCATCAAGCTCGAGGGCGTCCGACCAACTGGTCGGACGCCCTTTTCTGTGCCCGCACAGACAAGTCTGAAGTGGGTTGAGACGATCTCCGCCTTCGATTTGGCGTGGCTCCAGTTGCTGCCTGGTCTCAAGTAGCTGAGAAGGTCTGGAGTTGCTCAAGAATTCACACGAGTTGGCACCTCCAGATACGCTGAAGCATGCCCACGCCCGAGACGCCCATCCTGATGCTCGTCCTCTCCATCACCGTCTGGCTCTTGGCGGTCATCATCACTCTCCTCATCCTCTGGGCGATCATTCGCGGAGCCGTTCTTTCGGCCCTGCGGAAACACCACCGCGAGGTTCGGGCAGAAGCCGGCGCGCAGACCGGTCGATTCTCGACTCTGCCGTAGCGGAGCACGCCCGAGCGAGCGCGCTGCCATGGCGTGGGTCGTGGACCGCGACCCACAGACACCCTTCGTGTCAGGATGGGACGCGTGCTGTCGGAGGGTCGACAGCCCGAGAGCACCGTCCAGCAGGGCGGAGGACGGCGGGCCAGGTGGGAGTGCGCACAACGGGCAGGCGGCCGGGCGGTTGGGGCCGGAGGCTCGTCGCGATCACCGTCGCCGTGGCGCTGGGCTCGCTCGTCATGGCGGGCGGCGTGCTGAGCGCACCTGCCGCGCCCGCGCAGGCCCACCCGGCGGACCGCGCGCCGATCGCCGCCGTGGCTCCCACCGGCGTCGACGACTTCAGTTTCGCGAGCTTCGACGGCGACTACCGGCTCGGGCGCGATGCGCAGGGGCACTCGACGCTGACCACCGTCGAGACGCTGGTGGCCCGCTTTCCCGAGACCGACCAGAACCATGGCATCCGGCGCGAACTGGTCGAGGATTACGACGGCTATCCGACCGGCCTCACTGTCGCGTCCGTGACCGACGAGAACGGCACTCCGCGTGCGTACACCAGTGAGTCCGACAGCGGGATCCTCTCGCTGACGATCGCGGCGAAAGGCTACGTGCACGGCGACCAGACCTACGTCATCACCTACCGGCAGACGAACGTCACGCGCTACTTCGCCGACACCGGCGACGACGAGTTCTACTGGGACACCAACGGAACAGCATGGGCACAGCCCTTCGACCGGGTGACGGCCACCGTTCACCTCGGGCCGGGCCTCGCCAACGCGCTGCACGGAGAACCGGCCGCGTATCGCGGCGGCCAGGGCTCCACGCAGACCGCCACCGTGGCACGCACCGACGACGGGTTCCGGTTCAGCGCCGACAAGCTCGGCCCTCGGGAGAACCTCACGATGGCGATCGGCTTCGCTCCCGGCACCTTCACCGCGCGCGCCGACGGGCTGTTCGACACCGGCTGGGGGTTCGCGGCCGTCGCCTTCTTCCTGATCTGCCTCCTGGCGGCGGTCGGCGCGATCATCGTGCGCGTGCGCCTGCTGCGCGACGCACCGGGGCGCGGCACGATCATCCCCGAGTACGTTCCGCCCGCGGAGGGACTGCTCCTTGCGGCAGACCTGACCGGCCGCGCGGGCAAGGCGGTCCCCGCGCAAACACTCGATCTCGCGGTGTCCGGCCGGGTGCGCGTATTGCAGACCACGGGATTCTTCGGTCGCCCGGCATACACGCTCCAGTTCGTCTCGCCGGAGGCGACCGGCCGCCAGGCACTGCGCCAGCCGCACCCGACGGCGGACGAACTGCAGTTCTTGCGGGCCCTCTTCGGCGACGAACTCGTTCCGGGGGCGACGCTCGAGCTCGGGTCGTCCAATTCGCGCGTCGCGAGCGCCATCTCCGCACTGCTCAAGAGGGTGCACAAGGATGCCACCGGCTACGGCTACCGCACGACGGGACCGCGCACGGCGGTCCGCTCGGTGTTCTTCACCGCATTGGGCTCGGCATTGCTCGCCGTGGTCAGTTCGGTGATGTGCATCGTCGACGTCTATGGAGGCGCGCTGCCCTTCGTAATCCTCATCGGCTCGGTCCTGCTCTTCGTCGCCACGGCCATCCTCACGTCGCGATCGCCGCTCACCAGCACGGGTACGGCACTCCGCGAGTACGTGGACGGACTGCGGATGTACGTGGAGCTCGCCGAGGCTGACCGCATCCGGTACCTGCAGTCGCCCCAAGGGGCGGAGCGTGTGCCCGTCGCCGTCGGCGACCCGCGCGAGATGCTGAAGCTCACCGAGCGCCTTCTGCCCTGGGCCGTGCTGTTCGGCGAAGAGAAGAAGTGGCTGGCCGAGCTCGGACGGTTCTACGAGCAGACCGGGCAGACGCCGGTCTGGTATTCGGGCCAGACCGCCTTCAACGCCGCCGTCCTCTCCCAGATGGTCAGCGGGATCTCGTCCAGCACGACCATCGCCAGCAGTTCGTCCTCCGGTGGAACCGGAGGCGGCGGGTTCTCCGGCGGCGGAGGCGGAGGAGGCGGCGGGGGCGGGGTGTAGCGGCGGGGTGTAGCGGCGGGGTGTAGCGGCGGCGTGTGCCGGCGACGTGTCGATGACCCGATCCACTCACTAAGCTGCGGGCATGACCGACGACACCCCGGCACGGCCTCCCGCCGAGTTGATCGTCGCCGTCGTGCTGTCGTACATCGCCGGGGTGGCGCAGATCGTGCTGGGGATCCTGATGATCTTCGTCCGCTACGTTCCGGACCTCAGCCCGACGGAACGTTTCGTGTTCACCGTCACCGGCGCGATCACGGTGCTGCTCGGTCTGCTGGTGATCTCGCTCGCGGCCGGGCTGACGCGCGCCAGGCGGGATGCGCGGCTGTGGCTCACCGTGCTGTTCGGCGTCGGGCTCGGGCTCGGGCTGGCCATCCTGGTGCTGCTGGTGGACACCGACGATCTGTGGATCCAGGTGGTCAACCTGGTGATCACGGCCGGGTTGATCGTGCTGCTGTGGACAGGGCGCGTCGCTCACTTCTTCGCACGTAGCGGCGGTGCACGAACCGGATGACCTCGATCGCCGCGATCGTCAACACCGACACCACGAGCACCAGCAGCGACGTGGTCAGCGACGGGTCGACCAGCACGAGGAAGTTCCGGACGATCGGCACCGAGTAGACCAGGATGAGGCCGATCATCATCGAGCCGATGATGAGGATCTTCCAGCCGTCGATCGGCCGGGACAGCACGGTCAGCACCCACAGCCCGACGATGGTCAGGATGAGCGTGGAGCCTGTCCGCAACTCCTCCTCGCCGATCCCCGCGTTGGTGGCGGCGACCGCGTAGAACGCCAGCGCGAGCGCGATGACGATTCCGGCGGGCACGGCGAAGCTGAGCGACCGGCGGAGGAAGCCGGGGATGTAGCGGCGCGCATTCGGCATCAGCGCCAGGAAGAACGCGGGCAGGCCGATCGTCAGCCCGTCGATGACGGACAGCTGGCGCGGGAGGAACGGGAACTGCAGCAGGAACGCGCCGAAGACGATCGCGAGCCCGGTGGCGTATGCGGTCTTCGTGAGGAACAGCATCGAGACGCGTTCGATGTTCGCGATCACCTGGCGTCCCTCGGCCACCACCCCTGGCAGGTGCGAGAAGCGGCCGTCGAGGAGCACGATGCGCGCGACCGCCTTGGTCGCCGCCGCGCCGGACGCCATCGCGATGCCGATGTCCGCCTCTTTGATGGCGAGCGCGTCGTTGACGCCGTCGCCCGTCATCGCGACGGTGTGCCCCGCCGCTTTCAGCGTCTCGACGATGCGCTTCTTCTGGTCGGGCGTCACCCGCCCGAACACGAGGTGCTGTTCGAGGACCGCCGCGAGCTCGTCATCGCCCTCCGGAAGCTGTCGTGCGTCGAACCCGGTCGGCGCGTCGAGGCCCACCTCCCTCGCGATGGCGGCGACGGTCTGCGGGTTGTCTCCGGAGATCACCCGCACGGCCACACCCTGCTCCGCGAAGTAGGCGAGCGTGGCGTGCGCGTCCTCGCGGATGTTCTCGCGGAAGGTCAGGAGGGTCACCGGCCGCAGTGTCGCGGGAAGAGTCTCGTCCGCGACCTGCCCGGCTGTGAGGGCCTCCCGACTGTGCGCGAGCACGAGGGTCCGGCGTCCGGTCGCCGCCAGGGCGACCGCGTCGCGCCTCAGCGCCGCCGCGGTGTCGCCTTCGGCCCGCGCGGGGAACACCATCTCCGGCCCGCCGAGCACCCAGGTTCCCCGCTGCTCGCCCGTTTCGAAGGCGACCGCCGACCACTTCCGCGCCGACGAGAACGGGATGCGCGAGTCCGGCCCATCGTCCGGCGCGCCCGGATAGGGCACCACCAGGCACCGCGCAGTCGCGTTGGCATCCGGATCGGCGCCGTACCAGGCGAGCACCAGCTCCCAGCCCGCCGGGAGGTCGTCGCCCGCCGGATGCGCCGCATCGAACACGATGTCGCCCTCGGTGAGCGTCCCCGTCTTGTCGAGGCAGACGATGTCGACGCGCGCGAGCCCCTCCACGGCGGCGAGCTCCTGGACGAGCACCTGCTGCCTGGCCAGCTTCACCGCGCCCACCGCGAACGCGATGCTGGTCATCAGCACGAGCCCGAGCGGAATCATCGCGACGACGGAGGCGATCGTGTTCACCGCGGCCTGCCGCCACTGCCCGGTCTCCAGCGCGTGCGGCCAGCCGCCGAAGACGACCATCTGCGCGTTGAGGACGAGCAGCGCGATCGGTCCGACGATCCAGGCCACCCAGCGCAGCACCCTGTTGATGGAGGAGCGCAGTTCGCTCGCCACGAGCGAGAACTTCTTGGCCTGCCCGGCGAGCCGGTTCGCGAACGAGTCTGCGCCGACCGCCGTGACGACTGCCGCACCCTCTCCCCCGACGACGATGGAGCCGGAGAGCACCCCGTCGCCCGGCTGCTTGTCGACCGGGTCGGACTCGCCGGTCAGCATCGACTCGTCCAGCTGGAGCCGCGCCGACTCCGACACCTCGGCGTCGGCCGCCACCTGGTCGCCGGCGCGCAGCTCGAGCAGGTCGCCGAGAACCACGTCGGCGACCGGGAGCTCCTGCGACCGTCCTGCGCGACGGACGCGCGCGCTCGGCGCGTGCAGCAGCGCCAACCGGTCGAGTGCCGCCTTCGCCCGGAACTCCTGCACCGAACCGATGATCGTGTTGGCGACCGCGCTCACGCCGAACAGCGCATCCTGCCAGCGGCCCAGGAACAGGAGGACGAGGAAGCACGCGGCGATGATCCCGTTGAACAGGGTGAACACGTTCGCCCTGATGATGCTCCACGCGCTCCTGCTCGACGCGGCGGAGAACGCGTTGACCTGCCCGGCCGCGACACGCTCGGCCACCTCGGCATCCGACAGCCCGACCTGAGGGTGCGTGAGCAGGTCATCCCCCATGCGATACGCCCTTCATCCGGTGACCCGTTGAAGCGAGCGTAATGCCGACTGCGCGGTCAGCGCCCGACAGCAGCCCGGAGGATCGCGCCGACGCGCTTCTTATCGGCGTCGTCCATGCTGGTCACCGCGAACCCGACGGGCCACAGGTTGCCGTCGTCCAGGGTCGCCGCCTGCTGGAACTCGATCGTCGCGTAGCGGATCTTGAACTTCGCCCCGGGCTTGAACGCGACGACCGTCTTGCCGTCGGCGTCCGCGTATGCGGGCATCCCGTACCAGGTCTTCGCGGCCAGCGACGTGTTCTCGGCGACGAGCGCGTGGAACGCCTCGGCGAGCTCCTTGTCGGTGCCGGTCATCGCGGCGATGGCGGCGTCGCACGCCGCGGCCGCGTCGGCACCCTCCTGGGCGGCCTTCTTCTCGGCGACGGCCGCCTTGATCGCGGCCTTCTCCTCTTTGCTGAACGTGGTGGTTGCCATGGTGTCCCCTTCTTCCGTCTTCTGTCGTCTGCGCGAGCTGCGAACTGTGGCAAATCTATGACGACCGGACAGCGCCCGCTTCTCGAAACCTGCTCGATCGGATGCGGCGCGCGCTCCTCAGGGCGCGAGCAGCGTTCGGATGACGTCGCCGAGCGGGCCCCGGAGGTCGTCTTCGGTGGCGGAGGTCAGGGGTTCGAGGCCCGACGTCGACTGCAGCAGGATGATGCCGAACGCCGCGGACATCGCCACCTGCGCCCGAAGCATGATGTGCTCCGTTCCCGGGTCTCCTGGCCGCCATCCGAAGACCCTGGCCATGCGCTCCGCGAAGCTTCGGAACGTGTTCCGGCGGATGACCTCGGCACCGTCGTCGCCGGAGGTGCGCAGGAGGAGCAGCATCTGGAGGTGATGTTCGCCGGTGGGCGATGCTGTCACCCGCTTGACGATCTGGTTCACCGTCTCCTCGACCGTCTCCGTGGCCGGGATCGTCCTGTCGAGGTCCTCGACCGCCCGCTCGAGGCAGGCCTGGAACAGTCCCTCCTTGGAGGTGAAGTAGCGGTTGATCAGAGCGACGTTGACACCGGCGTCTGCGGCGATCTCACGGACGGTCGTGGTGGCGTAGCCGGAGTGCGCGAAGCGGCGTCGCGCCGAGGAGAGCAGCAGCCTTCTGGTGTGATCGGCGTCGCGCAGCTTGGTGGCACCGGATGCGCCCGTCTCGTCGTCGACGACGGGCGCTGTGGTGGCGGAGGTCATGTCGTCCTTTCGATATGCCAACATTACCGGCTGCCGAAACCTAAGTAAACGCGAGTTGACATGTGCTGAGTTGTGAGTATTCTTCCTAAGTCAGCGCTTGTTTACTTCACGTCGGAGAAGAATGTCCAACACCATCGAGGAGCCGATCACCGGCTCCATCCCAGCGACGCGGCCGCCGAAGAGCCGCGCAACGCTCATCGTCGTCTACCTCGCACTCGGAGGCCTCGCGTTCTCCGTGCTCCAATCGCTGGTCGCCCCTGCACTGTCGACCATGGGCAAAGACCTCAACGCCAGCACCAGCGACGCGAGCTGGATCATCACGGCCTACCTGCTCGCCGCCTCCGTCATGACGCCCATCCTGGGGCGGCTCGGCGACATGGTCGGCAAGCGCCGCATCCTGATCGTCGTGCTCGTGCTCGCCCTCGTCGGCACCGTGCTGGCCGCCCTCGCGCCCAACCTCGGCGTGCTGATCCTCGCCCGCGCCCTGCAGGGTGCAGCGGGAGCGGTCATGCCGCTCTCCATCGGCATCGTGCGCGACGAACTCCCGCACGAGCGGGTCAGCGTGACCATCGGACTGCTCTCGGCGATCTTCGGCGTCGGCGCCGGAATCGGCATCGTGGCGGCCGGTCCGATCATCGAGAACCTGTCCTGGCCGTGGCTGTTCTGGCTGCCGGGCATCCTGATCGCCATCGCACTGCTCGGTGTGATCTTCGGGATGCCGGAGTCGTCCGTCCGGAAACCAGGGCGCCTCGACATCGTGGGCGCGTTCATCCTGTCGGTGGCGCTCGTGTCGATCCTGCTCGCTATCAGCAAGGGTGAGGAATGGGGCTGGGGCTCCGGAAGCACGATCGGACTGCTGGCGCTCGGCGCCGTGGCCCTGATCATCTTCGTGTTCGTCGAACTGCGCGTGAAGGAGCCGCTGATCGACATGCGACTGTTCCGGATGCGCGGCGTCTGGACCGCGAACGCTGTCGCCCTGATCTTCGGGTTCGCGATGTTCGGAACGTTCGTGCTCGTCCCGACCCTGCTGCAGCTGCCGAAGCTCACCGGCTACGGATTCGGCGAGAGCGTCTCGTCCGCCGGACTGTTCCTGCTGCCTACCGTGGTGATGATGGTCATCTTCGGACCGGTGGCCGGCATCCTGGTGCGCAAGATCGGCCCGAAGCCGCCGATGATCGCCGGTGGCATCCTGGTGACCGCCGCGTTCATCCTGCCCGCCATCTCGCACGGCGAACTGTGGCAGGTGGTCGCGTCCGGCGTGCTCACCGGCGCCGGTATCGGCCTGGCGTTCGCGTCGATGTCGAACGCCATCATCGAGAGCGTCCCCGCCGTGCAGACCGGTGAGGCGATCAGCGTCAACACGATCGCCAGGACCATCGGAAGCAGCATCGGCACCGCCGTGATCGCCGCGGTGATCACCTCGAACGCCTCGCCGCAGGGCCTGCCGTCCAACGACGCGTTCACCATCGGCTTCTGGGTCTGCGCCGGAGTGGCTGTCCTGGCGATCGTCGCGGCGCTGATCGCACCGTCGAGGCGCAAGAGCCGCAAGCAGGCGCTCGCCCTCGGCGTCGACGACCTCGACTGAGGCGAACGACCCGACTCAGGCGAACGACCCGACCGACACACAGGTCGGCGACACGAAGGGCGGCGACGCCGGCGTACTGCGCCGAGGTCGCCGCCCTTCGCGGTTCGGTCGTTCGGTCAGGCGATGCCGCCGCCGTCCACCACGAGGGCGGAACCGGTGACGTACGACGACTCGTCCGAGGCCAGCCAGACCACGGCCGCCGCGATCTCCTGCGGCTCGCCCATCCGCTGCAACGGACGGTCGGCGGCCTCGGCGAGGAACGACCCGGCCTCCTGGCCGAGCTGACGGGCCTCGTCGCGGAGCATCCCGGTGTTGACGTCGCCGGGGTTGACCGAGTTGACGCGGATGCCCTGCGGACCGTGGTCGATGGCGAGCGCGCGGGTCATGTTGACCACGGCCCCCTTGGAGGCGCAGTAGGAGATGGCCTGACCGCCGCCCTTGAGCCCCCAGCCGGAGCCGGTGTTGACGATGGAGCCACCGCCGTTCGCCGCCATGACGGGCACGACGTGCTTGCACATCAGGAAGATGCCCTTGACGTTGACGCCGAAGACGCGATCCCACTCCTCGGCGGTGGTCTCGACGGCGGTGGTGCGGCGGATGATGCCCGCGTTGTTGAAGACGACGTCCACGCCGCCGAACGCGGAGACGGTGTCGGCGACGACGCGCTCGATGTCGGTCTCGTTGGACACGTCGGCGGTCAGCGCGATGGCAGTGCCGCCCGCCGCGCGGATCTCCTCGGCGACGGCCTCGGCTGCGCCGGGGGCGACGTCGACGACGGCGACGCGCGCGCCCTCCGCCGCGAAGGCGAGGGAGGTGGCGCGGCCGATGCCGCCCGCTCCTCCGGTGACGATGGCGGACTTGTCGGCTAGACGCATGAGGGCGCTCCTTCGGTGGTGGCCGCACGGGCGGCGGTGGGGGTGCTGACGGTGGGGGTACTGACGGCGGGGGTACTGACGGCGGTGGAGTCGGTGACGGCGGCGGGGCTGCTGGCGGCACTGACAGGGTAGATGCTCGACGACGACGGGCCGGTGATCACCCGGAGGTGGCCGGCCAGGCGCGCGTCGACGGCGGCGTCGCCGGTGTCGACCAGGAGCGGCCGGCCGGCGAGGTCGATGAGTTTCTGCTCGGTCGCCACCACGAGCAGAGGGTCGGGGCCGATGGCGTCGACCACCGCGGGGGACAGTTGCTGGTTGCCGCGGCCGAGCAGGAAGCCCTGACCGCCGATCACGGTGACGACGGCCTGCGCGCGGTGTCCGGCGATGGCGGCCAGCGCCTGCGCCTCGGACACGTCGCGCGCCACGAGCGCGCCGTCCTGCACCACGTCGACACCCAGCGGTGTGCCCGGGATGCCCAGCTCGCGCGAGACCGCGGCGAGCGTCCCGCCCGGTCCGAGCAGGTAGCGCACACCGGGCTTCATGGCGGCGACGGCTCCCGCGGCTGCGAGGCGCACGGCGTCGGCCTCGCTGGTCGGAGTCGGCGCTTTGCGCGCCTGGGTGCGGTCGCGCGAGGTCGGCACCCGGACGAGCGCGAACAGCCGCGGGTCGGGGCGCCCGGCTCGCAACAGGCTCTCGTCCAGGTCGAGCACCTCGGCCTCGTGGGTCGGCAGGCCGCCGGACGTCTGCCATTCGGCGGCGACGGCACCGGCCGCGACCGGCGAGACGGCGAAGCAGCCGGAGTACATCTTGACCCCGGCCGGGATGCCCAGCAGCGGGACCTCCGCGCCCGCGCCGAGTGCCGTATCCCGCGCGGTGCCGTCGCCGCCCGCGAACAGCACCAGCCCGGCACCCTCGGCCGCGAAGGCAGCCACGGCGCGCCTGGTGTCGTCGCCGCTCGTGGCGATCGGCGCATCCGGAGTGTAGAGGGCGGGGGTGTAGACGACCCGCGGGTGCAGCCCGGCCGCACGCACGACGTCCTCACCGAGCAACCCGGCGGCCGTCAGCACGTCCAGCCCAGGATGCGCGGCCGCCAGCACCGCGAGGGCAACCGCCGCGCGCTCGGTCGCCCTGGCGTGCGCGCCGCGAGCGCGGGCCTCGCGCTGCACGGCCGCGCCGTCGCTGCCGACGAGCCCGGCCGGTCCCCCGATCCCGGCGACGGGGTTCACGACCACCCCGATCGCCGGGCGGAGCTGACGGACGGTGGACATTTAGGCCGCGGCCTCCTCGGACGCAGCGGACTCGGACGAAGCGCCTGCGGCGTCCGCGCCCGCACCGAAGTACTTGCGCTGGTACGCGCGCCAGGTCACGGCCCAGCGGTCCGGGTCGTCCAGGTCGTCGTGGTGCGTGTGGTGCACGGTCTGGTTGTGCGGCGCTGTGCGCACCACCTCCGGCGTCTCCCGCGCCTCGCGGGCGATCTCGGCGAGCACGGTCGCGTACTCGTCCAGCTCGGCCATCGAGTACGACTCGGTCGGCTCCAGCGTGAACGGCTGCGGCACGATGTACGGGTGGTGGCTGGTCCAGTAGTGCAACCCGAAGTCGGCGGCGCGGACGCCGATCTCCTCGGAGCTGATGCCGGTCTCCTCGAACAGTTCCTGCCAGGAGTACCGCACCTGCTCGATGCGACGGCGACCCGTTGCATACGGTGCGCTGGCGCCCGGGATCTCCAGGATGCGCTTCATCAGGTAGTTGTTGTTCAGCACGGCGGTCTCCGCGACGGCGCGCAGGCCGTCGGCGCCGAGCGCGCTGATCCAGGCGTATGTACGGACGATGTTCGGGATGACGCCGTAGAACGGGGCGACGGAGCCGATCGAGTCCGGACGGTCCGCATCCAGGTAGTACCGGTCGCCGTCGCGCTCGACCACGGGGCCGGGCAGGAACGGCGCTAGCGCCTCCGAGACCGCGTTGGCGCCGGAGCCCGGACCGCCGCAGCCGTGCGGAGTGCCGAACGTTTTGTGCAGGTTGAAGTGGCACACGTCGAACCCGGCGTCGCGGGCGCGGGTGATGCCGAGGATGCCGTTGGCGTTGGCCTGGTCGTACGAGGCGAGCGCTCCGACCTCGTGCGCCAGCTCCACCCACTCCCGGATGCGCGGGTTGTAGATGCCCGTGTCCTCCGGGTTGGTGACCATGATCGCCGCGGTGCGCGGGGAGAGCGCGGTGCGGAGGGCGTCGAGGTCGGGGTAGCCGTCCGCATCCGGGTGGATGGTGATGACCTTGTAGCCCGCCGCCTTGGCCGCCGCCGCGTTGGACGGGTGGGAGAAGATCGTGGTGATGACCTCATCCCGCTGCTGCGCCTCGCCGCGGGAGGCGTGGTAGGCGCGGATCATCGAGATGTTGGCCCAGATCGCCTCGGAGCCACCGCTGGTCTGCAGCAAGACACGGCTCATGCCGGAGATCTCGGCGAGCATCCGCTCGGTGTGCCAGATGATCTCCAGCACGCCCTGCGCGCTCGCCTGATCCTGCAGCGGGTGCAGCTCGGTGAGGTCGGGGGTGCGGATGATGGCCTCGTTGACCTTGGGCGCGTACTTCATGGTGCAGGTGCCCTGGCCGACGTCGACGTTGAGGTCGGCGCCGAGGTTCTCCTGGCTGAGACGCAGGTAGTGCTTGAGCACGCGCATCTGCCCGATCTCGGGGAGCGCGGGCTTCGCCGTGCGACGCAGGGAGGCGGGCAACGCTGCCACGACATCGCCGACGGCGTCGCGCACCCCGGCCTCCGGGCGGGAGACGAGCACGCCGCGCTCGCCGGGCGTGTGCAGCTCGAAGACGATGGGCTCGTCCCAGCGCGCCTGGTGGAAGCGCCGCAGGGCCGGCTTGGGGGCGATGGGGAGGCTCATGCGCTCTGCTCCTTCTTCTGTGCGCGCGCTGCGCCGAGCGCGTCGGCGAGTGTTGCGGCGAGGTCGTCGATGTCGGTCTGGGTGTTCTGCTCGGTGACGCACACCAGGAGGCGCGTGTCGTCGATGGCGTGGCCGGGCTCGAATCCGGAGGCGCGGCCCGCGGCGACCAGTTCGGGTGCGGTGAGCGCGGCTCCCGTGAGGTCGAGGACGAACTCGCGGAAGTGGGTGGCGCCGTCGGCGAGCGCGACGCCCGGGAGCGCGCTGAGGGCGCGGGCGGCGTACTCGGTGCGGGCCAGGACGGTCTCGCCGACCTCGGCCATGCCCTGCGGTCCCATCAGGGAGAGGTAGACGCCCGCGGCGATGCCCCACAGGGCTGCTGCGGTGCCGACCCACTCCTTCCCCTCCTCGCGCAGGGCGAACGAGGTGCGGTCGTACGCGACGTCGCCGAAGCCGTACTCACCCTCCACATCGGTGGAGGCGAGGCCGAACAGGCGCGACGGCAGCTCCATCACGAAGCGGGTGTCGTCGTGCACGGCGATGAAACCGGCGTGCGCCCCGCCGAACCAGGGATGCAGGCCGAGGGACTGGATGTCGCCGTGGACGATGTCCGCGCCGAGGTCGGCGGGCGGGGTGAGCACGCCGAGGCCGATCGGGTCGGTGCCGGCGATGACCACGGCGCCAACGGCGTGCGCTGCCCCCGAGAGTTCGGCGACGGCCGTCTCCAGCGCGCCGGTGTAGCTCGGGGTCTCGATCCAGATCGCTGCGGTGCTCTCGTCGAGCATCCCGGTCACGGTGGCGACATCGGCGACGCCGTCGACGGTGGGGACCAGCACGAGGTCGATGGTCGGCGCGATGTAGTCGCGGACCTTCGACAGCTTGTCCGGATGCGCGTCGCTCACCAGCAGCACGGTGCGGCGGCCGGTGATGCGGCCGGCCATCGCGAGGGAGGTGGCTGCAGCCTGGAAGCCGTCGTATGTGGGGACGTTGACCACATCCTGATTGAGCAGTTCACCCATCAGCGACTGGTACTCGAACAGGGCCTGGAAGCGACCGTGGTCCTCGTACGGCTCCCCCGCATACGCGGTGAGGAACTCGCTGCGGTTGATGACCTCGTCGACGACCGCTGGCACGGCGTGCTGGTATGTGCCGGCGCCGAGGAAGAGACGGCCGGGCTCGACCGAGCGGTTGCGGCGCAGCAGCCCACCGACGTGACGCACAAGATCCTGCTCGGCGACGAGCGGCTCCGGCAGGTCGAGGGCGCGGCCGAGCCGCAGGTCGGCCGGGACGTCGGCGTAGAACTCCTCGACGGAGGCCGCCCCCACGGCGTCGAGCATCGCCTGACGGGATGCGGGCGCCGTGTTCGGCACGTACGGGTGGACGAATGCTTGGGTCATGTCTGCCTCGCGGTCGCTGGTGTGGTGGTCGGGGAGATGATCGAGTCCGGGTTTATTCACGGGTGCCCTCGGCGTGTCGCGTGCACAAGTCCGGACTCGATGGCTTGGGGGCGGGGGTCGGGACGTGGTGGGTGGGGTGGGCGATGACGGCGACGCCGAAGGGGGCGAGCGGGAGGCCGAGGGCGGCGTCGGCGTCGGCTCCGGTGAGGAGGTCGCGGCCGCCCGGGATGGGCGGCGCCGTCAGGTGCTCGCGGCCGTGGTTGAGGACGAAGGTGTAGTCGGTGGTGCCGTCTGTGCGGGTGACGACCTCGAGCGCGGTGTCGATGTCTGCGGCGACCGGCACGTCGGCGGCGGCGAAGACCTCGGAGAGCACGGCGCGCATCCCGTCGCTGTCGAGGCCGGCGCTCAGGTACCAGGCGGCGCCTGCACCGGAGGCGCGGCGCGTGACAGCGGGACGCCCGGCGAGGTCGCCGTCAGCGTAGGTCGCGAGCACCTCGGTGCCGTCCGCGGCCTCGATCCACTCGCTCCAGACCCGGACGGCATGGCGGGTGCCGTGACGGACGCCGTGGCGGGTGCCGTCGAAGTCCACCGACGCGGTCTGCCCGTCCGCCAGCGGCCACCACTCGTCGACCTCCACGCCGAGCAGGTCGCGCAGCGGGCCGGGGGCTCCGCCGTCGTGGATCTGCTCGCGGTGGTCGACGACGCCGGAGAACGGCCCGACGACCAGCTGGCCGCCCGCGGCGACGAACGCAGCCAGCGCCTCCGCCTGCTCGCCGGTCGTGGCGTAGAGGTTGGGGACGAGCAGCACACGGTGATCGCCGTACGGGCCTGCGGCGCGCGCGACGTCGACCGGCTGGCCGAGCGCATACGCGGCGGCGTGCCACGCGCGCGCCTCCTTCAGCCAGTCGAGGCGCACCGACGGAAGCGACTCCGGTTCGCTGACGCCCCACCAGGAGTCCCAGTCGGCGACCAGGGCGACGGAGGCGCGCACGCGTGTTCCCTTGATCGGGGCGAGCGTCTTCAGCTCGGCGCCGAGCGCCTTGGTCTCCTGGAAGGTCCGGCTGCGCTCACCGCGGTGGCCGAGCATCGCGGAGTGGAACTTCTCCGGCCCGAACTTCGCCTGCCGCCACTGGAAGAACAGCACGCCGTCCGAGCCGTGCGCGAGCGCCTGCATGCTGCCGACGCGCATCTGGCCCGGCGCCTTGGGCACGTTGACCTCGCGCCAGCTCACCGCGCTCGGCGCCTGCTCCAGCAGCAGCCAGGGGCGGCCGTCTTTGAGGGAGCGCATCAGGCCGTAGTTGAGCGCGGCGGCGATGTGCGCATCCGGATCCGCGGGGTCGGGGTATGCGTCGTCGGTGACGACGTCCTCGGCGTCGGCGAAGTCCCAGTAGTCGAGCTCGCGGAACAGGCTCATGAAGTTGGTGGTGACCGCGATCTCCGGTGTGACCTCGCGCAGCACGTCGATCTCCGACTGGAACAGTTCGAGGAGCGCGTCGGAGGAGAAGCGCTCGAAGTCGACCAGCTCGGCCGGGTTGATCGGGCCCGTCGCGGTGCGCGGCGGCTCGATCTGCTCGAAGTCGAGGTAGTTCTGACCCCAGCAGCTCGTGCCCCAAGCGCCGTTCAGTCCGTCGATGGTCTCGTACCTGTCGCGCAGCCAGCGGCGGAAGTGCCGGGCCGACTCCGGGCACCAGCAGCGCGACACGTGGTCGCCGTACTCGTTCGAGACATGCCAGAGAGCCAACGCAGGATGCGCGCCGTAGCGTTCGGCGAGCGTGCGGGTCAGGCGCAGGGCCGCTTCCCGGAAGACCGGCGAGCTGGGGCAGTATGTCTGCCGCGACCCGAACTCCAGCCGCACGCCGTCGGCGTTCCACGGCAGCACCTCCGGATGCCCGCGGACCAGCCAGGCGGGCGGGGTGGCGGTCGCGGTGGCGAGGTCGATGCTGATGCCGTGCTCCCAGAGCAGGTCGATCACGCGGTCGAGGCCTGCGAAGTCATACTCGCCTGGACGGGGTTCGAGCAGCGGCCAGGAGAACACAGGGAGGGTGACGAGGTTGACGCCGGCCTCGACCATGAGGCGCGCATCTTCGGCCCAGACGGATTCGGGCCACTGGTCGGGGTTGTAGTCGCCACCGTATGCGAGGGCGTCGAGGCGGATGCTCCGCGGCGAGGTGGTCGGCACTGGTCTCCTTGCGATGGTGCTGGTCGAGGTGATGCTGTCGAGATGTTGCAGGGTCGAACGGACAGTTCAGGGCTTCGGTGCTTTACACCGGGCAACCGTCGACTGTATTCTGTATACAGTAACGCTAAAGCGATTCCGCCGAGGGGTCAACCCCTAAGCTGGCGACGCCGGCCGGCCGCGAGGCCAGACGAACATCCAGGAGGTCACAGTGATCGAGAGAAAGAATCTGCGATCCCAGGTGCGCGAAGAACTCATCGCGCGGATGCGCGCCGGCAACGTGCGCCCCGGCGAGAGCATCAACGAAGTGCAGCTCGCCGCCGAGCTCGGCGTGTCGCGCACACCGCTGCGCGAGGCACTGATCGCCCTCGAGAGCGAAGGCCAGATCGAGTCGGAGAACGGCAAGGGCTTCCGGTTCGTTCCGCTCAGCGCCCGCGAGTTCGAGGAGCTCTGCCCGATCATCGTGTCGCTGGAGAGCCTGGCGCTCGACCTCAGCCCCGCGGACGAGCTGTCCGCGATCGGCGCCCAGCTCGCCACGCTCGCCGCCGAGTTCAACGACGACGTCGCCCAGCACGCGCTGGTGAACCGCCGCGACGACGAGTGGCACAACCTTATGCTGAGCAGCAGCCCCAACAAGCGCCTCCTCGACGAGATCGCCGGAGTGCGCCGCGCCATCCACCGCTACGAGTCGCTGCTGGTCTCCGACGACGTGATGGTCGAACGCAGCGCCCGCGAGCACGCCGACATCGCCCGCCATCTGGTCGACGGCGACCTGGACGCGGCGAAGGCGGCCCTGGCCGCCAACTGGACCAACGGGATGCGGCGGCTGCTCGCCGACG
This sequence comes from Leifsonia sp. McL0627, assembly GCF_058244615.1. NCBI lineage: Bacteria > Bacillati > Actinomycetota > Actinomycetes > Micrococcales > Microbacteriaceae > Leifsonia > Leifsonia sp. McL0627. The sequence goes on from NZ_JBZCGM010000002.1 coordinate 456,567, forward strand.
CCGGCATCTCCTGGGAGCGCCTGGGCTGACGCCCGCAGCGCCCGCTCGCCGCGTCCCGCGCGCTAAGCCAGGAAGTTCGCCCGTTCGAGCCTCTGCGGAAGGGCTGCGGAGCCGGCGTGCCGGGGTTGCTTCGCTGGCCAGAAAGCCCACGTGCAGAGGGAGCCGATAAGGACGAAAAGGGCGATGGCTGCCCAGGGATTCCCGAATATCGTCTGGAACGGGTAGGCCAACCCGGGGATGCTGAAGACCTGAATCCTTCCCTCCGTGATGGTGTAGCTTTCCGGGTCGGGACTTGCGTTTGCGTCGCCCTGCATGAGTACGACTCGTTCGTTGGAGTCGTTGGTTTCGCGGATCTCGATGACCCGGTGCGTGAGTGGGGGGCTGTTATGGCGTTCGACGGTGAGTATGTCGCCGATGTTCACCTGAGCTGCCGGGACCGATTTGACCAACGAAAGGGAACCCCGTGGCACGGTCGGCGCCATCGAGCCTGTTGAGAACAGGACGACTGAGTAGCCGAATAACACGCAGAACAAGGCGATGACAAGGAAGGCAACGCCGCTGCATGCGCCAATCCAGGTGGCCGTGTTCAGGATGCGTCCCCGCACGGGGTCCCCTTTCGGTTCAGGTCAAATGGTTCTATGCGTCTGGCGACGCGGTAAGTGCGAAGTCGAGGGACACCGAGTCGTCCGCCCCGAAATCGGGCACCGAAGACGGAGAAACCTTGACGCTGAGGCAGACGTTCAGCTCGACCGGGCCCGTCATCGAATGCTCACGCTCGGTCATTTCCAGGAACTTGACAACGAGCCCATTGTCACCGCGGGTGAAGTAGTACTTGGGGAAGTCGTTTGCGGGGGTGCATTCCCCGGGAGTGAGGTAGAGGCCTCCCGCTACAGCCTCCTTCACTTCCTGCCGGTCGCTATCGGGAGCCACCGAGCCAACCAGTTTGAATTCATCGTTCGAGTCGATGCCTGTGACGCGAACTTTGCCAACATTCTGGTGGGTGAGAAGTCGATCGTAGTGGACGTCTTTTGACGGAAGTGTCAGCGCCGTCAGCAGGTGAACCTGGCCGGCTTCGTTGCTGCTGACCCAGTTCCCGTCAGCGTTGAAGACTTCGAGGAGTCCGTCTCTTGACGGACTCGAATCGGATCCAGCGATGTTGGTGCGACCCACGATGCCAGAGTTCCACGTGGCGAGCGTCGACACGATGCCGACGCCTGCGATGAGTCCGCCAGCAAGAATCGCCCGAACCTTTCGGCTGTTCCTCTTGCGTGCGGGGGAGGTTGGCGCAGATACGTTCTCGGGTTCCAATGTTCATGTCCTCTGATTTGGTTGACGTGATAACGGCCACAAAAATCCTGGGGCCGCCCAAAAAGCATGGATGTGGATCGGGTTACCTACGTGGCGTCGTGGTGAAGGTACGTGTGAAGCGCTTGTCTTTAGGTGCCCACGGCGGTGGGCCCGAAGCGGTTGTTCCGCCAGGCGAAGACACTGCAAGCCCGGCTGAGGCGAGGCCGGCCGCTCTGCGAGGCATCGACCTTCGTCGAGACCACATCCTCCGCGTCTGGCGGGGTGAGCGCGCGAATTCCCACGTTCGGGGGACTCATGCGCGTAGCGATCGCCGGAGCGGGCGCACTCGCAGTATCGATTCGCGTATTCCGCGTACGGGCCGCCCGTAGAAAGCATTCATTCGCGTCCGATCGCGCAGACGTAGCCTAGTGTCGTGCTCGCAAGATCTGCGGGTAAGTTCGGGTACTCGCGTCGCGCACGCTGTGAAAGCAGAAGTAGTTGAGCGCGTTCAACTGCGTCCGGGGCCGACCGCCATGTTGGGTCGGCCCCGTCTTTACGACACAGAGACGAAACTCCAGTGATACCTGACTTCCTCTTGCGAAACCATCGACCAAGCGAGGACGATGTGCGCCAGACACGAATCGCAGGAGGTCCCTCGATGTTCATCCGCGATCATGAAGCCACCAAGGCCTTTCGTCTGTCGACAGAGGGCACGAGCGTTGAAATCGTCGGCCCTCGATGGTCGGGCCGCACCGAGGTTCTCCGGCACGTTGATCAGGCATACAAGCGCGCCGGACTTGCGGTGCTATTTGTTGGGGGATAGGGGAGCGACTCCCCATCGAGGCCATCCGCGTCGCGTTGCCGCCGCTGGCCGAGGGTTCCAGAATCTCCGGGTCCCCTGCCTCGCTCGTCGAGCGGATTTCGTCGCTGAACTTGTCGGTCATCATGATCGACGACGCGGACCAACTCGACGATGCTTCGTGGGCGGTCATCGAAACCGTGCACAAGGCGCTGGGGGTGACCGTCATTGCAGCCGCGTTGAAGCGTCCGCTCACGATGGCGGACAACACTCTTGTCCGGTTTGCTCACCCAGTTGTGCGGATACCACTTCAACCGCTCGGCCTCGAAGTCGTCCACTCGATGCTCGAAGACCGCTTGGGCGGACCAGTCGCACCATCCCTGAGCGGCCGGATTCATACGAAGTCCGCTGGGATCCCGGGATTCGTGATTGCGATCACCGACGCCGCCGCAGAGGACGGTCTTATCCGTCTGCGAGGAACGGTGTGGGTGGATGAACCCGATCTCTGGTCCGCCGACCTCAACGGCGCGTATGAGGCACTTCTACTGAGCTACACCGTCCCTGTGAGGGAAGCGGTGGAGACGTTAGCCCTCGTCGGGACAGTCGACCTGCCCACAGCCCGGGCCCTTATCGGGCAGCCTCTTATTGAAACGCTGGAAGAGGATGCCTTCCTGAGCACTTTCAGCACTCAGCGTGAAACATTCGCTGCTATCAGTCCACCTGGTCTCGGCGACTATTTTCGACGTCAGCCGTCCTCTGCCCGCCGCCTTCGTTTGATCGAGACCATTAGTGATGCGCTTGCAGCTCACGCACCGGGCGACACGGATTCTGTGCGGCTGTTCCTGCGCACTTTGCCCGCCCCAGGTGATCCAGTGGCCCGCGGCATCCAGGAGTCCCCCTCATCGCCAGGCAGTTCACTGAAACCTACGCGATCGAGTTGGCAGCCGCGACGCACAATTGGACGACGACTCGCTCGGTGGAGAGCGCCAATCGAGCGTTGAACTACTACCTCACAGGGCCTCGAGATGCGGACACGATCGACCAGGTTCTCCGTGAAACGTCAATCGATCGCGCAGACCAACGGGAGGAGCTCACCTTCCGGTACTTGCGTTCACGATGGGCGATCGCGAACGAAGAACCGCTCGAGGAGATCATCGAGACGCTGTTGAGAGATACAGGCGACCACTTCGAATACAAGGTCGCGCTTGACGCACTGAGCTGCGCAATAACCATGGAGGTGGATCACATACCGAGTGACTATCGCACCAGGCTTGGCGCCGGGGCCGGTATTGCTGGCATCAACGGTGACATCACGCGACTCGTTCTGGCCTACGGGCACATTCTGAGCAGCCGCGCCGCCGAAGCGATACCGCTCCTGGAAAGGCGCCCCCGTGACGCAGAGCGAGAGTTGAATGCCCAATACGACGTAGCGTTCGGCCTCGCCCTGTACGCGTCCGGGCAACTGAATCAGGCAGTCGAGTGGGCCTCAGCGCACATCGAAAGCTGCACAGCCGAGATTGAACGCATGCCCTTAGCCGGCCATGCCTATGTGTCCCCTGCTTGCTCTGGCCTCACTCGGCCGCTTCGACGAAGCCATCGATTCGGTCCAGGTTCTTCTCAGCGCCAGCGTGAGCGGAACGTCTCTCGTGTTCTCGCCAGATCGCCCCACCTTGTTCTTGCTGGCCACCATCGCTCTGCGAATGGGGAGAAACGCGGCGGCCAAGGGAATGCTCGAGCACGCCGACATGGTCGGAGGGAGCACCGAAGCACTCCCTCTCGGCCATCTCGGCTTCATTGACGCCGCAGCGACAAGTGCAGACGGCAACCGAACCAAGGCCGCATCCCTGTACCTGAAGGTGGCCCATGATCTGATGGATCGAAACTACGTTCTTGCCGCGGACGGAGCCCAAATGTTGTCGCTGATCGCCGACTTCGATGACGACCTCGCCAGCGCATTTCGTCCGCGCGCCGAGGTAATCGGCGGACCCCTTTACGCTGCGTATATCGATGGCCGAGTAGCTGCGGCCAGTGACGACCCACGTGGCCTCACGGAGGCTGCTCGAGTGCTGCGCTCCGAGCAAGCGGGCGACGAAGCGCTGCGTTTCTACACCCAAGCGATCAAGCTCTACCGTGACGATGGCGAAACGGAGAAGGCCGACTCCCTGCGAACGGAAGTGCGAGAGCTCATGGCCGACGCGTATTCGCCTACGTCCGGGGTCACCGCCAGATCGGTTGCGAGTTTCGGGCTCTCGAACAGAGAAGTGGAGCTTGTTCAGATCGTGGCGACCGGGCTGGGGAACATCGAGATCGCACGCGAGCTGGGGATCAGCGTCCGGACGGTCGAGACGCACATACGCAACATCAAGAAGAAGACCGGCGTCGCTGAAAGACATGACATGGCGGCACTAGGAGCCAAGCCGCCCAGCCGAGGGTGACCCGCTCCAGCCTGGATCAGCCCGAGGTGCGCACCGCCAGGTCGATGCAGAGGGCGGCCGACCAGCCGAACGAGGTCGTCGCCGTCCTGGCCTTCCCACCCGTGAGCGGGTTGAAGTACTCGTGCGGGCCTCCGGCGTGCTGGACGAGCCTCAGCGTCGCCTCCACCAGCTCGCGCGAGCGCTCGGCGTGACCGGACACGGCCAGCCCTTCGGCGAGGAGCGCGTTGATGTTGACCCAGACGGGGCCGCGCCACATCCGCTCGGCGGAGAAGTCCGCATCCCGGGCGGCGACCGTCGGCACTGCCCACGGCGTCGCGAATCGGTCCGGGTCGTCCAGCGCTTCGAGCATCCTGGCCACGATGCGGCCCGGAAGCCGACCGGTCAGCAGCGGGAGCAGGCTCACGGCCGTCTCCGCACGGAGCGGCACTCCGCCGCCGAACGACCGGAAGAACCCGGCGTCGTCGTCCCACATCCCCTCCAGCAGGGCGAGGGTGCGCTCGGCGCGGGCGGCATGGCGTTCGGCGCGCTCGGCGTCTCCGACCGATCGGGCACGGGATGCGAGGAGGTCGTCCTGCAGGATCAGGTACGCCGCGAGGTCGGGCGACGCCACGGGCAGCTCGCCGTCGAAGACGGGGCTGTCGTCCAGCCCGGACGAGTAGGGATGTCCGTATTCCGGCATCCCGTCGCCGTCGAGGTCGGAGTGCGCGAACCACCATTCCTGGCTGCGCGCGACCGTCTCCCAGGCGTCGTCGAACCACGCCGGGTCGTCGATCCGGCCTTCGAGCGCGCGGAGCGCCCAGGCGGCGAGCGGGGGCTTGGTCAACGGGATGGGCGCGGTCGGGTCGGCGATGGCCGAACCGGCACGGCGCAGGTTGTCGCGGTCGCCCGGCGGAAGGTCGTCGCTCGACGCCAGAACGCCCTCGTCGTGCACGACGTCGGGCAGCTGCCCGTCGGCGGTCGGGAAGCCGAACGCGAGGGCGAGCTGTTCGCGCGCCAGCTCCGGGTCGCCGTGCCGGAGGCCGGCGGCGATGAAGTACGCGTCCCACTGCCAGAGGCCGACGTAGCCGATCTTCGACGGCACGACGGCGCGCGCGTCCCCTCGCCCGGGAAGCGTGACGACGTTGGCGCCGAGCACCCACCAGCAGAATGCGGTGAGGTCGGCGAGGTCGGCGCGCACGGCAGGCGTGCGGGCGAACCAGTCGGCCCAGACGCGCGAGGTGCGGGCGAGGGCGTCGGTGTGGGAGCCGGCGTGGGAACCGCCCGCCGCAGCAGTGGATGCGCCGAGCGCGATCCGCAGGCCAGCGCCGTCACCGCCCGCGAACGACAGGCGGACGACTGTGTCGCCGCCGGGCGCCTCCCGGCCCAGCAGGTCGTCGGCGCCGGTCGCGTGCCAGGACGCCTCGGGGGCGGAGGGAAGGCCGGGCGCCCAGACACCGGACGCGGTGGGCGCGCCGGGCAGCACGAGCTCGACCGTCCAGCGCCCGACGCCGCCGCCTTCGCCGGCTCCGCCTTCGCCGGCTCCGCCGACGCTCAGCGTCTCCGGGCCGTCGAACGTCAACGTCACTCCCCCGTCGAACTCGATGCGCTCCGGGCGCACGTCGCGCAACTCGGCCACGCGTCCGTCCGCGCCGAACACGCGCAGTGCGCGCACGACGACGCAGTCGTCCAGCCGTCGCTCGTACTCCGCGAGGCGCACGGTCACGCCGCCGTCCGCCCGCTGCACCAGGATGCGCGAACCCGGCAGGGTGAACGGCGCGTTCTCGAGGTCGAGGAAGCGCGCGGCGCGGTCGGCCGCATCCCGTGCTGCCGCATCCCGTGCCGCATCCATTGCCGCCGCGTCCACTGCCGACTGTGCCTCCGCGCTCATCGGCCGCCCAGCCCGCTCGCCGCCATACTGTTCAGGATGCGGCGCTGACCGATCACGAACGCGATCAGCATCGGGATGGTCGCCACCGCCGACGCCGCCATGATCAGGCCGTAGTTGATCGACCCGAACTGCCCGCGGAAGCTCTGCAGCAGCAGCGGCACGGTGAAGAGGTCCTGGCTGTTGAGCAGCACGAGGGGCAGCAGGAAGTTGTTCCAGGTGCTGAGCGCCACGATGATCGCGAGCGCGCCGAGACCGGGGCGGAGGTTCGGGAGGACGATGCTCCAGAACGTCCGCCAGCGTCCGGCGCCGTCGACCAGCGCCGCCTCCTCCAGTTCTTTCGGCAGCGACAGCACGAACTGCCGCATCAGGAACACCGCGAACGGGTTCGCCAGCGCCGCCGGGATGATCAGCGACAGGTGCGAGTCCACCCAGCCGAGCTTCGCCATCAGGAAGTAGAACGGGATCAGCGTGACCTGCATCGGGATCATCTGGGTGGCCAGGAACACGACGAACAGCACGCGGCTGCCGCGGAACTTGATGCGCGCGAACGCGTAGCCGGCCATCGCGGCGGTGACGAGTGTGCCGATCACGACGAGCACGGCGATGTAGATGCTGTTGAAGTACGCCTGCGCGAACGGGGCGTCGTTCCACGCGTCGATGTAGTTCTGGAACGTGAACGGCGTCGGCAGGAAGCTCAGCGGATCGTTGAGCAGCTGCGGCAGCGTCTTGAACGAGGTGATGAGCATCCAGACGAACGGGAAGACCATCGCGAGGCCGCCGAGCGCGAGGACGACGTGCAGGGCGGTCGTGCGCACGCGGGCGCCCGCCCTTCCCTCGCGGCCGGCCTTGCCGGAGCCGGTCGGCTGCGCGCTGCCCGGCGCCGCAGGGGCGGACGCTGGCGGGGTGACGGTGGTGGTCATGCTGCACCATCCTCGTAGTGGACGAACTTCTTCTGCGCCGTGAACTGGATGCCCGTGATGACGAGCGTGATCAGCAGCAGGATGACCGACGCGGCACTGGCCGGACCGAACTGGAACTTGCCGAAGCCGAGATCGTAGATGTGGTAGACGATCGTGCGGGTGGCGTTGTCCGGGCCCGCGTTGGCCGTGAGGATGAACACGGTATCGAAGGTCTGCAGCGAGCTGATGAACGCGATGACCGACGAGAAGAACATGATCGGCGACAACAGCGGCAACCGGATGCGGAAGAACAGGGTGAGTGCACCGGCCCCGTCGATGCGGGCCGCCTCGATGACCGCCGGTGAGATGTTCTGCAGCCCGGCGAGGAAGATGATCACGTTGAGTCCGAGCGACGACCAGATCGACACGATGCAGACGGCGATGAGCGCCAGGTGCGGGTCGCCGAGCCAGTCCGGCGCAGGGACGTGGAACACGCTGGAGATGAACCCGCTGATCACGCCGTCTTTGCGGAACAGCTGCTGCCAGATCATCGCGACCGCCACCGACGAGGTGACGACAGGGGCGAAGAACAGGATCAGGTACAGCGTCTTGGTCTTGAGCTTCTCCAGCGCCACCGCGATCACCACGGCGAGGCCGAGGCCGATCGGCACCGTGATGACCGCGATCAGCAGGGTGTTGACGATCGCGCGGCCGAACAGCGGGTCGGCGAGCTGGTTGCGGAAGTTGTCGAAGCCCACCCAGCTGAGGTCGTTGAGACCGTCCCACTGGGCGAAGGCGAGCACCACGCTCGCCGCGAATGGGAGCACCACGAACAGTGCCATGCCGATCAGCTGGGGGCCGACGAACACGTAGCCCCAGCGCCGGTCGCGCCTCCGCCAGGCGGACTCCCCTCGGAGTCCGCCCGGCTCGGTGCCTGTGGGTTTCGCCGTCGCCGCCCGGTCGGCGGTGTCGGTCAGCGACCCTCGGATTGCACTCACGCGTAGATCCCTACTTACCCGTCTTGTCCTGGATCATCTTCGCGACATCATCGAGCGTCGCCTTCGTCGACGCCTTGCCCTCATAGAGCGCCAGCATCTTGTCGCTGATGTCACTGGAGAGGCCGGGGACGGCTGCCTCGGTCGCGTAGTCCTCGAAGCCGATGTCGCGCATGTCCAGGAGTGTCTGTGCGTGCTTCGGGTAGCCGTCGAGGACGACGGAGTCGGCGCCCTTGATCGACGGGACCGCGTTTCCGCCGCCCTTCAGGCGCTCGGTCTGACCGGCCGCCGAGAGGTAGTTGGTCCAGAACTCGAACGCGGCGTCCTTGTTCTTTGTCTTGGCGTTGATGGCCAGGTAGCTCACGGCCGTGCCGGTGGGAGCGGCCTTGCCGTCCGGGGTCGGCCAGGGTGCGACGTCGTAGTTCTCCGGGTCACCGGCCGACTTGATGGTGCCGATCGTGTAGCGGCCCTGGACGAAGAAGCCCGCCTTGTGGGTGACGAACACACTGTCGGCTCCTGCGCCCTGCGGGAGGGTGTCAGCGACGACGAAGGTGCCGTTCTGGAAGTTCTTGGCCAGCACATCCATTGCCTTGACGCTGGTCTGGTCGGTGTTCGCGACGAACTTGCCTGAGGCGTCGAACGCCTTGCCGCCCTGCGACGAGATCCAGCTGTAGTGGGTGGACCAGTAGTTCCAGAACATCGAGCCGGTGAGCCCGGCCTTCTTGAGCTTGTCGTTCATGTCGAGGTACGCCTCGGTGGTCCACTTGCCCTCGGAGGCGAGGGTGGCCGGGTCCTGGGTCACGCCGGCCGCCTTGAGCGCGACCTTGTCGTACCAGAGCGCATCCGGGTTGGAGTCGTTGGGGGCTGCGTAGATCTGGTCGCCCTTCTTGGTCGCCCCGAACAGGCCCTGCGCGAAGTCCTCCGGCTTGGTCTTGCTCGCGCTGGAGTTCATCAGCGTGGTGAGCGGGAGGAGCGCCTTGGAATTGACGAACTGGCCGATCTTGTCGTCGCCGATGTAGAACACATCCGGTGCTGTGCCGGATGCGAGCTGGGCGAGGAGCTTGGTGTGGTAGTCGCCGTAGTCGGCGACCGGTTGGAGCACGACCTTGATGTCGGGGTGCTCTTTCATGAACTGGGTGTCGAAGTCCTTGTACCGGGCGATCTCCTCCGGAGTTCCCCAGGTGGACCAGACGACCGTCTTGCTGCCCGATCCCCCCGATCCGGATCCTGAACATGCGGCCATGCTGAGTGCGATCGCCACAGCCGCCCCCACGGCCACCAGCCTTCTCATCTTCGAGTCGACGCGAGACATGCCTACCTCATTCCTTGAAGTGTCTCTTGCATTGGGGGCCACGGGTCGAGGCCACTCCTGATCTGTATTCTGTATACAGTAGGCAGCGGCGTTATGCAAGCATACGGAGGCGGATGAGCGGTTCGACTCTCACACGACGACCTGCATCGCCGCGGGCACGCACCACTGTAGGCTGGCGCCGCCACCGGCCGACGAAGGGGAAGACCGACCGTGATCACTGTGCACCTGCGCTACGAGATCGACGACGCCAAGCTGGCGGAGTTCACCGAGTACGGCCGCCGCTGGATCCGGTTGGTGGAGAAGCTGGGCGGCGTCCACCACGGATACTTCCTGCCGAGCGAAGGGGACAGCGACGAGGCGTTCGCGCTGTTCACGTTCCCGTCGCTGGCCGAGTACGAGCAGTACCGCACGGCTGCGGCGACGGACCCCGAGTGCATTGCAGCGTTCCAGTACGCGCGCGACACCGGGTGCATCCGCCGCTACGAGCGTCGCTTCCTCAGCCCCGTCTTCGAGTAAGGCGTCCGGCTTCGTTCGGGCTCAGCCGAGCCGCGCATCCAGCCAATCGAACATCCGCTGGTCCACCAGGGACCGCGCCAGCGGCTCGCAATGGAAGTTCGCGCCCTCGTCCGCGGTGAACGGCACCACGCTGGAGACGCCGGGGGTGAGCTCGGCGAGGCGGCGGGACTGCCCGGGCCAGAACTGCTCGTCCTCCGGATCGGTGATGAGCAACGGTGTCCTGATCGACGACGCGACGTTGTCGAGGCGGTAGTTGAGGACGGCCTTGATCGTGTCGAAATACCCTTCCTTCTGGTATGGCCGTGCCCGGAAGGACCAGGTGCGGGCGAGGTCGGGGGAGAACTTGAGCGCCAGCTCCATGTCGCGGTCGAACTTCTCCTTCTCCCCCTCGGCGAGCAGCTTCAGCATGCTCTTGGGAAGGTGCTCCGTCCACGATGTCGAGACATCGACGACGCCCGGGTCCACCACGGCGGCGGCGATGCGGTGCTCGAACGCGAGCGCCCGCGGCACCCAGTAACCGCCCTGGCTGATCCCGTAGATCGCGAGCTTGTCGCGGTCGACGTCGTCGCGGCCGAGCAGGTAGTCGACGACCGGCGTGATCACAGCCTCCCAGTCGTGACGGAACGGCACTCCGTGCTCGAACAGCATCGACTGCTGGCCCGGCCCGTCGAACATCAGGACGTTGTACCCGCGCTGCAGGGCGCCGGCGCCGCCGCTCGCCCACATCGTGCTGATGGCGCCGTCGCTCCCGTTGTTCATGATGAGCGTGCGCCCGGAGCCCGCTGTTCCCCACGGCCGGAAGAAGTAGCCGGGGAGGGTCGTGCCCTCATAGGGGATGTTCACCCGATGGATGGAGACCGGCGTGGTGTCGACGAAGCGATCCCAGGCGGCGCGGTGGGCGCGGAACGTGGGGACCAGCGCATCCGGTGATGGGAGGGACGCGACGGCGTTCAGCGCGGCACCGAGATAGGTGGACGCCCGCAGGTACGAGCGGGAGGCGCTGACGTCGTGCCCGGCGGCGGCCTGCTCGTCGCCCTCTGCCCGGATGCGGGAACCCAGCGCCGACCACGCCGCGAACCACGCCTGGTGGTCGTGCTCACCGACCGACTCGACGGCGGCGAGCACCTCACCGGTGTCTGCGGCACCCGAGAATGCGTGACCGAGCACGACGCGCAGGTCGAAGTCGAAATCCTGATTGTGGAAGAAACCGTCGGAGAACGGTCCGTGCGAATGGTGAAGATTCGAGCCGAGAGCCATGTCCGGCCTCCTTCGACGATGCGATCGTGACGGCTGACGCGGTGCTGATGATTCGGAGCCTAATCCTGTGGTGCGGTGTGTGTCACGGCCGTCCGGCATCGAGTGGTCCCGAATTGCCGTGCGGCCGCCGCGCGTGCGGCAATTCGGGACCACTCGATGCGGGCGGAAGTGGGCGGGCCCTATGCTGTGCGCATGAGCACGAAGAGCAAGCAGGGGCCCCACCGGGAAGAGACGCTCGACATCGGCGCTGGGGGCGGACGGGGGCACTGGGGCGCGTTCGCCGGGCTCATCGTCGCGGTGCTGATCGCGTATCCGCTGTCGGCGTGCATCGCGTTCGCCACGCATCCGGCGACGCAGAAGCTGTTCGGCGGGCGACTGGAGTCGGCGTCGCAGGCCGGATATCAGGCGTTCTGGTGGATCCTGGCGCTGATGTGCCTGGCGCTGCCGTTCCTGGTCGGGTTCGGGATCGCCAAGCTGTCGACCCGCTCGCTGGCGGTGATCGGCGCGATCGTCGCGCTGTTCCTCATCCTGGTGATCGTGCTCGGCCAGATGTTCGCGTTCTAGGACGAGGACGCGGACGCGGAACCGACGGCCTGCGACGCGGGCAGCCTCACCGTGACGCACGCTCCGCCGTCGATGCCGTCATTGGTCACGGCGACCGTGCCTCCGTGCCGGCCGACCACCTCGGCGACCAGCGCGAGCCCGAGCCCGTAGTGGCGGGCGACCTCCGCGGTGCCGTCGTCGGCTGCAGCACCGGATGCACGTGAGGACGCGAACCGTTCGAGCACGCGGCGGTCGGCACCGTCCGCGAAGCCCTGGCCGTCGTCGCTGACCCTCAGGACAACGGCGGCCTTGTCGCGGCGCGTGTCGACCACCACCCTGGATGCGGCGTGATCGACCGCGTTGTCGACCAGCGCGACCACCATCCTCCGCAGCGAAACCGGGGCGCCGGACACCGCGGCGGGTTCGGCGCCCGCACCATCCGCCACCTCGATCCGCACCCCGCGCTCGCCCGCGCGCGCCTCCGCCGCCCGCGCGACCGTGGCGGCCACGGCGGCGAGGTCCACGTGCTCCGACTCCGCCGCCTGGCGGGGGTCGGCCGCGATCAGCAGATCTTCGACGATCTCGGTCAGCGCTTTGCTGTCGTCGACGATCTCGTCGATGCCCGCCCTGACCTCCGGGTCGACGGCGGGGGACGCATCCCGTGCCCGGCGGCGCACCAGCTGCGCGCGCGTGCTCAGCAGGGTCAGCGGGGTGCGCAGCTCATGGCTCGCGTCCGCGACGAAGCGTCGCTGCAGGGCGAGCGCGTCGGCCAGCGGACGCATCGCGCGGCGGGCGATGAAGACGGCGATCAGCGCCGCGGCGACGGCCGCGACGATGCCGGAGATCACGAGCGCGGTGACGAGGCGGCGCAGTTCCTCCGCCTGCTCGCCGAGCCCGTAGGAGATCTGCACCACCTTGCCGCGACGCACGTCGGTGACGGTGAGGTAGTTCACACCTCCCGCCTGGATGGTCGCCGTCTCGGCCGGTCCACCGGCGGCGACGCGTGCAATGGCGGCTTTGTCCGGCAGCCCGTTCGGCATGTGCGGCGAACTGTCCATGCCGCCCGGCGAGCTGGTCACGCCCTGCGGCGAACTGTCCGCGCCCTGTTGCGAGGCGTCCGTGCCCTGCGGCGTGATCACCGTGACGAGCAGATTACGCGGGGCGTCGTGCACGGAGTCGACCATGGAGGCGTCGGCCATCGTCCGTTTCGCCGCCTCGGTCTGGCCGGCGGAGACGACCAGATAGACGACCAGTCCCAGCACCGCGAACAGCACCAGGATGACCGCTGCGAACTGCACAGCGAGCCTGGTCGCCGCCGAACGCGCCTCCTGGCGTTCCGGCGAGGTCACGAGGCTGCGCCCATCCGGTAGCCGAGGCCGCGCACCGTCTCGATGAGCCCGCGGCCGAACTTCTTGCGGAGGTGGTGCACGTACAGGTCGACGACGCCGGGATCGTCGGCGTCGGCGAAGACGCTCTCCAGGAGCACCGCCCGCGAGAACACCTGCGTTGGCCGCCTGGCCAACTGTTCCAGTAGTGCGGACTCCCGTTCGGAGAGGACGAGACGCTCGCCCTGATCTGTCTGCACGGTCCGGTTGCCGACGTCGAGCATCCCTCCGGGGAAGCGCACAGCGCCGGCAGTGGATGCGCCCCTGCGCCTCAGCACCCGCAGCCGGGCGAGCAGTTCGTCGATGTCGAACGGCTTCGCCAGGTAGTCTTCCGCCCCGCCGTCGAGCCCTTCGACGCGGTGAGCGGCGTTGCCGAGCGCGGAGAGGATGAGCACGGGGACGGTCGCTCCGCTCTCGCGGAGACGGCGGAGCACGTCGAGTCCGTCGAGCACCGGGAGACCGCGATCGAGGACGATCACGTCCACGTCCTCGGTCAGTCCGAGGTGGAGGGCGCGCTGGCCGTCCTTCGCCACGATCACGTCGTAGCCCTCCGAGCTGAGAAGTTCGGTGAGCATCCCTGCGAGGCGTGCGTCGTCCTCGGCCACAAGCACTCGGGGCGTCCCGTTCACTGTCGCAGTATAGGTGGCCGGTCCTGGCTCGCCGGCGGTCATGCCAGCGGTTGCGCGAAGTCGAGGACACCGGAGGCGAGCAGTTTGCCGCTCTCGGTGACGGCGAGAACGCCGCGGGCGCCGCGCAGGACGGCCCAGTCGATGCCTGGGCGCCCGAGCGCGAAGACGGCGGTCGCTAGGATGTCGGCGGTCGTGAGGTCGTCGGCGACGACCGTGGCGCTGAGCAGGCCGACCGCCGGGGTCTCCGTGCGGCCGTCGACGATGTGGGCGCCGCGCTCGTACGCCCCGGAGGTCGCGACGGCGGCGTTGGTCAGCGAGAGGACGGCCAGCATCGCGGCCGGGTCGGCCGGGGTGCGGATGCCGACGTTCCACGGCAGGTCGCCGTCGGGACCGTCGCCTACCGTCACATCCCCGCCCGCGTTGAGGCAGAAGCGGCGCACGCCCTGTGCACGCAGCGCGTCTGCCGCACCGGCAGCGGCCCAGCCCTTCACGACGCCGTCCAGGTCGAGCGTCCCCTCCGGCCGATGGATGCGGAACGCCCCGCCCGAGGCGCGTTCCGCCTCCTCGCCCAGCGCGATCACGGCCAGCAGCTCGTCGCTGAACGCCGCCGGTGCGAGCTCCCCGCGGTTGGCAGCGCTCACTTCGCTGTCCGGCCGGTACACGCTGAACCGCGCGTCCGCCTCCCGCAGCACCTCGAAGGCGCGACGAGCAGCGTCGGCAGGGTCGACCGCATCCCGGATCGCCTCGTCCCGGATGTCGATCGACATCGGGATGCCCATCACCGTCTCGACGAACCTCACAGCTGGTCGATCGCCGATTGCAGCGACTGCATGTAGCCCTCGGAGGTGTACGTCGCCCCGGAGACCGTGTCGATCTTCGCCGACTGGGACGAGAGCGCCTCCTGCGTGAGCATCGGGATGGCCTGCTGGTTGATCTCGACGCTGCGTCCATCCTGGTTCGGCGTCTGCAGGGCCGTGATGGCCGTGATCTTCGAGCCGGAGAACGTGACCTGCAACTGGACCGGGCCGTACCGGGTGTCGACGGTGCTCCCCGTGACGACCTTGGTCGCGGAGGCGGCCGCGGTCGACGGGGTGGAGGTCGCAGACGGGGAGGGCGTGGCGGACGGGCTGGTGGAGGGTGTGGACGAAGAGGACCCCGTGGACGTCGAGCTCGTCGTCCCCGTGCTGGTCGTCCCGACGACCGACGCGGTCGTCGCCGCGCCCTGGTCGCCGATCCCGTACAGTTTCAGCCCGATCGTTCCGCCCATCACCACGACGATGACCGTGAACAGGATGGTTCCGCGCCATTTCTTCTGTCTCATGACATGCTCAGTTCTTCTCGGTGGATGAAACGGGCGGGCATCCCGAGCTCGCGGAGGGTCTCCTCCGCTCGGTCGGCCATGCCGGGCGGCCCGCAGATGAACGCCTCCCAGTCGCGCAGCGCCGGGATGAAGTTCTGCATCGGCGCGACGTCGAGCGGGTCGTAGCCGAGCTCGCTGCGTCGTCCGGGAGCAGGGACGACGGTGACGCCGCGCATCGCCTGCAGCTCCGGCAGCAACGCCAGGTGGGCGGGAGAATGTGCGCGGTAGAGCACGACGGGCTGCGCTCCGCGGTCGACGAGCTCTTCGGCGAGCGCCCGGATCGGGCCGATGCCCGCGCCGCCCGCGATCAGCAGGATGCGCGCCCTGCTCGCCCTGTCGGCGGTGAAGTGCCCGAACGGCCCTTCCGCGAACACGAGGGTGCCCTTCTTGAGTCCGGCGAGCCTGGTCGAGTGGTCGCCGAGCGCCCCGACCGTGATCCGCAGGTAGCCGTCGGACGGCAGCCGCGACACCGAGTACGGGTGCGCCGTGAGTAGGTGCCCCCAGGCGAGGAAGCGGAAGCTCAGGAAGTTGCCTCCACGCACGCCCAGCTCGTCCATCCTGGGCCCGGAGAGCCAGACGCTGGACATGCCCTCGGACTCCGGGACGACGGCGGCGACGCGCATCCGGTGCCGCCACGCATCCATCGTCGGGAGCACGAACCGCCAGGTGAGCACGGCTGCGGCCGTCCCGAGGTACAGCGCGATCCAGAGGACGCGATTGACCGGCTGACCGACGAAGTGAGCTCCGCCGCTGAGCTGGTGGAAGAAGGTGAGGAAGATCGCGACGTAGGTCGTGACGTGCAGCCAGTACCAGACCTCGTAGGACAGCTTCGAGCGGATCAACCGCGCGCTGCTCAGCCCGACGACGAGGAACGCGATGGTGCCGATGAGCGCGGTGAGCATGTCCGGGTAGTTCTGCAGCATCGCGATGAACTCGTTCCAGGGCAACGCCTTGTCGATCAGTTCGCCGCCGACGACCATGAACACCACGTGCGTGACGATGAGGAAGACCACGGAGGCGCCGAGCGAGCGGTGCCAGGACACCAGCCGGTCAAGACCGACGGCCCGCTCGAACCACGGCACCCTGGCGATCAGCAGCACCTGGGCGCAGACGAGGTAGCCGCCGAGCATCCCGCTCAGCTCGCCGACGGTGGTGGCGACGCTGGCCGGCGTGGTGGTGAACCCGGTGGGCACGGTGGCCCACCACATCCAGAGCACCCCGACGAGTCCCGCCGCGAGGACGAGGCGCACGGTCCTCGACCGGCGCGTCCTGGCGGTGTGGCCGGCCGCCCGCGCGGCCCGTCGCGGTGTCGCGATCGCTGTCATGGTCTGATCTCCATGTATCAACGATCGCTCGCCATTCTTGCTGGTTTCTTAGTTCTCCTGGGGAGGGGCTGAGGCATTCCTATGGGTTTCCCCTGCGAGCACGAGACCGCGGGGACGACGCTTGCCGCTGCTGATCGCCACGACCACGATGATCGCCGCCAACAGCACCAGGCTCACCTGCGCGGTGCCGAGTCCGAGCCCGTGGCGCGCGTGCGACACCGCCAGCCAGTCCGAGATGGATGCGCCGAACGGCCTGGTCAGCACGTACGACATCCAGAACGCCGCCGTGGCGCCCAGCCCCCACCAGCGGTATGCAGCACCCGGCAGCGCGAAGAGCACCAGGAAGAGCAGCCCGGACGCCAGGTAGCCGAGCCCGAACGTGACCGCGGTGAGGTCGCCGACCGCCGTGCCGAGCGCGAACGTCGTCATCACGGCCGCCCAGTAGAAGAACTCGCGCGGACGGGTGTTGATCGTGTGTACGGAGAGGGTGTGCTGCGTCCGGTGCCAGAGAACGAACACCCCGGCCAGGATCACCAGGAACGCGGAGGTCGACACCAGGTACGGCACACCGAACTGCACGTGGATTACGTCGGCGACCATCGTGCCGAACACCGCGACCATGAGCACGGCGAACCAGTAGATCCACGAGATGTAGCGGCGGGCGCGGAACTGGAGCACGAGAGCCACGGCCAGGACGATGGCGGCTCCCGCGACGGCCACCGGCGGGTCGATCTGGTGCACGAGGAAGTCGGAGGTGGTCTCCCCCATCGCCGTGGTCAGCACTTTGGCCACCCAGAACAGGGCGGTCACTTCGGGGACTTTGTTGCGCAGCACTGGGACACTCTTGCAGGGCGTCTCCCAGAAAGCCCTAAGCCATGAGCACGGAGCCGTGAGCACGGTGCCGTGTGCTGTCGAACCGCGCTGTGCGGTCTTCCCGTTCCGAGCAGTATGGTGAGCGATCATGGAGCGTGAACGGCAACGACTGCTGCTGGTGGAGGACGACCAGCGCCTCGGCCCGCTGATCGAGCAGGTGCTCGCGGAGACCTACGATGTCACGCGGGTGTCGGACGGCGACGACGGCTTGCGCGTCGGCTTGGAGGGCACGTTCGACGTGATGGTCGTCGACCGCAGGCTGCCCGGGATGGACGGGGTGACCATCGTGGAGACGCTCCGTGCCAGGAGGGTCGTCACGCCCATCCTGATGCTGACGGCGCTCGGCAGCCTCTCCGACCGGGTGAACGGGCTGGACGCCGGCGCGAACGACTACCTGGTGAAGCCGTTCGAGTTCGACGAGCTGCTCGCCCGCCTCCGCGCCATCACCCGCACGTTCACGGGCGAAGGGCCTGTGCTCCCGGTCGGCGAATGGCAGTTCTACCCGGAGAGCCGCTGCATCTACTCGCCGTACGACGGCCGCATCCAGCTGACCGTGCGGGAGAGCGCGCTGCTGCGCCTTCTGGCGAAGAACCCGCTGCGCACGTTCACCCGCCGCCAGATCCTCGACGAGGTGTTCGAGAGCGACGAGCAGCCCGGCACCGTGGACACCTACGTGCACTACGTACGCCGCAAGACCGACAAAGACCTCATCACCACCGTGCGCGGCGAGGGATACCGGTTGGGCAAGCCGTGAGACACCGCCCGGAACCCGACGTGGATGCGACGGAGGTCCGCCGCGCCTCCAGGGTGGTCGGTCTGCAGATCACCATCGCGTCCGGCGCGCTCGTCGTCGCGGCGATCGGGCTGGCGTTCTTCTTCGTCCTCGATCAGCTGCGTCCGTCGGAGCTGCAGGAGAAGCCGCGGCCGGGTGAGCACAAGATCTACATCGACACCACCGAGGCGATGATCGCGTTCGTCGTGATCGGCGTCCTCGCCGTCGCGGTCGCCGGGGCGGCGAGCCTGATCATCACCCGTCGCGCCGTCCAGCCGCTCGGCCGGGCGCTGAAGATTCAGCGGGCGTTCGTGCAGGACGCGAGTCACGAGCTGCGCACCCCGCTGGCCGTCCTGGACGCCCGGCTGCAGATCCTGCAGCGCACGTTGCCGCCAGACGATCCGTCGTCGTCGGTCGTCGCGGAGCTCCGCACGGACACCCGCGCCCTGATCGACATCGTGAACGACCTGCTGCTCGCCGCCGAGCCGATCCAGGATGCGTCGCATCAGACGACCCAGGTGGTGCCGGCCGTCAGCAGGGCCGTCGATGCCATGCGCGTGCTCGCCGAGCCGCGCGGCATCCGGGTGCAGGTGGATGCCCAGACGGACCCGGATATTCTCGTGGCCGTCCCCGCGGCGAGTCTGCAGCGCTGCGTCACCGCGCTGGTGGACAACGCACTCGCGCACTCGCCGGACGACACCACCATCACCGTTACCGTGCTGGTGCAGGCGCGCACGATGACCCTGACGGTGGCCGACCAGGGGCAGGGCATCCAGGGTATCGACCCGCGCCGGATCTTCGACAGGTTCGCGCGGGCGCCGCGTCCGGCCGGTGCCGACGACGGCGGCCGGCCGGGGTTCGGGATCGGCCTTGCACTGGTCCGCGACGTGGCCGCCCGCTACGGCGGAAGTGTCGACGTCGCCGAGACGGGCGCGGACGGGACGGCGCTCCGGCTGACGCTGCCCGTGCAGGACGGGCCGCGTATCCACGTCAGTGCGTGAGGGATGCGACCGCCTCCCTCACCTCCTCCTCGACCAGGTCGGCGTTGATCGCCGCGCCGGCCGTCGACCCTGCCGCGGCCGACAGCGGCACGGTCGCGCCCGGGCTGACTACGTTGCCCGCCGCCCACAGTCCCCGCACGCTCGTCCGTCCGGTGACGTCGACCGTCACCCAGCGGCCGTCGCCGAACGCCTCGGCCGTGTCGGCGCCGAGAGCGAGCGCGATGCCGTCGTTCGGGAGGGGCACGGGCGCGGCGAAGATCGCGTCGATGTCGAGCGCTGTTCCGTCGACCAGCTCCACCGTCCGGATGCTCGCGGTGTCGCCGGTCACGCGCGCCACGTCGCGCTCCTCCACCGCGATGCCCCGCGCTTCGAGCCCCGCGCGCGCCTCGGCGGACAGCGGGCTCCCGTTCGTCAGATACGTCACCGTCTCGCTGAGCTGACGCACGAGCTGGGCGACGTGCACGCTCCGTTCACCGCGGGCGAGGATGGCGATGCGCCGGTCGCGGACCTCCCAGCCGTCGCAGTACGGACAGTGGGCGACGCCGCTGCCCCAGCGTTCCGCGAGCCCGGGGATGGGCGGCAGTTCGTCGAGCAGCCCGGTGGCGAGCAGCAATCGTCTGGCGTTCAGGCGCTCTCCGGTCGTCAGAGTGATGACGAACCCGCCGGTCTCGCTCCTGGTCGCCTCGGCGACATCGGCGGTGCGCACGACGCCGCCGTAGTGCTCGACCTCGCTGCGGCCGGTCGCCACCAGGTCGAGCGGCGACCAGCCGTCACGGCCGATCACGCCGTGCATGTGCGCGGCGACCGCGTTGCGCTGACGCCCGCCGTCGAGCACGAGCACCCTGCGCCGTGACCGTGCGAGCATGAGCGCCGCACTCAGCCCCGCTGCTCCGCCGCCGACGACCACCGCATCCCAGTTCGTGTCCATGCCTTTACTGTGGGAGTAGCCTGCCGAAGTCGCAAACCTGTTTGCCGAAACCGCAACGGCCGACCGGACCGGACGACCGACCAGCCGGAGGAGGACGAATGACCGACGACCTGGACGCCGTGCTCGACGGCGTCGCCCCGCGCCTGCGCGCCCTCCGCCTGCGCAAAGGCCTGACCCTCGCCGAGCTCGCCGACGAGACCGGCATCTCCACCAGCACGCTCTCGCGCCTCGAATCCGGGCTCAGGCGCCCGACCCTCGACCTGCTGATCCGGCTCGCCGCCGCCTACCGCGCCAGCCTCGACGACCTCGTCGGCGCCCCGCAGATCGCCGACCCCCGCATCCACCCCAAGCCGTTCTACCGGGGAGGGAAGGCGATCATCCCGCTCACGAGGCACAACCCGGATGTGCGCGCGTTCAAGATGGTGCTCCCCGGCCACGATCCGGATGCGCCGGTCGAGCAGCGCACACACGAAGGCTTCGACTGGATCTACGTCCTCAGCGGCCGGGTGCGGCTCGTCCTCGCCGGTGAGGAGATCCTGCTCGAACCGGGAGAGGCCGCCGAGTTCGACACCCGCACCCCGCACGGTCAGGTCAGCGCGTCGCTCGAACCTGCGGAAATCCTGAGTTTGCTCAGCGTGCAGGGAGAGCGCGTTCACTTGCGCGCGCCAGGCGGCGAGGGGGTGTGAGCCTCCCGGCAGGGTCGTTCGAAGACGTTAAGGTTCTCGACGCTCTCCGTTGTCTTGGAGGTTTCTGGGATAAAACATACTGAACTGGTCGCGAACCGTTCGCCCACGCGAGGGGAGGTCGCCCTATGTCCGTCATCGAAACGAGCCGTGCTCCGGCGCCCGTCCGCGCCCTCACCGACGCGCGCTGGTTCGTCGCCACCCTGGCCGGCCTTCTGGCGACCCTGATCTCGGCGGCCGGTTCGTGGATTCCGTCCCTCTGGGGCGACGAAGCCGCGAGCGTGATGTCGGCGCAGCGGTCACTCCCCTCCCTGGCGCACATGCTCGGGCACGTCGACGCCGTGCACGGCACGTACTACCTGGGACTGCACGCCTGGATCAGCGTCTTCGGGACATCCCCGTTCTCGCTGCGGTTCCCCAGCGCTGTCGCAGTCGGGCTCACGACGGCGGCCGTCGTCGTCCTCGTCTGGCGGCTCGACGGCCGCCGGATGGCACTCCTGGCCGGTGCCGTGTGCATGACCCTGCCCCGCGTGACCTACATGGGCGAGGAGGCGCGCTCGTTCGCGTTCAGCGCCGCGGCGGTCGCGTGGCTGACCGTACTGCTCGTCGAGATCCTGCGCAGGCGCGAGGTCGGCACGGCCTGGTGGATCGCCTACGGCGCTCTGCTCGCGGTCGGCACATACGTGTTCCTCTACGTCGCCCTGTTCGCCATTGTGCACGCCATCATCCTCGCGACCGTCCGCACCAGCCGAGCGACGCTCATCGGCTGGGGCATCGCCGTCGCAGGAGCGGCGATCGCCGCCGTGCCGCTCGGCATCGTCGGGCTCCTCGAGAGCCACCAGATCGCTTATCTGGCAACTACCGGGCAAACGTCGTTCGAGACGATGTTCAGTTCCCTCTGGTTCGACTCGTGGTGGGTGGCCGGCCTGTGCTGGGCGCTCATCCTGGCCGCGGTCGGCATCCCGTGGTGGCGGCGCAGGCAGGCACGCGTCCGCGACACCTGGATGGTGACGCGGACCACGCCGACGCTGATCATGGTGGCGATGGCTTGGCTGATCGTGCCGACCGTGATCCTCGTCTCCGCCCAGGCCGTGATCCCCAGCTTCACCGGCCGCTACGTCTCGTTCTGCGCCCCGGCCGCCGCCATCCTCGTCGCCTGCGGCATCCGCTCGCTGTTCACGGTGCGGGCCTGGGCCGGGATCGCCGCCGGCGCCGTGCTGGTGGCGCTAATCACACCGGTGTACCTGAGCCAGCGCACGCCGTACGCGAAGAACAACAGCGACTGGGCCGAAGTGAGCGCCGCGATCGGCGCCCACGCGAAGGCCGGAGACGGAGTGATCTTCGACCAGTCCGTGCGGCCGTCGCGCCGTCCACGGCTCGCGATGCACACCTACCCTGCCGGATTCGCCGGCCTGGTAGACGTGACGCTCAAAGTGCCGTATCAGAAGAACTACACGTGGTACGACAGCGTCTACACCGTCGAGCAGGCCGACGCACGCGGTCGTCTGGCCGGGATCGAGCGCGTCTGGCTCGTCGAATACGCGGGCACGCCGTCGAAACCGGACGACTGGGGGCTGTTGCCATTGGAGAACGAAGGGTTCGTGCAGACCGGGGTGCGCGTGGCGACGCATCAGGCGCTGATCATCGAACTGGAACGGTGAGCCGCCCCTCGACCGTCGCACGGTAGCTTTGTAGACCGGTCAACGAACAGGGGGATGCAGATGCGCGCGGTGATCCTGGGCGGCACGGGCGCCATCGGTGGTGCGACGGCGGACGCGCTCGCACGACACGGCTGGACGGTCGATGTCACCGGCCGCGACGCGGCGGCGATGCCGCGCGAGCTGTCCGGCGCCGGGGTGCTGTTTCACGCCCTGCCTCGAGACGATGTGCCGCGCATCCGGCAGCTGGTCGGCGACGACACCGACCTGCTCGTCGACCTGGTGGCCTACTCGGCACCGGATGTGCGAAGCCTGCTGCCGGTCATGGCGACCGCCGGGCACACCGTCGTCATCTCGACCAGGGCGGTCTATGTGGATGCGGACGGTCACCACATCAACGGCGATGAGCCACCACGATTCCCGGTGCCGCTGCACGAAGACAACCCGACACTTCCCCCGGCGTCCGACGACGTCGACCCGCACACGCGCGAAGGGTACGCGCCGTCGAAGGTCGCCGTGGAACTCGCGGCGCTCGACAGCGGACTCCCCGTCACACTGATCCGGCCGTCGAAAGTGCACGGCCGCTGGGCGCGCAACGCCAGGACGCGCGGCTTCGTCGAGCGCATGGTCCGGGGCGACGAGCGCATCGAACTGGCCGACCTCGGCCGGTCGGTCGACCACCTGACCGCCGCCGCGAACACCGCCGCGCTGATCCGCACGGTCGCGACGCTGCCGGGGCGCCGCATCCTGAACAGTGCCGATCCGGACACCCCGACGGCCGAGCAGATCGTGCACGCGATCGGCGCGCACGTCGGCTGGGACGGCACGATCGACCTCACCGACGAGCCAGGCGACCACGAGCGCGGACACCACCCGTGGCGGTCCGCCAACCCGATCGTGCTCGACACCACCGCATCCACTGCCCTCGGATACGCGCCGGTCGGCGACAGCCTCGAACTGCTGATGGACGAAGTGGACTGGGTGCGTCTGGTTGGATGAGGCCATGGCGCCGCCGCTCACACCCCCGCAGCTCAGCGATCCCCCGTTCACCTCGCCGCCGAAGCTGCGCGCGGGAGACAGGGTCGCCGTGCTCTCGCCGTCGTTCGCCGCACCGGGGTTCGCCCCGGACGTGCACGAGCAGGCGATGCGGCGGCTCAGGGAGGCGACGGGTCTCGTGCCCGTCGAATACCCGACCACCCGCCTCCTGGGTGCGACGCCGGAGGCGCGGGCGGCCGACCTCGACGCGGCGTTCGCCGACCCCGCCATCGGCGCGATCCTTGCGACGATCGGCGGCGACGACCAGATCACGGTCGTGCCTCACCTCGACCCGTCGCTGGTGACCGCGAATCCCACGATCTTCCTCGGATACAGCGACAATACGAACATCCTGAACTGGCTGTGGGGCCACGGGATCACGGCGTACTACGGCGGCTCCACCCAGGTGCAACTCGGCGCGGGCCCCGCCATCGACGATATCCACCTGGCGGCGCTCCGTGCCGCGCTCCTCGACGGTGGACGGATCGCGTTGACCGACCCGGGCGTCTCGGAAGATTTCGGGATCGACTGGCTGTCTCCGCTCGCGCTGACCAGCTCCGGCGAGCGCGAAGCGACCGAGCCGTGGCGGTGGGCAGGACCGGAGCGCCGCGTGTCCGGCCGCACGTGGGGCGGGTGCATCGAGGTGGTCGATCAGCTCGCCGTCGCCGACCGGCTGCCGCGCGTCGACGACCTCCACGGGTGCATCCTCCTGCTCGAGTCGAGCGAGGAGGTGCCGCCTGCGGTCGTGGTCCGCCGCTGGGTGCGCGCTCTCGGCGAGCGCGGAGTGCTCTCGGCTGTCGCGGGCGTCCTGCTCGCCCGGCCTGCGTCGAGCACGCAGCTGCTCATCCCGTCCGCGGCGGAACGTCAGGCGTACCGGACGGAGCAGAGCGACACCGTGATCGAGGAGGTCGCCCGCTGCAACCCGGATGCTGTGGTGTGCACGGGCGTGCCGTTCGGCCACACGCGTCCGCAGTGGATCCTGCCGTACGGCGGGGTGGTCGAGCTGGACGGCGCGGCGAAGACGATCGTGGCGGACTACTCGTGACAGGCGTCGAGCCATCCGGAGCGGCGACGGCATTGGCAGCAGGGTGGCGCGCACGGTGCGGAATGTTCCTCCCGCTGCCCGGCTCTGTCCGACCGTCCGCCGCTACGCTAGCCGCTATGAGCATCACCGGTGAACGGATTATGGCCGCCACAGCTGGCGTGATTGGTGCTGTGGTCGCCGTCGTGGTGGCACTCTCTGGTTGGCCCGGCAGTGTCGGTTGGGGGCTCGTGGTGCTCGGTTTCGGGATGTGTGCCGGACTCATGGTCGATGCTTCCCGCCGTGCGAGGCGGCTCGATCGAGCCGCCTCGCAGGAGTTGCACGGGACCACTTCGGATCCCTCAGAAACCGATAAATAACTCCTCAAGCACATCGACGAGATCGTCTGCCACGCGATGTGACCGGAGTATGCGCTCACTTGCGCGCACGCGATTCCCAGGTCGAGGAGGGCGGGCTACCGGTAGATCTCCCGGCGATCACCGACCTGAAGTACCAGGACCACGAGACGGTCGTCGCACGGCTGCCGGAGCGAACTCCAACTGAGAGCTCACGCCAGCCCGAGCTCCGCCTTGACCTCATCCCACGGAACCGGCAACTCGCTCGTCTCTTCCGGCTCATCCCGTGCCGCCTGAGCTGCTTCCGCGTCGTCGAGATCCTCGACCCGCTCGATCAGGCGGTCGAATTCGTCGGCGTCCACCAGCACAGCGACGCGGCGAATTGATCAAACCGTCCTATTTGCTCGCGGTGCCACCGCATCGAGCCGCAGTCACCTCCGCAGGCCCTCATACAGTGCGCGCGCCGCCGCACCGAGCGCGGCCTCCGCCGCCGGCTGCACAGACGCAGGAACACTCGACGCGCTCAACGCGACGATCGCGTAGCGCGAACCGTCGGCGTGTTCGAGCACGCCGGCCTCGTGGCGCAGGTTCAGGATCGTGCCGGTCTTCGACGCCCAGCGAGCGTCGTCCGAAGCCAGGTCCGGCGCGAGGCGGTGCCGGATCGCGTTGCCGAGCAGGTGCTCTCGCAGCCGCGCGGAGACGGCTGCGGGAATGCCCTGCTCCCGCCAGACGGCTTCGAGCAGGTCCGCGAAGCCGCGCGCGGTGACCGTGTTGGTGCGCGCGACGTCGAGCTGGCGCACCGGATGCCCGTGGGCGGGAGTGCTGCCGCGGATCGCGAGGGTGTGGGCGAGGTGCGCCTCGCCGGGCTCGAACCGTTCGAGCGGGGTGTCGGACAGCTCGGCGAACGGATGCCGCACCGCGATGCCGCGGAGACCGAGCGCATCCAGATCGGCCATCACCTCGGCGGGCGGCACGATGGCGAGCAGGGCATCGGCAGCGCCGTTGTCGCTGATCGTGAGCGCGAGCGAGACCAGATCGTCGACGGCGATGGTGGACGGGTGGCGGAACCGGCCGGTGCCCGGCGTGCCCTCGGCCGGATCCCCGGGTGGAACGGTGACCGGCAGCCCGCCGTCGAGCCTGCCGTCTGCGACACGGAGGAGTACGGACAGCGCGATCGGCACCTTGGCGAGCGACGCCGCCGGGGTCTGGACGTCGCCGTCGAGGGCGACCTCACGCCCGGAGTCGATGTCCCGGACGACGATGGATGCGCGCAACCCAGCGCTTTCGAGCCCGGCGCGGACGTCCGCTAGCAGCCGCTGGTCAGGCATCGACCGGCCCCCAGCGCCGCCGCGAGTTCGTCCGTGACGGCCGCCCGCACCGCATCCACGTCGTGGTCGCTGTCCCCGGCGAGCGCGAACCCACGCGCGATGGCGAGCCCGACAAACGGGCGCCAGTGCAGACCGAGGTCGTCCGCCTCCGCCCTGGTGCACAGGAGCAGGTCGCCGTCGGCGATGACCGCGGCGAGCGCGGCCGTGGTGGACGCATCCACCGGCAGCTGCCCCGGCAGGAGCCCGGCAGCGTACCCGGCCCTGGTGACGAGGTCGCGCAGGTGGGGCAGGTCGTCCTCCGGGCCGATCCGGATGCGCGTCCCGGCGTCGGCGTCGCGGATCCGGCCGCCCCTGCTCACCCGCAGCGCATCCAGTCGGAGCGGCCGGTCGGACGGACGACGCCCTGCCGCGCCGAGCCCCGCCACCCAGGTCGCCCCGTCCACGGGGACGGCGAGGACGGCGACGCGCACGCCCAGCGTGGTCGCCAGCTCGGCGCGACGCACCGGAGGCTCTGCTCTGAACTCGAGGCGGAGGCCGGCTGCGCGCCCCGCCGCGTCGGCGACGGCGAGGTCGCGCGTCGAGCATCCCACCGGCACCGCGACCGTCACCGGCCGCAGCCGCGCGCGCTCCGCGTCGAGTTCGACCTCGTCGGCGAGCCGAAGCAGCCGGCGTGCAGACGGCAGGAGGTCGCGCGCGAACCCGGTGAGCACCGCTCGCCTGGCGCTCCGTTCGAGGAGCGGGGCGCCGAAATGCCGTTCGAGCGCCAGGATGCGACGGCTCGCGACCGACTGGGCAACATCCAGTGCCGCCGCCGCGCGCGTCACCGTGCCGCGCTCGTCGATCTCGACGAGCACCCGGAAGGCGGCGATCAGATCCATCCTGGCAGCCTAGACCCATGCGTTTAGGGCATGGTTCAGCGCGTTCTGGTCTTTTGCGGGATGGTTCGGCCGGGTGAGGCTGATGGCATGAACACTCGAACACGAATCGCCCTCCGCGCTGCGGCGGTGTCCGTCGCAGCAGCCGCCGTCCTCACCGGCTGCCAGGTGTCGCTCGCGTCGGCTGCGCCGGCCACCTCCGCATCGTCACAGTCCGCACTCACTGGTGCGTCCGCTTCCGCCGCCACCACCCGCGCGTTCGCCGCCCTCGAACGCGAGCACGCCGCCCAGCTCGGCGTCACGGCGATCGACACGGGAAATGGCCGCACGGTCGGCTATCGCGCGGGCGAGCGATTCCCTTTCGCGTCGTCGAACAAGACATTCATCGCCGCCGCCACCCTGCAGCGCGCGACCGCCGCCGACCTCGACACGGTCGTCCATTACACCCGGGCCGACCTGCTGGCATACGCACCGATCACGAGCCGGTTCGTCGACACCGGCATGACCGTGCGCGAACTGCTGGATGCGATGCTCCGCTTCAGCGACAACACCGCCGCCAACCTGCTGGTCGCCCGGCTCGGCGGCCCGGACGCCGTCGAACAGTGGATGCGCGGCATCGGCGACCGCGTCACCAACGTCGACCGCGTCGAACCCGACCTCAACGCAGCCGTCCCCGGCGACCCGCGCGACACGACGACGCCCGCCCAGTTCGCGTCCGACCTCCGCTCGGTGGTGCTCGGCACGACGTTGGAGACCGCTGACCGCACGCTGCTGCGCAACACGATGCTCGACAACACGACGGGCGACGACACCATCCGGGCAGGCGTCGCGCCGGAGTGGCCGGTCGCCGACAAGACGGGGACCGGCGAGTACGGGGTGCGTGACGACATCGCGGTGGTCTACCCGGCGGGTCGTGCCCCGATCGTCGTGGTGGTGCTGACGCGGAAGAGCACGCCGGACGCCACACCGGACAACGCGCTGATCGCCGCGGCGACGAAGGTCGCGGTGGGGGCGCTGGGGCGCTGACGGAACGGGGTCACCGGCGCAGCTGGTGACCCCAGCGACTCACCTCGCGCGGGTGAGACGCATCTCCTCCTGAATGCGCCGATCCAGCTCGTCGAGCTCGGCCATGAGGTCGGTGGCGACCCAGACCCTGTCGCGCTTCCTCCCGGTGATCTCCCGGATGATCCCTGCAGCGGCGAGCCGGTCGAGGGCCTTGTAGGTCTGCACCGCCCCCGAACCGGACAGCCGCTCGACCTCGGCAGCACCCATCACCGGATGGTCGTAGAACGCCGGGATGAGGTTCGCCACCGCCGATCCCTGGCGTCCGTCCAGGTCGTCACGCCAATCATCGGTGAGCGCGGAGATGCTGTCGATGGAGACGCGCGCCTCAACCGCTGCGATCCGCGTCGCCGTCACAATGAGGCGGATCATGTCGGCCGGATCGCCCCCGCGGTATGCGGTGAGCGCGTCGAAGTAGTCGTCGCGGCGGGCGAGGATCCCGCTCGCAAGCGGGATGACCGCGTTCCGTGTGACGCCGCGGCGGCGCAGCACCGCACTGATCAGCGCGCGGCCGATGCGGCCGTTGCCGTCGGTGAACGGATGGATCGACTCGAACTGGGCGTGCGCGATGGATGCCTGCATCAGCACCGGCACGTCGTCGCGGTTCAGGTAGGCGACCAGATCGTCGAGCAGCTCCGGGATGCGCTCGGGTGCGGGAGGAACGTGCAGGGCGCCTCGCGGCGAATGGTCGCTTCCTCCCACCCAGTTCTGCATGTCGCGCACCCGACCCGCGTAGAGCGCTTCGTGAGGGTCGTCCACCATCAGGGCGCTGTGCGCCGCGAGTATCCCGGCGAGCGTGATCGTCCCGGTCTCCCCTGCGTCCCGCACCAGTGCGTGCAGGGCAGTGGAGGCGGCGACCATGCTCGTCGCGCTCGTGTTGCCTTTCCCCCCGGCGAGCGCTCGCGCGAAGTCCTCCGCCGACGCGTTGATCCTCTCGATCTTCGACGACGCCACCGACTCGGTGCGCATCAGGAAGCGGGACATCGCTTCGCTGTGGCCCGCCGCCACGGTGTCGGTCACGGCCACGGCCAGCAGGGCGCTCTCGCTGTCGCGCACGAGTTCCAACGACGGGTCGTAGTCGAGTTCGGCGATGTTCGGCGGGATGGTCGCAGTGAGCTCGGTGAACATCCGGTCCTCGCGGGAACCGCCCCTCTGCGCCTGGCGCCAAGGAAACACCTCACTGCCGTGCGCGGGCCATGCGTCCATAAACCGTAATACCGTTCCCGTTATTATGCTTTAGCACCATTAAAGCATAATAACGAGCCCGTTATTATGCTTTACCGCCCGTCACTCCCCCAGCAATCCGCGGATGTCCTCCGCGCCGAGGGTCGCGCCGAACGCGCCACCAGGGTCGTCCATCAGCGCGTCGAAGAGACGGGCCTTCCGGTCTTTCAGCGCCATGACCTTGTCTTCGATGGTGTCGTCGGCGATCATCCGGTAGACCATCACGTTGGAGCGCTGGCCGATGCGGTGGGTCCGGTCGATCGCCTGCGACTCGGCGGCCGGGTTCCACCACGGGTCGAGCAGGAAGACGTAGTCGGCTTCGGTCAGGTTCAGCCCGAAGCCGCCCGCTTTGAGGCTGATCAGGAACGCGGGGGCGTCGCCGTCGCGGAAGGCGTCGATGACCTCGCCGCGCCGCCGCGTCGACCCGTCGAGGTATGCGTACGCGATGCCTCGTTCTTCCAGCCGCGCGGCGACCCTGCGAAGGAGGCTGGTGAACTGACTGAAGATCAGGGCGCGGTGGCCTCCGGCGACCACGTCGTCGAGTTCCTCCAGCAGCACGTCGATCTTCGCCGACGGGATGCCCGCGTACTGCTCGTCGACCAGGGAGGCGTCGAGCGCCATCATCCGCAGCAGCGTGAGCGAACGGAACACGATGAACCGGTTGCGGTCGAGATCGTCGACCAGCCCGAGGATCTTCTGCCGCTCGCGCTGCAGCACCAGGTCGTAGAGCTTGCGGTGCCGCGGTGCCAGCTCGACGCGCAGCACCTGCTCCTGCTTCGGCGGCAGCTCGGAGACCACGGCCTCTTTCGTCCTCCGCAGCATGAGGGGCCGCACGCGCTGCCGCAACCGCAGGAGCAGGTCTGGTCTGTCGCCCTCCGCGAGCGGCTTGAGGTATCTGTCCGTGAACGCGGAGCGGGGTGGGAGCAGGCCGGGGGAGACGACGCGGAAGATGGACCACACGTCGAGGAGGTCGTTCTCCATCGGGGTGCCGGTGATCGCCAGCTTGAACGGGACGCGCAGATCGCGGGCGGCCTCGTGCGCCTTCGCCCGGTGGTTCTTGATGAGCTGCGCCTCGTCCAGGATCAGCCCCGCCCACTCCTCACCCTGGTAGCGCGCGGCGTCGAGCCGGAACAGCGCGTAGGAGGTGACCACCACGTCTGCTCCTCCGGCGATGTCCCGGAGCGTGCGGCGGCTCGCCGCCTGCGTCGCCGTGACGGCACGAACGGTCAGCCCCGGCGCGAACCGGGAGGCCTCCGACAGCCAGTTGGGCACGACCGACGTCGGCACCACCACCAGGAAGGGAGGCGCATCCGGGTTGGTGGTGCGGGCGTGGGCGATCAGCGCGAGGGTCTGGAGCGTCTTGCCGAGGCCCATGTCGTCGGCGAGGACCCCGCCGAGGCCGTGCTCCCAGAGGAACGCCAGCCAGCGGAAGCCGTCGACCTGATACGGCCGCAGCGTGGCCTGGATCGTGTCCGGTACGGGGAGGTCGTCCAGGGACTCGCCGTCGCGGATGGCCCGCAGCCCGTCGGCCGTCCGCCGCCACGAATCGGCCTGGTGCGCCTCGTCGCCGAGCTCGACGAACTCGGACCAGAGGCTCGCCTGGTACCGGCTGATCCTGAGCGAGCCCGGCTCCCACTCGTCGAGCGATTTCGCCTCGTCGATCAGTGCGCGCAACTCGTCGAAGATCGGCTGCTGCAGCGAGAGGTACGACTTGTCGACCAGCAACAGCTTCGGCCGCCCCTGCGACAGCGCCTTGTAGAGCGGGGTGAACGGGATCGTGCGCCCCTCCACAGTGACCAGCACGCCCAGGTCGAACCAGTCGCGCTTGTCGGTCTCCATCGTGGTCACGACGAGTCTCGGTGCCTCGACCAGCTCCCGGTAGTCCGGCCGGGAGCCGACGATGTCCACGCGCAGGTCCGTCCTCCGCTCGAGGGCGGGAAGGAGCGTGGCGGAGAATTCGGCAGCGTCGAGACCACTGAGCTCGGCGGCGTGCGGCCGGTGCCCAAGGGCGTCGGCGATCCCGCCGGGCACCGGATGCGCATCCAGTGGCTCGCTGCCGGTCGCGGAGAGCCACGCCCAGTCGAGGTCGAGCCGGTCGTTCGCCCCGAACGTCACGGTGAGCACGAGCACGGGCGGCAGAATCTCGGGGAACGTCACCGACGAATCCGTGCTCACCACCTCGACGACGCTCTGCAGCCGCGGGTAGTACATCCCGAGGAATTCGGCCGTCTCGTCCGGCGGCACCTGGATGGTGTCGTCGGCGACGAGCAGCCGACGCTGCTCAGCGGTCAGCGGCCCTGCCGTGCGCGCCAGGGTGAAGGCGGGCTCCGGTTCGAGGGTCCAGAGGTAGATTCCGTGGTCGCCGATGGCCCCGGCCGTCGACGCCGGATGCGCCACGTCGTCGACCACGGCGATAGTCCGCAGGCGGAGACCGCCGTCCGGCCTCGTGTCCGCGTCGACCGCGATGCGGGCACCGCGCGTCACCGTCACGTTCGTCTCGCGTTTGCCCGTGACGAGGGAGACCCCCAGCCGTTCGGCCTCGTCGAGCAGCGGCCAGAGCAGCGGCCCGGTGAACTCGTCGAGGAACAGCCAGTCCGCCTCCCCGGGCACATACACATCGCGTCCAGCCCGATGCAGCGCAGCGAACTGCCCGAACCAGGTGTGCTGGGCGGGATCGAGCGCCAGCCTGTTGAGCAGGTGCGGCAGCGACGACCAGGTCAGCGAACCACGCACCCAGTTGCCGGTCTTGCTGAGCACGACGGGGCGCACCCCCAGGCGCAGGAGCGCGTTCGCGCGGCCACCGGCGGTCGCCGCGCTCGCGGTGTGCGACTTCGGCGCATCCCACCGGCCAGTGGATGCGCGCACCCGCTCCCGCAGCTCGAACTGCAACCCCATCGCGGTCGCGCCGACCGGTGTCGCCACCACGGGACGTGTGAGACCGGAGACACTCGCCTTCCACCCGGCAGAGATGGGGGTGTCGGACATGGACTCAGCCTCTCACGGGCGGGTGACAGGCGAGGTCGCCGGGCCGGGTATTGTCCGGCGGCCCTATGCGGGTCTAGCCTTCGCGTGTGAGCACCGAGGCCTATCAGGCTGACGTGGCCGGTCTGGCGCAGATACTGATGGAACTGGATGTCGCCGAGCGGGTCGCATTCGAAACACCAGACACCGCACCGTTCGACGGCGTCGACATCGTCGTGCACGTCGACAACCAGGACGCACGCGCAGCCATCGCGGTGCAGCAGCTCCTGCAGTTGAGCTTGGATGCCGCAGCGCTCGCGGTCGCGACGCTCGACCCAGAGCGGTTCCGAGCGGAGGAGTGGGAACGGCAGGACGACATCGGCCGGGTCGAGCTGACGATCGTCGACCTGGGGAACGGGTCGTTCTTCGCAAGGTTCTCCGTCAACCCTGGGTCGAAAGCGGGAAGGAATCGCCTCCTCGCGATCCTGAGCTTCGCAGCCATCGGCGCTGCACTCCTTTTTCCGCCATCCGCCCTTTTCACTGGACCGATCATCGCGGCGCTGGCAGCTCTGAACGCGATCCTCACTCCCGACGATGTGCCACAGGGCCGTCGCTACGAGCCATACACGGTCGACGCGAACGACATCCCCGACCCCACGTCCGTACTACTCGCCATCGAAGGGTCCAACTCGTTCATGCTCGTCATCGACGGCGCGACGGAGAACGTCGTCAACTTCGTGCAGGAACTGCGGAGGCTTCCCTGGGTGGGAGACCAGGCCTGGCTGGATTCGTCGGGCGGTGAGCAGCCCACCGGCGCCGACCTGGTGCGGGTGAGGCCGGTGTCCGTGCCCCTCGTCCGGGATGTGCGAGACGTCGCAGACTTCACCGGCGTGCGGGTCGTCGACCCTCCGCTTTAGCGACGCGCCCGTTTCAGGCCAGTCGCCGTCTCCGCACCGTGACGATGATCCCGATCACGGCGACGAGCACACCGAGCGCGACAACGGCCAGGCCGATCTCCACAGCGGTGTAGTCGGGCATGAACGCGCGCTGTGTGTACTGGGTGTACACGTGAACGGGGAGCGTCGGCATGGAGGCCCGGAAGATGGCCTGATCGGCCGCACCCTTCGCGGCGAGAGCACCGATGACACCGGCGATCGCCGTCGTCACTCCGAGCACCAGCAGCAACATGGCGGGAATCCGCTCACGGCCGCCGAAGCGGGCGCTGGACGGGTGCGGCGCATCGGTCATGAACCTGACGATAGGGGATCAGCGCCAGGGAAGGGAAGGTCACCGCCGCGACAGCACCGTCTCCTCCGCCACCCGCGTCAGCTTCTGCGGGTTGCGGACGAAGTACAGGCCGACGATCCTGCCGTCAGCGACTTGCGCCGTGAGTACGCCGTCCAGCTCCCCGCCGACACTGAGCAGCAGGGCCGGGTTGCCGTTGACCGTCGTCGCCTCCCCGGTCACGACCGCGCCGGTCTTGCTGATGGCGCCCGTGATGAAGCGCACCACCTTGTCCGCGCCCAGGATCGGGCGGAGCGCCGCCTGCTTCACGCCGCCGCCGTCGCTGAGGAGCACGACGTCGGGGGCGAGCACCGCGAGGACCGCCTGCGCGTTCCCTGTCTCGACGCCGACCCTGAACGCTTCGAGCGCTTCACGCGCCTCGTCGGCCGTGACGGTGACGCGGGGGCGCCGCGCCTCGACGTGCCCGCGGGCGCGGTGGGCGATTTGTCGCACAGCTGCCGGCGTCCGCTCCACGGCGGCGGCGATCTCGTCGAAGCTGAACCCGAACACCTCCCGCAGCACGAAGACGACCCGCTCGGTCGGCCCGAGGGTCTCCAGCACCACCATCAGCGCCATCGAGACGCTCTCGGCGAGTTCGACGTCCTCCGCCACATCCGGTGTCGTCAGCAACGGCTCCGGAAGCCACGGCCCGACATACGACTCACGGCGACGCTGCACGGTGCGCAGCCGGTTGAGCGCCTGCCTGGTCGTGATCCGCACCAAGTATGCGCGCTCGTCGCGCACGTTCGTCCTGTCCACCTTCACCCAACGCAGCCAGGTCTCCTGCAGCACGTCCTCCGCGTCGGCAGCGGAGCCGAGCATCTCGTAGGCGACCGTGAACAGGAGGTTGCGGTGGGCGACGAAGAACTCCGTCGCATCGTCCGGCGCGTCGTCGCTCACTTCCGTCCCCCTCCGCCGGACGCAGCGAGCGCGCCCGACTCTGCGAGCATACGACGACGCTCCTTGTCACCGAAGGAGGCGGGCAGCCGCGTGATCCCCGGTCGCTTGGCCTCGAGCGTGAGCTGTTCGACCGTGCCCCAGCAGACCAGCGCCTTGACCTTCGCCCCTGCACGCCCGGAGATGAATGCGCGCGTCGCCGTGTCGTTCCTGTGCTCGAACTGGAAGATGCCGCTGCCGCGTCCCAGGCTGATGCACAGGCCGACGAAGCCCATCGAGAGGGGCGTCGGCTGCTCCCCCGCGATGCGGCGCAGCACGGTGTCGGCCGCGTGGCCGCCCAGCGG
Source organism: Leifsonia sp. McL0627 (assembly GCF_058244615.1). NCBI lineage: Bacteria > Bacillati > Actinomycetota > Actinomycetes > Micrococcales > Microbacteriaceae > Leifsonia > Leifsonia sp. McL0627. Next base: position 491,478 of record NZ_JBZCGM010000002.1, read on the forward strand.
ACCGGCCGCCTGACAGCTCATCCGCAGCGGAACGCCGGAAGGTGCGGCCGAGTCCCCGGCCGCCACGATCCGGTCGTCGTCGACACTCGTCAGCGTCTCGTCGGTGACGAGCCTGCCGAGCGCATCGGTGGTCAGCCCGCTGCGCCGTGCCAGCTCCGGCACGCCGAACCCGGCCGCCCAGATCGTCACCGCACTCGGGATGCTCCTGCCGTCGGCCAGCTCCACCGCATCCGGGGTCACGGCGGTCACCCGCGAGCCGGGGCCGTCCTCCACGGTCACGCCGAGCGCCGCCAGCCGTTCGGCGACCACACGGCGAGCGCGCGGGTGCAGCGACGGACCGAGCTGACCCGCGCAGAACAGGACGACGCGTCGACCGGTCTCGGCGAGCTCCGCGGCGGTCTCGATGCCGAGCGGGCCGCCACCGACCACGCCGACGCTCGCGCTCGCTTCGGTGGCGGCCAGCGCATCCCGCAGCTGTTGCGCGTCGTCGAGGTCGGCGATGGGATGCGCGAACTCGGTGACCCCCGGCACGCCGACCGCGGCGCGGCCGCTGCCCGGCGCGTAGACCAGGTAGTCGTAGTCGAGCGTGGCTCCGGAGGCGAGCAGTACGGTCCTGGCGCTTGTGTCGATGCGCTCCACGGTGTCCACCACGAGCCGGATGCGGTCGGCGAGCACCTTCTCGAAGTCGACGACCGCGTCGTCCGAACCTCCCGCCAGCTGGTGCAGCCTGATCCGCTCTACGAACACGGGGCGCGCGTTCACGATGGTCACGTCCACGTCGTCGTTTCCGGTGAGCCGGTTCGCCGCCGTCACGCCGGCGTATCCACCGCCGATGACGACGACCCGGGTGTGCTGAGCCATGAGATCTCCTTCATTCGATCGCTACACCCCTGAGACACCGGCCAGGCCGCCCGTGTGACAGCGCTGCGGAACAATCGAGTCGGGACTTATGTACGCCTGCACCCGGCGTGTCGCGTGCATAAGTCCCGACTCGATTGCTTGGGGGCGGGGTCGGGGGTGGGTGGGAGGATGTGGGGGTGCTGGTTGATGAGCTGGTCAAGACGTCGGAAGCGGTCGCATCCACTCGGTCGCGGCTGGCGAAAGTGGATGCGCTGGCGGGGCTGCTCGCGCAGCTCGCGCCGGAGGAGATCGCGACGGCGGTCGGGCTGCTCGTCGGCAAGCCGCGTCAGGGCAGGGTCGGCGTCGGCTGGCGCGGACTGTCCGCCGCGATGGGATCGCCCGCCGCCGAGCCCAGCCTCACTGTCGACGACGTGGATGCGCTGATCGACCGGCTCGCCGCGCTGTCCGGTGCGGGGTCGGCCGGGGACCGCACCCGCGAACTGCGGGAGTTCACCGAACGCGCGACGACGCAGGAACAAGACTTCATCGCGCGAGCGCTGCTCGGCGAGATGCGCACCGGAGCGTTGGAGGGCGTGCTCACCGACGCCATCGCACGCGCCGCAGACCGCCCGGGCGACGCGGTTCGGCGCGCCGCCATGCTGACCGGAGACCTCGGCGAGACGGCACGGCTCGCGCTGACCGGCACCGCCGCCGAACTCGACGCGGTCGGCCTGCAGGTCGGCCGCCCGGTGCAGCCGATGCTCGCTGCGACGGCGGCGAGCGCATCGGCGGCGCTCGCGACGACCGGGGAGGCGTCGGTCGAGTACAAGCTCGACGGGGCGCGCATCCAGGTGCACCGGCTCGGCGACGAAGTGCGCGTGTTCACCAGGAACCTCGCCGACATCACCCGGCGCGTGCCGGAGGTGGTGGAGGTGGTCCGTTCGATGCCGGTGCGCGACGTCATCCTCGACGGCGAGACGCTGTCGCTCGATGAGGACGGCGCACCGCGGCCGTTCCAGGAGACGATGTCACGGTTCGGCGCTGAGGCGGCACGCGAGGTGGTGCTGCATCCCTGGTTCTTCGACGTGCTGCACGTCGACGGCCGCGACCTCCTGGACGAACCGCTGTCGACGCGCAGAGCGGAACTGGAGCGGATCGCGGGCGAGCACCGCATCCCTGGCGAGGTCACCGACGACCCGGCGGTCGCTGAGCGCATTGCACAGGATGCGCTGGCCGCCGGGCAGGAAGGCGTGGTCGTGAAGGCGATCGACTCTCCATACGCCGCGGGCCGACGCGGATCGTCCTGGATCAAGGTCAAGCCTGTGCACACCTACGACCTGGTGGTGCTGGCCTGCGAATGGGGCTCCGGCCGCCGACAGGGCTGGCTCTCGAACCTCCATCTCGGCGCGCTCGACCCGGCCGGCGAGTTCGGCGAGCCGGGCGGGTATGTGATGGTCGGCAAGACGTTCAAAGGCCTCACCGACGAGATCCTGAAATGGCAGACGGAGCACTTCCAGCAGATCGAGGTGCGCCGCACGACCGGGACGGTGTGGGTGACGCCGACGACGGTGGTCGAGATCGCGATCGACGGGGTCCAGCGGTCCAGCCGGTATCCGGGCGGGATCGCACTCCGCTTCGCGCGGGTGAAGCGGTACCGCGACGACAAGGACGCCGCGGAGGCGGACACGATCCAGGCGCTGCGCGGGGTGCTGCGGGAGTAGGCGGGGCTGCTGCGGGAGTAGGCGGGCCTGCTGCGGGAGTAGGCGGGCCGCTCGGCGTAGCTCAGAAGTCCTCTCGGCCCTCCGCCTCCACATCCAGTGTCTTCTCGTCGTCCGCCCACGCGGCGAGCACCAGATCGAGCTGGCGCCGCACCCACTCCGGCGGCAGTGGACCGTCCGCGTCGAGGCGGGCAAGGCGGTGTGCGCGTTCTGTCGAGGTTCCGGTGAGATCGTCCATGATCGTTCCCTTCCGACACCGATTGTCCTCCACCGGATGCGCGACGGGAACAGTCAGAGCATGATGGCGGCATGAGCGAGTGGATCTACTTCCTTCATCCCCCGCGCGACGACTTCGCCGCCACCATGACCGACGCGGAGAAGGAGGCGTGGGCCAGGCACTGGGCGCGGCTGCAGCGCGAGTTCGCGGCGGGTCGCGTGATCCTGGTGGGGCCGACGCTCGGGCACAAGAACACGGGGATCTGTGTGTTCGAAGCGGACGACGAGGCGGCGGCGCAGGCGTTCATGGAGGAAGACCCGGCGATCGCGGGAGGGTTCGCGCGCGGAGAGCTGCGGGGGTTCCGGGTGACGTTGCTGCGCGGGGCGTGAGCGTCGGCCCTTCTGTGGTAATGTGAAGTATCACGATCAGCCCGCTCGCTTAACAGCTCGGGCTGATTTTCTTAACCGGGAGGATTGTGTCCCAGTATTCGAAACCGTGGCTGACGCTCGACGAACAGATGGACAAGCTCAGCCGCCGCGGAGTCGAGATCGGTGAACCCTCGGTCGCGAAGGATCTTCTGCAGCAGGTCGGTTACTACCGCCTGACGGGCTATCTGTACCCTTTTCGGACGTCCGAGACGTTCGTCGACGAGCAGGGAAGAGAACGCGTGCGCGTTCTTGCCGCCTACCGACCTGGAACGTCGATCGACTACGCCGCGCAGCTGATCGACTTCGACCGTGCACTCCGGCTGCTCGTACTTGACGCCGTCGAGCGGATCGAGATCTCTCTCCGAATGCAACTCGGATACACACTCGGTGCCCGCTCGGGCTTTGCCCATCACGATCCCGCGAACTTCGTTCCCTCGTTCACTGTTGAGGCGATGGATGCGGCCGGGCATCCAGTTCCGAGCGGCTTGACACAATGGCTCGACCGCGTTCAGAAGCGCCAGGACGGATCCGACGAAGCGTTTGTCGCCCATTTTCGCGACCACTACGACGGTGTTCTCCCGATCTGGGCGCTCACGGAGATTCTGGAACTCGGCCACCTCGGGCGGCTGTTCGGAGCGTTGCAAGGCGACATCGCGACGACCATCGCGAACGCATACGGTGTCCCCACGAAGAAGATGTTCGGCAGTTGGATCGCCTGCGTCAACTATGTACGCAACGTCTCGGCACACCACGCCCGCCTCTTCAATCGCAAGCTCGTCGCGGCCCCGAGCAGACCGATGAGCGGGCGTGTGCCTTTGCTTGATCATCTACTTGAGACGCCCGGACCGAAAGGGCAGTTCGGCGTCTACAACGCCCTTGCGATCATGGCTTACCTCTTACGCACTGTCGAAGCGGAGTGCGACTGGAACGAACGACTCGCCGCGCACCTCGCACTGTTCCCTGTCGGTGCTCTCTCGACAGCCAGCTTGGGCGCCCCTCCTGGATGGGAGAAGCACGAAGTCTGGCGCGCTCAGCGCACGACAGACCTGGGGACAACGGCGGAGTAGGCCCGCGCCAGCGCCGCCCCCGCCTCGCGCGCCCAGCGGGTGGCGTCGGCGATCGCGGCGCCCGCGCTTCCGGCGAGATCGCTCAGCGACACCGCGGCCGCGAACGCGTCCGCCGGCGCCTCGATCGCGCCGGCCGCGAGCAGCGCGGGCACACCCGCATCCTGGGCCAGCGCGGACACGTATGCCGGGACCTTGCCCGCCGCCGACTGCGCGTCGTAGCGCCCCTCTCCCGTGATCACGACATCGGCCGCCGCCACGAGCGCGGGCAGTCCGAGCGCGTCGCCGACGGCCGCCGAGCCGGGCGCGAGTTCGGCGCCCCACGCGAGCAGACCGTAGCCGGTGCCGCCCGCCGCTCCCGCGCCGGGGGTGGCGGGACGAATCGCAACGAGTGGTCCCGAATTGCCGTGCGGCGTGCCCGCGTCGCGGCGATTCGGGACCACTCGATGCGGGGTCGGCGGGGTCGGCGGGGACTGCGGGGTTGCTGCGGACGCGGAGGGCCGCGGGCCGCCAAGCACGCGCGCAAGGCGCGCCAGGCCGGACTCCAGTCCGACGACCTGCTCCGGGGTCGCGCCCTTCTGCGGGCCGAACACCGCCGCGGCTCCCGTCGGGCCCAGCAGCGGGTTGGTCACATCGCTCAGGATGCGCACACCGCCGGGCGGCAGCGGCGGAAGACCGCTCAGGTCGGCGCGGGCCAGCGTGCCGAGCCCCCGGTTGCCGAGGCGGATCGGGCGGCCTGCCGCGTCGGTGAAGTGGGCGCCGAGGGCGGCGAGGGCGCCGACGCCGCCGTCCGTGGATGCGCTGCCGCCGAGGGCGAGCAGCAGAGCGGTCGCCCCCGCATCCAGTGCTGCCGCGATGGCCTGGCCGAAGCCGAAGGTGTGAGCGTCGAGCGGGGCGAGCTGCGGCATGTGGGCGAGACCGCTCGTCTCTGCCAGTTCCACGACGGCGGTGCCGTCCGGGAGGGACAGCCACGACGCCTCCACCTCCGCGCCGGCCGGGCCGAGCACAGTGACGGCGTGGCGGACGGCTCCGGGGACGGCGACTTCGAACGCGTCCAGGGTGCCCTCGCCGCCGTCGGCCATCGGCGCGAGCACCACGCGGTCGTCCGGACGGACGGACGACCAGCCGGCGGCGAGCGCCTCCGCCACGGCGGTGGCCGTCGCCGACCCCTTGAAGGAGTCCGGCGCGACGACGACGGTGTGCGGCATGCCTCTACAGTGGCACGTGCTCGGCGAACGCCCGAACGGTGCGTTCGACGACCGACGCCGGTGCCGCATCCCAGATCGCCTGGTTGAAGATCTCCACCTCGACGTCGCCCGCGTAACCGGCAGCCGTGACGGCGGCGGTCAGCGAGGCGAAGTCGATGTGCCCGTCGCCCATCATGCCCCGCGAGAGCAGGACATCGGCAGCGAGCGGGGTGACCCAGTCGCAGACCTGGTAGCTGGCGATCCGACCGGATGCGCCCGCTCGCGCGATCTGGTCGAGGACGGCCGGGTCCCACCAGAGGTGGAAGGTGTCGACGACCACCCCGACAGACTCGGCCGGGAACTGCTCGGCGACATCGAGCGCCTGGCCGAGCGTGGAGAGCACGGCGCGGTCGGCGGCGTACATCGGATGCAGGGCTTCCAGGGCGAGCGTGACCCCGGCCGCGCGCGCATCCGGTTCGAGCTCGGCGACGGCGTCGCGCATCCGGTTGCGGGCGCCGCGCAGATCGGTGGAGCCGGAGGGCAGGCCGCCGGCCACGAGCACGAGCACGGCGGCGGAGCCGTCTGCCCCCGCGGCGGCGAGGGTCGCGGTCTCCTCGATCGCGGCCCGGTTGTCGTCGATGGAACGGCGGCGGTCCTCGCCATCGAACGCGGTGAAGAACCCGCCCCTGCACAGGCTCGACACGCGCAGGCCGGAGTCGGCGACCCGCGCGGCGGCCTCGCGGAGACCGACCTCGGCGACCGGCTCCCTCCACAGTCCGATGCTCTGCACGCCGGCCTCGGCCGTGACACGCAGGGCGGTGTCGAGGTCGGCGTATTTGATGGTCGCCTGGTTGATCGAGAGCCGGGGATGGGGCTTCGTCTGCGGGAGAGGCTGCGGCGCGGTCATGCGGTGAATCCGTTCAGTCGAAGCAGCGAGTGCCAGCGGTCGGCGGCGAGCTCCGGGCGTTCCAGCGCACCGGACGCGTTCGCCAGCCGGACGATCTCGGACAGGTGCGGCAGGCTGCGCGCCGCGTGCAGGCCGCCGATCATGGTGAACGACTCCTGGTGCCCGTTCAGCCAGGACAGGAAGGCGACACCGGTCTTGTAATAGAAGGTCGGCGCAGCGAACACCTGCCTGGACAGTGCCTCGGTCGGGCCGAGGATCGCGCGGTAGCGATCCACATCGCCTGCGTCGAGCGCCTGGATGGCGGCGGAGGCGCTGGGCGCGACGGCCGCGAACGCGCCGAGCAGCGCATCCGAGTGGGCGCCGCCGTCGCCGTGGGCGCCCCCGGCGCTGTGGCCGTCGCCCCCGTCCCCCTCGATGAGGCCGACATAGTTGAAGTCGTCTCCGGTGAACATCCTGGCCGTCTGCGGGAGGCGGGAGCGCAGCGCGATCTCGGCGTCCGCATCCAGCAGGCTCATCTTGATGCCGCTGACGTGGTCGGCGTTGTCCTCGATGATCCGCAGCACCGTCTCGCTGGCGACCGCGCTGTCCGTCGAACCGAAGTAGGCGGCGAGCGTCGGATCGAACGCAGCGCCCAGCCAGTGCAGCACGACAGGGGTGGATGCGGCACTCAGCACCGCGCGGTACACCCACTCGTAGTCGGCGGCGGAGGTGGCGACGCGGGCGAGATGGCGGCTCGCCATCAGGACCACGCCGGCGCCCGCGTCCTCGGTGAAGTGCAGTTGCTCCAGGTAGGCGTCGATCACTTCGTCGAGAGAGATGACCTCGTCCTCGACGTGGTCGGTGTTCACCCCGACCACGATCGCGCCGCCCACCGAGCGGGCCTCGGCGGCGCTGCGCGCGATGAGGTCGCGCGTGGCGCGCGCATCCAGGCCCATGTTGCGCTGGGCGGTGTCCATCGCGTCCGCGACGCCGAGCCCCCACGACCAGACGTGATGGCGGAAGGCGAGTGTCGCATCCCAGTCGATGTCGGCCGGGGCGCCTGGCACGTTCTCCGCCCATGGCTTCGGGACGACGTGCGCCGCCGCGTACGCGGTGCGGGAGGAAAGCGGCGCCGTCGGCTTCGCGAACGACGGAGCGGCGGCGAGATCGACGGCGCTGGTGACGCCGTCGCCGTTCAGGAGGACGAGCCCCGGCATCAGAGGCTGACCGCCGGCAGGTCGATGCGGCGCCCTTCGCGCGACGAGATCAGACCCTGCTCGGCAAGCTGGACGCCGCGCGCACCGGCCAGGAAGTCGTACTCGTTCGGTCCGTCGTCGACCACGTGGCGGATGAACTCCTCCCACTGCGTCTTGAAACCGTTCTCGAACACCTCGTTGGCCGGGGACTCGATCCAGTCGGTGTCGTAGTCGTGCTCGTCGGCCAGGTCGGGATTCCAGACCGGCTTCGGGGTGGCGTTGCGCGGCTGGATCTTGCAGCCGAACAGGCCGACCACGGCGCTGCCGAGGGTGCCGTCCACCTGGAACTCGACCAGTTCGTCGCGGTTGACGCGGGTGGTCCAGCTGGAGTTGAGCTGGGCGGTGATGCCGCCCTCCAACTCGAAGATCGCGTACGCGGCGTCGTCGGCGGTCGCGGCATACGACTGGCCGTTCTCGTCCACCCGCGACGGGATCTCGGTGACCGCGCGGGCGTAGACGGACTCGACCGTGCCGAACAGGTTATCCAGCACGTACGACCAGTGCGGGAACATGTCGACGACGATGCCACCGCCGTCCTCGGCCCGGTAGTTCCAGCTCGGGCGCTGCGCGGCCTGCCAGTCGCCCTCGAACACCCAGTAGCCGAACTCGCCGCGCACCGACAGGATGCGGCCGAAGAACCCGGAGTCGATGAGCCGCTTCAGCTTGCGCAGCCCGGGCAGGTAGAGCTTGTCGTGCACGACGCCGTTCTTGATGCCGGCCGCCTCGGCGAGACGCGCGAGCTCCAGCGCCTCCTCGAACGACTCGGCGGTGGGCTTCTCGGTGTAGATGGCCTTGCCCGCCGCGATGGCCTTCTTGATGGCGGAGGCGCGGGCTTTAGTGACGAGGAAGTCGGAGTAGATCTGCCAGCGGTCGTCGGCGAGGGCCGCATCCAGGTCGGTGGTGAAGTGCTCGATGTCGTGCTTCGCGGCGAGCTCGGCCAGCTTGGCTTCGCTGCGGCCGACCAGGATGGGCTCCACCTGAACTCGGCTGCCGTCGGACAGGAGCACGCCGCCCTGCTCGCGGATGGCGAGGATGCTGCGCAGCAGGTGCTGGCGGTAACCCATGCGGCCGGAGACGCCGTTCATGATGATACCGATGGTCGACTCTGACACTGGAACTCCTTTGTCGCGGGATGCGGTGGTGCGGTTAAGCGGATGTCGTTGTTGATGCGATGGGAAAGCGCTTACCAGCGTAGGCCGCGTGAGTGGCGTTCGTCAACCGTGGGTTGGGCGCCCGCCTCTGCGTCAGTTCCCGACGAGCCACCTGGCCGCGGCGGCGATGATCGCTCGGTGGGTCTCGGAGTCGTACGACGCGGTGTCATGGCCGAGTGCGTCGTAGACCACGCGGGCGTTTCCGTAGGTGCGCGTCCAGAGCAGCGGGAACTCCTGGCCGTCGTGCTCGTGGGTCGCGAGCGGCACGATGTCCGGCGCGGTGCGCAGGTAGGCGTACCGCTCGTCGTCGACCTCGAAGTCGGCGAGGCCGGAGACGATCGGATGCCGCTCCGGATACACGCGAATCCGGGCCCGCGAGTAGTCCGGGTGCATGGTCGTGCCGCGCACCCAGACGCCGCCGAGGATGCACTCCCACTCCGGCACCCCGCGCAGCGAGGTGGAGGTGACGTGCATCGCGAGTAGCGGGCGCCCACCTGCCAGGTAGGAGAGGAGCCCGTCTCGCGCGCGTCGTTCCGCCTCCGGCTGCGGGTCGTCGGGAGCCGTGAGCGCCGGGTCTCCGATGTTGAGGACGAGGAGGTCAGGCGGGTTCTGTCCGAGGGCGGTGAGCTGCGCATCCACGTCGCCGGAGACCTCGGCCTCGAAGCCCTCCCCACGCAGGATGCCGGCCAGGCGGGCGGATGTGTCGGCGAACGGGTGCCAGGGGTCGTCGTACCGGCCATTGCCGCTGAGGATGAGCGCGTGGGGCACGGGTGCGTCGTGGTCTGCCATACCCGGATGGTAAGCGCCTTCCGGGCTGGATGACAACCGGCAGGCACACCGCAGCACGCCCGCGCGGGAATCCGTGCTTGACGAATCCGCTTCGAGGATTCATGATGAGGAATGCGCATTCTGGGAATGCGCAATCCCGCTACCGGAACAGTCGCAAAGCAGCCACCAGAGGAGTCGACGATGACACCACGACGCACCCCCGTCGCCGCGTTCGCCATGCGACCCGACCTGCCCGCACTGCTCTTCTCCGACGACGACCTCGCCGCCCTCTGCCGCATCCTCGACCTCGACACCGCGACCACCATCGAAGACTTCGCCGACATCACCCCCGAACGCCTCGCCGAGATCGACGTGCTGATCACCGGCTGGGGCTCCCCGCAGATCGGTCCGGCCGCCCTGCACGCGATGCCGCGACTCGGCGCGATCATCCACGCGGCGGGCACCGTCAAGGGTCACCTGGACGACGAGGCCTGGGACCGCGGCATCCGCGTCACCAGTGCGGCCAGCGCGAATGCATACCCGGTCGCCGAGTACACGCTCGCGATGATCCTGCTGGCTGGCAAGCGCGTCCCCGACTACATCCGCCGCTACGCCGCCGATCCTGCGCTCTACGACGAGTCGCCGGATCCGGCCATCGGGAACTTCCAGCGCACGGTCGGCATCGTCGGCGCCTCCCGGGTGGGCAGGAGGGTCATCGAGCTGTTGCAGCCGTTCGACATCGACGTGTTGCTCTACGACCCGTACCTCGCTGCGGGCGACCCCGTGCTCGCTTCCGCCAGGCAGGTCGCCCTCGACGACCTGTTCGCCCAGTCCAGCATCGTCAGCGTCCACGCGCCCCTGCTGCCGGAGACGGTCGGAATGGTCGGCGCCGCCCAGCTCGCGCTCCTCCCGGACGGCGCGACCGTCATCAACACCGCCCGCGCTCCCATCGTCGATCAGGATGCGCTCGAAGCGGCCGTGCGGGAACGCGGCGTCCGCGCCATCCTCGACGTCACCGATCCGGAGCCGCTGCCCGCCGACCACCCGCTGCGCTCGCTCGACGGCGTGATCCTCACCCCGCACGTGGCCGGCGCGCTCGGCACCGAGCTGCGGAGGCTCGGCGAGTGCGCGAGACGCGAGGCCGAGCTGTTCGTCGCTGGCGAGCCCGCCGAGCATCCGGTCACGAAAGAAGCTCTGATCGCCGTTGCCTGAGAACCTGACTGCGGCGGAAGAGCGCACCGCCGAGCGCACCGCCGAGCGCACCGCCGAACGCACAGCCGAGCGCACCGCGAACGTGACAGAGACTGAGACCCGACCCCATTCCATTCCGCGCCGGGAGGCGACCATGCACCAGCTCCGCGATTACACCGCCCAGGTCTTCATCGGCGGCCGCTACGAAGATCCGGAGGCCGGGAACGACCTTCCCGTGCTCGACAAGGCGTCCGGCACCCGGTTCGGCACGTACGGCAACGCGTCGGCGGCGCAGGTCGACCGCGCCGTCCGCACCGCCGTCGAGGCGCAGCCCGCCTGGGGCGCGGTGAACGCCAACCGGCGCAGCGAGATCATCCGCGACTTCGGCCGCCAGCTCGAACTGCGGCGCGACGAACTGATCACCCTGATCATCCGCGAGACGGGCGGCACAGCCGAGAAGGCCGAGGAGGAACTGGGGCAGGCGATCACCCAGCTCAACAACTCCGCCACCCAGCTCACCGAGAACGCCGGAGCGATCCTCCCGCCGTACAAAGACGGCAAGATCTCGCTCTCCCGCGCCGTGCCGCTCGGCGTGATCGGCCTCATCGTGCCCTGGAACTACCCGATGAGCCTCGCGATGCGCGCCCTGGCACCCGGCCTCGCCTACGGCAATGCGGTCGTGCTCAAGCCCGCCGAGCTCACGCCGATCGCGGGCGGCCAGATCCTCGCAGAAGCAGCGCAGGCGGCCGGCGTCCCTGACGGCGTGTTCAACGTGGTCCCCGGAGACGGCCCCACCACCGGACGCACGCTCTCCGAGCATCCCGATCTCGACCTGGTGCACTTCACCGGATCGTTCGAGGTCGGCCACCAGATCGCCAACTTCGCCGCCCGCTCGTTCAAGCCGGTCGCCACCGAACTCGGCGGCGACAACGCGTTCGTCGTGCTCGACGACGCCGACATCGACCAGGCCGCCAGCTGCGCCGTCTGGTCGGCGCTCTGGTACCAGGGCCAGACCTGCATCAGCGCCGGACGCCACATCGTGCTGCGCAGCGCAGCGGACGCGTTCACCGAGGCCGTCGTCGAACGCGTGAGCAGGCTGCGGGTCGGCAACGGGCTCGACGACGACGTGGACCTCGGCCCGATCATCAGCGAAACCCAGCTGCGCCGGTTCCACGACGGACTCGTGCAGCCGTCCATCGCATCCGGAGCCAGGGTCGCCGTCGGCGGCGGCTTCGACGGACTGTTCTACCAGCCGACCGTGCTCACCGGGGTCACCCCGGAGATGCCGGTCTTCACCGAAGAGATCTTCGGCCCGGTGATGCCGATCACCGTGGTCGACACCGAAGCCGAGGCGCTCGCCCTCGTCAACCGGCACCGCACGCTCATGAACTCGGTGTTCAGCGGCGACCCCCTGCGGGGTCTCGCCTTCGCCGAACAGGTCAAGAGCAACGAGGTGCACGTCAACGACGGCTACGCGCGGCACGGCGGCGAGGGACAGCTCGCCGGCTTCACCAACCGGCAATGGATCGGCCTCCAGACCACCCCGACGCGATACCCGGCCTGGGCGGAAGCCTGACCGATCACATTCACCATCAAAGGAGATGCACACAGTGAGAAAGACAACGCTGAGGACCCTCGGCGCCACCGTCGGCGTCCTCGCCGCCGTAACCACCGTCCTGACCGGATGCTCCAGTTCCGGCTCAGGAGACGCCTCCAGCTCGGGCGGCAAGGTCACCCTGAACTACGTCAACTGGGACGGAGGGATGCAGGCCGTCGTCGACGAATGGAATAAGGCGAACCCGAACATCCAGGTCAAGCTGACCAAGCCGTCCGGCACCGGATACACCCTCTACAACAAGCTGATCACCAACAACAAGGCGGGCACCAACCCGGATGTGACCGAGGTCGAGTACCAGGCGCTTCCCGCCCTGATCGCGAACAACGTCGTCGTCCCGATCGACAAGTACGTCGGCGACCTGTCCAGCGACTTCTCGAAGTCGACGCTGGCGCAGGTGCAGTTCGAGGGCAAGACGTACGGCGTCCCGCAGAACGTCTGCCCGATGGTGTTCTTCTACCGCAAGGATCTCTGGGACTCGCTCGGCCTGAAGGCGCCGACCACCTGGGATGAGTACGCGGCCGACGCCGCCGCCATCCACGCGGCCGACCCGAAGAAGTACATCGGCAACTTCACTGCGGCCGACCCCGGCTGGTTCGCCGGTCTCGCCCAGCAGGCGGGCGCCAACTGGTGGACCACCTCCGGCGGCGACAAGTGGACCGTCGCGATCAACGACGCCCCGAGCAAGAAGGTCGCCGACTACTGGGGCGACCTGGTGAACAAGGGACTCGTCAGCCCCGAGCCGAACTGGTCGGCGCAGTGGAACACCGACATGAACAACGGCACGCTGGTCGGCTGGGTCGGAGCGCAGTGGGGACCCAACCAGCTCCCGTCGATCGCCAAAGACACCGCAGGCAAGTGGCAGGCCGTGGCACTCCCCGCCTGGACCGCCGGTGACACCACCGTCGGCATCTGGGGCGGCGAGACCGAGGCGGTGACCACCAACTCGAAGCACCCGGCGGAGGCCGCGAAGTTCGTCAAGTGGATGAACGCCTCCAAGGACGGCGTGAACGCTCTGATCAAGAACGTGCAGGTCTTCCCCGCGAGCATCCCGAACCAGTCGCTGCCCGCACTGCAGACCCCGCCGCCGTTCATGTCGAACCAGCCGGACTACAACACGCTGATGGCGACCGTCGCCAAGGGCGTCCGCACCTTCGACATCTGGGGCCCGAACGCGAACGTCACGTTCGACTCGTACTCCAACGCGTTCGCCGCTGCCCTGCAGAACAAGACGCAGCTCTCCGGAGCGCTCGACAAGATGCAGACGGACACGGTGGCCGACATGAAGAAGCTCGGCTTCAAGGTCACCGGCTAGTCCGGCCACGACCGACGCCGGCGGCCTGAGCGCGAGACTCGGCCGCCGGCGCCGCACCACCGCCGCATCACGTCCACCCCATCCCCCGACATCCGCACCGTCCGTTCCGAGGAGTTCACGCCATGGCCGTCATCGGAGACAGCACCGCGCCGAAGCAGGCGCGTGGGACAGCATCCCGCGTCCCTGCCGGTCCAGCGCCCACCCCCGGGCGGCGGCGCCCGCGCCGGAAACGCGGCAGCCTGCTGCCGATCTTCCTCGTGGCGCCGGCCGTCATCCTGTTGCTGCTGTTCACCATCGCGCCGGGGATCTACGCCGTCGTGCTGAGCTTCCTGCAGGTGAAGGTCGGCGGCGGTCTGCTCGGCGGCGGCGGCACCGTCGAGGTGTTCGCCGGTTTCGCCAACTACGTCTCGACGCTCGTCGACCCGGAGTTCTGGGCCAGCCTCGGCCGGATGCTCATCGTCGCGGCCATCGGCGTGCCGCTCACCATCGTGCTCTCCACGGTGTTCGCGCTCTGTCTCGACGCCAAGCGGACCAGGCTCGTCGGCTTCACCCGTCTGGCGATCTTCCTGCCGTACGCGGTGCCGGGCGTGGTCGCCTCCCTGCTCTGGGGGTTCATGTACCTGCCTGCCACCAGCCCCATCGGCGGCCAGGTGATCAACTACTTCGGCAGCACCGGCATCTTCTTCTCGGTGGCGAACGTGGCCGTCTGGGGCGTGGTCGGCTTCAACATGATCATCCTCTACACCGCGGTCCGCAGCCTCCCGAAAGACCTGTTCGAAGCCGCGGAACTCGACGGGGCGTCGGAGTTGCAGATCGCCCTGCGGGTGAAACTGCCGCTGATCACCCCCGCGATCACGATGGTCGCCCTGTTCTCGATCATCGGAGCGCTGCAGCTCTTCAACGAGCCCACCACGCTCAAGCCGCTCGCGAACGCCATCTCATCCACCTGGGTGCCGCTGATGCGCGTGTACACGGACGCGTTCGTGAACAACAGCATCTACGAGGGCGCTGCGACCTCGTTCATCCTCATCATCATGACCGTGGCGGCCACCGTGCTGGTCAACGTCATCGGCCGGCGCGTCGCCCGGAGGGAAACCAAATGACCACGCTCACCCAGACCCCCGGCCGGTCGGCGACCAGGGATGCTCCCCCCAAGCGCACCCGCAGCGGCCTGCACCTCGTGCCCACGATCATCCTGATCGTCGGCGCGCTCTACTGCGTGCTGCCGGTGCTGTGGATCGTGATCGCGGCGACGAAGACGAATGACGAACTGTTCTCGTCCCCGCCGTTCCTGCCGATGTTCAACGGCGGCTTCTGGTCGAACATGCAGGCTCTTTTCACCTACAACAACGGGATCTTCGGCCGCTGGGCGCTCAACTCGGTGATCTACGCGATCGGCGGCGGCGTCCTCTCCACGGTCGTCGCCGGTGCCGCGGGGTATGCGCTCGGCAAGTACCGCTTCGTCGGCTCGAAATGGATCTTCCGGCTGATCGTCGCCGCCGTGCTGCTGCCGCAGATCATGCTCGCCATCCCGCAGTTCCTGCTGCTGGCCAAGTTCGGGATGACCAACAACTACGCGTCGGTGATCCTCCCGCAACTGGTGTCGCCGTTCGCGATCTATCTCTGCAAGATCTACGCGGAGGCGTCGGTGCCGGACGAGATCATGGAGGCGGCGCGCATCGACGGCGGCAGCGAGTGGCGCATCTTCTGGTCGGTCGGCTCCCGGCTGATGATGCCGGCGCTGGTGACGGTGTTCCTGCTGCAGTTCATCGGGATCTGGAACAACTTCCTGCTGCCGTTCGTGATGATCAACAATGACCAGCTGTACCCGCTGACGCTCGGGCTCTACGGACTGATGATCATCACCGGAGGGCAGGCGGCGCAGTATTCGATCGTGATAGCCGGGGTGCTGGTGTCGATCGTGCCGCTGGCGATCCTGTTTCTGTCGCTCCAGCGGTATTGGAAGATCGACCTGATCTCAGGCGGCGTGAAGATCTAGGGCGGCGCGCATCCACAGGTCGTTCCACAGGCCGCGGTGCCGCCTGAGGCCGAGATACCAGTAACTGCACAGGAAACCGGGGTTTTCGGTGCAGTTACTGGTATCTCGGCGTCGAACGTCGCTACGGGGTGGAGGCGCGGAGGGTCACTGTGCCGTCGAACGGGGGCGCTGACGCGTCGCCGTCTTCGGAGAGGGCGAGTTCTAGTGCACGCGCCCCGATCTCGGCCAGCGGCAGGGCGACGGTCGTGAGCGACGGCGTCACATCCTGCACCAGCGGGATGTCGTCGAACCCGGCGACCGCGATGCCTGCGCCCGGCTCGACACCGGCGTCGCGCATGGCGGCCATCGCCCCGACGGCCATCACGTCGGCGACGGCGAACACGCAACCCGGCCGCTCCCCGGACGCGAGCAGGGCGGCCATCGTCTCGTAGCCGCCGTCGCGGGAGAACGCCCCGTGCACCACGCGCGCACCGGGGATCACGTCGAGGAAGCCAGCCGTGCGGTCGCGGGCGGTGAGCAGATTCTCCGGCCCGGCCAGCACGACGAAGTCGCCGTAGTCGCGGTCTGCCAGCACGGCGGCCAGTGCTGCTGCGCCCGCGCGGTTGTTCACGGCGACAGACCGCAGGCCGGGCACGGCCGCGCCGATCAGGGCCACCCTCGCTCCCCCGCGCTCGATCGCCTCCAGCTCGGCCGCGCCGTCTGCGTCGCCCAGATGACGGCTGCCCGCGACGATGACCACGCGGGGCCGCTGGCCCTTCAGCGCGACGAGCGTCGCGGACTCGCGTGCCGCATCCGCACCGGTGGCACTGATGGTGACGATCAGACCGCGCTCGTCGGCGACCCGGACGATCCCGGAGGCGATGCTGGAGAAGTACGGGTCGGCGATGTCGCCGACGACGACCGCGACCGTGTTGCTGGTGCCGCGGGCCACGGCCTGCGCCTGCAAGTTCGCGCTGTAGCCGAGCGCCGCCGCCGAGGCCAGGACGCGCGCCTGCAACTCCGGGTTGACCTTGCGGGCACTGCCGTTCAACGCCCGGGATGCGGTGGCGAGCGACACACCTGCATGGGCGGCGACCTGCGCCAGGGTCGACGCGCTCTCACTCACGGGACAACACTACAGAGGGGCGGGCGCGATGGGCGCGTCGTTGCTCGCGTCGATGGGCACGTCACCGAACGAGGTCGATGGGTGCGTCGACCGGCGGGGTGCTGGCCCGGATGACCGGGTATGCGGGCACCGTGCGGGTCTCGCCGTCGTGGGCGATGGCGCGGGCGATGGCTTCGGAGGCGACCGTGTCGAGGGCGACGTGCACCGTGGTCAGCGGGGGGACCACATCCCGGAGCGTCGTGATGTCGTCGAAGCCTGCCACCGCGATGTCGTCCGGGATGCGCAGGCCGCGGGCGCGCAGACCGGCGATCGCACCGAGCGCCATGTCGTCGGTGATCGCGAACACCAGTTGCAGGCGGCGCAGCTCCTGCTCGTCGAGGGCGAGTACGAGGTCGCGGGCGCCCTCCCAGCTGAACTCCGGGTGCCGCACGGTCGTCTCGACGCCCTCGACGCCCGCGCCGGTCAGTCCGTCCACAAAGCCTTCGACGCGCTGCTGCATCGACAGCAGCGGGGTGGCGCTGCCGAGCACGAGCGCACGCCGGTAGCCGAGGCCGGCGAGTTCGGCGGCGAGGCGGCGGGCGCCGTCGTGGTTGTCGAAGGTGACCGTCTCGAACGGCAGGTCGGTGCGGCTGATGAGCACGACGCGGCCGCCGGTCTCTTCGTAGCGCTGCAACTCGGCGACGAGCTCGTTGACCGACGGAGGGTCGACGTAGCCGGTTCCGGCGAGGATGATCGCGCGCGGCTGCTGCCCGCGCAACTCACGCACGAGGTCGAGCTCCCGGTCGGACTGACGCTCGGTGACCGCGATCGACACACGCAGGTCGGCGGCCTCGGCCTGCCGCATGATCGCGGCGGCCATCGCGGAGAAGTACGGGTCGGAGATCCCGCTGATCACCAGGGCGACGGTGCGGGAGGTCCCCCGCGCCATGTTCTGCGCGGCCAGGTTGGGGGCGTAGCCGAGCTCCCGCGCGGCATTCAGCACCCGGGTCCGGTAGCTTTCGGCGACCTTGCGATCGCTGCCGTTGAGCACGCGCGACGCTGTCGGCTGGGAGACTCCGGCGTGCCGCGCAACGTCGTCGAGCGTGACCGGCCTGCGCGGCCCTGCGTCGCTCTGCGTCTCGCTCACCGCCCCAGCCTAGCGGGCGCCGGAGGCTGCGGGAATGCGCATACCGGGCCGTGTTCGCGGGGGTCAGGCCACGAGCATCCAGAGCAGACAGGCGCCGCAACCGGCCAGCGACACCGCCGAGTGGATGCGCCACACCCGCCGGGCGAGCAGGACGCGCGCGAGCAGCCAGGCGAGGAGGATCGCCGCGATGGCAGGGATGGTGAGCGCTGCGGTGGCGGGGAGTGTGGGCGCCGCGGTGCCGGGGAGGGTGATGAGCGCGGAGGCTGTGAGTGTTGGAGTGGTGGCTATGCCATGCCCCGTCACGCTGTGACCACCCATCCCCGCCATCCCGGACGCGGCCATCCCCGGCCCAGACGCCCCCGCGCCGACCGCCTGCGCCCCCATCACCAGCAGCATCGCCCACAGGTCGACGACATGCTCCCGCGCCCACGCCCGCGTGCGCGCCAGCGGCGCGTACCCGAACGACACCAGCGCGAGCACGAACGCCGCCCCCAGCATCGGCGCAGCGCCGTGCCCGACGGCCGCGGCGGCGGCCATGATCGCCACCATCACGCCCACCATCACCGCCTCGTGCACGAGCGCGCCCGCCCACGACTCGTGCGAAAAGTGCGGTGCGAGCCTCCGCGACCGCACGTTTCGCACGAGCGTGGCGGTCACGCGCGCCAGGTGGTCTTCACGTTGGTGAACTCGCGGATGCCCTGGGCGGAGAGCTCACGGCCGTAGCCGGACGCCTTCACGCCGCCGAAGGGCAGCTGCGGGAACGACGCGGTGAGGCCGTTGACGAAGACGCCGCCCGCCTCGATCCCGTGCTGGAACAGTTCGGCTTCGGCGTCATCGTTGGTCCAGACGCTGGAGCTGAGGCCGAAGTCGCTGTCGTTGGAGCGGGCGATGGCCTCCTCGGCGCTCGACACCTTATAGAGGCAGGCGACGGGTCCGAAGCACTCTTCGCGGTAGATGCGCATCTCCGGGGTCACGTCGGTGAGGACGGTCGCCGGGTAGAACCAGCCGGGGCCGTCCGGCACCGCACCGCCCGCCAGAACGGTCGCGCCTTTGGCGGCGGCGTCGGCCACCAGCTCGTGGGCGTCGCATCGGCCCTGCTCGGTGGCGAGCGGGCCGAACGAGGTCGCCGGGTCGAACGGGTCGCCCGCGACCTGCGCGCGCATCCCGGCGACGAACGCCTCCTCGAAGGCGTCGTAGACGTCCTCGTGCACGTAGTACCGCTTGGCGGCGATGCAGCTCTGGCCGGAGTTCTGCACGCGCGCGTTGACACCGGCGGCTGCTGCGGCGGCGACGTCGGCGGACGGCATGACCACGAACACGTCGGTCCCGCCGAGTTCGAGCACCGACTTCTTGACGTTGCGTCCGGCGGCGGCAGCTACGGACGCGCCTGCGCCGACGGATCCGGTGAGCGTCACAGCACGGATGCGCGGGTCGTCGAGCAGCGGGGCCACGGCGCCGCCCTCGACGAGCAGCGTCTGGAACGCACCGTCCGGGAACCCGCCCCGCGCGAACAGCGAGCCGAGGTACAGCGCGCTCTGCGGGACACTCGACGCGTGCTTCAGGATGCCCGTGTTCCCGGCCATCAGCGCGGGCGCCGCGAAGCGGATCACCTGCCAGAACGGGTAGTTCCACGGCATCACGGCCAGCACGGTTCCGATCGGCTGGTAGCGGACGCTCACCGCTGAGGCGCCCACATCGCCCGGCTGCACCGGATGCTCGTCGGCCAGGTACTCCTCGGCGTGGTCGGCGTACCAGCGCATCCCGCGAGCCGACTTCGACACCTCGTATTTTGCGGTGCCGATCGTCTTGCCCATTTCGGTGGAGACCAGAGTGGCGACCTCGTCGAGTTCGGCGTCGAGCAGGTCGGCGGCGGCGCGCATCCACTCGGCCCGCTGGGCGAAGGTGGTGGAGGCGAGGTCCTGATAGGTCTGGTGGGCGGAGGCGACGATGCGCTCGATGTCCTCGGCCGTGTGCGACTCGAACGTCTTGAGCGTTTCGCCCGTGGTCGGGTTGATGGTGGCGATGGCCATGCTGACTCCTTTGTTCTGTGGCGGGTGGTGCGGGTGGGTCTGGTGGTTCTGCGGGGCTAGACCCCGGTAGCGACGATGGATGCGGCGGCCGACGCTGCGACGACCCGTCGCGCCAGCGCCACCCCGCCCGCGACGGGCGCGTCGCCGAGCAGCACCACCGTGAGCTGTGGATGCGCGGCCGCGACCCGTGCGGACAGCGCGGCGAACAGCCGCGGCTGGTTCACGATCACGCTGCCGCTGGTGACCACACCGTTTCCGGCAGCGCCGCGGCGGACGAGTTGCGTGACCAGCCCGGCGAGGTGGTCGGCCGCCCGGTCGACCACCCCCCGAGCCAGCGCGGAGCCTGCGTCGGCCGCCGCGAACACGGCAGGCGCGTGCGGTCCCCAGTTCTCCGTCGTGGGGGTGTCGTTGACCGCGCGGGCGAGCGCGGGGGCCGAGTCGACGCCGAAGGCGCGCAGCAGCGCGGCGAGCAGGCCGTCGTCGTCCGCTCCGTCGTCGTGCGCGGTCAGCGCGGCGATGGTGGCCTCGCGGACGATCGCGGGCGCGCCGCCGTCGTCGCCGAGCACCCAGCCCCAGCCGCCCGCGAACAGCGGAGAACCCGTCGCGTCCTGGCCGACGGCGATGGATCCGGTGCCCGCGATCACGCCGATGCCCGTCTCCAGTCCCGCGGCGGCGACCAGCAGCGCGGCGTCGTTCACGGCGACCGCCGGGTAGCCGAGCCCCCCGAGCGCGTCCGCCAGCTCGCGCGCGTGCGCTGCGGTGTCGAGTCCCTGGGCTCCGACGCCGACGGCGACCACGCGATGCCCCTCGGGCACCACGCGCCCGACCCGTTCGGCGAGCCAGCGCGCCGCGCTCTCGGGCGGTGACGCGCTCCAGTCCTCCGCGGGCAGCGAGACGTCGGCGACGCGGGCGCCGTCCAGCGTCTCGACGCGCACACTGAGCTTCGTGCCCCCGGCGTCGAGGCCGACGATCACGTCCGTCATGCGGCACCGCCCGCATCCACCGGCACCTTGGTGTCGGCGTTGTGGAAGACGAACTCCTCGATCTCGACCCCGCGCACGGCTGCGACCGCTCCGACGAGGAGCTGCATCACGAGCGCTTCGAGCACCGCACGTTGCGCGGCGGGACGCTTGGGAAGCTGGACGACGTTGAGCGTCCCGGTCGACGCGACCGGTTCGGCGGTGATCAGGATGACGTTGTGGCCCGCCTCGGCGAGGGTGGTCGCGAGGTCGAGCTCGCGGCTGTCGCCCAGGACGACGTGCACGCCGTCGCCTGCCGACTCCATCGAGCCGTGCAGGTACTGCCGCGTGCTCATGCCGGTGGCCGGGATGCGCGCGACCTCACGGAACAGCAGTGCGCCGGCCTCGGCCGAGCCGACCGCAGGGCCGGCGCCGACGAAGTCGCTGGAGCCGACCGTGCGGAAGAGTCCGGCCAGCGCTGTCACGCGGTCGGTCAGCTCCGCCTCGACCTCCGCGAACGCCTCGTGCAGCGTGAACCACCCCTGGTCGATGGTGCCGCCGTCCCAGGCGTCGGCGAGCATCCCGAGTGCTGCCACGGTGGCGGTGAAGCCGATGGTGGAGGCGTAGCTGTCGGCCAGGCTGCCGAGCGAGATGGTGGAGGCGAGCTGCGCGATGGGCGACGGCTCGGTGTTGACGACCGCGAGGCGCAGCTGCGGCGGCGTCGCTTCGAGCACGGCCAGCGTCTCCGCGCTCCGGCCGCTCTGCGAGATGCCGACGATCGGGTGCGCACTCTCCGGGAACGGGATGGGGAGGTCGCCTGCTCCCAGCCGCCACGAGTGGATGCCCCTGGTGCGCAGCTGCCAGACGGCCGGGCAGGCAGCGGCGAGGCTGGCGCCGATGCCGACGAAGACGGGACCGGGGCCCTCCAGCTCGCCCGCGGCCTGCCGGTCGACGAGTTGCGCGGCGATCAGCGGGATCGCCCTGCCGAGCTCGTCGGCCTGGGTCGCGCGTGCCTCCGCGAAAGTGATGTACCCGTTCATGCTGGTCCCCTCAGTGCTGGTACTGCCGGTGCTGATGCTGCTGGTGCTGATGCTGCTGGTTCAGGTGTCTTCTCGCGCTGAGCCGCCCGGGCCGTCGACTGCTCCGCCGTCCGCTCCGCCGGGTCCCAGTCGACCGCGAGCGGTTCGACCGCTGCCGCTGTGCTCCGGAGGCGGACGGGTCCGCCCGTCTCGATCGACTCCTCGATCGCGAGCATGACGTCGAGCGCGTGGTATGCGAGTTCTCCGCTGGCGCGCGGCGGCCGTCCCTCCCGGATGGCGCGGGCCATCTCCAGGACGCCGACGCCGCGCTCGCGGTGGACGCCGGGCGGCGGGAGCTCGACCCAGTCGGTCTCGCGGTCGTCGCCCGCGAGCAGCCGGGTGGGGCCGTCGAAGCCGCTGACCGGAACCTCGAGCACGCCGCCGGAGCCGGTGATCTCGAACGTCTGCCGCCGGAGCGCGGAGTCGAAGCTGTAGATGGAGGTGCCGACCACCCCGGAACGGAAACGGGTCAGCACGCTCACGTGGGTGCTCACCTCCACCGGGAAGCTCTGGCCGGCGTCCGGACCGGAGCCGATCACGCGCTCGGCGCGCGGACGCTGACCGATCGCCTCGACGGACTCCACGGGGCCGAGCAGCTGGATCATGGTGCTCACGTAGTACGGGCCGATGTCGAACAGCGGGCCCGCACCGCGCGCGAACAGGAACTGCGGGCGCGGGTGCCAGGAGTCCGGGCCGGGGCCATGCATCAGCGTGAGCAGTGTCTGCGGGGTGCCGATGGCGCCGTCCGCGAGCAGCCGGTGGGCGTTCTGGATGCCTTCGCCCAGGATGGTGTCCGGCGCGTTGGCCACCACCACGCCCGCGGCGTCGGCCGCGTCGAGCAGCGCCCGAGCGCTGGCGAGGTCGAGCGTCAGCGGCTTCTCGCCCCAGACGTGCTTGCCCGCGGCGATGGCCTTCAGTCCCACCTCGGCATGCGCGGCGGGGATGGTCAGGTTGACGACGAGCTGCACGTCGTCGAGGGCGAGCAGCGCATCCACAGTCCCCGAGAATGGGAGGCCGTACTTCGCGGCCTGCGCCTCTGCCCGCTGCAGGTCGAGGTCCGCGATGCCGACGACCCGCACATCCGGGTAGGTGGTCAGCGAGCGCAGGTATTCGTCGGAGATGTTCCCTGCGCCGATGATGCCGACGCCGGTCGGTGCGTCGATGCCGGCGCCGCTCATGCGTTCACCAGTCCGAGGAAGTATCCGGCGTTCGCCTCGATCAGCGGGAACACGTCGCCCTCGTGCACGACGACCTCCACCACCGGCAGTTCCAGGCTCTGCGCCAACGGGATCACCTCGGCGATGTCGAACGGGTTCGCCTCGTCGTGCTTGACGTGCAGGAAGCGCACGCGGTCGCCCAGGCGCGGGACGAGTTCGTACACGTCGGCCCCGCCGACCGCCGCCCAGTACGTGTCGAGCTCCAGCACCACGGCCGGGTCGAGCAGTTCGACTAACAGCTCGTAGGCCGGGACGCCGTCGATGAGCTGCGAGAACTCGAAATCGTGGTTGTGGTAGCCGATCCGGATGCCGTGGCCGGCCGCCGCGACGGAGGCCGCGTTGATCGCCGACGCCAACGCCACGACGCCGGCGCGGGTCGCGATGGACTCTGGCTGAACGTACGGGACGATGACCGTCCGGACGCCGAGCCGGGCGGCGGCGGCGAGCACCGCATCCTGGTCGAGCTCGGTGATTTTGGCGTGCGCCGTGGTCGCCAGCAGGCCGGACGACTCCAGCGCTGCCGCCAGCCCCTCGGTGTCGCTCAGGATGTCGTACGGCTCGGCGTGCGTGAAGCCGAGAGCGGCGAGGCGGGCGAGGGTGGCGGGGAGCGCGTCCGGGCCGATGTCGTCGCGGACGCTGTAGAGCTGGACTCCCAGCGGGGTCGCGGGTGTCGTCATCAGTGCTGTCCTTCGTGGTCGTGGGCTGCTGGCTCGTGCCCGGCGGCGGCGTGCTCGGGATGGCCGTGCTCGTGCTCCGCGTGCCCCGCGTGCCCTGGCGCGCAGTGGTCGCTCCCGGTCGCCGGGATGTCGAGAGTGGGGTTCCTGCCGAAGAAGCCGTGCGGCTTGAGCACGAACCCGGCCGAGTCGACCGGCATGATCGGCCAGTCCTCGATGCGCGGGAAGTGGGTGAGGCCGAACGTGTGCCAGAGCACGATGTCGGTGTCGTCCACGCTGCGGTCGGCGGCGGTCCAGGCGGGCAGGCCAGCCCCTCCGGGATGCATGTTGACGAAGTCCCCCGCCGGATAGAGCTCGGCCGGTTCGTACGGCGTGACCCAGAGGTGCTTGGCCGCGTAGGTCGCGCGGGCGTAGATGTCGGACTGCTCGTCGGCGAGCAGCGCCGGCTTGCCCTCGGGGAAGAGCACGTAGCCGACGCTGCCGCCGAGCCGGTTCTTCACGTTCGGGTTGGAGACCAGCCACACCCGGCCCTTGGCGTTGTCGGCGACGCGCTGCGCCTCCGACTCGGTGTGCAGGCGGGTGACGGTCTGGGTGATGCCGGTCCCGGTCGGGTTGAGGTCGCCGCGCGGCACGAGCACGGCCTCGAACTCGTCCACCGCGTTGTCCGTGCCGTCGACCATCATGTCGAGGCGGGCGCTGAACAGGTGCTGGTGGTAGGGGGCGCCGAGGCCGGGCGCGAGCTCGGAGGCGTAGAGGTAGCCCTCGCCCGGGTAGGCCGAGGTGAACACGACGCCGGTCGCCTTGACCTCCAGCTCGATCGAGCCGTCGAGACCGAAGTACCAGTAGAAGCCGTAGTCGTAGTTGCCGACCGTGACGAAGAACGAGACCACCAGACGGCGGTTGCGGCGGGAGTCGCTCGACCCGTTCCAGTTGTCGAAATGCTTCCAGAGGATGCCGGTGTCCTCCTCGTGGATGCAGATGGCCTGCGGGATGACGCGGACGTTTCCCGCGTTGTCGGCGAGGGTCGCATCCAGATAGGTGATGTCGCCGACGCAGTCGCAGCCGAGTTCGAGCGAGTTGGCGAACCCGCCCAGCAGGTACTCGCCGCAGTCGAAGAAGTTCTGGAACCAGCGCTGCGGGCTCGGGTCGCCGTACGGCACCATCATCTCGGCGATGGAGGCGCGGTAGACGACCGGACGTTGCACGCCCTGGTCGTCGATGGAGATGTTGTGGAAGACCAGGCCCTCGCGCTGGTCGAACGACACCTGCAGGTTCCAGCCGGCCCAGGAGAGCACGCCGTCGTCGTCGACGGTGAAGCTCGGGCCTTCCGGCTGGCTGATCTCGATCGGCTTGAGGCCCTTCCGGTCCGGCTGGCCGACCCACTCCGGCAGGTGGAAGTTGCCGTCCTCCTGCGGCACGGGGAACTCGACGTAGTCGATCACATCGAGCACCTCGCGGGTGACCACGTCGACCATCACGGTCACGCCGTCCACCGGGTGCGCCCAGCCGAGGTCGTCCGGGGTCTTCTGCACGAAGGTGAAACAGCGCTGGATGCGCCGCCCGGCCTCGTCCGGCGCGAGGACACCCGCAGACAGCGGGTTCACCCGCAGCGTGCTCACGTCGGTGAGGCCGCGCCTGGCCATCGCGGCGAGCCAGCGCTCGTCCTCGTGCACGATCTCCTCGACCAGGCCGAACTCGGCGAGGACGACCGGCACGTGGCCGTCGGCGAGGTCCAGCTCGACGGCGGAGACGACGCGGTCCTCGTCCGGGCAGACCACAACGTCGTGGGACGCGCCGGAGGCCAGGTCGACGAGCATCGCGCGGAACCGGCGCGCCTCGGGCACGGCGCCGGGGGCGAGCAGCGTGCGCTTGTCCTGTTCCAGCAGGCCGAAGTACGAGACGTGCGTGTCGGCGCCGAGGAGACCGGCGCGCACGAGGATGGCGCGCGAGGCCTCGACCTCGTCGGCGCGCAGCGAGCCGAGCGCGGCGGCGACGGCGGTGGTCGACGCAGCAGTGGATGCGGACGCAGCGGTGGATGCAGTGGATGCGGCGGTGGGGACGGCAGTGTCGGCGGTGTCGGTCACGGGAGCTCCGTTCGGTTGTGGCGGGCGAAGTATGTGCGCAGCCGGTAGCGGTCGCCCGCGTACTGGATGGTGGAGGCGAGGACGGGCCGCTCGGTGCGGCCGCTGACGAGCTGGTGCATGACGAGCGTCGGGGAACCGGCGACCACATCCAGGTGCTCGGCGATCTCGGCGGACGCCTCGCGCGCCTCGATGGTGGTCTCGGCGTTGGCGAGCTGGTGCCCAGCCGCGGCGAGCGCCTCGTAGAGCGAGTGCTCGCGGAAGTCGTAGCGCGACGGGTCGGGGAGGAGGGAGGCCGGGACGAGCGACAGGTCGACGGCGATCGCGACCTCGTTGAGCATCCGGACGCGGCCGAGGCGGAAGAGCGGGGTGCCTGGCGCGATGGCGAGCTGTTCCGCCTCGTCGATACTTGCGGGCGAGACCTCGGATCGCAGCACTCTGCTCGAGGCGACGAGGCCCATCCTGGAGGCGGTCTCGCTGAACGATTCGAGGCTGTTCGGCCACTCGTTGCGGTCTTCGGCTGCTCCGGCGACGAACCAGCCGCGGCCGTGCGACGGGGTCAGCACACCGTCGTCGACCAGCGCTTGCAGCGCCTTGCGGAGCGTGACGCGACTGATGCCGAGGCTCTGGCACAGCTCGCGCTCCGGGGGGAGCCTGGAGCCGGGGCGCATCCCGTCGGCGGCGAGCTGCTCGCGCAGCGCGTCCGCCGCCTGCACCCAGAGCGGGTCGGGGTAGCCGACGCGGAGGCCGGTCTCCCCGAGGCTCCGCGGAGGTGCGCTCGATTGGTTGGCGGTCATCGTTCGAAGCTCACCTTCTCCCACACCCCGGACTTCATCGAGGCGTAGCAGGCGTCGAGGATGCAGTTGACGATGAAGCCGTCTCCGAAGGTCTCAATCGGCTCCTCGCCGGCGGCGAACCGTTCGACGAAATGCCGCATCTCCTGGCTGAAGCCGTAGGCTCGCGCCTCCTCCGGCACCGGGTACACCCAGCCGGTCTCGGCGTCCGCCTTCTCGACCAGGTAGCCCGCCGGGTTCTCGATGAAACCCCAGACCGGGGTCTGCGAGGTGTCGGTGACGATCCGGCCGGCGCTGCCGACGAGTTCGTGGCGCAGCTGCATCCCGCCCTTCTCGATCCAGGACGACTCGATCTGCGCGAGCTGGCCGCCCGCGAACTTCAGCAGCGCGATGGCGGTGTCCTCGCCGGTTGTCTTGTCGGCGTGCGCCATCGTGGCACCCCAGGCGAAGACCTCGGTGACCGGGTTGTCCTTGCCGAAGAAGTGCCTGGCCGACTCCACGGTGTGGCAGCCCATGTCGAGCAGGGCGCCGCCTCCCGCTGTCTCCGCATCCCAGAAGTGCGGGGCGTGCGGCCCGGAGTGCGCTTCGCGGGCGCGCATCGTGAGCACGTCGCCGATGGCTCCGGCCGCGACCATCTGGTGCGCCTTGGCGATGTTGGGCGAGAAGACCGAGCTCTCCGCGTAACCATGCCAGACTCCGGCCTCGGTGACGATCTTCAGGATCTCGGCGGCCTCCGCCCCTGTGCGGGCGAGCGGCTTGGTGCAGACGATGCCCTTGCCTGCCGCAGCTGCGATGCGGACGGCCTCGACGTGCACCTCGTTCGGCAGCGCGATCACGACCAGGTCGACATCGGGGTTCGCGCAGAGCGCCTCCATCGAGTCGTACTGGTTCGGGATCGGCCCCCACTTCTCCGCGAAGGCGACGGCCCGGGGGAGGTCGCGCGAGTAGTTGGCGACGATCTCGGCGTTGCGCACATCCTGCAGCGCATCGGCATAGGTGTCACTGATGAACCCGGAACCGAGCAGACCGACACGAATCACTTTTCCTCCTTCAGAAGCGTGATCCACATAGTAGCCATGTGGTACGCAATTGGTCTACTGAATCGGAATTAATCTTCCAGAAACAAATACCTCTTGCTACCTCTTGGTCTATCAATGTACTCTCTCGTCAACACACGGTCTGCATTGGGGCATACGTCACTGCCGGCCACATGAACCAACCCACAGCACAACCCATCGGGCAATTCAGAGGAGAAGTGAAGTGCAACCACGCAAACCGTTACGGATGCGCGTCGCCGCGGCGATCGCGACCGTGGCCGCCGCCACGCTCATCATCACGGGCTGTTCCGGCACTGGAGCAACCAGTTCGCCGAGCACGCGGTACATCAACGTCTATTCCGGCAACCCCGGCAACCTGACCGACAACTTCAACCCCTTCGTGAGCGACGTGGCCTACGGAGCGAACGGCGCGGTCCTCGGTGCGGTCTACGAACCGCTCTTCTACTTCAACTCCGCGAAGAACGAGAAGCCCCAGCCCTGGCTCGGCACCGAATACACGGTCAGCCCCGACGGCCTCACGTACTCGATCACGCTGAAGAGCGGCGTGAAGTGGCAGGACGGCAAGCCGTTCACCGCCGCGGACGTGGCGTACACGTACAACCTGCTCAAGGCGAACCCGGCGCTCAACCTCTACGGCCTCAAGATCGCGGAGGCGAAGGCCGTCGACGACACGCACGCCACCATCACCCTCACCCAGCCGGACTACCCCAACGAGTACCGCCTTCTCGGGCTGACCTTCATCGTCCCCGAGCACATCTGGAAGACGATCTCCGACCCGGGGAAGACCACCAACACCAAGCCGATCGGCACCGGAGCGTTCTCGTTCGGGGCGTTCACGCCGCAGTCGGTCACGCTCGTCGCCAACAAGGACTACTACGAGAAGGGCCAGCCGGCCATCCCCGGCATCCGCCTCGTGACCTCCACCGGCAACGCCGCCGCGCTCAACTCGCTCAACGCCGGCCAGATCGACTGGGCGGGCATCGCTCTCCAGGACGTGCAGAAGTCGTTCGTCGACAAGGACCCGAAGCACAACAAGTACACGTCGATCCCCGCCGACATCAAGGCGCTGTTGCCCAACCTGACCAAGGCGCCGTTCAACGACGTGGCCTTCCGTCAGGCGCTCAGCCTCTCGATCGACCGCGACTCGATCATCAAGCAGGCCTTCGGCGGAACGGACACCCCCGGCAACCCGACCAGCCTGCTGCAGCCCCGCGACGAGGCGTACATCCCCGCCGCATACAAGGGCAAGACGCTCGACCAGAACATCGACCAGGCCAAGAAGATCCTGACCGACGCCGGGTACTCGTACTCCGGTGACAAGCTCATCGGCAAGGACGGCAAGCCGGTCACCTTCAAGCTCACCACGGTCACCGGTTACACCGACACGATCACCGCGAACCAGCTGCTCGTGCAGGACTTCGCCAAGATCGGCGTCACGGCCACGCCGGAGGAGCTCTCGCTCGGCGCGTACTCGACCGAACGCCAGAACGGCACGTTCGACCTGCTCGACGACCGCATCCCGACCGGACCCAACCCGTTCCAGCAGTTCAGCGACAGCCTGGACTCCGCGAAGTCGGCTCCGGTCGGCCAGACGGCGAACGCCAACTTCGTCCGGTTCAGCAACCCCGAGGTCGACAAGCTCATCGCCGCTGCTGGTAGCACCAACGACCCGGCCAAGCTGACCGCGGCATACCAGGCGCTCGGCACGTACTTCGCCGAGAACCAGCCGTACATCATCCTGAGCCAGAACGGAGCGGTCACCACCTACCGCGACCAGTTCTTCACCGGGATGCCCACGACGGACAACCTCTGGGCCACGCCGTCCAACTGGCTGTCCGGCAACATCGGCTTCATCGCCAAGCAGCTGAAACCAGTCAAGTAACTCGCGCGCGGGAGGCGGCCGTCACGGTCGCCTCCCGCCCCGGACACCGGCGGAAAGCACCCCCCAATGCGCTATTACCTCAGCAAGCTCGGCTTCTACCTGATCGCCGGCTGGATCGCGATCACCCTCAACTTCCTGCTGCCCAGGCTCGTCAAAGGCAGCCCGGTCGACGTCATCCTGGCCAAGACCCAGGGCGTCGCCCCGATGCCTCCGGAGGCCAGGCACGCGCTCGAACTGCAGTTCGGCGTCTCGCACGATCCGCTGATCGTGCAGTACGTGCACTACCTCGGCAACCTCTTCACCGGCAACTTCGGCCTCTCGGTGAGCTACTACCCGACCCCCGCGATCGACGTGGTCATGCAGGCGCTGCCCTGGACCGTCGGCCTGGTCGGCCTCGCCACCGTCATCAGCTACCTGATCGGCATCGTCTTCGGCTCCTGGCTCGGCTGGCGCCGCGGCACCTGGACAGACGCGATCCTGCCCGCATCGACGTTCTTCTCCGCCATCCCGTACTTCTGGCTCGCGCTCGTGCTGGTCTACATCTTCGGGTCGGTGCTGCACTGGTTCCCGGTGAGCGGCGGCTACGACTTCACGATCACGCCCGGCTTCACGCCCGAGTTCATCGGCTCCGTCCTCCTCTACGGGATGCTGCCCGCCATCACGATCGTGCTCGCCTCTGTCTCCGGGCAGCTGCTCGGCACGCGCAACATGATGGTCTCCACGATGGCCGAGGACTACGTGGTCACCGCCCGCGCCAAGGGCCTCCGCCAGCGCAGAGTGTTCGGGTCGTACGCGATGCGCAACGCCCTGCTGCCGTCGGTCGCGGGCTTCGCGATGTCGCTCGGCTTCATCGTCAACGGCTCCGTCGTGACGGAGAGCGTCTTCGGCTACCCCGGCGTCGGCTTCACCCTGCTGACCGCCGTGCAGAACAACGACTACCCCCTGATGCAGGCGCTGTTCCTCGTCATCACCCTCGCCGTGCTCGGAGCGAACCTGGTCGTGGACCTGATCTACGGCTTCATCGACCCGCGCACGCGGCTGGCGAACTGACGAGCGACGGACTAGGAGATCACCATGAGCTTCACGCAACAAGAACTCGCCGACCCCGAGCTGTCCGGGGCGGAGCCCGACCTCGCGGACGGCGGATCGCCGCGCACCGGCTTCTTCCGGGCCGCCGGCCGCAGCACCGGCAAGACGCGCACCTCCCGTGGCTGGAAGTTCTGGGTGGGCATCAGCGTCTGCGCGTTCTTCGCGCTGCTCGCGATCGTCGCGCCGTTCCTGGTGCCGAACCCCAACCAGTCGAGCCCTGTCGGCCTGCAGCCGCCGTCGCTCGACCACCTGTTCGGCACCACCAACATCGGCCAGGATGTGCTCGGTCAGGTGGTCGCGGGCACGACCGGCTCCGTGGTCATCGGCGTCGTGGCCGGCGCGATCACCGTCGTCCTGTCGATGCTCTTCGGCATCGGCGGCGCGTACCTCGGCGGCATCTGGGACAACACGTCGTCGCTGATCAGCAACGTCTTCCTGGTGATCCCGGGCCTTCCGCTGCTGATCATCGTCACCGACTACGTGGAGTCGCGCGACATCATCGTGATCTCGGTGGTCATCGCGCTCGTCTCCTGGGCGGGGGCTGCGCGCGTGCTCCGGGCGCAGACGCTCTCCGTGCGCTCCCGCGACTACGTGGACGCCGCACGCGTGGCGAGCGAGTCGAACTGGCGCATCATGCTGCGCGAGATCCTGCCGAACCTCATGCCGATCATCGCGGCGCAGTTCGTCTTCGGAGCGCTCGGCGCGATCCTCGCCGAGGCCGGGCTGTCGTTCCTGGGGCTCGGCGCTCCGGGCGGCAAGTCGTGGGGCAGCATCCTGTTCTTCGCGCAGAACGCGCAGGCGATCACTCTCGGCGCGTGGTGGTGGTTCGTTCCGCCCGGACTCTGCATCGCCATCCTGGGTGCGGCGCTCGGCCTCATCAACTTCAGCATCGACGAGCGGATCAACCCGCGCCTGCGCACGGCAGCGATCGTCAAGCAGGCACGCAAGGCGAAGGGCGCCCACTGATGACCGACGACCGCACACCCCTCCTCAGCATCCGCGACCTCACCGTCGACTATCAGACCGCCTCCCCCGTGCGCGCCGTCAACAAGGTGTCGCTCGACATCCATCCGGGCGAGATCGTCGGCCTGGCCGGGGAGTCCGGCTGCGGCAAGTCGACGCTCGCGTACACGATCACCCGTCTGCTGCAGGCTCCGGCCGAGATCACCGGCGGCTCCATCGACTGGCAGCGCGAGGACGGCGGAAGCACCGACATCCTGACCCTCGACGGTCCGGCACTGCGTGCCTTCCGCTGGCAGGAGATCTCGATGGTCTTCCAGGGCGCGATGAACGCGCTGAACCCCGTGCACCGCATCGGGCCGCAGATCGAGGACGTCTTCAAAGACCACAAGTCCGGCCTGAACAGGAAGCAGCGCCGCGAGCGCGCCGCCGAGCTCCTGCAGACCGTCGGCATCCCAGCCGACCGGCTGCGCAGCTACCCGCACGAGCTCTCCGGCGGGATGCGCCAGCGCGTCATGATCGCGATGGCCCTCGCCCTGCGACCCCGGCTGATCATCATGGACGAGCCCACCACCGCACTGGATGTGGTGGTGCAGCGGAACATCCTGGAGGAGATCAACCGGCTTCGGCACGAGTTCGGCTTCGCCGTGCTGTTCATCACGCACGACCTCGGCCTGCTGCTGGAGATCAGCGACAGGGTCGGGATCATGCTCTCCGGCCGGCTGGTCGAGGAGGACACCCCCGACGTGCTGCTGGAGAACCCGTCGCACGAGTACACCAGGCACCTGCTGCGGTCGTTCCCGAGCCTGCGCGGCGACGTGCCGCTCACCGGAACCCGCTACGTCGACCGAGAAGAAGAGGTCACCGCATGACGACGCTCGAAGCGCTGCACCTGCGCAAGAACTACGAGATCCGCGGCACGGGCCTCCGCAACAAGATCCTGCGCGCGGTCGACGACGTCTCCATCGTCGTGCGTCCAGGAGAGTCCGTCGCCCTGGTCGGCGAGAGCGGAAGCGGCAAGTCGACCATCGCCAAGATGCTGATCCGCCTGGTGGAGCCGACGGCCGGGGACATCACGCTCGACGGCGACGCAATCGGGAAGGGCCGACGCGCGACCAAGCGGTACCGGTCGCGCGTGCAGATGGTGTTCCAGGACCCGTTCTCGTCGCTGAACCCGTCGCTGCCCATCCGGCACCAGTTGGCGAGGCCGCTGCGCATCCACGGGATCGTCAAGAACAAGGAGGAGGAGGAGCGCGAGCTGCGCCGCCTGCTCGACTCGGTGAACCTCGGCCCGGCCGACGCGATGCTCGCGAAGTACCCGCACGAGCTGTCCGGCGGGCAGCGGCAGCGCATCGCCATCGCGCGGGCGCTCGCACCCCGGCCGGAGGTGCTGATCGCCGACGAGCCGGTGTCGATGCTCGACGTGTCGATCCGCCTGGAGATCCTGCAGCTGCTCGACGACCTCAAGAAGGAGCGCAACCTGGCCGTGCTCTACATCACGCACGACCTGGCGACGGCGCGGCACTTCTCATCGCAGATCGTCGTGCTTCGCAACGGCCGCGTCGTGGAGCGCGGCGGGTCGAGCGAGGTCATCCTGAACCCGGTGCATCCGTACACGCAGCTGCTGGTGCGCGCGGCGCCCGACCCGAAGTCGGAGCCGTTCGTGGTCGACCCCGAACGCTACCGCGACGCCCCGCACGTGCTCATCACCGAGAGCGACCCTGGCCAGAGCGCCGACGGCGAGCACTGGGCGCGCACCTGGGACGACGACCCGGCGGTCGCGACGCTGCTCGCGACGCTCGCGCCGTCGTCACTCGCGCCGTCAGCGTGAGCGGGCGAAGAACGTCCTGAGGCGGTAGCGGTCGCCCGCATACGTGATCGTCGACACGAACAGTGGATGCTCGCTGCGGTCGACCGCGACCTGCCGCATCACGAGCACCGGCTTGCCCACCGCGAGGTCCAGCTCCTCTGCGACGGTCGCGTCTGCTTCGCGCGCCTCGATCGTGGCGTCGGCACGGAGCGGCTCGATGCCCACTTCGGCGAGCTTCTCGTACAGCGAATCCTCCGAGAAGTCCGCCTCAGTCAGCGACGGCGCCAACTGGGCCGGGATGCGCGTGACGTCGATGGCGATCGGCACATCGTCGAGCAGGCGGACGCGCTCCAGGTGGAACAGCGGGGTGCCAGGCGCGATGGAGAGCTCCTCCGCCTGGTCGAGCGTCGCGGGCTTGGTCTCGGCGCGCAGCACCCGGGAGCCCGCGGAGAGTCCCATCCTGGCGGCCGTCTCGGTGAACGACTCCAGGCTGTTCGGGAACTCGGTGCCGGACACCGCGGCGGGCCCCGCCGTCTCCGCGACGTACCAGCCGCGCCCGTGGGAGGCGCTGAGCACGCCGTCCTCGACGAGCTTGCCGAGCGCCTTGCGCAGCGTGACGCGGGAGATGCTCAGCTGCTGGCAGAGCTCGCGCTCCGGCGGGAGGCGCATCCCCGGCTTGAGGACGCCCGCCGCGATCTCGCGGTTGATCAGGTTGACGGCCTGGATCCAGAGCGGTTCCGGGTAGTCGGGTCGGATGACGGCGACGGCCCCCGCCGTGTCCTCGGCTTCTTCGATCACAGGCGACACCCTCCGCTGGCCCAACGCACGCCTCATTCATACCACTTGGGGACTTTCAAGAAATGCTTAACCAATCGTGTACCAAAGGTGTACATTCACGGGTAAACGCTTTCCCACATCGATACGAGTGAACGCAACGAAGGGAACACCCGTGACCCGAACCTCCAGCCAGGCGAACGCCGCGACCGGCGCCACCGCCTCCGCACCCCGCCTCAAGCGCGCCCTCGGCACGCCCGCCCTGCTCCTGTTCGGCCTGGCATACATGCTGCCGCTGGCCGTCTTCACCACCTACGGACTCGTCACGGACACGACGAACGGCCACCTCACCGGCGCCTACCTGGTCACCACGATCGCCATGCTCTTCACCGCGTACAGCTACGCCAACATGGTGCGCGCGTATCCGGTGGCGGGCTCCGCGTACACGTACACGCAGCGGTCGTTCGGGCGGCACCTCGGCTTCCTCACCGGCTGGACGCTGCTGCTCGACTACCTCGCACTGCCGCTGCTCAACTACCTCGTCATCGGCATCTACCTGAACGCCGCTTTCCCCGCCGTGCCAGCCTGGGCCTTCGTGGTGGCGTCCGTGCTGCTCGTGACGATCCTGAACGTGATCGGCATCAACCTGGTCTCCGGCGCGAACCTCGCCCTGGTCGGCGTGCAGATCGTCTTCATCGCGGTCTTCGTGGTCACCGGCATCGCCTACCTCACCGGCGTGGCGCAGATCCCCGACCTCATCTCGCCGTTCTTCTCGGCGGGCACCCCGCTCTCGTCGATCGCGGCGGGCTCGGCGATCCTCGCCCTCGCCTTCCTCGGCTTCGACGCGGTCTCGACGCTCTCCGAAGAGGCGAAAGACGCCAGGAAGTCCATCCCGCGCGCGATCATGCTCTGCACACTGGTCGGCGGCCTGCTCTTCATCGTCACCGCGTACATCGCCGGGCTGGTCTTCCCCGACTACAAGAACTTCACCGACCTCGACTCCGCCCCGCTCGACGTGATGACGCGCATCGGCGGCACGGCCCTGTTCACCTTCTTCACCGCCGCGTACATCGCCGGCAGCTTCGCCTCCGCGATGACATCGCAGGCGAGCGTGGCGCGCATCCTGTATGCGATGGGGCGCGACGGCCAGCTGCCGCGCCGCGTCTTCGGCGTGGTGCACCCACGCTTCAAGACGCCGTGGCTCGCGGTCATCGTGGTGGGGGTCGTCGGCCTGGTCGGCGCACTGTTCCTCCCCCTCGACATCGCGGCATCGGTGATCTCGTTCGGAGCCCTCGTGGCGTTCAGCTTCGTGAACCTCGCGGTGATCAAGCACTACGTCATCGACCGCAAGCAGCGTGGCGCGAAAGCGGTGCTCGCCTACGTGGTGGCCCCGGCCATCGGCTTCGTGCTGACCGTCTGGCTGTGGACGAGCCTCTCGGTGACCACGTTCATCGCCGGCGGGATCTGGGTGCTGGTCGGCGTGGCGATCCTCGCGATCATCACGGGCGGCTTCCGTCACAAGCCGCCGGTGATGGACTTCTCGGAAGAGGACCCTGCGCCGCTGCTGGAGGAGTCGACGCCCGCTGGAGCGGCCGCGTCCTGACCGGCCGCCGGTATGCGCGCAGTGCGGCTAACGCTGCGCGCAGACCGCCAGCAGGAACCACGCCGAGTGCGGGATCCACTGCTCGGCCCAGCGCCACTCCTCACCGCCCGGGGCGTCGGCGGGGAGGAACGCCACGTCGTCCTCGGCGGTCCAGCCGCCGGTGATGCCGTTCACGATCCCGCCGGGGCTGTTCTGGTACTCGCCCGAGTATTCGACGTTGTTGCGCCCGCGCCCCTGCACCATGCAGGCATCGAACGGGTTCAGGCCACCCACCCACGAGGTGAGGTCGGCGGACAGCCGGCGCAGGCGCATCCTGGTGTCGTCGTCGCAACCGTCGACCGTGGAGGCGCGGCTCGCCGCGTAAGCGACCGACGAGATCCCGGCGTTCTCGCCCTGCCACCAGTAGCCCGTCTCGTTCTCGTGCGGGAAGAAGAACGAGTCCGTGGGCTCGCCGCCGGTCGGCTGGACCCGCTGGCGGAGGAGGCCGAACGGGTTGGCGACGGCGTCCACCCTGGCGAGGGTTCCGCGAATCAGCGCGAGGGCGGTGGCGCGCGCGTCGGCGGCGGCGGTCGCATCCGGTGCCTGAAGCGCATCAGCGATGTCGGCGAACCGCAGGAGCGCGACGACGGGCAGGCCGGACTCGGCCGCGTGGAAGTACGGCCGGCCGTCGACATCGCCGACCAGGAAGGCCGCGCCGCGCTCGTCGTGCCGCAGCCGGGCAACAAGCGACCTCGCCCGCTGCCGTGCCACCGCGATGGCGCGCGCAGAATCGTCGCCGCGCAGCTCCGCCGCCCGCGCGAGCTCGGCCGCCGCGAGCAGCGCGCAGTAGTCGTCGAGAGCAGACTCCGCGCCGTCGAACAGGTACTCGGTGTTGTGCGCCTCCAGGTGCTCAAAGCCCCTGACCGCTGCGGCGTAGTAGGCGTCCGCGTCGAACTCGCCGGAGACGCTCTCGGTCGACGCCAGCGCGAGCGCCGCGATCGCGAGCCCTCCGCCGTGCCGGTACGCGGCCTGCCAGCGCTGCGTGCGCACACTGTTCTG
Organism: Leifsonia sp. McL0627; assembly: GCF_058244615.1. Lineage (NCBI taxonomy): Bacteria > Bacillati > Actinomycetota > Actinomycetes > Micrococcales > Microbacteriaceae > Leifsonia > Leifsonia sp. McL0627. Next base: position 528,392 of record NZ_JBZCGM010000002.1, read on the forward strand.
CAGGGGCGCGTTGATGACACGCTCGTCCAGGTCTTTGGTGAGCGCGTCGAAGATGCCGGTGTAGAAGTAGCCTTCCGGCGCCTGGAACCGCACGAGGAAATCGGCGCCGAACAGCCCCTCGTCGCGCAGCCGCGGATACTGGCTGGTCTCAAACCCCGGATGCGCCTCCCGCAGTTCGCGGCCCGCCGTCAGGAGCGCCCACGCGCAGAGCGGGATCTGCTGAGGACTCATCATGCGCGTATACGTGAGATGGCTGAGGAACTTGCTGTAATCGCCCGATGCGTCGAGCCAGCCGCCGCGGGCGTCGACCGTGCGGCCGGAGGCATCGTCGTAGAAGCGCGCCGCGGCATCCTTCCTGTCGATCTCGCCGCTCGACCGCTGAGAACGGAAGTAAGCGGTGACGTCAGAGACCACCAGCGCGGGGATGCGGTGGTCGGCGATCGTGAAGCGCTCGCTGCGCACCTCGGCGCCGTCGACCGTCGCGGCGACCCGATAGGCGCCCGGGGCGGTCACCTCGGTGAACTCGAACCGGAGGTAGGCGGCGGCGCTCCACCCGGCGACCCGCACGAGCGGGCCGCCCGGGGCGGAGGCGACCACCGCATCCTGATCGTCGAGCACGCGCACGGACTCGACCGTGGACCGGGGAGGAGCGGCGACGATGGCGGCCTTGACACCGTCGGTTTCGTAGCCGAGGTGGTTGACCAGCACCGCGGGGGTCGTGCCGACCGCTTCCATCGTTCCTCCCCAGCATGTAGACACGCGTAATACCACGCGCTACCAAAAGCGTACCAGGGTGGCTCAGGCAGGACTCAGGCGGTCGGGGACTCCGCGGGCGCCCGGAAGTAGTGCCCGGCAGCAAGGTCGTCCAACAGCCCAGGATGCGTCGGCTCCCAGCCGAGCGCCTCGCGCGTCAGCGCGCTCGACGCCGGAATGTCCACGGAGAAGAACCGGCCGAGCCAGCCGAAGTGCTCGTCGGCATCCTCCGGCGCGACGGACGCGACCGGAAGATCGAGCCCGTGCCCGATGGCCTCGGCGATGTCGCGAGTGGCGACACCCTCCTCGGCGACAGCGTGGACGATGGACGGGGCGTCCTCGCTGGGACCCGCGGCGTCGAGCGCGAGCTTCACCAGGTGCGCGGCGTCGAGCCGGTGGACGGCGGGCCAGCGGTTGGCACCGTCACCGACGTATCCGGCGACGCCGTTTCGGCGCGCGATCCCGACGAGGGCGGCCGTGAAACCGTGGTCGCCGTCGCCGTGCACGGTGGGCGAGAAGCGCAAAGCCACCGGGCGCACGCCGCGGTCGGCGTATGCGAGGGCGAACGGCTCCGCCCCTCCGCGCGGCGCATCCGGGCCGTCGTACGGGGACACGTCCTGTTCGGTGGCCAGCCTGCCCGGTGCGAGGAGAGCGACACCGGAGGCGAACAGGAACGGCCGGTTCGAGCCCTCCAGCGTTCCGGCCAGGGCCTCGATGGCCGCACGCTCGGTGTGTCCGGCACCGACGTAGTCGGAGAAGTCGTGCTTGAAGGCGAGGTGGACGACCGCGTCGGCGTCCGCGGCGCCGGCACGGAGGCTGTCGAGGTCGTCGAGACTGCCAGGGAGCGACTGCGCCCCGGCGGCCGCGAGGGCTGCGGCGGAGGCGTCGGAGCGGGCGAGGCCGACCACGTCGTGACCGGCTGCGAGGAGTTCGGGGACCACGGCCGAGCCGATCCAACCGGATGCTCCAGTGACGAAAACGCGCATGAGATCTGTCCTTCTTTCCTGCCCGGTCATCGAGGCCGAGCGCTGATGTCAGTAACTGTCATCAACATAGCACGACATGACAGCGACTGTCATCACTAGAATCAGACCCGTGGGACGATGGGAACCGGATGCACGCGGCCGCCTGGCAGGCGCCGCGCTCGAGCTGTACGCCGAACGCGGCTACGACCGCACGACGGCCGCCGACATCGCCGAACGCGCCGGGGTGACGGAGCGCACCTTCTTCCGGCACTTCGCCGACAAGCGCGAGGTGCTGTTCGACGGGTCGAACACGCTCGAGAACGCCGTGGTCGCTGCGATCGCCGATGCCCCCGGCGATGCTTCGCCACTCGACGCCGCCGGCGAAGCGCTGGCCCTGGCGTCGCGCATGCTGGAGGAGCGCCGGGACTACGCACGGCTACGCGCACAGGTGATCGCCGCCAACGCGAGCCTGCAGGAGCGCGAACTGCTCAAGCTCTCGACGCTCGGCATCGCGGCCGCCGACGCACTCCGCGCACGCGGGGTGCCCGCGCTGGCGGCGAGCCTTGCCGCCGAGTCCGCCGTCACCGTCTTCAAGGTCGGCTTCGAGCGCTGGCTCGCCGACCTCGCCGCCGCGAGCGGCGCGGCCGCACCCGCCGCCCCCATCGACGTTCACGTCCGCGCCGCCCTCGCCGAACTCAAATCCCTCGCCGCCGCCTCCCTCGCCGCCTGAACAATCGAGCCGGTGAGGCGCGCGTCACATGGTGGGGCGCAGGCCCCCGTCGATGACGACGTCGGCGCCGGTGAGGTTGCCGAGGCGCGGGCTGGAGAGCATGACGGCGAGGTCCGCGACCTCGGACGGGCGCGTGAAGCGGCCGGTCGCCGCCTGACGCTCGGCGCCCGCCCGCACAGCGGCGGGATCGATGCCCTGCGCTTTGGACACCGTCGCCGCCACGCCCGTGTCGCCCAGCCAGAGCGCGGTCTCCACTGGGCCGGGACTGATCGAGTTCACCCGGAGCCCGCGCGGACCGAGCTCCTTCGACAACGACTTGGTCACGCTGAGCAGCGCCGCCTTGGCCGCGCTGTAGTCGAGCACCTGGGGATCGGCCAGGATCGCGTTCTCCGACACGATGTTCAGGATGCTCCCGCCTTCCGCCAGACGCGGGATCGCCGCCCGGCAGGCGCGCACCGCCGCCAGCAGGTTGAGCCCGATCGTCTGGGCCCAGGCGTCGTCGTCAATGGAGTCGAAGCCGCCCGGACGCACCGGAGCGGACCCGACGTTGTTGACCAGCACGTCGATGGAGCCGTCGAACGCCTCCACCATCGCCGCCGGGCCGAGCGGGTCGAACAGGTCCACCTCGAAGAAGGTGAACCTGTCGTCCGCGTCCGCTAGCGCTGACACCTCGTCGGTGGGGCGACGGGAGGCGCCGACAACGGTTGCGCCCTCCGCCAGGAAGGCCTGCGCGATGGCCAGGCCGATGCCACGGCCCGCGCCGGTGACGATGACGCGTTTGCCGTCGAGTCCGAGCTCCACGTCAGCTCACGCCTCCACGGGAGCGAACTCCTGCACGAACTCCAGCGCGAGGTCGGCGACCTCGCGCCATCCGCTGTCGATGGTGAGCGAGTGACCGCGGTTGGGCACGCGTGCGAGGCGGGTGACGCCCTCGTTGCGGGCCTGCAGCTTGTAGCTCGCATCCATGATCGCCGGGGGCACGGTGTGGTCGCCGTCGCCGGAGATCAGTAGCAGCGGACCGCGCTCGGGGTTCTTGGTGTCGACCTTGGTTTCGGAGAACGGGTTGAAGTTCGCCGTCGCGGCCTGGAACAGCGGGACGCCGGCCGCCGGGACGTGGAACGTCTCGTAGAGCTGGTGCGCTTCGGCCTCGTCCACGTGATTGGCCCAGCCGTAGCGGAACTGCTCGAAGGTGAGCGACACGGCCTTGCCGACGTTCGTGGGGTTGGTGAGGACGGGAGCCGCCGACTTGAGCGAGGACGCCGGGAGCGGAAGCACACCCTGGAACGGCGCATTGTCGACGGAGACGGTCACCGCGGCGACCCCCTCACCGGCGATCTTCTGCGCGATCAGTCCGCCGAACGAGTGGCCGATCACTGCGGGCTCGTGCTGCAGCGCGTCGATGGCCTCCAGATAGTGCTCTGTGACCTGCTTGACCATCTTCTTGGCGAAGACCTCCGGGTCGCGCCGCGCGTCCTCGACGCTGTCCGGGTCGTCCGGCCAGCCCGGCGCGATCGTGGAATACCCCTGGTCCTCGAAGAGGGCGCGCCACGGCGCCCAGCTGCTCGACAGCAGCCACAGCCCGTGGACGAACACCACCGGCCGCCGCCCGCTCTCGTTCGCTTTCGCGATCTCGTCCAGTTCCCATTGCGTCAAAGTGCTCATGCCACACCCTTGCTCTCGGGTCGGCGCTCGGCGGCGCGGACTGGTCTGAGCGTAGCGAGCCCCGGCCGTGCGGCGGAAGGGGCGAAAACCTACTTCTTCTTGCGCTTCTCCTGCTGGATCTCGGACTTCGCGCCGTGCTCGACGAGCACTGCGATGTAATCGCGCAGGCGGGCGTTCTTGAAGGAGTCGTAGTTCTCCTCGACCAGCTTCTCGATGTGCTTCTCGGACACGTCCGGGTATTTCTTGGTGAGGCGCTTGATGACGTCGTCGATCGCTTGGCGCTCGGTCTTCTTCTCGGGCATGGGGGAAGCGTTGCGCGGCCAGGTGACCAAAAGCTGTGAATCGCGTGGCACACTGGGCGCGTGCGATCCGGCAAGCTCCTCCTCCGGCGCGGCACGGACACCGACGGCCGCGCCCTGCTGCGCGCGCTGGTGGCCGAGCTGGCGGGCGTCGCCGAGGCGGGCATCCGGATCGTCGCACGCTGCCCGGACTGCGGTGGCGACCACGGGCGTCCGGTGGTGATGGCCCCGGATGCCGCGACGGACGTGCGCGTGTCGCTCGCGCACGCCGGAGGGGTCACGGTGGCTGCCGCCCTCGTTGGCGGTGCGGTCGGTATCGACGCCGAGCCGCGACCGCACGCTGCCGATGCGGTTCCGGGGCTGCGCCGCTGGACGCGGATCGAGGCCGTCCTCAAGGCCGACGGCCGCGGCCTGCGCGTGGATCCGGAGACCGTCGAATTCGAGACCGTCGCGTTCGAGAGTACGGACACGCTCCTGGTCGGCTCCGCCCCCGGCGACCCGCGCCGCTACGAGCTGCGGGAGGCGCACCTCGGCGACGACCTGATCGTCAGCGTCGCGATCGAACGGTGACCCCGGTGCGGGGCAGCTGAGGCAGGTCCAGCGCATCCAGCCACGCGTCGAACAGCGCGTCGAGGTCGGCACCGGTGACCTCCGCCGCGAGGGCCCGGAAGTCGTCGGTGGTGACCGTCCCGAACCGGTAGCGCTCGGTCCAGGTGCGCAGCAGGTCGAAGAACGGCTCGTCGCCGACCGTGAGTCGCAGCGCGTGCAGGGTGAGCGCGCCGCGCTTGTACACGCGGTCGTCGAACATGCTCGCCGCTCCCGGATCGCTCACCTGGAGGTCCTGCGGCAGACCGCGGAGGCCGGCGTGGAACCGGCGTGCCAGCGTGTCCGCGTGCTCCTTGCCCGCGCGCTCCGACCACAGCCACTCCGCGTAGCAGGCGAACCCCTCGTTGAGCCAGATGTGCTTCCACGCCGCCAGTCCGACGCTGTTGCCGAACCACTGGTGCGCCAGTTCGTGCGCGATGAGACGCTCCGAGCCGCCGTGGCCGTCGGCGTGGTTGGCCCCGAAGATCGCCGACGCCTGCGCCTCCAGCGGGATCTCCAGCTCGTCGGCGGTGACGATCACGGTGTATGCGTCGAACGGGTACGGTCCGAAGACCTCGGAGAAGTAGCCGACCATCGCCGGGAGTTGCGCGAAGTCGGCGGCGACCCGCTGCTCCAGCTCGGCCGGATACGCGAAGCCGATCACACCATCCGGGGTCGGCGACTCCCGGCGCAGGTAGCGACCGATCTGCACGGTGGCGAGGTAGGTGGCGGTGGGGACGTCGCACTCGTACGTCCACGTCGCCCGCCCGGACGACACGCTCCTGCCGGTCAGCTCGCCGGTCGCGACGACAGCGTACGACTGCTCGGCCGACACCCGGATGCGGTACCGCGCCTTGTCGGACGGGTGGTCGTTGCACGGGAACCAGGTGGGTGCACCGGACGGCTGCGCGGCGACGATCACGCCGTCCGTCAACTCCTCCCAGCCGACCTGCCCCCACGGGCTGCGGCGCGGCGCTGGCGCCCCGGCATACTCCACGTCCACCGTGAACGTCGCGCCCTCGGCGATCGGCCGCTCCGGCGTGACCACCAGCTTCGACGCCGCCTGGCGGAAGCGGGTGCGCCGCCCGCCGTCGACGGTGACCTTCCCCGCCTTCAGCCGCACCAGGTCGAGGCTGAACGATGCGAGCTCCTGGGTGGCCGTCGCGGTGATGACCGCCCGCGCATCCAGCCGGTTGGTGGCCACGCGGTAGCGCAGGTCGAGGTCGTACAGGTCGACCCCGTATCCGCCGTCGCCGGAGTGCGGGAGGTAGTCGTCGCCGACCCCCCGGGAGCCTGCCGCGGCTCTCACGAGACCGTCGCGTGGTAGTCGGCGACCTTGACCTCGCGCCACGGGCCGATCGGGTTGCCGCTCCAGCGGCTCCGGTCGGGGACGAGCTCTCCGCGCATCACGAGCGACGCGGGACCGACGGTCGCGTGCGCCCCGATCCTGGCCGCCGGCAGGATGACGCTGTGCGGCCCGAGGGTCCCCCCGGTCTCCAGGGTCACGGTGTCCATGCTCATGATTCGATCATGGAACAGGTGCGTTTGCACCACGCAGCCCCGATTCACAGTGGATGCGTCGCCCAGCCGCACGAGGTCGGCCTCCGGCAGCCAGTAGCTCTCGCACCACACCCCGCGGCCGATCCGCGCCCCCAGGCTGCGCAGCCACCACACCAGCGCCGGGGTCCCGGACGCCGCCTGCGCGAACCACGGCGCCGCGACCATCTCGACGAACGCGTCCGACACCTCGCTCCGCCACACGAATGACGACCACAGCGGATGCTCGGCCACCGGGATGCGCTGCACCAGCGCCCACTTGGCCACCGTGCTCACGCCGGCGGCCACCGCACCGGCGACCAGCATCACCACGCCGCTCAGCAGCACCGCCGCCCACACGCCCCACGCGGCAGCCAGAGCCATCAGCGTGAACAGCACGCCGAGCCCGATGATGCAGGTGACGAACACCGGCACGATCCTGCACAGTTCCCAGAGCGCGCGGGCGATGCGCAGCCAGGTCGACGGGCTGTATGTACGGTTCACGTCGCCGCTCGCCGCCGTGCGCCGCAGCCGCACGGGCGGGGAGCCGAGCCACGACGAGCCGGGCTTGGACTTGCGCGGCGCAGCAGAGAGCACGGCGACCAGGCCGTCCTTGGGCACCCGGTGGCCGGGAGCGGCCATGCCGGAGTTGCCGAGGAACGCCCGCGCTCCGATGTCCGAGCGCGCCACCCTCACCCGGCCTCCGCCGAGCTCGTACGAAGCGACGAGCGTGTCGTCGGCGAGGAACGCGCCGTCTCTGACCCGCGTCATCGCCGGGATCAGCAGCACCGTGGAGGCCTCGACGTCCTTGCCGATGTCGGCCCCGAGCATCCGGAGCCAGACGGGGGTGAACAGCGAGGCGTAGAGCGGGAAGAGCAGCGTCCTGGCGAGGTCGAGCACGCGCTCGGTCGCCCAGACGCCCCAGCCGACCACGCTGCGCACCGGGAAGACACCCTCCTTCAGAGCGAGACCGAGCAGCCGGACGATCACCAGGACCAGTCCGGCCAGCACCACCCCGGCGACCAGCGTCGCAGGGACGACGGCGGCCAGCGCGCGCAGCGCCGCGTCGCCGAGGGAGGCGGACCCGGCCATGGCGAGGGCGACGATCACGCCGCCGGCGGCGAACGCGACGATCGGCAGCAGGGCTACCACCACGCCGCCGACCGCGTACGCGACCAGCCAGCGCTTGCGCAGCGGAGGCCGCTCCGGCTCCCACCACGGCTCGCTCGCGCCCACCCGCACGGCGGGGGAGCCCGCCCAGCGCTCACCGGATCGCACCCGGCCGAAGACGGACGATCCGGGGGCGATCTGCGCGTTCTTGCCGATGCGCGTTCCCGGCAGCAGCGTGCTCCGCGCGCCGACGGTGCTGTTCGCGCCGATCCGCACGGCGCCGATCCGCAGCAGGTCGCCGTCGATCCAGTAGCCGGAGAGGTCCACCTCCGGTTCGATGGCCGCGCCGTCGCCGATGCGGAGCATCCCGGTGACCGGCGGAAGGGCGTGCAGGTCGACGTTCGGTCCGATGCGGGCGCCGAGCGCTCTGGCGTAGTACGAGATCCACGGCGCACCGGCGAGGCTGACCGCGCCCACCTGGTGGGCGACCTGCTCCGCGAGCCAGAGCCGCAGATGTACGCCGCCGCCGCGCGGGTAGTCTCCGGCGCGCACGCCGGAGAGCAGCAACCGGGCGCAGACCACGGAGACGGCCATCCGGCCGAACGGCGTGACGAAGACCAGGAGTCCGACGATCAGCACCCACCAGTTCGTCGCCGGAAGGAACCCGAAGCCGTCGAACCCGCGCAGAATCTCAGCGGCGGTGAGCGCGTAGAGCAGCCAGCGCACCCCGCTGAGCACGAACAGTGGAACGCCGAGCACCGTCTGCAGCCACTGCATCCTGGCGGGGGTCGGCGGCACGGCGTGGGTGGAGGCGACACTCTCGTGCGCGCCGGAGGCACGCGCCGCGAGTTCGGCGGCCATCGCACCGAGCCGCGGGTGCGCGTAGATGTCGGCGACGGTGAACTCCGGGTCGCGCTCCCGGATGCGGGTGACCAGCTGCGCCGCGGACAGCGAGCCGCCGCCGAGGTCGAAGAAGTTGTCCGCCTGGTCGGTGACGGGGAGGCCGAGCACCGCCTGCCAGTCGGCGGCGAGGTCGCGGAGGGCGGCGGCCGCGGCTGCGTCGGCATCGCCGGTCTCGCCGGTCGCACCGTCGCCGAGGCTGCCGAGCCCGCCCGGGGCGTCTCCCGCCGGGAGCGGCCACGGCAAGGCGGCTTTGTCCACCTTGCCGGACGTGCGCGTCGGCAGTTCGGCGAGCACGGCGAGCACCGGAATGAGGGCCGCCGGCAGTTCCTCGCGCAGCCTGGCGAGCGCCGCGGCGCGATCGAATGCGGCGTGGTCGACCGCCGACAGGTAGCCGACCAGGATCTTGTTGCCCGCCTCCGTCGTCCGCACGGCGACCGCCGCCGCGGACACGCCGGGAAGCTGCTGCAGCGCCGACTCGATCTCGCCGAGCTCGATGCGGCGGCCGCCGACCTTCACCTGGTCGTCCGCCCTGCCCTGGAACAGCAGCCCCGCTGTGTCGAAGCGCACGAGGTCACCGCTGCGATACGCCCGCTCCCAGCCGAGCGTCGGGAACGGCGCGTACTTCTCCGCATCCTTGGCCGGGTCGAGGTAGCGGGCCAGCCCGACGCCGCCGATGATGAGCTCGCCCACCTCGCCGTCGCCCACAGGCTGCCCGTCGCCGTCGACCACGGCCAAGTCCCAGCCGTCGAGCGGCAACCCGATGCGCACGGGCTCCCCCGGTGTCAGCAGCGAACCGCAGGCGACGACGGTCGCCTCGGTCGGACCGTAGGTGTTCCAGACCTCGCGCCCCTCGACCGCGAGCCGGTCGACCAGCTCCGGCGGGCACGCCTCACCGCCGAAGATGAGCAGGCGGACGTTCTCCAGCGACTCGGCCGGCCAGAGCGCCGCGAGCGTCGGCACGGTGGAGACGATGGTGATGCCGCGCGTGATCAGCCACGGCCCGAGGTCCATGCCGCTGCGCACCAGCGACCGCGGAGCGGGCACCAGGCAGGCGCCGTGCCGCCAGGCCAGCCACATCTCCTCGCAGGAGGCGTCGAACGCGACGGAGAGTCCGGCCAGCACGCGGTCGCCAGGGCCGATCGGCTCGTCCTGCAGGAACAGCCTGGCCTCCGCATCCACGAAAGCCGCGGCCGACCGGTGACTGACGGCGACGCCCTTCGGCGTGCCGGTGGACCCGGAGGTGAAGATGATCCACGCGTCGTCGGCGGGGGTGGGGGCGGAGATGATCGGGGTGGTGGAGGTGCTGGGATGCGCGGGGGCGCCCGCGAAAAGCTGGGCGGGCACGTCCGGGGACGTTGGTGCAGGGACGCTCTCGGCCGCGGGCTCGCTCGGAACGTACTCGGCGTCGCCGGTGATGATGCCGCGGACCCCCGCCTCACCGAAGACCAGTTCGGCGCGCTCCTCCGGGTCGTCGGCGTCGACGGGGACGTAGGCGGCACCGGCTGCGATGACCGCGAGGATCGAGATGTACAGCTCCCTGGTGCCGGACGCCAGCCGGATCCCCACCCGGTCGCCGCGCTGCACGCCCGACAGCGTCAGCCGCGCCGCCACCCGCACCACGGCGGCCATCAGCTCGCGATAGCTGAGCGCGCCGCGGCCGTCCTCCAGCGCCGACGCATCCGGATGCGCTGACGCGGTCGCGCGCAGAACATCCAGCAAGGTGCGAGGCTCCGCAGCGAAGCCGCCGCGGTCCAGGATGCCCGTGCGAGCTTCGGTCACGTGTCACTCCCGTTCGGAAAGTCGAGGAGACCAGAAACTAGCCGCTCGGAGTAGCCGGGAGGTGAACGACGCTCAGCTCACCCCCGACAACGCCTCGACGAGCCGCGCCTTGGACATCGCCGAATAGCCGACGACGCGGCCACGCGCACGGCGTCGCAACTCGATCACCGTGAGATCGGCGAGGACCTCGGCGGCGGGAGCGGGAGTGACGGTGGCGACAGGGGGTGTTGGGGTGGTGCGCTTGGCGGCGGTGGTGCGTTTCGCGGCGGGACGTTTGGTGGGCGCCTTGGCCGTGGGACGCTTCGCGGCCGGTGCCTTCGCGGCGGGCTTCGCGGCGGGTTTGGCGGCTGCAGGGACCACAGCAGGCTTCACGGCGACCTGCGTCACGGTGGGCCCCGCCACGGCAGACTTCTTCGCACCCGCCTTCACCCCGGAAGACTTCGCGACCTCCGCCTTTTTCGCGGGAGTCTTCGTCGCATCCGGGCTCTTCACGGCAGACGGCTTCACGGCAGTCGGCTTCTTCGTCGCCGCAGACGACTTCTTCGCCGCCAACTTCTTCACGTCCGCCTGCTTCACCGCGGACGACGACTTCTTCGGAACCGCCGACTTCTTGACCGGCGACTTCTTGACCGGCGACTTCTTGCGCAGGCGCTGGAACTCCGCGGCGAGCTCGTCGGCCTTCTTCCTCGCCTTCTTGTCGACCTTCTTCGCGGCCTGTTTCGCGTCGGCGAGCGCCTCTTCCGCTCGCTTCAGCGCGTCGGACGCGGTCTTCTCCAGCTTGGACTTCTTCGGCATTGCGGGCCTCCTCGGCGGATTTCCTGCACAGCAGGCCCAGTTTTGCACAGCCGCCGCCGGAAGCGGCGGACAAATGTCGCCTTCTCTTTGCCTGGATGTCACCGACGGCGCGTAGCGTGCGCTGAACGAACCAGGAGGTGGACCAATGACGTACACAGAAGCTTTCGACATCGTCGACGCCGGGGAGGGGCGCTGGGACATCCAGCTGCACGAGACGTTCCTCGTCGCCGGACGTGTGTGGCGCACCGCCGCGGGCTTCCTGCTCTGGGACTGGGCCGACCGTCAGCTCGGCACGTTCCCCAGCCTCGCGGACGCGCTCCGCACGCTCTTCTCGATCCAGCCCCGCGACCGCCTGGTCTGAGCAGCCGTCGAGCCCAGGGTCATTGCCGCTAAAACTGGGGTTCAGGGGGTAGGCCGGCGGCGAGGTCGGCGAAGACGGCGCTGGCGTCGGTATGGCGTGTGAGGGGCGCGGCCTGGCCGAGCCAGAGCGACTGGAGGTCGCCGAGGCCGAGGCGACCGGCCTCAGCACGGAAGCGGCCGGTGAGCCAGTTCTGCACCGGGAACGGCGCGATCGCCCCCGCCGCCTCGATCTCGCGGATCGCGCGGTTGGCTGCACCACGCGCCAGGCGTCCGCTCATCGCGCGGGTCAGGACGGTGCGTTCGGCGGGCGTCGACGCGATGGCGCGCCGGTGCGAGTCCGTCGCCGCGGACTGCGTGGTCGCCAGGAACGCCGTGCCGACCTGCACACCGGAGGCGCCCAGCGCGAAGGCCGCCGCGACGCCGCGACCGTCCGCGATGCCGCCGGCCGCGATCACCGGCACGCCCACCGCATCCACTGTTTGCGGGATGAGCGCGAACGTTCCCACCAGCGACTCCTCGGAGGCGCGCAGGAACGAGACGCGATGCCCGGCCGCCTCCATCCCGGTCGCGACCACGGCGTCGACGCCGCCGCCCTCCAGCGCGACAGCCTCGTCGACCGTCGTCGCCGTGCCGATCACGGCGATCCCGCGAGCGTGCGCCGCGTCCACCACCGCGGAGGATGGGACGCCGAACACGAAGCTGACGGCTGCGGGCGCTGCGGCGAGCGCCGCCGCGAGCTGCTCGTCGAACGACGGAAGGTAGCGGTCGGGTTGGGCGGGCACGTCCAGGCCGAGCTCCTCGAAGATCGGGCGCAGCGCATCCACTGCTGCAGCGAACGCCGCGTCCGTCTCCCCGCCCTCCCCCGATTCCTCGTGCGGGAGCCACAGGTTGAACGCGAACGGTCGCGCCGTCCTTTGTCGCAGCTCGGCGGCCGTCCGCTCGATGCGTTCGGCGTCGTAGCCGTAGAGCCCGAAGCCGCCGAGGCCGCCGAGCTCACTCACCGTGGCGGTCAGCTCGACAGAGGACAGCCCGCCGAACGGCCCGAGGAACACCGGGACGTCGATCCCGAGCATCGTACGGAGTGCGTCGGTCATCGCGCCGTCCAGCCTCCGTCGACGTGGAGGGTCTGGCCGGTGATCAGCGAGGCGGCGTCGGAGGCGAGGAACACCACCGCGTCCGCCACCTCCCGCGGCTCACCGATGCGGTGCAGCGCGGCGATCCGGTCGATCACGTCCGCCTCGAACTCCGGATCGGCCAGCATCTCCTCCGTGCCGTCCGTGCGGATGAACGTGGGGGCGACGCAGTTGACCCGCACGCCCTTCACGCCCCACTCCACCGCGAAGCTCTTGGTCAGCTGCGAGACGGCCGCCTTGCTCAAGCAGTACACCGCCTCTCCCGGGAGCGCGACGGTTCCGGCCTGGGATCCCATGTTCACGATGGCGCCGCCACCGTTCGCGATGAAGTGCGCGCCGGCGTACTGGCTGAGGAAGAACGTCGACTTGACGTTCAGGTCGATCAGGGAGTCGAAGATGTCGGCCGTGTACTCCTCGATGGGCCGGTCGGGGACGCCGCCTCCCGCGTTGTTGACGAGCACGTCCAGCCCGCCGAACTCCGCGATGGCACGGTCGATCGCCGCGTAGCTCTGCGCGAGATCGGTCACGTCCATCCGCACGGGCAGCGCCCTCCGGCCGATCGCCTCGATCTCGGCGACCAGCCCGGAGACGCCGTTCTCGTCGCGCACACCGAGCGCCACATCCGCTCCGGCCTGCGCGCACGCGACCGCGATCGCCCGACCGAGTCCGCGTGCGGCCCCCGTCACCAGGACCCGCCGGCCCTCCAGCTCACTACCCATGCTCTTCCTCCGACCCGGGCGACGACCGCCGAGACGAGTCAACCACTTCAGTGCCGGTCTCGAACGCCTGGTCCGGCAGGACGCACGCTCCGACCTGCGCTCAGTGATCCCAGCCAGGACCGGCGAACGCACCGAGCGGATCAGCGCCGAGCTTCGTGAGCTGGCCGGCCCCGACGACCGGTAGCGCGGCGCCATCGGCGAACGGCGTCGCGTGCTCGGTGAACCAGCGGTGGAGTTCGCCGCGCAGTGCCGCCAGCGTTGCGGCATGCTCGGGATGCTCGACGAGGTTCTCCCGCTCCTCCGGATCGTGTGCGAGGTCATACAGCTCGTGCGGCCCGAGCGGATGCCGGTGGACATACTTCCAGTCGGCCGTGCGGATCATTCGCACGGGTCCGTACTCGTCGAACACCACGACGGGACGTTCCCGCCCGTCACTCTGACTACCCGTGAGAAGCGGGGCGAAGCTCCTTCCCGGTCCGTCCTCGAAGGGGCCGGGATCGAGTCCGACGAGCGCGAGCAGAGTGGCGGCCAGGTCGTAGCCGGAGAGCAGGGCGGGCAGCACGGTGCCTGCGGGGATCGTGCCGGGGTGGCGGAAGATCGCCGGCACCTTCACCGAGGTGTCGAACATGTTCTGCGGGAACGTCCCGTTCCCCTTTCCCCAGATGCCGTGATGTCCGCAATTAAAGCCGTTGTCGCTCAGGAAGACGACGATGGTGTGCTCGGTCGCGCCTGCGTCGTCGAGCGCGGCAAGGATCCGGCCGATCGCCGCATCCATCGCACTCACCGCGGCGAAGTAGCCGATCAGTGCAGCGCGCGGGTCGGCCTCGCCCCCGATCGGCACGCCGTCGACCATCGGGGTCCAGGGATGCGGCTCCAGCTGCGGGCAGCTCAGGAACGCGCAGTCGGTGTAGAGCTCCTCGAACTCGGCGGGATGCTGCCCGGCGAACGGCTTGTGCGGCGCCGTGAAGTTCACCGCCGCGAAGAACGGGTCATCGCCTGCCGCAGCTCCCGTCACGAACTCGATGGCGTCGTCGGCGATGACATCGGTGAGATAGCCGGTGACCGGCGCGCGCGTCGTCCCGCGGTACATCGTCGCCTCGGAGTAACTCGACCCTCCGCCCTCGAGCGCGAACCAGTGTTCGAAGCCGCGACGCGGACGGTCGCTCGCCCCCAGATGCCACTTGCCGGAGAGCCCCAACCGGTAGCCGGCGGCAGCGAGCGCATCCGTGACGGTCGGCAGCTCGAGATAGTCGGCACTGTCCGGTCCCACGTGCGGGCCGTCCAGGTAGTCGTGGACGCCGTGCCGCGACGGGATCGTGCCGGTGAGCAGGCTCGCGCGCGCCGGTGAGCAGACCGGTGAGACGCAGAAGAAGTTCTCGAGCCTTGCCCCCTCGTCCGCCAGCCGGTCGAGCACCGGCGTCCTGATCTCGTCATTTCCCGCGCTACCGAGTGCCCAGGCGCCCTGATCGTCGCTGAGGATCAGGACGATGTTGGGTCGCACGCTCACGCAAGCCTCACCGTGATCGTCTGCGAGGCGCCGGCCAGACCGGTGAGATCGCCGAAGGTCAGTCGCAGTCGCCGACCGGTCTGCGTCGCGACCACCGACGATGGTGCGTTGACGACGGAGCGGACGGGCCTGTTCCAGTCGAGGACGAGCCCGGTGACGTGGCGGGTGGGATCGGACACCACAACGGTGGCGGTGCGCGCGCGGGCGTCCTCTCGGATGAGGACGCTCGCGGGGGCCGAGGTGGTGAGCGCGCCGGCGGAGCCTACCGTCCAGAAGTTCACCGCCGTGAACCCGAGCGACGGCACCTGGATGCCGTGGGCTGTCGCCGAGGCGGCGAGCGTGCGCATCCAGTGCGGCTGCGCCGCCCGCACAGCCGCAGCGCGATCGCTCGCGCCCGGCATCAACAGGTAGCAATACGAGGCGTCGGCCGGGTCCGTGCCGTGGACCAGAGAGAGGGTCGCGTAGTCGCGGTCGACGGGCGGCACGAGGCGTGCGGCAGCTGTGTCGTCGATGTCGGACCATGCACCGTGGCGGCTCTCGCGGAGAACGGTCAGCGGCGCACCACCAGGGAACACGTATGCCGAGTGCCCCTGGATGCTGGCCCAGCGCGCGGACGCCACTCCGGTCGACCCGCTGTCCGCGACAGCGTGACCGTTCACGCGCACCGTGTGGTCGTGGCCGAGGTCGAGGATGCGGTTGTCGACAACGGTTGCGACTTCGGCGCCGTCCTTCGCCGTGATGCCCGAGCCGACGCAGACGATGGCGTCGTCCAGGCAGAACCAGGAGGTGCGCGCGCGGAGGGTGCTGAACGGGCCGACGAGTTCCTGCCCGAGCGCCGCATACCGTCCGTCGGTGACTCCGCCGGCCCAGCTCGACGATGGATTCACGTTCGCGTACGTGCCGCCCTGCCCGTCGGCGAGGGGGAGTCGCGACGCGGTGGTGCCCGGCAGCCGGTACGGATCGACGGTCGGCCAGAAGCCGTTGTCGTAGTGGTCAGGGTCGCCGGTGAGATGGATGGCGGTGAATCCGTCGCCGGTGTGCCAACCGCGGAGGTTGTCCCCTCCGCCGTTCTCGTAGTATGCCGTTCGTTCGGAGGCGAGGGAGACCGAGAACGCCCATCCTGGCCGTCTGTGCACCGCTCTGTCCATCGCGGCGAACAGGGTGTGACCGGACGGCTCCGGAGCAGCCGGGATCGAGCTGTCCGCCAGCAGCGCCGACGCCAGGCTGATCTTCACGATCGACCCGGTGTCGCCCACCGGCCGCGGGGTGCGGGTCAGCCAGCCCTTGGCCGCCGACGCGAGTCGGAGGCGCGTGGCGTCGTCAGCGGTCGCCTGCGACAACATGATCAGGTCGGTCGCCGCCGCGATGCCGTCGTCCCACCCGCGCTCTCCCGGACGGGCGATCGCGCGTCCTCGCACGGAGTCGAGCATGACGCCGTCGTAGATGAACGGCGCGAAGCCGTGCACGGCAGCCTCGTAGACCGTCTGGATTCCTGGGGCGGCGATCGCCCACGGCGATCCGCTCAGCACGGTGACGAGGAGCGCGAGGTCTTTGAGCCAGACCTCGCCGTATGTGCCTGTGTACGGCACCCCGACGCCCGCGGCCGTGTGCTGGATCCAGGAGTAGTCGGCGTAGAGGCCGTCGCCGGCAGCCACGATCGCCAGCGTCGGCGCGATCTCGGCGACCGCCTGCTGGATGGCCGTCGCGTCGTCTCCGAGGGCGCCGCGCACGATGCGGACCCTGCACATGTCGAGGCGGTTGGCGCCGGTCGATGGATGCGGTCCGGCGACCGCCTGCTGCACAGCCGCATCCGCGACGAAGTAGTCGATCGCCGCACAGTAGCTCTGGAGCTGGGCCGCCGTCAGGCTGTCATGGAGGAGCACCGCGATGTCTTCGAGCCGCTGCGGTGAGCCGATCTGCCAGTCCCACCAGTTGTCGTATCCGTGCATCGCACCGGTGTCGCCCGCGGCAGCGCTGTACGCACCGGCCACGAGGAAGTCGAGTCCGGAGGCCACGTCGGCGACGATGGCCTGATCGCCCGAGTACGCGGTGCCGGGCGTGACCACCGCGACCGCCAGGTCTTTCAGCCGGCCGAAGCTCGACGTGACATTGGCGGACTTCGCACCGAGCGGCAGATCGGGGAAGAGGGCCGCCCTCCCCGGCGACCGGTCGAGACCGGCCAGGGCAGCGGCAGCGGCGGCCGAGAGGGTGTCGAGCGCCGGGCGGAATGCCGGATCGCCCGCGTCGAACGGAGCGCCGGTCGTCAACCGCGACCAGTTCTCGCGCACCGACGAGAAGTCGTCAGCGGTCGGAATCGCCGCCGCCGACAACCCGGTCGCGGACGCAGGGGCAGGGCGTGCGGCGCTCAGAGCGATGAGCACCGAGAGCGCGCCTGCACCCTGCACGACCTGTCGTCGGGTGAACCCCGCACCGAACGGCTGGGTGTCGTCTCGCATGGCTGGCCTCCATCGGCTACGTCCCCGGTGACCGTGCGGCCATCGCTGCAGCGAGCCTGCACGACGCCGAGAGGCACAATAAAGAACAACTTCGCGGGCGCTGCTCAGCGCGACGCGTGCCACGCGAGCAGCGACGCCCAGGCCTCCGGCAAGTCAGGCAACTCCGGATGCCAGGCCTTCTCCCATTCGAGCGACCACCACAGCTCGGGGCGGCCGTCGAGCGATGCGGCGATCTCACCGAGCGGAAGGTCGCCGTCGCCGATCAGGGTGAGCTCGCCGTCCAGACCCGATCGCGCGTCCTTGACCTGCACGTACGCGAGCCACGGTTCGATGGCGGTCAGGGTCTCCCGCGGGGACTCGCCGGCGCGCCACGGGTGGAGCACATCCCAGATCGCGCCGACCCCGTGACCGGGCGCCGCCTCGTCGAGCCCGGAGAGAATCCGGGCGATGTCCGCGCCCCGTGGATGCGAGTCGTGCGTCTCCAGCGCCAGCCCGACCTCCAGCGCGGCGGCCGCTGGGACGGCACCGGCGAGTCGGCGGATCGCCCGCTCGTCCGCATCCGCTGTCGCGTCGCCCGCACCGGGGAAGAGCCGCACTGTGTGCGCGCCGAGGTCGGCCGCCAGCCGGAGGTGCTCCTCGAGCGATACGTGGAACGCGCGGTCGTCCTGGACCGGTGAGCACACCCGGAGGTAGGAGGCGACGGCGAGCACGACCACGTTTCTGCTCGCACACGCCTCGGCGATGCGCGCGCGTTCCGCCCTGCTCAGCGCGAGGTCGATCGGGCCGTCCGGCTCCACCCGGAGCTCGACCCCGCGTGCGCCGAAAACGTCGGCGAGGTCGAGTACCTGGTCGAGGGAGGCGTGCGGGCAGCCGAGGGTGGAAAACGCGAGGGGCATGGCGGGTGTCCTTGAGGTCGGGAATCCGGTGTTGTTTCCTGGGGACGTTACCGTGACACAGCCGTGCGGCAGAACGCGCGAGAATGTCCGTGAAGTGTGTCTTTATTGGTTCCTTTTTGTGCTCGTAGGCTCGCCGAAGTTCACGCCTTCACCGGGAACTCCCCCGCCCCTAACGACGAAGATAGGACCTGACATGCAGCGGAGATCACACCGCCTCCTGGGCCGCGCCACCACCGCAGTGGTGGCCATCGCCCTGACCGGCACAGCCCTCACCGCCTGCTCATCCGGCTCATCGGCCGGAAGCAGCAGCGACAGCTTCACGTACTGGTCGATGTGGCAGCAGAACGAAGCCCCCGCCAAGGCGCTTCAGCAGTCGATCGACGAATTCGAGAAGCAGTCCGGCGTCACCGTGAACGTGCAGTGGCAGGGCCGACAGGTGCTCAAGAAGCTCCAGCCGACGCTCACCGGAACGCCCGCCGCCGACCTGGTGGATCAACCGACGGCGAACGTGCAGTCCATCATGGTCCCCGTCGACGGCGCCGCCGATCTAAGTGACGTCTACGACAGTAAGGTCCCCGGCGAGACGAAGACCGTCGGCGAACTGATCCCCGAGAAGTACCGCAAGCTCGGCACGTTCGACGGCAAGGCCGACATCATCCCGTTCACGGTCACCAACTACGCCCTCTGGTACAACGCCGCGAAGACGCACCCCACCGCGGACGACCTGGCGACCTGGGACGGTTTCACGTCCTACCTCGACGAGCAGAAGGCCGCGGGAGCGACCCCCATCGCACTCGACGGCGACATCCCCACCTACAACGAGTTCTGGTACTCCTCGCTCGTCGTCAGCAAGCTCGGCGCCGGCGCGTTCAACAAGGCGGCGGGCGACAAGACGGGCAAGACGTGGAGCAAGCCCGGCTATCTGAAGGCAGCCCAGCAGGTCGCCGAGCTCCAGAAGAGCGGCGCGCTCCTCCCCGGCTTCGACGCCTCCAAATTCCCCGCCGGACAGCAGAAATGGGCGGCCAATTCCGCCCAGTTCCTCTTCATGGGATCTTGGCTGCCGCAGGAGGTGGCGCCATACGCCGACGCAGGATTCGACTTCGCAGCGGCGGCGTTCCCGAACAACGGGTACACGGGCGCCCACCAGGCCATCGCCGACATCGCTGGCTGGGTGGTGCCGTCCAAGAGTAAGCACCAGGATGCGGCCAAGAAGTTCATCGCATTCATGTATGGCAAGAAGCAGATCGAGAACTACGCACAGGTCTCCAAAACCCTCGTCGCGCGCCCGGATGTGGAGGTCGCCCCGGCGATGAAGGACCCCGCGAAGATCCTCGCCGACGCCACTGTGCTCTACAACTCAACGGACAGCGTCGCGAACGACTACGCCGACTGGAACACGAAGGTGTTCCAGCCTCTCAACGACAAGCTCCTCACCGGCAAGCTCAGCGCCTCCGACTTCATCGACCAGGTGACCATGCAGTCGGTGGACTACTGGAAGCGCAACCAGTGACTGTCACCGACGCACCCCGCCTGATCTCCACATCCTCCTCCGGCGGCGCGATGACCTCGCGCCGCCGGGGCAGTTCCTTCGAGCGGAGCAGGAACCGGCTATTCCTCCCCTTCGTCGCTCCGGCGCTGCTGCTCTACGTGATCTTCCTGCTGGCTCCGCTCGTCGGCACGTTCGTCATCAGCCTCAACAAGTGGGCGGGCGGCGGCCCGATGCACTGGGTGGGCTTCGACAACTACACCCGCCTGTTCGAAGATCCGGTGTTCCTGCAATCGTTCGGGAACATGCTCCTGCTTCTGGTGGTCGGAGGCGTCGGCACGTTCGCCGTGAGCTTTCTGCTGATGATCCTGCTCCGGGAACTGCCGGGGAAGAAGTTCGCCAGGGCGGTGATCTTCTTCCCGACGATCGTGCCGGCGCTGGTGCTCTCCATCCTCTGGGGCTTCCTGTTCCAGTCCGACGGTCTCGTCAACACGATGCTGCGGGCGATGGGGGTCGCGTATCCACCGCAGTGGCTGGCGAGCGACAACCAGTTCACGATGATCCTCATCGGAATCATGTGGACGAGCACCGGCTTCTACACGACAATCCTGATGGCGGCCGTCGACCGCATCCCCGCCTACTTCTATGAGGATTGTGCACTCGCAGGTGCGAACGCCTGGCAGGTCTTCCGGAACGTGACCCTGCCCCTCTCCTGGGATGTGGTCGGGGTCTGCTCTGTGCTGTGGACGATCAACGCAGTCAAGACCTTCGAGTTCATCCTCGCCATGGCCGGCGCGAGCGGGTCGCTTCCTCCGATCAACACCTGGACGTCCGCGATGTTCGCATACGCCTCCGCGTACCCGACAGGCGGCGTGCCTGCCTACGGCAGCTCGGCCGCCAGCTCCGTCGTGATCCTCGCACTCGTCGCGCTGCTGGTGGTGGGTATCCGCCGCCTGATGCGCCGCGACCCGATCGAGTTCTGAACCGGGCGCACGAAAGGAAACCCATGACCTCCCTGACAGTGAAACCGGCCCGCGCCCGCCGCGGCCCCGCCCGCACCACCTCTCGTCTGCAGCGTGCGATCGGATCTCCGATCGTCTGGCTCCTCGTCGCCTTCAACGGCGCGATCGTGATCTGGATCCTCGTCTCGTCGCTCAAGGACACCAAGTCGATTCTCGCCACCCCGTGGGCGCTCCCGAGCGCGCTGCACCTGGACAACTTCGCGCGAGCGTGGAGCAGCGGCGACTTCGCCCAGGCCACGGTCAACTCCGTCGTGCTGGTGATCGGCACGGCGCTCGCGACCGTGCTGCTGGCCGCCCCGGCTGCATATGCGCTGACCAGGCTCACCAGCCGGGCGAGCGGCACTCTGACTGCCCTCTTCGCGATGGGTCTCGGCGTTCCCAGCTTCGCGATCTTCCTCCCGCTCTACTCGGTCATGAACAGCCTCGGCCTGGTGAACAGCCTGTGGGGGCTCTGGCTGCTCTACACCGCCACGTCGATGCCGTTCGGCGTCTTCTTCCTCACCGCGTTCTTCCGCTCCCTCCCCGTCGAGATCGAGGAGGCCGCCAGCCTGGACGGCGCGACGCCGTGGTACGTCTACTGGCGCATCATGTTCCCGCTCGCGCGGTCCGGGGTCATCACGCTCATCATCCTCAACGTCATCCAGCACTGGGGAGAGACGTTCTTCGCGCTCGTCTTCATCCAGGATCACGCGCTGCAGACCCTCCCGCTCGCGCTCTACAACTTCCTTCAGACGATGCAGTACTCGGGTGCGGACTGGGCGGGCATGTTCGCTGGGATCGCCATCGTGGTCGTCCCGATGATCATCGCCTACGTCTTCCTCGCGCGTCGCATCATCGACGGCATGACCCTCGGAGCCGGAAAGTAACAATGTCACTCACACAACCGACCGGGACAGCCCCCTCGACCTGGGCAGGCGGCCCCCGGCCATCGGTGGGCATCGTCATGCGCGACGACGTGCTCCCTCACGTCTTGCCCGACGACCTCCGGACCGAGCTGAGCGAACTCGCCGACGTGGTCGATTTGAGCCACGGGGACCTCGCCGTTCCCGACCCTGCCCTTCTCGGCTCGCTCGACCTTCTGCTGACAGGGTGGGGTGCGCCCAGGCTCGGACCGGAGCAGCTTGCCGCCGCCCCCGGGCTCGTCGGGGTGTTCCACGCCGCGGGTTCGGTCAAATGGCTGATCTCCCCCGAGCTGACGCAGCGTGGCATCGCGGTCTCGTCGGCGGGGACCGCGAACGCCGAGCCTGTCGCCGAATACACCGTGAGTGTCATCCGGCTCGCGCTGAAGCGCGGCTTCCGCCTGGCGGCCGACTACCGACAGGGCACCCCGCTCGACAACACGACCGATCCGGACACCGGAGGGATCGATCGCGTGATCGGCGTCGTCGGAGCCTCGCGCATAGGCCGCCTCGTGATCGCGGAGCTCGTGCGCGGCCGCAACACCGTGCTGGTCGCCGACCCGTACCTGAGCGAAGCGGACGCCGCCTCCATCGGCGCCGAGCTGACGACGATGGATGCGCTCTTCGAACGCAGCGACCTCGTCACCCTCCATGCGCCCCTGCTGCCGGAGACGACCGGCATGGTGGACAGCCGGATGCTCGCCTCGCTCCGGGACGGCGCGGTGCTGGTGAACACGGCCCGCGGCGCCCTCGTCGACACCGCCGCCCTCACCCGCGAGTGCTCGACGGGCAGAATCGATGCCGTGCTCGATGTCACCGATCCGGAGCCGCTGCCCGCAGACCACTCGCTGCTCACGCTCGGCAACGTCTTCATCACGCCGCACATCGCCGGAGCGAGCGGGACCGAACTGCGGACGCTCGGCGAGTTCGCCGTCTCCGAGATCCGCCGGTTCCTCGACGGCCGCCCTCTCCGCGGAACCGTGAACCCGGGACTGCTCGGGGTGAGCGCGTGACATCCTCGTCGACCGGCGCGCGACGCGGCGCCCGATCCGCCGCGGCGCTCAGCTTCGCCGGCGCCCCGCGGGAGCTCAAGTACCAGCGGCTGATCGGCGAGCTCCGCCGCCGCATCCTCGACACCACCTGGCCTCCTGGAACGAAGATCCCAACGTTGCGCGAGGTCGCCACCGAGACGGGTTGCTCGCTGACGACGGTGCGCCACGCGTTCGACGAACTCGAGGCAGCCGGCCTCATCGTGCGCCGCCAGGGTTCCGGCACGTATGTGGCGGAGTCGATGAGTCGAACGCCTGCGCGCGCCGTCATCGGTGTGCTCGTGCCGGACACCACGTGGTACTTCCCGCCGATCATCCAGGGCATCGAAGAGGTGCTCGCGGAGAACGGCGCACGACTGGTCTTCGCCAACTCCCAGTACGATCCCGACATCGAGCGCGACGCGCTCGCGGGTCTGCTCGCGGCGGGAATCGATGGGCTGCTCTACGTTCCCTTGCTGGAGGACGGAGCCGAGAACGCCCGCGCAGAACTCGCCCGGTTGGAGCAGCTTCCCGTTCCCGCCGTCATGGTCGAGCGCCGCCTCGCCGGCGCTGGGCCGGCCGACGACACCTTTCACGTCTGCACGGACCACGAGGGCGGCGCGTACGACGCCGTGCGCCACCTGCACGGGCTCGGGCACACGCGGATCGCGCTCGCCGTCCGCCGCAGCCTCGGTCCGGCGGCAGGTCCGATCGAGTCGGGCTTCCATCGCGCGATCGAAGACTTGGGGCTCGTCGGATCGGTCGACGGGGCCGCCCGCGACGAGTGGACGGCCGAACGCGCCGACCAGTGCATCGCGCGTCTCCGGGAAGATGGCGTCACCGGCGTGCTCTGTTTCGGCGACAGGGAGGCGATCCTGCTGCTCGCCGCCGCCCGGCGTGCTGGCGTGCGCGTGCCGCACGATCTGGCGATCGTCTCCTACGACAACGAGTATGCGGACATCGCGGACGTGCCGCTCACCGCGATCTCGCCGCCCAAGTATCAGCTCGGCAGGCTCTCCGCCGAGCTGTTGCTCCGGCGCGTGCAGGGCGACGCCCAGCTCGCTCCCCAGCAGATCCTGCTCCGCCCCACCCTCGTCATCCGTCAGTCGAGCGACCCGACGATCCGCTAGTCCGTCGTGAGCACCACCAACCGCTGCGTCGCCCTCGTCATCGCCACGTAGTGGTCCACAGCCCCCTCGATCCCGGTGCCGTACGCCTCCGGGTCGAGCAGCACCACGAGGTCGAACTCGAGACCCTTCGACAGCTCCGGCGTCACATACCGGATGCGTGGGGACGGCGCGAACAACCCGGCACCGTCCGGCTCCGCCCCGATCACGCAGCCGATTCCCTCTCCCTCCTCGTGCTCAGCGAGCCACGCATCCAGGATCGGCTGCAGGTCGGCCACGGCGCCGTGCTGCACGGGCACCCCGCTGCTCCGGATGGAGGTGGGCACGTTCGCGTCGGGCAGCACAGCCCGGATGATCGGCTCGGCCTCCGCCATCACCTCCTCCGGGGTGCGGTAGTTGATCGTCAGCGACGTCTGCTCCGCGTGCGGCAGCCCGATCCGGTCGAGGCGGTCGTGCCAGGTCTCGGTGAAGCCGTGCCTGGCCTGGGCGCGGTCGCCCACGATCGTGAAGCTGCGGGACGGGCAGCGCCGCAGCAGCATGTCCCACTCGGCGTCGGACAGTTCCTGGGCCTCGTCCACGATGATGTGCGCGAACGGGCCGGCCAACAGGTCGGGGTCGGCGCTCGGCAGGGCGGCCTCGTCGATCAGGCTGTTCTGGGCGTCCGGCCGGCGCAGCATCGACATCACCAGCATCTCCGAGTCGTCGGACGCGATGAGGTCGTCGATGACCTTCGCCATCTGCTCCCGCTCGGCAGCGAGGGTGGCCGCCCGTCGGCGCGCGCGCTTCGACGCCTCCGGGTCGCCGATGCGCTGGCGGGCCGCATCCAGGTATGGCAGGTCGGAGACCGTCCAGGCGCGCGCATCCTGTCGCTGCAGCAGCGACACCTGCTCGGGAGTGAGCCAGGGGGCGCAGAGCCGCAAGTAGGCGGGCACCGACCAGAGATCGCCGACCACGCCCACCGGGTCGAGCACCGGCCAGGCCTTCGCGAACGTCCTGGTCAGATCCTCGTTCTGAAGCAGCGCCTTCCGCAGCAGGTGCGGGGGCACCTCCTCCTCGTCGAACCGGTCGATCAGGATGTCGAGCAGCGCCTCCCAGACCAGGTCGCGCGCGTCGTTGTGCGCCGTGCCGGGGTCGGGGGTGTCGAAGGCCTCCGCCCACTCTGCGGCGCTCAGCCGCACATCCGCCCACGGCGTCTCCACCGTCAGCCCAGTGGATGGGGGCGTCTCGTAGTACCGCACGGCCGCCTCCACCGCCTGCACGAGGGCGGAGGACGACTTGAGCGCCGCCACCCGCCGGTCGGTCTCCTGCGCCGCCGTCGCCCCCTCGCCGACCAGGTCTCGGAGGGTGCAGATCTGCACGCTCTCCTCGCCGAGACTCGGCAGCACATCGTCGACGTAGGCGAGGTAGCCCTGGCTCGGTCCGACGAACAGCACACCGTCGTCGCCGCGGGAGATGCGCGGGTCGGAGTAGAGCAGGTAGGCCGCCCGGTGCAGCGCGACGACGGTTTTACCCGTGCCGGGGCCGCCGTCGACCACCAGGGCGCCCCGCGACCCCGCCCGGATGATCGCATCCTGGTCGGACTGGATGGTGCTGAGCACGTCGCGCATCCTGGGCGACCGGCTGCTGCCGAGACTGGCGATGAACGCCGACTGGTCGTCGAGCGCCGCCTCGTCGAGCAGGCCGTCCTCGGTGAAGACCTCGTCCCAATAGTCGCTGACCCGGCCGCGGGTCCAGCGGTAGCGGCGGCGGCTCGCCAAGCCCTGTGGATGCGCGTGCGTCGCCGCGAAGAACGGCTCGGCGGCGGGTGCGCGCCAGTCGATGAGCAGGCGGCGGCCGGAGCTGTCCGACAGGCTGAGGCGGCCGATGTACACCGGCTCCGAACCGTCGTCGGCGACGATGCGCCCGAGGCAGAGGTCGAGCGTGAATCGGCGCAGTGCCCGCAGCCTGGCGGTCAGCCGGTGGATCTCGATGTCGCGATCCAGGGCGGCCTGCCCCTCGCCGACGGGGGCGAGGCGTTCGGCGGCGAGGCGCTGCTCCAGGTCGGCGATCTGCTCGTCGAGGCTCACGGCGATGGCGGCGAACTGTTCCTCGTCGCGGGCGATCAGGTGCGCGTCGCGCTTGGCGGCGAGACGTTCGGGAAGGGCGAAGGCAGAGGTCGAGAGAGTCACGATGGACGATTCTCCGCCCGACCAGGGGGCTTGTGGCAAGCCCCCTGGTGTGTTATATATTGGAAATGCGGGGGAAGCTTACTCCTCCGCATCGTTCGTTAACCGGCGTCGTTCGTGAACTGCCGCGCGTAGAAGCGTTCCGTGTCCTCCACCACGTGCCACGGCACCTCGTGGTGGCCGCCCGGCGTCGTCTGCAGCGACTTGTCCTGCGACCCGAAAGCGTCGAACAGGGCGAACCCGGAGGCGCGGTCGATCTCGGCGTCGTCCAGCGGCAGCAGGAAGTGCACGGGGACCGTGACCTGCTGCGCCGCCGCCATCAGCGCCGGATAGACGAGCACGCCCCCGAACACTCCGGCGGCGATCCGGGGATCGACGGCCGTCAGCGTGATGCCGATGGCGGACGCGAGCGTCATCCCGCCGAAACCGACCGGCCCGCCGACGCCGATCTCGGGGAGGGTCTGCAGCGCATCCAATGCCGCCTGCCACTCTGGCACGGCGCGCTCGACCAGCGAGGCGTTGAACTCGGCGACGATCGGCGCGATCGACTCGCCGGCATCCCGCGCCTGCAACATCGCCGTGACCCATCGCTGGTCCTCTGCCGACCGCGGCCGGTCGCCGTGGCCGGGCGCGTCGATGCTCGCGACGATGAACCCGTAGGTCTCGGCCAGGTGCACGGCGCGCGCGACCAGGCCCTCCGCCTTCTTGTGCAGGCCGCCGCCGTGCCCCATCAGCACGAGCGGCGCCGGGCCGGTGAGGGAGGCGGGCGTCCAGAGCACGCCGGGGACCGCATCCAGGATGAACTCGCGCTCGACGACCGCACCGGGAGCGGAGGAGGACGAGGAGAAGGTGTCAGAAATGAAGTGCATGGTGGTGCCTTTCGAGAGAGCCGTCTTCGGCGCTCCCGGCGACACCTGCGTCGGTCGCCCTACCGTGAGGCGGAGGGGGAGCACCATCTGTGAACTGCGTTCATGGGTGTCACCTCCTCAGGCGTGTCACGGGACGTTGAGGACGATAGCAGGCCGGCGGGGCCCGCGTCTACGGGCTGCTCACGCCCTCGCTGTGGCGGCGTTCCGGACGACCCTGTGGACTACGACCGGTACTCCGGGTTCTCGAACGCGGTCCGCGCGCCCGCGTCCCACTCCCCGCGCTGGTTGCCGTAGGCGGGGAACCCGCCCGCCGCCTTCAGCATCGAGGCGAGGTGCATCAGGTTCCAGGCGGCGAAGGTGGTGTTGCGGTTGGTGAAGTCGTTGTCGTAGCCGACGCGCGTGCCGTCCTCGAGCTCGTCGCCGTAGCTGGGGCCAGGGCCCGCCTCGCCGATCCAGCCGGCGTCGGCCGCGGGCGGGATGCTGTACCCGATGTGCTGGAGGCTGTAGAGGATGTTGGAGGCGCAGTGCTTGATGCCGTCCTCGTTCCCGGTGATCAGGCATCCACCCGCCTTGCCATAGAAGAGCGACTGGCCGTGCTCGTTCAGTTCGCCCGAGAGGGCGTAGAGGCGTTCGATGACCTTCTTGGTCTCGCTGCTGTTGTCGCCCAGCCAGATCGGTCCTGCGACGACCAGGATGTCGGCATCCATGACCCGCGGGAACAGGTCCGGCCAGGCGTCCTCCGCCCAGCCGTGCTCGCGCATGTCCGGGTATACACCGGTCGCGATGGGGTGGTCCACCGAGCGGAACATGTCGACGCTCACGCCCTGCTTGACCATGATGTCCGCACTCACGTCGATCAGGCGCTGGGTGTGGCTGACCTCCGGCGACCGGGTCAGCGTGGTGTTGATGAAAAGGGCACGGAGGGCCGAGAAGTCGGTGGGGATCGCATCCATGTGTCGGACGGTAGACGCCGTGCGCTGTTCTGACTAGCCCTCGCGCAGCGGACGCTCAGCGCAGCACGCCGAGGGAGCGCGCCGTGGACACCGCCGCGGTGCGCGAGGCGACGCCGAGCTTGGAGAAGACGTGCACCAGATGCGACTTGACCGTGGCGTCGGTGACATGGAGGCGTCGCGCGATCTCGGCGTTCGACGCGCCGTCCGCGACCAGCTGGAGCACCTCGATCTCGCGCGCGGACAGGCTCACCATCGGCGACCGCAGACGTTCCATCAGCCGTCCGGCGATAGCCGGGGCCAGCGCGCTCTCCCCCGCCGCAGCACTCCGGATGGCCGCGATCAGGTCTCCGGGCGGCGCGTCCTTCAGCAGGTAGCCGCTGGCGCCGGCCTCGACAGCGCCGAGGATGTCGCCGTCGGTGTCGTAGTTGGTGAGCACGAGGACGTACGGCGCGGCGTCCAGCGCCCGGATGCGCCTGGTCGCATCCGCGCCGCTCGACCCTCCGGCGAACTGCAGGTCCATCAGCACGAGCTCCGGCGCAGCCGACTCTGCGAGGGCGACCGCCTCATCCGGTGTCGCTGCCTCGCCGATCACCTGGATGTCGTCTTCGGCGTCCAGGAGCGCCCGGATGCCCGCGCGCACGACGGGATGGTCGTCGGCGATCACGACCCTGATCATTGTTCCTCCAACCGGATGGTGACCGTCAGTGTGGTCCCTCTGCCCGGTGCACTGTCCACCACGAGGTCGCCGCCGAGTTGCTCCACCCGTTCCGCGATGGCCCTCAGCCCGAACGAGTCGGAGCCCGCCGCCCGCGCGCCGACGAGTTCCGGCGCGAAACCGACCCCGTCGTCCGACACGGTGAGCGTCACCTGACCGTCCGTCGCGTCGAGCACGATCCGCGCGACCGTCGCGTTCGCGTGCTGGACCACGTTCGCCAGCGCGCCCTGCGCGATCCGCAGGAGAGCGGTCTGCACGGCCATCGGAAGATGCCCCGTCTGGGACGCCTCGACCTCCACCCGGAGCTCGCCGTCTGTGGCCTGCTGCTGCTCCCCCAGCCGGGCGAGCGCCTGGCCCAGACCGTCGTCCAGCCACGGCGGGGCCAGCTCCCGGATGAACCGGCGGGTGTCGGCGAGCCCGTCTGCGGCGGTCTCGCGCGCGAGCCGCACATACTCGGCTCCCGGGCGGTCGCCGTCCGCGCGCTCGGCGGCGTGCAGCAACAGTTGGATGCTCGACAGGCCCTGGGCGACCGTGTCGTGGATCTCGCGGGCGAGCCGGGAACGCTCGGCGAGCATCCCCTGTTCGCGCTCGCTCTCGGCCAGGCGGTCTCTGGTGGCGACGAGTTCGGCGAGCAGTGCTTCGCGCTCCACGGCCTCGCGGGCGAGCGCCCGGTAGCCGAGCCCGATCAGGAGGGCGACGGCCGCGCCCACGATGGGGCCGATCACGCCACCGATGGTGAAGCCGCTGTGCATTCCGAGTGCCACGATCGCCACGCCGGTCGCGGCGACGACCGCCGCGGGACCGAGCAGACCGTGCAGCACGTGCAGGTAGAGGAAGAACATCGGGAAGACGAGGTACGCGGCTTCCGGCACCAGGACGATCAGGCCGATCCAGATGACGGACAACCCGGCGATCCAGACCGCTCCGGCGGCCGCCCGGCGTCGCTCCGGCACGAAGCGCATGAACCCGACGAGCGCGTAGACGACGGCAAAGGCCGCGGTGAGCAGGAGCGACAGCGGCAGCGTCGGGCCCCCGACGATGAACACCCGCACCAGCACGAGCGCCAGCAGGCCGACCACCAGCAGGTGGAGGCCCGTGCGCAGCCCGACGAAGACGGGGGTGAGGGTGTTGTGCGGCATGTCCGTTCCAGCGTACGGACCCGGAGCCCTCCCGGGCATCCATCGAAAGTTCGAGCGCAACATCCACAGCCTTGGCGATGACCGGCGACGCAGAGAAAAGGAGGCTGGATGAGTGCCCGGAGACTCCTCCGGAACGGAAAGGAATCATCGTGTTCGTCGCATGGCGTGACCTGCGCTTCGCGCGTGGCCGCTTCATCCTGATCGGCGCCGTCGTCGCGCTCATCACCATTCTCGTCGGCTTTCTGGCCGGCCTGACCGGCGGTCTGGCGTTCCAGAACGTCTCGGCGGTGCTCGACCTGCCAGGCAACCGGCTCGTGCTGCAGCAGGAGAAGGGCTCCTCGGCCAGCTTCTCCGAATCGGAGCTGTCGCCGGAGACGGTGAGCGCCTGGCAGAACGCGCCGGGGGTGAAGGAGGCGCTTCCCGTCGGCATCCAGCAGGCCCGCGCCCAGTTCGACGGCACGACGTCCGGCGCCGCACTGTTCGGGATGCCCGCCGGTGCGGACTCGCAGATCAGCCGCATGGTGCCGTCGTCGGACGACGAGATCGGGCTGTCGGCCGGTGCGGCGAAGAACCTGGGCGCGAAGGCCGGCGACAGCGTGACCATCGCGGGGACCGCCTACCGGGTCGCCTCGGTCGGCGGCGACGTCTGGTACAGCCACAGCCCCGTCATCGCCATGACACCGGCTGCCGCGACAGCCGCGGACAAGCGGCTCGGCGGGAACGGCTCGGCCGTGGTGCTGGCCGTCACCGGCGATCCCGACTGGGATGCGGTCGCTGCGAAGACGGGCACGGCGGCGCTCGCACCGCTGTCGAGCCTCACCGCGCTGGAGACCTTCAAGTCGGAGATCGGCTCGCTCGCCCTCATGGTCGTCATGCTGTTCGGGATCTCGGCGCTCGTCGTCGGAGCCTTCTTCACCGTCTGGACCATGCAGCGCTCCGGCGACATCGCCGTGCTGAAGGCGCTCGGCGCGACGACGAAATCGCTCGTGCTCGACGCCCTCGGGCAAGCCCTGGTGGTGCTCGTCATCGGCATCGGTATCGGTCTCGCCGTCGTCGTCGGCCTCGGCGCCCTCGCCGGCGGAGCGCTGCCCTTCCTGATCAGCCCGCTCACGACCATCGTGCCCGCCGCCGCCATGGCGGTGCTCGGCCTGGCCGGTGCAGCGGTCGCCCTCCGGACCGTCACGTCGGCGGACCCCCTCACAGCCCTCGGGAGCAACAGATGATCACCCTCGACAACGTCACCCTCACCTTCCCTGACGGCGCCTCCCGCGTGACAGCGGTGGATGCGGTCAGCATCACCGGCCAGGCCGGTCGCGTCACCGGGATCACCGGCCCGTCCGGTTCAGGCAAGTCGAGCATCCTGGCCATCGCCGGCACGCTCATCCGCCCGGACTCCGGCCGCGTGCTCATCGACGACGTGGATGCGGCCGGGCTGTCCCGCACGGAGGCGACGGCTCTCCGCCGCAACAGCATCGGCATCGTGTTCCAGCAGTCGAACCTGCTGCCGTCCCTGACCGCCCGCGAGCAGCTGCAGGTGATGGGCGAGCTCGGCGACCCGCGCTCGCGCGGCCTGCGCCGCTCGGTGCGCGCCCGGGTGGACGAACTCCTCGACGCCGTCGGGCTGATCGACCAGGCCGACCGGCGGCCCGCGCAGCTCTCCGGCGGTCAGCGGCAGCGCGTCGCCATCGCCCGCGCGCTGGTGCGCGACCCGCGCGTGCTGCTGGTGGACGAGCCGACGAGCGCCCTCGACCAGGAGCGCGGGGCGGCGATCATGGACCTGATCGCGCGCCTCAGCCGGGAGCGGGACACCGCGACGCTGCTGGTCACGCACGACCTCGGCCACAGCGCGGCCCTGGACGAGCTGATCACCGTGGTGGACGGGCGCGTGGTGGAGTCGGTGGCGGCGGCCGCCTAGCCCGCGACGCCAACGAGTGGTCCCGAATTGCCGTGCCGGCGCATCCCGCACGGCAATTCGGGACCACTCGTTCGTGATTCGCGCGTTACGCGACGCCGGTCGCGGGGTGGGCGAGCACCGCGAGCCCAGCGAGCACCGCTCGCGAGCGGAGCACGTCGTCCGCCGTGCCGCTGATCAGGGAGTCGAGGTCGTCGAAGCGCTCCATGTCGCGCAGGCGCTGCACGACTTCCACCTCGATCCGGCGGCCGTAGAGGTCGGCGTCGAGGTCGTGGATGTACGCCTCGGCCCGCGTCTCGGCCACGTCGCCGAACGTCGGGTTGTCGCCGATGCTCACGGTCGCGCCGTGCGCGACGGTGGAAGGCGGGAACCGCACGAGGCAGGCGTACACGCCGTCCGGCGGGAGGACCCCGTCCCGTGCCCTCGCGATGTTCGCCGTCGGGAAGCCCAGGTGCCTGCCCCGGCCGTCCCCGGCGACGACGAGCCCGCCGAACCGCATCCGGATGCTCAGACCTGGGCCGGCAGGTCGCGGTACCTGCTCTGGTGGAACACCAGCGGCGCCACCTCAGGGAACGCCTCCGCGTTCACGACCTCCAGCAGGATGATCTCGTGGTCGCCGCCGTCGAACGACGCCCGCACCTCGCACTCCAGCCAGAGCGCCGCGCCGTCGATGAGCACGGCGCCGCTCTCGCCCTCATGCCATTCCGCGCCCTCGAAACGATCCGGGATGCGCGCCGAGAGTTGGCGGCAGAGCACCTCGTGATGCGAGCCGAGCACGCTCATCCCGAGCCTGCTGCTGGTGGCGAGGACCGGCCAGGTGCTGGAGGTGCGGGCGACGCTGACGGCGACGAGCGCCGGTTCGAGCGAGATGGAGGTGAAGGAGTTCACGGCCATCCCGACCGGGCGGTCGTCGATGACCGCCCCGATCGCGACGACGCCGGTCGGGAAGACGGAGAACGCGCGCCGCAGCGCGACGGTGGGCGGTGCATCCTGCAGGTTCTGCTGGCTGGACATATCGCTGATCCTTTTGGTCGTCGTTGACCCGATTAGTCAACTTTGTCTATATCCGGAAATTCTATGCAGATTTGATCATGCAAACAAGGCGTGGACCGCAGACGGTGCTTTAGGCTGTGGACCATGTCGTCCACCACCCGGCTCGTCGTCCTCGGAGCCGTCCACCAGTTCCAGCCGGTGCACGGATACTTCCTCCGCCGAGAACTGATGACCTGGCACGTCGACGAATGGGCCAACGTGCAACCCGGCTCCATCTACAACGCGCTGCGCTCCCTCGAAAACGACGGCTACGTGCAGGAGAGCGGAACGGAGTCCGACGGCAAACGCCCGGCCCGCACCACCTACCGGATCACCCCGGAAGGCGAGGTCGAATTCCTCCGGATGTTCCGCAGCGCCCTCTGGAACGTCGAAGTGTTCGACACGAAACCGGTGATGGTGATCGCGTCGTTCATGCACGTCCTCAGCCGCCAAGAGGTGATCGAGGCGCTCGATCACCGCATCACCAAGATCGACGCCATCGCGCTCACCAACGCGTACAACATCGAAGACACGGCCCGCTCGTCCACCACTCCGCGCTACGTGCGCGAGATCTTCGAGCTGTCCACGATCCGGTTGCGCGGCGAGCAGCAGTGGGCGCGCGACCTGCGCGAGCGCCTCATCGCCGGGGAGTACGTGTTCGCGGGGGAGGCGGCAGTGGATGCTGCCGTAGATGCTGCGGCCGAGGTGTCGTCCGACGCCGAATAGGGCGTGTAGCGCTTACGGGGCTGACGCGATCAGCACGGAGACGAGCACAGCGAGCCCGACGACCAGGGAGAGCCCGCCGGTTGCGAGCCCGGCGACGGCCAGTCCTCGCGATTGCCGAATGCCCAGAATCCCGAAGATGACGGCCGTGATCGCCAAGAGGAGCCCCAGCACGAAGACCCACACGAGCAGCAGCGAGGCGATGCCCAAAACGATCGACGCGACGGCGAACCCGATCCGGGGTCGGGCGGCACTCGGGGTTCGCGATTCGATGGGAAATTGTTCGGACACGTCGTCAGCCTACTGAGTCAGGCCAGTGCGGCTTGTTCGAGGCTGCGGGCAGTCCCCAGTTCCGGATCAGTCGATCCCCGGGGATCTCGCTCAGGTCAGGCGCTCCTCCAAGTTGCAACTCAAGTGACGCCACCTCTACCACTCGGTAATTGTGTTCCGCACGTAGTGAATCTCCGCTCGGCGGACCGGTATAGCCGACCGGCGACGACCACCCGGTTGTTTCGAAGTCCTGGTCGCCCCAGTCCGCATACGACGCGAGGTGCGTGATCGAGCGTCCCCGCGCGCCGCCTCTGATCGCCGGACCGACCCCGATCATTGCCGGACCGAATGCAACAGCGTCGCCGCCGGACCCCGCGTTTGCACCTACCAACCGAATATTGACTTCGCGACGAGAAACAATCCGAGAAACGCAAGTAGACAGCCCAGCCACGCCATCATCGCGGGCGAGGACCGCTTTACGGCAGGATAGTTCGGCCCGAACTTCGCCTCGATGTTCTCCCGATTGCGTTTCGCGACTGCGTCACGAAAGACCACGGCGGCGACGCCCGCAAGCGTTGCTACACAGCCCACGATGAGCATCAGAAGATCGGACGGACACCTCGCGATGTTTGCCGCTGCAGGATGCACGGCGGCAGCGGAGGGCTGCGCGGCGGCCGCGGACAACGGGGCGAAGACGACGATGAGTGCCGCGAGCATGGCGACAGGAATGGTGACGAACCGCAAAGGAATCCCCCGGAAAGCTGAAAGAACTGACAGGGTGTGAGACCCCGCCGTCAGCCATCCGTGACGCCACTCTGCGTGAAATCCTGAAACTCGTTATAGGGCAGCCTCAGCGGGCGCTCACCAGCCGGTCGATCGCATCCGGTGACAGCAGTTCGGTCTGAGCGCCGAGCGCCGTCGCGACGATCGCCCCGGCGGCGGAGGCGCGGAGCATCGCCGACAGGATGTCCGAGCCGGAGCTGAGCGCAGCAGCCAGCGCCCCGCAGAACGCGTCGCCCGATCCTGTCGTGTCGACCGCGTCCACCAGGAACGCGTCCACGTCGAGCGTGCCGTCCGTGCGGTGCAGCCAGACCGCGCCGCGACTGCCGAGTGTAACGATCACCGCAGCAGGGCCCGCACTCAGGATGCGTTCTGCTCCGCCGAGCGCGGCGGCCTCGGTCTCGTTGACCACCACGATGTCGGCGACGCCCAGCAGCCCGGCAGTCATCCCCTCGGTCGGCGCCGCGTTGAGGATCGTCAGCGCACCGGCCCGGCGCCCGGCGGCGAGCGCCGCCTCTGCCGCGTCGGCGGGGATCTCGAGCTGCACCAGCACCACGTCCACCCCGGCGACCGTGGCGGCCGCAGCGTCGACGGCCGCGGTCGCGGCCTCCGGGCTCAGCGTCCCGTTGGCGCCCTGCGCGACGACGATGCTGTTTCCAGAGCCTGGCAGCACGGCGACGTGCGCCGATCCGGTCGGCTGCGAGCGTGACACCAGCAGGCCGCCGCCGTCGAGTCCTGCGCGATGCAGCGCATCCAGCAGGAACGCACCGTCGCCATCGTCGCCGACCTGGCCGCAGAACCGCGTGACTGCTCCGGAGCGCTGGGCGGCGACGGCCTGGTTGAAGCCTTTACCGCCTGGATGCAGGCCGATCGCCTCCCCGAGCACGGTCTCACCGAGCTCGGGGTAGCGGTCGACCCGCACCATCCTGTCGACATTGGCGCTGCCGACGACGCACACGACACCCATGCCGACGGCCTCGGTCAGCCGACCGGGGCGAGGGTGCGGAAACCGGCGCCGGGGTGGTCGGACGGGAGGGTCGCCGCGTCGCCGCCGAGGAGGCGTTCGCGGAGGGTCGGAGCGGTGTACTCGGAGGCCGCGACGCCGCGGCGGCGCAGGATCGGGAGGACCTGCTCGACGAAGTCGATGGTCGAGCCCGGCTGCACCACGGGGGTGAGGAGGAAGCCGTCGAGATCGGCGCCGTCGGCGAGCGCGCAGAGCTGGTCGGCGATCTCCTCGGCCGTTCCGACGTACGGTTTCACCCCAACGCCGTGCTCGTGCCAGTCCTTCAGCACGTCGCCGACGGTGAGGCCGGCGAACCGCGAGACCTGGGTCTGCGACAGCTCGGTGTGCAGGTCGGTCATCGGGGTCGACGGGTCGTAGGACGAGAGGTCGAGGCCAGTGAACCAGGCGTACGACGCGACCGCCACCTCGGGACGCTGCGAGTCGAGGATCTCCTGGTACTTGCGGTGCGCCTCGTCGGTGGTCGCGCCGATGACGCACGCGAACGCGGACATCAGTTTGATCGAGTCGGGCGCACGGCCGTTCGCGACCGCCTCCGCTCGGATCAGCCGCACATTCTCTGCGAGCTTCTCGACCGTGCCGCCGCCGAGGAAGATGCACTCGCCGTGGCGTCCGCCGAACTGGCGTCCGGCCGGCGACGTGCCCGCCTGGAACAGCACGGGCGTGCCCTGCGGCGAGTACGACGTGTTGCCGTAGCCGTGCGACCGGAAGTACGGGCCGTCGTGCGAGATGCGGTGCACCTTGGCCGGGTCGGCGTAGCGTCCCAGCTTGTCCTTCTCCAGGGCGCCGGGCTCCCAGGCGCCCTCCCACAGCTTGTAGACGACCTCCATGAAGTCGTCGGCCATCCGGTAGCGCTCGTCGTGCGGGACCATCGGCACGCCGAACGCTTCGACGGCCGTCTCGGCGGTTCCGGTGGTGACGACGTTCCAGCCGACGCGGCCTCCGGAGAGGTGGTCGAGGCTCGCCATGCGGCGGGCGAACGAGTACGGCTGCTCCAGCAGGGTGGAGCCGGTCAGCACGAGGCCGAGGTTCTCGGTCTGCGGGAGGACGGCCGCCGCGACGATCGCCGGGTCGAGTCGCGGAAGGTCCAGCCCCTCGACGGAGCAGATGTCCGGACGGCTGCCGTTGACGTCCGCCCAGCCCCACGCGTCCGCCAGGAACATGAAGTCGAGCTTCGCGTCCTCGCAGATCGCCGAGATCTCGCGCCAGTATCCGAGCGTGTCGAAGAGGTGGCGCTGGTTCTCCGGGTATCGCCAGGTGGCGGTGCCGGAGTCGTTGGTCTGCGCGTTCTCGAACAGGCCGAAGCGGAGCTGTTTCATGGGGTGTTACCTTTCACAACGGGATTACGGATACGACAGGTGGATGCGCGCGAGAGCCGGTCAGCGACCGACGATCTCACCGTCGCTCCACCACAGGACCTTCTTGCGGACGAGCGCCAGGGCCGACACCAGCACCACGCCCATCACGCACAGCAGGGCGATGCTGGCCCAGGTGACCGGCAGGTTCGCCTGCGCTGCGGAGATGGTCACCAGCGAGCCGAGGCCCGCCTGCTGACCGGCCGCGACGAACTCGGCGACCGCGGCACCGACGATCGCGAGCGGGAGGGCGATGCGGAGCCCTGCGAAGAAGTACGGCATGCTGCCGGGGAAGCGCAGGTCGCGGAAGATCTCCCACTTGCTGGCGTGCAGCGTGCGCATCACGTCGAGCGCGCGCACATCCACGTCGCGGAGTCCGGCGAGCGAGTTGACCAGCATCGGGAAGAACACGACCAGGCCGGTCACGATGTACTTCGGCGTCATGCCGAAGCCGAACGCGACGACCAGCGCAGGGGCGATGGCGACGATCGGGGTCACCATGACCACGACCACCAGGGGCATCACGGCCCGCTCGATCAGCTGGAACTCCGCCATCACCACCGCGAGCAGGAAGCCCGCGATGATGCCGGCGGCGGCGCCGATCACCACTTCTTGCGCGGTGACGAGCAGGTTGGACCAGTACATCCCCGCATCGCCGATCAGGCTGCCCCAGATCGCATCCAGTGTCGGGATGACGTACGGGTTCGCGAGGGCGACGAGCTGCCACAGCGCTGCCGCGATCACGAAGGTGATCACGGTCGGCACCCACAGCTTCCAGCGCACCTTCGTGAGTAGGCCGGGCCGGGCCGGGCCTCCATTGCTGCGGGCGACCCCTGCGGCGGGCATCGTGGAGGCGCCCATCGTGCCGGACTCAGACATGCTTCTTCTCCATCACACTCTGGAGGGACGAGCGCACGCGCCCCTCGAGGTCGCGGAACTCGTCCGTCGCGTATGCGTCGGCCGTCCTCGGCCTCGGCAGGTTCACGTCGATCACCTCGTGCACCCGGCCTGGATGCGCGGCCATCACCACGATCCGGTCGGACAGCATGATCGCCTCCGGCACCGAGTGGGTGACGAACAGCACGGCCTTGCGGTTGGACTGCCAGAACTCGAGCAGGCCGAGCCGCTGCTGGTCGCGGTTCATCTCGTCGAGCGCCGAGAACGGCTCGTCCATCAGCAGGACACTCGGGTCGAAGACGAACGTGCGGGCGATGGCGGCGCGCTGCTGCATTCCGCCGGACAACTGCGACGGGAACTTGTCGATCGCGTGGCCGAGCCCGAACGAGGTGAGGAGCTCGGCAGGGTCGCGGAGCGTGCGTCCAGTGTTCGCCTTGCGGTTGATCCGCGTCGGCAGCTTGACGTTGTCGAGCACGGTCCGCCACGGCAGCAGCGCGGGCGACTGGGGCACGAGCCCGATCAGCTTGTCCTTGGTGGCCGACAGGACGGTCTCGCCGTCGACCGTGACGGAGCCCTCGTCGGCGTCCAGGAGACCGGCGACGACCTTGAGCAGCGTCGACTTTCCGCATCCACTGGGGCCGATGACCGAGACGAACTCGCCCATCCCGATGGAGAGGGACACGTCGTCGAGGACCAGCGTGCGCTCGCCCTCCGCGCCGAAGCTCTTCGAGACTCCGGCGATCTGAACGCCCGCGCGCGTTGCGGTGGGGGTGGTCGTTGACATGGCCGGCCTACTTTCCCGGCCAGGTGAGCGTGTCACCGCTGTAGAGGTCGGCGACGAGCTTCGTGTCCATCATGTCCGTGAGCGGCGGGATGCTGCTGACGTTGCCGTACTTCTTGACCAGCTCGTGCTCGGCCTGCCACTCGGCGGCGGTCTGCACGCCGGGGGCTCCGACGGTGCTGTTCTTCACCCAGCCGGACTCGACGCCCCAGGTGCGCGCCTGCTGGTCCTTCGGGAAAGCGGAGCCCTGGTTGTTCTTGGCTGCCAGCTCGCTGATCAGGTCGACGCACTTGTCGCTGTTCTCGAGACAGTAGTTGAGGGCCTTGAGGTCGGCGCGCATGAAGTCGGAGACGACGGCGCGGTTCTTTTTGAGGAAGGTCGAGTTGGCCTCCATCACGTTGTATGTGCCCTTGATGTCGTAGTCGGCGGGCACGAACTGGTTGAACGGCAGCCCCAGCGACTTCAGCTTCTCCGGCTGGTTGGAGGCGTACCCGACGATGGCGTCGACCTGTCCGCGGGTGACGACGGTGGGGTCGTAGTTGGTCATCTTGACCAGTTCGACCTTGGACACGTCGACCCCGGCCTTATCGAGCATGGCGGAGGCGATCGGCGTCATGTTGATGAAGTAGCCGAGCTTCTTGCCCTCCAGATCCTTGAGACTCTTGACCTTCTCGTTGGCGAAGATCGAGAACGGCGAGGTGTCGCCGTAGGTGGCGACGGCGGTGAGGTTGTGGCTGTTCGCTGCGGCGAGCATCACGTCGGAGGCCGAGCCGAGCGCTGTGAACTGCGCCTGCCCGGAGGCGACGAGCTGCTGCCCATTGGCACCGGATGCGTTGATCTCGACATCGAGGCAGAGGGCGTCGAAGTAGCCGAGCTCTTTCGCGAGGAACACATCCATCTGGCCGGCGCTGGCGGAGTATCCGTAGCCGGAGATGTAGGTGATGGTGCCTGCGGCCTTGTTGCGGTCGCAGGTCGCCTTGTCGACGACGACGCCCTTGCCGCCGCCGGTGGGCTCCGTGGCGGCGCCAGAGGTCTGCGCACAGGCGCTGAGGGTGAGGAGGGCGGCGAGCAGCCCGGCGATGCCGGCGGCGCGGCGGCGCACGCTCCTGTCAAGAAGAATAGTCACGGGGATCCAGGTTCCTTCCTTGGCCGAGTCCGTCATTGGACTAGCTAGGCGAACGTAACATATTCAAACTTGACTGTACAAGCTTGATTTATAACGAATGCGTCGCTGCGCACAAACCAGTGGTCCCGAATTGCCGTGGGGCGTGTGCGCGCGCGGCAATTCGGGACCACTCGTTTGGTTGGGGGACTCCGCTAGGCGGGGACGTGCGCGGCTTGCGTGGCACGCTTGGCTCGCGCGTCATAGCCGGCACGGCTCGCCTCGATGGTCGGGTAGTGCTCGATGGCCCAGGTGGCCAGAGCGAGGGCTGACGCGATGAGAGTGGACCCCATCCCGGTCAGCTCGTATTCGACGCGGGGCGGGACCTCGGCGTAAACCGTGCGCGAGATGAGGCCATCCCGTTCCAACTGGCGGAGGGTGAGCGTCAGCATCCGCTGGGAGACGCCCGGGATGTGGCGCTGCAACTCGGTGAAGCGCATCCGGCCGTCTTTGAGCGTGCCGATCACCAGCAGAGACCACTTGTCGCCGATCCGATCGAGGACGTCCCTGACTGCTTTTCCTCCGTCGTGGCCGCCGCCGCAGGAGTCTTCGTATTCGCTCACCCCGCCGCCTCCTGTTCGTCACGCACACGGGTGTGCCTTTTGCACGCGATCGCCCGATGACTGATCATGTGGTTACTTACTCATCGTAACCATTGCCATCCCGAAAGAGAGACACCACTGTGATCGTCGCGTACTGGATCGTCGCCGGACTGCTCGCCCTCGTCTACCTGGCCGCCGGGATCATCAAGGTGGCGCGGCCGAAGGCGCAGCTGCAGGCCGCCGGCATGGCCTACGTCGAGGACTTCGGATCGCCATCGGTGAAACTCATCGGCCTGGTCGAGATCCTGGGCGCTCTGGGCCTCATCCTGCCCGCGCTGACCGGCATCGCCCCGTGGCTGACCGTCGTCTCCGCCGTCGGGCTGGTGCTCGTGCAGGTCGGCGGGATCGTCGTGCACGTGCGCCGCGGGGAGTCGAGCAAGCTCGGGATCAACGTCGGGCTGCTGGTCCTCGCCGGCGTGGCGGTGTGGCTGGCGGCTGCGGCGATCGTCTGAGCCGAAGAAGGCGGTGGGTTGCCGGCCGTTGTCGCCAGACGCAACCCACCGATATCAAAGACTCTATCCGGCCTCGGCCATGACGGGAGAACCGCGAACGGGCCACGGCGTTTCGCGGCAGCGCGCGTCGGGTAGCGTTGCCGCATGGCGAACCCGACCGCACCGTCGACAGGACAGGTGGTCCGCCTTCTCGACGGATGGGGTGAGCCTGCGGCACCCGCCGAGCTCCCCCTCCGTGGCCGGATGCGCCCCGCGACCGTCACGACATTGCTAGTGCTGCTGCTCGTCGCCTCCATCGTCGGGGCGGCAGGGATCGTCCTGCTTTGGACCCAGCAGACGCCAGGCTGGTGGTTCTCGCTGCTGTTCACGGTGATGGTCGCCGGGCTCCTCCTCGCGCTCTGGTTCGCCTACGCCGGCGCCATCGCCGACGGCCGCCTGCGCGCCATCGCTCGTCAGCGCTGGGCCGATTCCGCCGGGCGCATCCAACTCGGGATGGGCACCGTCGGGCACCGCACGGTTTCGACCCTCGAAGACGGCCGCGTCGACACGTTCACCCTCACCGTGCGCACCGCGGACGGCGAGACGGTCAGCGGCGAGTGGCACCGCCCGACCGCGAGGTCGGCCGGACTGTTGCAGCCGCAGCTGCCCGGCGTCGGCTCGGAGGTACGGGTCTGGCGCGTCGCGGGTGCACCTGCGGACTGGCCGCTGCTGATCGAGGCGGTGGATCCGTCGGTCACCCGAACCGAGTTGCGCCGTGATGACCATGTTGTCGGTGGACTCCGACTGTGTGGGCACCTGGAGGCAGGTGAGGAGCACGAGCCGACCGGGCGCGTTGGCCCAGATGTCCGCCGTGGCGTGGACGTCGGGTTTGTAGACCTTCTGCGATCCGGTGACGCGGTAGTGGAGCCCGCCGACGTAGACGTCGGCGCCGGGCGTGAGGGCGGACGGCGCCTGCGGCCACGTCGATGAGGTAGTTGCCCGGGCAGACCGCTCCGCCTCGGCAGGAGTGCATGACGACGAACACCGTCCCGCTGTGAGCGGGTGGACAGGGTGGCCCCGAAGTTCCGGACGAGGTAG
Organism: Leifsonia sp. McL0627; assembly: GCF_058244615.1. Lineage (NCBI taxonomy): Bacteria > Bacillati > Actinomycetota > Actinomycetes > Micrococcales > Microbacteriaceae > Leifsonia > Leifsonia sp. McL0627. Next base: position 570,047 of record NZ_JBZCGM010000002.1, read on the forward strand.
GCAGACGAGAACCCCGGCGGGTCGATGACCCCATCGACCTCGTTCAACGCTCCGACCGGCACGGTCAGCCCGGTCGAGGGGACGCGGAGTTTCAGGCCGTTCGCGGAGGACACCGCATCAGTTCGTTCCTGCACCGACTTGGACGGCTGCGGGAGCAGAACGGGGGTGCCGCGCATGTCTTTGGGGTAGCTCTGCTGGGTGACGTAGGTGGACACCGTCCAGGCTCCAGCGACGACCGCGACGGCGGCGAGGAGCCCCGCGATTGAGATCCGGATGGCTCGGGAGGCGCGGCGACGGTCACGCATCGGACACCCCCACCCGCCCGGCAACCGGGATCCGACGGGCGCGCGCATGGGCGCGCTTGCGACGCGGAGTGACCGGTCGGCCCGACCACCAGACGTATGCGGAGGCGGCGAGGATCGTCCCTCCGATTTCGAGGGCCCACCAGGGGAAGCCCGGCCCGGCGGGCGCCTTGTCGGCCCCGGCGACCGCAGACGCGGGCGTGGGCAGGATGCGTTCGGCGGTGACCAGGATGCGCTGGCTGTTGATGCCGATCGGCGTGCAGGTGACGAGGGTGACGAGGTCTTTGCCAGGCACGGGATTCAGGGTCTTGGTCTGGTCGGGGTCGACGACTTTGATGTCGAAGACCTTGTAGGTGAGGGCTTCCCCGAACACATAGATGGTGAACGTGTCACCGTCGACGACTTTGTCGAGATTCGTGAACAGGGTGGCAGAGGCCAGGCCGCGGTGACCGGCCAGGACGGCGTGGGTGCCTGCCCCTCCGATCGGCAGCGAGGTGCCCTCCAGGTGGCCGACGCCCTCGGTGAGGGTGGCATCGCTGGTGCCGTGCAGGATGGGCAGGTCGACGTTGATCGAGGGGATCACGATGCGCCCCATCAGCCCGTACGGGTTGGCTGCCAGCAGCTGGTTGTAGTCGAACCCGGAGGGGAGCGTCGCACCGGTGTCGACCGGGATGCGCTCGTTCGCCTTGACCTCGGCACCGCTCTCCAGGAGGGAGTTGTATGCCTGCGCCTGTTTCAGCGCCTGGGCGCGACTGGCCGGTCCGATGACTTTGACGTCGTTGCCGTATTGGGCGACCTGCTGCGCTTCCTGAACAGCACTGAACCAGGATGCGGTCGCCGGGTACAGCGCGACGCCGATACCGAGCAGACACACCACGGCGACCACCATCGACAACGCAGACAGCCGCCACCGCCGGCGCGGTGCGGCCGGGCCGGTCGGGTTGGTCGTGCTTCGGCGGGTGGTCATGCTGGCTGCTCCAGGGGAAGAAGAGGATCAGGGTGGTGGGAGCCGGTGCGTGCGCTCCCACCACCCTGAATCCGGGTGGTGATCGTTAGACCTCGGCCGGCTGGTCCAGCACGGCGAGGCCGGCCTCGGCACGGCGGCGGCGAACCAGCAGGAGCGCGACGGCGATGGCAGCGGCCGCCAGGGTGATCCCGCCACCGATGAAGATCGCGGTCCCGGTGGAACCCGTCAACGGGAGCGCGATCGGGGAGACCTGCGGGTCGGTGACCGTGACGGTCGCGTTCGCTGCAGTGCCCGGGGCGACGGTCTCGGCGTAGCCGCCGGTCGACTGCTGGAACGCGGTCGCGATCGTGTACCCGGCCGGGGCCTTGGTCTCAACGATGTAGTAGGTCAGGTTGGCGCCGGTTCCGTTGTTCTGCGCCTTCAGACCGTTGATCGCGACGTTGCCCGAAGCGTCAGAGGTGAACGTGGTGGCGCCACTGACCGAGACAGGGCTGGTCAGGCTCTGGGCATTCGCCAGCGAGGTGAACACCTGGAACTGCGCACCCGCGAGAGCGGTCCCATTCGGGTCGACCTTGTGCAGCGTCACGTTGCCCCACGTGTCGTTCGCCGTGTTCGTCGGCGTCGTGGTCGACTTCCCGTCTTGCGTGTTGATGAGCTGGCTCGCCGTGTTGGGGATCGTGCCGTTGCCGTCCGAGTTCACCACGGTCGGGATACCCACCGTGATGACAGCGGACGGGTTCGCGTTCAGCAAGGTCAGCCCTGCAGCGGTGAAGACCACCGACACCGTCTGACCCGAGACGGTGACCGTGTAGTCAGCCGCCGGAATCGTCAGGGTGGAGCCCGTCGAGGTTTTCGCCGTCACCGTCACCGCAGATCCAGCCGGCGCAGTGAGGCGCGCATCCAGAGCATCCGTGATCGTATACCCGGTGATCGGGTTGCCCGCCGCCTGGTTCGGCACGGTGGAAGCGATCGACCAGGTGATCGTCGACCCGACACCATTCGCGCCCGAGTCGTTGACCGTCTTCACCGGCGCGTTCTGCACCGTGTTCTTCGGGTAGACGTACACGTTGGTCAGCCAGTTGTTGCTCTGCGGCAGCGGCAGGGTCACCAGGAACGGTGCGCCGAGCTGAACACCCGCGGGGCCGCTGATCTCCGTCACCTCATACACACTCGGCGTGGACGTCGAGTATGTGGTGACACCCGTCGCGCTCGTCGCCGGCAACGCAGTGGCCGTGCCCGTCGTGTATGTCGTGGCTCCGTTGACGACCGCGCCGCTGCTGTTCACGGTCAGCCCGGCCGCCGTGGTCCAACCGGCGGGAGTGGTCAGGTCGACGCCGTTCACCGGCGCGATGTTGAACACCACCCCCGCGATCGGAGTGGCACCGGCCGGAGGGGTCTGCTGGCTTCCGTTGTCACCGGTCGCGGTGCCGCCGGTCGTCGGGTTCTGCAGTTTCGTGATCGTCAGGTTGTACGGGCCGGCCGGGACGTTTCCGCCAGTGGTGTCCGCGTTCGCGGGACCGGCGAAGGCCGCCACTCCCAGCAGGGCGAGTGCGCCGACGCCGACGACGGCAGCCAGCCGCCTCAAGCGGGGCGAGCGAGAGTTGGTGTTCATTGTGATGTTTCCTGTCTTGGTGCTTTTCGGGTGATGAAGTGGGGATGTTGGGGGATGAGGGGGTGTCTGGGCGAAGTCACGGACCTCCGCCCCGGTGCGCGGTCGACGTCATTGCTGCCGCCGAATCCGGATTCGCCGACGCAGTTGCCAGCCCAGAAGGACCGCTGCGGCCGCCAGGAGCGAGAGCGCCCAGTAGGTGATCACGTCTGTACCCAACCCGCCGGTCAGCGGCAGCACGATCGGCGCCGCCTGCTGGTTCACGACATCCGCCAGGACGGTGGTCTGAGTCGTGGCCGAGACGGTGACGGAGATCGGGGTGGCGTTCAACACGTACCCGACGGGCGCTTTCGTCTCCACCAGCTGGTAGGTGCCCGGGGTCAGGCCCTTCATCACGAACAGCCCCCCGGCCGGGTTGGTGTCCGCGCCTGTGCACGGCGAGCTCACGCAGTCCGTGACCGGCACAGCAACGCCGGTGGGCTGACCGGCCACGTTGACCGGAGTCAGCGTCCACGCGGCGCCGGAGAGCACGTTCTTCGCCGCGGTCGCGTCGATCTTCCGCCACTGCAGGCTCGCGCCGATCGGGTTGACCACCGACTTGTCGATGAACGCGTTCTTCAGCTGCCCGAACGCGCCGGCGTTCACGGTGACCGTGTATGAAATCGTCACGGTCGTGTTCGCCGCTACCGGTCCCGTCCAGGTGAGGTGCTTGGTGGCGGGGTCGTAGCTCGCCACGCCTGTCCCGGCCGGGGTGATCACGATCGACCCGGTGTTGAAGGTGGCGTTGTTCACGACGTTCGTCAGGTCGTCGAAGGCGGAGAACGACGGGTTCGCCACCGATCCGGCGTTGATCGAGACGGTGTACCGCAGCGTGTCACCCGGGTTCACCGTCGTTCCGGCACCCTTGTCGACGACCTTGTTCCACGACATGATCGGCTTCGCCGTGTTCGTCACGACGCAGGCGATGTTCGCGCCGACCACCGGGGTGATGGCGGGCGGGTTCGTCGGGTCGTACGCCGCGCCGTTCGGCAGGCCGGTCTGCAGCCCGAAGCTGTCGGTGCAGGTGATCGTCGCCGTGTAGTTCGCCAGCGACGTCGACCCCGAGGCCGCTTCGGTGAGCGTGTACGGGGTGCCGGTCGTGGCCACGACTGTGCCGGTCGTGCCGGAGCCCGCCGTCACCGTCGATCCGCTGCCCGACGTCGTCGAATTGGCGATGCTGTTGACCGTCGTCCCGGATGCGCCGCCCGTCTTGAGCGCCACGGTGAACTGATCACCGGTCGCTTCGCGGGGTGCCCCCAGCGCCTTGGTCAGGCTGATGCGCGGTGCGCGGACCACGAGGACGGCATTCGCCGGAGGGTTCAGGTTGGAGACGATGTTGCCAGGGCCGTTCGTGTACGAGCCCTCGACCGCCGCCGTGACGGAGAACGTGAGGGTGCACGATGTCTGACCGGCGGCGAGATCGCCCCCGGCGGCAGAGAAGACGCCCGTCCCCGCCACCGCCGTACGCACGAACGCCGCACCGGTCACCTGGGCGCACGTGCCGCCGACCGCGGGAGTGGGCGCGACGACGACACCGGCGGGCAGAGTGTCCGTGATGGACCAGTCGTTCTTCGCATCCAGCTCGGCGGTGTTCGTCACCGTGAGGGTGACCTGCGAGGTCTGGCCGGGCGCGATCAGCGCCGGGCTGAACGCCTTATCGATCTGCGGCGTCACATCCACGAGGCGCACGTTGTCGAACGCGCCGTCGTTGCCGTACGTCGCGCCGTTCGTGTTGTACATCTCCAGGCCCATGCTGGTTCCAGTTGCCTGGAACGCCTGGTTGGTCGTCATCGAGTCGATGTTCACCGTCTTGGTGACGGTCCCGAACACACCGCCGACAGCACTGGTGACGCTCTGCGTGTACGCCGTCACGTTCGGATCGGTCGTGGCCTGGCAGCCATCGAGCGGCTTGCCGATGTTCGTCACGGCCTGGGTGACGGGGTCGACCGTCGCGAACTGGTATCCGGGGTCGTACGCCGGGCCGTTCGAGCAGTTCATGTACGCGGTGTTGACGCCGAAGACGTAATAGTGGCCGGGAATGGTCGCCAGCGGCTGGACCGTCTTGAACATGACGGAACCCGTCGAGACGGCGGAGCCGGTCGGCAGGGTGTCGCACGTGCCGCCGCCAGTGGAACTCGACGGGCACTCGGTGTACGAACTCACGACATGGTCGGTGGTGGGGGAGCCCGGCGTGAACTGCTGCCCCATGGCGAGCGCGAGCATCCGGAGGAACTGATAGCTCTCGACCCCGGAGAAATCGGCGCACCGGCCGTTCGTGCCGGAGTCCGCCGCCGAACTGCCCGACTGCGCCCAGGCAGGCGTGGTGGCGTTCGCGTAGTCGAGGATGACGCCGTTGCAGCGGGCCCCGTTGATCCACTTCGGGGAGCCGGTGTACGTCTCGCCCGCCGGAGTCGTGCCCGAATAGGTGGAGTAGTTGACGGCGGCGGCAGCGGGGTTGTTCTCGAAGTCCTCGTTGGACACCGTCGTTCCGGGCTGCGCGACGCCCGGAGTGCCGGGCACGGTGGCTTCGGCGGTCGTGACCGGTGCCAGGAGGGTGAGCGACGACAGGACGACGGCGGCGGCGGTGACGAACGCGACGAATCCGCCGACACGGCGAGCGCCGACGGCGGCGCGGCCGGGCGCGCGGTGGCGCGCGCCGGGTCGCCGGGACGTGGCTGTTCGGGCCATGGGTATCGGGCCTCTCATGGGTTCGGGTTGAGAAGGGTGAACCGCACGCGGATTCGATTCGGGAACGACAGAGAACGGGTAAGCCTCATGTCGCGGATGCGCACGTTTCGCCCAAGAGACCGGCAAGACCCCGGATCGTGACGCTCTGTGCCCGAAGAATCGTCCGAATACAACGAATACTCAGTTTTGGGGGAGGTCCTCACAGAATGGGGTGAGCGTCCGATGCCCTCTGACGGGTCGGTTGCCCACCTGCGTATGGAGCGTTCACAGCTCCGAGCCGGCCGTGAGAATTCGGCGGGAATGGCCGGCGGGAGGACCCGAATTCCTCCCGCCCGCCCTGTACCCGACATCGGGCTGGGGCCGCCCCTGCCGGAGCCCGAACTCGACGACTCGAGCGTATTTCGGGTGAATGCGCCACATCGCCGGTGCGGAGAAAACGGCGCGATTTAGCCCTGCGTTTAACGCGCGGGCACCGAGACGTTCGGCTCAGAAGGCGAAGTCCTCCTGGTGGATGCGCCCCCGCGGAACACCCGCAGCGGCGAGGGTGGTCCTCACGGCTGTAGAGAAGCGCGGCGACGCGCAGATGTAGACGTCTCGATCGGGCAAGCCGGGCGCCGCGGCTGTGAGAGATTCCGGCGTGATCGCGGTCGCCGGATTCGACGAACGACCGACCACATAGACGACATGCGCTCCGCGGTGGACGGCCAGTGCGTCGAGTTCGTCACGAAACAGGATCTCGTCATCCGACGACGCCCGGTAGAGGAGGGTCAGGCCGGCCTCGTGCACGGGAAGCGTCTCGAAGAGCGAGCGCATCGGCGTGATGCCGACTCCGCCGGCGACGAGAAGAACGCCGCGCCCGCTCGTGCGGCGCGCGGTCATGGCCCCGTACGGTCCCTCGGCCAGCACACGGGTTCCTGGTTGGAGGGATTGGATGGCCGCTGTCGTCGTGCCAACGGATTTGACGGTCAGCCGGAGAAAGCGGTCGCTCGCCGGCGCCGAGAGGGAGAACGGGTTCGCCGTCCGCCAGGTGGTCGAGGTGAGGAATCTCCAGCGGAAGAACTGTCCGGGTTCCGCCTCGAGCTCGTCCAGATGGCGACCACGGATGATGATGCTCGTCACACCGGGCGCTTCTCGCACCACGGAATCGACCCGAAGTCGGTGCCTCAACGCCTGGAGCAGCGGGTGCAACACCCGATAGCGGAGCAGCAGCCCGAAGCTGATCGTGTAGAGCAGGCTCCAGAAGACCTGGACGGCAGGGAGCCCCGCCAGGTCGGGGCCGGCCAGCTCGTGAGCGAATGACAGGCCGATCGCCACATACGTGCAGAGATGGATGAGATGCCAGGTTTCGTAGGAGAGGCGCTGCCGTGCCGCGCGGGCGGAGACCGCCCCGATGACCATAAACAACACCGTGCCTGCCGTGGCAGCGATCAACCAGGGGAACTGCAACACCTGCCAGGTTGCGTCGAGCGCGTTTTCGCTCTGCAGCTCGGCCCACGCCACGATCGCGCACACCGCGTGCACGAGGATGAGCACCAGGATCAGGCGGCCGCCGCGGCCGTGCCAGCGAGCGAGACGATCGGCACCGACCCCGTATTCGAGCGCTGGAACGCGCGCCATCAAGGCGACCATGACGGCGACGCCGTAGCCGGCGAGCAGACCGCTCAGATGGGCGATGAACGGGACATCGAACACGAGGGGGCTCGGTGCGCTCACCAGGGCGAGCGCGGCCGTCACCAGCGCTCCGAACGCAATCGCAGCGAGAGCGGGGCCCCGAGCGACGATGCGACGGTTCCCGACGCGCTCACGTGGGGCCGCGCCACTGACGCTCACCGCCTTCCTCCGTCACCGGCGACCACCGCGGATCCGCCTGATGGACCGTCAATGTGCCGACCAGGAGCACCCCGACCGCCTGGGGTGTCGCGAGAACCTGTCAGAGCCTGGTCGCGGGGCCGCCCGGTCGTGGGCTCCGAACCGGTGGCTGGGACGGTTGACGTCGCCGACCGTGCCGTTGCGGTCACGGGTGAAAGGACTGGGCCGCTGATTCCCACGAGCAGTGCGACCGCCGCCGCCGTTCCGAGCATCGAGAATGTGGCACTCCTGTGCAGGATGCGCCAGCTTCTCCAGCTGCCTGCACCCAGGGGCACCCCCGCCGTTCTTCGACCTGGTGCACGATCCTGCTCTGTCGTTCTCATGTCTGAACCTCCTGAACCTCACGGTTCCAGGCGATTCTTCGCAGAAGATTACGCGGCCGGAGAATGGCCCCCGAATCCGCTATGGGTTACATGAGTGTGCAGTGCGCGATTGAGCGTGGGCGGCTCGATGACGACCAGGTCGGCTCCTGGCGCTGCGGGCGCTGGCGGTCAGGGCGCGGCGGGCATGGCGCGGCCGAACCGCGCCAGCCAGTCGGCATACGTGTGGTCGCGGCCGAGCGGGCACTCGCATCCGATCAGGACGACGTTGCCCGTGGAGGGTGCGATGATCCGCTCGACGTGCGGGACGACGGGATCGATGGGGGAAGACTCGGTGAGCATGGGCTGGTCCCGTCGGTTGAGGGGTGGAGCCACCCCTGAAGAATGAAGAGGGCGCCGTACTGCGCCCGTCCATCTCAGAGACGCGCAGACGGCGTACTTGTGACGGCCCCGCCTCGATTCCACCGCCCGGGGGCTGTCAGTCCACCGCAGGGCGGCGCCCCCTGGAGCGGCCGGGCCGCAGCGGCTCCTCTGTTCCGCAGAACGGCCCGCCGTCGTTGTAGAGCGCCTCGCGTCGCTCCACCTCGGTGAGCACGGCCGCCGCGACGAAACTCGACCAGGTCGGGTTGTCTTCTGCCGCCCCCGTGCGACGGTATGCCTCTCTCGCGCGGATCCGGAGCGCGCGCTCCATGTAGAAGGACACGCTCTCGATACCACTCGTCGTATGGGACATGATCGTCTTCCCCTTCGATCGCCGACATGTGGAAGACTCGCAATTACGTGGAATATGACGCCGAAAGCGAGTCATGAATCACGCCGCGCCGACTCTCCTCACCGAACGCAGAGAGAAGGTGCCGAGTGCAGCTCGACCAGGTGGAGACCGAGACCATGGCGACCGTGGCAGACGTGTCCGGCCAGTTCTACGCCGAGTGCGTGATCTGTCCGTGGGTGGGCGACGATCACGACGCCCACGTCTTCGCGCTGATCGACGCGGCCGCGCACAACCTCCGGCGACACGAAGACTTAACGACTACGGCAGTGGATCCGCTGCTGACACCCGACGAAGGACGGGGCGCCGGCCCGCACACGGATCGACGCCCCGAAGAAGGACCGTCGCCCGATGCACCGGTCCTTCCTGACCACCCGAATGGTCAGGAGCAAACTCCCCCAAGCGAGCTCACAGAGAGAGACCGGTCAGGTCGCGATTCGTGACGAAACGTTTTCTGAAGCTGTTCGCAGCCTCAGTACCGGCGGCGCAGATACGCGCTCGCGGCGGGAGACCACATCGTGATCCCGGCCGCGACGGTGAGCGCGAGGACCAGGATCCCGAGCAGGTCGCCGGTGAAAAGCGATGACAGCGACGTGAGTACGGTCAGGCCGCCGAAGATCGTGAGGATGATCCTCGCCCAGTTGACGCCCTTCACCAGGAAGAACGCGATCACGATCCTGAGCCCTGCCCCGATGATGGCGCCGACCACGGACCCGGCCAGCACCGCGGTCGCCGACGACCCGGTCGCCCCGGCCTGCACGGCGAAGATCACGCCGACGATCCCGGCCAGGAACGTCACGGCGGCGCTCGCGATCCAGAGCCAGAACGAGGTGCGGAGGATGCTGGGTGCTGCGGCGATCGGGCGGAGATCGGACACGAGGTGGCCTTCCTGGTCGAGAGGGGGGTCAGCGTTCACCCTATCGACTCGGGCTGCACGACAGCACGGGTCTTGACGCAGTGCGCATCCGGTGTTCGGATCGGACAGGACCACGACGGAGGGCGACGATGAGCGAGACGGACGACAGCGCACACGGTTTCACCATCATCAGAACGCTGGACAGCACGCCGGAGCGCGTCTACCGCGCCTGGACGGATCCGGACAGGCTCGGCTGGTTCTTCAGCGGGAACGGCCAGGTCGACGAGCCGATCGAGGTCGATGCGAGAGTCGGTGGCGCCTGGCGTCAGCGCATGAACGTCGACGAGACCACGAGCTACCTGACCGGCGGGGTCTACCGGGAGCTCGTGCCCAGCGAGCGGATCGTGTTTGACTGGGGAGCGGTCGATGGATGGCCGGAACTGCCACCGGATGCGGCGCACCGCGACCAGGTCGACGTGCCGCGCGTGACGGTCGAGTTCACCTCCACCGGCGATGGACGCACCGAGTTGCGGCTCCACCAGGAACTGCCGCAGCACCTCACCGACGAGCAGGCGGCGTACTGGAACGGCATCGACTGCCGGAGCGGCTGGTCGCAGACGATCGACAGGCTCCCGACCGCGCTCTGAGTCGCACCGGGTGCGCATCCGCGCAGCCGAACCCTCCTCGATCCCGGCGACACGCGGGGCGAGCGCGTGTCGCCGGGCGAACGAGTCGAATCACGTGCATTTGCGGTCTACCGTCGAAGAGTGCAGGTCGACTCCCTCCCGTCTCCGCTCCGCAACCTGGCGTCGCGGCTGTGGTTGCTGCGCGTCGCCTCCGCCCGGTCAGGGACGATCCGGCCGAAGGACGCGCCGCAGGCCTACGCGGCGGGACGCGACAGCATCCGGATGCTCATCGTCGGTTCGGGACCGGCCGCCGGCTGGGGCGTCGGCAGCCACGACCTCGCACTGCCCGGCGCGCTCGCACGCGCCGTCGCCGCGACCACCGGCCGCGGCGTCGTGGTCGACGTGCTCCCCGACACCGACGTCGGCGTGCGCACGGTGGGCGCGATGCTCGACCGCGCCGACCTGACCCGCTACTCCGCGATCGTCGTCAGCGTGACCATGACCGACGCCCTGCACAGGGTCGCCGGCGAACGGTGGGAGCGCAGGATGCGCGCGGTGCTCGACCGCATTCGGTCGCAGGCGCAGCCGGACACGACCGTCGTCTGGCTGGGCTCGCAGCCGATCCGGTCGGTGCGCCCGTACGACAACGAATACGGCGACATCGTGCAGCGCAGCGCGACGGACCTCAACGCGCGCGCCGCCGCCGTGTGTGCGAGCACCGACCTGACCGTCTTCATCCCGCTGGGCGCCCCGCCGCACAACGTGAACGCCAGTCACCGCACGCCGGCGGATTACCTCTTCTGGGCGCGGCAGATCGCTGACGAGATCGGGCCAGGCCTCGCCGAGGTCGTCACCGCCGTCCGGCCGGCGCCCGCCGTCGACCGGGTGGAGGCGATCAACCGCCTCCGGCTGTACGAGCGGGGCCCGGATGCGCGACTCGACGGCCTGATCGGCACCGCCCGCCGCACGCTGCAGTCGGACATCGCGCTGTTCTCGGTGCTCGACGACGAGAAGCAGTGGCATCTCTCGTCGAGCGGGACGCAGCTGACGGAGTTCCCGCTGGAGGAGTCGGTGTGCATCTACACGATCGCCACCGACGACGGCATGGTCGTGCCGAACGCGGAACAGGATCCACGGTTCTCGGAGAACGCGATGGTGACGGGACCTGCGCACCTGCGCTTCTACGCGGGATACCCCGTGGAGGCGCCAGACGGCACGCGCATCGGCGCGATCTGCGTCTTCGGGCGGACGGCGCGTGACCCTGCGGAGTCGGAGACGGATCTCGACGTACTCCGCGAACTGGCACTGCTCGCCCAGCGCGAGCTGTGGCGCTGGCAGCCGGGCGAGCAGTAGACGACGGGCAGGAAGGCCGGAGCCGACCTGCCCGCGAACGTCTTAGAGGGCGCGGATGTTCTCGGCCTGCGGACCCTTGGGGCCCTGGGTGGTCTCGAATTCGACCTTCTGGTTCTCTTCGAGGTTGCGGTGTCCGGCGTCGCCGCCGACGATCGCGCTGTGGTGCGCGAACACATCCTTCGTGCCGTCATCGGGGGCGATGAAGCCGAATCCCTTTTCGGAGTTGAACCATTTGACGGTGCCGGTGGCCATATCGTCATTCCTTTATTCGTGTTGCGGGCCACGCGATGCGACCCGTCGACCGCGCCAGTGACGCGGACGGTGATGCGCGGACCCGTCGAGGGTGCACGCGAGATTGTGGGCCCCTGGATGCGGTCGTGCGGCTGGTGCGGCGCGGACGCTGGCGGGGCGGAGGTGGTGCGGAGATCATCCGTTCGGCAGCGGATCGCTGCGAAGAAACGGCCAGAAGATCGCCGGCCACTGCATATGAGCCTAGCGGTCGTTCTTGAGAGCCGCCAGGATGCGGTCGAGAGAACCCCCGAGACCCCACTTCTCCGACAGGGCGGAGAGCTGCTCGGCGTCCGGCGACGGGAGGCGCGCATCCACGGTGGAAAGGTCGAGATCGCGCACGACCTCGACGACGCGCGGCGCGACCTCCAGGTAGGCGGCGGCCGCCTCGAACCTGGCGCGCATGGGAGCTTTCATGGTGCTCGCCGGGTCGGCGGCGGCGGCCAGGATGCCGTCGAGGTCGCCGTACTCGGTGAGCAGCGCGGTCGCGGTCTTCTCGCCGATCCCGGCCACACCGGGCAGCCCGTCCGAGCTGTCGCCGCGCATCACGGCGAAGTCGGCGTACTGCTGCGGCCGCACGCCGTACTTGCCGACGACGACCTCCTCGGTCAGCGTCTCCAGGTTGCTCATGCCACGCGCCGTGTAGATGACCCGCACATCTGCGGCGTCGTCGACGAGCTGGAACAGGTCGCGGTCGCCGGTGACCACGTCCACGGGGTGCTTCTGCCCGGTCGCGAGCGTGCCGATCACGTCGTCCGCCTCGTGCTGCGCCGCCCCGACGATCGGGATGCCGATGGCACCGAGCACCTTCCGGATGATCGGAACCTGCAGCACCAGCGCCTCCGGTGTCTCCTCGACGTCGACGCCGCCCGGCACCTCCCGCGCCACCCGGTGCGCCTTGTAGCTCGGGATGAGGTCGACGCGCCAGCGGGGACGCCAGTCGTCGTCCCAGCACGCCACCAGCTCGTCCGGCCCGAAGTCGGTGACCAGCTTGGCGATGATGTCGAGGAACCCGCGCACCGCGTTCACGGGCGTGCCGTCCGGCGCGCGCACCGTATCCGGCACCCCGTAGAACCCGCGGAAATAGAGGGAGGCACTGTCCAGAAGCATCGTTCGCCCGGTCACGCCCCGATCCTCCCACGCCCCCGACAGCGAGCGCGAGCCCTCCCGAGCCATCGAGCCCAGTGTGGGGACTAGGGCAGGATGTGCCCGGCGGTGGTAAATAGGCGGTACCACTCCTCGCGGGTGAGGGGGATGTCGCTGCCGGCGGCGGAGTCGAGCAGGTGGTGCAGGTTGGTGGTGCCGAGGACGACCTGCATGTTCGCGGGGTGCCGGGTGATCCAGGCGACGGCGACGGCTGCGGGCTGCACGTCGTACTTCGCGGCCAGCGTGTCGATGACGTCGTTCAGCTCCGGGTACTGCTCGCGGTCTCCGAGGAAGACACCGTCGAAGAAGCCCTTCTGGAACGGCGACCAGGCCTGCAGGGTGATGTCGTTGAGGCGGCTGTAATCCAGGATGCCGTTGTCGCGGTCGATGGACTGGTCGAGCGACGCCATGTTCGCCGCGATCCCCTGCGCGATGAGCGGCGAGTGGGTGATGCTCAGCTGCACCTGGTTGACCACGATCGGCTGACGAACGGAGCGCTTCAGCAGCTCGATCTGGCCAGGCGTCTGGTTGGAGACGCCGAAGTTGCGGACCTTGCCCGACTCGAACAACTCGTCGAACGCCGACGCCACCTCGTCGGGCTCCACCAGGGTGTCGGGGCGGTGCAGCAGCAGCAGGTCGAGGTAATCGGTCTTCAGGGCGGACAGCGACTCGTCGACCGTGTTCACGATGTGCTCGCGGGAGAAGTCGAAGAAGCCGTCCCTGATGCCCACCTTCGACTGGATCTGCACCTGCTCGCGCTCCGAGGCCGGGATCGCGCCCGCGTCGCCGAACCGGCGCTCGCAGCCGTGCCGTTCATCCCCGTAGATGTCGGCGTGGTCGAACATGGTGATCCCCGCATCCCGGGCCGAGCGCACCAGGGTGCGGATCTGCTCGTCGTCCAGCGGGGTGATCCGCATGAGGCCGAGGATGATGTTCGAGGTTTCGATGGTGGTGTTCGGAAGCGTGAAAGTCTTCATGACCCTATTCTTGCGCCGCCCCGGCCTCGTGCGCGCGATGCATGAGCACGACCGTCGCGCAACCCCTACAGCGAGCGCAAGGACCGGTCTACCGTTCGAGTCCCGACCACGGAGGAGGAAAAGATGTCGATCTCTCACGACGACCAGCGCGCTTGCGACCGCTTCCGCACCGAGACACATCTCGACAAGCGTGAGCCGACCGCGCCCCGCTACATCGTCCACGCGCTCGGCCGCGACTTCGCGGTCAGCGACGAGATGGCGCGTATCTTCCTGCGCCAGGTGGAGCGCGTCCTCGAATCCGACGGGTCGGCCCTCGTGGTGCTGCGGCACGAGCAGGGCGTGGAACTGCTGCTGATCAGGGACGACAACTCGTTCTCGATCCGGCAGGAGGCTGTGGCCGAGCCTGTGCCGCTGACGTCGGAGGCGGCGGCGGGACCGGACGCGCCCGTGCTGACAGTCTGACGCTGCCGCGCTCGGTATCCTCGTTCCGTGGACCAGCCCAGCGACGCACGCGACGACTCTGCCGACGACGCCGCCACCGCTGACGCCGCCGCCGTTGCGCGCATCCGGTCGTTGCTCGCCGACGCGGTGCAGCGGCTCCAGGGGGCGCACGCACGCGATGAGGCCGTCGCCGAGTTCGTTCCCCGCCACAAGAAGCTGCTGATCACGCGGGAGCCCGTGCTCCGTCCGCTCGGCCGGGTGTGGCGGATCGGCGTCCTCCTGCTCGGCACGGACGGCGTTCTGCGCGCGACAGGCGCGATCACCCGCGCCACCGAGCCGGGCCGGCCTGCGTACCAGTCCCAGTCGGCCGAGACCAGGCGGGCGTACCGGGCGGCGGCCCAGCGCGGGCACTTCACGGACGGCGAGACCGTCAACTACGACGCCACGGTCATCGACCTGGAAGCGGCGAGCCTGCGCGCATCCATCGGCCCCCTGTTCCTGCGCGACGGGACGGCGCTGGTGCGCTGGAACGCGACGACACCGGATGCGGTCGTCGCGTTCGACGGCTACCTCGCGGAGCGGGTCGGGTTGCTCACCGAACCGCCGCAGGGGGCGTGACCGAACGGACTACTGGGCGGTGGTGCTGCTGCCGTTCCCGCTCTTGCCGGTGATGTCGTCGATCTTGCTGCTCGCGGTTCCGACGGCGTCGCTGACCTTGTTGCCGACCTCCGAGGCCGCCTTGTCTGCCAGGTCGCGCAGGTCGTCCGCCACCTGGCGGACCGGCTCGGAATGGGTGATGCCGCTCACTTGGCGCTTGAGGGTGTCGTACGTCTTGCGCCCGGAGCGCGAGCCGAGCACGAAGCCGACCGCTGCGCCTGCCAGGAAAATAATCGCTTTCATCGGTTGAACCTCCGTGGTGTCTGTTCCACGCACCGTACGCGCTGCGCCCCCGATGGGAAGGGGGTGGATGCGCGACCCGAGACGCGGCGGCCCTCCGGTGCCAGAATGGCTGGGTGACGGAGCCGTCGAGCGTCCGGCCCTCCGAGGCCTGCCTCCGCACCGCCGGGGTGCGCGCGTTCGAGCACGCCGTCGCGGACTGGGTGTCCGGCGGCGCCCTCCCGCCGACCGCTTCCGCTGCGGACGTCGAGGCGGCGATCCTGGTCGAGGGCGCGAGCGACCGCGCCGCCGTCGAAGCACTGGCCGAGTTGCACGGCCGCGAGCTGGCCGGGGAAGGGATCGGCGTGCTTCCGATGGGTGGCGCCATGAGCATCCGGAGGTTCGTGGCACTGCTCGGGCCTGCGGGAATGCGGATCGCGCTGCGCGGCCTGTGCGATGCCGGGGAGGTGCGCTTCTTTCACGGCGCGGGGATGCTGGACGCCGACATCCAGGTCTGCCGCCCCGACCTGGAGGGGGAGTTGATCCGTGCGCTCGGCGTCGGAGGGGTGGAGGACGTGCTGGACAGCGAGGGCGACCTGCGGCTGTTCCGGACGTTCCAGCAGCAGCCGGCCCAGCGGCTGCGGCCGGTCGAGCAGCAACTGCACCGGTTCCTCGGCACGACTGCCGGGCGCAAGGAGCACTACGGGCGGGCGCTCGTGCTGGCGTTGCCGGTCGAGCGGGTGCCGCTGCCGCTTCTGCGACTGCTCGCGCGCGGCTGACCACGGCCGCGCATCCCGCGGGTATCGTGGCCTCAACCCGACACGACAGGAACCTCGGATGGTCGCCCACGTCACCCCGCACCTCGAGCAGCGCCTGCGCGACATCTTCGACAGCCGCGACCGGCAGAACATGCAGCCGACCATCGACGCCTTCCTGGAGGTGCTCACCGAGCATCCGGGCAACGCGTACGTGCTCTACGACGTGGGCGGATCGTACGACACCGCGGGCGAGGAGGAAACGGCGCTCGGCTACTACGAGCAGGCGATGGATGCGGGACTCACCGGAGACACGCTCCGCCGCTGCCTGCTGCAGTACGGCAGCACGCTCCGCAACCTGGACCGGTTCGACGAGTCGCTCGCGGCGCTCGACCAGGCGCTCGCGCTGTACGCGAAGTCGGAATCGGTGCGCATGTGGCACGCGCTGTCGCTGCACGCGGCCGGCCGCAGCGACGCGGCCGTCGCCGAGCTGATGGAACTGGCGGTCGACCACATCCGCACCGAAGACCTGCTGCGCTACGAGGCCGCGATCCGCGGCAACGCCGACTACCTGCACTCGCTCGACCGCGGCGCCGACTGACGACGGATTCGGCAGCGTTCTGGATCTTCGCGAGACAATCAGTCCATGATGTCGAAGCCCGGACGATGGACGATTCGACTCTGGTTCGAGCGGACCACGTCAGCGATTGCACGAGCGGTGCTCGCGGTCGTCGACGTCTTCCGCTGACAGAACGTGGAACTACGGCGCGAGCAGCGCCGCGATGAGCAGCAGCGCCGGCACCGCGAACAGCGTCGTGAGCAGCACGATGTCGCGCGCGACCGGCATCCCGCGCTCGTACCTGGCGGCGAAGTTGTACACGTTCTGCGCGGTCGGGAGCGCGGCGAGCGCCACCGCCGCGAACAGCGCGTGGCCGTGCATCCCGAACCCGAGCCACGCGACGAGGAACGCGACGAGCGGCATCACGGCCGCCTTGATCACCGAGGCCGTGAGGATCTCGACGCGGCCGTGGTCGGCGTGCAGCGGCCGGGAGCCGTGCAGCGACATCCCGAACGCCATCAGCACCAGGGGCACCGCCGCGCCGCCGAGCAGCACGAACGGCTGGTAGACCGCATCCGGCAGTTTGACGCCTGAGATGTCGACCAGGATGCCCAGCACCGAGGCGATGATCATCGGGTTGCGGATCGGCTGCGTGAGGATCGAGCGAACGGACACCGAGCCGCGCGACGTCGCGTCGAGCACGGTGAGCGCGATGGGGGCGAACACGATCAGCTGCAACAGCAGCACGGGCGCCACGAAGGAGGCGCTGCCCAGCACATACACCGCGACTGGCAAGCCGATGTTGTTGGCGTTGACGTAGCCCGCCCCGAGTGCGCCGATGGTGGTCTCCGCCACCGGACGCCGAAAGAACAGCCGCGAGAGCAGCACGAACAGTCCCACCGACACGATCGCCGCCACCCCGGACACGACCACCTGCGCGGAGAACACGACGTCGAGGTCGGCGTGCGCCAGGGTGACGAACAGCAGCGCCGGGTTGGTGACGAAGAATGCGATGCGGTTGAGCACGAACGCGGCGTTCGGCCCGCCGATCCCGACGCGCCCCACGACGTAGCCGACGGCGATCACGAACGCGATGATCGCGAACCCGATCACCACTCCGCCCATCGCCCCAGCCTACGGCCGCCGTGACGGCCGCGATGGCCGCGACGGCCGCACCCGGAAAGGAAACGTAATATGTATGCACGTGACTCAAACGCGCAAGCTCCCCGTTCTCGTCCTCGCCGGCATGGTTGTGGGGTCGATGGTCGGGGCGGGCGTGTTCTCTCTTCCCGGCACGTTCGCCGAGGCGACAGGCGTGGTCGGGGCGATCGTCGCGTGGGTGATCGCCGGGGCGGGGATGCTCACCCTGGTGTTCGTGTTCCAGCGGCTCGCCGTGCGCAAGCCGGCGCTCGACTCCGGGATCTACGCGTACGCGAAGGCCGGGTTCGGCGACTACGTCGGGTTCTTCTCCGCGTTCGGCTACTGGGCCAGTGGATGCGCAGGGAACGTCACATACTGGGTCCTGATCGGGTCGACCATCGGCGCCCTGTTCCCGGCTTTCGGGGCGGGGAACACGGTCCTCGCGGTCGCTGTGTCGACCGTCGGCGTGTGGGGGTTTTTCCTGCTAATCAGGCGCGGGGTGCCGCAGGCGGCGTTCATCAACACGATCGTCGCCGTCGCCAAGGTGGTGCCGCTGGTGATGTTCCTGGTGATCGTGATCGCCGTCGGCTTCAACTGGCACACCTTCACGCTCAACCTGTGGGGCACGGGCAGCCCGGACGTGTCCTCGCTGTTCGGGCAGATCCAGCAGACGATGCTGCTGACGGTGTTCGTGTTCCTCGGTGTCGAGGGCGCGTCCGTCTACTCCCGGTATGCCAAGAGCCGGCGCGACGTCGGCCGGGCGACCCTGCTCGGGTTCGTCAGCGTGCTCTGCCTGTTCGTCCTGATCACCGTGCTGTCGTTCGGGGTGGCTCCGCGGGCGGAGATCGGCGGGATGCGGGAGCCGTCGGTCGCGAGCGTGCTGCAGGTGATCGTCGGGCCGTGGGGGTACACGCTGATCAGCGTCGGCCTCGTCGTCTCCGTGCTCGGCGCATACCTGTCATGGACGCTGATGGCGTCTGAGGTGCTTTTCAGCACGGCCAGCAACGAGGATGCGCCGAGGTTCCTCGCGAAGGTCAGCACGCGTGGGGTGCCGGTGGCGGCTCTGGTGCTGACGACGCTGCTGGTTCAGGCGCTGCTCGTGGTGACCCTGTTCTCGGAGAACGCCTTCCAGTTCATGCTGAGCCTGTGCAGCTCGCTTGCGCTCATCCCATATGTGCTGACGGCCGGGTACGCGCTCAAGCTGGAGACCGGCGCGGGCGACGACCCCGGCGGGCGGAGCCGCCGCGGCCTGACGGTGGCGATCATCGCGACCGTCTACTCGCTGTTCCTCATCGTCGCGGCCGGGCCGGGCTATCTGCTGCTGACGTTCATCATCTATGCGCCGGGCACGCTGCTGTTCGTCGCCGCCCGGCGCGAGCGCGCGCTGCGCGTGTTCCGTCCGTTCGAGGCGGTGCTGTGCGTGATCGCGGTGCTGCTGGCGGTCGCGGCGATCGTGTCGCTCGCCGCGGGGTGGATCAGGATCTAGCGGATCAGGACCGCGCCGACCAGGACCGAGCCGATCAGGACCGGGCGACCGTCCGGCCGCGCCCGCCGACCCGCACCGCCACCGCGATCATCAACAGCAGCACCGCCGCCGCGATGGCCGTGATGGCGACCGGCGCGGACACGAGCGTCCCGGTCAGCCGGGACACCCCGATCCAGGCGAGTCCCCACGCGCTCGCGATGGCCGGGGTCAGCCGTCCCCTATCCCAGATCGCGAGGGCCGCACCCAGGATGGCGGCGACCACCACCAGCGCGATGCCCCAGGCGTGTGGGCTCCAGCCGAAGCCGTCGAACCCGGCGACGACGAGCAGGCTGGTGACGTTGGCGATCGTCGCCACCATCACCCAGCCGAGGTAGAGACCGACGGTCCCGTCGAACAGGATCGCGTCCGCCATCGACCCGCCAGGGATGCGCTGCACCAGCACGAACGCCACGATCAGCACAGCGAGCAACGCCGCGATGAGCACCGCCGAGAGGGCGAGCATCCCGAACTGGACGCTGAGGATCCAGGCGGCGTTGAGGAGGAGCGAGGCGAGCATCCAGTAGCCGATGCTGCGCTGTCTGGGCCGGGCGGCCTGGGAGGGGAACGCCTGCCAGATCGCGTAGCCGAGCAGGCCGAGGTAGATCACGGTCCAGATGGCGAACGCCGGGCTTGCCGGGGAGAGCATCGTCGCGTCGGCGCTGAGCGCTCCGCCCGCCGCCTGCGCGATGGGGGTCCCACCCGCCGCACCGGAACCGACGAATGCCCCGGCGAGAGCGACGACCGCACCGACGAGCACGGCGACCTGACGAACTCGGTCGGAACCTGCTGGGCGGCCGACTGCTGAGGTGGTGTGCGCGGTGCGGGTGGACGTCGACGTCATGCGGCACACAATATGCCTAGCCGGGCTAGACATCAACGGGGTGCGCGGTCACGCAGCGGCGGTCACCCCGCGGTGTTCACCCCGCGGTGGCGATCACGACGGTCGTGTCGTACTCGTCCGAGGTCGCGACCCGCACGCGCAGCCCGGCCGTCTCGAACAGCTCGGCCGTCCGCGCCGCCTGCTCCCCGCTCGTCTCGATCAGCAGCGATCCGCCCGGCGCCAGCCACTCGGTCGCCCCCGCAGCGACGCGGCGCTGCACCTCCAGCCCGTCTCCGCCGCCGTCGAGCGCTACGGCCGGTTCGTACAGCCGGGCCTCCGGAGGCATCAGCGCTATCGCGTCCGTCGGAACGTACGGCGCGTTCACCGCGAGCACGTCGACGCGGCCGCGCAGGGAGGAGGGGAGCGCGTCGTAGAGGTCGCCCTCGTAGACACTCCCCCGCGGCTCGATGTTCTCCCTGGCGCAGCGCACGGCCGCCGGTTCGATGTCGCACGCCACCAGCTCCACCCCGTCGCCGACCCTGGATGCGATGGCCGCCCCGATCGCGCCGGCGCCGCAGCAGAGGTCCAGCACCACCGCATCCGGTGGGCAGAGACCCACCGCCTGTTCGACCAAAAACTCGGTGCGATGCCGGGGAACGAAGACGCCGGGCGCTACCCGGATGCGCAGCCCGCAGAACTCCGCCCAGCCGATCAGTGGCTCCAACGGCAGGCCGGAGACGCGCTGGGCGATCAGCTCCTCCAGCTCGGCCGGGCTGGACGCCGCCTCGGCGATCAGCCTGGCCTCGTCCTCGGCGAAGACGCAGCCGGCCGCGCGGAGGCGGGCGACGATGGCAGGGTCGGGGTCGACGGCGTTCTCGGCGGGGTGTGGCGTGCTCACGGAGGCTCATGCTAGCCCGCCGATTTCGAAACTTCTCCCGATGCACTGGCGCATCCTGGATGGCCGCGTACTATCGCGACGAGACAGCAAAGGATACGGGAGTGGGTATGCAGGTGTTCCACGTCTACATCGACGACCTCCGGTTCACCTTCGTCGACCGCGCCCCCGTGGAGGAGCTGAAAACCAAAGTCGTCGAGGCCAGCAGGGCGGAGGGAGACTTCGTGCAGATCACGCAGTCGAGCAGGCCGCCGAGCGAGGTGTTCGTCACCAGTCAGACGAAAGTCAGGATCGAGACGGCCACCATCCCCCGTGACCCGGGCGACGGCGGCGGAGACGACGACGACGCCTTCTGGTTCGACTTCGACTCGCTCAACTGAGTGGCCGGAGGCCCGGCATGATCTCCCTGTGGCACGACCTCTGGAATGATCGCGCGACGCCGATCGCCACCGATCCGTTCACCCCGGACACCGCATACGACACCGTGATCGTCGGCGCCGGGCTCACCGGCCTCACGACGGCGCTCCTGCTCGCCAGGCACGGGATGCGCGTCGCCGTCCTCGAAGCCCGCACCGTCGGTGCGGTGACGACGGGCAACACGACAGGCAAGCTCAGCCTGCTGCACGGCACGACGCTGTCGCAGATCCGCCGCCACTCCACCGACCGGGTGCTCTGCGCCTACGTCGACGGCAACGCGGCCGGGCAGGGCTGGCTGCTCGACTACCTGGACGAGCGGAGCATCCCGTACGAGGTGCGCGACGCGTACACCTATGCCACGACACTGGATGGGAGTGACCGCCTGGAGGCGGAGCTCGCCGCCGCGCGCGTCGCCGGGCTGGGAGTGACGGTGGAGCGTGGGGGCGAGCTGCCCTTCGCCGTCGAGGGCGCGCTCCGGCTGCCCGCGCAGGCGCAACTCGACCCGATGCCGCTGCTCGCCGCCCTCGCGGCCGACGTCAGAGCGCTCGGCGGTGTGATCGTGGAGGGCGAGCGGGTGTCGGCCGTGTCCGCCGGGGCGCCGGCGGTGGTGACGAGCACCTCCGGCACCACGCGTGCCGGCACCGTCGTGCTGGCGAGCGGAACGCCCATCCTCGACCGCGGACTGTACTTCGCCAAGACCGAGCCTGTGCGCTCGTACGTCACGGCCTTCCGGACGCCGGGAGACCTGCCGCGCGGCATGTACCTCTCCGCCGACGCGCCGACCCGATCGCTCAGGACGGCGAGCATCCCGGACGGCGAGCTCCTCCTGGTCGGAGGCAACGGGCACGTCACCGGACGCGCGGACTCCCCCGCCGAGCGCATCGCCGAGCTGACGGCCTGGGCGGAGACGACGTTCCCCGGCGCGGAGCGCACGCACTGGTGGGCGGCACAGGACTACCGCTCGGCCAACCGGGTGCCGTTCGTCGGCTGGCTTCCCCGCGGACGCGGTCGCCTGTTCCTCGCGACCGGATACAACAAGTGGGGCATGACCAACGCGGTGGCCGCCGCCCTCAGCCTCACCGCGGACCTCACCGGCGAGACCCTGGAATGGGCGCGCGTGCTGCATCACCGGGTCACGCATCCGATCGACATCGGCGCCGGCGTGGCATTCAACGCCGGGGTGGGCGCGGCGGCAGCGACCAGCTGGGCAGGCGCGGAGACCGGCCGAGAACTGCCAGTGGATGCGCCCCCGCCCGCCGAGGGGACGGGGGTCGTGGGTCATCGGGGCGCATCTCCGGTGGCGGCGTCGACGGTGGACGGCGTGACCTGCGCGCTCTCCGCCGTGTGCACCCACCTGGGCGGGATCGTGCGGTGGAACGACGCGGAGCTGTCCTGGGACTGCCCGCTGCACGGCTCCCGGTTCGCGCCGGACGGCACGGTGCTCGAAGGCCCGGCGACCGCAGCTCTCGGCGCACTGGATGACGCCGCGCCTCCCAGAGAGTAGTCAGGGCGGTCTGCGCCGCAGTATGGTCGCGGCATGACTATTCCCAACGACGACAGCAAGCCGGAGCAGCCGACCGGCAGCAATGTTCCCCCTGTGCCGGACGCCGGAGGGGCCGTTCCCCCCGTCCCGCCGGCCCCGCCCGTTCCGCCGGTCGAGCCGACCGAGCCGCCGGCCGCAGCAGAACCCGCAGCGCCTGCCGCGCCCGTTCCCCCGGCTTACGGCGCGCCCACCGAGGCTCCCGGATACCCGTCCGCGGCCGCATCCGGTGGCTTCCCCGCCTACGCGGCGACACCGGCAGCCCCTGTCGCAGCGCCGACCGAGCCCCCGTCGCAGATCACGATCGCGTTCTGGCTCTACATCGCAGCGGCGGTCCTCAGCGTCATCAGCGGCATCGTGACCGCCATCTCGGTGTCCGTCAACCGTGTCGCCATCCAGCAGCAGATCACCGACAGCTTGAGCAGGTCGCAGACCAACGGGAACCTCGACCCGAAGACGCTCACCGATGCCGCGATCACGTTCGGCATCGTCTGGGCGATCGTCACCCTGATCTTCTGGGCGCTCGTGTTCGTGCTGTTCGCGGTCTTCATGCGTCGTGGCCGCAACTGGGCGCGCATCATCCTGACGATCCTCACCGTGATCTCGCTGCTGAACCTGGCGGGCGTGTTCTTCATCGGCGGCGTGCAGGTGATCGCGGCAATCGTCGCCACGATCCTCATCTGGCTGAAGCCCGCATCCGCGTACTTCGCTGCGGTGAAGGCGTCGCGGGCTCCGCGCGCTTAGTTCGCCGGAGGGACTCGACACTCTGCTTTCCCCGGTCTACTGTGGGCGCCGGTCGTCGTCATGGTCGACCGCATAAAGAAAGCAGGTAACGGAAAATGAACATTTTGCTCATCGTGATCGCGATCATTGCGATCGTGCTCCTGTTCACCGGCGGATTCGTGTCGGCCCTCAACTGGCTGCTCTGGGTGGGAATCATCCTCCTGGTGTTCGCCATCATCGTGTGGTTGGTACGCATGATCAGCGGTCGACGTTCCGTGTAGAACGTCTCGAACGTCCAAGGGCCCCGGATGCGTGCATCCGGGGCCCTTCGCTGTCGGGGGCGCCGCGTGCGCCCGGAACGAGAGGTCCCGAATTGCCGCGTGCGTGCAAACGAGTGGTCCCGAATTGCCGCGTGCGCTCGGGACGCACGGCAATTCGGGACCACTCGATGTCTTTGGGCGCCCGGGAAGGCGTCAGGGGTTGGGCGCGCCGGTGCGTCAGGCGCGCGCGGCGGCCGCGGCCTTCGCGAGCGCGGTGAACTCCTCGACGCCGAACGCGGTGCCGGCGAGGCCCCAGCCGCCCTCGGCGGCCTCCTGCAGGATGACCCAGGTGCGCGCAGACTGCGTCTCGTCCCCGGCGAAGCGCGCGGCGATCTCCGTCGCCTCGCGCACGATCTGCTTCTGCCCGTCGCGGTTCAGCGAGCCGGGCGGGGTGATGATCTGGATGCGCACCGTGCGGGCAGACGGCGCGTTCGCCGTCGAGATGGCTGTCGCGGGGAGCCGGTGGATGAACGCCGCGGTGTTGTCGAGGTGGAACGGGCCGGGCTGAGCGACGCCTTCCGCCCGGAGCACGGCGTGGGTGAGTTCGGTGCCGAGCTGCTCGTCCGCGTCTGCGGGGAAGAGGTCGGCCGGAGCGTAGACGTCGATCATGGGCATGGGATGCTCCTCACGAAATTATGATGGTATGCATAGACGATAGATTATGACGGTCGTCATAGTCAAGAGAGGGAGGCAAGCGTGGCCGCTGATGTGCGCACCAGGATGGTCGACGGGGCGATCAGGCTGCTCGCCACCCGCGGACTCGCCGGAACCTCGTTCGCCGGGGTCATCGACCTCACCGAGACGCCGCGCGGCTCGATCTACCACCACTTCCCCGGCGGCAAAGACGAACTCGTCGCGGCGGCGATCGACCGCTCGGCGGACAACGCCGTCGCGCTGCTCGACCGGCGTGCCGGCGAGTCGGCTGAGCGCGTCGCCGAGCTGTTCCTGGACTCCTGGCGGCTGCTGCTGACCCACTCGGGCTTCGCGGCAGGATGCGCGCTCGTCGCCGTGACCGTCGACACCGACTCGAAGGAGCTGCGCGCCAGGACGGCCGCGGCGTTCCAGACCTGGCGCGATCACCTCGCCGCGCTGCTGCAGCGAGGCGGACTCGCGCCCGCCGACGCCGAGCAGTACGCGACACTGCTGCTCGCCGCGTCGGAGGGCGCGGTGCTCCTCAGCCGCTCCACCGGCGACGTGTCCGCGTTCGACACCGTGGCCGCGATGCTGCTCGCCCAGGTGCGAGCGAAGACGACGGACGCCCGGTAGCGCGCTCGCGGCACGCGGCGTACCCTTCGCGGCGAACGGAAGGAGCCGTCGATGCCAGGACGCAGCGAGCCGGAACTGAAAGATCAGAAACTGTACGAAGAACTCCGCAAGGAGGGCAACTCGAAGGAGAAGTCGGCACGCATCTCCAACGCCGCCGCCGCGCGCGGACGATCGTCGGTCGGCCGGAAGGGTGGGGAGTCCGGGTCGTACGACGACTGGACGGTGCCCGACCTCAAGAAGCGCGCCAAAGAACTCGGACTCAGCGGGTACTCCAGGAAGACCAAGCAGGAATTGATCAGCGCACTCCGCAACCACTGACCGCGACACCACCGACCGCGACACCACTCACGGCGACACACCTGACCCCGCGACCGGCGGCGTCGTACACTCACGGCATGGACCTGCGCGAGGTGGCCGATGAGCTCTACGCGCTGCCCGCCGCCGAGTTCACGGCGTCGCGCAACGCTGCGGCCGCCCGAGCAGACAAACCGCTCTCGGCCGAGATCCGCGGATTGCGGAAGCCCTCTGCGGCCGCCGCAGCGGTGAACACGCTCGTGCGCGAACATCCGGACGTGGTCGACGCCATCCTGACTGTCGGCGACAGGATGCGCGCGGCCTTCGCCGAACGGGACCGCACGGCCATCCGCGAACTGACGGGCGAGCGGCAGCGGCTGCTGCAGAGCGCGACGCGCAGCACGGACGGCGCGAGCGCCGCTGTGCTCCGCGAGGTCGAGGACACCCTGCAGGCCGCGGTCATCGACGCTGCGGCCGCGGCCGCGGTGCGCAGCGGGCTGCTGGTGCGGTCGCTGGAGTCGACGGGGGTGGATCAGGTCGATGTGTCCGACGCGGTGGCGCTGCCCATTGACGTGGAGGGGGCTTCGGGCGCGCTCCGGCCTCGGGCGTCGGCGAAGGCGGCGCCCCGCGCCTCCACTGGCGGCCGCGCATCCACTGGCGGCGCATCCACTGCCGCACCGGAGGAGGCCGCCGAGTCGCCGAGCGAGCGCCGGGAGCGCGAGCGCCGCCTCCGGACGGCGGAGAAAGCGCTTCAACGCGCCCGCATCGACGCCGATGCCCTGGACGACGAACTCGACGAGGAGGTGGACAGGCGCACCGACCTCGAAGCCGAACGGGATGCGCTCGCCCGCCGGCTCGAACGCACGCAGGACGAACTCACCGAGTCCCGTGCCGCCGAACGAGAGCTGCGGCGACGGATCAAGGAGGCGCAATCGGCGCTCAGGGACGCCGAGAAGGCGTTGCGCGCCATCCGCGACTGACAGAGCGCGCGGCCCGCGTCAGCCGGGGCGCCGGCCGGGGTGTCAGCCGGGCAGGTGCTGCTCGACCGTGTCCTCGGTCATCACGACCATGCCGCCCGTGCGCTGCGAGGTGTGCATGAGCGCTTCGAGCCACTGCGGGTTGATCGCGGGCGGACGGCTGCCGCTGAACTGGAAGGACAGCGGCACCTCGCGGCTGATCCAGAGCGAGACGCGTCCGGAGCCTTGCTCGACGGGCACATCCCAGTTGAGGAGAAAGCTTGTGCCGACGAAGCTTCGCCACGATGGCGAGTTTGACGTGACTCAGCACGCGATCGTCGAGGTCGTACTCCTGTCCGGAGCCATAGACCAGTTTTCCCATGTTGCCATTGTCCACTATCGAACACCGGAACAAGCTTCCACGTCAGGGGGATTGACGGCGGCACCGGATCCCGATATGCATGCAATGTGTCGCCGACTCCGTGAGCACCGGCACTGGAACTTCCCGCTGGACGACATAGAGTGGGCCTCATATGGCAGAACACCCGTCTCCAGCCCTGTCCGACCAGCCAGAACCCGTCGTCGTCTCCGGCGAATCACTCACGAGCATCCCGGCCCTTCGACGCGACGACATCGTGATGCGAAAGGGTGTTCTCACCCTGATCTCCGGACCGTTCACACCCCGCGAGTCGATGGTCGAAGACCTCCTTGCCGTCCGGGATGCACTGGATGCGGCGGGCATCGAGCACCTGCTGGTGCGCGGTGACGACGACCGGCGCGTGATCGCCGTCGACCGCCGACGCCGCAAGGAGATCACCGCCGCGCTCGCGACCGCCTTCGCCGATGAGCCGTTCTATGCGCGCCCTGTCGACGTGGATGGTGTGGACGCCCTGATCGCCGACGGCCGGCTGTCGAGCAGGAAGGCGTCCGTGCTGCGGGTCTACCGGCCGCGACTCGAACCGATCGGTCGGCTGCGCTACGGCGCGGAGACCGCCATGCAGCTCGAATTCTGGCGCTTCGGCGACGAAGAGATCGAAGCGCCGATGCCCAACGCGCTGATGCGCACCCGCCTCCCTCGCAACGAGGCGATCGAGGCGTCCGTCGAACTCTACGGTCGCACCTGGCGCACGCTGGAGCACATGTTCGACCCGCTGGCGAGCGACATCGCGTTCGACATCGACATCGTGTTCTCCTGGGTCGACGGGTCGAGCGCCGAGTTCCAGCGGCAGCGGGCGAAGAAGCAGGCGTCGTACGTGGTCGGGGACGGCGACGACAACGAAGCGCGCTATCGCCAGATCGACGAACTGAAGTACGCGATGCGGAGCGTGCACATGTTCGCGCCGTGGGTGCGCAACATCTACATCGCCACCGACTCGCCCCTCCCGGAGTGGCTCGCACCTCATCCGAGCGTGCACATCATGCGCAGCGAGGACTTCTTCCCGGACACCTCCGCGCTGCCGACGCACAACTCGCACGCCGTCGAGAGCCAGCTGCACCACATCCCCGGCATCGCCGAGCACTTCTTATATTCCAATGACGACATGTTCATCGGGCGGCCGATCTCGCCTGACCTGTTCTTCTCGCCAGGAGGTGTGACGAAGTTCGTCGAAGCGGGCACGCGGATCGGTCTCGGCGAGAGCGATCCGGCGCGCAGCGGGTTCGAGAACGCCGCGCGCGTCAACCGACGACTGCTGTACGAGCGCTTCGGCGCCGTCACCACCCGGCACCTCGAACACTGCGCCGCTCCACTACGGGTCAGCGTGCTCAACGAGATGGAGCGGGAGTTCCCCGAGGACTTCGCGCGCACGGCGGCGAGCCCGTTCCGGTCGGCGACCGACATCTCCGTGACCAACTCGCTCTACCACTACTACGCGCTGATGAGCGGGCGAGCGGTGGTGCAGACGCAGGCGCGCGTGCAGTACATCGAGACGACGCTGCACGAGGCGGCCGAGAAGATGCGGCGGCTGCTCAAGCGCCGCGACCAGGACATGTTCTGCCTCAACGACGGCTCCAAACCGGAGATCAGCGTAGAGGAGCGGACGCGGACGGTCACCGACTTCCTGGAGCGGTACTTCCCGTTCCCTGCGCCGTGGGAGCGCACCGAGCGCGGCGAGGGAACCGACGCCTGACGGTCCGGGTCAGGCCATGACCCGGATGGGCGTGGTCGGCGTCTCGTCGCGGCGACCGGCCGAATCCACCAGCCGGGGCGGGATGCGAATGCCGTCGTCGGCGAGGCGGCGGGCGCTCTCCTCCGGGTCGATGTAGTCGAGGGCGGGGAAGCTGCCGAGCGGCACCACCGAGTGCAGCACCGTCGTCGGGTAGACGTGCACCAGGTTGAAGGCGCGGGCGCCGTCCCTGCCGCGGGTGCCGCCGACGGGCACGTTGAGGTCTTGGGTGTAGCAGCTGGCCGAGGCGACGGACACCGGGATGCCAGCGAAGGTGGCCATCGACGAGTAGTGCAGGTGTCCGGCCAGGATGCTCCTGACGTCGCTGCCGTCGAGCACCTCCGCCAGCCCGGACTGGTCGCGCAGCTCCACGGACACGGCCAGGTCGAGCACGCTTGGGACGGGCGGGTGGTGCATGGCGAGGATCGTGCCCTCCGGTGCAGGGGACGCGAGCTCGGCGGCGAGCCAGTCGAGCTGGGCGTCCGTCACCTCGCCGTAGTGGTGGCCGGGAACGGACGTGTCAAGGGCGATCACCCGCAGACCCCCGAACCAGAACACGTCGTCGACCGGCTCCCCGGCGGGAAGCTCGTCGCGGAGCCCGAAGCGGAACGCCCCGCGCTCGTCGTGGTTGCCCATCACCCAGACCACGCGGGCGCCGAGCCGTGCGGCGACAGGGTCGACGATCTCGCGGACGGCGGAGTACGCATCCGGTTGCCCCTTGTCGGCGATGTCGCCGGTGAAGACGATCGCCTCCGGACGCCCTCCGGACGCCTCCAGCTCGGCGAGCAGAGATCGAAGATGCTGCGCGCTGTCGACCGAGTCGTAGAGTTTCCCACCTCCGGCCAGGAGGTGGGTGTCGCTGATGTGCACGAGGAAGTGGTCCGGCCGCGGGTACTCCGCGATTCGCGTCTTCACACACCACATCCCACCACCGCAGTCTGAACGCTCCGTGAACGCGCCCGGCGAGCCGCCGTCCCCGACTTACGCTCGGGATACGGCAAAAGTTGACGAGCGGCGGGCCGAACTGGCTAGGCTTGTCGTGTTCGCGCGCAACGAATACAGGCAGGGAGGCCTACTGCAATGCCCCAACCCCTCACCGTCGCCGCGATCGGCTTCTGGCACGTGCACGCCGGAGACTACGCAGAAGCGGCACAGAAGCATCCGGACACCACCCTCGTCGCCGTCTGGGACGACGACGAGGAGCGCGGCAGAGCTGCGGCCGAGTCGTTCGGCGTCGAGTTCGTCGCCGACCTCGACGAACTGCTCGCCCGCGACACTCTGGATGCGGTGACCATCACCACCTCCACCGACCAGCACCACGACGTCATGCTGCGCGCCATCGCCGCGGGCAAGCACGTCTTCACCGAGAAGGTGCTCGCCCCCACCGCCGACGAGGCGGAGGACATCGTCGCCGCAGCCGCGGACGCTGGCGTCGCGCTCGTCGTCTCGCTGCCCCGCCTCTACGACGGGTACACGCAGGCGCTGAACGCGCTCATCGACTCCGGCACGCTCGGCACGCTCACGTACTCACGCGTGCGGCTCGCGCACGACGGCTGGGTGGCCGGCTGGCTGCCCGACCGGTTCGGCAACCCGCAGGAGGCGATCGGCGGAGCGCTGACCGACCTCGGCTGCCACCCTGCATACCTCACCCGGCTGTTCCACCGCGCGGAGCCGCTGTCGGTCAGCGCGGTCTACGGGTCGGTCACCGGGCATCCGGTGGAGGACAACGCGGTCGTGACGGCCGAGTTCCCCGGCGGAGCGCTCGGCGTGTTCGAGGCGAGCGTCGCGTCGGCGCCCGGGCAGTTCACGATTGAACTGCGCGGCACAGAGGGTGTCGCGCTGTACGGGTTCGGCGGCGAGAAGCTGCTCGTCAGCGAGAGCGGCGGAGCCTGGAGCGAGCTTCCGGTCCCGGATGCACTGGACGGCGCGCTCGCGGAGTGGGTGCAGCGCATCCGCACCGGCACGACGGCCGACGAGAACCTGGACCACGCGCTCGCGCTGACCAGGATCGTCGCCGCGTCGAACGCGTCGGCGGCGAGCGGCGCGGCCGTGCCGGTCGCTGCGCGCGCGGCACGCGTCGGCGCCTGACGCGACCGGCGCATCCTGTTCGGGGCGTTTCGGCGACCCCTCCGCACACCCTTCTTCCTCGTCTCCACCCAGAAAGACACTCATGACCTCCAACGCATCCACCCCCACCTCCACCGTCCGCATCGGCCTGATCGGGGCGGGCGGCATCGCCGGCGCCCACGTCGCGGGCTACGCGCTCAACCCGGGCACGATCACGTTCGCCGCGGTCGCCGACCCCGTGCGCGCGAGCGCGGAAGCGCGCGCGGGCGACACCGGCGCCGTCATCTATGCCGACTACCGGGAGATGCTCGCCGACGCCGACATCGACGCCGTCGACATCTGCCTGCCCCACCACCTCCACAAAGACGCGATCGTCGCCGCCGCCCGCGCCGGCAAGCACATCCTGTGCAAGAAGCCGCTCTGCCTCACCCCCGAGGAGGCCGCCGAGGTCTCCGCAGCAGTCGAGGAGGCTGGCGTCACCCTGATGTGCGCGCACAACCAGCTGTTCCTCCCCGCCGTCGCGAAGGCGAAGGAGTTGATCGAGTCCGGAACGCTCGGCCAGGTGTTCGAAGTGCGCACGACGGACAGCTTTTACAACGACTTCGACCCGTCGACGATGGGATGGCGCGCCCACGCCTCCACCAGCGGCGGCGGCGAGCTCATCGACACCGGATACCACCCCACCTACCTCCTGCTGCACCTCGCGGGCGGCGCTCCGGTCGAGGTGACGGCGATGCTCGCCACGCACCGGCTCACGTTCATGGAGGGCGAGGACTCGGCCACGGTGATCGTCCGGTTCGACAACGGCGTGCTCGGAACGGTCGTCACCAGCTGGGCGTACGACGCGGCGGACAGCACGGAGCGCTTCTCCGCCGTCGGCTCGCTCGGCAGCCTGACCAGCGACGGAACCACGCTCAGCTACCACCTGCGCGGCCACGACCCCGTGGTCCTCGAACTCGAGCCCGTCGACCAGTTCGGCGAGGAGCTCGGGCACTTCGCGGACAGCATCCTGAACGGCACGCGCCCCCTCCAGACCCAGAAGGAGGGCATCGATGTGCTCGGCATCATCCTCGGCGCCTACGACTCCGCGCGCACCCGCGCCGTCGCCACCGTGCCCACGCTCTCCCGGGTCTGAGCCGCGGACTGACCTGCCTGGCCCCGCCTGACGCCGAGATGCCAGTAACTGCGCGGATTCCCGGGCGTTTCGCGACAGTTACTGGCATCTCGCGGTCGATAGTTTGAGGCTGTGGATAGATTCCCGGGGGTTCTTGAAGTGGGGTCGCGCAGCGATGTGGTGCTGCGACGACTGGAACCGAGCGACTGGACGATCGAGCTGGAGCTCGCCCGAGTGCCGGACGTGCCGACCTGGACCCTGTACCCGGCCGACCTCACCGAGGCCCAGGCCCGGGCCCGCGCCGTCGCGAACGTGGCGCGCGCGGAGGCGGGGACGGGCATCCGGTATGTGCTGGAGGAGCGCGGTGTGCCGCTCGGGACGGCCGGCTTCGGACGTGGCGAGGACGGCTTCGAGGTGTTCTACGCGCTCAAGCCGGAGGGCCGCGGCCGCGGCCTGGTCACGGCCACGGTCACCGCGCTGATCGCCTGGCTCGATGCGCAGGGGGAGCCCGCCGTGTGGTTGAGCACGCTCGACGGCAACGCCGCGAGCGAGGCCGTCGCGACCCGCTGCGGGTTCACGCCCGCGCGCACCGGCGTGCACATCGACGGCCGTCCCCTCACGGTCTGGCGCCGCCCGGCCGCGAAACACCAGTAACTGCGCGGATTCCCGGGCGTTTCGCGACAGTTACTGGCATCTCGCGGTCGATAGCGCGGGGCTGTGGATAGGTGACGGGTACCTACTTCTCGCGCACGTGTCAATGGGATGGTTCCAGGGCGGGTGTGATCGTAGCGTCGGGTCGGCGTCGTCCGGGCGCCGCGGCTCCGCCGCCCGTCGCGCGATTTCAACCCCCGTCGCGTCGGGCGGCGGAGTTGTCCCCTGCCCGCCGGGTGCGCGGAGCGCTACCCTCGAATGAGTCGCAGGTAACCGGAACCGCCGCCATCGAGGAGGACCGTGGACAGCTCGATCGCCACCACGTTTTTCAGGACGGCGCCGCCGTGGTTCGGACGCCCGGAGCGCGCCCTGTTCGACTCGGTCTCCGAACGCATCCGGAGTGGCGAGGAACTGCTGTTCAAGGGGGGCCCCGTGCACGTCACCGCGAGTTGCGCCGTGTTCGATCCCGCGCGCACGGGCGTGCTGCTCGCGTTCCATCGCAAGGGGCGGTTCTGGGTGCAGTTCGGCGGGCACTTGGAGCCAGAGGACGCCGACATCGCGGCGGCCGCCGCCCGCGAAGTGACCGAGGAGAGCGGGCTGCGGTCGTTCCGGATGCTCTCGTCCGACGCCGTCGACCTGCAGGCGCAGCAGCTCGGCGAACGGTTCGGCGTGTGCGACATCCACCTCGACCTGCTGTTCGCCGCCGAAGCCCCCCGGGATGCGCCCACCGCCGTCAGCGACGAGAGCGAAGCCGTCGAGTGGTTCGACCTCGACGCACTCCCCACCGACGCGGTCCCCGGACTGCAGAAACGGCTGCGCACCGCCAGAGAAAGGCTGCCGAAGTGACCGTCAGCGCTGTGCTGTTCGACATCGACGGGACGCTCGTCGACTCCAACTTCCTGCACGTGGACGCGTGGCAGCGTGCACTCGCCGAGCTGGGCTCTCCGACGGATGCGTGGCGCATCCACCGGGCCATCGGCCAGGACTCCGACCGCCTGCTCCGCTCGGTCGCCGGCGACCACGACGAGCAGTGGATGAGCGACGCGTCTGAGCTGCACTCCCGCTACTACCGGGAACTCGCGCCGCGGCTTCGCGCCTTCGACCGCGTTCCGGAGCTGCTGCGTGCCGTCGCGTCGCGCGGCATCGCCGTCGTGCTGGCCACCTCAGCGCCCGAAGACGAACTGGCCATGCTCCTCGACGTCATCGACGCTCCGGATGCGATCCACGCCACCACCTCCGCCGACGACGTCGAAACGGCCAAGCCGGACCCCGGCATCCTGGAGGTGGCGCTCGAGCGGGCGGGCGCCACGCCGTCGGACGCGATCATGGTCGGCGACTCGGTCTGGGATCTGACGGCCGCGGCACGAGCGCACCTGCGGTCTGTCGGCGTGCTCAGCGGCGGCGTCGGCGCTGGGGAGCTGGCCGAGGCCGGCGCGTTCGCGGTATACGACGACCCGGCCGGGCTGCTGCGGAACCTCGACGCAATACTCTGAGGTCGGGTCGCTCACCGTCCGACGCCCTCTTGCCGTCGCGGCGCAGACGGCGGACCATCGAGGCATGACCAAATACCTCATCTCCTTCCCCAGCGAAGCGATGCAGCTCACCGCAGAAGAGTTCCCGGTGGTCGTCGCCGAATCCCACGCCGTGATCGAGGAGGCCAAGGCCGCCGGCGTCTATGTCTTCGGCGGAGGGATCGACGAGTCCGTCGCCCCCGTCCTCGTGTCCGCCGACGGATCGGTGAGCACCGAGATCTATCCGGGCAGCCAGCTGGACGGAGGGTTCACCGTGCTGGAGCTGCCGACGCGCGAGGACGCCGTCGAGTGGGCGAGGAAGATCGCGACCGGCTGCCGCTGCTCGCAGGAGTTGCGCGAGTTCGGGTACGACCCTCAGAGCTAGCGGCTACGCGCCGGCCGGGAGCCCGGGAACCCGGGAAGAACCTCGGGAAGCTCCCGCAGCGCGCTCGTCCGCTCGCCAGGCGCATCCCCGGTGTTCACGGTCCCTTTCGGCTCGAACAGCACAGCGCGCACCTCCTCCTCCGCGAGCGGGCAGTGCTCGACGCCGCGCGGGACGACGAACACGTCGTTCGGGCCGAGGTGCACATCCCCGTCTCGCAGCTGGATGGTCAGCCTGCCCGAGAGCACGAGGAACAGTTCGTCGGTGTCCGGGTGGGTGTGCCAGACGAACTCGCCGAGCAGTTTCACGACCTTCACGTCGTAGTCGTTGACGCTCGTGAGCCTGTGCGGTTGCCAGTGCTCGGCGATGGCGGCGATGGCTTCGTCGAGGTTGTGGACACTGCTGATCATGGGTCCAACATACGACCGCGACAGAAAACTCTTGCGCCGCGGGCCGTGCGGGCGTTGGATGCTGCCTGAGGCATCCGATGAGAGGGGCACGCAATGTCCGCCAGCGAACTCGAAATGTCCAGTGTGCGATTCCCGTATCGCAGCCGCATCTTCCACGTGGAGAAGCAGGCTCCGGGGCGATGGGTCGTACTCGATGACTCCCACGCAGAACTCGGGGTCCTCATCCGGGTGTCGCGGGAGGGGGAGGAGCACGAGCCCGTGTTCGGGGCGATCCCGCCCGGGCACATCGAGACGCTGCACGAGGGGTCGGACTGGAAGATGCTGGTCGCCTCCCTCATCAATGAGGCACTCGAGCCGGCGCCGGGCGCGACAGGCAACCAGGGCGAGGCCTGAACGCGCCGTCCTGGCTTACGATACGAGCGTGAAGGCGACGCTGCGTACAACCCTGGGGTGGGTGTCGGCCGTGCTGCTCAACATCGGCGTCATCGCTTTCGTGCTCGGGCTGGTGCTCCCCCGCGTCAACGGCGGGTCGCCGGTGCTCGTCACGGGCGTCGTGTTCTGCATCGCCGGGCTGGCGACGGGTACAGCGTGGATGGTCGTCTCCCGCCAGCCGCGACCCTGACCGGCGCCTGAGCGACACCCAACCGACGCCGGACGCGTCCCGACTGATATTTCCTGGCTGTCCCGCGTCAGGATTCGCGGGGAACGCCGTCTCCTTCTGTGAGAGACATCCCATCGCGCGAGGTGCTCGCCTCAGCGGTCTCTCGTGGGTGCCCGAACCGGGTGTGACGGCGCCCATCCGCGGGTGGGGCCGGTCGGGCCCCACCCGCGATCCCGTCCACTGAGGGAGGCCGACCATGTCCATGCTCGACGACGTCCGCGCGCCGCGAGGGCTGCATCCACTGGTCTCGATCGTGGTGGTGAGCGCCGTCGCAGGGATCGTGCTCATGGCCGCGTTCCTCGGCAGCCTGGCCGTGCTGGACGCGCTCTACGGCAAGCTGCTGATCTCCACGCTCGCGCCGCTCGGGCTCTGACCGATGGATGCGAACGAAACGGCAGGACGGCACCTGACCCTGGTCGGAGGCGCGAGCGGCCTGAGCGGCGTGCGTGGCCGCGCCAAGCGCGGGCAACGGCGGCTGCGGGCCGTCGTCCTGCAGGAATACCTCGACAAGCTGCCGGAGTTCCTTCCCGTCGCCGAGGTGCTGCAAATGTGCGGGATGCGCTACCCGGAGCTCGCCGACGCCGCCGACCGCGGGCGCGTCGTGCTGGAGAGGCGCGACGGCGGCATGGGCATCGTCGTGGCGGACAACCTGGCGTTCCTGCGGGAGCAGCGCCTCCTGCAGCTTCCCGTGCCCCGGCGGCTGCGGGTCACCACCTCCCGGCACGGAGACGAGCTGGTCGGCGTCTCGCGGGAGGCATACGCCGAACTGGCGAGGCGCGCTGACGAGTACGGCACGAACATCGCCGACATCGTGGACGGGCTGCTGGCCCGATGAGCGACCGCAGCATCCGGTTCCGCGCGCGCACCGACGCGATCGCCGGCTACCTCGCCAGCTTCCTGCTCGTGCTGTTCTCCGTCGCGCTCGCGCTCGCGGCGACCCGCAGCACGTTCGCCTCAGACACCGGACTGAGCCCGCTGGGCGTCGGCGTCGTGTTCGTCACCGCGCTGGTCGCTGCGGCCGTCGGTGTGGTGGGTGCGGTGTGCATCCAGCGGTGGACCCGCCTGCCCCGCTGACCCGGTCGGGGGCCAGCGGGACTCTCCTCAGTCCGGCGCCTCCGAGGTGTCGACCAGGTCGGGGTTGGACGGCTTCTGCGCAGGGTCGAACTCGGCGGGCGGCGGCTCTGCGCCGTCCGTCCCTCCGGATGCGTCCGAGCCTGTCGTCGGGTCGGGCTCGGCCTGACCGCCGCGGTCGGCGTCGCGGTCGCTCGTCTCCTCGAAGCGCTCCGGATCGTTGTCCTTCGGCACACCCTCGTCGTCGGTGTTGGGAAGTCCGCTGGTGTCGCTCATCCTGTGCTCCTCTCGCTGCCTTCCGCCCCAGCAAACGCCGAACCCCCTCGCTCTCGCAAGGGGGTTCAGACCGCTGTGACCGCGGTGTACGTTACGCGGGCACCGCCGCGAGGGTGGCGGCGTTGGCCGCCTCGACCAGCTGGTGGAGCTGTTCGGCCGTCACCGGGCTTCCGGGGAACGCGGCCACCCTGTTCAGCGGCATCGACTCCGCCATGCGGCGCATCGCAGGGTCGTCGAGCATTCCGGCGACCGCTCCGCCGCCACCGGCCTGCGCGAGCGCCCCCATCAGGATCTGGCCGCCGACCGGGTGGGCCAGCCACTCGCCGACCGTCGAGTCGAACGCGAGCAGCGGCAGACCGGCGTCGCCCGCGAGCGAGACCGACGCTGTACCGCGCAGGTCACGCGACGACGCGCCGACCGTCACCTCGTACTCGCCGGACTCGACCACCCAGCGCTGCTGCGCGATGTCGTAGTAGGAGAGATCCTCGTTCGGGATGCGCACGGTCGCCCGCTCGGTCGAACCGGCGGCGACGGCCACGTTCGCGAAGCCCTTGAGCTCGCGCACCGGGCGCTGGACGGCGCTACCGGGCACAGCCACGTAGACCTGCACGACCTCGCGGCCGTCCCTGTCGCCGGTGTTGGCGACATCGACGGACACCGAGATGCCGTCCTCGTCGGCCTCGACCGCGAGGCCGGAGAACGCGAACGAGGTGTACGAGAGGCCGTGGCCGAACGGGAAGCTGACGGCCGCCTCCCTGGCGTCGAAGTCGCGGTAGCCGACGAACAGGCCCTCGCCGTAGCGGACGTGCCCGTGCTCCCCGGGGAAGTTGAGGTACGACGCCGTGTCCTCCAACCGCAGCGGGATGCTCTCCGCCAGGCGGCCGGACGGGTTCACGACACCCAACAGCACGTCGGCGATCGCACCGCCGCCCGCCTGGCCGAGCAGCCAGCCCTCGACGATCGCGGCCACCCTGTCCGCCCAGCCGGAGACGCGCACGACGCCGCCGTTGGACAGCACGACCGTGACGCGGGCGCCGGTCGCGACGACCGCCTCCAGGAGGGCGGTCTGCGCGGCGGGCAGTTCGAGGTGTTCACGGTCGAAGCCTTCCGACTCGTCCTCTCCGGGCAGGCCGAGGAAGACGACCACGTCGTCCGCCGCCTGCGCGGCCGCGACGGCCTCGGAGGTGAGTTCGGCGGCGTCGCCGTCAGAGCCGAGTGTGTAACCGGCTGAGAAGGTCACCGTGGCATCGCCCGCGAGCGCCGTGAGCTCGTCCAGCGCGTTGTCGAGCTTCGTCGGGACGATCTGCGACGAGCCAGCGCCCTGGTAGCGCGGGGTGCGGGCGAACTCGCCGATCACCGCGATGCGACGACCGGAGGCGGCGGAGAGCGGGAGCGCGCCGTCGTTCTTGAGCAGGACGACGCTGCGAGCGGCCACCTCGCGGGCCAGGGCGTGGTGCGCATCCCGATCGTAGGTCGCGGAGGCGTCCGCGCCGTCGAGCGCCCTCTGCACCAGGTCGATGACGCGCTCGGCGGCCGTATCGAGCACGGACTCGTCGAGCGAGCCGTCCTTCACGGCGGCGACGAGCTGGGCGTCGGTGACCCCGTTGCTCGACGGCATCTCCAGGTCGAGGCCGGCGACCAGCGCATCCACCCGGTTGTTGACCGCGCCCCAGTCGGAGACGACGACGCCGTCGAAGCCCCACTCGTCGCGGAGCACGCTGGTGAGCAGCCACGGGTCTTCGCTGGCGTAGACGCCGTTGATGCGGTTGTACGAGCACATGACCGTCCACGGCTTGGCGTGCGTGACGACGTGCTGGAAGCCGCGGAGGTAGATCTCGCGCAGCGGGCGCTCGTCGATGTCGGAGCTGACGCGCATCCGGTCGGTCTCCTGGTTGTTGGCCGCGAAGTGCTTGAGCGAGCCGCCGACGCCCTGCGACTGCAGACCGTTCACCAGGGCGGCGCCGAGACGACCGCTCAGGATGGGGTCCTCCGAGAGGTACTCGAAGTTGCGGCCGCAGAGGGGCGACCGCTTGATGTTGATGCCGGGGCCGAGGAGCACGCCGACGCCCTCCGCCTTCGCCTCCGCGCCGAGTGCGGCGCCGACCCGTTCGAGCAGGTCAGCGTCCCAGGAGGAGCCGAGTGCGACGGCCGGAGGGAAGCAGGTGGCCGGGACGCTGTCGCCGATGCCGAGGTGGTCGCCGCCCTCACGCTGCTTGCGCACCCCGTGCGGGCCGTCGGTGAGGTAGATCGACGGGATGCCGGCGCGTTCGACGCCCTCCGTCTCCCAAAAACTCTTGCCGCTCGTGAGCGCGGCCTTCTCTTCAGTGCTCAATTCGGACACGCGGACAACCATGATTCTCCTTCGAACGGTGCTTCCCTTGCCTGGCAATACCTTACAACACTAGGTTTTCCTGCATCCCTTGAGTCTCCTGACAATCAGGGACGGGAGGACCGGGAGAGGAGCGCGATGATGCGGGCGAGGTTGGAGGCGTACTGCGGGGTGGACTGGTAGTCGGGGTGGGTGGCGACCTTGACGAGATAGCGGGGAGGGCCGAACTCGTCGGCGCCGCCGTCGACCGGGTTCGGGCGATGGCTGTAGACAGGGAATCCCAGGTAGTCGGTGCGGCGCCAGAGGTTGAACCAGGCGATCTCGCCGTCCGGCTGCGTGAGCAGGCCGACCAGGGTCGGGTCGGTGGTGTCGGACGGCGGAGGCGGGACGTCGGTGCCGCCGTGGTCCGCCTGGACCTGGGTGAACCAGGGGTCCGCACGCCGCAGCGACGGTGTGAGCTGTGTCGGCGTCCCGAGCGGGCCCGGCCCGAACAGCTCGGGGAAGAAGCGGCCGAAGTAGGTGCGCAACTGGGTGCCGTAAGTGAGCAGGCCGACGTTGCGGAGCGCATCCTGCTGGTCGGGCCGCAGCGTGAACAGGCACGACACCGCCAGCACCGCGCCGAGACTGTGCGCGCTCAGGACGACGCGGTACGGCCGGTCGTGGCCGAGCGCGTCCTCCTCCTGCTTCTCCTTCCACGCCAGCTGCTCGGCGACGCTCAGCCCTGGCGGCGGTTTCAGGTCGTGGGTGAGCCAGTCGACCACGCGGTCGCGCAGTTCGGGCACGACGCGCTCGGCGTAGCAGGGCGGGCCGAACGGATGCCCGGCGCGCGGAAGGAAGCACATCAGGTCCCACATCACCCCGATCGGGCGCTCCTTCGTGGTGATCGCGTTCTCGGCGATGGCCACCACGGCGCTGACCGCGATCAGGCCGAGCGCCGGGGCGACGAACCCGTCGATCCAGGCGAAGAACTGGGTCTTCGACACGGCGAGCGCCGCCACGAACCCCACGGCCAGCAACCCGGCGAGCACACCCAGGATGGGCTCCCCGCGGTGGAAGAGCGCGGCGAACCGGCGGGCGCGCAGCATCTTCATGGCGAGCCGGTCGGTGGTCCTGCCTCGCTCGATGACGCCGTCCTTGTACTCGTCCACCGGTTCGAGCAGCGGGCGGGTGCCGCCCGGCGTCGGCGGGGTGGTGAGCTTCGGGACCCAGAGCATCCGGAGCACCACGATGCCGGCGACGAACAGGAGCAGCAGCACGGCGATCATCGGAAGGACGTCGCCGAAGTTGCTGTACGCGATCGGGGCGTCGAGCGGCCGTCCGACCGGTGCGGCGCATCCACAGGCCGGGGTGCCGCTGCCGAGCCAGCTCTGAACGCCGAGCACGAGCAGTGTCGACAGGATCATCGCCGCCCCCAGCGACAGCAGCATCCACACGCCGGGCCCCATGCCCGCCCAGCCCTCCGTGCGGAACCGCTCGCGGGTGCCGTGCACGCGCGGCCACACCGCCACGAGCACGAGCTGCACCACCACGCCAACCCCGGCGACCGTGTAGAACAACCATTGGAACGCGCCAGGGTGGCCGCCGAGCACCGCCGGGTTCATCGACACCCCGATCAGGAAGGCGATGCCCGCCACCGCCATGATGACGATCGACAGGAGATGCGGCACCCCCCTGCGCCAGCCGAGTGCCGAGATGCAGATGGCGACCAGCACCCCCAGGATGATCGACGGCGCCGACACCAGGCCGAGGAACGCGAACGACGGTGACCGGTGATACGCGCCGTTGAGGAACAGGACGACGCCGACGAACAGGTACAGCACCACGGAGACGGCGAGCGTGACGGCGGCGACCGATTCCCGGCGGCGCTGCTCGTCCCGGAGGAACGCGGCCAGTCCCTCGCCCGAGTGGTTGATCGTGTCGGAGGAGCGCACGATGCGGACCACCACCCAGACGATGCCCGCCGCCGCGACGACGCCGGCGACCGAGAAGTACCAGAGGCCGCGGTCGGTGCCGAAGAGGTGGGCCGCGCATCCACTGGGCCCGAACGACTGCAGCTGACCGCAGCCGGGGAGACCGGCGAACACGCGATCCCAGACCAGCAGCAGCGCGATCAGGAAGAACGCACCGGAGAGGTGCAGCCATTCTGTCGGCGAGCCGACGCGGGACTGCTGCCAGAACCCTTCGACGCTCAGCGGCCGACGCTCGGTGGCGCGCTTCGGGCTGTCGGCGTTCCGCATCCGGCGCACCGTGTTGAAGATGCCCGCCTCGTACCGGAGGCGCGCGCTGTGCGAGACGAGGTAGAGCACGACGACGCCCGCGATCGGCAACAGCGAGAGCACGGCGAGCTGCCGTCCGCGCTCGGCCAGGAAGCCGGAGGTGAGGAAATCGAGGACGCCGGACGGCAGCGCGGGGCACGCGGCGCCGCCGAGGCACTGGGTGCCGATCAGGTCGAGGCTCACCGACCCGAGCGCGCAGACATACAGCAGGGTCAGGCCAAGGGCGAACACCCGCAGCGAGGTCACGCCGACGCCGCCGCGCCACTCCCCTCCCGCGTTCTGGTTCGGGATGGTCCTGGTCCAATACGCGCTGTTCGTCAGCCCGAACGGGAGCAGCAGCAACCAGGCGAGCTGCACGAAGAACTGGCCGATGATGACGAGCGCTCCCCCGCCGCACCGCGCCATCGCGCCCCACGAGTACGCTTCGCGGCGCACATCCGGTGGCGGGATGGCCGGGTCGGGGGTGTCGTCGTCCGGGTCGGGGTCCGGGAGCCGGGTGGCGATCCAGAAGCCGCCGTTCTCGTCGCCCTGGTACAGCCGCAGGTCGGCTTTGTCGATGCCGAGCATCTCCGCCGGGGGCGTGTTCTTGATCCCGTGGATGCGCAACTCGAGGACGTGGTTGGGCCTCGGCTTGTTCCCGTCGGTGTCGTGCGTGCTATCGGTCATCGTGCCCGCCCCATCGTTGGTGACGGGCGAACACTACTCCGGGTGAGGTTTTGTCGTCTACCGTTCGTGCATGGTCGGTGCCGCGCGCGCTCGGCGAGGGCTAGCCTGCAGAGGTGAGCAGTCACGACGAGCGGCACGTCTCCGCGTACGGGCACCGCGCCTCCGGATATGAGCGCGGCCCGCGCGGGATACTGCACGGTGAGATCGTGCGTCGCGTCGCCGTGCTCGCTGCCGGAGAGACGCCACGAGAGGCGCGCGTGCTGGATGTGGGCTGCGGCACCGGGGCGCTGGTGCGGGCGCTGGCAGGCCTCCGTCCGGAGCTGCGGGAACTGGTGGGTGTGGACCCTGCGACGGAGATGATCGCGGTCGCTGAGGCGGCGCGCACCGATCCCCGAATGCGGTTCGAGGTCGCAGCGGCGGAGCGGCTGCCGCATCCGGATGCGTCGTTCGACGTGGTGATGAGCTCGGCATCCTTCAGCCACTGGCGGGATCAGGATGCGGGGCTCGCGGAATGCGCCCGCGTGCTCGCGCCGGGCGGCGTGCTCGTGCTCGCCGACGTGTTCACCCGGCGACGGCTGCCGGTGGGGGTGTTCGGGCCGGGCGGCGCGGCGCAGAGTGTGCAGCGCGCGACAGGCTCGCTGCGGTCTGCCGGGTTCGTGCGACTGCGGTGGCGGAGGGTGTTCGCGGGCGTCGTGCGTGCGGCCGTCGCCAACACCCGGGACTGACGCGCATCCGGCCACCGGCGCCGGTTCGCCACTGCACGAACGTGCGCCCCGCCTCCCTAGCCGCGCATCCACGGCGGGCGTAGGCTCTGCCTCACGACAGCGTGCCGACGGCGAGCGAGGTCTGCTCGGCCGGCGGCGGAAGGAGCCACGATGAGCACGAACGAGCAGGCAGAGCGCGAGCCCGACCGCGACGACCTCGAAGGCACGTACACCGAGGTCGACGGAGAAGGCCCCGTCGAGCGCACGGTCCACGGCCAGTACACCGAGGCGGACGGCGTCGGCCCTGAGACCGAGACCAAGGGCAGCTACACCGACACCGAAGAGACCCCCGAGACTCCCGCAGAGGAGGAGCAGGGCGACTACACCGAACGCGACCGCTGACCGGCGCGCGATTCGTGCGAAAAGTGCGGTGCGCGCCTTGGCGACCGCACTTTTCGCACGAGTGCTGTCGCGCTAGCGGAGCTTCTTGGCGGCGAGCTTGCGCGCCTTGTCGGCGTTCTTCTTGGCCTCGCCACGGGCCTTCTTCACGGACGGGTCGTTCCAGAACGAGCTGAAAGCCGTGGTGATCTGCTCGTAGCGCTCACGCCCGGCGCGCGCGCCGAGGACGTAGGCGATTCCGGCGATCACCAGGATGATCACAAACTTGGGGCGCATCGGTTCTCCTGACTCTGTCCCCACGACCGTAGCCCTCAGGCCGTGCCCTGTGAACCCCGGCGGAACAGCCGCGTGAGCAGCGCGTCGAGCGGGCGGCTGAGGAACAGCAGCAGCACCCACCACATCCCGATGTGCGGGAACAGCACCGCGAGCACCAGCGCCACGGCCAGCAGGATGGGGGCGGAGATTCCGTGCAGCAGGTCGATGTTGTTCCGTGCGTCCTCGCGCAGCAGCTCCGGGTTGCGTTTCAGCGTCACCTCGATCGCCAGCGTCGCGAGGCTCGCGACGATCATGTTGCCGATGTACACCGCATCCACGTCGCCGCGGCCGCTGTCGCTCTCGGCGAGCAGGTTGGTGGCGAACGGGATGAAGACGATGGAGACGAGCCAGAGGAAGTTGGCCCAGATCATCGGCACCGAGTAGTCCTGCACCCACTCGAACAGGCGGTGGTGGATGATCCAGAACCGCGCGATCACGACGAACGAGATCGCGAAGCCGATGAGCGCCCCGGAGTGATGGCCGACGAATTCGGCCACCGTCTGGTGGCCGACGTCGCTGGACGCGTCGACGAGCGGCAGGATCAGCAGCGTGATCGCGATGGCGACTGTGGCGTCGGAGAAGTTGACGAGCCTGTCGAGGCCGCGCTCCGTCCTGATGACGCTCATCGCCAGGTCAGTCGAGCCCGAGGGAGCGTTTGATGACGGCCTCTGGGTCGTCGGTGCTCGCCGCGGACTCCGTGGCCTGCTTGTTCGCCTCGGTGATGGCGCGGATCACTTCGTCGCGCTGGATGCGCACCCCGCGCGGAGCGTCGATGCCGATGCGGATTCCATCGCCGCGCGCATCCAGGATGGTCACGACGATGTCGTCGCCGATGAGCACC
Source organism: Leifsonia sp. McL0627 (assembly GCF_058244615.1). Lineage (NCBI taxonomy): Bacteria > Bacillati > Actinomycetota > Actinomycetes > Micrococcales > Microbacteriaceae > Leifsonia > Leifsonia sp. McL0627. The sequence continues at coordinate 614,221 of NZ_JBZCGM010000002.1, forward strand.
CGCTCCCCGACCTTGCGCGTCAATACCAGCATTGCTTCAGCCTAGCGGGGCGCGTCGTCCAGCCACAGGACGGGGAAGCCGAGAGCCGCGACCGTTCCGGGGGTCGCGGTGAACGCCGCACCGGTTGCCGCGACGCCGTCGACCGCGAGTACCGCATCCACTGCTGCCACCCAGGATGCGGTGTCCTCCGTCTTGCGGGAGGCGTCGACGGCCACCCAGACCTGGTCGGGGGCGATGCCCGCGAGCGACTCGGCGAGCGCTGCGACGTCGGCCGCACCGCGCTCCAGGCCGAAGGCCGCGATGATCGGGCGCTCCCTGCGCACGCCGTCCGCGCGGGCGCGGAGGGCGTCGCGGCGGTCGTCGATGCGCGGGGCTGCGGCGTGCGAGCATCCACCTGGCCGGACCTCGGCGTCGCCCGTGGAGGCGGCGAGGACCCTGGAGGCGGCGACCGCGTCCGCGCCGAGGCCGACGACGAGCGTGAGGTCACCCCGGCCGCGCAGCCGTGCGGGAGGCTGCGGTGCGGCGGGCGCGAGAGGGATCGTCGCCGCGGCGGTCGAGGTGGCCTCGGCCCGCTCGGCGGCCGCCTGGCGAAGTCGCTCGTCCAGTTCGGGCGGAAGCTCAGGCGCCGCCGAAGGCGCAGGCGTGGGCGAAGATCCAGCTGAAGCCGAAGCCGAAACCGCGGTCTCGAAGCCCGCCCCCGGCAGCGCATCCTCCTCCGACGACTCCGCCTCCCCCACCACGCGCACGAGGTCGTCGAGGATCGCAGCGAACGCCGCCGACGACGTCGACACCGCCGGAAGCACCTCGTCGTCCGGGACGTCGGCGAGTTCCGCCGCGTCCACCCACTCAGGCCGCGATCGGTTCCGCAACCCTCACCACCCCCACCGTCTCGATCTGCGCCTGCACCGCTGTGACCTCCTGGTACGACAGCACCGGCAACCCGCTCAGCTGACCGGCCACGAGCCTCCTGATCGCCGGCCGGAGGGCCGGAGCGCAGACCAGGATCGCCGATACCCCCGCGTCGTCGAGCTGCGACGCGGTGTGCTTCAGCGAGCTGAGCACCGCTTCGAGCCGCACAGGGTCGAGGACGATCTGGGTGCCGAACTCCGAGGGCCGCAAGCCTTCGAGCATCGCCTGCTCCAGACCGGGGTCGATCATGATGACCCGCAGCGTCGCGCCGTCCAGGTGCGGCGCGACCACGGCAGGGCCGAGAGCGCCGCGCGCGGCCTCGACCAGCCCCTCCGGATCGTTCGACACCTTCGCCCGCAGCGCGAGCGCCTCCAGGATGCGCGGCAGGTCGTTGATCGCGACCTGCTCGACGAGCATCCCCTGCAGCACCCGCTGCACCTCGGCCAGCGTCAGCAGGTTCGGGATGAGCTCGTCCACCGCGGACGGGCTGACCTGCTTGACGCCCTCGGTGAGCTGGCGCACGTCCTCCCGGGTGAGCAGCCTGGCGGCGTTGGCCGTGATGATGGACGACAGGTGCGTGATGAGCACGGAGACGCGGTCGATCACGGTCGCGCCGCCCAGCTCAGCACTGTGCCGCATCTCGCTCGGGATCCACTTGGCGCCCAGTCCGAAGACCGGCTCGACCGTCGGGGTGCCCGGCAGCCCCTCCAGAGCGTCGCCGAGGGCGAGCACCCGGCCGCCCGGCGCCTGCCCTCGTCCGGCCTCGACGCCCGCGATCTTGATGACGTAGGTCGACGGCGGCAGGTCGGCGCTGTCCCTAGTGCGCACGGGCGGCACGATGATGCCGAGTTCGAGCGCGATCTTGCGGCGCAGCGCGCGCACCCTGGCGAGGAGGTCGTCCGACGCCCCGCTGACGATGTCGACCAGGTCGGGCGCGAGCGTGATCTCCAGGGCGTGCACGCGCATCTGCTCCAGCAGGTCGTCCGTGGTCTCGCCCTTGCCGGCGTTGGCGACCGCGGTCTGCGCCGCCTGCGCCTTCTTCGCCGCGGCCTGCGAGTTCTTCAACCGCTGTGCGGCGAGGATCAGGAACCCGCCGACGAGCACGAACGGGATGGGCGGCATCCCGGGGATGAGCGCCATGACGATGGCCGCGCATCCGGCGATGGTGAGTGCGTTGCGGGACTGGCTGAGCTGGCCGCTCGCCGTCGTGCCGATGTCGGTCTCCGCGTTGGAGCGGGTCACGATCATGCCGGTGGAGACCGCCATCAACAGTGCAGGGATCTGGGTGACCAGGCCGTCGCCGATGGTCAGCAGCGTGTACGAGTTGACGGCGTCGCCGAGCTGCATCCCGCGCTGGATCATGCCGATCGCGATGCCGCCGACCACGTTGATGATGATGATCAGGATGCCTGCGATCGCGTCACCCTTGACGAACTTGGATGCGCCGTCCATCGCACCGTAGAAGTCCGCCTCCGCAGAGACCTCGGCCCGGCGGGTGCGGGCCTGGTCCTCGGTGATGAGGCCCGCGTTGAGGTCGGCGTCGATGGCCATCTGCTTGCCGGGCATCGCGTCGAGGGTGAAGCGCGCGCCGACCTCGGCGACGCGCTCAGCACCCTTGGTGACCACGATGAACTGGATGACGATGAGGATGAGGAACACCACAGCGCCGATGATGATCGAGCCGCCGACGGCGACGTGCCCGAACGCCTGGATGACCTGACCCGCGTATCCCTCGCCGAGCACCAGGCGGGTGGAGGCGACGTTGAGGCCCAGCCGGAACAGCGTCGCCACGAGCAGCAGCGAGGGGAACACCGAGAAGTCGAGCGGCTTCTTGACGAACATCGTGGTGAGCAGGATGACCAGCGCCAGCATGATGTTGACGATGATGAGCGTGTCCAGCAACCAGGCGGGCACCGGCACCACCAGCAACATGATGATGCCGACGACCCCGATGGGGACGGCGACCTTGGCAGTGGTCGATTTCATGAGACGCCTCCCAGAATCGGGGTCATGGTGTGGGTTCCGTATGCGGAGCCGCGGGCCTTGAGGGACATGACGAACGCGAGCACGCGCGCGACCTGGTTGTAGAGCTCGACGGGGATCTCGTCCCCGAGGCGGCAACCCGCGTGCAGGGCGCGGGCGAGCGGGATGTCCTTCACGATCGGCACCCGCTCCTCCTCCGCCTTCTCGCGGATGCGCTGGGCGATGTTCCCCGAGCCCATCGCAACGACGCGGGGGGCCGACTTGCCCGGTTCGTACTTGATCGCGATGGCGATGTGCGTCGGGTTGACGAGCACCACATCCGACATGGCGATGGCCGCGATCATCCTGTTGCGGCTCATCGCGAGCTGGCGGGAGCGGCGCTGCGACCGGATCAGCGGGTCGCCGTCGGCGCTCTTCTGCTCGTCGCGTACCTCGCGCTTGGTCATGCGCGTCTGCTTGCGGTTGCGGCGCATCACCACGAGCACGTCGAGGCCGGCGAGCACGAGGCCGGCGCCGACCGCCGCTTGCAGCAGACCGGTCGCTCCGCTGGTCGCCGCGGCGAGCAGCGCGCTGAGCGACAGGCTGCCGGCGGTCAGCAGCACCGGCATCAGGCCTTGCACCACGAGGTACAGGCCGATCGCGACGACCACCGATTTGAGCAGGGTCTTCGCGCCCTCCCAGAGCGCGCGCATCCCGAACACCCTGGCGACGCCCTTCACGACGTTGAACTGCTCGTACTTGCCTTCGAGCTTCTTGAGGTGCACACCGCCCTGCGCCGCCGCCGTGGCGATGATGGCGACGGCGGCCACCGCCAGCAGCGGGCCGATCGTGGCCAGGATGCTGCCGAGCCCGTCGCCGAGGGCCTGCAGCGCGGCGGCGGGGTCCGGGTTCTCGATGATCGAACGCACGGTGAACACCTGGTCGATGCCCGCGCTGGTGCCGAGCCCGATGGTGAACGGCAGCATCACGGCCGCCGCGCCGACGCCGACCCAGGCTGTGAGGTCGGTGGACTTGCCGAGGCGGCCCTTCTCGCGGGCCTCCTTCATCCGTTTGTCGGTCGCCTGCTCTGTGCGTTCCTGCGCGTCGCTCATCGGCCCACCCCCAGCATGGTTTTGACGGCGGTGCCGGTCAGTCCTTCGACGACGCCGGGCAGCGCCACGAACAGCACGGCGGACAGCACGACGGTGAGCATGATCTTCAGCGGGAAGCCGAGCGAGAACGCGTTGAGCGCCGGGGCGACCCTGGTGAGCAGGCCGAGGCCCACATCCGCCAGGAACAGCACCACGATCAGCGGACCGGCGATCTGCACGGCCGACACGAACATCTGCGTCACGCCGCCGACCATCTGCTTGACCGGATCGGCGAGGTCGATGCCCGCCGCCAACGGGATGGCGTCGTACGAGCGCACCAGGCCGCCGATGATCAACTGGTACGCACCGGATGCGAACAGCAGCGCCAGCGCCGTCATCTGGAACAGCCGGGTGAACTGGGCGCCGTTGATCATCGACTGCGGGTCGAACGCCTGCGCCAGCTGGAACCCGCCGAACAGGTCGACCAGGCTGCCGGCCGACTGCACGGCGGCGAACACGAGATAGACGAGGAAGCCGAGCGTCGCACCGACGGCGAGCTCTTTCAGCAGGTCGAGCAGGAACATCCCGATGTCGCCGGAGTGGTAGCCGACCGCTACGCGCGGCGCGACCGCGACGCCCAGGCCGATCGCGAGCATCCCCTTGATCTGGGCGGGAATGCCGTTGTACGAGAACGGCGGCGCGATCACCAGGAACGCGACCATGCGCAGCGACGCCAGCGCGACGGCCTCGATGGTGGACAGGTCGATCGGGATGTACATCAGCCGCCGCCCAGCAGCGACGGGATCTTCTCGAACAGCACGTTCGTGAAGGTGATCAGCTCGGAGATCATCCAGTGCCCGCAGACGATCAGCGCGACCCCGACGGCCGCGGCCTTCGGGACGAACGAGAGCGTCACCTCCTGGATCTGGGTGATCGACTGCACCAGCGAGATCGCGAAGCCCACGACGAGCGCGGTGATCACGATGGGGGCAGCCAGCTTGGCCGTGATCATCAGGCCCTGCACGGCGATGTCGAGGACCGCGTTCGCGTTCATCCGCCACCCCGATAGCTCGTGATGAGGCTCGTGATCACGAGCCCCCAGCCGTCGACCAGGACGAACAGCAGGATCTTGAACGGCAGCGAGATCATCACCGGCGGGAGCATCATCATGCCCATCGACATCAGCGCGGCGGAGACGACCATGTCGATCACCAGGAACGGCACGAAGATCACGAACCCGATGATGAACGCCGCCCGCAGCTCCGAGATCATGAACGCCGGGATGAGGGTGAGCATCGGCACGGCGGACGGGCTCGCCGGGTTCGGCCGCCCGGCCGCGCGGGTCATCAGCGCGATGTCCTCCTCGCGGACGTGCGCCAGCATGAAGCCCCGCAGCGGCCCTTCGGCGAGGTGGACGGCCGCGGTGAAGTCGATGTGGCCGTTGAGGTACGGCTGAACGGCGGAGTTGTTGATGTCGACCAGCACCGGGCTCATGATGAACAGGCTGAGGAACAGCGCGAGACCGGCGAGCACCTGGTTCGGCGGGATCGACGGCAGGGCGAGGGCGTTTCTGGTCAGTGCGAGCACCACGAAGATCTTCGTGAACGACGACATCATCAGCAGCAGCGCCGGAGCCACCGACAGCAGGGTGATGCCGAGCAGGGTCAGGATGGCCGCCGACGGCGTGCCGTTCGGGCCGTTGATGTCGATGGTCAGGCCGCCCGTGCCGCCGCCGGCGGGGCCTGCCGGACCGGTCGGGGTGGGGACGGGATCCGGGACCATCGGCAGCGGCGCCGCGTGCGCGACGTTCGCCGTGAGGAGCACCATGGCGACCGCCGTGATGACGGCGAGCACGATCGCGACCACGAACCGTGGGGAGCGGATCAGCCGCCCGGCCGCGGCCATCACCTCTTGGGCCGCACCGCCGAGCTCGCCTGCCTCCACGTTGCCGGTGACAGGATCGAGCCCTTGAGGGCCTCGTCGAATACGGAGGCGCGTCCCTGCGCCGTCAGGTAATCGGCATCCTGCCTGTCGTTCTTCGCGGGCTTCGCGGCGCCCGCCGGCCGTGCTGCTGTCGCAGCGGTTGCTGCTGTGGCAGCGGTCGCGGACGGGAGCGCATCCTGCGCGTCGTCCTGGATTTCAAGGGTCTGGGTCATGGTGTTGCTCTGAGCCTTGGCCTGCGCCGTGGGCTGGTTCTGGCCGCCGAGCGGCTTCGCGAACGTCTGGCGCACCCGCGCGATCGGGGTGACCTCCGCCTCCAGATCGACCGGGCGTTCACCGGAGGCGAGCACGTTGACGTTCCGCTCGGTCACGCCGAGCACGAAACGCGTCCCGTCCACGTCCACCACCACGACGGACGCCTTCGAGCCGACACCCTGCCGGCCGACCACGGTCACCGCGTTCCCCCGGCGCACGCCACGCGCGCCGCGCTTGCCCTTGGTGACGCGCCGCTGCACGTACCAGAGCAGCGCGACGATCACGCCGAGCACGACGAGCACCCGGAGGGCGACGAACACAGTGTCCACGAAGCGTCAGTCCAGGTCTTCCGAGGCGTCGAGGATCTTGGTGATGCGCACCGCGTAGTCCTGGTCGACGACCACGATCTCGCCGTGCGCGATGAGGCGCCCGTTGAGCAGCACATCGGCGGGAGACCCGGCAGAGCGGTCGAGTTCGATGACGGCGCCCGGCTCCATCGCGAGCACGTCGCGCACCGGCATCCTGGTGCGGCCGATCTCCACGGTCAACGCCATCTCGACGTTGCTGATACGACCCAGCTTGCCCGCCATCGACCCGGCGCTCACCTCACGCCCTGCACCGTTCGCGCGACCGCGGATGGCGAACCAGCCGACGATCCCGGATGCTCCGGCCAGCTCGAACACGACGGTGTCCGCGTCCTCGAACAGCAGCGTCGCATCCTCGACCCGCGCATCGTCCAGCACGCCGGCGCCGAGAGTGTCGCTCGCGGCCTCGATGGCCGGCTGCAGCACATCCTGGATGGCGACCACGGGCGAACCGTCTGCGGCGTCGTCGATGATGCTCGGCGCATCCAGCAGCACGACGGCCAGGTCGGCGGACACGGCGCCGACGAAGCTCGCGACGACGGCGCCCCCGGTCGAACCCGCGAACGCGCCGACGGTGTGCAGGCGCGGGGTGAGCGGCGTCCCGGTGGGCAGCACGCCGACGAGGGCGTGCGCCGCGGCGAGCGCGTCGGACGCGCTCAGGGCGGCGGCCGTTCCGGTGGTGGTCATGCTCATGGTCTGTCAGTCCTCTGTGGTGGCGATGGGGTTCACGATCACGCACGCCAGCCGCGAGCCGCTGGAACCCAGCGCTGCACCGGCGACGGGGTGACCCCCGACGGCGAGATCGAACGGTCGGTGTTGCGGATGCGGGATCGGCAGCAGGTCGCCGACGGCGAGCCCGAGCACGACGCTCGGCTTCACCCGCGCGGGGGTGAGCCGCAGGGACACGTCGACGGGCACGTGGGCGAGCTGCGCATCCAGGAGCTCGCGGGCGTCGTCGGCGCTGCTGGTCGGGTTGGTCTCCCCGAGCTGAGGAAGAAGGACGGCGGCAGGCAGCGCGAGCGTCGCCTGCGCGACGTTCTCCCCCACCCGCAGCTCGAACGTCGCCACGATCATCAGCTCAGCCGTCGCGGCGGCCTGCGCGAACTGCGAGTTGTACTGGATGGCGTCGACCGCGATCGGTGCCGAGAGCAAAGAGCCGAGCGAATACCGCAGATCTTCGAGCGCGTCGTCCATCAGCCTGCGCACGAGCGCGTGCTCGATCTGCGTGAAGGTGCGCTCCGCGTCGACGGGGTTGCCTGTGCCGCCGAGCATCGCGTTCACCCACGACAGGGCGGCGACGGTCGGGAACTGGATGACCCCCTTCGGCGCGACGCCGTCGAGCTCGCACAGCACCATGGCGGTGGTGGCGGGCAGCGACGCGGCGTACTCGTCATACGTCTGCATGGCGACCGACTGGCACGCCACCTGGCTGAGCACGCGCACCTTCGCGGTCAGCTGGGTCGCCCACTGCCGCGCGAACGTCTCGAACGCGAGCTCCAGGACACGAGAATGCTCCCGCGCCAGCGTCGTGGGACGCCGGAAGTCATAGACGAGCGCCTCAGGCGCGGTCTCGGGGGCGTACAGGGTGGTCACGGTGCCGACTATCGGCCGGGTGCGGGGATGCGTTAGGGGTGGGCGTCAGTGAATGTTCTGCGCCGTGCACCCCTTACGCCCCGGCGCCACCGGCCGATAGTGCCCCTGTGACGGCTCACCCGGAGCCGAGACCAGGATTCGCGCCCATGATCGTCGTCACCCGACTGAACGACAGCCAGTTCGCGGTCAACCCCGACCTCATCGAGCGCATCCACGCGAGCCCGGACACCACCCTCGTGATGGTCGACGGGGCGAAGTTCATCGTGACCGAGAGCATGTCCGAGGTCATCGAGAAGATCGCCGCATACCGGGCGAGGGTCATCGCGCTCGCCCACGATCTGCCCACCGCAACCGCGCGTCCCATCGGCGCCCCGCAACTCGGCCTCGTCCCCCCAGCGGACAGCGGCCGTGACGACGAGGCCCCGGATGCGCCCCGCGAGCATCCCGAAGCTCGGACCGTCCCCCTCCGCGCAAGGAAGAAGTAATGGATCCCGCAACCATAATCGGCATCGTTCTGGCGTTCGGCGCCGTCGTCGCCATGGTGACGATGGAGGGCGCGCACCTCAGCGCCCTCGTCCTTCCCGCCCCGATGGTGCTCGTCTTCGGTGCCACGTTCGCCGTCGGCATCGCCAGCGGCACGATCAAAGACTTCCTCGTCGCGATGAAGGCCCTCCCTCGGGCGCTCCGCGGCAAGATCGACCCTCCGCAGCAGGTCATCGACCAGGTCGTCGACCTCGCCGAGAAGGCGCGAGCCAACGGGCTGCTCGCGATGGAGCAGGAAGCGGACAACGTCGACGACCCGTTCCTCAAGCGTGCGCTGCAGAACATCGCGGACGGCACCGACGGCGACGAGCTGCGCATCCTGCTGGAAGACGAGATCGGCACGAAGGTGAAGAAGGACAGGGTCGCCGCCAAGTTCTTCAGCGGAATGGGCGGGTACGCGCCGACCATCGGCATCATCGGAACCGTCGTGTCGCTCACCCACGTGCTCGAAAACCTCGCGGACCCCGGCCAGCTCGGCCCGATGATCGCCAGCGCGTTCGTCGCGACACTGTGGGGTCTGCTGTCCGCCAACTTCCTCTGGCTGCCGCTCGGCGCGCGCCTCCGCCGGTTGTCCGAACTGGACGTCGAACGCATGGTGCTGCTGATGGAGGGCGTCCTCGCCGTCCAGGCCGGCAGCCAGCCCCGCCTCCTCGGCGAGCGCCTGCGCGCGATGGTCCCCGACGCCGGCAGCGGCAAGTCGAAGGATGCCAAAGAGCCGAAGCCCGAGAAGCTCAAGGAAGCCGCGTAGCGATGTCCGCCCGCCGCCGTCGCAAACACGAGCCAGAGGAGGAGCACGAGAACGAAGAGCGCTGGATGGCCTCCTATATGGACATGGTCACCGTGCTGATGTGCATGTTCATCGTGCTGTTCGCGATGTCGACAGTGGACCAGAAGAAGTTCGCCGAGCTGAAGGACTCGCTGGCGACCGGCTTCGGCCAGGTGAAGTCGCAGAAGGTCGACACGGCGACCGGTGTGATCGTCCCGCCGTCGCAGGTCGACGACAAAGGCAAGAACACCGATCTGGCCCTCGCCCAGCAGGAGGCGCAGAACCTCAAGGAGCTGAAGGAGCGCATCCTGGCCTCGCTGACCAAGGACGGGCTGCAGGATGCGGTCCGGATGCGCATCGACAAGCGCGGCCTCACGATCGGCCTGGTCGGGAACGAGACGTTCTTCGCCTCCAACCGGGCGGAACTGAGCCTGGCAGCGACCCAGGTCCTCAACGACATCGGTCCCGTTCTCGCGCCGACGAGGTATCAGGTGTCCGTCGAAGGGCACGCCGACCTGCGCCAGCCGGGCGCGCCCTACCCGACCAACTGGGAGCTGTCGGCCGGACGATCCACCAGTGTGCTGCGGCATCTGGTGGAGGTCGACGCGTTCCCTCAGGAGCGCATCGTCGCGCTCAGCTACGGCTCTGCGCGCCCGCTCGCCAGCGCCACCGGCACGACCGACGCCGACCTCGCGCTCAACCGCCGGGTGGATGTGGTGGTCCTGTCCAACCAGCCGGACACCATCCGGGCGCTCATCCCGCAGGCGCTCGGCTCGACGACGACAGCAACCGGGTAGGCGCGGCGCGCTCGGCTCAGTCGAGCTTGACCGGACGCGTGCGCACCGGCGCGAGCCAGGCCGCCACGATGACGGCCGTGATCGACCCGGCCGCCATGATCGCCGCGAGCACGACCACCTGGAATCGCCCGGCCTCCAGCGGGGACACCCCGCCGAAGATCGCCCCGACGAATGCACCCGGCAACGTCACCAGTCCGGTCGTCTTGGTCTGATCGACAGACGGGATGAGCGCGGAGTACACCGCGCCGCGCGCGAGCTCGAGCGTGGACTGCCTGGGGGTCGCGCCGAGCGCGAGCCAGCCTTCGACCTCATCCCAGTGGTCGATGGTGCCCTCGGTGAAGCGGCGCCCGGTGAGGGTTGCGATGCTCATCGCGTTGCCGATGACGATGCCCCCGATCGCCAGTGCATACCGGGCGGAGAACTCGATGGCGCCGGTGAGGAAGACCACCGTGAGGGTCACCAGGATCCCGGTCGCCATCGCGACGCCCATCATGGTCGCGTGCTCGACCGACCAGCCGATCCGTCTGGTCGCGGTCGAGGCGGCGACGGAGAACATGACGAGCAGCGCGAGCGCCACCCACACCGGACTGGTGATGACGCCGGCGAGGATCACGCTGATGATCGCGAGCTGCAGCGCACCCCGCAGAATCGCGAGCAGCGGCGCCCACCGTCGTGGCACCCGGTAGACGGTGAGGACGACCGTCGCCAGCGCGGCGAGCAGCAGGATGCCGACGAGCGTCGGCACGAGCTCGCTGATGATGGGCACGGGACGAGTGTACGAGGCACTCCCGCCTGGCCGGGCATCCGGTTATCCTCGACGCATGACAGCGCGCATCGCCAACGTCACTTTCTACGCGGCCGATCCGACGGCGCTCGCCCGCTTCTGGAGCGCCGTGATGGGCTATCCGGAGCCGGCGGGGTGGGCGGAGGAGGAGATCGCCGAGCTGAAGGCCGCCGGACTGGACGACGACGACATCGCGTCGCGCGCGGAGGCGTGGGATGAGGACCCCACCCATCAGCGCTTCTACTTCACCCGCTACCGGCACGAGCGGCGGCAACGCAACCGGATGCACATCGACATCACCCCGTTCGAGGATCGCAGCGCCTCCATCGAGGAGTTGGAAGCGGAACGCGACAGGATCGTGGCCCTGGGCGCGACCGTGGAGAAGACGCTCACCGGGGCGTGGGGGCCCTACGAGGAGTACGCGATCATGATGCGCGACCCGGAGGGCAACGAGTTCTGCCTGCAGTGACAGGACTCGCGCCCTCCGCGCCGCAGTGATCGCAGAGTGTCAGCGCAGCGGCCAGACCTCCCGCACTTCGATGCGGCCGAAGCGTGCCATCGGGTGCCGGGAGGCGAGGTCGACGGCGTCGTCGATCGACGTGCACTCGATGAGGTCGTAGCCGGCCACCCACTCTTTCGCCTCAGCGAACGGGCCATCGACCACATCTAGTCGCCCGTGGCGCAGCCGGACGGTCTTCGCTTCCTCTATCGGGCGCAGGCGGTCGCCCTCGGCGGCGCCATCGCGGGCGTCGACCTCGGCGGCCCATTCGTCGAGATTGTCCTCGCTCTCGCGGTACGGCTCGGCGTCGAGGTCGGTGTGGATCAGGAACAGGAATTGCATGTCAGCCTCCTTGAGTGACGTTACGTGAACACGTCGAACGGCCGACAGGGATTTCGACTAACCGTTCACCGGGTCACACAGTCACACAGTCACACAGTCGCGAGGAACGATGACACGGTGTCGAGCGAACCGGGGACGATCCGGTAGTAGGCCCAGGTGCCGCGCTTGCTGCGGCTGAGATAGCCGGCTTCGACCAGGATCCGCAGGTGGTGCGACACCGTCGGCTGCGACAGGCCGAGCGGTTCGGTGAGGTCGCAGACGCAGGCCTCGCCGTCTTCGTGCGCGGCGACCATCGAGAGCAGCCGGAGCCTGGCAGGGTCGGCGAGCGCCTTCATCGCCTTCGCGACCCACGCGGCGTTCTCGTCGCTGATCACTTCTTTCGTGATCGGCGCGCAGCAGGCTTGCAGGTCGCGCAACGGGATGAGCTCGGTGATCGCCATGCGTCGATTCTGCGGCATATATTGACAGGCGTCAATGTATGCGTTCATCCTGGGTTCATCGACAACCGTCGATGAAGAAGGGAGAATCATCATGGGATGTTGCGACGACGAGTGTCAGGTTCTGCCGGACGGCTCCTGCTCGCCCGACTGCTGCTGACACCTTCTGGGCCGTCGCTCCTCGCGGGCGGCGGCCCACCGAATCCAGGGAGACCACGATGACAGACACCACCGCCCCGACCGTCCTCTTCGTCTGCGTGCACAACGCCGGCCGGTCCCAGATGGCAGCCGGCTTCCTGCGCGCACTCGCGGGCGACCGCGTCGAGGTCCTCTCGGCCGGATCGGAGCCGAAGGATCAGCTCAACCCGATCGCCGTCGACGCGATGGCCGAGGTCGGCATCGACATCGCCGGAAGCACCCCGAAGATCCTCACGACGGAGGCGGTCAAAGACTCCGACGTCGTCATCACGATGGGTTGCGGGGACACCTGCCCGATCTTCCCAGGCAAACGCTACGAGGACTGGGAGCTCACGGACCCGGCCGGACGGCCGATCGAGGAGGTCCGGCCCATCCGGGACGAGATCAAGCGCCGCGTGCAGGGGTTGCTCGCCGAACTCGACGTCTGACAACGCGTCAGGTTCCGGGCACCTACACGTCTCGCTGGGGCGGCGGAGCCGACGCGCACGATGCGAGCGCGAGGCACAGGGCGGCACCGAGAAGACCCGTCGCCCCGGCCTTCGCGGTTGCTCGCATGGCTGAATGCTACAACCGTGCCCCACGACGATCGCGACTGCCGCCGTGGGGCCTGGTTGTGCCCGACCCTGCGCGGTTACCGCTTCAGGTTCGTCAGCTCCTGCAGCACCTCGTCGGAGGTGGTGATGATGCGGGCGTTCGCCTGGAAGCCGCGCTGGGCGACGATCAGGTTGGTGAACTCCTGGGACAGGTCGACGTTCGACATTTCGAGAGAGCCGCCCTGGATGGAGCCGAGTCCGGCGTCGCCCGGGCCGCCGAGCTGCGGGTTTCCGGAGTTGACCGAGGCGCGGTAGCCGGAGCCGCCCGCCTTCTCGAGGCCGCCCGGGTTGACGAACGTGGCGAGCGCGATGCGGCCGACCGCCTGCTTGTCGCCGTTCGAGAACAGGCCGATCAGGGTGCCGTCCGGGGAGAGGCTGAACGACTCGAGCGTTCCGGCCTGGCGGCCGTTCTGGTCCTTGAACGCGACCGTGGTGAGGTCCGCGTATCCGGTGACGGAGCTCAGGTCGACGGCGACGCCGCCGACGGTGATGCTGCCTCCCGTGGTCAATACACCGTTGGTGAAGGCGAGGGTGCTGTTTCCGGTGGCCGCACCGTCGGTGCCCGCCACATTCCAGCCAGCCCCCGTCTTGGTGAACGTGAGCGACAGCGTGCGGGCGGCGCCGGTGGAGTCGTAGACCTTCACGTCGCGCACGAGCTGGTCGCCGACCGCCGCGCCGGACGGCAGGTTGCCGGAGACGGTGCCGGTGGTCGTGGCCGATGCCGGGGCGACCGCCTTCAGCGGGATCGTCACGTCGCCGAGCGCTCCACCCTGCTGGATGACGCCGTTGACGGCGTTCCAGCCCTGCAGGATCGCCCCGCCAGGACCGACCAGGCGGCCCTGCGCATCCGGGTCGAACGAGCCGGCGCGGGTGTAGAGGGTCTCGCCGCCGACCTTGGTGACGAAGAAGCCGTCGCCGTTGATCATCATGTCGGTCGCGCGGCCCGTCGCCTGCGCTGCGCCCTGCGTGAAGTTGGTGGAGATGCCGGCGACCAGCACGCCGAGGCCGATCTGGGCGGGGTTGGTGCCGCCCGCCTGGCCCTGACCGCCGCCCGCGCCACGCACGAGCTGCGACAACGTGTCCTCGAACTGGACGGCGGACGACTTGAAGCCGGTGGTGTTGACGTTGGCGATGTTGTTGCCGGTCACATCCAGCATGGTCTGGTGCGAGCGGAGGCCGGAGATTCCGGAGTAGAGGGAACGGAGCACGATGCTGCCTTTCTGTGAGGTTCGGTGATGTCAGGCGGTCGGCGCGGGGACCGGCGGAGGGGAGACCACTCCGGAGATCGCGTCGAGGTTGATCTTCTGGTCGCCGACGGTGACGACCGGGACCGCCCCCGCATAGGAGACGGAGGAGGCGAGGCCGGTCTTCGCCGTGCCGTCCTTGTCGAGGTAGCTGACGGTGTGCCCGACGAGGGCCGCCGCCGCCATGCGCATCTGCAGAGCGAAGTTCTCCTGGCTGGTGGTGTCCAGGTTGGTGAGCTTCTCCATGGTGGCCAGCTGCGTGGTCTGGGAGATCATCTGGTTGGTGTCCATCGGCGAGCTCGGGTCCTGGTTGCGCAACTGGGTGACCAGGAGCTGCATGAACGCCTCACTGTCGAGGGACTGCTTCGGCTGCCGGGTGGGCAGGGTGGAGTAGATGCCGCCTGTGGCGGCGGTGTCGCTTGCTCCGGTGATGGGGTCGACGGCCACGGTGGCTCCCTTCTGTTGTGAGGCTGGTTGGTTGTCCGGTGATGGTGGATGCGGGGTGCCGTCGTCGGTCAGACGACGAGGTCGATGGTGTGGCCGCCGCCATAGCGCACGGCGCTCTGGCGGTCGGTGGCGGCGAGCCGGTCGGCGACGGTGTCGGTCGACGACGGCTCCGCTCGGGATGCGGTGGACGCGTTGCCCTGCTGGCCAGCCGCCCCGCCGCGCCTGTCTTCGGCCTGCGGCTGATTCTGGCTGGACAGGTCGAGACTGCCGGACAACCCGGCGCCGGTGAGGTCGCGCCGCAGGTCGGGAAGGATCGCTCTCAGGGCGTCCCGTCCGCCGTCGGTGGGAGCGAACAGTTCGACGCGTACGCCCTCGGCACCGACGTGGGCGCGGACGGTGACAGGGCCGAGAGTGTCCGGCGTCACGTGCATCGTCATCACGTGGTCCCCTCGACCGGCGGACGCGAGCGTGAAGATCGGACGCGCGAGCTGCTGCGGCAGAGCGGGCTGGGTGTTCTGAGTGTGGGCGGCCGGTGCGGAGGCAGTGGGTGCGGAGGCCGGCGCGGTGGGCGCGCTGGCGACGGGTGGCGTCGGGGCTGTGACACCGGGGGTGGATGCGATGGGTGCCGAGGGTGCGACCGGAGCGTCGTCGGTGGGGCGGGCGGCTGCAGGAGCGGTGGCGGGCGAGACCGACGTGGATGCCGACGCTCCGGCAGTGGATGCGCTTGGCACACTGACCGCAGGCGCGGCGGGCGTGACGGCAGGCGCGAGTGCCGCAGCGACGGGAGCGGCAGCCGAGGCGGCGACCGGGCTCGACGTCGAGGATGCGGTGCTCGGAGCGACCGGAGCGGCGGGCCCCGCGGCGGTCACGGCGGGTGCCGGAGCGTCGGTGGTGGCCGACGGAGCGACGGTCGGCATCGGCTGGTCGGGGTGGTCGCCGCTTCTGGAGCCGGTTCCCGAGCCGGCACCGGCCTCCGTCGGCGTGACGGTGGGCGTGACGGCGGCCGTCGTTCCGGAGACGCCCGTCGCAGCGGAGGGCGGGGTGGTCGGAGCGGGTGCGTCGGTGGCGGCGACCGCAGCGGGCACAGCCGGAGCAGCTGCCGTCGTCAGCGAGACGGTCGAATGCGCCGCCACTGTTGCCGTCGGCGTCACGGTCTGCGCCGGAGCGGCTGCGACAGCAGGGAGCGGAAGCTGCCCGGGCGCGACCGGTGCGACCGGAGCTTGTGCGGCGGCCTGGTCGGCCGGGTCGGCAACCGGCGTTGCCGGCGACGAGCCGTCCCCCGGGGCGGGACGCGAGGTCGGACGCGGAGCGGCCCCCGCGGCGTCGGTCGGCGTCGTCGACGTGTCCGCCCGATCGGCGGTGCTCGCCTTCGCGGGCTTGCGGGGCCGCGGCTCGGACGACGATGGCTCATCGCGGGAGGCGGGACGTGCATCCCGAGTGTCGGACCGCGAAGGCGTCTGCTGGTTCGCGCCCGCAAGGAACTGCTGGAAGGCGTCCCCGCCCTTCGAGTGCGTGCGCGTACTGCTCGCGGCGGGCGGCGCGGTGGTCACCGGCGCGACGGAGGGGCTCATTCGCTTCCCCCGCCGAGCATGGATGCGAGGAGCGCCCGCAGCTGCGCGGCCTGCGCAGCGGCGGACGAACCGGAGGACGACTGCCCGGCCAGCGCCGAGAGGCCGGAGAGTCCAGAGAGGCCCGACAGTCCCGAGAGGCTTGCAAGCCCGGCCAACCCGGACGAACCAGAGAGACCCGACAAGCCGGACAGCCCAGACAGGCCGGACAGCCCAGACAACCCAGACAACCCAGCCGCCGACAACCCGCCGGCGCCGTTGAACGACGCGGGCGCGCTCGCCAGTGCCGGGCTCGCCTCCGGCACAACGCGACGGATCGTCACGATGTCGGAGTCGTCCATCCAGTTGTTCACCAGGCTGACGTTGCGTCCCTCGCTCGGCGCGTGGATGACCTTCCCGTCTCCCGCGTAGATCACGATGTGGTCGCCGCCGTTGGTGACGATGAGGTCGCCCGGCTTCGCCTGCGCGAGCGACGGCACCTCCGTGCCGAGGGTGGACTGGCCGGAGACGAGGCGGGGGACGTCGATGCCGAGGTCTTTGAAGACCCGCTGGACGAGGCCGGAGCAGTCGAGGCCGCTCGACGACGTTCCGCCGAACACATACGGCACGCCGAGGTACTTCTTCGCGTCGGCCACGACGTCCGCGCCCGTCACAGAGCCGCCCCCTGCCGCGCCCCCGACACCGGACGTCTCCCCGACGGCTCCGGCGAGCGCGTTCGCGAAGTCGGTGCCCGAGGTGGCTGAGGTCCCGGACGCTCCGGAGGCGCCTGACGCCGACGACGCTGCCGTGGGGTTGTCGATCTGCACCAGCGTCGCCTGGATCTGGCTGATCCTCGTGAGTGCGTCGGTGACTGTCATGCGTCGTTCCCTTCCCGTTCGCGCACCCAGGCGCCTGTGGCGATCTCGTCGATGGCGGCCTGTTCGGCGCTCAGCTCCCCGGCGATCACGCCGGCGGTGTGTCGTGCTTCGAGTTTCTCCAGGCCGACGGCACGGGCTTTCGCCTCGCCGAACGCGGTCTGCGCGTCTGCGACCTCCGCCTCGGCCTTCTCGGAGAGCGCTGCGAGGTCGGCGAGCATACTGCGACTGGAGGCGCGTGCCGCCGCCATCGCGAACAGCGTGCTCGCGTCTGTGGCTTCGACCGGCACCGCGTGGAGTGCGGCGATTGCTCTCGCCTGCCGCTCCCCGCATCCCGCCGGAACGCGTTGGCGGCCGCGAGGTCGCTCGCCGCGTGGTCCTTCTCGATCTGGCGCAGTCGCAGCAGACCGGCCAACTGGAACGCCCGAGCCATCAGACACCTCCGAGCATGGTCACCAGGGTGCCGAGGCGCTGCCACGCTTCGGCCGGGTCGGCGCTCTCGCCGAGGTTCTGCCGCAGGAAGTCGTTGATCGCGTCTTCGTGGGCGACCGCCGCATCCACGCGCGGGTTGGTGCCCGTCTTGTATGCGCCGACATCGAGCAGGTCCTGGGCCGCGACCTTGGCGGCGAGGATGCTGCGCAAGGCGACGGCGGCGGCGCGCTGCTCCGGCGTCGTGACGCGGGAGGCGAGGCGCGAGATGGAGCCGAGGACGTCGACGGACGGGAAGTGCCCGACCACGGCGAGGCGGCGGTCCATGACCACGTGGCCGTCGAGGATCGAGCGCGCGGCGTCGGCGATGGGCTCGTTGTGGTCGTCGCCGTCGACGAGCACGGTGTACAGCCCGGTGATCGAGCCGACCTCGCCCGTCCCCGCGCGTTCGAGCAGTTGCGCGAGCAGAGAGAAGGTCGACGGCGGGTATCCGCGGGTGGCGGGCGGCTCGCCGACCGACAGGCCGATCTCGCGCTGCGCCATCGCGACGCGGGTCAGCGAGTCCATCATCAGCACGACGTGCGAGCCGGCGTCGCGGAACGATTCGGCGATGCGCGTCGCCGTGAACGCCGCCCTGAGCCGCATCACGGCGGGCTCGTCCGACGTGGCGACGACCACGATGGAGCGTGCCAGCCCTTCCGGCCCGAGGTCGTCTTCGAGGAACTCGCGCACCTCGCGGCCACGCTCCCCCACCAGCGCGATCACCGAGATCTCCGCCTCCGTGCCGCGCGCGATCATCGACAGCAGCGACGACTTGCCCACACCGGATCCGGCGAACAGTCCGAGACGCTGCCCTCTGCCGACGGTGACGAGCGTGTCCAGCACGCGCACCCCCAGTCCCAACGGGCTCTGGATGCGCGCCCGCCGCATGGCCTCCGGCGCCCGGTGGTCGATGGGCACGAACGCGTCGGGCTCGATCGGTCCCTTGCCGTCGACGGGACGGCCGAGCGAGTCGATGACGCGGCCGAGCATCCCCCTGCCGGTCGGGACGAGCAGCGGTGCGCCGAGTGCGCGGGCAGGCGCACCGGCGCCGATGCCGGTCAGACGACCGAACGGCATGACCCGGATGCGCTCCGCCGAGGTCGCGACGACCTCCGCGTGCACCCCAGGTCGCTCCCCGACCACGACGATGTCTCCGATCGCGGCGGGAACGCCCTCGATCTCCGCGCCGAGTCCGACGATGCCGACCACACGGCCGACCTTCTCGACCCGCGCGGCGCGCACGGCCTCCGCGATGCGTGGAAGCGTCGCAGCGGCCATCCCGTCCGTCATCACAGCACTCACCCCAGGGCCTCCCTCGCCCTGTCGAGCGCCGACCGGATGCGCGCATCCAGCCAGCCGTCCGGGAGGTCGCCCACCCCGTCGCCCGGCGCGAGCGACGGGTCGGCCACGAGACGCACCGCATCCCCGGCCGCGCCGGCGCCGATCGCTGCGAGATCGTCCGGGTTCAGCCGTACGACGCTGACCGCTCCGGCGATATCCGCGCTGAGCACGCGCGCCACGGCGGCGTGCGCGGCCGCGGTGCGGTCGGCCAGCGCATCCCCCACCACGGCTTCGGCCAGCGAGAACGCGGCCTCGATCAGCGCGTCCTCGGCCTCTGTCAGCACCGGCACCGTCGCCTCGCGCAGCTCAACTGCCGCGTTCCGCAGCGCGGACGCCAGCACCGCCAGCCGTTCCGCCGCCGCGGCGTCGTCCGCTGCACGGCCGGCCTCCGCCGCCTCGCGCCACGCCCGCTGCTCCTCGGCGGCAGCGCGCAGCCCGTCCGCGTACCCGGCGGCGTACCCGCGCGAACGCGCGACGCCGACCTGGGCGACCGCCTCTGCGGTCTCGGCGATCACCGGGATCGTGACGGGAGCGAACACGGCGTCATTCGACATATGCGTCCTCGTCGCTGCGCTGCACCGTGATCGCACCGGTCGCCTCGAGGTCGCGGATGGCACGGACGATCTCCGCACGGGCGTCCTCGACCTGCGAGAGCCGCACGGGGCCGAGCACGCGGATCTCGTCCATCAGGATCTCCCGGTTGCGCTCGGACAGGTTGGTCGTGATGGTCTCGATGACCTGCTCCGTCGCCCCCTTCATCGCCACGGCGAGCATGGCCGCGTCGATTCCGCGCAGCACCTGCTGCACGTCGCGGTCCTCCAGCTTGACGATGTCGGCGAAGGTGAGCATCCGGGAGCGGACCTCCTCGGCCAGCTCCGGGTTCCGGCGTTCGAGGGCTTCGAGAAGCGCCTTCTCTGTGCTCGCATCCGCCCGGTTGATGATGTCGACGAGCGGCTGCACGCCCCCGACCACGTCGGACGAGTCGCGAGCGCCGACGACGGCGCCCGCTCGCTGCTTGAGGGTGTCGGCGACGACGCGCACCGCATCCGGGCTGGCGCTCCCCATCGTCGCGATGGCGTGGGCGACGTCGGCGCGGGCCGTCTCGTCGAGCCCGGCGAGGATGCGGGAGGCGTGGTCTGGGCGCAGATGCGCGAGCACCAAGGCGCTGGTCTGCGGCAGCTCCCCCGTCAGCAGCATCTGCACCTGGCCGGGCTCCACCGCATCCAGGAACTCGAACTGCTTGCCCGCCATGCTGGACGCGACGCGGTTGAGCACACCGGTGGCCTTCTCGGCGCCGAACGACGCCTCCAGCAGCCCGACGGCGATGTCCCGTCCGCCGCGGGTGCTCGTCCCGCCCCGGACGGTGATGTCGTGGAACTCGCTGATCGCCTTCTCGGCGATGGCCGGGTCGACCCTGCGCAGCCGCAGGATTTCGGCGGTGATCTCGTCGGCCTCCTCCTCGGAGAACTGCTTCATCACCTGGGCCGCGCGCTGCTGATCCATGTTCATCAGCACGATGGCGGCCTTCTGGGCGCCGGTCAGCGGCGCTTTGAGCTCGTTCATACGCCCTGCCGCTCATCCATCAGGTTGCGGAGGAACTCCGCGGTCTTCTGCGGGTCGCGCTCGGCGAGCGCCTCGATCTCCGCACGGCGACGCTCCGCCTCCAGCTCGGGGGCGCTCGGGTCCGGCAGCGGGTCGAGCTGCATCGGGACGGTCGGCAGCGCCTGTTCGAGCGCGATCGGGAACGCAGCGGCGTCGAGCTCGACCGTGTCTGCCGCCTCCAGCGCGTCCTCCGCCGCCCGCTTGCGGCTGCGGCGGATGAGGGCGAAGACGATGATCACGGCGGCGAGGATGGCCGCGCCGATGATGGAGGTGCGGATGATCCCGGTGAGCTGATCGGCCGCCGCCGCGTCCTTCGCCTCCTTGATCGCCTTCGCCGCCTCGGTGGCGCCCGCCTTGCTGAAGTTGACCATCTCGACGCTCACCGAGTCGCCGCGCTTCACGTCGATGCCGGCCGCGGCGTTGACGAGGTTGCGGATCTCGTTGGCGCTCACGCCGCCGACCGCGTCCTTGTTGAGCGCGACGGACACGGTCTGCCTGTTCACCGCTCCGGCCGGGATGGTGCGCTGCTCGGTCACCTTGTCCACCGCGTTGTCCTTGGTGGCGGACTGCGAGTTGAAGGTGCCGTTGCCGTTCGAGCCGTTCGGCACGGCGATGTTGTCCGGTCCGAGCACGCCCGCCGCCGAGCCGCCGGAGCCGGTGTACGTCTCCGACTGGGTGGTTTCGCTGAGCGACGGAGCGTTCGTCGGCGTCGTGTACGACTCTTCCGTGCGCTGCGCAGACTCGGTGCTCACATCGGCCGCGACGGCGACCGTCGCGTTGCCGGGACCGACGACCTTGTCGAGCATGTCCTGCAGAGCGGTCTTCACGCGGGCCTCGTAGTCGCCGGCCTGCTTGTCCGCTCCCCCGACCGCTCCGGACCCGACCGCACTGAGCACGGTTCCGGAGGCGTCGATCACCGCGACATCGGTCGGCTTCATGCCGGTGATGGCCGCGCTGGTGAGATGCACGATGGCCTGGACCTGGTCGGCGGACAGGGTCACGCCGTTCTGCGTCTCCACGAACACGGAGGCTGTCGGATCCTTCTTCTCGGACACGAACACCGTGTCCTGCGGGATCGCCAGGCGCACGGAGGCCGTCTTGACGCCCTTCATCGCGCTGATGGTCGAGCCAAGCTCGCCCTCCATCGCCCGCTTGTACGTGACCGACTGCTGGAACTCGGACGACGTGACGCCCATCTTGTCGAGCAGCGAGTACCCGCCCGTGTTCGACGTCGGCAGCCCGGCGGACGCCGCCTTCAGCCGTTCGTCGTAGACCTTCTGCTGCGGCACGAGGATCGTCCCCCCGCCATCGGTGAGCTGATACGGCACGCCGTCGGTGCGCAGCTGGTCGACGATGCTGGACGCATCCGTCGCCTGCAGGCCGGAGAACAGCGGCGTGTACGCCGGCTGCGACGCCCACATCGTCAGCCCGGTGATCCCGAGCGCGACCACGGCGACGCCGATGATCGCGATGACGCGCTGCGCGATCGAGAACCCGCGGATCGAGTCGCCGATCCGCCGGAAGAAGCTCGTGACCTGCTGTGGCATCAGGCCTGCATCCGCATGATCTCGTTGAACGCATCCACGGCCTTGTTGCGGACGCCGGCGACGAGCTCAAGGGTGACCTGGGCGCGCGACGATGCGATGGTGGCGTCGTGGATGTCGGTGAGGTTGCCGGTGACGGCCTTGATCGCCAGCGAGTCGCTGGTGCCCTGCAGCCCCTGCAGGTTGTCGATGGCGCCGGTCAGGGAGTTGCCGAAGGCCGCTCCCCCGGTTCCGGTGGCTCCAGAGGCGGCGGACAGCGCGTTGGCGGCACCCGTGGTGTCGACGGCGGTCACGCCGCCGATGGCGGGAATGGGCATCAGTTGCGTCCGATCTCGAGTGCTGCCTGGTACGACTCTTTGGCCCTGTCCACCACGGCGGCGTTGGCCTGGTAGCCGCGCTGCGCCATGATCAGGGCGCCCATCTGCGACGACAGGTCGATGTCCGGGTACCGCACATAGCCCTTCGCGTCGGCGATGGGGTTGTCCGGCTCGTAGACCATCCGGCCCTCCGCGCTGCCGTACGCAGCGCCCGCGACGTACACGCCGGAGGTGCCCTCCCCCTCCTGCGCGACGACGTAGCGCGCCTGGAACGCAGCGCCGTCGGTCGGCTTCGCCGTGTTGATGTTGGCGAGGTTGTCGGAGATGGCGTCGAGCCACTTGCGGTGCAGGGTCATTCCCGTGCCCGCGATGCCGATCGCGTCGAAAGTCATCAGCTGGTCCTCAATGCCGCTCGGATGGACGAGAACTGGCCGCCTGCCGCCTGCGAGGCGAACTGGAAGCGCAGCACGGTGTCCACGTTGGACAGGGTCTCTGTGTCGAGGTTGACGTTGTTCCCGTCGAGCCTGGTCGGTTCGAGCGAACGGGCGACAGTGGATGCGGCGTGGCCGTCCCCCTGCGCGACGGAGCGGGCGAGCGCATCCTCGAACGACACCCGCTCGGCGGTGTATCCGGGGGTGTTCACGTTGGCGATGTTGTTGGCGATCGCACGCTGCCGGGCGGCGAGGCCGTCGAGGGCGCTCGCGAGTGCGGCACTGGTCACGGATTCGAGCACAGCTGCATCCCATCGGAAGTCGTCTGGTGTGGCGGCCGATCCGTGGCCTTGTCTGCGAGCGATCCGTGCTCACTCTCTGTTATCGGCAGGTGCGCCGCGGACGTTAGCGATTCGATGGATCCGTCTGCGGAGAACGGCCGTGTAACCGTCTTCGTGCACAGCTTCATCCACAGCTCTGCACACCCCTGGAATTACACGGCGGTAGTTTCGAAGACGCGTTCGAAAGATGTGAATGGCGTTCAGAAAGCCTGGTCAGCGGTAGTTTTGAACCTTGACGCGATCTGTGAGTGCACACATCTCGCGCGTGTCCTCCACACGTTTGGGGTACTCATCCACCTGTTTTCCCCAGGGTTATCCACAGGTATTGAAGTGGGCGCGTCACCGCGCACGAGCCACTCATGACGCGCGGGCATCTCCCACCGCGACTGCGGCATTGCGGCGACCCAATGCTTTTCCGAAAGCACAAGCTCGCCTGATTAATATATGATTTATACGTAATGTTACGTTTATTCTGCCGCGCGAAGCTGCGTGGCAGAAAGAGATACAATATGAATCATCTGAAGCGTCGAATCATCACATTCGCGGGCAGCCTGGCTGTTTTGGGCGGAGTCGCCTTGGCAGCTGCTCCCGCCGCGAGCGCCGCACCAACATGCAGCGGCGTCAACTACAACGGCAGCATCGCCTCAACGAGTTGCAGCGGTAGCGGCGAATTCCGCTTGGGCGTCACGTGCTATGCGGCGTGGCCGTGGGAGTCCACCTGGACCAAGTACAGCGGCTGGATGAAGGCACCCCTGAGCGGTGCTTTCTCGGCCTCGTGCAATCTGACGACCAATAACGCGAAATGGTTCGTCGAACGCCGCTAGAAATCAACGATAGGGAGCGCATCATCAGTAAGCATTCGCAGAAATACGGTGGTGCGCTCTTCGTCGTGCTCGGCCTTATTGGCTGGACCGCATCCTTCACCCTCGTCCTCGAGAAGTTGAAACACCTGGAGTCGCCGAGCGCGCAGCTCGCGTGCAGCGTGAACCCTTTCGTCACCTGCGCTCCCGCAATGGACTCGTGGCAGGGGTCGCTGCTCGGTTTCCCGAATCCGCTCATCGGAGTCGCCTGTTTCGTTGCGCCGATCGCTGTCGGTGTAAGCATCCTGAGCGGAGCGACATTCGCACGATGGTTCGCACTGTCTTTCGTCGCCGGTATCTGCCTGGCAATGGTGTTCATCGTCTGGTTGATGGCGCAGACGGTGTTGTCGATCGGCGCCCTCTGTCCTTACTGCCTCGTCGTCTGGGCTGCGATGATCCCGCTCACACTCGCAGCGATATCGTGGGCCGCGTCCAGCGGGGCGTTCGGCACGTCCTCAGCGCAATCCGTCGGCAGAAGAGTGCTTCGCGTGTGGTTGTGGCCTCTCGCAATTGCGTGCTATCTCGTCGTCTCCGTCGTGCTGCTCGTAAACTTCCCACTCCTCTTGCCATTCCTTACCAGCCTCTGACCTACGCAATCCGGAAAGACCATGACCGACCATCACCAGCTCGACCCGAAACGCGACCGCCGCGAGGCGGTCCGAGCAGCGGCTCGCACGCTTCGCGAAGAGGACCGACGGCGCTCACGACGCAGAAGAGTACTTGGCATCGGTGCAGTGACAATCTGCGCGCTGGTCGGCGGGCTCGCCGTGACGATGGCAGTCGTCGCAGCCGTCCAACCGCCCGCCGTCCCACGTAACACCCACTCCGGTGCGATCCTCGTCGGCAACAGCAGGAGCGATTCGCCGCGCGTCACGATCTTTCAGGACTACCTCTGCCCCCATTGCGGCACCTTCGAGTCTGCGAACGGGGAGCAGTTGGCTTCCCTAGTCGCGTCGGATGCAGTTGCGCTCGAGGTTCATCCGCTGGCCATCCTCACGACCATGTCGTCGGGGACCAAGTACTCGCTGCGGGCGGCGAACGCGGCCGCCTGCGTGGCCGATCTCGAACCCGCGACATTCCTGGAATTCAATCAGGCACTCTTCGCCCACCAACCCGAAGAGAACTCCGTGGGCCTCACGAACGCTGAGCTCACGGATCTCGTTCCGAAATCAGGCGCCACCACCGCGATCGGAAGCTGCATCGACAATGGCACATTCACTCGTTGGGTTGAGTCCGAGACGAATCGTGCCACGACCTCTCCTGTCCCGGGATCCAAGCTTGAGCGGGTCACGTCGACTCCGACCATCCTCGTCGACGGGATACCATTCACGGGCGACATCAGCGACCCGGACGCCTTCGCCGCGTTTCTCAAGCGCTGATCCATCCAGCCGATCCGGTCAGAGTAGGGCGGATACGGCCAGACCGCCGACGGAACCGCGCACATTGCCGCGAGGTGACACGTGACCGTCCATATCGACGGGTTAGACCCAGGGATTCGAGGCCATCCGCAACAAAAATAGGGCCTCCGAAGAGGCCCTAAAACCCGGCGGCGATGCACCGGGTGATGTGTAACCATTGAATCAGTTTCAGAAACAGAAAGTCAACCCGTCAGCCGATCAGGTCGAAGTACACCGGATGCGGGCCGACCTCGGTCGCGGGCACCGCGCGCACCGCGGCCAAGTGCTTCGCGGTCGTCTGGCGCACGTCCTCCAGGTAGCGGATCGTGTGCATCTGCGCCTCCAGGATGCGCGCCGCGCGCTCCATCAGTTCCGGTGGGATCGGACCGAGCGCAATCGGCGGGCGCCACGGCACCGGGTCGATGGTCGCCAGCGCGCCCTGCAGGTCGTGCTCCATGCTGGTCAGCGCCTCGTCCCATCCGGAGGGGGAGTGGGCGTCGTCCGCCGGCGCCTCCACGGGAGGGACCGAGTCGGCCTCCCACTGGGCGAAGTCGTCAGGCTGTGCCAAGGTTTCCGCCCGTCTCGGTGGGGAGCAGTGCTGCCGCCTCGTGCCAGGTCTGGCGGAGCGGTTCGATCAGGGTGATCGCCTCGCGCACCTTCTCCGGGTCGCGTTCGATGTTGCCGAAGACGATCAGGTCGGCCACGTAGGTGTAGAGCTGGAGCAGCCCGTCAGCACCGTCCCAGGCGTCGAGGCGCAGCGACGAGGCCAGCTCGGCGACGATCTGGTCGGCGTGCCGCAGGTTCTCCCAGGCGACCGGCCAGTTCTGTTCCGCCTGCGCCGTCTCTGCGCGGGTCAGGTCGAGGACGAGCCTGTCGTAGAGCATCGTCAGGAGTCGCACGGGGGAGGCGGAGAGGACCGCATCCCTGTTGTACGCATTGAGTTTCGCGGCCGTGCCGCTCAGGAGGCTCACGCAGAACTCGATGAGAGCGAGGCGAGTTGACCGGTCAGCCATGAGGATTGGGATTGCAGCTGTTGCAGCTGGACTTCGAGGTTCGCGTAGGTCTTCTCCAGCGTCGAGCGGCGGTCGGCGAGCCTGGTGTCCCAGTCGCTGATCTGGTCGTTGAGACCTTTCACGGTCTTCTGCTCACCAGAGATCTTCGTGGTGAGCGTTCCGTCGTACTTGTCGCTCGCGTTCGTGGCAGCCTCGGCCACGCGACCGGCGACCGTCGCGATCGCCGCCTTCACCTTCTCAGGGTCGGCGGCGAGCGCCGTCGCGAACTTGTCCTTGTCGAAGGTGAGCTGGCCGTCGCTGGTGATGTTGATGCCGTATGCCGAGGGGGAGACCCCGTTGATGGGCGCGGACGCCGCAGACATCAGCTTCTGGTTGGCATCCCTGACCGTCGAGTCGCCCGTGAAGGCGCCGGCCGTGACGACGGTGCCGCCCGTCGAGTTGGTGGTCGTCGCGACAGCCTGCTTCTGGCCGATGTACGTGAAGATGTCGTTCAGCGTGGTGACCAGGGAGTTCGCGAGGTCGTTGATCGACTTGTCGTCGCGGGCCACTGTCAGCGTGACAGGAGTGGTGGAGGCGGCGCTCACCGTGATGGAGACGCCGGGGAGCACATCCGTGAACGCGTTGGTGGACGAGGTGACCGCCTGGGCGGCGCCGGTGCCGCTCCACAGGGTGATCTGCGCATCCTGGGCCGCACGCACTTGAGCGGCGCCCGGCTCGGAGAGCAGGTTGGTGGCCGTTCCGGCCGTGACGTCGGCGGGGGTGCCGCGGTATGCGGTGAACGATCCGGATGCGCCGGTCGTGGTGGAGCTCAGCTGCAGCCGGTAGAGCTGCTGTCCGTTGACCGGGTCGAGTCCGGCGGAGACGCGCGTGGCGCTGACTCCGACGCCGGCCTTGTTGATCGCGGCGGCGACGTCGGCGAGCGACGAGCTGGCGGCCGTGACCTGCGTCGTCTTCCCGTCCGAGCCGACGAAGGTGAGCACAGGAGGCTGGTCCGGCCACTGGGTGAGCGGACCGGTGACGGTGACCTGGGACTGCGCGAGCTTGTCGACCGTGAAGTCGATGGTGCCGTCGACGGCGCCTGTTCCGGCGGTCGCGGTCACGGTGGTGGAGCTGCTGGTGGCGAGGTGCAGGTCGGTGCCCGCGGGCTTCGACGCCTTGGTCGCGGCGTCTGTGAGCGCAGCGACCTTGGCATTGAGGGCCTGCATCGCCGTGATGTATGTGGTGGAGTCGGTGACCTTGTTCTTCAGCAGGGTCTGCGGGACGGCTTCCGCCTGCATCAGTTGGTCGATCAGCTGGGTGGTGTTCAGACCGCTGATGAGCCCGTCGACAGCCATTCCGGCCATGAGCGTCTCCCTTCGTCTCTTCCGGCCGGGCGCATCTCCGCGTCGCGGGGAGGCTCAGCCGATGGTGCGGCCGGGATGCGCTTTGGGGTTGCGCATCCCGGCCGCGTCACTGCTAGCGAAGCAGCTGCAGAACGCCCTGGTTGGACTGGTTGGCCTGCGCGAGCATCGCGGTACCGGCCTGCGACAGGATGTTCGAGCGGGTGTACTTGACCATCTCGTCCGCCATGTCGGTGTCGGTGATGCGCGACTTCGCGGCCGACAGGTTCTCCTTGGAGACGTTGAGGCTGCGGATGGCGCTCTCGAAGCGGTTCTGGACCGCACCGAGGTTGGAGCGAGCGGTCGACACCGACGTGATCTGGGTGTCCAGAGCAGCGATCGAGGTCAGCGCGTTCGCAGCGCTGTCGAAGGTGAGCGTGCCGACCGCGGTGGCGACGGTGGCGACGTTGGCTCCGGAGAGGTCAACGGCGATCTGGTCGTTCGCGGCGACGGAACCGGCGCCGACCTGGAAGGTCAGCGTCGCGTTGGAGCCGTCGAGCAGGTTGATGCCGTTGAAGTTCGCGCTTCCGGAGATGCGCGTGAGCTCCTTGGTCAGCTGGTCGACCTCGGTCTTGATGGCGGTGCGCGAGTCGGCGTTGTTCGAGTCGCTGCCGGCCTGGACGGCCAGGTCACGCACGCGCTGCAGGATCGAGTGGACCTCGGTGAGCTGACCTTCAGCGGTCTGCACGACGCTGATGCCGTCCTGAGCGTTGCGGGCGGCGACCGTGAGGCCTCCGACCTGCGACTTCAGGCCCTCCGAGATGGCCAGGCCGGCCGCGTCGTCCGCCGCACGGTTGATGCGGAGGCCGCTGGACAGCTTCTCGAGCGACTTCGACAGGTCGCTCTGAGTGTTGTTCAGGTTGCGGTAGGCGTTGAGTGCCGAAATGTTGGTGTTGATCTGCATACCCATGATTACTGTTCCTCCGTGATTGGGTTCGTGCGGCCCATCCGTGGCCCGCAACGTCTTCTATCGGCCGTTTCGTGCGTCCCGTTAGCAACGACTCAGGATGCGCGGACGGACGTGGATGTGGGGGGCGGGGAGAGGCGGGCGACGTTCGCGACGGCGTGCTGCGCGAGACGCGCGAGGTACGCGCTGCGGCGGGCCTGCGACGTCTTGGCCTCGATCACCTGGGGGTCGCCCTCGTCGGCGTAGTGGGTCGCCATCCCCTCGCGCATGAGGCGGATCGCTTCCGAGCGCTGCTGCGACACGGCCGAGTGGGTGATGCCCAGCTCTTCCGCCACCTCGGTCACCGTGCGGTCGTCGAAGTAGATCGCCTCGACCACGTACCGCATCCGCTCGGGGAGGGCGGAGACGGCGGCCCGCACGTACGCGGTCTGCTCGCCGGCCAGTAACGAGTCTTCGGGGGAGACCGCGTCGGAGACGAGGATCGTCTCGACGGTCTCGTCGATGGTGGTGACCGTCCGGGAGGCGTCGGCGAGTGCCGCGGAGGCGGTGTCGCGGTCCACGCCGAGCGCGTTCGCGATCTCCTCGACGTTCGGCGTGCGGCCGAGACCGGCGGTGAGGCTCTCCTGCACGGCCATCGTCTCTTTGATGCGCTTGCGTGCGGAGCGGGTGGCCCAGTCGCTCGCTCGCATCTCGTCGGCGAAGGCGCCGACGATGCGGGTGCGGGCGTACGCGCCGAACGGGATGCCGAGGGTCGGGTCGTATGCGCCCGCCGCCTGGACGAGGGCGAGAGCGCCGGCCGAGGCCAGGTCGTCGCGCGACAAGTGCGTCGCGCGCGAACACAGATCGGAGACGAGATAGCCGACGAGCGGCAGGTTCTCGACGACGAGCGTGTTGCGTTCTGTCCGGTTCACGCGGGCGGCCCCTGTCTTGGTCTGCCGAGCGCCCGCATCGGTCCGGCGTTCGCCGGCGGTTTCGGTGCGGGTGGTGCTCGGGAGGTGCAATGGATGTCCGGACTTACTTCGGGTGCCGAACAGGTGCTAGGGGTCGTGCTCGTGTTTACGGTAACAATTGCAAGTAACTCAGCACTCGTGTGTCGCGCCCCCACTATGGGGCAGGACCTACCCCCAGTACGGGGAATACTGACATTCATGTGAAAAGCGCTAGGCGTCCCAGCGAACTCAATGCTCAACGCCCCTAACATCGAGGCCAACCGTGCCGATGGTCCCTGGTGACGGCGCAGACCGTGCGCCGACGACCCGAGAGGACCATGTGCGCACGACGACTCACGAGGAGGTTGGCAGCGACATGGCGGCAAGCGAACTCTCAGCGCAACTCTGGAAAGAACGCGAACTTCTCGAGCTCCTCCTCTTCAAGCTCGAAGAGGAGCAGTTGCTGCTCACCGCGGGCAAGTCGCGCTGGATCTCCCACGCGACCCGCGAGGTCGAGCAGGTCATGGAGCGCATGCGCTCCGTCGGCCTCGCACGCACCGTGCAGGTCGCGACGCTGGCCGAGGAGTGGGGCATCAGCCCGGACTCCAGCCTCCGCGAACTCGCTGTCGCAGCACCGGACGGGATCTGGTCGGACATCTTCTCGTCGCACCTCGCAGCCATGATCGAACTCACCGGTCAGATCGCCGAGGTGCGCGACACCAACGAGCGCCTGCTGCGCGAAGCGGCACGCTCAGCCCAGGAGACCATCAACGGCCTGGCCGGCGGCGGGGGAGACCCCGGCGTCTACGGCTCAGGCGGCGAGAGCCGGCCCGGTGCATCCACCGCCAGGCTCTTCGACACGGAAGCGTAGGACGGCACCAGGATGAGCACCTTCAGCGGACTCAACACCGCATACACCGGCCTCGTCGCCGCCAAGGCGGGCCTCGACGTGGTCGGCCAGAACCTGGTCAACGCCAACACGCAGGGGTACACCCGGCAGCGCATCACCACCTCCGGCGTCCCGGCACTCAACCAGGCCGGCCTGTTCACCGGTGGCGTCCGTCCGGGCCAGGGCGTCAGCGTCGACGGCATCCAGCGCCTGGACGACGCGGCTCTGAACGCCCGCGTCCGCACCACCACGGCACTCTCCGGATACTCGAACACCAGGGCCTCGGCCCTCGCCACGCTCGAATCGTCGCTCAACGAGCCTGGCACGAACGGCATCTCTGCCCAGCTGCAGAAGTTCTGGTCCGCCTGGTCGGATGTGTCCAACCAAGCGGGGGAGCAGGCTCCGGCCGGCGTGCTGCTCGGCCAGGCAGGAACCCTCGTCACGCAGATCTCGCAAGGCTACGCCGCCGTCGACAACCAGTGGAGCGCGCTGCGCACCAACGTCGACGGCATGGTCACCGACCTCAACGGGGCCGCGAGCCAGGTCGCCGAGTTGAACGGCCGCATCCGGTCGACGCTCGCCGCCGGAGGCTCCGCGAACGAGCTGATGGACCGCCGCGACGTTCTCACCACCCAGATCGCGAACCTCGCAGGCGGCGTCGTCCACCCGAAGGACGACGGAACAGTGGATGTGCTGATCGGCGGCAACGCGATCGTCTCCGGTACCACCTTCAACGCCGTCCAGGCCGCCGGTGCCCGCACCATGGGCGACGCCACGTCGGCCCCTGTTCGCCTCGAATGGGCGCAGCGCCCCGGCTCGGCGATCGCGATGGAGGGCGGGTCGATCGGCGGCGCGCTGTCCACTCTGGCCCCGGCCGACGCCTCCGGAACCGGGGGAGTGCTCGCGGAGGCGGCCGCCGGCTACAACGCCTTCGCCGTCACCCTCGCGCAGCGCGTCAACGACCTGCACCGCACCGGAGCGACCCCGACCGGCGCGACCGGCCTCGACTTCTTCGCGATCGACGCGACCAAGCCCGCCGCCCTCGGCCTCTCCGTCGTGCCGACGAACATCAGCCAGATCGCGACAGGGACACCGGGAGCCGGCGGGAGCGACGGCAGCCTGGCGGGCGCCATCGCGCAGCTCGGCACGGGCCCGAACGCGGTGGACAAGCAGTGGTCGGCGTTCGTCGTTCGCATCGGCGTCGCCAGCAAGTCGGAGCAGCAGCAGTCCGACCTCGCCGACCTCGCCTCGAAGGGCGCCGTCAACGCGCAGCTCTCCACCTCGTCCGTCGACCTCGACGAAGAGAACATGAACATGCTGGCGTTCCAGCATGCGTACCAGGGCGCCGCCCGCGTGATGACCGCGGTCGACGAAGCGCTCGACGTGCTCATCAACCACACCGGACTGGTCGGGAGGTAACCGTGTTCACCCGTGTGACGAATGCGACCCAGACGCTCAACGCGCAGAACAACCTGCAGGCGAACCTGCAGCGCCAGGCGGCGCTCTACGATCAGGCGACCAGCAGGCGCCTGATCAACAAGCCGTCGGACGACCCGACGGCCACGGCGAGCGCCCTCAGCGTCCGCTCCGATCAGGCGGCCACCGCGCAGTACGCCCGCAACGCGAACAACGGCGACGCGTGGCTCACCACCGCAGACTCGACGCTCACCTCCGTCGAGGCGATCATGAACAGGGTCCGCGACCTCACGGTGCAGGGCTCCAACGACGGCGCGCTGTCTCCGGAGGCGAAGGAATCCGTCGCCACCGAGCTCGACGGCCTCAAGAAAGCCTGCTCTCGCTCGCGAACACCACCTACCTCGGCCGCAACGTCTTCGCGGGCAACTCGAACGCCGGTGTGGCGTTCCAGCCCGACTACTCCTTCACCGGGGTCGCCGGGAGTACAGTCGACCGCATGGTCGGCCCTGGGACGACGGTTCGCGTCGACTCGGACGGTTCTGCGGTGTTCGGCACGGGCGCGAACTCGGTGTTCGCCCTCATCGACAACACCGTGAGCGACCTGCGCACGGGCGTGAACACCGGGCCGCGCCTCGGGGAGATCGACGATCGGATGAAGGCCATCGTGGGAGAGCATGCGGAGATCGGCGGGCGACAGACCCGGATCGACAAGGCGAAGGACACCCTTGCGGTGAGCAGCAACTCGCTCGAAGCGCAGCGCGCCGGCATCGAGGACGTCGACCTCAGCAAGGTCCTCCTCGACCTGAAGACCCAGGATGTGAACTACCAGACCGCGATCGCCGTCACGGCCCGCGTGCTCCAGCCGACGCTGATGGACTTCCTCCGATGAGCGCCGTCAGCTTCCTCACCCCGCCTCCCGGCCTCGAACCGCTCGTCGACTTCGAGCTCACAGCCGTTGCAGGCGCGGAGGGTCTCTACACGCTGCAGGCGTCCGAGCGTCCGGAGATCCGCCTGTTCACGATCGACGTGGCCAGGCACCTGCCCGGATACTCGCCGGAGCTCCCGGACGACAGGGCCGCCGAGCTCGGCGTCACCACCGCGGAGGAGATCCTCGCCCTGGTCGTCGTCACGCCGTCGAGAGAGGGCAGCACGGTCAACCTCGCCGCTCCCGTGCTCGTCAACCGCGCAACGGGCGCCGGACTCCAGCTGGTGCTCGACGACGACGTGTTCCCCGTGCAGGCCGAGCTGGCCGCACTCGCGGGGGCCTGAGCAGCCCGTCCGCTCCTACTTGGCCGGCGGGCAGGGCACCGTCTTGCCCATCGCCTCGGTCATCTGCCCCTCCGACCACGGCAGCCCGGCAACGACCTTGGCGCCCTTCACCTTCGCGGGCGCCTTCGACGCGATGGAGGCGAGGCGCTGCGCCAGATACTGCGCGAACGCAGGCCCCGGCGTCGAGTTGTTGAGGGCGACGACGATGGTCAGACCGGACGCCGGGTCGCTGTACATCGCGGAGAGGTAGCCGGGGATCGCCCCGCTGCTGCCGCGCAGGGGGCCGAGAATCTGCATCCCGAGTCCGTACTTCTGCCAGTCGGAGCCGTTCGGGATGCCGGTGGCCTGCGCCTTCGCCGACGCCTTGGACAACAGAGACCCTGTCGCGAGCGCCTGCACGTACGACTTGAGGTCCGGAACGTTCGAGACGACCCCGGATGCGGTCCAGCCCATCGACGGCGACAGGTGCGTCACATCCCGCATCGGCGTGCACACCACAGCGCCCGCGGCGTCGATGCCCACTGAGTAACCGGTCGGGTGCGCGCCGGGCACGGTGAGCTGGGCCGGCCCTGGAAAAGCGCTCGACTGCATCCCGAGCTTGCCGAAGATGTAGCTGGAGTAGAGGTCTTGCCAGCTTCTGCCCGTGGCGTTCTCGAGGGCCATGCCGAGGAGGACGAAGTTGGTCATCGACATCCCGAGCTTCTCGCCCGGTTTGCCGATCGGCGTCGTCGCGATGCCGTCGCTGGCGAGTTCTAGTGCAGGCCACTGCCTGGTGGGGTTGTTGAGGAAAGTCGGGTTCAGTTCGCCCTGGAAGTCGGCGATGCCGGAGGTGTTCTGGCAGAGCTCGCGCAGGGTGACACCGTCGACGCCGACGATCCCCGGCAGCCATTTGGTGAGTGCGTCGTCGAGATCGACCTTCCCGGCGTCGACCAGCGAGAGCAGAACGGTGCAGGTCATCGGCATCGTGTTCTGGGCGACACGGAACGTCATGTTCGCGGTGACCGGCTTCGACCCTGTGAGGGTGGTGGTGCCGATCCCGTCCGTCCAGCTGCCCGCCCACGGCGCCCACACACCGACCATCGCACCGGATGCGCCCGCCTGCTTCATCGCATCCGTCACGGCTGCTTTGAGCTTGCCCGTGATCGCGGAGGAGAAGCCGCCTGCGACTTGCTGGGGGAGATCGGGGGCCGCGCCCGCATTGGGCGTGCACGCCGAGAGGATGAGGGCCACGACGCTCGCCAGTGCGACGACGGTGAACCGTCTCGCCCCACTCGTTCGTCGTCGCATACTGCCATCCCCCGATGGTTCGGTGTCCCTGGTCCAAGGATTCTAACCGCTCACGGGGGACGGACAGCGCAGCATACGATCGAGGCATGCAGAGCTTTCCTCCCGAGGTGGTCGACGCCGTCCTCCGGCACATGAACAGCGACCACACGGACGACAGCCTCGTGATCGTGCGCGCCAACGGTGCGCCGGATGCCGCGGAGGCCGGCATGACCGGCCTGGATGCGGCCGGCGGGGTGTGGAGAGTCACCACGGCCTCCGGCGCCGGGAGCGAGCTGCGCATCCCGTGGACGATCCCGGTGGCAGAGCGTGCGGACCTCCGCAAAGCAGTCGTGCTGCTCTACCGTTCGGCGTGTCGGACCCTCGGCATCGAGCCCCGCTCCGAGTAGCCGCCAATCCGTTCCTCCGCGCCCTCCGAACACGTGGATGAGGCGCAGCGACAGCCGCGTCGCCATAACAGGAGGAAAACGAAATGCGCAATTCACCTAATCGCCTGGTCGCGACGATCTTCGGCGCTGTCTATCTTCTCGTCGGCCTGCTCGGCTTCGCATACACCGGAGGCGTCGGCTTCGTCGCCACGAGCGGCGGACTCATCCTCGGAATCTTCGAGGTCAACCCGCTGCACAACATCGCCCACCTGCTGATCGGCGCTGCGCTGCTCATCGCCGGACTCACCAGGCTCGCCGCCGCGAAGGCCGTGAACGCCACGGTCGGCGCCGTCTACCTGCTGCTCGGCATCGTCGGATTCTTCCTGGTCGGCACGGGGGCGAACATCCTCGCCCTGAATACGCCGGACCACTTCCTGCACCTGGTGAGCGCGATCGTGCTCCTCGGTGTCGGCCTCGGCGCGGAGAAGACCGTCCGCTCGCGCTCGGCCGTCGCCTGATCGACGAGCCACGGTGAGCATCGTGCGAACGAGCAAACTGCTGGAGAGCACCGCGTCCGTGCGCACAGTGACAGGGGCACTTCAGGGGGAGTCGAGGACCATCGAGGTCTCGGCGGCGACACGGGCCTGGCTCGCCGTGGCCGCACTGGGGGCCGGCCTGCTGCACGCAGCGCTGGCCGCCAGCGCACCCGTCCCGGCCGCGATCGTCCTGCTGGCGTTCGCGGCCGCGGAGCTCGGGTGGGCGGTCGTGACCTTCCGGCGCGACCGTCCCCCCTTCTTCCGCGCCGCGCTCGGGGTCGCGCTGGTGCCCGTCGGCGCGTGGGCGCTGGTCGCGACCGTCGGAGCCACCTCTGAGGCCGGGACGATCCTGGCACTCCCGCCGCTGCCGATCGGGGTCGCCGCCCTGCTGGACTTCGCGATCGCGGCGACCGTCGCGGTGGTGCTCCGGCGCCGGTCGGCTGCGACAACCCGGGATGAGGTTCCCGCCGTTCGGCCCACCGGGCCGCTGCGGTTCGTCCTCGCGCTGCTGCTGAGTGCCGCCGCGGTCTGTGCTGTCACCATCCCGGCTCTCGGTCTCACGGATGCGGGTGTCGCGGCCGTGAGCGTTCACCTCCAGCACGCGGGCCACCACTGATCGGGTGGCTTTCCCCGGTTCGCTGCCATACACTTAGGGCACCCTTGGTTAGGACTACCTAACTACATCCCGACCCGGCTGGAGCATCGTGGCAGCAATAATCCCCTTCTCCCAAGCACTCCGCGAACGGACGCGAACCGACCACGGCTCGAGCGAGGGCGCCGGCTTCATGCAAGACCTGATGAGCGGCAAGGGCGACCGCGACGACTACATCGCGCTCGTCGCCCAGCACTACTTCATCTACCAGGCCCTGGAAGCGGTGTCCACCCGGATGACCGGCGACCCTGTCGCCGCCGCGTTCATCACCCCCAAACTCACCCGCCTTCCCGCCATCGAGGCCGACCTGGAGTTCCTGCTCGGCCAGGACTGGCGCGACCAGATCACCCCCCTGCCCACGACCATCCGGTATGTTGCGCGCATCCACGAGGTCGGCACCGACTGGCCGGGCGGGTTCATCGCGCACCACTACACGCGCTACCTCGGCGACCTGTCCGGCGGCCAGATCATCCGAACGCTGATGCAGCGGCAGTTCGGTTTCGAGACGAACGGCGTCGGCTTCTACCTGTTCGCCGAGATCGCGAAGCCGCGCGAGTTCAAAGACGTCTACCGCGCCCAGCTCGACGCCGTCGACTGGGACGACGCCGAACGCGACCGCGTCATCGACGAGGTCATCGTCGCCTACGCCTTCAACACGGCACTCTTCGAGGACCTCGCCGCCGCCAAGCTCGCCGCCTGACGCGTCTCAGCGCGACGCGCGCCAGCCCGTCCGCGCGTCAGCGACGCGAGAGCACGAACGAGGCGCTGCCGAAGCGCACCGTCGAGCCGGGGTCGACCTCGTGGCGGGTCTTCGGATCGCAAGCGTATGCGCCGTCGCCCGGGTACACGATCGTGGTGCCGTTCGCCGAGCCGAGGTCGAACACCCAGAACACGCCGTCGTACTGACCGAAGGCCAGGTGCGCCCGCGAGATCGACTTGGCGTCGTCCTCCACCGTGATCAGCTCGACGTGCGCCGGGTCGTCCAGCTCCGTGCCGGGGGTGTGCGAGACCGGGTTGCGCCCGATCACGCCGTTGCCACTGGTCTCCACGTGCTGCCCGTCCGAGAAGTCGAGCACGAAAGTCACCGCCATTTGAATCTCCTGTCGCGTGAGGTCCGCCGAGCGCGCCTAGCTCTCCCTCGGCCGGGTGCGCATGAATCGTTCGACGTCCGCATCCACCATGATGTCGCTCGGCCGCAGCGGCCGCGACAAGTACAACCCGTCCAGGGACGTGATGCGGCTGAGCGCCACGTAGGTCTGGCCGGGACTGAACGCCCGCTGGCCCAGGTCGACGACCGCTGCGTCGTACGTCTTGCCCTGCGACTTGTGGATGGTGACCGCCCACGCCAGCCGCAGCGGGAACTGCGTGAACTCGGCGACGACGTCTTTGGTGAGCTTCTTGGTGGCGGGGGAGTATGCGTACTTGAACTTCTCCCAGATCGCCGGCTCCACCTCGTGGATCTCGCCGTCCACCTCCACGTAGACGTTGGAGTCGATGCGCGTGACGGTGCCGATGGTGCCGTTGACCCAGCGCGGCCCCTCCCCGCCCTGGCCGACGTCGTTGCGGAGGAACATGACCTGCGCGCCGACCTTCAGTTCGAGCGACTCGTCCGCCGGGTATGTCCGGCCGCCGAAGTCGCCGCTGACCTCCGCCTTCGCGGTGAGCGCACGCCCGGGCAGGCGACGCAGCGCCTCCGCGTTGATCCGGTTGACCGCGTCGTTGCGGGTCGCGAGCGTGATCGTGCCGTCGTCCGGCGCCGGCCGCGCCCCCATCTCGTTGAGGCGGTCGGCGATCTCCTTGGTGACCTGACCGTGCCGCACGGCGTTGAGCATGTATTTGAAGTCGGACTCGTGCTGCCGGTGCACCTCCACGAGCTCCACGATCTTGAGGTCGGCTTCCAGCCACACCTTCGCGTCGAAGAACCACATGGACCGGTAGTTGTCGCCGAAGTACGCCCGCTCCTCCGGGTCGCCCGGCACAGGGGCGAGCTGGTACGGGTCGCCGAACAGCACCACCTGCACGCCGCCGAACGGCTCGCCTTTGCGCTGCCTGGCCTGGCGCAGGCTGCGGTCGACCGCATCCATCAGGTCGGCGTTGACCATCGAGACCTCGTCGATGACGAGCGTGTCGATGCTGTTCAGCAGTTTGCGCAGTTCGGCGCTCTGCTCGATGTCGTGGTCGGCGATGACGCCGATCGGCAGCCGGAACAGCGAGTGGATGGTCTGGCCGCCGACGTTCAGCGCAGCGACGCCCGTCGGCGCGGAGATGACGAAGCGACTTCTCCGTGTTCCAGGAGAGGTGGTTGAGCAGCGTGGACTTTCCCGTGCCGGCCCTGCCGGTGACGAACACGTGTTCACGGGTGTGCTCGATCAGCTCGAACACTCGCTGTTGTTCGGGCGTGAGGGAGACTCGGCCCATCCGATTCCCTTCCGTCGAGCGACCTGCCGAACTACTCTAACGCGGCCGTGGGCTCGGGCGGCGGTTCTCCACAGGCCCATAGGATGGCGGCATGGGTGGGGATGATTCCGGCGAAGCAGCGTCGCACCCGTTCGCAGCCCTCAGCCCCCGGATGCGTCTCGTCCTGATCTGGTCGGGCGTGGCTGTTCTGCTGGTCCTCGCCTTCCTCGCGGCGTTCGGCGCCGTGCAACGCGCGTTCTACAGTCCGGGCGGCTTCGCCACGTCGTACGTCGAATCGCTCGCCTCCCACGACGTGCACGCCGCGCTGGCGATGCCCGGCGCCGACCCGAGCGCCGCCTCCCTCTCGGCGCAAGGCCTGCCATCGCAGCCGTCCCGCGAGCTGCTCCGACCGGATGTGCTCCCTCGCCTGACCGGCATCCGGGTCGTCAGCGACGACCAGCTCGCGTCGGGGGAGCATCTGGTGGAGGTCGCGGCGCTGGCGGACGGCCACCGGGTCACAGCGAAGTTCACACTCCGCCAGACCGGTTCCGTGCTCGGGGTGCTCCCGCTCTGGGAGTTCGCGAAGACACCGCTGACGGTCGCGCGCATCCAGGTGCAGCACGCCGACACGTTCACCATCGCCGGCCACACCCTCGAACCGCGCGCGACCGAGCAGCAAGCGGCCGACGCGTTCTCGGTCGCCGCCGACTACCTGATGTTCGCGCCCGCACGCTACGAGCTCGGCCACCACTCCCGCTACCTCACCGCCGAGACGGTGGCGTTCTCCGCAGCGGCGAGCCGGCGGGTCCAGGTGGCAGTGGATGCGCAACCGAACCCGGCGTTCACCGCCGTCGTGCAGAAGCAACTCCACGACTTCCTCGACGAGTGTGCGAAGCAGCAGGTGCTGCAACCGGCCGGCTGCCCGTTCGGCGCAGTGATCGACGACCGCGTGCAAGGTCTACCCGCCTGGTCGATCACCCAGTATCCGGCCGTGACCGTCCAGGCGGGCGAGCACGGCTGGACGGTGCCGAGCGCCACGGGCTCCGCGCACCTGTCGGTGACGGTGCAGTCGCTCTTCGACGGCTCAGTATCGCAACGGGAGAGCGACGAGCCCTTCGCGATGTCGGTCTCGAAGATCACGCTCCGGGAGGACGGCGGGATCGACCTGGTGGTCGCGCAGTAGGGGAGAGCCTCCCTACCGCCCCGCCCCATCCCGGGACGCCAGCTTCTGCAGCTGGGCGTTGTACGCATTCAGCTCCGCCTCGCCCGTGCGGTCGGCGTTGCGGTCGCGGCGTTTGGTCTCCCTGTCGTCGCTGCGGCTCCACTGGATGGCCACCACGATCGCCAGGATCACCGTCGGGATCTCGCCGACGCTCCAGGCGATGCCGCCGCCGGTCTGCTGGTCGACGAGCGGGGTGTCTCCCCAGGTGCGGCCCATCGAACCGAACCAGTCGGCGAGGAGAAGGCCGGTGCTCTGCATGATCGAGAGCCCGAAGAAGGCGTGGAAGGCCATCGTTCCGAGGAGGAGCAGCAAGCGGAACGGGTACGGCAGCCGGTATTTGACCGGGTCGATGCCGATCAGCGACTGCACGAAGAGGTAGCCGGTGATGAGGAAGTGGATGATCATCCACTCGTGGCCGATGTGGTCGGTGGTCGCCCAGCGGAACAGCGGCGTGTAGTAGAACGCCCAGAGCGACGCGGCGAACAGCACCGCGGCGACCAGTGGATGCGAGATGAAGTTCGCGAAGCGGGAGTGCACCGCCAGCAGGATCCACTCACGCCCGCCGCGCGAGCCGTCCGTGCGCTTGCGGATGGACCGCAGGGCGAGCGTGACCGGCGCGCCGGGGACGAGCAGCAGCGGCACCATCATCGTCAGCACCATGTGCGCGAGCATGTGGGTCGAGAAGAGGTACTTCTCGTACACGTTCACGCCGCCGGACGTGATGTAGAACAGCAGCACGATGCCGAGGATCCAGAACACCGTGCGGTGGATCGGCCAGGCGTCGCCGCGCTGGCGCATCCGCCACACCCCGGCGAGGTAGAAGAAGATCGCGAAGCCGCAGGCGAGCACCCAGAGCAGGTCGAAGTTCCACAGCGTGACCAGGCGACCCCAGGTGAGCTCAGGCGGCAGCTTCTCGCCGGTGAGGATCTGGGCGGGCGTCGGCGACTGCCCCAGCTGCTGCGCCACGGGGGTGGCCGTGCGCGCGAGGGCGGCGGCGACACCGGAGGCGATCCCCATGAACGCGAGCTCGGCGGTGACGATCCACCAGAACGTGCTGCGCTTGCCTCCCGCCTTCAGCCGGCCGATCAGGATGCGCCGCTGCATCACACCGAAGATGCCGAGCGCACCGAGCGCTGCCACCTTCACCAGCACCAGGATGCCGTACGGGGTCGCCAGCTGCGCGAGCGTCCCGACGCGCAGTTCGGCGTTGACGTATCCGGAGGCGGCGACGACGATGAACGCGATCAGGGCGAGCGAGGAGTACCGTTCGAGCACCGCCACGAGGCGGTCGCCGCCCAGGTAGCGCCGGGCGACGATCAGGGTCACCAGACCGCCAAGCCAGATCGCCGCGAACAACACGTGCAGGCCGAACGAGGTGACGGCCGCGTCGTGACCGGACGCGTCCGCGCTGTGGCCCTGCTGCGCCATCGGGATGATGGAGGCGATGGCGAGGGCCGTGACGAAGACGAG
The DNA here is from genome assembly GCF_058244615.1 of Leifsonia sp. McL0627. Taxonomy (NCBI): domain Bacteria; kingdom Bacillati; phylum Actinomycetota; class Actinomycetes; order Micrococcales; family Microbacteriaceae; genus Leifsonia; species Leifsonia sp. McL0627. The sequence goes on from NZ_JBZCGM010000002.1 coordinate 655,444, forward strand.
CGCCGTGTGGTTGCGCACCGCGAAGCAGAGCACGGTGACGGTCGCGGCGATGAGGGTGATGCCAAGCCACGCCTGGCCGATGGAGACGCTGGTGACGAAGGAGCTGAGTCCGTTGCTGAACGCCTGATCGAACGACCACGGAACGTTGGAGACGCTCACGAAGGTGAACAGGCCGGTGGCGGCGCTGGCGACTGTCATCACGGCGGCGGAGCCTGCCGCGAAGTCGAGGGACTTGCCGAACTCGTCCTTCTCCGGGCTGAACGCGAAGCAGGCGAGCACGAGAGCCCCGATGGCGCCGGCCGCGCTCAGGTTGACGATCAGGGTCGACGCCGGCAGCCCCCAGCGCACCAGCGCACCAGGGTCGGCGAGGAGGGGTGCCGCAGCGCCGCCGCCGAACGCGAGGGCCGCGATCATGGAGACGATCGCGACGATCAGCAGGACGGCAGGACCGATGATGCGGACGAGTCGGGGCACCGGTCAAGCCTACGTCGCGCGCGCTGAGAGCCCGCACACAGCACCGGATGCGTGGGGCCGCGCGCAGACGCGACGAGGGCGGCGCCGCAACGCGGCACCGCCCTCGATCAAGCCGGTGAGACTACTTGACGGCAGCCTTGAGCTTCGAGCCGGCGGTCAGCTTGACGCGGTGGCCGGCCGGGATCTTGATCTCGGCGCCGGTCTGCGGGTTGCGGCCCGTGCGCGCAGCGGTCTCGGTGCGCTCTGCGGCGAGCCAGCCCGGGATGGTGACCTTGCCACCGTTGGCGACGGTCTCCGCGATGGTGGCGAAGAATGCGTCGAGCACGCCACCGACGGCAGCCTGGCTCTGACCCGACGACGCGGCGACGGCGGCAACGAGCTCGGTCTTGTTCAGCGACTTGTCAGCCATTGAGTGTCCTCCTCGGACCTTGTGCTGGATATACAGCTTCTGTATGGAACGGTTGAGGCCAAACTGGCCGTTACGTTTGGTCGGTTGACCGCCTCGAATGTATCAGAAACCCGCGGAAACACGCGGATTCTCGGCGTTTTTCACAAACTATGGCGCAGATGCGCAGGCTCAGGGACCGCATCCACCTGTCATCGACCTGCCATCGACCTGCCATCCAGCCGCCGGAGAAACGACGAAGGGGCGCCAGGCCGAAGCCGGACGCCCCTTCGAGGGTGCTGTCGCGCTGGTTACCAGCTGGACTTGGTGATACCGGGCAGCTCGCCACGGTGCGCCATGTCGCGGAAACGCACACGCGAGATGCCGAACTTGCTGAGGTTTCCGCGGGGACGGCCGTCGACGGCGTCGCGGTTGCGAACGCGGATCGGCGAGGCGTCGCGCGGGATCTTCTGCAGGCCCTGGCGTGCCGCTTCGCGCGACTCGTCGGTGCCGTTGGGGTCGATCAGGGCCTTCTTGAGCTCGAGACGACGTGCCGCATAGCGGTCAACGATCACCTTGCGCTGCTCGTTCTTGGCGATCTTGGACTTCTTAGCCATGTGTTTAGCGCTCCTCTCGGAAGTCGACGTGCTTGCGCACTACGGGGTCGTACTTCTTGAGCACGAGACGGTCAGGGTCGTTGCGGCGGTTCTTCTTGGTCACGTAGGTGTAACCGGTTCCAGCCGTCGAACGAAGCTTGATGATCGGACGAACGTCCTGCTGCTTTGCCATTAGATCTTCTCCCCACGGGCAAGGAGGTCCTTGACCACGGACTCGATGCCACGGGCGTCGATGACCTTGATGCCCTTGGCGCTCAGGGTCAGCGTGACGTTACGGCGAAGCGACGGCACGAAGTACGTCTTCTTCTGAATGTTCGGGTCGAAACGACGCTTGGTGCGTCGGTGCGAGTGCGAGATGTTGTGTCCGAAGCCGGGAACGGCTCCAGTCACCTGGCACACTGCTGCCATTGTCTTTTCTCCAATACCGCGGAGCCTGATGCTCCGCCCAAGGTCACTTGTCGGCACGGTTGTCCCCACGAATCCGAGGATGTGTGGGTTTCACGTACGATCTGAGCAGGAGAGGCCCACTCAGCCAAACATCAATACTACGCGACTCACCCGCCTCCGCCAAACCGGCCCCGCTCGCGCCGCGTCAGGCGGCGCGGGAGCAGGTGGCGCAGAGGCCGAAGATGTCGACAACGTGCTGCGGCTGCGTGAAGCCGTGCGCGGCGGCCGCGGACTGCGCCCACTGCTCCACGGCGTCGGCCTCGATCTCGACGGTGAGGCCGCAGTTGCGGCAGATCAGGTGGTGGTGGTGCCCGCCGGTGGTGCAAGCGCGGTAGAGGTTCTCGCCTTCCGGCGACTGCAGGGAGTCCGCCTCGCCTTCCGACGCCAGGTCGGAGAGTGCGCGGTACACCGTGGCGAGCCCGATCGGCGAGCCGGTCTCGTGCAGACTGAGGTGCAGTCCCTGCGCGCTGATGAAGCCTTCCGTGGAGGTCAGGGCCTCTCGGACGGCTTCGCGCTGCCAGGTGTTGCGTTTCACGTGCTCAGGCTAGCCGTTCCGGCTCACGAGTCGCCGTGAACCCTGGCGTCCGCCGACGAGCCGGCAGACCACGTAGATCACGAACGAGATGGTCGTGACGTACGGGCTGATCGGGAGCGCGCTCCCGAGCGCGAGCATGATCCCACCCACCACGGAGAGCAGCGCGAAGCCCACGCTCAGCAGCGGCACCGCGAGCGGCGACGACGAGATGCGCATCGCCGCGGCCGCCGGAGTGACCAGCAGCGAGAGTACGAGCAGCGCGCCGACGATCTGCACAGACACCGCCACGGCGAGCCCGAGCAGCACCATGAATGCCAGGGCGACGAATCGCACAGGCACCCCGCGGGAGGCGGCGACATCGGCATCCAGGCTGTCGAACGTGAGCGGGCGCCAGATGACCAGCAGCCCGATCAGCACGACAGCGCCAATGCCGAGCAGCCAGCCGAGCTGCGGGTCGTCGACCGACACGATCTGCCCGGTCAGCAGGCCGAACTTGTTGGCGCTTCTGCCCGGATACAACGCGAGGAACAGGATGCCGAGGCCGAGCCCGAACGGCATCAGCACGGCGATGATCGAGTTCCTGTCCCTGGCTTTCGCGCCGAGCAGCCCGATCAGCACCGCCGCGATCAGCGATCCGGCGACGGACCCGACGACCACGTTCGCCCCGAACAGCAGCGCAGCCGCCGCCCCGGCGAACGACAGCTCGCTGATCCCATGCACGGCGAACGCCATGTCGCGCTGCATCACGAACACGCCGATCAGCCCACCGACCACGCCGAGCACCGCCCCGGCGAAGATCGAGTTCTTCACGAGAGCGAGCAGTTCGCCGTAGTTGGCGAAGTCGAACAGCTGCGACCACAGGTCGGTGCTGGTTGCGAGGTGCGCGATCATGCCGCAGGCTCCGGATGCGCGGCGTGCCCGTGATGGTGGTGGTCGTGCGTCTCCGCGTCGGGAATGCCGACGACCACGATGCGTCCTCGGCTGCGGATCACGTCGATGGGCGTTCCATAGAGGTCGGTGAGGACGTCGCTGCGGAGGACATCGTCCGGAGTGCCTTCGCGGAACCGGCCGCCGGCCAGGTAGAGGACTTTGTCGACCATCCCGAGCACCGGGTTGACGTCATGGGTGACGAAAACCACGGCGCTGTCGTGGTCGCGTCTGCGCCTGTCGATCAGTTCGCTGACACCGCGCTGGTGCTGCAGGTCGAGGGAGAGGAGGGGCTCGTCGCAGAGCAGCAGCGCCGGGTCTCCGGCGAGCGCCTGGGCGACGCGGAGCCGTTGCTGCTCGCCGCCGGAGAGACTTCCGACGGGCACGTCGGCATAGCGCCTGGCTCCGACCGAGTCGATCAGCTGCTCCACCTGAGCGCGGTCGGCCCTGGTGGGGATCGGCACGCCCCAGCGGTGGCCGTTCACGCCGAGGGCGACCAGATCGCGGGCGCGCATCGGCGTTCCTGCGGCGATCAGCTTCTGCTGCGGGATGTAGCCGATGCGCCTGTCGCCGCGCCGCACGGCGTGACCGTCGAACTCGATCGTGCCGGAGTCGAGCTGCTGCTGACCCAGGATGGTCTTCAGCAGGCTGGTCTTGCCCGAGCCGTTGGGCCCGAGCACCGCGACGAACTCGCCGGCGTGCACATCCAGGTCGAGGCCGCTCCACAGGGTGCGGTCGCCGAAGCCGAGGTTCGCATTGCGCAGGCGGAGGACGACGGGGCGCCGGTCGGGAGCGACGACGCGCTCCAGCGGCTCAGCCGCATGCTCTGGCACGGCCTCCGTCATTCGGAGAGGGCCTTGGCCACGGCGTCGAGGTTGCTCGTCATCCAGCTGATGTAGTCCTTGCCTGACGGCAGGGTCTCTGTCACGGGGACGACCGGGACGCCTGCGCTCTTCGCTGCGGCGAGGACCTTCTCGGTCTCCGGGCCGCTGGTCTGCTCATTGTATGCGAACACTTTCACGGCGTTTCCGCTGAACAGGTGCAGCATCTCGTTGAGCACCGAGGGGGACACATCCGTGCCTTCTTCGATGGCCGAGCTGAACGCCTTCGGGGTCTTGTTGACGAGTCCGATGGCGTCGAGCAGGTACAGCGGCACCGGCTCCGTGATGGCCGCGCCTTCGCCCTGGTACTTCTGCTTGAGGTCGGCAGTGCGCTGTTCGAGTGCCGTCAGGTCGGCCGTGAAGGCGACGGCGTTCTTCGTGAAGGTGGCCGCCTGCGACGGGTCCGCCTTCGACAGCGCGGCGACGAGCTTGCCGGTGAACGCCTGGATGGTCGGGAAGTCGTACCAGACGTGCTCGTTGAGGTCGGCGCCCGCTTCGGCCTTCTTGCCGGAGATGTCGACGACGTTGAGCACGGTGGCCTTGTCGCCCGCCGACTTCCTCAGCGTGTCCATGAAGTCGTCGTATCCTCCGCCGTTCTCGATGATGATGTCGGCTTTGGAGACGGCGAGCTGGTTCTGCGCGCTCGCCTCGAACGAGTGGGGGTCTTGCGCCGGGTTGTCCATGAGCGCGGTGACGTCGACCGCGTCTCCCGCGATGGTGGAGGCGATGTCGCCGTAGACGTTGGTGCTGGCGACGACGGAGATCTTGCCGTCGGAGGTGTTTCCTGATGCGCCTGCCGAGCATCCCGTGAGGGCGAGCGCGGTGACGATGGGGATGGTGAGAAGTGTGGCGATGGTGCGCGACTTCATGAAAAGGCCTGTCTAATTCGGGCTGTCTGATCGATGGGGTGCGCCGTCTGACCGGCACCCTTCGACGTTAGTCGTTATTGATAATGATTGTCAAAACCAAGACGACTGCCCGCCCGTCACGTTCCACGGCCACCGGGTGTCGGAGTCACCGGCGCGCTCGCCCTGCCCGTCGCGCGCCCGCTCAGCTCGGCGTCGAGCGTCTCCTGCGCCACCCGCATCGACTCCACGAAGCGCGGCTCGGCCATGCGCACCCAGGTCTGGTCGGCCGGCACATCCTCGACATGGGCCATCACCCACCAGATGTTGCCGAACGGGTCCCGAATACGCCCGCCCCTGTCTCCCCACGCGCTGTCGGCCAGTTCCGTGACGACGCGCGCACCCGCGGCGACTGCTCGCTCGAACGCTGCGTCCGCATCCGGCACGAAGACACGCAGCAGCGACGGCATGGCCGGCCAGTCGTCCCGCCGGTCGAAGGCGAGCAGCACCGTGTCTCCCACGCGGATCTCGGCGTGCCCGATGCTCCCGTCCTCCACGGCGACCCGCGCGAGCTCGATGCCGCCGAACGCCACCGACACGAAGTCGAGCAGCGCGCCGGTGTCGTCGGTGACGATCCAGGGGGCGATCGTCGTGTATCCGTTGGCCTCAGTCATGGACGTTCCTTTCCGTCACTCTCCACGGTATGCGGGGCAGCGGTCAGGTTCCGGCCTCAATCGAGGAGCAGCGCGGGCTCCTCGATGATCGACGCCACATCGGCCAGGAACCGAGACGCCACATCGCCGTCGACCACGCGGTGGTCGAACGACGCACCCAGTGTCGTGACGAACCGGGGGCGCACCTCGCCGTCGACGACCCACGGCTTCTGCTTGATCGTGCCGAGGGCGACGATGCCGACCTCGCCGGGGTTCAGGATCGGGGTGCCCGTGTCCATCCCGAATACGCCGATGTTGGTGATCGTGATGGTGCCGCCGGACATGTCGGCCGGGGTGGTCTTGCCGTCGCGGGCGGTGAGCGTGAGCTGTTCGAGCGCCGTCGCCAGTTCGAGCAGCGACATCTCCTGCGCCTCTTTGACGTTCGGCACGATGAGGCCGCGCTGGGTGGCGGCGGCGATGCCGAGGTTCACGTAGTGGCGGACGATGATCTCCTCGTCCGTCCACGACGAATTCACGGTGGGGTTGCGGCGCACGGCCCAGATGATCGCCTTCGCCATGATCAGCAGCGGCGACACCTTCACGCCGCTGAAGTCGGGCGAGTTCTTGAGGCGCTTGACGAACTCCATCGTGCGGGTCGCATCCACGTCGACGAACAAGCTGACGTGCGGCGCGCTGAACGCACTGGACACCATCGCGTTCGCGATCGCCTTGCGAACGCCCTTGACCGGGATGCGGTCCTCGCGGTCGTTCGGCCACTCCGGCGTCTGGATGTTGCGGAACACGCTCGCCTGCGTCGCTTCGCGCAGCACGTCCTCGCGGGTGACCTCGCCGATCGCGCCGGTCGGCGTGACCAGGGTGAGGTCGACGCCGAGGTCTTTCGCCAGCTTTCGGATGGGCGGCTTGGCGATCACCGGAACGCTCGGTGCGACGTGCGCGTCGCTGTGCACCGTGAGCGGAGCAGGGGCAGGCGTGGCCGGAGCGGATGCGGGCGCAGGCGCGACGGGCGCGGCTGCTGCAGGCGCAACGGGCGCAGCGGATGCGGGGGCGGCGCTCGGTGCCGAGGCAGCAGGGGCAGCAGGGGCAGCAACAGTGGATGCACCACTCGCCACCACCGGAACCGCCGACGTGCCCGGGTGGGTCACCCTCCGCCGCCTGCTGGCGCCATGCCCAGCAGCGCCGTACCCGACGAGCACAGCGCCCGGCTTCTCCGGCGCATCCACCTCGTGGGACACGCTGGCGGCGGTGTCGGCCGCGGCCTCAGCGACCTCGCTCTGCGGCTCCGCCTCGGCGGCGGACTCGCCAGCACCGCCCGAGCCGCCAGCGCTGCCAGCGCCTTCCGCGCTGGACACGGTGATGATCGCCGTTCCCACGTCGACCGTCTGGCCCTCGGACACCAGCAGCTCGCCGACGACGCCCTCGAAGGGCGACGGCAGCTCCACGAGCGACTTCGCCGTCTCGATCTCGACGATGACCTGGTTCACGGCCACCGGGTCGCCGGGGGCGACCTTCCATGCGACGATCTCGGCCTCGGTCAGACCCTCGCCGACGTCGGGAAGAAGGAACTTCGATTCGCTCATGTGCGACTTCTTTCGGTAAGCGGGATCAGTGGGGAGGCGGCGCGCTCGGCGGCCGGCTCAGTACGCGAGCGCCCTGTCGACGGCTTCGAGGATGCGGTCGGCGTCCGGAAGGTAGATGTCTTCCAGCTTCGCCGGCGGGAACGGGGTGTCGAACCCGGCGACCCGCAGCACGGGCGACTCGAGCGAGTAGAACGCCTTCTCGGTCACGGTCGCCGCGATCTCGGATCCGACGCTGACGTTTCCCGGCGCCTCCTGCGCGACGACGAGCCTGCCCGTCTTGCGCACGGAGTCGACGATCGGCGTGTAGTCGACGGGGGAGATGGAACGCACGTCGATGACCTCGATGCTGCGCCCCTCCTCGGCGGCGAGCTCGGCGGCGCGCAGTGCGACGCTGACCATGCCTGCCCAGGCGACGACGGTCGCATCGGTTCCCGTGCGGACGACGCGGCTGGCGTGCAGCGGCGTGGTGTTCTCGACCAGGTCGACCTCGCCCTTGGGCCAGTAGCGGCTCATCGGCTCGAAGAAGAGGACCGGGTCGTTCGACTGGATGGCCTCCTGGATCATCCAGTAGGCGTCGTGCGGGGTCGACGGCGCGACGACGCGCAGACCGGCGGTGTGCGCGAAGTACGCCTCCGGCGCTTCCTGGTGGTGCTCCACCGCGCCGATGTGACCGCCGTGCGGCACCCGGATGACGATCGGCATCGAGATCTTGCCGTCGTGCCGGTTGGTCATCTTGGCCAGCTGGGTGGTGATCTGGTCGAAGCCGGGGAAGATGAAGCCGTTGAACTGGATCTCCAGCACCGGACGGTATCCGCGCATCGCCAGCCCGATCGCCGTGCCGACGATCCCGGCCTCCGCGAGCGGAGTGTCGATGACACGTTGCGGACCGAACTCCTTCTGCAGCCCCTCGGTCACCCGGAAGACACCGCCGAGCGGGCCGACGTCCTCACCGAGGATCAGCACGCGGTCGTCGCCGGCGAGCGCTTTGCGCAGTCCGGCGTTCAGCGCCTTCACCATCGGCAACGACTGGATGCGCGGCTCGGGCTCGACCGGTGCGGCGGGCACCACGGGCTCCGCCACGTCCACGTCCGCTTCGACGTCCGCGTCTGCGTCCGCATCCTCGGCGGTCGCCTCGTCCGCGTAGTCCTCGTCCGCGTAGTCCTCGTCCTTGCTGTCCGTCTCCGCAGCATCAGCGGCTTCGGGATGCACGTCCTGCGCATCCGGAGCGGTCTCGATCTTGGTCGGGGTCGGGGCCGCGTCCTCGATCGTGAACTCGCGCGTCCACTCCTGCTCGGCGACGTGCTCTTCGAGCACGATCGAGCCAGGCTCACTCTCAACGATCTCGACGACATCGATGGCCTGGGTATCTTCGCCGACGGGAGTGGCGGAGTCGTCGTGGTCCGGCGCATCCACCAGTTCAGCCTCGACAACCTCGACGTCGGTCTCCGTCCCGGTCTCCGTGTCGGTCCCTGCTTCGCTTCTCACGTCGCTCATGCGTCGCCTCCGAAGGATTCCTCGTATTCGGCGAGCCACTGCCGCTGCTCGTCCATGAGCGGGTGCGGTTCGCTGTAGACGTTGTCGAACATCGACTCGATGGGCGGAACCTCGAGCTCCAGCGTGCGACGGCGGACGTCGGCGGCCAAGTCGGCCCCCTCCTCGTCCGCGCTGTCGAAGAACGCCTGGCCGACGCCCTGCTCCTCCAGGAACGCGCGGAACCGGATGATCGGGTCGCGCTCGCCCCAGTATGCGGTCTCTTCGTCCGTGCGGTACTTGCTGGGGTCGTCGCTGGAGGTGTGGGCGCCCATCCGGTATGTGAGTGCCTCGATCATGCTCGGGCCTTCGCCGTTGCGGGCGTCGTCGAGGTGCTTCGCGGTGACCGCGTATGACGCGAGGACGTCGTTGCCGTCGATCTGCACGCCGGGGATGCCGAACCCGCTCGAACGCAGATACAGCGGCGAGCGCGACTGCGTCGTCACGGGCACGGAGATGGCCCACTGGTTGTTCTGCAGGAAGAAGACCTGCGGGGTCTGGTAGCTGGCGGCGAAGACGAACGCCTCGCTCACGTCGCCCTGGCTGGTGGCGCCGTCGCCGAAGTAGACGATCGCGGCCTCGTCCGACTCCGGGTTGCCGGTGCCGACTTTGCCGTCGAACTTGATGCCCATCGCGTATCCGGTGGCGTGCAGCGTGTGCGAGCCGATCACCAGTGTGTAGAGGTGGAAGTTCTGCACAGCGGGGTCCGTCGGATCCCAGCCGCCGTGCGTGGTGCCGCGCAGGAGCCCCATGATGCCGACAGGGTCGATGCCGCGGATCATGCCGACCACGTGCTCGCGGTACGAAGGGAAGAGGTGGTCCTGCGGCCGGGCGGCGTGAGCGGAGCCCACCTGCGCGCCCTCCTGGCCCATGCTGGGCACCCAGAGGCCGAGCTGGCCCTGACGCTGCAGGTTGGCGGCTTCGTGGTCGAAGGCGCGGACCTTGATCATGTCGCGGTACAGCTGCCGGTAATCGTCCTCGTCGAGTCGTTCGAGGTACGGCAGGTATTCCGCTGCGAGTTCACTCGGCTGGAAACGGCCGTCTGCTGTCAGCAGCTGGACCGTGTTCGCCGGGCGCGGGGTATCGTTCGTGGCAACCACCTGTCTAACCTAACCGCTTGGCCGGGTGGCCATTTGGTAGGGTCCGCACAATATCTGCGGCCACTTCAAGGAGTTTGTCCACAGACTCCTGCTCGCCGACACTGATCCGGATGCCCTCCGGCGCGAACGCGCGAACCGTCAGACCCGCGTCGAAGAACGCGTCGTTGGCCTCGGCGGTCTGCTCGCCGGTCGCCAGCCAGACGAAGTTGCCCTGCGCCACCGGCACAACCCAGCCCTGTGCGATCAGCGCGTCGCGCAGCTGGTCGCGGCGCATCGCGATGCGGGCGACGCGCTCCATCAGCTCGTCCTCCGCCTCGATGGAGGCGAGCGCCGCCACGCGGGCAGCATCGGTCACCGACAGCGGAATCGCGGCGGAACGGGCGGCGTCGAGCACGTGCGCAGGACCGACGGCGTAGCCGATCCGCAGCGCGGCGAGGCCGTACGCCTTGGAGAAGGTGCGGAGCACGACGAGATTGGGGTAGCGACCCAGCAGCGGGATGCCGTCCACGGCCGAATCGTCGGTGACGAACTCGTAGTACGCCTCGTCCAGCAGGACGAGCAGATCGGTGGGGACAGCCGCCATGAACCGCTCGAAGTCCGCAGCGGTGACGATGGTGCCGGTCGGGTTGTTCGGGGTGCAGACGATGACGGCGCGGGTGCGGTCCGTGATCGCGGCGGCGAGCGCATCCAGATCGTGGCTGCCGTCGGCGCGGTTCGGCACCTGCACACTGGTCGCGCCGGCAACGGTGACCAGCCCGGGATACGCCTCGAACGAACGCCACGAGTACACGACCTCGTCGCCGACACCGGCCGCGGCCGAGATCAGCTGGGCGAGCAGGGAGACGGAGCCGTTGCCGAGGTGCACCTGCTCCACGTCGACACCGTGCCGGTCGGCGAGACGCTGGCGCAGGTCGCCGCCCCCGGCGTTCGGGTAACGGTTGAGGTCGCCGAGAACGCGACCGACCGCATCCACCACCGACGGCAGGGGAGGGAACGGGTTCTCGTTGCTGGACAGCTTGAAGCCGTCGGAGGGCGCGGCCCGTCCCTGCTTGTATGCGGGGACAGCCACGATCTCGGGGCGCAGCCTCACGCCACGGGGATGTTCGTTCGTCACGCCCCTAACTTACCCGCGGCCGCATACCGCGGCGGGAATTCTCCTGACACCCCTCCCCGCAGACCTCCCCCGCCTGGGATCATGGGCGCATGAGATTTCTCGTCAGACTTATCATCAACGCCCTCGCGCTGTGGTTCACGACGTTCATCGTCTCCGGCGTCACCGTCCGCCCGTACGCGGAAGGCACGTTCGCGACGATCGTCACCTACCTGCTGATCGCGCTGATCTTCGGTGTGGTCAATGCCATCATCGGCACGGCCATCCGGATCGTCGCCTTCCCGCTCTACATCCTCACGCTCGGGCTCATCTCGTTCATCGTGAACGGCCTGCTCTTGCTGTTCGTGGCCTGGATCAGCGGCCTGATGGGCTTCGGCCTCTTCATCGACGGGTTCTGGAACGGGGTGCTCGGCGCGCTGGTGCTCGCGGTCATCGCCTGGCTGATGGGGCTGATCCTCCGCCCGCTCACCCGGCGCTGACGCCACGCCAGCACAGTGGATGCGCGAGAATAGGTCCGACCCCACCACGCAAGGAGACCCATGACCGCGCTGCCTCCCCAGCCGCTGAGCCCACTCGACGGCCGCTACCGCTCGGCGGTGCTCGGCCTCGGCGATCACCTGTCGGAGGCCGGACTGAACCGGGCCCGCGTGCAGGTCGAGGTCGAATGGCTCATTTATCTGACGAGCCACCGGATGTTCGGGTCGACCCCGCTCACCGAGCAGCAGGTGCACTCGCTGCGCGCCCTGGTCGCCGACTTCGGGCAGCCGGAGATCGACAGGCTCGCCGAGCTGGAGGCGACCACCAAGCACGACGTCAAGGCCGTCGAATACCTGGTGCGCGAGCGCCTGCACGCTCTTGGCCTCGACAGCATCGCCGAGCTCACGCACTTCGCGGCGACTAGCGAGGACATCAACAACCTCTCGTACGCGCTCACGGTCAGTGCCGCCGTCAACGAGGTGTGGCTGCCCAAACTGCACGCCGTCATCGGCGAACTGCGCGCGCAGGCGATCGAGTACCGCGACGACGCGATGCTCGCGCGCACCCACGGCCAGCCGGCGACGCCGACCACGATGGGCAAGGAGCTCGCGGTCTTCGTCTACCGCCTGGAGCGCATCGCCAAGCAGGTCTCAAGCAACGAATACCTCGGCAAGTTCAGCGGAGCGACGGGCACGTTCGCCGCGCACGTCGTCGCCGACGCCGAGGCGGACTGGCCGCGCATCTCCCGCGAGTTCGTCAACAGCCTCGGGCTCGACTGGAATCCGCTGACCACGCAGATCGAATCGCACGACTGGCAGGCGGAGCTGTACGGCAAGATCTCGCACGCCAACCGGGTGCTGCACAACCTGGCGACGGATGCGTGGACGTACATCTCGCTCGGCTACTTCCGCCAGACGCCCGAGCCCGGCGCGACCGGCTCGTCGACCATGCCGCACAAGGTCAACCCGATCCGGTTCGAGAATGCCGAGGCCAACCTGGAGCTCAGCTCGGCCGTGCTCGACTCGCTCGCCGCCACCCTGGTGACCAGCCGTCTGCAGCGCGACCTCACCGACTCGACCACGCAGCGCAACATCGGCGTCGGCCTCGGCCACTCCCTGCTGGCCCTGGACAACATCCAGCGGGGGCTCGGTCAGATCGCGCTCGACCGCGAGCTGCTCGCCGCCGACCTCGACGCCAACTGGGAGGTGCTCGGTGAGGCGATCCAGACGGTCATCCGCGCGGAGGTCTCCGCCGGCCGCTCGCAGATCGCCGACCCGTACGCGCTGCTCAAGGAGTTGACCCGCGGCAAGCGCGTCGACCACGCCGCCCTGACCGCGTTCGTCAACGGCCTCGACATCGGCCAGGCTGCAAAGAACCGCCTCCTGGAGCTCACCCCCCAGACCTACACCGGCCTGGCCTCCGCCCTCGTCGACCGCCTCTAGCCGTCGAGTCCGATCCCCAAGCAATCGAGTCGGACTTATGCACGGGGCGCGCGGCGTGTCGCGTGCATAAGTCCCGACTCGATTTTTTTGGTGCGGGTCAGTGGGTGGAGGGCTTGTCGGTGGGGGACTCGCCGTTCTGCTCCTCGAGGTCGTGGACCTCGGCGGCGTTCGGCTTGAAGGCCAGCGCGAACAGGGCCATCAGGACGAGGGCGACGATGAACGCGATCCCGAAGCTGACGCCGGCGAGCAGGAACTCGCGCGTGGCGATGAGGACGATGAGGCCGACGAACACGGCGAGCGCCGCGGAGATGCCGAGAAGCTCGGTGGGCAGGAACCGGTCTTTGCGGCTCGGCTGAAGGTTGGAGGTCACGCTCGGGTCTTTCTTGTTGCGCTTGGTCACGATCCGCTCCCCGAGCTCTGCTCGGCGGCAACCGCTCTGGATGCACTCCGCAGCGACACCGCGCCGATCCCCTGGAACACGCCAACGATCACGGCCCACGCCCCGAACAGTCCGATCGAGAGCAGGGCGTCCGACGGGATGAGGAGGAAGGCGACGGCGAGCACCGCTGTCAGCGCACCGGTGATGAGCCAGTCGCGCGCAGCCGCATCCTTGCCCCGGTTGCGGACGCCGTTGTACAGCTCGAGGAAGCCGGTGAGCGCCGCCCACACGGTCACGACGTAGAGGTAGAAGCCGAGGCCGCTGTTCATGAGCGCGAGTGCGAGGACGCCGGCGACGACGCCGATGGCGCCCTGCGCGATGAACAGGGTGCGCGAGGTTCCTCGAAGACCGGAGGTCGCGGTCAGGACGGCCGTGGCGAGGCCGTCGAGGATCGCGAAGACGCCGAAGACGATCAGCCCGAACTCGGCGGTGTGCGCGTCACGGGTGAAGGTGATGACGGCGGTCGCCGCCAGTGCGACCACGGCTCGGACGGCGGGGACCACCCAGTACCGGTTGGACTTCGGTGCAGGAACAGCGGGTGCCACGCGGCGACCTCTCTCGTACGGGTTTCCCCGCCAGTTTAGTCGCCGTGCGCCTGCGCGTTTGCCGCGTGCGCGACCGCCCGCTCGGTATGCTCGCCCTGTCTCTGTCCGCGCACCACCAGGCGAAGGGGTCCGGATGCGGATCGGTTTCGGAATCGTCCGCGTCGCGATGGCTCTGCTCACGCTCGTGGCGATCATCGCGCAGTTCGCGACCAGCGTGAACTTCATCTCCGGCAAGGGCGGCAACATCGCCAGCTACGTTGTGAACTTCTTCAGCTTCTTCACGATCGACTCGAATATCGGCTACGTGGTCGTGCTGGCGATCGGCGCCTATCTGCTGTTCGCGCGCACCGGCGACGACCCGGGCTGGTTCACCGGCCTGCGGGCAGCCGTGACCACCTACATGGTCACCACCGGCGTCGTCTACAACCTGCTGCTGCGCAACATCCCGCTGCCGCAGGGCCAGACGGTGGAGTGGTCGAACGAGGTGCTGCACGTGGTCGGCCCCGCCTACCTGCTGATCGACTGGCTGTTCGCCCCCGGTCGCACCGCCCTTCGCAACAGGGTGCTCTGGTGGGTGGTCGGCTTCCCGATCGTGTGGGCGGTCTACACACTCATCCGGGCGCCGTTCGGTGCCGACCCTGTGACCGGCAAGCAGCCCTGGTATCCGTACCCGTTCCTCAATCCGCAGACGTCGCCGAACGGCTACCTCTCCGTGGCGTTCTACGTGCTGCTGATCGCCGCGGTCATCCTGTGCGTCGGCTTCGCCGTCGTGTGGGTGTCGCGCCGCTGGCCGGGCGGCCGGACCGCCGCCGCCCAGACCGCCTAGTCACGCAGCGGCGAAGCCCGGGCCCAGCGCACTGATCGCAAACGACGCGACGTCGAGGATCGGCACAGCCGTTCGGCGTGCGATCTCCCGCCGGAACTCGGGCAGCAGCGTGCACTCGAGGACGAGCGCGCCGATGCCGGCGAAGCGCCCGCCCGGCGCGAACTCGCGGTCGAGCACGGCCTCGACGCCGGAGCGGAGCACGTCCAGATCCCAGCCGTTGCCGTACCCGTGGTCGTTGGTGAGGATGCCGCTCCACCCCGGCTCGCTCTCCAGCCCGACGATGGAGAGCCGGGGGAGGAGCGGGTCAGGCGCGAGCAGGCGCTGCGCGAGCGGTTCGGAGACCGTCAGCACGCCGATGGGCGCATCGGTGAGGGAGGCCGCGAGCGGCAGCAGGTCGAGACTGCTGGTCAGAGCGTTCCCGGTCGGGCGGCCGGAACGCCTGGCGTAGTAGAAGAAGCCGCAGTCGGTGATGACGAGCGAGCAGTGCGAGAGCCTGTCTCTGGCCGCCCAGAACGCATCCACGGCTGTCGGATCACCGGCGACCAGCTGCTCCACTCGCGCACCACGCGCCACGGCGTACGACACGGGGATGCCCGGCCAGCTGTCCGGATTCTCGAAGAACCCGACCGGGTTGTCGCTGATGGCGGCGGCGCCGCGGACCCGGCCGTCGACGTCGTCGACCGCATACGAGTCGAGGTCGCAGAGGACGACGCCCAGGCTGCGCTCGGTCATTCTGCGCGCTCCGCGTCCGCGCGCTCCGCATTCGCCGACTCGGCGTTGCGGGCTGCGCTGCCGACCACGGCGACCGCGTTCACCTCGACCCGGATACCGGGGATGTTCAGCTCCTCGGCGATCAGGATGCCCGTGGCCGTCGGTCCCGGCGCCGGGAAGTAGCTGAACCGGATGTCGTAGGTGCGCTGCCACTCCTC
Organism: Leifsonia sp. McL0627; assembly: GCF_058244615.1. NCBI lineage: Bacteria > Bacillati > Actinomycetota > Actinomycetes > Micrococcales > Microbacteriaceae > Leifsonia > Leifsonia sp. McL0627. The sequence continues at coordinate 671,205 of NZ_JBZCGM010000002.1, forward strand.
GACGCTGAGCTCACCGGCATAGAAGGTGTTGAACTGGACCACGTCGCCCATCGTCCCGCCGAGGTCTTCGATGACCGCCTGCAGCGACTGCATCACGGCGTGGCTCTGCGCCTCGATGTCACCGGGGTGCCTGACGTTGCCGTGCTCATCCAGGTCTTCCTGCCCACCGACCCAGATCATGTCGCCGACGCGGATGCCGTGGCTGTGGTTGATGGTGAACTTCCCTGGCACCTGCCAGTGCCCTGGCACCTGGGCGATACGTCGTTCGACGGTCATGATCTCTCTCCTCTTACATCATCGTGAGACGGGGACGTCTTCGAGTCTGCAAGCAGGAGCAGGAGCGTGGGGCGATCTCAGGACGACGATCGCTTTCGCTGCCGAAAGAGATCCTTCAGCCGGCTGCCCGAGGGGAGGCCTGTGCCGCCGCACGCTCGATCTCGTCGAGCACGGCCCGCACGATCGGCCGGCGTTCGTCGGTGACCCTCGTCACCGCGAGCACCCGTCTGCGCAGCGGCCGGTCGAGGGCGTGCACGCTCACCGGGGCGACGGATCCGTCGATGGAGAGCGGGGGAAGCACCGAGATGCCGCGCCCGCGCGAGATCGCCTCGACCAGCAGCAGCAGGTCGGCGGTGTGCCAGTGCACCGTCGGCTCGAAGCCCTCGGCGCGGCAGGCGAAGCGCACGGCCTGCCCGCACGCGCCGAGTTCGTCCGGCATCACCCAGCGCTCGTTCTTGAGATCGGCGAGGCGCACCCGGGGAGGGAGGTCGTACGACGGCGGTGCGAAGAGCATCAGCGGTTCGTTCACGAGTTCGGTCGTGTGGAGGTAGTCGGGGAAGGCCATCGGCACGTTGTCGTAGAGGTCGATGATCGCGATGTCGAGCGCTCCGTTGAGGAGGGCGTCGATGCTGTCGACGGGCTCGATGACGTTGACGGTGAGGTCGATGTCCGGCAGGGTCTCGCCGAGGGTGTCCGAGACGGGCAGGAGCACCATGCGGGCGACGGAGGGGATGGCGCCGATGCGCACCCGGCCGGTGAGCTCGCCGCTCAACTGGTCCATCTCAGCCCGCGTGACCTCGAGCATCCGGAGGATTCCGCGGGCGTGCTCGACCAGGATCTCTCCCGCGCCGGTCAGGCCGACGCCGCGCGGGGATCTGTCGAGGAGTTTCACGCCGGCTTCCCGTTCCAGGATGCTGATCTGCTGGGACACGGCCGACGATGTGATGCCGATGACGCGCGCGGCTCCGGCCAATGATCCCTGCCGTGCGACCTCGCTCAGAAGCCGCAGCCGGGGCACGTCCGGGAGGGAGTTGTCGGTCATGGGCACATTCTTGCACCTTTAGCTATACTTATGGCACTTTCAGAGTTATCTTAAGTGAAAACTTCATCTCGTGCCCTGTGTCCCCCCTGATCGAGAGGACGACGATGTCCACCGAAGACACACCGACCACCATCACGGCAGCGCACCCGACCGGTGCGCCGTCCGCCGTTCTCGCTGCCATTGCGCACACCATCGAGGGCGTCGGCGACGAACTCCTGACGCTGAGCCACCGCATCCACTCGCTGCCGGAGGTGGGGCTCGAGGAGCACCGCTCCGTCGCCGCCGTCGCCGACCTGCTCCGCCGCCACGGCCACGCCGCGACGGTGGGGCTGCACGGGATGCGCACGGCGCTCCGAGCACAAGCAGGCCACGGCGCGCCCCGCATCGCCGTCCTCGCCGAGTACGACGCGCTGCCCGGCGTCGGCCACGGGTGCGGGCACAACGTCATCTGCGCAGCGGCCGTCGGCGCCTTCCTCGGCGTCGCCGCCCATCTCCGCGAATCCGGCGGATCGGTCGTGCTGATCGGCACCCCCGCCGAGGAGAACGGCGGCGGCAAGGAGGTGCTGGAACGCGCTGGCGCCTTCGACGACATCGACGCCGTGGTCATGGTGCATCCGTTCACCGGGCCGGATGAGGTCGCCTCGTTCACGTCCCTCGCCGTCCGCGACGTCGAAGCGACCTTCCACGGCGTCGCCGCCCATGCGTCCTCCGCCCCGCACGAGGGCCGCAACGCTCTGGATGCGGTGGTCGCCGCCTATCAGGCCGTCGCCGCCCTGCGTCAGCACATCCCGTCCACCGACCGCCTGCACGCCATCATCACCGACGGCGGCGCCGCGACGAACGTGGTCCCTGACCGGGCGAGCATCACCGTCGAGGTCCGCTCGCAGGACATCGACCAGCTCGTCGCCCTCTCCACGCGCGTGCAGCGCGTCCTCGATGGCGCCGCCCTCCTCACCGACACCCACGTGGATGCACGCTGGGACCCGTTCCCCGCCTACCTGCCTGTGCGGAGCAACGCCGCCCTCGCCGAGCGATATTTCGCGCACATGCTGGGGCGCGGGAGGAGCATCGTGCTCGACCAGCCGGGCCTGATCGGCGGTGGCTGGTCGACCGATCTCGGCAACGTCAGCGTCCGCCGCCCGTCGATCCACCCGACGGTGAGCATCTGCCCCACCCCCACCGCCATGCACACGGAGGAGTTCGGCCGCCACGCGATCAGCCCTCTCGGCGACGCCGCCGTCATCGACAGCGCGATCGGCCTCGCATCCACGATGGCCGACTACCTCGCCGACCCGTGGATGCGCGACGCCGTCGACAGAGACTTCGCCGCTGCAGGCGGTCGCGTCGACGTCGAGCGGCTTCTCGCGGCACCCGCCGCCTCTCCCGTGAAGGATGGAGCGTAACCGTCATGCTCAATCCCGTGCATCTCCGCACACTCTCCGTGGTGGTCCGCACCGGCTCGTTCGCCGACGCAGCACGCCAGATCGGCTACACCGGCTCCGCCGTCTCCCAGCAGGTCGCCGCGCTCGAGCACACGCTGCAGGCTCCACTGTTCGAGCGGGACGCGCACAGCATCCGCCCGACCGCCGCCGCGATGTTCCTGGCGGAACGCGCCCACGACATCCTGATGGCCCTCGGCGCGCTCGAAGACGACATGCGCGGCCTCAGCACCGGCGGCTTCGGCCGGCTCAGGATCGGCGGCTTCCCGGCCGCGGGCGAGCGGCTGCTTCCCCGCAGTCTGGCCTCCTACGTGCGCTCGCACCCGCGGGTGGACGTCACCCTGGATGACGGGGAGCCGGACGAGTTGGTCTCGAAGCTGCGCGACGCGCTGCTCGATGTCGCCGTCGTGTACGAGTACGACCTCGTGCCGCAGCGGTGGCCGGCGAGCGTCGTCGTCACCCCGATCCTCGACGAGGAGCTGATGCTGCTGGTTCCGGGGACCCACGCCCTCGCATCGTCGGAGGCCGTTGCGATCGAGGACCTCGCGGCCGAGACCTGGGTCTCCACCAAGGAGGGGTCGGCGGCCGACAGCTGTCTCGCCAGGCTCTGCGCCGGAGCAGGGTTCGACCCGCTCGTCGCGCTGCGGGGCACCCAATCGGATGCGGTGAGGGGGATGGTGCAGGCCGGGCTCGGCATCGCCATCGTCCCTGCGCTCTCGGTACTCCCCTCCGAACACGCCGTTCCGGTGACCATGGACGGCAGCGCCCTCCGCCGCCACGTGCTCGCGCTGCACCGTGCCGAGCATGAGAACTCCCTCGCCGTCGACGTGATCGCCGTGATGATCGGCGCCGCCAACACGCTCGCCGAGGAGCTGCCCGGCATCTCCACGGCCGCCCGTCCCCGCCAGAGGATCGCGGAGGTCGAATACCTCGCGCACCGGGTGGCGGCCGCCGGCTGAGCGGCGTCGCCGTCAGTGCAACCGGACCTGCGCCCCGTTGATGAGCTGGGCTGGTGTGTCGAAGAGATCGACGGCGGCCGACGCAAGGGTCTTCACATCGGTGAACCCGGGGAAGGTGCGTTCCGGCTGGGCCGCGCGCATCCCGTCGTCGACGAGTGCTTTCACGACGAAGACGACGGCAGCGGAACCGTGCCTCGCATCGTCGCTCCCGGCCGCCTCGGTGCGGAAGCCGGCGGCCACGGCACGCATCCACGCCTCTGCCGCCGCCTTGACGGCGACGTAGTTGGCGATTCCTGCGCTCGGCGTGGCGACCGTGGTGGCGGAGACAATGGCCACGCGGCCTGCCGGGGCTGACGCGAGGTCGTCGTAGAACGTGCGGCTGGTGTTGCGCAGCGTGGTCATGATCCCGGTCTCGAGCACGCTCCAGTCGTCGTCCGACTGCTGTGCGATGCCGTCTGCACCACGCCAGCCGCCGACCAGGTGGATGAGCCCCCTCACCGGTCCGAGCTCCTCGCGAACCGAGGCGGCGAGCGCCTCCACCGCCACCGGATCGGCGAGGTCGCAGACGAACCCGCGCACGGGCGGGAGGGCCTCGGCAAGCGCCGACACCTTCCCGGCGTCGAGGTCGACGGCGGCGACGCAGAAGCCGGCTTCCACCAGTGCTTTCACCACCGCCGTCCCTGCCTGACTCGTGGACCCGGCCACCACGACGACCGGGCGGGTCACGAGGCTGCTCCGTCTGCGACCACGTCGACCCGGTCGCGGGTGATGCCGGCGGTGGATTCGATGACGCTGGCCATCTTCTTGTTCAGTGCTTCGTAGAACATCGAGAGCGGGAACTCGTCGTCCAGCACCTGGTCGGTGTATCCCTTCGGCACACCGGCGAGGATCTCGTCCGGCAGCCCGCGCGCCCACTGGGAGGCGGGGTTCGGGGTGAGCGTTTCGGTGAGCATCTCGTATGCGGCCAGCCAGTGCGCCACCTTGGGCCGGTCGATGGAACGCCAGTACAGGTCGTTGATCCGGTCGCTGAGTGCCACGACCACCTCGGGCACGCCGTCCCAGTCGATGGTCAGCTGGGTGTCCGTCCAGTGCAGCACGTCGTGCTGGTGCATCCACGCGAACAGCAACTGGCCGCCGAGCCCGTCATAGTTGCGGATCCGGCTGCCGGTGATCGCGAACCGGAAGATCCGGTCGAAGATCACCGCATACTGCACCAGCTTCGCGTGGTGACGGATCTGACGCTGCGCCTCCGACAGCTCCGCCTCCGGCAGCGCCGACAGCTCGCGCTCCTGCCGCACCGATTCGCGGAACGCCGTCAGGTCGCAACGCAGCTCCTCCAGCGAGTAGAGGAAGAACGGCATCCGCTGCTTGATCATGAACGGATCGAACGGCAGATCCCCACGCATGTGACTGCGATCGTGGATCAGATCCCACATCACGAAGGTCTCCTCCGTCAGCGCCTGATCCTCCAGCATCGCCGCCGCATCCGCCGGCAGCTCCAGCTTCGTGATCTGCGACGCCGCCCGCACCACACGCCGGTAGCGTGCAGCCTCACGATCCTGGAAGATCGCACCCCACGTGAACGTCGGGATCTCGCGCATCGCCACTGTCTCGGGGAACAGCACGGCCGAGTTGGAGTCGTAGCCGGGCGTGAAGTCCACGAAACGCAGCGGGACGAACAGCTTGTTGCCGTAGTCGCCCGCTTCGAGCGCCGCGATGAACTCCGGCCAGATCACCTCCACCAGCAAGGCCTCGACGTAGCGGTTGGTCGAGCCGTTCTGCGTGTACATCGGGAACACCACCAGGTGGGGGAGTCCGTCGACGCGGTGCTGCTGCGGCTGGAACGCAACGAGCGAGTCGTGGAAGTCCGGCACCCCGAAGTCCTCCGCCTCCCAGCGGCGGAAGTCGTCCTGGAGCGCATCCAGGTAGTCGGCATCGTGCGGGAAGAGCGGCGCCAGCGCCTCGATGGAGTCGAGGATGCAGCGCACACGCTCGGCCGCCCACGTGCGGTTCGACGTCTCGGGGAGCGAGCCGTCCTTCGCCTGCAGCACCTGCAGGTCGATCGCCGCCTGCTTGAGGGCGAGCCAATCGGGGTGCTCCCGCAGACGCTCGCGGCCGAACGACTCGATGTGCTCGCGGGTGGTCTCGGTCTTCATCGGTGTCTCCTTCACTGCGACTTCACTGCGACTTCTGCGCGACGTCACTGCGGTCAATGGAAGGCGGCGGGCGATGGTGTTGAGGGTCACATCGCCCGCCGCCGGTCTGTCAGCTGATGAGGCGGGGTTCCCCGGTGTTCACCGCTGAGCCTGGCAGGCCGTGCTTCTCGAGGATCTTCGCCAGCTGCCCGTTCTCTTTGATGGTCGTCACGTAGCCGTCGAGGGCCTTCAGCAATTCCTGGTTGTCGAGCGAGACGGGGAACGTCGTCTGCGGCGGCTTCAGGGAGGCGCCGATCGCACTGTCGGGCTTCGCGACCTTCACCTTCAGGTTCGGGGCGTTGAAGGAACCGGAACCGAAGCTGTCCATGACCGTCTCGATGCGACCCGCCTTGAGGTCCTGATACATGTCGGTCGTCGACTTGTAGACCTTGAGGTTGTCGCCGAAGTACGCCTTGGCCTCTGCCACCCACAGGTCGCCGTCGACGGTTCCGACGGTCTTACCCTTGAGCTGGGAGAGGGCGTCGTAGCCTTCCTTGGAGACGAACGCCATCTGGTCGAGGTACACGGGGCCGGTGAGCCCGACGATCTTCGCGCGGGATGCGGACCGCCACCAGGAACCGGCCGCCACGTCCGAGCGGCGCGTCTGCACCGCGGGGATGACGGCCGCGGTCGCGACCGGGGTCGCTGTGACCGTGAGGCACTCCTCTTTGCCGAAGCCGTTGAGGATATCCCCGTCGATTCCGCTGAGCGTCGTGCCCTGCGAGGTGATGAACGGCGGAAGCGACGACAGCGTCACCGTCAGCGTTCCCTTGTTGATCGTGCTGAACATGTCCTTCGGCGTGCAGTCGGCCGCGACGCTTCCCCCCGTGGATGCGCCACTGCATCCAGTGAGGAGGGTCGCGACGGCGACGGCTGCTGCGGCCGTTGCTGCTGTGGCTGTGACGGTGCGGTGTCTCATGGTCGTGCTCCTTCGGGGGTGGGTACCGGCGCGCGGTGCCGCGCCATTCTTTTCTCAACACGGGTGCTCAGCCAGCTGGCCGGGATCGTGATGGCCGCGTAGAGGATGCCGGCCAGGGTCAGGATGCTCAGGTAGCGGAAGGTCGTCGACCCGATCGAGTACGCCTGCGACATCAGCTCGGGCACGGCGATCGTGTATGCGAGCGACGTCGCCTGGAAGATCATGATGGAGAAGCCGACGAGCGGGGGGATCGCGATTCGGATGCCCTGCGGGATCACCACGTAGCGCAGGGTGTCCCTGCGGGTCAGGCCGAGCGCATCCGCTGCCTCGACCTCCGCCTCCGGCACGGCCTGGAGGCCGCCGCGGATGATCTCGCTGGTGTACGCCGCGGTGGTCAGGCCGAGGGCGATGACGGAGGCGGTGAACGAGTCGAACGTGGTGCCGATCGTTGGAAGGCCGAAGTAGACGAGTTGCAGCACCACGAGCGCCGGCGTCCCTCGTCCGATCTCGACGATGACGATGGTCGTGACCCTCAGCGCCTTGCTCTTCACGCTCGACCCGAGCGCCAGCAGGAGCCCGGCCGGGAGGCCGACCAGCAGGATGACAGCGGTGAGCCGCAGACTCACCCACAGGCCGCCGAGCAGTTGGGGCCAGAACTCGACCCAGTCCTCGATGAGATTCATCGTGCGACCCTCTTCCGAAGCGTCGTGTCGAGGCGCCGGGTGAGCCAGGCGCAGGGGATGGTCATGGCGATGTACAGGCCCGCCGCCCAGAGGAACGGGACGATGCCGTTGGCCGTCTGGCTCGCATCCTGGTTGGCGAAGAACACGATGTCCTGCACACCGATCACCGAGGCGATGGACGAGTCCTTCAGCAGCCCGATGGCGTAGGTCGCAGCCGCCGGGAGGGAGACGCGGAGCACCTGCGGGCCGATCACGGTCGCGATCGTCGCCGAGCGCGACATCCCGAGCGCATCGCTGGCCTCCCACTGGCCGTCGCTGATCGCCGACAGGCCGCCGCGATAGATCTCCGCCATGTACACGGAGGTGACGACGCCGAATCCGATGATCGCTGCGGTGAACGAGTCCAGTTTGATGGCGCCGCTCCCGATGCCGAAATACAGGATGAACAACCAGACCAGGGGAGGGATGCCGCGGACGATCTCGACGACCACCCTCGCGACGAAACGCAGGAGGCCGAACCGGGAGCGGCGGGCGAGCGCGATGGGCACCCCGCCGACCGCGCCGATGGCGAACGAGCTCAGGGTCACCAGGATCGTCATCTGGACGCCCTGGACCACGACTGCGAGGTGTTCCATGTCAGCGCTCCAGGACCGCGCGGAGGAACTGCCTGGTCCGCTCCGTCGCCGGAGCGGTGAACACCTGCTCCGGCTCGCCCTCTTCGAGGATCGCGCCTTTGGCCATCACGACGACGCGGTCGGAGACGTCACGCGCGAACTGCATCTCGTGAGTGACGACGACCATCGTCATGCCTTCCCTCGCGAGCTCCCGCATCACAGCGAGCACTTCGAGCCCGACCTCCGGGTCGAGCGCCGAGGTCGGCTCGTCGAAGAGCATCACGTGCGGGTCGAGAGCGAGGGCGCGTGCAATGGCGATGCGCTGCTGCTGGCCGCCCGAACAGCGCCCGGGATACTGGCTCGCCTTGTCGGCCAGGCCGACGCGGTCGAGCAGCGCCAGCGAGCGGGCGTCCGCCTCGCTCTGGCTCCGGCCGAGGACCCGCTGCTGCGCGAGGCTCACGTTGCGGAGCACGGTCATGTGCGGGAACAGGTTGAACGACTGGAACACCATGCCGACCTGGCGGCGAAGCGCCAGAAGCGCCTTCCTGCTGATCTCGGCTCCCGCATCCACCTGGTTGCCTTCGACGGTGACACAGCCGCTGTCCGGCACCTCGAGAAGGTTGATGCACCGGAGGAGGGTGCTCTTGCCCGCGCCGCTCGGGCCGATGATCGCGACGACTTCTCCTTCGCGAACGGAGAGCGAGACGTCGTCGACGACGGTGTGCTCCCCGTACCGTTTCACGACGGATCGCAGAGAAATGGCGACGCCGTCACGGTGGTCTGACTCCTGCATGGTGGAACTCGTCCCTCGGGTCTCGTGTGACCATGACCCTGGGTCGTGTTCCCTGGAGGTTCAGGCGGATGCGTCGGTGCGTCTCGCCTGTTCGGCCAGGACTGGAACACGCGGCGTCATTGTCGTGGATCGTCCTGAGACCAGTGTGCGATCAGGCACGGCCGAAGGCTACAGAATGAGCACCGCCGTCGGTTGGGGCAGCACAAGAACTGTTTTCGCTGCTCGCAGCGGGAGCAGAGTGCGCGCTTGTGCGGGCTACGCGCGCGCCATCCGGTCGACGCTGTTCGACCAGAAGACCACGCCGGCCACGGCCGTGAGCGCGAGCAGGAAGGCGCCGGTCGGCGTGATGGTGTCGGCGATCCTGTGCTGCGCGCAGAGCGCTGACACGATGCCGGCGGCGAGCCCGCTCACGGACACGACGGCGAACGAATACGAAATGACCCTGGATGCGCCCTCCAGCAGCATCCCGCGCACGATCAGCGCCGCCGCGGCGATCAGCCACGTCGCTGCGAGCGGGAACGAGATGATCAACGCGAGCTCGTCGCGCAGCAGCAACCCGGGCACGTAGTAGAGCAGGCCGGCCGCGACGAGCATCGCGGAACCAAGACCGGCGAAGGCGACGAGCCGGGTGCGCTCCGCCCGGAACCCCTGGATCGTGGCGATGAGCGACGGCCAGGTGAGCGCGAACGAGAACGCCACGACGGCCAGCGCTACAGCGCCGGCGCCCTGGACGAGCGGAAGCAGGTTGACGTTCATACGACTATTCAACGACGCCCGGGATGCGTTCGCATCATTCCGGAGAATGACAAACGGGGGTCACCCGCTGCAACCTGCCTCGCTCGGCGTCAGCCTGCGTGCCCCTGCACGAACCGCGACGCGGCGATGTCGATCAGCTCCGCATCCGGGATCAGCGGCGGGATGGAGTGGTCGTCGGGGAGCTCGATCGACGTCTCCAGACGGATGTCCTGCGACGACGCTCCGACCTCGATCAGGAACGTCCCACCCTCCCGGCGCCACACGCCGGTCCGGCCGTCCCCGCGTTCGGCGGCGGAGTCCCAGTATGCGAAGTCGCGGTTCTCCAACTCGAAGACGACCCTGGCCGACGCCCCCGGCTCGATCCGCACCTTCTCGAAGCCGCGCAGCTCGCGCACCGGCCGCTGCACCTCCGCATCCGGGTCGCCGACGTAGAGCTGCACGATCTCGTCGCCGGCGCGGTCGCCGGTGTTGTCGATCGTGCAGGACACGCGCACGCTGCCTTCCGCCGCATCCAGGATCTCGACCTCCAGGTCGCGATAGGCGAAGGTCGTGTACGACAGGCCGTGCCCGAAGGGGTAGCGCACCGCACGGTTCAGCGCGTCGTACCAGCGATAGCCGATGAAGACGCCCTCGCCGTAGAGCACCGTCCCGCGCTCGCCGACCCAGTTGGGGAAACCGGGGGTGTCCTCGACCGCGAACGGGAACGTCTCAGCGAGCTTGCCGGACGGGTTCGCCCGACCGAAGAGCACGTCGGCGACGGCGTGGCCGGTCCCCTGGCCGCTCAGCCAGGCTTCGACGATGGCGTCGACACGGTCGTGCCACGGGTCCATCGACACGGGGGAGCCGTTCGAGAGCACGACGACCAGGGATGCGCCCGTGCGCTCCCGCACGTCGGCCAGGCGGGCGATCAGCGCGAGCTGGTCCGCCGGGAGGTCGAGGGAGTCCCTGTCGTTCGCCTCCTGTTCGTAGGAGAGCGGCAGCCCGGCGAAGACCACGATCGTCTCCGCCTGCTCCCCCACGGCGGCCGCTTCGTTGATGAGCCGGAGCGCCGTCTCGGAGAGCGGCCCCCTCCCGGCGTGCTGGACGGCCTCTGCGAGCTGGAGCTCTTTGGCCAGCGTGGCCGAGCGCCGGGCGACCTTCGGCTTGTCCTCGTCGTGGGTGACGCCGTGGGCGGCCAGGATGGCGAGGTTGTCGTCCTGGTACGCGTTCTTCGTGGCATACACGTATCCGGGCGCCGAGACGACCCTGTCGCCCGCGATGGCGCGGATCTCGTCCAGCGGCACGTCGACACGGGTCGGGTCGACACCGGATGAGCCCCCACCCTGGATGCGCGCGTGCTCGGCGAACGCGCCGATCACCGCCACGGTGCCGCCGCTCTCCGCGAGGGGCAGCGCAGGCCCGGCCGCTCCGGGAGCGGCCTGGTTGCGCAGCAGTGTGATGCACGCGGCCGCCGCCTCCCTGGCGATGGCGTGGTGCTCGTCGGCGCGCAGCGCGGCCAACTGCTCCGGGGTGAGTCGGTCTCCGGCGGCGTGACCGAGAGCCATCACCGCGCCGTCGACCTGGTCGGCTCCCGGGTAGGCACGGGCCACCAGCGTCAGCACGCGCCGGGCGGCCTCGTCCACCACGGCCTCGTCGAGCGAGCCGTCCCTCACCGCTGCGACGACCTCCGCATCCGTCTGCCCCTGCGTGCCCGGCATCTCCAGGTCCAATCCTGCCTGCAGTGCCGCGACGCGGTGGTGCACGGCGTTCCAGTCGGAGACGACGGCTCCCTGATAGCCCCACTCGTCGCGGAGCACCTCGGTCAGCAGCCAGCGGTTCTCCGACGCATGCACGCCGAGAAGCCTGTTGTACGAGCACATCACCGTCCACGGCTCGGCGCGGCGGACGACGCGCTCGAAGGCGGACAGATAGGTCTCCCGGAGCGTGCGCTCGTCCGCGATCACCGAGATGCGCGTGCGCTCGATTTCCTGGTTGTTCGCGGCGAAGTGCTTGAGCGAGGTGCCGACGCCGGTCGACTGCACGCCCTCGACGTAGGCGGCTCCGAGTTCGCCCGAGTGCAGCGGGTCTTCGGAGAAGTATTCGAAGTTGCGTCCGCACAGCGGCGAGCGCTTCATGTTCACACCGGGCCCGAGCACGACCTGCACACCCTCGGCCCGTGCCTCCTCGCCGATCGCGGCGCCCACTCTGCGCATCAGCTCTCTGTCCCAGGATGCGCCCATCGCCGAGGCGGTCGGGAACCCGGTCGCGGGAACCCAGACCATGTCGACGCCGGTCTCCTTGCGCAGACCGTGCGGTCCGTCGCCGACCTCGATCGCGGGGACGACCGCTGGCAGGCCCGGCCGATCGATCGTCTGGGTGAACCAGTCGTCGACGCCGGAGAGCAGCGACGCCTTCTCCTCCAGGGTCAGCGCGGCGAGGACGTCGTCGACAGCGAACGGGGGGACGTGCATGGCGGTACCTTCCGGGACGGTCGGGGTCAGAGCGTGGTCTGCAGGAGGCCGGCGGCGCTGCGATCCACGAGGAAGCGGGGGGACTCGCACTGGGTGAGCACCGTGGCCGGCCAGTCCGGTTCGTAGGCATCCGCCGCGGCAAGCCGGCGGACGGTCGACTGCTTGTGCTCGCCAGTGACCACCATGATCACCGAGCGGGGCAGCTCCCGGATGGTGCCGATCCCGACGGTGACGCCGTAGCGGGGCGCCTCGTCCAGGCTGCGCAACGTGGGGAACGTGCTGAGGTTGTCGCGGCGGGTGTCATCGCCGAGGGCGACCACGCGGGTGACGGTGTCTGCAGCGGCGCCGACCGGGTTGAGGGCGACATGGCCGTCCGAGGCGCCGGAGGCGAGGAGGAAGATGTCGATGCCGCCCACCTCCGCCAGCCGCCGGTCGTACTCGCCGTCGTCCGCGCGGGGATCCGGGTACCAGAGGTTCTGCTCCGGAATGCGGTTCTCCGGTCGCGCCCCGGCGTTCAGGCGGTCGAGAATGTCGCGCTTTCCATACCCGACGCAGCTGTGCTTCAGTGCGGGGTCGACCGCGCGGTACTCGCCCTGCTCCTCTTCCACGTACTCGTCCATCAGGGCGATGATCACCCTGCTGAGGTCGAGGTCGCGCTCACTGACGAGCCTGGCGAGCTGCTCGTAGGTGGTCAGCGGGCTCCGCCCGGTCGGGCAGCCGAGGACGAACGTCCGGCCGGCGGCGGCCGTCTCTGCGATCGCGTCGGCGATCTGCTCGGCGGCGGCGAGGCCGACCTCGTCGGGGGTGTTGAGGATTTCGGGCGCGATGCGCATAGGGGAGACTCCTTGTCTGAGGAACGGGCGGGGGAGCTGAGCTGGCTCAGCTCACTCCTTGATCGCGCCGTTGAGCACGCCACTGATGAAGTGGCGCTGGAAGAACACGTAGAGGATGAGCACGGGGACGGCGACGATCAGCGATCCGGCTGCCAGCAGGTTCACGTCGAGCGTGTTCTTCCCCTGGAAGACACCGAGCGCGAGGGTGGCCGGCTGGATGGACGGGTCGGCGATGAAGACCAGCGAGAGGAAGAAGTCGTTCCAGGTCCACATGAACGAGAGCAGCCCGAGGGTCAGGACCGCCGGCCTGGAGATCGGCATCAGGATCTGCCACAGGATGCGCCACGACCGGGCGCCGTCCATCTCGGCCGCCTCGATCAGCGACGGCGGCACGGCACGGAAGGTCGCTCGCATCCAGAACGCGCCGAACGGGACGCCCATGCCGATCTGGATGATGATCAGGCCCAGCCACGAGTTGGTGAGGCCCATCGACTGGAACGTGTAATAGAGCGGGATGATGAAGACCTCGGCGGAGATCATCAGCCCGAACAGCACCAGCGGGAAGATCACCTTCTGGCCGGCCACCCCGAGCACCCCGAACGCGAAGCCGGAGAGCACCGCCAGCACGACCTGACCGACCACGGCACCGACCGTGATCACGGCGGAGGCCAGCATCGCCGACCCGAAGCCGCCCGCGTTCCAGGCCGTGACGAAGTTGCTGAACTGCGGGTGGAGCAGATCGAGCTGTCCACTACGTTCCGGGCTGAGCGCCGTGAAGAGGAACCAGACCACGGGGAAGAGCACGAACACCGACACCAGGATGAGCACCGTGTGGTTCAGGAGGCGTTCTGCGCGGGAGATCATGCGTTCTTCTCCTCGGAGAGTCGGGTGATGACGAGGGCGACGAGCAGGCAGACGACGGCGATGATGATGCCGATCGCCGCGGCCATCCCGACGTCCGGGTTCAGGAACGCCTTCTTGTAGAGCAGCAGCGCCGGGGTCGTCGTGGACGTGCCAGGACCGCCCTGCGTCGTCACCCAGACCAGGTCGAAGGCCCGGAGCGCGCCGGTGACGGTGAGCGTCAGTGCGACGGCGACCTGTCCCTTGAGGCTGGGGAGGGTGATCGAGAAGAATTCGCGGATCGGTCCGGCGCCGTCGATGCGGGCCTGCTCGAACAGCTCGTTCGGGATGGCGGCGACGCCGGCGACGAAGAGCACCATGCAGAGCCCCATCGCCGTCCAGGTGCCGATCACGCCGAGCGCGGGGAGCGCCCAGGTGAAGTCGCCGAGCCAGTTCTTCGCCAGGTCGCCGAGACCGACGGCGCGCAACGCGGAGTTGAGGGGGCCGTCCGGCCCGTAGATGCGCTTCCAGATCACGGCGACGACCACGCTCGTCAGCACCTGCGGGAGGAACAGCAGCCAGCGGTACACGCCGCTGCCCGCCGTCTTTCCCCGGCCGAGCAGAGCGGCGGAGAGCAGGCCGAGCGCGATCGGGATGAGCGAGAAGAACACCACGAGCACGAGCACATGGCCCAGGGATTCGATCAGTTGCGGATCGGTGAAGAACGACACGTAGTTGCTGAGCCCCACCCACTTGGCCGCGCTCACGCCGTCCCAGCTGTACAGCGAGTAGTTCAGGCTCTGCAGGATGGGGACGATCACGACGAACCCGTAGAACAGGAGCGCCGGAGCCGCGAACGCCAGGCCGAGCCAGCGGCGACGCCGGGCGAGTGGCGACAGGGTGCGCCTCCGCTTCGACGTGCCGCCGGCCCGTGGCGCCGCCGCCGGTGCAGCGGCGGGGGTCTCCTGCCGCTGCACCAGATCGGACGAGGTCATCGACTCAGCCCTTCGCCCGCTGCGCCTGGAAGGCGTCGTAGTCCTTCTGACCTGCGTCAGAGAGCTGCTGCGGCGTCACCTGGCCCGCGTAGAGCTGCTGCAGCTGGCCGCCGATGGTGTCGAGCATCGTCGGGGTCGACCAGTCGAAGTACGGCGTGTACCCGTTGCTCTTGTCGAGCGCCTGCTGTGCCGTGATCTCGCTGGCCAGCTCCGGGTTGCCGCTCGGGACGCTCAGGCCGGAGTGCAGCAGCGGCAGGAAGCCGTGGTCCACTGCCTCCTGCGCGGCGGTCTTGCTCGCCATGAAGTCCAGGAATGCCGCGGCGGCATCCGGGTTCTTCGACTTGGCCGAGATCGCCAGGTTCGCGGCGGAGGAGCCGGTGCCCACGACCTTGTCGCCGTCCACCTGCGGCAGCTGCACGTACCCGAAGGTCTGCTTCTGCGCGTCGGAGAACGCCAGCGAACCGGTGTACTCGAACCGGAACGCCGCCTTGCCGGTCAGGAAATCGTTCTGCGCGTCGGCGTACTGAATACCCGCGTAGTTCGGCGTGAACCAGCCGGCGTCCGCCCACTTCTTGACGTCACCCGCGGCCTGGACGATCCCCGTGTCGGAGATCGGCACGTTTCCGCTGGAGTAGACGAAGTCGCCGATCTTGTCGGCAGCAGCGTAGAGGTTCTGAGTGGCGAACAGGATCGAGGTCGCGGAGCCCTTGTCCACGGAACCGTAGGCGATCGGCACTTCTCCGGCCGACTTGACGGCCGCCGCGTCCTTCTCGAAATCGGCGAGCGTCGTCGGCACAGCGAGCCCCAGCTTGTCCAGGATCGCCTTGTTGTAGTACAAGCCGATCAGCGATGACCGAGCCGCCGGAGTCGCGTACAGCGAACCGGTGCCCATCTGCTTGCCGTCGGACGTGAACTGCGTCTGGCGGGCGATCGTGTTCGGGAACTCTTTGTCCCACCCGTAGAGCTTCGAGTACGCGTCCAGGTTCAGGATTCGGCCGCCCTTGGCCAAGGTGCCCATCGACGACCAGCCGTTGTTGACCAGCGCGATGTCGGGCCCGCTCGGGTCCGCCAGACGCAGGGCGACCGTGTTGTTGACCTGGCCCCAGTCCTGCGTGGTGCGCTTGATGGTGATGTTGGGGTGCTGCTTCTCGAAGTCCTTGACGACGGCGTCCATCCATTTGCCTTCGTCGTTCTGCCAGAAGTCGAGGATCTTGAGCGTGACGTCCTTGCCTGAGACGTCTTTCGAAACGGGACGGGAGGAGTCCGCCGCCGTGGACCCGCCCGGTGCACAGGCCGCAAGGCCCAAGGCCAATCCGGTCGCTAAAGCAATCGCTCCAGCGAGGTGACGCTTCTTCATGCGAGTCTCCTTTAACTCGTCGCCTATCGTTCACGCCGATGTGCGGCGCGGGTGCAACGCTATTCTTAACCAGCTCAGTTAGTCCACTTGGGGACGAAATAACAACCATTCCCGCGACTGGTACGGTATTCGCCGCACCACATCCCGCAACCGCCCAGCGTTTTCGAGGCTTCAACGCTGCGTCACCACGCCTGGGAGCCCCCTGAATGCCTCTCCGGGAACCGGACCAGTCCGCGATCTGGTTGTTATTCACCCCCGAACTGGCATAACTGGGCTGGTTGTGATTAGCGTGGATAGGCCGCCGGAGTTGGTGGGCCGGACGCGAGATCGACGTGAGGAAGATTTCATGAGAACAGTGGTCGGCGTCGACATCGGCGGAACGAAGACGCACGTCGTCGTGGAGTTCGCCTCCGGCCGACGGGAGATCGTCGTCCCCTCCTCGTCCTGGCGCGGCGGACTCGGCGACTTCGCGGCCGATGCCGTCGGACTGCGCGGCCTTCTGACCGAACACTTCGGGTCGGACATCCTGTCTGCGGCCGTCGCGGTCGGAGCGCACGGCTGCGAGAACACGGCCCAGTGCCGCGAACTCCAGCAGGCATTGCAGCCAGGGATCGACGGCCCGGTCGTCGTCCTGAACGATTCCGAGCTCATCGCACCGGCGATGGGCCACGATCGGGCGATCGGCGTCGTCGTCGGCACCGGATCCATCGCCACCGCCAGGAATGCCGACGGCGAGCTGGTGAGCGCAGGCGGCTGGGGCTGGCTCCTCGGCGACGAGGGGAGCGCGTCCGGCCTCGTGCGGGACGCCACCAGGGCCGTCCTCCGCGACCTCGACCAGGGTGGTTCCGGCGACGAGCTCGCGCGGCGGCTGATGGCCTCGTTCGTCGCGACGAACGGCGACGAACTGGCACTGGCCGTCACCACGGCGGCGTCGGCGGAGGAGTGGGGCAGTCATGCCCCCGAGGTCTTCGCCGCGGCCGACGACGGCTCCGCCATCGCTGCCGACGTGATCCGGGATGCGGGCGAGCACCTCGCCGCGCTCGTCCACCGGCTGCTCGGCCGGGGGATCCCCGCCGACGCCGTCGTGGCGGGCGGCTCCGTCATCGAACGGCAGCCCCGGCTCCAGAAGGCGTTCGGTGCCGCCCTCGCCTTGGCCCACCCCGGCCTCGAACTGATCATCCTCGACAGACCGCCTGTGCGCGGAGCCATCGCGGTGGCTCGCCGGATCGCACAGGAGCAGAACAACCACCACATCCAGAGCGGAGACAAGTAGCAGATGAAAGTAACACTGATTGGCGCAGGCAGCCGCGAGTTCGCGGGCACCATCATTCGCGACCTCCTGTTGAGCGAGCCGATCGCCAAGAAGGGCCTCGAGATCGTGCTCATGGACCTCGCAGCGGCCCCCCTCGCCGAGATGGAGGGCTACGCGCGGCACGTGATCGGTGAGCTGAACCACGCGGCCACCGTCGCCACCACCACCGACCTCGACGAGGCCGTGACGGGTGCGGACTTCGTCGTGACCGCAATCGAGCTGAACAGGTACCACTACTGGTCCCAGGACTTCACGGTGCCGAGGAAGTACGGTTTCCGCCAGGTCTACGGCGAGAACGGCGGCCCCGGCGGCCTCTTCCACGCGCTCCGCCAGTTCGGGCCGCTGCTGGAGATCGCCCGCGCGATCGAACGGCTCGCACCTGACGCGCTGTTCCTCAACTTCTCCAACCCGGAGCACAAGGTCTGCGAGGCCATCACGCGCCTCACCAACGTGAAGGTCGTCGGCCTGTGCCACGGCTACTTCCAGGGAGCCCGCCAGATCGCGGCTCTGCTCGACACCCCGCTCGACGAGCTCGACCTCGCTGCTGGCGGGATCAACCACTTCACCTGGTTCCAGCGCATTCGTGACCGCAAAACGGGAGAAGACCTCTACCCGCGTCTGCGGGAACTCGAACACGACGCCAACTGGGTCTCCGACTGGCACGAGGTCGGCCTCTCGCGCATCCTGTTCCGTCGTTTCGGACTGTGGCCGTCGCCGAGCGCCAACCACCTCGGCGAGTACATCTCCTGGGCGGACGACTACGTGCCGGCGCAGCTGCAGTACTTCCACGACCCGGCAGACGGTTCTCCGTGGCGCGACGGCGCAGCGACGCCGGAGTGGTTCTACGAGATCCGCTTCGCCGACACCGACCGCCCGTACCAGCCGCCGAAGCACGCGCAGAAGACGCTGGAGGCCACCCTGGAGGACCGCCCCATCGTCTCCTCGGAGGAGCTCGCCATCCCGATCATCGAGTGGGTGGCCTGCGGTGTGGAGCGCGACCTCCCCGCCGTGAACCTTCCGAACCGCGGTGCCATCCCCGGCCTGCCGGACGACATGGTGGTCGAGGTACCTGCGAGGGTCGTCGACGGCGAACTCGTGCCGGTTCCGATGGAGGAGTTCCCGGAGGGCGTGCTTGCCATGGTCCGGCTGCAGGGGAGCATCCACAAGCTGCTGGTGCAGGCCTACGCCGAGCAATCCAAGGCGAAGCTGCTGCAGGCGATCCTGCTCGATCCGGTGATCGACTCGCACAACCGTGCGGTCGCGATGCTGGACGAGTTCCTGGAGCTGCAGAAGGACATCCTGCCGCCGCTGCACTGAGCCGACCGGACGAGCAGAGGCCTCCGACCCGTGCAGGGTTCGGAGGCCTCTGGCCGTTGAGTGCGGCTGGCGTGGGTGGCGCGGCTACTCGGCGCGGTACAGGTCGGCGTGGAAGCGGTACGCGTCGCCCCGGTAGGTGTTGAGCCCGAGGAGCACAGGCGCCCCGCCCCGGTCGTACGCGATCTCACGGCCGACGAGCACCGGGCTCCCCGGCGGGATGTGCAGCAGCGCGGCCTGCTCGGCGGTCGGCGTCTCCGCCTGAACGCTGTACGCGCTGCGGAAGATGCTCACGTCGCAGTGCGTCTGCAGCATCTCGTACAGCGACGCGTCCGTGAGATCCAGCTCGACGAGGGCGTGCGCGATGGTGAGCGGCAGCACGTTCCTGTCCACGCAGATCGGCGTCGAGTTCATCCCCCGCAGCCGCACCAGTTCCAGCACCTCGGTGCCCGGCGCGATCCCGAGCCGGTTGGCCTCATCCAGTGTCGCCGACCGCACGGACTTCTCCAGCACCTCAGCCGTCGGCGTGTGCCCGCGCTGCCGCGCCATCTCGGTGAAGCTCTCCAGGGTGCTCGGCGGCTCCCCGACGGTCGGACTCGGCACGAACCACCCGCGCTGCGGAGACCGCGCGACGCGACCCTGACGCTCCAGATCCTCCAACGCCATCCGGATGGTGCTGCGGCTCACATGCATGCTCTCGGCCAGCATGCGCTCACCGGGCAGCCGCGTGCCCGGCTGATAGATGCCATGGTTGATGGCCATGCCGAGCTCCCGGGAGACCCGCGTGGTGATGGTGGGAGTTTTCACAGCCCCACCGTACCAGTCATGGGATGCGGTGCATATCTGCCGGTGTTTGGTACAACTGGTCGGCGTTTGTGTCGCGACTTACACCGGCGCCATATCCGTGAACCGGGAGAAGTGCCCCTGGAACGCCACGGTCACCGTGCGGGTCGGACCGTTGCGGTGCTTGGCGACGATGAGGTCGGCCTCGCCGGCCCTCGGGTTGTCTTTCTCGTAGGCGGACTCGCGGTGCAGCAGGATGACCATGTCGGCGTCCTGCTCGATCGAGCCGGACTCGCGGAGGTCGCTCAGGGCGGGGAGTTTGTCGGCGCGCTGCTCGGGACCACGGTTCAGCTGGGAGAGGGCTATCACGGGGACCTGCAGTTCTTTCGCGAGCAGCTTCAGGGCTCGGGAGAACTCGCTGACTTCCTGCTGGCGGCTCTCGACGCGCTTGCCGCTCGTCATCAGCTGCAGGTAGTCGATGATGACCATCTTGAGGCCGACGCGCTGCTTGAGGCGGCGGCACTTGGCGCGGATCTCGACGAGGGTCATGTTGGGACTGTCGTCGATGTAGAGCGGGGCGTCGTTGATGCGGCCGCGGGTGGAGGCGATAGTCGTCCAGTCGCGGCTCTCCACCTTGCCCTTGCGCATGCTCTGCAGGGGCACGGAGGCTTCCGCGGAGAGCAAGCGCATCGCAATCTCGCTTCGACCCATTTCGAGGGAGAAGAAGATGGTGGGCATGTCGTGGTGGATCGAGGCTGCGCGGGCGAAGTCCAGCGCGAGAGTCGACTTTCCGAGGGCAGGGCGCGCGGCGACGATGATCATCTGGCCGGGGTGCAGCCCGTTCGTGAGCTCGTCGAGTTCGGCGAAGCCTGTGGGGACGCCCGTCATCGAACCGTCTTTATGGCTGGCCGCCTCGATCTCGTCGATGGCGACGGTCACGGCGTCGGTGAGGGGGACGTAGTCCTCCGTCTCCTGGGAGCCGGTGACGGAGTAGATCTCGGCCTGCGCGTTGTTGACGAGGTCGAGCACTTCGCCCTCTGCCTTGTAGCCCATCTGCGTGATGCGGGTGCCGGCCTCGACCAGGCGGCGCAGCAGAGCCTTCTCGGCGACGATGTTGGCGTAGTAGCCCGCGTTCGCGGCCGTCGGCACGAGGCTGGTGAGCGTGTGCAGGTACTCGGCGCCGCCCGCGCGAGACAGCTCGCCGACCTTGGTGAGCTCGTCGGTGACGGTGATGACGTCGGTCGGCTCTCCGTGCGAGTACAGGGAGAGGACGGCGTCGTAGATGATCTCGTGCTTGGGGATGTAGAAGTCGGGACCGCGGACGACTTCGACGACGTCGGCGACCGCGTCCTTGCTGAGGAGCATTCCGCCGAGGGCGCTCTGCTCGGCCAGGAGGTCGTGCGGCGGCGTGCGTTCCGACGTACGCGTTTCGCCCGGTTCGCGTTGGTCAGCGAGACCCAGATGGGCGATCGACACGGTTTCTCCTCTTTCGTTTCGGCACGGGTACACGGCAGGGCAGGGCTCATGGCTCCGCGCATCCCGAGCAGCCTGATTCCAGTGAACCTCGCTCACCGCCACACTGCGTGGCACGGCTCGCTGCTATCAGGATCTTGCGGGTGACCACCGACATCGTCGGTTCTCTCCTCGGCCGGTTGCCGCCGACCTCGCTCCACCCTAGGGAGCAGGCAGACCGGCCACAACTCACCCTGTGGATAACGTTGGGGAGAATCTGCGCGAAACGCCGCGCTGCTTGTGCACAACCTGTGGGGAAAGGTGTGGACTAAAGATCAATATTGGCGCGTATATGCCATTTGATCTGGGATTTATCTCTCCACACCCTGTGTGTAGAAAACAGTTTCATTGGTGTGGGAAAACGCGTTTCCCGGGCGTTTCGCCCTGTGTACAAAACTGCGGAATCAGTTGTTAAAAGGTGTAGCGGCGGGCCGAAGCCCGCCGCTACACTTTCTGCTTATCGTGCCTACTTGGCAGCGACCACCTGGAGGGTGATCACGGCGGACAGGTCGTCGTGAAGACGAACCGTGGCCTCGTGGTCGCCGACGACCTTGATGGGCGAGGTGATCTCGATCTTGCGCTTGTCCAGCTCGCCGATTCCGGCGGCCTTCACGGCGTCCGCGATGTCGGACGTCTTGACGGAGCCGAAGAGGCGGCCTTCGCGGCCGGCCTTTACGGTCAGCTTGACCTTGGTGGCCTGCAGCTTGGACTTGAGGTCCTGAGCCTGCTCGATGGTGTGGAGCTCACGAGCGACGCGAGCCGCCTTGATCTGCTCCACCTGCTTCTCACCACCGCGGGTCCACGCGATCGCGAAGCCCTGCGGGATGAGGTAGTTGCGTGCAAAGCCGTTCTTGACGTCGACGACGTCTCCGGCAGAGCCGAGGCCGGTGACCTCGTGCGTCAGAATGAGTTTCGACATGTCCGTATCTCCTAACGGCCAGAGCCGGCGTAGGGGAGAAGTGCCATCTCGCGTGCGTTCTTGACGGCACGGGCGATGAGGCGCTGCTCCTGGACGGAGACACCGGTGATGCGGCGGGCGCGGATCTTTCCACGCTCCGAGATGAACTTCCGCAGGGTCGCGACGTCCTTGTAGTCAATGACGCCGACGCGAATCGACTTCGCCGGAGCGGCGTTCTTGCCGTCCTTGCCCTTGCGGATCGGCTTGCGGCGGTCGCCGCTCGACTTTCCAGCCATGATTTCCTTTGCTTTCCGCTCTCATCGAAAGCCGATGGAGCTGGTGAATGTTGGTGACCCTTAGAAGGGAGTCTCGTCGCTGTAGCTGCCCGGCGTGTTCCAGACGTCCGACCCGGAGGACGAAGCGTCTGCAGGCGCCGATGCTGCCCACGGCTCTTCGACGGCACCGCCACCGGAGGGGAAACCTCCGGGGGCACGGCCAGACGACTGCGCGCGCGTGATCGAAGCGGTGGCGTAGCGCAGCGACGGGCCGATCTCATCGATCTCGAGCTCGATCGAGGTGCGCTTCTCACCTTCCTTCGTCTCGTAGGAACGCTGCTTCAGGCGACCCTGCGCGATGACGCGCGAGCCCTTCGTCAGCGAACCGGCGACGTGCTCGGCGAATTCACGCCAGACGCTCGCGCGCAGGAAGAGAGCCTCACCGTCCTTCCACTCGTTCGCCTGACGGTCGAACGTGCGGGGTGTGGATGCGATGGTGAAGTTGGCAACCGCGAGCCCGTTCTGCGTGTAACGCAGCTCCGGGTCGCTGGTGAGGTTGCCCACCACGGTGATGACGGTCTCGCCGGCCATGGGACTAGACGCCGGCCTTGTCGGCGGCAGCAGCCTTGGCGGGAGCGGCAGCCTTGCGGGCGGCCTTCTCGTCGGCGAGCTTCGCAGCGGCGGCGACCTGTGCGATCGCCTCTTCCGCACGGAGGACCTTGGTGCGCATGACGGCTTCGCTCAGCTTCAACTGGCGGTCGAGCTCCTTGGTGGTCTCACCGTTGGAGGTCAACTGAACGACGGCGTAGATGCCCTCGGTCTTCTTGTTGATCTCGTAGGCGAGACGACGGCGGCCCCAGATGTCGACGTTGTCGACGGATCCACCCGCGTCGCGAACGACGTTGAGGAACTTGTCAAGGCTGGGAGCAACGGTGCGCTCGTCGATCTCTGGATCGAGGATGACCATCAACTCGTACTGATGCATGACTAACCCACCTCCTTTGGACTTGGCGGCTACAGACGGTCTGTAGCAGGAGGGTTCTACATCTGTCGTGCGGGCATACGTCTGCCCAGACAACCTGTCCAGCGTAACGGATGCGGGCGTGTCGCGCCAGTCGGCGTCGGCGGGGACAGCAACGGATGCAGTGGCAGGAGGCGTAAGGAGTGTGTTCGTCATGCCTCCACACTCGCGGGGGAGGGCGCATCCCGGACCTGTCGGTCAGGCATCTGTGGAGAACCCACCTGCCGCGCACCCTGTGCAGGGATGCGTCAGTGTTGCTGCGACTCCCACCAGGCCAGCAGCCGCCTGGTCGCCTCCTCCTCGCCGAGCGGGCCGTCGTCGAGCCGCAGCTCCAGCAGGAACCTCATCGCCGCCCCCACCTCCCTGCCCGGCTTGATGCCCAGGATGCGCATGACCTGTTCGCCGTCGAGGTCCGGACGCACCGCATCCAGTTCCTCTTTCTCCTTCAGCTCCCTGATGCGCGTCTCGAGGTCGTCGTACGCGAACCCGAGCCTGTCCGCCTTTCGGCGGTTACGGGTGGTGACGTCGGCGCGCGTGAGCATGTGCAGACGCTCGAGTTCCGGCCCAGCATCCCGGATGTAGCGGCGGACAGCGGAATCGGTCCAGTTGGCGTCCGCGTACCCGAAGAACCGCAGGTGCAGTTCGATCAGCCTCGCCACCGCGTCGATGGTCGCCTTGTCGAACCGCAGCGCCGTCAGCCGCTTCTTGGCGAGCTTCGCCCCCACCACGTCGTGGTGGTAGAAGCTGACGACGCCGCCCGGCTCCAGCTTGCGCGTGGCCGGCTTGCCGATGTCGTGCAGGATCGCCGCCAGCCGCAGAACGAGATCCGGCGCCTCGCCCGCGTGCCGCTCCTTCTCATATCCGATGGCCTGGTCGAGCACGGTGAGGCTGTGCTGGTAGACGTCTTTGTGGTGGTGGTGCTCGTCGATCTCCAGCCGCAGCGCCGGGATCTCCGGGATGACCTGCGCAGCGAGACCGGTCGAGACCAGCAACTCGATCCCCGGCCGCGGGTCATCGGTGCAGAGCAGCTTGGTCAGCTCGTCGCGCACCCGCTCAGCACTCACGATCTCGATGCGGCCGGCCAGCTCGGCCATCGCATCCTGGGTCTCGTCATCGACCGTGAAGCCGAGTTGGGAGGTGAAGCGCGCGGCCCGCATCATGCGCAGTGGATCGTCGCCGAACGAGATCTCCGGGCTGCTCGGGGTGGTGAGCGTGCGGCTCAGCAGGTGCTCGACACCGCCGGACGGGTCGACCAGCTTCACCTCCGGGATGCGCAGGGCCAGCGCGTTCACGGTGAAGTCACGGCGCAGCAGGTCGCCTTCGAGTGTGTCCCCGAACTCGACGTCCGGCTTCCGTGTCTCCCCGTCGTAGACGTCTGTGCGGTAGGTGGTGATCTCGACGGTGTCGTCGCCGAACCGTGCACCGATTGTTCCGAACTGGCGCCCGATGTCCCACACGGCATCTGCCAGGGGGGAGACGACGCGCAGGATGTCGTCCGGCCTGGCGTCGGTCGTGAAGTCCAGGTCGTGCACCGGCCGGTCGAGCAGCGCATCCCGCACAGGACCGCCCACCAGGGCGAGTTCATAGCCGGCGTCGGCGAACGCTGAGGCCAGCCGGGAGACGGTCGCCGAGCGGGCGAGGTCGCCGAGGCGAGCGATGGATTCGGCGACGCTGTGCATGGTGCCCCAGTTTATTAGGCGTGCTCCGCTTGGCGCGCTCGTCGGGCTCTCCCAGCGGGCCCCCTCTAGAATCGTCGACATGGAGGCCGAGTCGGGATCGTGCATCGACGCATGAGCGCACCCCGATTCACCCTTCGGCAGGGGGTGCGGAATCTCGCCGCGCTCGTCTGCGCGGCCGTAGCCATCGCACTGGTGCCGGCCGGAGCATCCAGTGCCGTCGTGCAGGGAGCCGATCGGGGCGCGGTCGGGGTCTCGGCCACATCCGGCGCATCGGACGCATCCACCGGGCTCGTCCGGGCTGCGACGACGGGCGACGACATCTCCGCTTCTCTGGCCGCCGACAACGGCGGTGTGCTCGCACCGATCCAAGACCTCTCCGTCTCCATCACGGTCACCAACCCCACAGACAGCTCATACCCGCCCGGCTCCGTCTCGCTCTGGCTCGACCCGTCGCCGCAGAAGTCGCGCACCGCCCTCTCGTCCTGGCTCACGTCGACCACCGCCGTCTCCGGCAAGGCCACCATCGGCGAAGGCCAGGTCACCACTCTCGAACCGGGCACCAGCACCGTCGTCAGGGTCACCGTTCCCGCGGCTGCCGTCCCGTTCGGCACCAACCCGTCCGGCGCCGTCTACGGCATCGGAGCCACCGTCTCCGTCGGCGGCAAGACAGTGGATGCGCGGGGCAGCGTGGTCTGGAACCCCGGCGTCGAGAGCACCCGCTCCTCGCTCGGTGTGATCATGCCGCTCGTCAGCCCGTCGACCTCCGACGGGCTGATCACCGCCGCCGACCTCACCACGTACACCGCACCGAACGGCGTCCTCACCCGCGACCTGGACGGCCTCATCGGCCACAGCACGGTCACCGTCGGCATCGACCCGATGATCATCGCGTCCATCCGCGCGCTCGGCAACGCGGCGCCGCCGAGCGCCAGCGACTGGCTCAACCGTCTCGCCGCTCTGCCCAACGACACCTTCTCCCTCGGCTTCGGCGACGCCGACGTCACCGGCCAGGTGCAGGCCGGCCTCCCTGCGCCGCTCGCACCGACCTCGCTCGACTACGCGCTCGACCCGAAGAACTTCACCCCGTCGCCGACGCCCGTCGGCGAGCCGTCCACCGCGACTCCCGCCCCGCCGGCCGAGACGCCCACCCCGACACCCACCGCCGGACCGGGCGGGGTCACGCTGCCGACCCTCGACGAACTGGTGGCGTGGAAGTACTCACTCACCGGCATCGGCTGGCCGGGCGACAACACCGTGCGTTCCGCCGACCTCGCCCCCTTGGCGGCCGCTGGTCTGCACACCGTCGTGGCCTCCGGCTCGAATACCAACCAGGCCACCCTGGAGAGCACCCCCAACGCCACCCTCCCGTTCGACGGCGGCAAGCTGCTGGTGTCGGACGAGGCCCTCTCCACCGCGATCCGCCAGGCGGAGTCCGCACCGAGCGATGTCGCCTGGAACACGGCGATGTCGAAGGTGAACGCCCAGCTCGAACTGATCAGCGCCGAGGGGACGCAGTCCAAGCAGCTCCTGATCTCGTTCGACCGCTCCTGGCCGTCCAGCGGCACGCAGCTGCGCCGCACCCTGGAATCGCTCTTCGCCTCGCCGTGGTCCACGCCGTCGTCCCTGTCGTCGACGGCGGCCGCTCCGTCGAGCTCCGGGCTCTCGCTGACGGATGCGCCGGAGTCGCAGACCCGCATCGACAGCCTCAAGGCGCTGGTTCAGGACGAGCAGTCGATCGACTCGTTCGCGACGGTGCTCGACAAACCGGACACGATGACCGGACGCACCAGGGCGCAGCTGCTGACCCTGTTCGCCGTGTCGTGGCAGAACCCGCGCACCGATTGGTCGGTCGCGGTCGCCGCCTCCAGGAAGGCGACGGTCGACACGCTGCACTCGATCAAGATCCTGCCCACCGAGAACGTCAATCTGGTGAGCGCGCAGGGTTCCATCCCGTTCACGGTCAGCAACGAGCTGAAAGACGAGGCCGCGAACGTCGTCCTCACCGCGTCGCCGTCGAACAGCAGGCTGGAGATCGACCAGAACGCGACCAAGCGCATCCCCCAGGATTCACGCGCGACGATGCTGGTGCCCGTCAAGGCGAAGCTCGGCAACGGTCAGGTGGTGCTTTCGCTGCGCCTCTACAGCCCGACCGGCGTGCCGATCGGCGACCCGAGCGCTGTGACAGTGGATGTGCACGCAGACTGGGAGGGCATCGGCGCGCTGATCTTCGGCATCCTGCTCGTGCTGCTGTTCGGATTCGGAATCGTGCGCAACATCCTGCGCCGTCGCGACCAGCGGAAGAAGGAGGAGTCGGGGGAGGGTGACGCCGAGGCCGCCGACCCCGACGCACCCGCCGAGGACGCCGCGCCCACCGACGCCTCCGCACCCACCGACGCACCCACCGAGCCGGACGACTCCGCCGCCCCGCCAGACGGAGGCGCCCGTGGCTAGCATCGGTCGCGCCAGCGCCATGCTCGCCTCCGGGACCCTGGTCTCGCGCATCCTGGGCTTCGCGAAGGCGTGGCTGCTGCTGCAGGCGATCGGCGCGGTCGCGTTCGCGTCGAACGCGTACGCGACGTCGACCATCGTGCCGAACAGCATCTACGCGATCATCGCGCAGGGCATCCTGAGCGCCATCCTGGTGCCGCAGATCGTGCGTGCGTCTGTCAATGCCGACGGCGGCAAGGCGTACATCAACAAGCTGGTCACCCTCGGGATCGTCGTGTTCGCGGCCGTCGCGCTCGTCGCGACGCTGCTCTCACCGGTCCTGATCGCCCTGTTCGGCTTGCGCGGCGCCAAGGCCGACCTCGCGACCGCTTTCGCCTATTGGTCGCTCCCGCAGATCTTCTTCCTCGGTCTATACACGCTCCTCGGCGAGGTGCTGAACGCGCGCAAGTCGTTCGGTCCGTTCACCTGGGCGCCGGTCGTCAACAACATCATCGCGATCGGGATGCTCATCGCCTTCATCCTGACGTTCGGTGCCGACCCGAACGGCACCCGCAGCCACGAGTGGTCGGGCGGGATGGTCGCCCTCCTCGCCGGTGGCGCGACACTCGGCGTGGCCGTGCAGGCGTTCATCCTGTTCTACTTCTGGCGACGCGTCGGCTTGCGGTTCCGATTCGACTTCGGCTGGCGCGGCGTCAACCTCGGGCACGCCGGCCGCGCGGCGGGCTGGACCTTCGCCATGCTGATCGCCGCCCAGGTCGCCGGCCTCGTCGAGACGAACGTCGCCAACTCCGCGGGCACCGGCAATGCCGGACCGCTCATCATGAACAACGCCTGGCTGATCTTCATGCTCCCGCACGGCATCATCGCGGTCTCGATCGTCACCAGCTTCTACACCAGGATGGCCGAGCACGCGCACGAGGGACGCCGCGGCGTTCCGCGGGGACTTCTCCGCGGCCACCAGGTCGATCATGCTGCTCATCACGTTCTCGGCGGCCGCACTCATCGTGGTCGCCTTCCCTGTGGCGCGCGTGTTCACCGTCGACTATCAGGCCTTCGGCTGGGTTCTGATCGCCTACCTGGTCGGACTCGTGCCGTTCTCGCTCGTGTTCATGGCCCAGCGCGCCTTCTACTCGCTCGGCAACACCCGCACGCCGTTCTTCTTCACGCTGGCGCAGGTGATCCTGATCGTGGCCGGTGTGCTCGTGTGCCTGGCCGTTCCCGCACCGGCGCGCGCCGCCTCCGTCGCCCTGGTGGTGTCCATCGCAAGCGTCGTGCAAGCAGCCCTCGCCTTCGCGCTCCTCCGCCGCACCACCGGGGGAGTGGATGGTCGCCGCATCCTGAGCGGTCTGTGGCGTTTCGCGGTGGCCGCCCTCGCCGCGATGATCGCCGGTGGCGGCTTCCTGGTGATCATGGGCGGTGTCGACGCCGGCTCGTTCCCGGTGAGCGGGATCTTCGGCGCGATCGTGTCGTCCGCGGTGGTCGGAGTTGTGATGCTGGTGGTCTACATCGGCGTCCTCACACTGCTGCATTCCCGCGACCTGATGGCCGGTCTGGCGCCGATTCTGAACCGGTTGGGCGTCCGCTCCGAACTCACACGTGAAACGGAATAGCATCCGCCTAGGATGTGTTCTACACCTCAGCGGTCCGGTTCTGGACCGTTACAGATAGTGCAAGGAGCTCCCGCCGTGCGGCAGATCATCATCATCGGTTCCGGCCCCGCCGGTTACACCGCGGCCATCTACGCCGCGCGCGCCAACCTCCGGCCGCTGCTGATCGCCTCGTCCGTCGAAGCAGGCGGCGAACTCATGAACACCACAGAGGTCGAGAACTTCCCCGGCTTCCCTGACGGCATCATGGGCCCGGACCTCATGTTCAAGATGCAGGCTCAGGCCGAGCGTTTCGGCACAGAGGTCGTCCTCGACGACGTCGTGTCCGTCGATCTCACCGGCGACGTCAAGAGCGTCACCCTGGGTTCCGGCGCCAAGCACGAAGCCCTCTCGGTAATCTTCGCCACGGGTTCGGCCTACCGCAAGCTCGGCCTTCACGACGAGGAGCGCCTGTCCGGACACGGTGTGTCCTGGTGCGCGACCTGCGACGGCTTCTTCTTCCGGGAGCGCACGATCGCGGTCGTCGGCGGAGGCGACTCGGCGATGGAGGAGGCCAACTTCCTCACCCGCTTCGCCGACAAGGTCTACGTGATCCACCGCAAGGACTCGCTGCGCGCGTCCAAGATCATGCAGGACCGCGCATTCGCGAACGAGAAGATCGAATTCGTGTGGAACTCCGAGGTCGTCGCCATCAATGGTGAAGAGACCGTGAAGAGCGTCACGCTCCGCGACGTCAACTCCGGCGAGGAGAGCGACCTGGAGCTCCAGGGGCTGTTCATCGCGATCGGCAACGACCCGCGCGTTCACCTGGTCCACGGCCAGCTCGATCTGACTCCGGATGGGACCATCGCGGTCGCCGGCCGTTCGTCGAAGACCAAGGTCGCCGGGGTGTTCGCGGCCGGTGACGTCATCGACCCGCACTACCGTCAGGCCGTCACGGCAGCCGCCTCCGGAACTGTCGCCGCCCTCGACGCGGAACAATACCTTTCGACCCTCCCCAAAGACCTGCTGGACCAGACCGTTGAGGTCGAGTCCGGCGATCTCGAACTCACCACCACCGCATAAGGAGAACCAAGAAATGTCTGCAGCACGTTCGGTCACGGATGCCTCTTTCGAGAGCGATGTCCTCAACAGCGAGAAGACGATCCTCGTCGACTTCTGGGCAGAGTGGTGCGGCCCGTGTCGCGCCGTCGGCCCGATCCTCGACCAGATCGCGGCGGAGCACTCCGACAAGATCGAGATCGTGAAGCTCAACGTCGACGAGAACCCGCAGACCGCTGCGAAGTACCAGATCACCTCCATCCCCGCGATGAAGGTTTACCAGGGTGGCGAGGTCGTCAAGACCGTCATCGGCGCCAAGCCGAAGCCCGCCCTCGAAGCCGACCTGGCCGCCTACCTCGCGTAGCCGACCAGTCCTTCTCAGACCCGTCCGGCACTCAGCCGGGCGGGTCTTTTCTGTCTCACCGCGCATCCCTCGATTTCGGGCATAGCGCACCACACAAATAGCATTGGCAAACGGCGTAAGAAACGGAAGACAAGTGACTGATCAGGGCAGCCCGCTTTCACGCGGCAACAATCTGGACCCGTGGTACAACCATTACGCGCAGCGCACCAGCGGCCTGGCCGCCAGTGAGGTCCGAGCCCTGTTCGCCGTCGCCAGCAGGCCCGAGGTGGTCTCCCTGGCAGGCGGCATGCCGTATGTGGCGGCGCTTCCGGAAGATCTGGTCGTCGGCGCGATGGACAGGGTGATGCGCGAGCAGGGCCCTGTCGCGCTGCAATACGGCTCCGGCCAGGGCGTTCCGGCCCTGCGCGAGCAGATCCTGGACGTGATGGCTCTCGAAGGCATCAGCGCGAGCGCGGACGACGTGGTCGTGACGACCGGCTCGCAGCACGCGCTCGAACTGTTCAGCAAGCTGTTCATCGACCCGGGGGACGTGGTGCTGGCCGAGGGGCCGAGCTACGTCACCGCCATGGTGATCTTCCGCTCCTACCAGGCCGAGGTCGACCACGTGCCGATGGATGAGCACGGCCTCATCCCGGAGGCGCTCCGCGAGCACATCGCCCGGCTCAAAGCGGCCGGACGCACGGTGAAGTTCTTGTATACGGTGCCGACGTTCCACAATCCCGCGGGTGTCACGCTGAGTTGGGAGCGCCGTCTGGAGATCCTGGAGATCGCCAAGGCCAACGACATCCTGGTGCTGGAAGACAACCCGTACGGCCTGCTCTACTTCGGAGAGCGTCCGCCCGAGGCGATGCGCTCGGTTGAGCAGGACGGGGTGGTCTATCTCGGCACCTTCTCGAAGACTCTCGCCCCCGGGTTCCGCGTCGGCTGGGCGCTGGCGCCCCACGCGATCCGCGAGAAGCTGATCCTCGCCAACGAGGCGGCCGTGCTGAGTCCGAGCTCGTTCAGTCAGCTGGTGATCTCCGAGTATCTGCGTGACGCCGACTGGAAGGCGCAGATCGACACGTTCCGCGGCGTCTACCGGGAGCGCAAGGAGACGATGATCTCCGCGCTCGAGGAGTACCTGCCCGAACTGAGCTGGACGAACCCCAACGGCGGCTTCTACGTGTGGCTGACGTTGCCGTCGCACCTCGACTCGAAGGCGATGCTTCCGCGCGCGGTGAAAGAACTGGTCGCGTACACCCCCGGCACGGCATTCTTCGCCGACGGCTCCGGCGCCCAGAACATCCGGCTGTCGTTCTGCTACCCGACCCCGGAGAGCATCCGGGTCGGCGTGCGGAGGTTGGCGAACGTCATCAACGGCGAGCAGGACCTGCTCGACACGTTCGCCGGCACCGGCCCGCTGAATGCGTCGCGGCGTGAGCAGAACAGCTCCAACCCTCCGACCGACCTTCGCTGATCGCTGGTTCACACTTCACACCCGACCCGGTTCCAAAGAAAGAGCTGATCATGGCAGAAAAAGCCGCTCTCAACATCGTGGTATTGGCCGGCGGAATCTCGCACGAACGCGACATCTCGCTCCGCAGCGGCCGCCGCGTCGCCGACGCTCTCAACTCGCTCGGCCACCAGGTGACCTTCCGCGACCCGGATGCGTCGCTGCTGGGCTATCTCACCGACAACCGCCCGGATGTGGTGTGGCCCGCACTGCACGGCGCCAGCGGTGAGGACGGCGCCTTGCGCGCATTGCTGGAGTTGACAGGAATCCCGTTCGTCGGTTCGCAGACGGACGCCTCCCGCCTGGCCTGGTCGAAACCGACCGCCAAGACCATCGTGGCCCGTGCCGGTGTGTCGACGCCCGCATCCATTGCGCTGCCGAAGGAGACGTTCCGGGAGCTGGGCGCGAACAGCGTGCTTGCGACCGTGCGCGACGGTCTCAGCACGCCCCTGGTCGTCAAGCCCGCGCAGGGCGGCTCGGCGCAGGGTGTGACGATCGTCGAGCTGGCCGACGAGCTCCCGCGCGCGATGGTCGACGCGTACACCTATGCCGACATCGCGCTGATCGAGCGTAAGGTCACCGGCGTGGAGGTCTCGGTCGCCGTGATCGACACGGGGGAGGGGCCGGAGGCGCTCCCCGCCGTCGAGATCGAGCCGGTCGGAGGCGTGTACACCTTCGATGCACGGTACAACGCAGGGGAGACGCGGTTCTACACACCGGCTCGCGTGAACGATGTGACTGCCGCTGCGGTCGCAGATGCTGCGACGACCGCGCACGTCGCCCTGGGCCTGCGTCACCTGTCGCGCATCGACTTGATCGTAGATGCGGCCGGGGTGCCGTGGTTCCTGGAGGCGAACGTGCTTCCCGGCCTGACGGAGACGTCGATCATGCCGCAGGCGATCGCCGCCTCGGGACGCGACCTCGGTGACGTGTACGCTGCGCTGGCGCTGGCGGCGATCGCCGACGCGTGAGTACTGCGGGCGCGCGGATCTTTCGCTAGTTGTCCGCTACTTCTCCGCTATTTTCGCTGGGCTGACCTCAGTTGAAGGTCGGGCGTGTGAAGCTCGGCTGCCCTATTTCGTCCAGGATGCGGTTCAGGTCTTGAATCGTCGCGAAATCCACCACGATCTGGCCTTTTCTCGCACCGAGTGAGATCTTGACGCGAGTGTCCAGGCGGTCTCCGAGCTTTTCGGCGATCTCGTCGAGGTGCCCGCGGTGCTTGCCCGCCGTGACCTTGGTCCTCGCCGGCTTGGGGCTCTTGCTCGCTGCGGCCTCCGCCGCACGCACGGACAGATCCTCGTTCACGATCTTGTCGGCGAGACGCGCCATCGCTTCCTCGTCGCCCACCGACAGGATCGCGCGTGCGTGCCCTGCGCTCAGGACGCCCGCCGCCACCCTGCTCTGCACTGCCGACGGCAGCTTCAGGAGGCGGAGCGTATTCGTGATCTGTGGGCGGGAGCGCCCGATCCGTGACGCGAGCTCATCCTGGGTGATGCCGAAGTCTGCGAGTAGCTGCTGGTAGGCCGACGCCTCTTCGAGCGGGTTGAGCTGCGACCGGTGCAGGTTCTCGAGGAGGGCATCCCGGAGCATGTCCTCGTCAGCCGTGTCCTTGACGACCGCGGGGATCGTGTCGAGCCCGAGCTCCTTCGTCGCTCGCAGGCGCCGCTCGCCCATGATCAGCTCGAACTTGTCCGGCTGTCCGGGGATCGGCCGCACCACCACCGGCTGCAGCACACCGACCTCGCGGATGCTCGCAACGAGCTCGTCCAGCGCTTCGCGATCGAACTCGGTTCTCGGCTGAGCGGCGTTGGGCACAATGTCCGCGGGGGAGAGGTTCGCGAGGCGTGCACCAGGCACGGCGACGAGTTCCTCTCTGACAGCGGTGGCGGAGGAATCAGGGAAGAAGACGTCGACCGGCCGTGCCGACTGGTCGGTCGTCGGGATGAGGGCGCCGATTCCTCGACCCAATCCTGTGCGCTTCGCTGCCATTAGCGGGGTGCTCCTCTGCGTGCAATCTCGGCGGCTGCCTCCAAGTAGGAGAGCGAACCGGACGAGTTCGTGTCGTAACTGATAACGCTCTGCCCGTAACTGGGCGCCTCCGAGATGCGGACAGAGCGCGGAATGATCGTTTTGAGGACTTCCTTGGGGAAATGCTCACGGACATCCTCGGCTACCTGGTGCGCCAGGTTGGTGCGCGAGTCGTACATGGTGAGCAGAATCGTGGAGACCTGCAGCTTCGGGTTGAGGTGACGCTCGATCAGCTGGATGTTCTTGAGCAGCTGGCTGAGCCCTTCGAGCGCGTAGTACTCGCACTGGATGGGGATCAACACCTCGGTGGCAGCGACGAAGGCGTTGATCGTCAGGAGTCCGAGCGACGGAGGGCAGTCGATCAGAACGTAGTCGAAGTCGTACTCGTCCAGGAAGCGAGTGAGCGCCCGCCCGAGGCGCTGTTCGCGCGCAACCATCGAAACGAGCTCGATTTCCGCGCCCGCAAGGTCGATCGTCGCCGGAACAACGAAGAGTCCGTCGAACTCGGGCGACTTCTGAATGACCTCGTCGAGCTCTTTGTCGTTTACGACCACGTCGTACACGCTCGGGGTGCCCTCGCGGTGCTCCACACTCAGTGCAGTGGATGCGTTTCCCTGAGGATCGAGGTCGATGACCAGGACCCGCGCCCCAGACTTTGCCAGCGCGGCGGACAGGTTCACGACGGTCGTCGTCTTCCCAACGCCGCCCTTCTGGTTGGAGATAGTGAAGATGCGCGTTCGCGACGGAAGGGGAAGCGTTTCTGAGGCGATAGCCTCGCGCCTCCGCGTTAAGTCGTGTATTTCCTGCGCCAACGGCGTGGATGCGTCGAAGCTCGCAGGGCTCGTTCCGACCTGGGCATCCTGGTCCGATTGTTTCACGTGAAACCTTGTCGCTCGATCATGGTGCACGGCACCGGGTGTCTGAGTACGGAGGTCACATGCGCTCTGTGACCATCAGTCAACTCTATCTTGGATACACAGCGCGCAGTTCTGCTCGGCGGCGCGCTGTGGATAGAGGAGGGGTGTGGAAACTCGGCAGTGGCCGGGTTTGCATGTGGATGCGGTCCCTCGCCGAGCGCCATGGAGCACGGGCCGAGCGCGGCGGAGCGGCAGTTACCTCGGTTTCACGTGAAACATGCCTCGAGGTTGCCCCCGCAAGGTACGCCTGCGTCACCGGTCCGAACCACGGCGTGGGTGCCGAGCGTGGGTCCGACGCAACATCAAGGGCACCAGTGCGCGCCTGTTCCCTGAGTGACCCAGCATGGATTACGTGCAGTGCAATGCACATCACTTCACTGCAGGCGCTGCGCAGCCTGCATCGCCTGGGCTGCCTGGAATGCCTGCACTGCCGGCGCTGCGATCGTGTAGCAACGCGGCACTGTGGGAAGCGTCGGCCCCGGCGGGTCGGAGACTTTGCACCGAGCACCCACACGGTTTCCCGCTGTCCAGTACGCCTGCTCTCGTATGCTCAGCCCGCTTCAGATCACGCGAAGTTCTCGCGTGTAGTATCCGGCACCCATACCCCTGGGCCAGCTCAACTCTTGGAGACATGGAGTGCCCAGGGTCGGCAACTCACCCAGCGCCTCGAATCCTTGTCTTCAGGTTGACTGCGTTTCACGTGAAACCATTGCAACTCGCGGCGGCCGACGCACGCGTACCAATGCGATCAAGGGCTCTGGGCCCACAGTCGCCGGGGGAGTGGACTACCCCTGCGACAGGTTTGCGGTCGCAGCGTGAGGAAGTCTGCGAGGGGCATCATACTTGGGTCGTCGCGAACTGTTGTGGTGGTACGTCAGAAGCCTCGCAGTGACGGTTAGGACCGAGGGCTGCACCCCATCGATACCCCGCGCGAAGAGAATGCCGACAGTGCAACCAGCACGTACCGCGGGAGACGGAGACAACCAGCGGGTATCAACAGCACGACCAGCGGTCACCGACAGCAGCGCCAGTGGTCACCGACAGCAGTGCCGGGAGTGCCGATAGGCAACTCACAAGAACATGGCCGGTGACCGCGCACGCCCAGGCAGCGGCACCTCGCCGGGAAGGGGCCCTCCCTGCAAGTGGCGTACCCCAGGCAGTCTCCCGTGCCGGCTAGTTTCACGTGAAACTACGTTCCCCACCAGCGCCGACCAACTTCGACCTAGCCAATTCATCTGAGCCGTGAGCGACTCGCGACAGCCCAGACAGGCGCCCACGCCAGCAGGCCGCCGATCAAGTCTCACCAAAGACCAATAAGACAGGTCCAAGAAGCAACAATGCTCCTAAACTCAGGGCATAAACACCCGAAAGCGCATCGTTTCAGCGCCACAGGAACGATCCTAAGCGCGTCAGGCTACCGCACAGACGCGCGGATTACCCTCGTCACCTCGTCCAGGACGTCCTGGCCAAGCGTCACAACCTCGATTTGGTGCACTTTGTACTTGCGAATCTCTTTCGACGCGGCCTCCACCTCGATCTGCGCGCCTGCGCCCTTCATGAGGACAAGCTCGCCGCCATCACGAAGCAGGGGAGCGGTGAGGGGGAGAAGCTTCCGGAAGGCGCTGACCGCGCGAGCGGTGACCTGGTCGAGCGGCTCCTCCAGTCGTACGTCCTCGGCGCGTGCGCGGACCACTTCCACGTTCGTGAGCCCGAGCTCTGCGACCTGCTCGTTCAGCCACGCGACACGGCGCTCCATCGGCTCGATCAGCACGAAGGTGACATCCGGGCGTGCGATCGCCAGCACCAGACCAGGAAGTCCCGCGCCGCTCCCGATATCGCCGACGCGCCCCGGACGAAGCAGGGGAGCGACGATCGCACTGTTCAAGATATGGCGCGACCAGAGGCGGGGGAGTTCGAGCGGCCCGATGAGACCGCGCTCCTCGCCTTGCGACGCGAGGTTCGAGGTGAACTGCCGAGCCACGGCGAGCTGCGCTCCGAAGAGGGTTGCGGCGGCGGCCGGCTCAGCCTCGAGGCCGTCAGTCACTCGACACACACCCAACGTTCCACGTGAAACTATGCCTTGGTGATGACGGTGTGGCGGTCGCGACCTTCGCCTTGCGAGTTCGAGACGAAGCCGCGCTCCGACACGATGTCGTGGACCAGCTTGCGCTCGTAGGACGACATCGCTGGGAGGGCAGCCTGCGCGGAGCCTTCCTCGATGCGGGAGATCGCGTGGTCGACGAGCGTGGCCAACTCCGCCTGGCGGGCGTCCCGCGAGCCGGCGATGTCCAGAATCAAGCGCGAGAAGGCGCCCGTCTTGTTCTGGACGGCGAGGCGGGTCAGCTCCTGGAGAGCAGTGACGGTGTCCGGCTTCGAGAGCAGGCGAAGGTTCGCGTTCTCGTCCGCGTTGACCGAAATGTACGAGCGACCGTTGCGCGCATCGATGTCGATGTCGCCGTCGATGTCCGCGATGTCGAGGAGCTCTTCGATGTAGTCGGCGGCGATGTCGCCTTCCTGATCGAGCTGATCGGCCGTCGGCTCCGCGTACTCGCGACCCTCTGACGCGCCCGACTCGGTCGACGTGGACGTGGACGTCGACTCCGACGTCTCCACGAACGCGACATCAGACACTGTCACTGAGGCGGGGGAGGCGTCTTCCGGGGTCACTGGCTCAACGACGGAATCGGACTGCTGCACATCGGTCATTCTGGAATCCCTACTACTTTCCGGCCTGCTTCTTAGCGCGGTTCTTGCTCACAGGCTGAACGCGCTGAGTGGTGGTCTTCTTCGTGTCCTCTTCGACAGTCAGCACGACGACGCCGTCTTCCTGAACGAGCTTGCCCTTGCGAGCAAGGCGGGCCTCACGCGCCTTCGCGGCGTCGGAGCCCGGGGTCGGCATGTTACGGATGACGAGGAACTGCTGGCCCATGGTCCAGAGGTTCGAGGTGAGCCAGTAGAACATGACGCCGAGGGGGAAGGCGAAACCAGAGAAGAGGAAGACGAAGGGGAGGAGGTACAACAGGATGCGCTGCTGCTTGAACTGGGGGCTCGCCTTGGTCTCCGGCGACATGTTCTTGGAAACGATCTGCAGCTGCGTGAGGAACTGCGAACCCGTCATGAGCACGACCATCACGGCAGCGATCACCATCAC
Organism: Leifsonia sp. McL0627; assembly: GCF_058244615.1. Classification (NCBI taxonomy): domain Bacteria; kingdom Bacillati; phylum Actinomycetota; class Actinomycetes; order Micrococcales; family Microbacteriaceae; genus Leifsonia; species Leifsonia sp. McL0627. The sequence continues at coordinate 709,198 of NZ_JBZCGM010000002.1, forward strand.
GGCCACCTGCTGCGGGTGGGCGTTCATCGCGCCTTGGAAGCTCTGGTGCAGCGGGGCCACGCCGAACAACGTCGCGCCGCCGAACTGCTGGGCGAGCTCGGAATTCAGTGGGCCGACGCCCGCGTGCCCGCCCTGTGCTCCGTTCAGCACCTGGAAGAGGCTGAAGAACACCGGCATCTGGAGCAGAAGCGGAAGGCAGGAACTCAGTGGGTTCGTGCCGGTCTTCTTGTAGAGCTCCATGGTCTCGCGGGACATGGCCTCACGCGAGAACTGATCCTTCTTGCCCTTGTACTTCTCCTGGATCTTCTTCAGCTGCGGCGCGATCTCGAGCATCCGGCGCTGATTCTTGATCTGGCGGACGAAGATCGGGATGAGGGCGGCACGCACGACCACGGTCAGACCGACGATCGACAGGACCCAGGTGATGCCCGCGGCCGGGTCGAGCCCGATCTGCGAGAACAGCCAGTGGAACGCAACGAGGATGAGCTCCACGACCCATTTTTAATGGGCCACAGAATCGTTCCGATGATGTCCATGTGGTTGCTAGGCCTTTCCCTGGCTTGTGGCGACGACGAAACCGAACGGAGTCACCCGGTAGCGACGCTTCTTCTTAAGGGGGACATCATCGACCCCACCCGCAGCCCACGGGTGGCAACGGGCGATTCGGCGAACACCGAGCACAGTCCCGATTGCGAGTCCGTGCTCTTGGATGGCCTGCAGCGCGTAAGCGGAGCAGGACGGGTAGTACCGGCAGACGTCTCCATACAAAGGTGAAATGACCGCGCGATACGCACGAAGCAGCAAAACGGCACAGTTCCGCGGAACAAGGAGCACTGCAGTGAATGCGGTGTTCATCGACGGACGTTGCCTCTACTGGTGAATCGGCTGATTGCTGCGGAGATCTCTTCGTGCAGGGTAGCCCACTCCGCATGAGCGGACGCTGGCAATGCCCTGATCACGACGTCGGTTCCCGGTGACAGCTGAGGGAGCAGCTCGTGAGCCACTGCCTTCAACCTTCGACGCACCAGGTTTCGCTTCACAGCGACACCGACGGTCTTGCCCGCGATAAAGCCGAATCGCACCACATCCGGGTTCGGACCAGGACGGATGTACGTCACGGTGTTCGCTCCGGTGAAGCGAGCGCCGCGGCGCACAGTCGCCTTGTAGTCCGCCCCCCGCGTGATGCGATTGGCTTTGGCGAGCACCGGTGAAGGCTAGGCCGAGAGCTTCGTGCGGCCCTTGCCGCGACGTGCGGCGAGGATCGCGCGGCCCGCACGGGTGCGCATACGCAGGCGGAAACCGTGGGTCTTCGCACGCTTGCGGTTGTTCGGCTGGAAGGTTCTCTTGCTCATATCTCTATCTCCGTGTGGTCTCTTAACAGGCCGGTGCTGATGCAAGATCCAGCACGGGGAGGCCGTGAAAAGTTTTTGGGCAGCCAAAACGGCTGAAGTCAACTGATTAAAACTACGACCTAGGACGGACGAGGTCAAACCAGACGAGACAAATCCAATGATTATGCACAGGAATGGGAGGAACCTGAGGAGCGACGCGCCGCCGTATGCCCGCAAACGAATTTGATCCACAACCTGTGGACAAGTTACCGTGAGGACCAAAGTTATCCCCAGCCCATCCCAAAATCGGCCGGAGATCGCTACGGTATTGGACACACAGCGGTGGATAACCCTGTGAATACCTGACGGCGGCGCACGCGCAACCGACCCGATGTCAACGTCAACGATGGAGTCGACTGCGATTCATCGGTTGACGGCATCCACACGAGACGAATACGGGGAACGATGGCAGGCGGCGAAGAGTCCATTTCTGCGGCATGGCAGAACGTGCTCGACTCATTGGAGTCGGACGACCGCATCACGCCCCAGCTGCACGGATTCCTCAGCCTGGTCGAGCCCAAGGGCATCATGGCCGGCACCTTCTATCTCGAAGTCCCCAACGAATTCACCCGCGGGATGATCGAGCAGCGCAGCCGCGTGCCCCTCCTGAACGCGATCGGCGGCCTGGACGAGTCACTTGCTGTGAACACCTTCGCGATCGTCGTCAACCCGGACATCCAGGAAGAGACGATGGCCGGCCCTCGAGAGCCCGCCGATGCCGCATACATCGAGGCGCCGGCAATGCTCACACCACCGGCCGAGATCACGGCGCCCGCGCGCAACAACGACACGCGCCTCAACCCCAAGTACAGCTTCGACAACTTCGTCATCGGCCAGTCCAACCGGTTCGCGCACGCTGCAGCGGTCGCCGTCGCCGAAGCACCGGCCAAGGCTTACAACCCGCTCTTCATCTACGGAGACTCCGGGCTCGGCAAGACCCACCTCCTCCACGCCATCGGGCACTACGCGATGAGTCTCTATCCGGGCATCCGGGTGCGCTACGTCAGTAGTGAGGAGTTCACCAACGACTTCATCAACTCGATCGCGAACAACCGCGGCTCGTCGTTCCAGGCCCGCTACCGCAACATCGACATCCTGCTGATCGACGACATCCAGTTCCTGCAGCGAGCGGTCGAGACCCAGGAAGCGTTCTTCCACACCTTCAACACACTGCACGACCACAACAAGCAGGTGGTCATCACCAGCGACCTGCCGCCGAAGCTGCTCACCGGCTTCGAAGACCGCATGCGTTCGCGGTTCGAGTGGGGCCTCATCACCGACGTCCAGGTCCCCGACCTCGAGACGCGCATCGCGATCCTCCGCAAGAAGGCACAGAGCGAGAAGATCCAGGTTCCCGACGACATCCTCGAGTTCATGGCGTCAAAGGTTTCCAGCAACATCCGCGAGCTCGAGGGCACACTCATCCGCGTCACCGCGTTCGCGAGCCTGAACCGCACCCCGGTCGACATGCCTCTCGTGCAGACGGTCCTCAAAGACCTCATCACGCTCGATGACGACAACGTCATCGCGCCGACCGACATCATCACGAACACGGCCGACTACTTCAAGCTCACCGTCGACGACCTCTACGGCTCGAGCCGTTCGCAGGCCGTCGCGACCGCGCGCCAGATCGCGATGTACCTCTGCCGCGAACTCACGAACCTCTCACTGCCCAAGATCGGCCAGCTGTTCGGCAACCGCGACCACACCACGGTGATGTACGCCAACAAGAAGATCAGCGAGCTCATGAAAGAGCGTCGCTCGATCTACAACCAGGTCACAGAGCTCACCAGCCGCATCAAGCAGAACCACCGCTACAGCAAGTAGCCGCCCTGCGGCTCCGGAGCCGCGGAACTCGCGCCACCGGATGCACCGGAACCACCCACCGGATGCACGCCCCTACCCTCCGGCGCGCCCGCGACACGCGGTCGCCGACATATCCGATCGGTCGAGTTATCCACAAATCTGTCCCCAGAGTGGGGACAGTCGATTATTAACACCTGTGGATAACTTGTGGAGAAGAGTCCTAAAGGTGGAGCGTTAATGGGGACGAATCATGGATGCCTGTGAATTGCGGCCTATTCCGACACAGGCCGGTTCCCCTGTAAACAACAGGATTCCCCAGGTCATCAACAAGTCACAAACGTGTAGTTCCCAGTGGTTGACTGGCATCGACAGAGTTATCCACAGTTTCCACAGCGGTTAACACCATTAATCATTAAGTCTTCTGAATTGGGAGGCCGACAACCTGAACCCCGATCGCTCGAATCACAATTTCTCGCGCCAGGGGCAAGCGCTAGGATTTGTCACGATCCATTTCCCGCCGACGACAGAGGTGACTTCGTGAAGTTCCAAGCCAACCGGGATGTATTCAGTGAAGCCGTCTCCTTCGCAGTCAAACTCCTTCCCCAGAGGACGACGCTCCCCATCCTGAGTGGTGTACTGATCGAGACGACCGAGACTGGACTACAGCTCTCCTCGTTCGACTACGAAGTCTCCGCACAGACCGAGATCGCCGCAGAGGTCGAAGAACCGGGACGTGTTCTCGTCTCCGGGCGCCTCCTGGCCGAAATTGCCGCCAAGCTTCCGAACGCTCCCGTGCAGTTCTCCACGGAGGACACGAAGATCGTCGTCAGGGCCGGGTCGGCCAACTTCACCCTGCTTTCCATGCCCGTCGAGGAATATCCGAGCATTCCGCAGGTCAGCGGGCAGGCAGGACTCGTTCCTGCCGAAGACTTCGCCGAAGCTGTCGCCCAGGTGGGCGTCGCAGCATCCAGAGACGATGTGACCCCCGTCATCACCGGCGTTCAGCTCGAGGTCGGCGACAACACCCTCGGTCTCGTCGCCACTGACCGCTACCGCGTTGCCGTCCGGGAGATCAACTGGGACAACGGCACCACGTCCGGTGAGCCCGTGACCGCCCTCGTCCCTGCCCGAACCCTCACCGAGATCGGCAAGACCCTCGGGCACAGCGGTACCATCGCCGTGTCGATCACGAACCGTGACGATCGCGAGCTCATCGCCTTCACCGCCGACAAGAAGACCGTCACGTCGCTGCTCATCAAGGGCAACTTCCGCCCGTGCGCCGGCTCTTCCCTGAGCAGGTCGACAACTACGCGGTCGTCAACACCGCCGAGCTCATCGAGGCGACGAGGCGCGTCGCCCTCGTTCTCGAGCGCGAGGCGGCCCTTCGGTACTCCTTCTCCGCAGAGGGTCTCACCCTCGAGGCCATCGGCTCGGAGCAGGCCCAAGCATCCGAGAGCATCGACGCTCTCCTCACTGGCCAGGAGACGGTGGTTTCGTTGAAGCCGCAGTTCCTGCTCGATGGTCTCGGTGCCGTGCACTCGGAATTCGTGCGCATCTCCTTCACCAAGACCGAAAACCCCAACAAGCCCGGTCCTGTGCTGATCACGAGCCAGACATCGAAGGACCAGGCAGGCGCGGACAACTACAAGTACCTCCTGCAGCCCAACCTGCTGCTCAGGTAACACCCGTCCGCTCGAACAGAGAAGAAGGACAATCATGCACATCGGCCTCATCGGTCTCGGAAAAATGGGCAACAACATGCGCGCCCGCCTCGAGAAGAACGGCATCGAGGTGACCGGCTACGACACGAACCCCGAGGTCTCGGATGTCGCCACCCTCGCCGATCTCGTCGCCGCGCTGCCCGCTCCGCGCACCGTGTGGGTCATGGTCCCCGCCGGAAAGATCACCGACGCGGTCATCACCGACCTCGAGCCGCTGCTCGAGAAGGGCGACCTCGTGATCGACGGAGGGAACTCCCGCTTCACCGAGGACTTCAAACACTCCGAGCAGCTCGCGCCCAAGGGTGTCGACTTCATGGATGCAGGTGTCTCCGGAGGCGTCTGGGGCCTCGACAACGGTTACGGCCTCATGGTCGGTGGTAGCAAGGCTCAGGTCGAGCGCGTTATGCCGGTCTTCGACGCGCTGCGTCCGGAGGGTCCGCGCGACGAAGGGTTCGTCCACGTGGGCGAGGTCGGCGCTGGCCACTACGCCAAGATGGTCCACAACGGCATCGAATACGCGCTCATGCAGGCATACGCCGAGGGGTATGAACTCCTCGACACCCGCAAAGACATCGTCAAAGACGTCACGGGCACTTTCAAAGCCTGGCAGCGCGGAACGGTCGTCCGCTCCTGGCTGCTCGACCTGCTGGTGCGCGCGCTGGAGCAGGACCCGGAGTTCGAGCACATCGAAGGCTACGTGCAGGATTCCGGCGAGGGTCGCTGGACCGTGGAGGAAGCGCTCGCCAATGCGGTTCCGGTTCCCACGATCAGCGCGTCGATCTTCGCGCGCTTCGTCTCCCGCCAGGAGGACTCTCCTGCGATGAAGGCCGTGGCTGCCCTGCGCAACCAGTTCGGCGGTCACGCCGTGAAGGCCGTGGACTAACCCTCTTTGAGAGTTACACATCTTTCCCTGACCGACTTCCGCAATTACCGCACCGCGGAGGTGCCGCTTGCGGCCGGCGCGAACCTCTTCGTCGGCCGTAACGGCCAGGGCAAGACGAACCTGGTCGAGTCACTCGGCTACCTGAGCACCCTCGGGTCGCATCGGGTGTCGAGTGACCAGGCCATGATCAGGAAGGATGCGGAGTCCGCCATCGTGCGCACCCGTATCCAGCACGACGGTCGTGAGCTGCTGGTGGAGTTGCAGCTGAACCGCGGCACAGCCAACCGGGCGCAGGTCAACCGGTCGGCGATCAAGACCCGCGAGCTTCCGCGCTACTTCTCCAGCGTGCTGTTCGCGCCGGAAGACCTCGCCCTCGTGCGGGGCGAGCCGAGCATCCGGCGTCGTTTCATCGACCAGTTGCTCGTGCAGCGGAATCCGCGCTTTTCCGGCGTGCTGTCCGACTACGAGCGGGTGCTCAAGCAGCGGAACACCCTGCTCAAGTCGGCCAGAGCGTCCGGTGTCAAAGAGAACCAGCTCGGCACGCTTGAGATCTGGGACGAACGACTCGTCGCGCTCGGCGCCGAACTGGTGGATGCGCGGCTCGACCTGATCGCTCGACTCACCGATCCGCTCACCAACGCCTATCGCTCGGTGGCCGGCGACGACCACCATCCCAGGTTGCTCCCGCTGCTGACGATCCGCGGGGCCGACGTCGAGGATGCGGACGACGCGGACTCCGCCGATCCCGTAACCGACTCATCCGGTGTTTCGACGTCCGATGCCTTACGTCAGGCCCTCGCCGTCGTTCGCCGTAAGGAGCTCGACCGGGGCCAGACGCTGATCGGGCCGCACCGCGACGACGTGCTCTTCGAGCTGAACGGCCTGCCGGCGAAGGGGTACGCCAGCCATGGCGAATCGTGGTCGTTCGCGCTCGCGCTGAAACTCGCATCCGCCGAGCTGCTGCGGAGGGAGTCGAACACCGGCGATCCCGTGCTCATCCTCGATGACGTGTTCGCCGAGCTGGACCAGGCGCGGCGTAGGATGCTTGCAACCGCCGTAGGGGGTTACGAGCAGGTGCTGATCACCGCGGCCGTGTTCGATGACGTGCCAGGAGAACTGACTGCGCACACCGTGCGGATCGAAGCAGGTGCTGTGGTGGATGAGGACCAGGACGGAGAAGTGGAAGCATGACCGATGCACGCGCCCCGTTCGAGGCCGCCCCGCTCAGCGACGCCTCCGCCACCTATCTCCGGATGCGCGAACTCTTCGGAGGAGCGCCGACCACCCGCAGCCGCAGGGTCAAGAAGAAGGACGCCGACCCGTCGGAGAGCCAGCCGTTCGGGAAGGGACGCGATCCGCGCGGTCTGGGTGACGTGGTCGACGCGCTCGCTGTCCAGCTCGGCTGGACGTCGTCGCTCGCGCAGTCGGATCTGCTCTCCGGCTGGCTCGAACTGGCCGGGGAGGAGACCGCGAAGCATGCCGTCCCCGAAGGCATCACCGAAGGGGTGCTGACCGTGCGGTGCGAGTCGACGGCATGGGCGACCCAGCTCAGGATCATGCGTTCCGACCTGCTGGCGAGAATTGCGGACCGGTTCCCGGACGCGGACATCCAGTCAATCCGTTTTCAAGGCCCAGACGCCCCCTCCTGGAAAAGAGGCCCCAGGTCGATTCCAGGGCGTGGCCCGCGCGATACTTACGGTTGAGTGCACAAAAGAGGTCAATCGATGGAAAACAACGCGTCAGACGAGCGTTTTCGCCCATCTAGGCACCTCGTGCTTGGTAGAATGAATAGGTCACTACTGAGTGCGGTCAGGAGCCTAATTTCATATGACGATGGAACCGAACAAGGCCGAGGCGGAACACGACTACGGCGCGAATGAGATCCAGGTCCTCGAGGGTCTCGAAGCCGTACGCAAACGACCCGGAATGTACATCGGTTCGACCGGCCCTCGCGGCCTCCACCACCTTGTGCAGGAGATTGTCGACAACTCCGTCGATGAAGCTCTCGCCGGCCACGCCGACAACATCGATGTGACGATCCTCGCCGACGGCGGCGTCCGCGTCATCGACAACGGTCGTGGCATCCCTGTCGACATCCACCCGGTGGAGGGCAAGTCCACCGTCGAGGTCGTCCTCACGATCCTGCACGCCGGCGGAAAGTTCGGCGGCGGCGGATATGCGGTCTCCGGTGGTCTGCACGGCGTCGGCAGCTCCGTGGTCAACGCGCTTTCCAGCCGCCTCGACGTGGAGGTCAGCAGGCAGGGCAACGTCTACCGTCAGAGCTACCGCCACGGTGTTCCGGAGGCTCCGCTCGAGATGGGCGAGGAGACCGACGCGACCGGAACCACCATCACGTTCTGGCCGAGTCCCGACACGTTCGAGACGGTCGTCTTCGACTACGACACGCTCCGCACCCGATTCCAGCAGATGGCGTTCCTCAACAAGGGCCTCCGCATCGCACTGACGGACGAGCGTCTGGATGAGGACCAGACCGAGCCGCGCTTCGAAGTCTTCCTCTATGAGCAGGGTCTGATCGACTACGTCCACTACCTCAACTCGGCCAAGAAGGCCGAGGTCGTCCACGACGAGATCATCGCGTTCGAGTCGGAGGACACCGAGCGCAAGATCGCGCTCGAGGTCGCGATGCAGTGGACGACGGGTTACAACGAGAGCGTCTTCACCTACGCGAACACCATCAACACCCACGAGGGTGGAACGCACGAGGAAGGCTTCCGCGCCGCACTGACCACCTTGGTCAACAAGTATGCGCGCGAGAAGAACATCCTGAAGGAGAAGGACGACAACCTCTCCGGCGACGATGTGCGCGAGGGTCTCACCGCCGTCATCTCGGTGAAACTGTCCGAGCCGCAGTTCGAGGGCCAGACCAAGACCAAGCTCGGAAACACCGAGGCCAAGGCGTTCGTGCAGAAGGTCGTCGGCGATCAGCTCGGCGACTGGTTCGACCGCAACCCGAACCAGGCCAAGGAGATCATCCGCAAGGCTCTGCAAGCCGCGACGGCCAGGCTCGCCGCGCGCAAGGCGCGAGAGACCGCCCGCCGCAAGGGGCTGCTCGAGGGCGGCGGGATGCCAGGCAAGCTCAAGGACTGCCAGTCGAAAGACCCGTCCATCTCCGAGATCTTCATCGTGGAGGGCGACTCGGCCGGCGGTTCCGCCGTGCAGGGCCGCAACCCGGAGACTCAGGCGATCCTTCCGCTCCGTGGCAAGATCCTCAACGTCGAGAAGGCACGACTTGATCGCGCCCTCGCCAACAACGAGGTGCAGGCCATGATCACGGCGTTCGGCGCCGGAATCGGCGAGGACTTCAACCCGGAGAAGGCGCGCTACCACAAGATCGTTTTGATGGCGGATGCCGACGTCGACGGTCAGCACATCACCACGTTGCTGCTCACGCTGCTCTTCCGCTACATGCGTCCGCTGATCGAGCTCGGCTACGTGTATCTCGCGCAGCCGCCGCTCTACCGGCTCAAGTGGACCAATGCCGAGCACGAGTACGTCTACTCCGACCGTGAGCGCGATGCGTTCATGGCCGAGGGGATCGCGGCAGGCAAGCGCATCCCGAAGGACAACGGCGTGCAGCGCTACAAGGGTCTCGGCGAGATGGACTACAAGGAACTCTGGGAGACCACGATGAGCCCGGAGACCCGCACGCTGCTGCAGGTCACCCTCGACGACGCCGCTGCGGCCGACGAGATCTTCGCCACGCTGATGGGCGAAGACGTCGAGTCGCGCCGTAATTTCATCCAGAAGAACGCGAAGGACGTGCGTTTCCTTGACATCTGACAACACCGAAGGCACCCCCGGAGACGACATCGTGACCGACGACACCGCCGGAGCGGGTTTCGGCATCCACGGCAGGATCGACCAGGTCGATCTGCAGTCGGAGATGCAGCGCTCCTACCTCGACTACGCCATGAGCGTCATCATCGGGCGCGCGCTGCCGGAGGTGCGTGACGGACTCAAGCCCGTGCACCGCCGTGTGATCTACGCGATGTTCGACGGCGGATACCGTCCGGACAAGGCGTTCTCGAAGTGCGCCCGCGTGGTCGGCGACGTAATGGGTCAGTTCCACCCGCACGGCGACTCGGCGATCTACGACGCGCTCGTGCGTCTCGTCCAGCCGTGGAGCCTGCGCTACCCGCTCGCACTCGGCCAGGGCAACTTCGGCTCTCCGGGCAACGACGGCGCCGCCGCCCCGCGATACACCGAGACCAAGATGGCCCCGCTCGCCATGGAGATGGTCCGCGACATCGACGAGGAGACCGTCGACTTCCAGGACAACTACGACGGTCGCACCCAGGAGCCGGCCGTCCTCCCCGCTCGCTTCCCGAACCTGCTGGTCAACGGTTCTGTCGGCATCGCGGTCGGCATGGCCACGAACATCCCACCGCACAACCTGCGCGAGGTCGCCGATGGAGCCCTGTGGTACCTGGCCAACCCGGATGCACCGCGTGAGGAGCTCCTCGAAGAGCTGATCAGGCGCATCAAGGGACCGGACTTCCCGACCGGTGCGCAGATCCTGGGCGTCAAGGGCATCCAGGACACCTACCGCACCGGCCGAGGCTCGATCACGATGCGCGCCGTCGTGGCGATCGAGGAGATCCAGGGCCGCATCTGCTTGGTGGTCACCGAGCTGCCGTATCAGGTCAACCCGGACAACCTCGCGATCAAGATCGCCGATCTGGTCAAGGACGGCAAGATCGGCGGCATCGCCGACATCCGTGACGAGACCTCCGGTCGCACCGGCCAGCGCCTCGTGATCGTTCTGAAGCGTGACGCGGTCGCCAAGGTCGTGCTGAACAACCTGTACAAGCACACACAGCTGCAGGAGAACTTCGGCGCGAACATGCTCGCGATCGTGGACAACGTTCCGCGCACGCTGGCACTCGACGGCTTCATCACCGCGTGGGTCGACCACCAGATCGAGGTCATCGTCCGGCGCACCCGTTACCGTCTGCGCAAGGCGGAGGAGCGCGCGCACATCCTGCGCGGATACCTCAAGGCACTGGATGCGCTCGACGAGGTCATCGCGCTCATCCGCCGGTCGGCCACGGTCGACGACGCCCGCACCGGTCTGAAGGATCTGCTCGACGTCGACGACATCCAGGCGGATGCCATCCTCGCGATGCAGCTGCGCCGCCTGGCGGCGCTGGAACGTCAGAAGATCATCGACGAGCACGACCAGATCGAGCGCGAGATCGCCGAATTCCAGGCGATCCTGGCCGACCCTGTTCGTCAGCGCACGATCGTCAGCGAAGAGCTGACCGAGATCGTGGACCGCTTCGGCGACGACCGCCGCACGGAGATCATGTTCGGCTTCGACGGCGACATGAGCATGGAAGACCTCATCCCCGAAGAGGAGATGGTGGTCACGGTCACCCGTGGCGGATACATCAAGCGCACCCGCAGCGACAACTACCGCAGCCAGCACCGCGGCGGCAAGGGTGTCAAGGGCGCCCAGTTGCGCGGTGAGGACGTGGTCGACCACTTCTTCGTCACCACCACGCACCACTGGCTGCTGTTCTTCTCGACCAAGGGCCGCGTCTACCGCGCCAAGGCGTACGAGTTGCAGGAGGCCGGCCGTGACGCCAAGGGCCAGCACGTCGCCAACCTGCTCGCCATGCAGCCGGACGAGGAGATCGCCGAGATCCTCGACATTCCCGACTACGAGGCGGCCAAGTACCTCGTGCTCGCCACCCGCGACGGCCTCATCAAGAAGACGGCGCTCAGCGAGTACGACACGAACCGCTCGGGCGGCATCATCGCGATCAAGCTCCGCGAAGAGGACGAACTCGTCTCCGCGCTGCTGGTCGAGGAGGACTCCGACCTGCTGCTCGTCTCCCGCAAGGGCATGTCGATCAGGTTCACCGCCTCCGACGAGGCGCTGCGCCCGATGGGCCGTTCGACCTCCGGCGTGATCGGAATGCACTTCCGCGGCGAGGACAAACTGCTCGACGCTTCGGTGGTCTCCGACGACGGCTACGTGTTCGTGGTGACGGAGGGCGGTTACGCGAAGCGCACCGCCGCCGACCAGTACCGTCTGCAGAACCGCGGCGGTCTGGGCATCAAGGTTGCGAAACTGAGCGACGACAGGGGTGACCTGGTCGGCGCGCTGATCGTGGATGACGACGACGAGGTCCTTGTGGTTCTTGCCAGCGGCAAGGTGGTACGCTCCTCCGTGGCCGAGGTACCCGCCAAGGGCCGAGACACCATGGGTGTCGTGTTTGCACGTTTCGCCGAGTCCGACAAGATCATCGCTCTGGCCAAAAACACCGAACGCAACCTGGATTCTCAGGAAGATGACGAAGAATCTGGGGACGTCGGGAAGGAAGAAACCGTAGATGAGCAGTAGTGTTGCCGAAAAGCTCGCCAAGAAGTCATCCCGGAGACCCGTGTCCGCCAAGCAGGTACGTCTCAAGCTGGTGTACATCGACTTCTGGTCGACCGTGAAACTGTCCTTCCTCGCAGGAATCTGCCTGGCGATCATCGCGATCGTCGGAACCTTCCTCGTCTGGACGGTCCTCGACCGCACCGGGATCTTCGACCAGGTGAACAGCCTCTTCAAAGACATCTCCGGCGCCGGTGGAAGCGACCTCAAGTCGATCCTCGGCCTCGGCCAGGTGATGGGCTTCTCGCTCGTCGTCGGGATCCTCGACATCATCGTGATCACCGCGCTCGGCGCTGTCTTCGCCCTCCTGTACAACCTCTCTGTGAAGATCACCGGCGGCCTGCTCGTCGGCTTCACGAACAACTAGCACGGCCGTCCGATGCGGTTCGGCACCTCGCCGATTTCGCATTGGCCGGGCAGATCAGGTAGTCTCTAATCTGCCCAATCGGGGATATAGCTCAGGCGGTTAGAGCGCTTCGCTGATAACGAAGAGGTCCGAGGTTCAAGTCCTCGTATCCCCACCACTGTGTCCCGTGAGACGAAGTTCTCACGGGATCACAGCCCCTCCGGGGCCTTAGCTCAGTTGGTAGAGCGCCTGCTTTGCAAGCAGGATGTCAGGAGTTCGAATCTCCTAGGCTCCACATTTCGAATCCCCGCGGTTGGCGAGGAATCCTTCTTCGGCCGGCCCGCGGCTAGCTGCGAGGCGGCACGATCGCCCTCGTCGGGAACGGGCTGGAGTATGACACGCTCGTGGTGACGCTGCCCAGCGTTCCGATCCTGCCGCTGACCTGTTCCAGGTGACGCATCGACGTCGCCACCACTTTCAGGATGAAGCAGTCGTCTCCGGTGACATGGTGCGCCTCCACGACTTCGGGCGTCTGCGCGAGCAGGTCGTGCAGCGGCGTGTAGACACTGCTGGGGTAGCGCAGGCGCAGGAACGCCAGGATGGAGTATCCCAGCCGCTCGGGGTCGATGACGGCGCGATAGCCGCCGATCACCCCGGACTCTTCGAGGCGCCGCACCCGCTCGGCGACCGCGGAGTTCGACATGTGGACCCGTCGTGCCAGTTCGGCGATGGACTGGCGGCCGTCGCGCTGCAGCTCGGCGAGCAGGGTGTCGTCGACGGAATCGGTCACGTATGGGGAATTCGCGGTCATGGGGCGATTCTGTCAGCAGATCCACGGCTCCACGCGTCGAATGCCGCGGATCGTCTCTTCAAACCGGCTCCGCTCATCCCTAATCTGTGGTCATGACCATCACAGCCGCAGAGGCAGCCCGCCATTTCGCCGCGAAGCTCGACTTCGAGACCGACCCGTCCGACGTCAAGGCGGCACAGGATGCGGGGGAGCGGTTCGTGCTCGTCGACTCCCGCGGCGACGCCGCCTGGGCGCAGGCGCGCATTCCGGGAGCGGTCCATCTCCCCACCGCCCGGATCGCGGAGCGCGCGGGTGGACTGATCCCCGAGGGAACGCCCGTGGTCGTGTACTGCTGGGGGCCGGGCTGCAATGGGTCGACGAGGGCCGCGCTGCAGTTCAGCCTGCTCGGCTACCCCGTGAAGGAGATGATCGGCGGATTCGAGTACTGGGCGCGGGAAGGCCTCGGCATCGAGGACGACGGCGGGCCCATCGAACGGGCGACCGATGAGCTCACGGCGCCCATCGCAGTGGGAGCGATCAGCTGCGACTGCTGAGCGGGCCGCCGGCGCGCACTATTTGAGCAGCCGGGACAGCACGCGGTCGGCGAGCGGCTTGCCGCCGGTCTGACAGGTGGGGCAGTACTGCAGTGTGGAGTCGGCGAAGATGACCTGCCGCACAGTGTCGCCGCAGATCGGGCAGGGCTGGCCTGTGCGCCCGTGGACCTGCATCCCGAGCTTCTTCTCGCCCTTGAGCTCGGAGGCGGCCAGTCCGTCGGCGCGAGCCAGCGCATCCCGGAGCGTCGTCTGCATGGCCGAGTAGAGCCGCGTGACCTCCTCCGGCGACATCGACGCTGGTTTGAACGGCGACATGCGCGCGGTGTGCAGGATCTCGTCCGAGTATGCGTTGCCGATGCCGGCGATGATCGATTGGTTGCGCAGCACCCCCTTGATCTGCGCCCTCCCGGCGTCGGCCAGGATGCGCGCGAACGCCTCCTCGGTGAACTCCGGCGCGAGAGGGTCGGGACCGAGACGGGCGACGCCTGGCACATCGGAGGCGGCGTGCACGACGGAGATGGACAGGCTCTTCTTGGTGCCGGCCTCAGTGATATCGAGTCCGGACCCGTCGTCCAGCACCAGCCGGGCGGCCAGAGGACCCTTACTGGGGCGACCGGTCGGCGGAGGGGGTGGCGCATCCCGCCAGCGGATCCAGCCGGCCCTGGCCAGGTGGATGACGATGTGCAGGTCGCCGGCGGCGATGTCCAGGAACTTGCCGTGCCGCGTGACTCCGCCGATCGTCGTGCCGCGAACGGCCGTGACAGGGGGATCGAACGTCTTCAGCGCGGCGAAGGCGACGATGCTGAGCGTGTCGATGACGCGGCCGCGAAGGCGCGCATCGAGATCGGCCGCGAGAGCCGTGACTTCTGGGAGTTCAGGCACACCTCCAGTGTGCCGCGTGCGACCGACAAGCGCAGTATGGTGGCGGCATGGATATTCGGGTTGCGGCCTACGGTGTCATCGTCGACAACGACCGGATCCTGCTCGCGCACTGGAACGAGGGCGGCCGGTCCGGCTGGACGCTCCCCGGTGGGGGTATCGACCCCGGCGAAGACCCTGTGGATGCGGTGGTCCGCGAGATCGCGGAGGAGACCGGTTACGAGGCGGTCGCCGGAGACCTTCTCGGGATCGACTCGCACATCGTGCCGGCCGAGCAGCGGTTCGCGGAGGACGCCGGCCCGTTGCACGCGCTCCGGATCGTCTACCGTGCATCCATTGTCGGCGGGACGCTCGCGAACGAGCTCGACGGGACCACGGACGAGGCGCGCTGGTTCCCGTTGCACAGCATCCCGTCGCGCAGGGTCGAACTCGTCAACGTCGCGCTCGGGATGGCCGGACTGGCCTAGCTTGGCGTAATGCTAGGCGCGCGCAACGCTAGGCGCGCGCAACGCTAGGCGCGCGCAACGCTAAGCGCGTCTGGGCTCCTCGGACGGGATGACGATCCACATCGCGATGTACGCGATGAACTGCGGGCCGGGCAGCAGACAGGACAGCAGGAACAGGACGCGCACCGTGGTCGCGCTCCAGCCGAACCGCTGGGCCAGGCCGGCGCACACCCCGCCGATGACACGGCCGGAGGTGGGGCGATAAAGAGTGTTCATGAATCAAGTCTGAGCGGCGTTCACGGAACGGACCATCGGGGAATCCCCCCAATCGACCCTGATGCCTGCACCCGCTGCCGCGACGTGCAGCGGGAACGCGAAAAGGGGTGGCGCCCTGTGGCACCACCCCTTTCGAAGTCGTCGCTACTCGGCGACGGGAGCCGTGGGCTCCTCGTCGGCCACCCAGAGCTCGTCGTCGGCGCGGAAGGTCTGCCACACGGCGTAGAGCAGGCCGACGGCGGCGATGATGCCGAGACCGACCGCGATCACCGTTCCGGCACCGGGGCCGGACGAGTCGGTGGCAGCCTTGGCCTTCTTCGACACGTCCTTTCCTGCCTTCTTGACCTCGCCGATGAAGGCTCGTGCGCGTGCATCCCGAGCGTGGTCGACCACGGACATGGCCGTACCGACCACCGTGCCGACGGCGGGGATGACATCGCCCACCAGCCGATCGCGCGCGGCACCGGCGACCCGGCCGGCGGACTGCGTGGCAGGGCGCACGTACTGGTCGTACCCATCGCGCACGCGCGGAGCGAGTTCCTCGCGTGTGTAGTAGGCAGCCTGCTTGCGGGCCTCGGCGGCGATCGCGTTGGCATTGGCCAGCACGTCCTGCTGCTGACCCCACAGCTCTTCGGCGCTACTGCGCAAGCGCTCGAGTTCCTTCTTCCGCTTCCGTGTCAGGTTCATCTGGACCTCCATTGCGTCGTGTAGCGAACTCACTCCATCTTGCCACCTAAAGGCCTGTGGATGGCCCGAGAGCCTAGAACCCCTGTGCAAGAATTGGTGCCATGTCTAAGCACACCGCTGTCGCCACCCTCCACACTAACTACGGGGACATCAAGGTCAACCTCTTCGGCAATCACGCTCCGAAGACGGTCAGGAACTTCGTCGGCCTGGCGACCGGTGAAATCGAGTGGACGCACCCCTCCACGGGCGCCAAGAGCACCGACCCGCTGTACGACGGCGTTGTCTTCCACCGCATCATCCCCGGCTTCATGATCCAGGGCGGCGACCCGCTCGGTCAGGGCGTCGGCGGACCGGGCTACCAGTTCGACGACGAGATCAGCCCCGAACTCGACTTCACGCAGCCGTACATCCTCGCGATGGCCAACGCCGGCATCCAGGGCGGCCACGGCACCAACGGCTCGCAGTTCTTCATCACGGTCGCGCCCACCACGTGGCTGCAGGGCAAGCACTCCATCTTCGGCGCTGTCGAAGACGAGGCGTCCCGCAAGGTCGTCGACAAGCTCGCCGAGCTGCCCACGGATGCACGCGACCGGCCGCTCGACGACGTCGTCATCGAGTCGGTCACCGTCGAGCAGGTCTAGCAGCGGCGAGGGCGGGTCGAACGATGTCTCAGCCCGTCGACGCGAGGGCGACCTATTGTTACCGGCACCCGGACAGGCAGAGCTATGTGCTCTGCCAGCGGTGCGGGCGCACGATCTGCCCTGAATGCCAGACGCCGGCTGCTGTCGGAGTGATCTGCCCGGAATGCATGGCGCAGCAGCGCGCCACGGCTCCGCGTACCAAGTCGCCCATGGTGACGAGGCTGACGGGCAGAGGCGCGCCCGCGATCACCTACGCGATCATCGCGCTGTGTGTCCTCGTCTTCATCCTGCAGCAGCTTCCGTTGATCGGCTCGACCGTCACGCAGGCGATCCAGTACGCGGGCGTCTACTCGACGCCGATCGCCTTCGAGCCGTGGCGGATGCTCACCACCGTGTTCGCGCACGCCAGCATCCTGCACATCGCGTTGAACATGTACACGCTGTGGATCTTCGGCATGATGCTGGAGCCGTTGCTCGGCAGGGCGCGGTTCGCCGCGCTGTTCCTCATCAGCGGGTTCGCGGGTTCGGTGGGCGTCCTGCTCATCGCGAATCCCTTGCAGCCGGTGGTCGGCGCCTCCGGTGCCATCTTCGGGATGCTCGGCGCCTTCTTCGTCATCCAGCGGCGGCTCGGCGGAAACGCCACGCAGCTCCTCGTGCTGGTGGGCATCAACCTGGTGATCGGGTTCATCCCGCAGTTCGGGATCGCCTGGCAGGCTCACGTGGGCGGTCTCGTCGGCGGCGCGCTGGTCGGGCTGATCTACACAGAGACGCGCACCGTGGTTCGTCGCCGCTGGCAGCTTCCGCTGCTGATCGTGCTCTGCGTGCTCCTGGTCGGGCTGAGCCTGATCCACTTCCTGTAGTTCCTCCCCAGTTCGTGGATAAGTTATCCACAGGCTTATTAACAATGGGGATAATTACACGCGTGTAACTCTCCACAGGCTTATTAACACTGGGGAGAACCACACCCGTGTGATTGTCCTCACTGTGGAGGACACCTGTGGATAACCCTCAGGAGCATGGCGGGAACGGCATGAAAAAACCCGGGACCGGCTGCTGCCGATCCCGGGTGGAGTATATGAAGCCGGCTCAGCGCCAGCGGGTGGTCATGAGGAAGCCGATGAAGGCGATGCCGAAGCCGACGAGGATGTTCCAGGCGCCGAGTGCGGGGATCGGGTACTGGTTCTGGCTCACGTAGAAGACGATGATCCACACCAGCCCGAGAAGCATGAAGCCGAACATCACCGGCTTGAACCAGACAGGGTTGGGGGCGTCCTCGCCCGACTGGGCGACAGTGCGCTCGGGCTTGGTTTTCGACTTGGTGCGTGCCATAGCTCCATAGTGTAGCGGGAGAGGCTGTGCGGATCCGCAGTCGTTCGCTGCGCGGACCCTGGGGAGACTCCGAAGGATCTGCGGGGGCATTACACAGCCAAACTCCCTAGAATCATGCATATGACCGACCCGAACGCGCCGCAGGCCTCTGCCGCGCCCTCCACTCGGGTCCGTCGGCGCCGCCCGCGCCATAAGGTCACGTTCTTCGGGGTGCTCGGCGAGCTCCTGATCACGGCCGGCGTGCTCGTGCTGCTCTTCCTCGGCTGGCAGATCTGGTGGAACAGTCTGGTGCTCGCCGGTCAGCAGACCAGCGCCGCGCAGCAGCAGAGCCAGAAGTGGCTCGATGACGCAGCCAAGTCGCCGACGCCCAGCCCCACCCCCACCCCGGATGCCGACCCCACGAAGCCTGCGCCACCGCCGGTGTCCGCGGAACCGGCCGACTATCAACCGTTCGCCGTCATCTACATCCCGCGTCTCGGCGCGGACTGGAAGCGCACGATCCGCGAGACGGTCGACACCGAGCGCGTGCTCAACAGCTACGACGCGGGGGTCGGTCACTACAAGGGCACGGCGATGCCGGGAGCGGTCGGCAACTTCGCCGTCGCCGGGCACGACAGTGGATGGGGCAACACCTTCATCGACCTGTCCAAGCTGCACATCGGCGACCGCATCTACGTGCAGACCAAAGACGGCTGGTACACGTACACGTTCCGCAACTTCGAATACGTCCAGCCGACCGCCGTCGGGGTGATCCTGCCCGTGCCACGGCAGCCGGATGCGACGCCGATCGACCGTCTGATGACCATCACCACCTGCAATCCGCCGTTCCACGCAGGAGAGCGACTGATCGCGTACACGGTGTTCCAGGACTACACGCCGATGCAGCAGGTGCCGAGCGAGATCGCGGCCGCCGTCGCGGCCAACGGAGGGTGACGATGTACGGAGCACTGTGGCGCATCCTGCCCGGACCGGTGTGGGTGCGCATCCTGATTCTGATCGTGCTGGTCGTGGCCGTGCTGGCCGCTCTGGTGACCTGGGTGTTCCCCTGGGTGGATTCGCTCTTGGGCCCGCAGGAAGGTACCGTGGGGCCGTGACCCGCGTACTCGTCATCGACAACTACGACAGCTTCGTCTACACCCTCAACGGCTACCTTCAGGAGCTGGGTGCCGAGACGGAGGTGGTGCGCAACGACGACATCGCCGAGGCCGACCTGCCCGCGCGTCTCGCGGAGTACGACGCGGTGCTGGTCTCGCCCGGCCCCGGCAAGCCGGTCGACGCGGGTGTCTCCATCCCCGTCGTCAAGCAGGCCCTGCAGACCGGGATGCCGCTCCTGGGCGTCTGCCTCGGTCATCAGGCCATCGCGGAGGCGTTCGGCGGCGTCGTCACCAACGCCGAAGAACTCATGCACGGCAAGACCTCCGAGGTCAGCCACGACGACAACGCGTTCTTCGACGGCGTTGGCCAGCCGTTCACGGCCACGAGATACCACTCCCTCGCCGTCGTCGACGGCACCGTGCCGGACGACCTGGTCATCACGGCCCGCACGGCCGGTGGCGTGATCATGGCGCTGCAGCACCGGGATGCGCCGATCTACGGCGTGCAGTTCCACCCGGAGTCCGTGCTCACCGAGGGCGGCTACCGGATGCTCGGGAACTGGCTCGAGGTGGCCGGACTGCACGGCGCAGCGGCCGCATCCCGCGGGTTGAACCCGCTCGTGAAGCTGGTCTGACGGCGCTGACCGCCGCTGCCGCGTTCTAGCCGGAGCAGTAGGTCAGATCGACCGTCGACCCCTGTGGGACGTCGCCCACCTGTGACTGCGTGTGCACCAGCGGGGCGCCCTTGTCCTGTGGGCAGGTGGCGTCCGGTTTGGGGTTCACGACGAGTCCCAGGTCGGAGAGGATGCCCGTGGCGGCCTGCAGCGACTGGCCGGTGAGGTCGGTGACCGTGACCTTGCCGCTGGAGACGGTGAGGGAGATCGCGTCGCCCTCGTGAGCGTTGGCATTCGGGGCCGGGTCGGTGGTGATCACGACGTTGGCGGGGACCGTCGGGGAGTTGGTCGTCGTCACGGGACCGACAGAGAGACCGGCCGCAGCAAGGGCGGCTTTGGCCGCATCCGCTGTCATGTTGTGCACATCGGGCACGGTGACCATCTTCTTGCCCGTGGAGACGTAGACCGTGATCGTGTCGCCGGTCGCGACGACGATGCCGGCGCCCGGATCGGTGCGGACGACCTGGCCCTCTGCGTAGGTGGAGCTCGCCTCGGACGCCTGAGTCCACTTGAGCTTCATGTCTTGCAGTTGCGCCGTGGCCTTGTCGAGCGTCTGGCCGGACAGGTTCGGCACCTCGCGCGACGTCTCGGGAAGGGTGGTGCTCGGCGCGAGCCTGAGCACCCACGCGAGGACGGCGACGATGACGATGGCCATGATCGCGACGCCGGCCCAGATCCAGATGACGGGTGGGCGTCGCTGCGTGCGGACCATTGTCTGATCCTCCGCGAGCTGGCGGAAGGCGGCCTCCGGACCGGAAACGACGCTCGGCGGGGCTCCGAAGAGGGTTTCGCCGATCGCATCCGGTTCTTTGTGGACGGGAACCTTGCCCGAGGCGGCCAGCTGCAGGTCGTCGCGGAACTCGGTGACCGTCTGGTAACGCTCGAAGCGATCCTTGGTGAGTGCCCGCGCGACGACGACGTCCATCGCGGGAGAGATCTTGGGGTTGATGGAGCTCGGCTTGACCGGCGCTTCGCTGACGTGCTGGTACGCGACGGCCACCGGTGTGTCTCCGCGGAACGGGGGACGTCCGGTGAGCATCTCGAACAGCACGACGCCGGTGGAGTACAGGTCGGTGCGCGCATCCACGGACTCGCCCTTGGCCTGCTCGGGCGAGAAGTAGCTGGCGGTGCCCAGGATGGCTGTGGTCTGCGCGACCGTAGCCGAGGAGTCGCTGATCGCCCTGGCGATGCCGAAGTCCATGACCTTGACCTGGCCGGACTTGGTGATCATCACGTTGCCCGGCTTGATGTCGCGGTGGACGACGCCTGCGCGGTGGGAGTATTCGAGCGCCGTGAGGATGCCCTCGGTGATGCGCACAGCCTCGGTGACCTCGAGCGGACCGCTCTTGATGAGATCTTTCAGAAGAACGCCGTCGACGTACTCCATGACGATGAACGGCAGCTGCGCCTCGTGGCCGCTCGGCTCCCGCACGGTCTCCTCGCCGGCGTCGAAGACGCGGACGATCGTCGGGTGCGCCATGCGGGCGGCCGCCTGCGCTTCCTGACGGAAACGGGTGCGGAACGCCGGGTCGGTCGCCAGCGACGGCTTGAGGAGCTTGATCGCGACCGTGCGGCCCAGACGCGTGTCTTTACCGCGGTGCACGTCCGACATGCCACCTCGTCCGATGAGTTCGCCCACCTGATATCGGCCTGCGAGCAGGCGGCTATCTGGGCTCAATTCGGACTCCTTCCGGGTGGTGGCTCCGGCTAGCGTAGCGGTCTCAGTCTGGGTATATCCCCGTCGCGGCGAGGCCCCATCAACCGTTGGTGCCGCCTGTTCCTGTTCCCGTTCCCCCATTGTTGTTCCCCCCGGTTGTCGTGCCGCTCTTCACCACATACGAAACGGCAGGAGACTGTGCGGACTCGATCGACTCCCCGCAGAAGATCGTGTACGTCAGCTGGTACGTTCCCACCGCGTTCGGCGTCCAGGTCGTCGTGGCGGCGTTCACCGGCGTCTGCTGCTGTCCGTTGACGTACAGCGCGCGGCCGATCAGATTCTGCCCTGCCGGGCAGGTGGCCGAACCGAACGTGACCGTGACCTTGGGCATGTTGTTCGGGTCGAAGTTGTCCACCGAGCCAGGGTTGGCCGTGACCGTGTCCGTCGGCGTCGGGATCGGCGCGACCGGGCCGAAGACCTTGAGTGAGATCGTCGCGCCCTTCTGCACGGGGCCGGTCGGGTTCACCGAGTAAACGGTGTTGACCTGGGCCTGCTGGGTGGCAGCATTGCCCGTCTGCACGTCGGCGACCATCCCGAGCCCATCCAGCTTGGCGCGGGCGGCGTCGGCGGTCAGACCGTCGAAGTCGGCCTCGGAGATCTGCACGGTGTTGCTGGTCGGCGTGGGGCTCGGCGTCGAGGGCTTGGGGCTCGGCGGCTGGCTCGTCGTGCTCGGTGGCGCGGTGGTCGGAGCCGGTTTCGGCTGCGCCACCAGGGCGATGATCGTGCCGATGAGCACGAGGGCCAGCAGCGCGATCAGCGCGATCAGCGGCCAGGTCCACGGGCTGCGCTTCTTGGTCGTGGTCGACGGCTCGCCCTCCTGCACCTCGGTCTGCGTCGTCTGCGACGATGCGGAGGGCAGGATGGTCGTCGCCTCGGTGGCTCCGGCACCGGACGACGGCATCAGCATGGTGGTCGCAGCGCCAAGGGCCGCGCCGCCGAGGACGGCGGGCACGGACGCCGCCGCAGCCTGCACGTCGCCGCGGCGGAGAGCCTGCGCCGCGCGCGCGAGGTGCGCGGCGGATGCCGGGCGATCGGCCGGGTTCTTGGCGATGCACGCGAAGACCAGGTTGCGCACCGGCTCGGCGACCGTGGCGGGAAGCTCGGGCGGAGCCTCGTTGATCTGGGCCATCGCGATGGCGACCTGCGACTCGCCGGTGAACGGGCGCCGACCTGCGAGGCACTCGTACGCGACGATGCCGAGCGAGTAGATGTCGGTCGTCGGCGACGCCGGGTGACCGGACGCCTGTTCCGGCGAGAGGTACTGGACGGTGCCCATGACCTGACCGGTGGCGGTCAGCGGCACCTGGTCGGCGATGCGGGCGATACCGAAGTCGGTGATCTTGACGCGGCCGTCCGGAGTGATCAGCAGGTTGCCCGGCTTGATGTCGCGGTGCACCAGGCCGGCCGCGTGGGCGGCGTGCAGTGCGGCGGCCGTCTGGGCGACGATGTCGAGCGTCTTGTCAGTGCTGAGGACGTGCTCGCGCTCGAGGATGGT
Organism: Leifsonia sp. McL0627; assembly: GCF_058244615.1. NCBI lineage: Bacteria > Bacillati > Actinomycetota > Actinomycetes > Micrococcales > Microbacteriaceae > Leifsonia > Leifsonia sp. McL0627. The sequence goes on from NZ_JBZCGM010000002.1 coordinate 732,333, forward strand.
CGACAGGGCCTCGCCGGGGACGAGCTCCATCACCAGGAAGGCGCTGCCCTCCTCCTCGCCGTAGTCGAACACGTTGGCGATGCCCTCGTGGTTGACGAGCGCGGCGTGACGGGCCTCAGCGCGGAAGCGCTCGAGGAACCCGGGGTCGCCGAGGTATTCGTCCTTGAGGATCTTGATGGCGACGGTACGTCCGATCACGAGGTCTGTGGCTTGCCAGACCTCGCCCATGCCGCCGATCGCGATCCGCGACTGGAGCTCGTAACGTCCTCCGAAGGTGAGCCCTGCTGTGGGTCTCATTTATTCAGCACCGCCTCTAGAACTTTCTTCGCGATCGGAGCGGCGATGGAGTTACCCGTGCCGTTCTGACCTTGTCCACCGCCATTTTCAACAACAACCGCCACAGCGAACTGAGGATCATTCGCGGGAGCGAAACCTGTGAACCAGAGCGTGTAGGGGTCGTTGTCCCCGTTCTGCGCCGTTCCGGTCTTACCGCCGACCTCAACCCCGTCTATTCTTGCATTGCTCGCCACACCGTGATCGACGCCGTCGACCATCATCTGTTTGATCGTGTCGGCGTTGCCCTGGGTGAGAGCCTGGCTGAACTCCTTGGGCTGAAAGCTCTCCAAGGTCTGAAGATCCGCAGAACGGATCGAGTCGACGAGGTTCGGGGTCATCAGCTTGCCGCCGTTCGCGATCGCGGCAGACACCATCGCCATCTGCAGTGGGGTGGCCTTGTCGTTGTACTGGCCGAACGAACCGAGGGCGCGCTGCGCGTCGTCCGTGTAGAGCGGGTAGACGCTCTTCTCGACCGGGATCGGGATCTTGAACGACTGGTTGAAGCCGAACTTCTCGGCCTGTGCGTGGATGGTCTGCGGGTCCATCTGCATCCCGAGCTCGGCGAACGGGATGTTGCAGCTCAGGATCTGCGCGGTCGCGATCGACACGGTGGCGCCGGGGCCGCAAGTGGAGAAGTTGTCGTTCTTGACGACCGTGGGAGACCCGGGGAGAGGCAGCGACGAGAGGTTGGGGAGCTGGCTGTCCTTCGTGTACTTGCCGGAGCCGAACGCGGCCGAGCTCATCACCGGCTTGAAGGTGGAGCCGGGCGGGTTGAGGTTGCCGCCGATGGTGCGATTCGTCAGAGGGCTGCCGGCCGCATCCAGGAGGGCCTGGTAGTTGGTGTCGACGGTCTTGCCGTCATGACCGGCCAGCGTGTTCGGATCGAAGTCCGGCTTGGAGACCATCGCCAGGATGCGGCCGGTCTTCGGCTCCAGCAGCACGACAGCGCCCTGGTAGCTGCCCAGGGCGTCGTAGGCCGCCTGCTGCGCGACCGGGTCGATCGTGGTCTCGACGGAGGCTCCCTGCGGGTTCTTGCCGGTGAGGATCGCGTTGACGCGGTCGAAGAACTGCGAGTTCGACGATCCGCTGAGCTTGTCGTCGAGCGCGCCTTCGAGACCGGTCGGCTCGCCGTTCACCGGGAAGAAGCCGGTGACGGAGGAGTAGAGCGGCCCGTTGCTGTAGACGCGCTGGAACTTGTAGACGTCCGTCGACGGCACCGACTGCGCGACAGGTTGACCCGCGACGAGGATCGCACCCCGCTGCTGCGAGTAGCTGTCGTTCCTGGCCCGGCTGTTGCGGGCATCCGCGGTCAGCGCATCCGCCTGGAACACGGTGAGGATCGAGGTCGACACCAGGAGCGCAACGAACATCAGCAGCACGATCGTGCTGATCCTCTTGATCTCGCGATTCACTCAGCTCACCACCAGACGGGGTTGGTTGCGGACGGTGTCCGACAATCGCAGCAGCAGTGCGACGATGATCCAGTTGGCCACGAGCGACGAACCGCCCGCGGCGAGGAACGGCGTGGTCAGTCCGGTCAGAGGGATGACCCTGGTGACACCGCCGATCACGATGAAGCACTGCAGGGCGACCGTGAACGAGAGGCCGACCGCGAGCAGCTTGCCGAAATCGTCCTGCCCGGCGAAGCCGATCCGCAGGCCGCGCGCGACGAACAGCAGGTAGAGCGCGAAGATGGCGAACAGCCCGGCCAGACCGAGTTCCTCACCGATGCTGGCGATGATGTAGTCGCTCTGCGAAACGGGCGTGACCCACGGCTGGCCCTGGCCGAGACCGGTGCCGATCAGTCCGCCGTGCGCAAGGCCGAACAGGCCCTGGACGAGCTGGAAACTGCCGCCGTCCGCGTCGTAGACCTTTTGCGTGAACGGGTTGAGCCAGTTCTCGAAACGGTCGTGCACGTAGACGAGCACCTGGCTGGCGACCACGGCTCCGCCGACGATCAGCAGCAGACCGAGGATGACCCAGCTGATGCGCGCGGTCGCGACATAGAGCATGACGAGGAACAGGCCGAAGATCAGGAGACCGGTGCCGAGGTCGCGCTGGAACACGATGACGGCCATCGACATCAGCCAGACGATCAGGATGGGGCCGAGATCTCGGGCGCGCGGGAACCGCATCCCGAGGAACTTCTTGCCGACCATCGACAGGGAGTCGCGGTGCTGCACCAGGTAGCCGGCGAAGAAGATCGCCAGGCACAGCTTCGCGATCTCGCCGGGCTGGAAGCTGAACGGTCCGATGCCGATCCAGACGCGGGCGCCGTAGATCTCCTTGCCGATGCCGGGCAGCATCGGCAGGAGGAGAAGCAGCAGCGCAGCGAACCCGAAGATGTAGGTGTACCGCTGCAGGACGCGGTGGTTGCGGATGACGATGATCACTGCCAGGGCGCAGATGATCGCGATGGCGCTCCACACGATCTGGCGGACTCCGGCGCTGTCCCAGCCCGTGTCCTGGAAGTGGATGTCGATGCGGTAGATCTCGGCGATCCCGATGCCGTTGAGCACGGTCGCGATGGGCAGCAGGAACGGGTCGGCCTGCGGCGCGACGTAGCGGAGGGCGATGTGCATCCCGAACACCAGGACGGACAGCCCGACTCCGAGGTACAGCAGTGTGAGGTCGACATGACCGAGCGCGCCGAGCTGCACCAGCACGACCGCGGCGGCGTTGATGGCGCAGGCGACGATCAGCAGCGCCAGTTCCAGGTTGCGGAGTTTGGCTGGGAGGCGCAGTCGTTTGACCCTGCCGGTGGCCGGCGCGGTCTGGTCGAGCGTCGCAGCGTTACTGTTTGACGGCATCGGACAACTGATCCACGATCGCTTGCGCCGACGACAGGCTGTCGGCGTTGATGGTCTGCTCCACGAGTTGCTTGTCGTATTCGGGGAGGGTGTCGACGCTCACACTGGACTCCTCGTAGACGTGCGAGAGGGAGATCGGCCCGAGGTTCTGCTGCACGCCCTGGAAGATGGCGACGTTGCCGGACGGGGAGGCACCCACGAAATACCTCGACTGCGTCCACTGGTAGCCGAACAGTGCTGCGAGGGCGATGGCCAGGACGAGCACGATGACGCCGACGAGCCAGGTGATCCGTCGTCGGCGGACGCGCCGCTGATCCTCCTCGATGAGCTCGTCGAGGTAGTCCTCTGACTGCGGCTCGAAGTGTGTCGGGCCTGTCGCCGGGCGCATGGGGTGCAGACGTAGCGACGGGAGGCGCGTGGTGCGCGTGGTCGGTTTGGCCTCGGTGTCGAACGAGAGCGGGGCGGCGGCCGATCCGACCGTCACCGGATCTTTCATAGTCTCGCCGCGGGCGGTGTCCGCGATGTCGAGGATGACCACGGTGACGTTGTCCGGGGCACCGGCGTCGAGACTCTGGCGCACCAGCTTCTCAGCGACCTGCCTCGGCGCATCCCGGGAGGAGAGCGCGGCGAGCATGTCGTCGTACTTGACCACGCCGCTCAGGCCGTCCGAGCAGATCAGCCAGCGGTCGCCCGGCTGCGTGTCGAGCGTCCACGTGTCGATCTCGGGCGAGGCGTCCACATCGCCGAGCACGCGCATCAACACGGAGCGGCGAGGATGGACCATCGCCTCCTCCTCGGTGATGCGGCCGCTGTCGACGAGGCGCTGCACGAAGGTGTGGTCGATGGAGACCTGCTTGAGCTCCCCGTCGCGGAACAGGTAGATGCGCGAGTCGCCGATGTGGGCGAGAGCGATCTGGTCACCCACCCGGACGATGGCGCTCACGGTGGTGCCCATGCCGGTGAGCTCCGGATGCTCGAACACCGTCTCTGCGAGCAGCGAGTTGGCGGCGATCAGCGCGGACTGCAGGGCGAACTCCGCTTCGCCGGCCGTCGCATACTCGCGGTCGGCCTCGCGGATGCGGTTGACGGCGATCGCGGACGCGACGTCGCCGCCCGCGTGGCCGCCCATCCCGTCGGCGACGACGAACAGGTCGCGCCCGGCATAGCCGGAGTCCTGGTTGTTGGCGCGGATCTTCCCGACGTGTGAGACGGCCGCTGCCCGGTTCGGCGCCACGTCTACCGTCGCAGCTCGAACGTCGTCGTACCGATCTTGATCGGGGTGTCGAGCGGGATCTGGGTGGGGACGGTGACACGCCGACCGTCGAGGAAGGTGCCGTTGGTCGAGTCGAGGTCTTGGATCATCCACTCGTCGTTCCACAGCAGCAGGCGCGCGTGGTGGGTGGAGGTGTAGTCGTCGCGGATCACCAAGCCGGATTCGCTGGACCGGCCGATCGTGATCGGATCGCGGCCGAAGGGGGAGCTCGGTGCCCTGGCGGGGACCGGAGGTGATGACGAGGCGCGCGGCGGACTGCGTCGTGGCCTTCGGGCGTCCGGTGGCGGTGTTCGCGCCCGACGGGAGGTTGGAGACCGGTGCGGTCTGCATCGGCGGCTTGCCTGCCGCGGGGGCCGGGGCGCCCGGAGCGGCGACGAACGGGGAGGCAGCGGCCTGAGGTTCTGGAAGTTTGCGGACCCGCTGTCCGAACAGGTCGGTGCGCAGCGCGTAGACGATGCCGAACACGAACAGCCACAGAAGAAGGAGGAACCCGAAACGGAGCACGAGGAGCGTCAGCTCACTGGGGTTCACGATTCGCTCCAGAAATTGCCGATGTCGTTGCGGCGCGTGACATCGTCTGCGTAACCCTGACCGGCGGACGGGGCTGGCGCCGCTTGCGGCAGCACTCGGAACACAATACGGGTGCGACCGATGGTGATGACGGATTCCGGCTCCAGAATCGCCTTCCGCACCGGCTGACCGTTGAGCTGCGAGCCGTTCGTGGAGCCGAGATCCTGCACTTGTGCGCGCTGGCCGTCCCAGATGATCTGCACGTGCTTGCGCGAGATCCCGGTGTCATCGACCGTGATGTCGGCGTCGCTGCCCCGGCCGATCACCGTGGTGGAATGAGTGATCGGATACCGCTTGCCGCCGATGTCTAGCACGGGCGTCCACGCGACGGCGCCCTTGACGTTCTCCGACTCCACCTGCAGCATCCCCTCGGTGATCGAGGAGTCCTCGACGAGGTCGATGGAGATGCCGCCGGCGAACTGATAGTGCTGGGCGGTGGCATGCTTCTGCACGAACGAGACGAGCTCGTCGGTGAGCGCCGCGCCCATTCCGCGCATCCGCTTGTAGTCGGCAGGCGACATGCGCAAAGCGAACCGGTTGGGCGCCAGGATGCGGTCCCGTGTGACCACGGCCGCCTTGGTGTCCAGCTCCCGCCTCAAGGCGCTTGTGAGCTCGACCGGTTGCAGCCCCGACCGAAAGGTCTTCGCGAATGCGCCATTGACAGCACGTTCGAGACCTCTCTCGAAGTTGTCCAGTATGCCCACAGGTCTCCCGCTCCCGGCTCGCCGACTATGAGCATGTTAGTCGGAACGGGTGGGAAGGCACCGAAGGGTCGCTGATTCGAATTGGGTGCACAGGTCGTGTTAGTCTCTCCTAGTTCGCGCGAGTGGCGGAATTGGCAGACGCGCTGGCTTCAGGTGCCAGTGCTCGAAAGGGCGTGGGGGTTCAAGTCCCCCCTCGCGCACGAACGGGTTGGTTGCAGCTCCAGACAGGAATGTCCGGAGGTCTCAGCCCGAGCGAACGAAGAGAAGGCCCCCGGGTGACCGGGGGCCTTCTCTGTTGTGCGCGCCACCCGACGAGGCGGCGGCCGGGGAAATGACCTTGGGGGTATCGTCCGGGGATGGGTGCCAATCGAACCACGCCGACCCTCGGTCGCCGATTCGTCGGCGCCCCACGCATCTGGGTCGGCGTCGCCTATCTCGGCGTCGGGCTGGGGTGGATCCTGCTCGCGCTCAACGACGGCCCGAGCGACGGGTGGCGGTGGGTGTTCGGGGCGCTCTGGCTCCTGCTCGGAGGGATCACACTGGTCATCGCCGTGCGGGATAAGGCGCATGGACGTGGGCACTACAAGAAACCGGAACCGCCGTCAGACTTCTCCTGAACGCCGTCGCGGAGATGGATGGCCGCGCCAGGGAGCTGAGGCGGCGCGGGTCTGTCGGTCAGTTCGGCGGGAGAAGGTCCGTCGGTGGTGCGGGAGGCTGTGCGTACTTCGACACGTAGGGGAAAGGCGGTTGACCGGGCTGAGGGAATTGCTGTTCAGGGTGCGGCGGCGCATATCCAGAGGGCACCAGCGGCACGCGTGGCTTTCGCGGCTCGAACGCTCGGACGATGAGTGGGATGACAGCGAGAACCACGGCGACCAGCGCCATGGCCCCGGAGGACCGCCACCACCAGTCCGGCCACTGCGGCTGCGGAAAGGACGCCGGAATGGCGAGGAAGAGTGCGCACAGCCAGCCGAAGACGAGAGAGACGCTCGCCGAGACCCTGGTGATGGGGGAGCGCGCCCTGGTGACGAAGTGAAGACCGTAAAGCTGCGTGGCCAGCAGAACCGAGCGCACGAGAAGGATGACGCCGATGAGTCGGAGCCACTGTTCGGACCACACGACAGCATCTGCGGTGTTCGCCGGCTGAAGCCAGCCGTTCCAGATCTTGAAGAGCCCGACCAAGACGATTAGAACGTTCGCGATGACCGACGCGGGGAGGTACCACCGGTTCGGTCCGTCGGAGTATGTCGCATCGAGCACGACAGCGCCCGCGAACGCGGCCATGAGAATCAGCGTCAGCCAGGCGCGCCCGGCGGCTGCGGCCTGATCACCGACGATGATGAAGTACCCACCGAGCAACGCGGCGGCGACGAGAGTTCCGATGGCCAGCCAGAGCGCCATCGTCCTCGCCCGCGAAGGCCCCTGAGACGGCGGTGTGGTCGTCATCGTCCGTCCCACCGACTGCGCGCGGCCTGTCCCGATGGGGTGGCGACGACCATCCGCCGAGGGGCGTGAATTCCAGGCACGCCCATCGCTGTGGGCAAGGACTCAATGTGGTGCATAGGTCCGAGCATACTGATAAAACAATGAGAAATTTAATACTTGTTGTTAGCAACGCAGAACGTCAACTAAGAAGTTGTCTGGGTTGGCGCGTCAATTTGAAGAACTGGAAGGGTTCACGAGCGAGAACGACGCGTCGTACTAGGCCGGATGGTCGGTCATGAGCTGCGCGGCTGCGCTCGCGTCATCCTGGACCACGATGAGCGCCTGCAGCCGGCGCACCACATCCAGGTAGTCGGCGGTCCAGATGATGCGGACGACGGTCGGCGCCCCGATGGATGCGTCGTTCTCGTCGCGGGAGACGGCGGCGGCGAGGCGCGCATCCAGTTCCGGGTCGGGCGGGAGCGGCGCGGGGGGCGCTGCTCGGCTGAGGAGGTCGCGGCCGAGGTCGCCGTACCAGCGGTTCAGCCGGGCTGCCTGCAGCGCCAGGGTGTCTTTGGCTCCGTCGAGGTCGCCGAGCACCTGGTGCTGCTCCCTCCAGATGTCGACGATCGAGTCGCCGGCCAGGCGCACGCCTGCCACCCCGGTGACTAGGGCCGTCACCTGCGAGAGGGGGCGGCTCTTGCTTCCGCGTTCGGCCAGGTAGGTGCGGAACGTGTCGTCGAGCCTGCGCGAGGATGCGGCTGCGCGCGTGGCGTGCGCGGCCGGACGGTGGGTGTCGCCGGCGGCGGTGTCACAGCGCGCCAACCCGTATGCAACGGCCGCTTCGAGGTAGCGGAGCCCGTCACCGTATGCTTCGGCCAGCGCCTGGCGCAGCGCGGCGGACGCTCCCCGCGGCCAGAACAGCAGGCCGACCACGAGGCTGACCCCGCAGCCGAGCGCGATGTCCTCGATGCGGAGCAGCCCGACCGTCCACCCGGTCGGCGCGATGATGTTGAAGAGCAGCACGAGCGTGATCGTGAAGGCCGCCTGCCCTGCCGCGAAGCCGATCGCGGCCGGGGCGATGCCCGCCAGCAGGATCGCGAACGGCAGGAGCACCCACAACGCCACCGTGTTGGTGCCGATCGCGAGCAGCAGCACCGCTCCGACGATCACGCCGAGCGACGTACCGAGCACCCCGCGCAGAGCGGTCTGACCGGTGCTCAGCGCGTTCGAGCGCAGGACGGAGAGCGTGCCGAGCACGACCCAGAACGAGTGCTGGACACCAGTAATGTCCGCCAGCAGCACCGCGATCCCGAGGGCGGCGGCGCCCCTGATGCTGTTCCTCAGCCACACGGAATGCCAGGTGAAGTAGCCGGTCGCCCTCTCCTCGGCTGCCGCGAGCGGGCTCGGCACATCCCCTGGCTGCCTGCCGAGAAGCCGCTGCCACCAGGTGCGGCGCTCCGCCCTGGCCGTGAGGGCGATGTTGCGCGCCGCCTGCTCGACGGCGTGACTGAGCTCCTGCGCGCGGAAGCCGGGGTCGAGCGCGGAGACGAGGCCGCCGGCGGCTCCCGGCGCCGCGCCGGACTGCGCGGACGTTTCGGCCGAGTCGCCACTCCCTGGGAAGGCGGGAACAGCCATCGCCGCCGAGTAGACGGACGTCCGAGCCTCCGACAGACGGCGGAGTGCCGCCTCCAGGGGTTCGGGATCGCCGCCGGTCTGTGCGAGGAGGTCGGCACCCGCATCCAGTGCGGCGGCTGCGGCGAGCTTGGCCTGCAGGGCTGCCTCCCGCACCGGCGACGGCGGGGTCGAGCCGAGCGGAGGCGTGAGCACGGACTGGGAGATCTGCACGTTCAGCCAGGTGAGCTCGTCGACCAGCCGGACGATGGTGCGTGCGGAGGTGCTGAGCCCAGTCGGGCGGTACGGGGAAGAGAGGAAGACGGTGTGCAGTGCGGCGACGGCGGTGTCCGCGCCGGAGACGGCCGTGTTCCTCTCTTTCTTCAGTTCCGGGTCGCCGTTGCCGTGGAGGTAGGCGACGTCGGCGCGGAGCCGGGCGGCGAGAGCGCGGGCGGCTGAGGCGGCAGGCGCTCGCAGCGGTTCGCGCACCGGAGCCGGCCACAGCACCGCGATCGCCGCGAAACCCACCACAGCGGCGAGCCCCCAGCCGAGCAGGCGCGGCAGGATGGACTCGACCGTGCCAGGCAGCGTCACCGGCAGGATGAACGCCAACAGCAGGGATGTGCTCGCCGATGCCAGCACCGAGCTCACCGTCCCGGCGAACAGCACGGCGAAGGCGACCGCCGCCATCGCGGCGACGGCCAGCCAGACCGGCGACGAGGTCAGCGTTCCGAGACAGACGAGCACGGCGCCGGTGACCGCCAGCCAGAGCTGGGCCTGAAGCCGTTCCCGTATCGGGCCGGCGAAGTCGACCAGCATCAGCATGGCGAACGACCCGAACGCCGCGAACGTCGCCACCTGTGCGTCGCGGACCACCACGCTTCCGAACGCGAACAGGAGAGGCATGACGATCGCGGTGCGGGTGGCGCGGCGCAACGCGGCGTAGCCGGGATCGTGCTTGGCGAACCACGACAGGACCCGTCGGCGCGCCGCGTGCGGAACGCCCGCTACGGCGGTCACGGGTGCACCCGTCCGTGGGCGTCGCCGACGACCCAGGCGGCGATCTCCGCACGGCGGGAGGCCCCGAGTTTGAGCAGGATGTGCTCGATGTGGGTCGCGACGGTCTTCGGCGCGATGTGGAGCGTTTCGCCGATCGCGCGGTTCGTCGCCCCCGTCGCGACGAGGCGGGCGACCTCGTGTTCGCGTGCGCTCAGCACGGTCGGTTCGACACCGGCCGCGAGGCGCGCGGAGAGCTCGTCGGCGTCCGCGACGAGCGCGGTACCTCCCGATGCCACGGCCAGCTCCTTTGCCCGCGCTCCGAGTGCAGCGGCTTCGGTGGGGGTGCGGGTGCGTCGCGCGCACTCGGCGGTGTCGAGCAGCGCGGACGTTCCCTCCCACCAGCGACCGAGCCCCGACCATCCAGCGGTCGCCTCGTTCAGACGCTCCTTGGCGACGGTCGGGTGCCGTTTGGCGATGGCGAGCAGACCCTCGGCGTGCGCGACGGCGTGCTCCGTGCCGGGGATGCGTCTAGCGTTCACCAGTGCACGTGTCTCGTCGAGCCACCGCCGCGCGGAGGTCACGTCGCCGGCGGCGAGGTGCGCGCGCATCCCTGTGACGACGAACGGGAACAGGTAGGCGGCGTCCCCGATGCGGCGCGACTCGTCCAGCGCCCGGCCGCAGAGCGCCACGGCCGACTCGGAGTCCCCTGTCCGCACCGCGATCTCGGCGAGGCCCCAGAGGGCGGGGAGAGGCGTTGAAGTTCGCGCATCCGCTCGCCGATCGCGGCAGCCGCCGACAGGAGTTCGCGGGCCTGAGCCGGCTCGTCGCGGGCCAGGGCGACGTAACCGAGCACGTGCAGCGCGGTCACCTCGGTCGTGATGCCGCCCCGTCCGTCCGCGCGCGCACGGGTGGCGCGGTCGTGCGCCGCTGCCAACTTGCCGGTCGCCCACTCGACATGGGCGAGATGCGCTTCGAGATAGTGCACGTCGTTCCAGCGTTCGATCCTGGTCGCGTACGCGATGCCGTCCCGGAGCCAGTCGCGGCCACGATGGTACTGGAGCAGCACGGAAGCCGACGAGCCGAGCATCCGGTATGCGCGCGCCGCTGCCGCCTCCCATCCGCCGGCCGCCGCCTCCTCCGCTGCGGACTCCAGCAGCTCCCAGCCTGGTTCCCCGTCGCCGGCGAACACCATCACCGAGCCGCGGGTCACATCGACGGCGATGCGCTCCTCGACGTCGTCCGCGAGCAGGGCGCGCGCTTCGGTGGCGAACCGGAGGGAGGCGTCGAGGCGGCGGTCCAGCATGGCCGCGGCGGCGAGGGCGGCCAGGAGCCGGCCGCGCACCCGGTCGACCTCTGCGGGCGGCGCGGCTGACGCATCCACCTGGTGGAGTGCATCGGTCAACGCGGCTGCCCTGTCGTCGTATCCGACTCCGAGCAGGTGGCGGGCGGCGACCAGCGGCGCGACAAGAGCGGCGGCCGCGAGCGGATTCCCCGCGTCCTGGAGGAGCTCGATCGCCCTCCGGTACTCCCGCTCGGCGTCCTCGTTCGCGTCGGCGGCCGCGAGCTCGGCGCCCAGCCGCCTGTGCAGCTCGGCGCGATCGAGGGTGGGCGTGCCGGACGGCACCGTGCGCTCGGCGCGACGGTAGAGGCCGACGGCCTCCCGGTGTGCGGAGAGGGCGGAGGCGCGGTCGGCCGCCCGTCGGGCACGAAGGTACGCTTCGTCGGCGAGGCCGGCGCGCTCGCAGTGGACGGACAGCACTGCGTCCGACAGACCGGGCATTCCGGCGACCACACGTGCGTGCAGCGACCGGCGACGGGAGGCGTGCAGGGAGCCGTAGACGGCGTCGCGGATCAGGGCGTGCCGGAAATCGAACGTGGGGGCGCCCGCTGCGTTCGGCCCGGCAGGGTTCTGGTCGGCCGTGGTGACGATGAAGTGGTGTGTCAGGAGTTCGTCGATGGCAGTCTCCAGCGGCACGGAGATGTCGCGCTCGTCGCCGAGGACCGTCAGCAGCGCCGCGCGGTCGAACTTCCGGCCGAGCACAGCCGCCGCCGCGACCGCGTCCCGTGCCGCCTCGCTGAGCGTGTCGATGCGGGAGAGCACCGCGTCACCGACCGTCTCCGGCACGGTTCCCACACCGACCGCGACCAGCTCCTCGATGTGCAACGGAATGCCGTCCGCTGCCTCGTGCAGCCGCTCCGCCTCGTCGGCCGACGGTTCGGCGCCGGTGATCGAGGCGAGCATCCGGCGGGTTCCGTCGATGTCCAGCCGGGAGAGCAGCACCTCCTCCGCCTGCCGGTGCGCGAGCAGCTCGAGTCGCCAGGTAGTGAACCCGCGGTGCGCGACCGGCTCCTCCGAGCGATACGTGCCGACGATCATCGACGGCAGCTCGCGCAGCGCCGGCGCGATCCTGTGCAGGACGTCGAGGCTGAGCTGGTCGGCCCAGTGCAGGTCTTCCAGCCGCAGCAGCAACGGTGTCCCGAGCGCCCCGGAGAGAGCATCCGCGAGTTCGGCGACCAGGAGACGGCGGTGCCCGGCCGAGCCGTCGCCGACTCCCGCGGCAAGAACGAGTTCGCGCACCCGGTCGGCCGACCCGGTGTCGCCGGCCCGGCGAAGACCGGTCGCGATCCCCAGCAGAAGCAGCCCAGGAGTGTCCCTGTCGTCGGCGAACACCTCGGCGTGCACGATCCTGCCCCCAGCAGCTTCGGCCACCTCGTCGAGCAGCCGCGACTTGCCGATCCCGGCCTCTCCACCGAACAACAGCAGCCCGCCGTGCCCGCCTGCAGCTTCGTCGCGGCGGCGCAGCGCAAGTGCCATCGCGTCCTCACGCCCGACGAACAGCGGACAGACCCTGGCCGCGCCACCCGGCGTCCGGGACCCAGCGTGCATGGCGGCAGTGTATCCCCGAACGCGCCGCTGCGGACCGGGATCGGCAGAATGACCGATGCCATCGCTGAGGAGGGCGACGAGACTCAGAGCAACAGCGCAACCACACCGGATGCGCACGAACGAGGGAGCGGATCATGGCCACATTCATCGACGTTCACGACGGGTTCGTCGGCGTCACACGGGACCAGCTGGCCGAAGCGCACGACGCCGACGCGGCGATCGAAGCGGAAGAGGGCGTGCACATCGAACGCGCCTGGCTCGACCCGGTCAGCGGCAAGGTGTTCTGCCTCTCCACCGGGCCGTCGAAGGAGGCGCTGATGCGCATCCACGAGCGGGCGGGACACCCGACGGATCAGGTGTACGAGGTGAGCGTGCAGGTGTGAAGGGGCGAATTCAGTAACTTTGACGAGACCGTCTGACCGCGCGCCCACCCCGTTCGCCGACGCTTAGACTCGTGCTGTGCCCGACGACATCCCGGTTCTGAGCGAGGCTCTGTTCGAGACGTTCGGGAGCGGAAGCTGGGCTTTTCTGCCGGCGACCACGCCCGAGGCGCTCGCCACAGCACTGGATGCGCGCATCGTCGACGACCGGTTTCGCCTGGCCGAGAACCCCGGCCTCGGAGACGGACCCGGACTGCTCGTCCTCACCGCCCCCGTCAACGGCTGGGTCATGCTGCTCGGCGCCAGCGAGACGGTCGGTGCGGCAGCCGTCATCCTGAGTGACGGCATCGGAGTGTTCCAGGCGATGATCGACATACGCCTTCCGGCGATGAGCTGGTCGCATCTCGAAGGGGGAGCGCCGACGCGCACGGTCTCCGTGGAACTCGGAGACGACGGCGATCTGGTCACGAGGACCAGTGGCGATCCGTTGCCGTTCGAGGCTGAGAGCCTCGTCCTCCCGACGTCTCCGCTCGGGTTCGATCCGTTCTTCTACCCGATGGCGATCCTCGCGCAGCACGGCGTCACGCTGGGGGTGCTCGCCGAGGCCCTGCGACGGCCGAGCGTCACCCTCACGCTGGCCGGCTGACCCGGTAGCGCAGGAAGACGGCGCCGTTGGCGAACCGGCGCTGGTCCAGCAGCTCCAGTCCGAGCACCAGCCCGAGTGGCAGCGCAGGTGTCCCTCCGCCGACCGCGACGGGCACGAGGACGAGACGCACCTCGTCGACGAGACCGGCGCGCAGCGCCTCCGCCGCGATGGTCGGGCCGCCGATGCCCACGTCGCCGGGGGCCGCTGCGACGAGCGCTCCGACCGCATCCGGATCGAAGGTGCGCTGGATGCTCGTGCGCGGGGTCGTCGCCTCGGGGAGCGTCGACGAGAAGACGACCTTGTCGGCCTTCCGCCAGATCGACGCGAAGTCGGCGACGACAGGGGACTCAGCAGGGTCGTCGCCGAACGTCTGCCAGACCCGCATGGTCTCGTACATCCGCCGGCCGTAGAGGTAGGTGGAGGTGTCGCGTTCCTGGTCGTTGACGAACGCGTGCACCTCCTCATCGGGTGCGGCCCAGTCGAACCCGCCGCTGGTGTCAGCGGTGTATCCGTCGAGCGAGGCGATGGCTGAATAGAGGAGACGTGGCATCGGTGGTACCTCCCGCACCCGACTCTAAGCAGTCGGGCGTGGATGCGCCAGACTCAGCCCACCTGCGGGAACAGCGACCCCAGCAGGCGGAGCTCGCCCCCGAAGAACACCGGCACGACGATGTCGAGCAGAACGGTGATCCCGAAGGCGAGCGCCACCGCGCCGGCCGCGATGACGACGAGCGCAGAGAACAACCGGAGATAGGCGTTCTCAGCGATGGAGGCGAGCATCCCCCGAGCTCGCCTGACCTGCGGAACCGCACCCGTGTACGGGAGTCGATGGTTCAGCGTCGTCATGGTGTTCCCCCTTTATCGGCCGACCACTCCAGTCAACCGGGGAGCGCGGCGCGCGGCATCAACCGTGGGTCGCGGCCGGGTCATCCGCCGGTATGATTCCCGGGCGGGGATGATCGGCCGGAATGCTCGGCCAGGGGGAGAGATTTCGGTGGCGAAGGCGCGTAGATCGCTGTGGATCGTGGTGGTGGCCGTCGGAACGGCCCTGGCGCTCGGGGTGGGGATCACCGCCCTCGTGCTCGTGATCAACGCGAGAGCAGCCTCCACTCCGGAGGCGTTGGTGTCGGCCTACCTCGGCGACGTCAAGCGCGGTGACGTCGAAGCGGCGACGAAGCTCGAAGGGCGCAAGCACCGCGCGGAGGACGTGCTGCTCACCAACGCCGCCTACCGAGGCGCGAAGGACAGGGTGACGGCGTACCGCATCCTGGGCGTGCGGACGCAGGGGACGGACGCCACGGTCACGGCGGAGATCACCGGTGGCGGCACGACCAGCAAGCGCGACTTCACGGTCGGCCGCGCCGCATGGACTCCGGCGTCGCTGGTCGGCGTGGTGGGCTGGAAGCTGGCGCCCGTGACACTCGGGACGATCACGCTGACGATCGGCGCGCCCGGCAGGGTGGATGCGACCATCGCGGGAGTCCCGCTCGGCTGGAAGGGCGCCGTTCTCCACCTCAACGCCTTCCCCGGCACATACCCGCTGACCGCCGACAGCGGCAACGACTGGTTCACGATCGCGGGAGCGAAGGCCTCGGTCGCCGGGTTCGCCGACGACGTGCAACTGCAGGATGCGGCCGTACTGACCCCGAAAGGTCTCGACTCCGCCCGTGCGTCGGCCCAGGCCTGGCTCGACCAGTGCGCCGCCTCCCCGGAGGCCCAGCCGCCCGGATGCTCGTTCGGCCTCACCAGCGGAGCCGACCCTGGCGAGGTGTGGACCAACGCCGCCTGGACGGTCGAGACCCGTCCGGACCTCACGGTCGGCCCCTGGGACTTCGGCTGCCACCTGCCCGACCAGGCCGCTGTGAGCGCCGGGGGCTGCTGGCCGGTGAAGACGTCGACACTGGGTTCCGTGACCTTCCGCGCCGACGTGTCGGTCCCGGCGACGGGCGAATCGGGCACGATCACGTCGTCGGCGCCGATCGGGGCGAAGATCGCGGGTTCCGTCTCATCCTTCGGGGATACGGGAGCGGTGTTCCAGTCGGTCACGTGGGGACCGGGAACGCCGAGCACGGGGAGCTGACCGGCGGTCGAGAGTCGCGGGGCAGCGGCGTCAGCCGAGCCGCGGGGTCGCTCCGTCCCAGGTGAGCTTCCGCACGATCATTCCGCGGTAGGCGTACGAGTCGTCCCAGCTGTGGAGGACCAGCCAGTCCTGACCGTGGAAGGTGACGACGTTCTGGCCTCCAGGGCCGTGGAGCGTGCCGCCGGACGATGCCGAGGTGAGGAACGGCTTCTCCTGCGACGTGAACGGCTGTGCGAGCGACGGCGAGGTGGCCGTGCCGATCGCATAGTCGTCCCCTCCGTAGTCGTTGGCGGAGAAGAACAGCACGTAGACCCCGCCCGCTTCACCAGATCCGGCGCCTCGACCAGCGCACCCTCCCACGGCCTGTCCTGCTTCAGCAGCTTCACGGGAGGACCGGTGAGGCTGAGGCCGTCCTTCGACAGCGGAGCCGTCTCGATCCAGGTGTCGAGATTGCAGCAGTTCCCGTCTGTCTTCCAGAGCAGGTGGAGCCTGCCGTCGTCGTCGCGGAACGTCGCGGCGTCGATCGCGCCACCTGCATTCACTGGGCACACCAGGGAGGTGTCGGAGGCCGGGGCGAACGGGCCTCCTGGCGTTGCCGAGGTGGCCGTGCCGATGCACTGGCGACCGGATGCGGCATCCTGGGCGGTCAGATACATCACGAACGCGCCGGGAGACACCTCGGCGACCTCGGGAGCCCAGGTGCGTCCTGGCTGAGCCCAGCCGGGGAGTGCCGTGAGCGCATCGGTCTGCGAGACCTTCCAATCGGTCATGTTCGTGGAGGTCGCGGAGCGCACCAGGAATCCGGGGGTGTTCGTGGCGAAGGCGTACGCCGTGCCGTCGTGCACGAGCACGTCTGGGTCGGCGAAGTCCTGGTCGATGGCGAAGCGGGGGCCGGCGCTCGAGGAGCCGGGGGCCGTCGTCCGTGGCGCGTCCGTGCCGGCCGCGCACCCGGTCAGCCCTGCCAGAACGACGGTCGCCGCCGCGACGACGGCGACCGTCCTCATCCCTTCACTCCCGAGCTGGCGACGCTGTCGACGATGTGGCGCTGTGCGATGGAGAACAGGATCAGCACCGGGATCGATGCGAACACCGCGCCGGCCATCACGATGGCGAAGTGCGTCGAGTACGCTCCCTGCAACTGAGCGAGTCCTGGCTGCAGGGTGAGGTTCTCCGGGCTGAGCAGCACGTACACCGGCCAGAGGAAGTCGTTCCAGTTCGCGAGGAAGCTCAGCACGGCGAGAGTGGCGAGCGCCGGGCGGGCGAGCGGGACGACGATCTGCAGGAAGATGCGGAAGTCGCCGGCTCCGTCGATGCGCGCGGCCTCTTCGATCTCCACGGGCAGGCCGATGAAGAACTGCCGGAGGAAGAACACGCCGAACGCGCTCGCGGCGCCGGGGATCGAGATGGCCCAGATGGTGTCGAGCCAGCCGAGGTTCTGCACGATCAGATAGTTCGGGATGAGGAAGATCACCGGAGGAACGAGCAGTGTGGCGATGATCGCACCGAAGACGATCTTCTTGCCCCAGAACTCGAGGCGCGCCAGCGCGTACGCCGCAGCCGAGGCCGTGACCAGAATGATCGCCGTTTGCAGGGTCGCCGCGAGCAGGCTGTTGAGGAACCAGCGGAAGATCGGCTGCTGACCGCTCGACAGCGTGACGTACGCGTCGATCGACCACGGCGTCGGGAACACCGAGAACGGGTTCTGGATGGCGTCGCTGTCCGTCTTGAACGAGGTGAGCACGATCCACACCAGCGGGAGGACGATCAGAAGCGTGACCAGCGAGAGCACGACGTAGAGGACGACCTGCCCGGCGGTGCGGCGAGGCGACGTCCGTCGCGGGGGACGGGCGAGCCGGCGCTCCTCCCCGTCGGTGGTCGGTTTCTGCGAGGTGACGGCGGTCATCGTGGCGCCCTTTCCGTCCGCTCCCGCTGCAGGCGGAAGTTGACGATGCTGATGATCGCGAGGAACACGAAGAGCACGTAGCTCATCGCGGATGCTGCGGCCATGTTGTTCTGCGAGAGGCCCTGGTCGGAGATGTACATGATCGCCGTCCGGGTCTGGTTGCCCGGGCCGCCCTTGGTGAGGATGTACGACTGCCCGAACATGTTGGCCGAGGCGAGGATCGTCACGGTGACGACGAAGGTCATGACCTGCCGCAGACCGGGGAGCGTGACGCTGAAGAACTTCCGGAAGGGACCGGCTCCATCGAGGGCCGCCGCTTCATAGAGGTCGTTGTTGATGCCTTTGAGCCCGGCCAGGATGATGACGGTGTTGAAACCGAGCGTCCACCACACGGTCACGCCGACGAGGGAGACCCAGACCCACGGCACGTTGACGGTCCAGGGGATGTCGGAGGGGAGGCCGAGCATCCCGAGCACGTGGTTGACGATGCCGGACTGCGTGTCGAGCAGGTACTTCCAGATGACGCCGATCACCGCGACGCCGAGCACGTACGGCGCGAAGAACACGGCGCGGAAGACGGTGCCGCCACGGATCTTGCGGTTGAGGAGCTGAGCGATCAGCAGCGGGATGACCAGCAGGAACGGGACGCTGGCGACGGTGAAGATGCCGGTGGCGCCCATCGACTGCCAGAAGTCGCCCGAGGTCGCCGAGTCCGGGGTGAACAGGTCGATGTAGTTCTTGAGCCCGATGAACTGCTGGCTGTCGCGGAACGGGCTCCAGTTGGTCAGGCTGATCCAGAGCCCGAAGATGGCCGGGCCGGCCACGAAGACGAGGAAGAGGACGAGGAACGGCGCGAGGAACAGGTAGGCCGTCTTCGTACGGCGCGGAGCAGCAAGGTTAGAGCTGCGCCGGGCGCGCCGAGGCGGCACCACGGCGTTACGCCGCGATGCCGCCTCTACTGCGAGTTCATTCGCCATAGGTCTGCTTGTTCTGTTTCAGCAGGGTGTTGGCCTTGTCGACGGCGTCGTCGAGAGCCTGCTTCGGCGACTTCTTGCCGGTGACGGCCTCGTTCACCGCCGTGGTGACCGTCGCGGTGACGGAGGTGATGCCGGGAGCGGAGGTCTCGTAGTGCGCGTACGGGAGCTCATCGAGGAACGGCTTGAGGTTCGGGTACTTCTGGACGAGCGCAGGGGAGTTGCGGACGCTGTTGCTCGCCGGCAGTTCACCGGTGTCCGGCCAGCTTGCCGAATTGTCGTTCATCCACTTGACGAACGTGGCGGCCGCAGCCGTCTTGTTCTTGTCCTGGCCCTTGTTGTTGAGGAACATCCAGTGGGTGGAGGACGACCACACGGCCTTCTCTGTGCCGATCTGGGGCACGGCGACAGCGGTCCAGTCGAGCTTGTCGAACGCCGTGTTCGTGGTCTGCCAGACGCCGTTCCAGTTGAAGGCGGTCTTGCCGGCGATCAGGGCGTTGATGTTGCCGTCCTGGGCGACGTTCGCCGGGCTGTAACCCTGTTTGATGAGGTCGACCATGTGGGTCAACGCCTGAACACCGGCGTCGGAGTTGAAGGTGGCCTTCGTGACGTCGCTGTTGAAGAGGTCCCCGCCGTATTGCCAGAGCAGCGACTGGAACTCGAACGTTCCGGTGAAGACGTAGCCGTCGACCCACTCGCCCTGCACGCCGGCCGTCTTGAGCTTGGCCAGCGCATCCATGTATGAGGCCTTGTCGGCCGGGATGGTCGCCGGGTCGACGCCCGCCTGCTTGAGCACCGCCTTGTTCACGTAGAGACCGAGCGGGGTGACGCTCCACGGGATGCCGTACTGCGCTCCCTTGTATTCGCCCGCCTTCATGAGGCCTTCGGGGAAGTCGCTGGCGCTGTACCCGAGGGACTTCACGATCGAGTCGCTCTTGAGCAGCAGCCCCTGAGCGGCATAGGTGGCGACGTCGTCGCCGTGCGCGACTGCGACGTCCGGGCCCTTTCCGGCCTTGACCGCGAGCGGCATCTTCTTGGCGAGGTCGGCCCATTCCATCGGGACGTTCTTCACGACGATGTTCTTGTGCTCGGAGTTGAACTTGTCGACGAGCTTGGGGACGAGGACGGGTGCTGCCCCGCCTGTCCAGCCGTTCCAGAACGTGATGCTGACATTCGGGCCGGAGTAGTCGCCGGACGCCACCTCGCCCCCGGAACCGCTGGAGCCGCCGCACGCGGTGAGTGCGAGCCCGAGGCCGACGGTCACCGCTGCGGCCAGGATCCGCACGGCAGATCGCTTCTTCATGTGATTTCTCTCCCTTGAGTGACAGGCACGAGTGCGCGGGCGAACCGCGCTCCTCCGAAATTACAGCGCTAGAAATTTGCTGTCAAGCGGTGGACAATAGCTGATTCCGGGTAGTCGACCCGCAAAGTAGAGTTCTCATGACGAGAGGAGGCGCCGTGGCCGGTGCGCGCTTGCAGGACGTGGCGGAACTGGCCGGGGTGTCGATGAAGACCGTCTCGAACGTCGTCCACGACTACCCCCACGTCAGCGACCGGATGCGCGAACGCGTGCAGAAGGCGATCGACGAGCTCGGCTACCGACCCAATCTGCTCGGCCGCAGGCTCGCCACTGGGCGCACCGGGCTGATCGCGCTGGCGTTCGCCGACGTCACTCTGCCGTACTTCGCCGAGCTGGCCCGCCGCGTCTCCGACGTGGCGGAGGAGCAGGGTTACCGCGTGCTGCTTGAGCAGACCGACTCCACGATCGAGGGGGAGCGCGCCGCGGTCTCCGGCATCGAGGCTGGGATGGTCGACGGCATCATCTTCCAGCCGAGCGTGATGAGCTCGGCCGAGCTGGCGCAGACCAGGAGCTCGCTGCCGATGGTCATCCTCGGCGAGGGCGCGGCACCGCTCAGCATCGACCGTGTGATGATCGACAACGTGGCGGCCGCCCGCGAGGCCACGACGCACCTGCTCGGCCT
This sequence comes from Leifsonia sp. McL0627, assembly GCF_058244615.1. Classification (NCBI taxonomy): domain Bacteria; kingdom Bacillati; phylum Actinomycetota; class Actinomycetes; order Micrococcales; family Microbacteriaceae; genus Leifsonia; species Leifsonia sp. McL0627. Next base: position 752,913 of record NZ_JBZCGM010000002.1, read on the forward strand.
CGGGCGCCGTCGCATCGCCTTCGCCGGTCACGAGCCGGAACGCCTCTCGCGCACGTCGGAACTGCGCATCGCCGGGTATCAGGCGGCGCTCGAGGCTGCCGGCGTCACCCCCGACCCCGGGCTGCTCATCGCGAGCACGGCGATCTCGCCGGTGGACGGCGCCGCGGCGATCGGTGCGGCACTGGATGCCGGCCTGCAGTTCGACGCGATCATGTGCCGCGACGACCTCGCCGCCATCGGCGCCCTGCGCGCGCTGCAGGAACGCGGCCTGCGTGTGCCGGCCGACGTGGCGATCTCCGGCTGGGACAACACGCTGATGACGTCGGTCACGTTCCCCAGCATCACGACCATCGCGCCGGATCTCACCGCGCTGGCGACGCGGGCGATCACCATGCTCTGCGAACGGATCGACGGGCTGGCCTCGATGGGCAGGCATGAGTTGGTCGGCTATCGGCTTGTCGCGCGCGAGAGCGCCCCCGCCCTCTGAGCGGCTTGACCGACGCGAGCGACGCGATCGGAATTGCTGTTTTACAGCGCTGCATTTCTAGTGCACGATAGTGAGCATGACTTTCCCCGCTGCAAGCACGCTCGACGGAACATACCCGCGCCCCCAGTTGGTGCGCGAGCAGTGGTGCGATCTGGGTGGCACCTGGGCGTTCGCGTACGACGACGCCGACGCGGGCGAGGCGCAGGGCTGGTATGCGGACGACGAGGCGGCGCGGTTCGACCGCGAGGTCGTGGTGCCGTTCCCGCCGGAGTCGCCGGCGTCGGGCATTGGGGACACCGGATTCCACCCGGTGGTCTGGTATCGCCGCAGCATCGGCGCAGCCGAGCTCGAGACGATCGGCGCCGGAGGAGACGCCCCGCGCGTGATCCTCCACTTCGGGGCCGTGGACTACCGCGCCCGCGTGTGGGTCGGCGGCCGGTACGCCGGCGAACACGAGGGCGGCGGGTCGCCGTTCTCCTTCGACGTGACGGACCTGATCGCCGCGGGCAGCGCATCCGGTGCTGCGTCAGAGGTCTCGGTGGTGGTTCGGGCAGAAGACGACCCGGCCGACCTCTCGCAGCCGCGAGGCAAACAGGACTGGCACCGCGAGCCGCACTCGATCTGGTACCACCGCACCACCGGCATCTGGCAGCCCGTGTGGGTCGAGGCGGTGCCGGAGGTGGCGATCGAGCGCATCCACTGGACCCCCGATCTGGTGTCCGGCACGGTGGATGCGCGCGTCCGGCTCAACCGGCCAGCCCGTGACGGCGAGACGCTCGCCATCGCGTTGACCGCGAACGGGCGGGCGCTCGGCTCTGTGACGGTGCCCGCCGTCGGCCGCACGGTCGAGGCGACAGTGCCGCTGCCGCAGCAGCGAAACGGGCAGGCGTACGAAGAACTGCTCTGGTCTCCGGAGCATCCGCGGCTGGTGGATGCGGTGGTAACGCTCGGCGCCGATAGCGTCCGCTCCTACCTCGGGCTGCGTTCCGCGGCGGTCGCGGCCGGGCGTTTCCTGCTGAACGACCGGCCATACTATGTGCGCTCGGTGCTCAACCAGGGCTACTGGCCGGAGTCGCATCTCGCGGCTCCGTCGGTCGATGGATTGCGCGCGGAAGCGCAGCTCATCAAAGATCTCGGCTTCAATGCGGCGCGGCTGCACCAGAAGTATGAGGACCCGCGCTTCCTGTTCTACGCCGACACGCTCGGCCTGCTGATCTGGGGCGAGTCGCCTGCCGCCTATGAGTTCACGCCGACGGCGATCACGCGCACCACCCGGGAGTGGGCCGACATCGTCGACCGCGACTATTCCCATCCCTCCATCGTCACCTGGGTGCCGACGAACGAGAGCTGGGGTGTGCAGCACCTCGCGCACGATGGCAGGATGCGCGACTACGCCGCAGCGCTCGTCTCGCTCACCAAGGCGCTCGACCCCACCCGCCCGGTGATCTCGAACGACGGCTGGGAGCACGTCGACTCCGACATTCTCTCCGTACACGACTACGAGGCATCCGGCGAGGTCGTCCAGGCACGGTATGGCACTCCGGAAGCGGTCGACCGCCTGTTCGACAGCCTCGGCCCGGCCGGCCGCCGGATGCTCGTCCGCGGCGAACGCGACCGGCGGGCTCCAGTGATGCTGACGGAGTTCGGCGGGGTCTCGTTCGTGGACCGCGCACACGAGGTGGACGGCGCGTGGGGCTACTCGGCCGCATCCGGCCCGGAGGACTTCGCCGACCGGGTCGGCGCTCTGCTCGAGGCGACGCTGGCCAGCCCGGTGCTGGCCGGCTTCTGCTACACGCAACTCGCCGACACCGGCCAGGAGACCAACGGCCTGGTGACCGACGACCGCCGCCCCAAGATCGCGATCGAGCGCATCAGGGAGATGGTGCGCGGGAAGCGCGCCTGACGGCGGGTCCCCGCGTCTGGCGCCGTTCCGTCTCGGTCAGTCGGGCGGGCGGTCAGGCCGGCAGCGAGGTGCCGGTCAGCTCGCCGGCGAGCGACCACAGCCGCTGTGGGACGCCATCGCGACGCGCGCTGCGCGGAAGCCGCGAGACGCGTTTGGTGGGCCCGACGAGGCCGAGACGCGACGGTCCGTAGTATGCGCCCTGCACGGCCGATGGGTCGGCCGCGGCGAACAGGAGCGGTTCCGCCCCCTGCTCGACGCCCTGCGACGGGAGGATCGTGCGCTTCACCGGCGGGCGGTTCCCGCCGTCGAGGTTGCGGCCGGCGGTCTGCAGGTTGGTGCGCGTGTACCCGGGATGGGCGGAGGTGCTCAGCAACGCCCATCCACGGGTCGTCGCGATCGAGGCGAGTTCGGTCGCGAAGAGGAGGTCGGCCAGCTTGGACTGCGCGTACGCACGGCTCGCGGAGTAGCGGTGCGTCCACTGCGGGTCGTCGAAGTGGATGCGCCCGAAGTCGGCCGTTCCGCTCGACATGGTGGCGACCCGCGGCGACGGCGACTCCATCAGAGTGGGGAGGAGCAGCATCGTGAGCGCGAACGGGCCGAGGAAGTTGGTGCCGAACTGCAACTCGAAGCCGTCGGTCGTCGTGAGACGGGACGGCGGGATCATCACGCCGGCATTGTTGACGAGCGTGTCGACACGTCCCAGTTCGGAGGCGAACCTCCGCACGCTGGCCAGGTCGGCCAGGTCGAGCGCGCGAACCTCGAGACGCGCGTCCGGGACGGCGGCGAGGATCTCGGCGCGTGCGTCGGCGCCCTTCGAGACGGTGCGGACGGCGAGGACGACCTCTGCTCCCGCTGCGGCGAGGCGCTTGGCGGACTCCTTGCCCGTGCCGCTGTTGGCGCCGGTCACGACGATGCGGCGTCCGGTCTGGTCGGGAACGGTGTACATGGACTCTCCTCGAACGGATAATAGACTGATGGTCTGTTGGAAACATAACAGACTGGTGGTCTTTAAGCGAGGGGTGTGATGCCGGTGACCTTCTCCCGGGCACGCAACGACGAGCAGCGTGCGACGCGAGCCGCCGCCATCCTGTCGACGGCGGACGCCATGCTGCGCGAGATGCGCGTCTCCGACCTCACGCTCAACGAGCTCGCTCGTCGCGTCGGGCTGGCCAAGTCGAACGTCCTCCGCTACTTCAGCTCGCGCGAAGCAGTGCTGCTCCAGCTGCTCGACCGCGAGACGCGCGCCTGGCTCGACGACGTGGAGGCGCGACTGGACGGTGGACGGGAGCCGGAGGCGATCGCCGCGGCGATCGCATCCAGTGCCGCCGCACGCCCGGTCTTCTGCGACCTCACCGCGAGCTCGGCCGGCGTACTGGAACGCAACGTCTCTGCCGACGTGGCGACGGACTACAAGCGTGCGTCACTGGAGACGAGTGATCGGCTCGCCAGGCTCGCCGGATTCGACGGGCTCGAATCGCCCGCCGGGCTGCTCGTGGTCGGCGCGACGATGCTGTCCATCGGGGGCGTCTGGTCGACCTCGCAGCCGACCGAGGGGATGCGCGCCGCCTACGCCGCGCATCCCGAATTCCGGCCGTTCAGGGTCGAGTTCGAGACGGCGGTGCGTGAGCTGGTTGCGACGACGCTCGCCGGAGTGCGGGCGCGCGGTCTCTGAACCGGCCGGTGTGACGCCCGCCGGAGGTCGCGGGACTTCCGCTACTCCTGCGGGGATGCCCCGCGGGATGCGCTCTCATCGAGCCGCTGCGCGAGCAGTTCTCGGCGGTGGGTGAGGGCGGCGATCGTCTGGTCGAGTTCGGCGATGCTGTCGCGGTAGGCGACCAGTGATGCCGAGCACTCGTCGCTGAACTCGTGGCCGGTGCCGAGGCACTCGATGAACGGCGTGGCTTTGCCGGGGGAGATGCCGGAGTCTGCCAGTTCGCGGATCTCGGTCACGGCGCGTACCTGCGCTTCGCTGTACTCCCGGTAGCCGTTGGGCAGCCGGACGGGCAGCACGAGGCCGAGGCTCTCGTAGTAGCGCACCGCTTTCACGGTGACGCCTGCCCGCTCGGCGAGTTCGCTGATCTGCATGGTGCTCCTCCGCCCACAGCGTAAACCCTGACCCAAGGGTCAAGGTCAATCAGGCGTACACTAGTTAGTGCACTAACGAATTGAGGAGATCATGTCCGGAAGCTTCATGCGCTGGTACACGCGGATGAACGAGAAGCTGATCAGTGTCGCCGGCCCTGCCCAGCTCGGCGCAGGCCACCCGGAAGGACCCGACCACCGCAGCACGGCATCGCCGTGCCCGATGTGCGCCCGGCCGATGAGCGAGCACACGGTGCTCCGCCCGGAGGGGCAGCGCGACGCGACGCGTCTGGTGTGCCCCTGAGCCGTCCCGCTTGCTCCAGAGTCGGTAACCGGCTCAGGAGGTTTTGAGGGCCGCCGCGATGATCGCGTGCAAGCCCTCGCGCAGATGCTCCAGCTCGCTGACCGGCAGTCCGAGCTTCGCGACGATCTGACCGGGGATCTTCTCCGCCTCTGACCGCAGTGTGCGACCCGACTCCGTGAGGGTGACCTCCAGGGTCCGCTCGTCGGTAGTGCTTCGCTTGCGCACGACGTACCCGGTGGCTTCGAGTCGCTTGAGCAACGGCGACAGGGTCGCCGGCTCCAACTGGATGGCCTCGCTCAGTTCCTTCACCGAGCGCGGGTCGCGCTCCCACAGCGCGAGCATCACCAGATACTGCGGATGCGTCAGCGACAGCGGTTCGAGCACCGGACGGTACAGGGCGATCACGCTGCGAGCGGCGACGGCAAGGCCGAAACAGACCTGGTTCTCCAGGGCGAGCAGGTCATCAGGCACCCACCGATTCTACGTCCGGCGGGGAGGAGGGGCGGTTAGGGCACCGCGCCTTACGCGCGTCGCCGTCGAACGAACCCACCAGCAGCTATTGCAGCGCCGCCGACCACAAGCAGCCCGCCCGCCAGGAGCCAGGGTGCCGCATCCATCGTCGTGCCTGTTGCGGCCAGCTCGCCCGAACCGGATCCCGCCTCGGCGGTCCCGCCGGGCTCAGTAGACACGGGAGGGGTCGTCGGGGGACTGGTCGGCGGTGTCGTCGGCGGTGTGACGGCCGCCACCGTGAAGTCTTCCGCCGCGAACGTCTCCCCGTCGGCCGTGATGGTGACCGTCTTGCTGAGCGGGTCCGTCGTCGTGTAGCCGTTCGGAACGGTGAGGGTGATCGTGTACGTGCCCGGCGGAAGGGCGCTGGCGCCGAAAGCCCCGCTCGCATCGGTGGTGGTCGTGCTCGTGCCGCCGGGGCCGTCGATCGTGACAATCGCTCCCGCGACTCCGGCTCCGCCCGTGTCGAGTACCGTTCCTCCGATGTCCCCGGTCTTCGCGAGCGCGAAGTCCACGCCGCCGACGTCGGCCGCTGCGACCGTCACCGGAAGGGTTGCCGGCCCGTCGACCACCAGCCCGGCCGGGGGTTCCACTGTCACCGTGTATGCGCCGGAGGGGACGCGCGGGAAGCTGTAGCTCCCATCCGCCTCCGTCACCGTGCCGATCGTGCCCCCGGGACCTGTCGCGGTGACCGTCACCCCGCCGACGCCGCTCCCGGAGGCGCGCACCGTGCCGCTGATCGTCGGGTTGGGGGCGATCACGAAGTCCTGGCCGGTGATCGGCGTCTGCGAACCGATCGGGATGGTGAACGGCGGCGGCGAGGTGCTGAGGGTGTAGCCGTCCGGCAGGGTGAGCACCGCCTGGTGCGTTCCGACCGGCACCGTGTCGAACAGGTACGAACCGTCGGGCGCCGTGGTGGTGGAGACGCCGTCGATGGTGACCGTCGCTCCGGCGACGGGCTGGTTGAGCGCATCCGTGACCGTACCGCTGACCGCGACGGGGAGGATGTCCCGGACGGTGAAGTCGGCCACGGCATCCGTCGTGGTCAGGTCGGCGGGCAACCGGGTGGCGGTCACCGCGATCTTTCCGAGCGGCGGTGTGATCGCCACGGTGTAACCGTCGGTCGCCACGAAGCCGGGGAAGGCGTAGTGCCCGCCCCCGCTGGTCGTCGCCGTTCCGACCACGGCGCCCTCCGCATCGGTGAGCGTCACCTCGACGCCGTCCAGCGGGCCGGTGTTCGCGTCGGTGACGGTGCCGGTGATGTCGCGGGCCATCGAGGCGAACCAGGTCTGGAAGACGGGGAAACCGGTGACCCTCGTGTAGCTGAAGGTGAGGGAGGCGATGGGCGCATTGGGTTCGAACCACGCCGAGGCGCCCGCCGTGTCGAGCGAGCGGGGGTTGGTGGCAGGGTCAGCGCCGAGCGTCGTGGTCGCTGCGTTCCAGAGCGGGACGTCCGGGGGTGTCATCGTCGGCGTGCAGACTCCGGGCACGCAGTAGTTGAAGCTGCTGCGGTAGCCGAGCTGAGCAGCCGTGAGGGGTGTTCCGTCCGGCCCGACGGCGCTGATCCGCACCTTGTCGGCGTCGATGTCGCCGAGCACGAACGTCCATCCGGACGTCGGCGTCGGCGTGCGGAACGTATACGTGGTGGTCGACGGCGACGTCGCGTTGTCCGCCCGGGGACGCAGGTTCAGGTACGGGCGTCCCTGGCTCGACCCGTACTTCGCGCCGACCGGGGTGGCGGAGCCGAGCCAGGAGGATGCGCCGGAGATGACGCCCACCGAGCCGGAACGCGAGTCGCTGGTCACGTCGGCGATCAGCGGGGGATTGCTGGCGACCGTGACCGCGGTTGTGTAGTCGTTGCTCGTACCGGTCAGAGGAGCCCAGCCGGCCCACTGGGTGGTGGTCGCTGCTGAGGCTGACGATACGAAGAGGAGGGGTGCTGCGAGCGTTGCGATCACGATCGGGACGACGACGCGGAGCCGGAGGCGCATGGTGGAAGGCTAAACCCGCGTGCCGTCAGAGATAAAGGGTCAAATTCAGAAGTCGTCGGAGCGCGTGCGCTTCTCCTGCACCCGCTCACCGGTCGCCGGGTCGATGCCCCCGCGGCTCACCGTGGTCGTCCGCCGCCGTCGCAGCATGAAGATCAGCGACAGGACGAACACCAGGACACCGGCTCCCATCAGGATGTAGCCGACCAGTTGCACGTCGATCCACGACACCTGCACGTTCAGAGCGAACGCGAGGATGGCGCCGATCACCACCAAGAAGATCCCGCTGCCGATGCCCATCTGGACGTCCCTTCGGTCACCTGGGGCACACGTTACTCCGGGCGGTCGTCCGGCGCACCTCACCAGCTGCCGTGCGGATCATTCCGCCGGATCATCCGGTGCGGTCCACCCGGCCCGGTTCACTCCGCCCGGGAGAACTCCGACGCCCGTGCCACCTGGTCGGCGGTCAGCGCCACTCCGGTGTACCTCTCGAACTGCCGGGCCGCCTGCAACGCGATCACCTCGGCGCCCGTGATGACCTTCGCACCGGATGCGCGGCCCGCCGTGATCAGCGGCGTCTCGGAGGGGAACGCGACGACGTCGAAGACCGTGGAGGCTGCGGCGATGTGCTCGTCGCCGAATGCCATCACTTGCTCGCTCTCCCCGCGCATCCCGAGCGGGGTGACGTTGACGATCACGTCGAAGCCGGGCTGCGGGTCGGAGGCGACCCAGGCGTAGTCGTACTTGTCGGCGAGGGCGGAGCCTGCTGCCTCGTTGCGGGCGACGATGGTGAGCTCGTCGAAGCCCGCACCGCGGAACGCCGCGACGACCGCCTTGGCCATGCCGCCGGAGCCGCGCAGCAGCACGCGCTGTGCAGGGTCGACCTCGTGCTCGGCGAGCAGTGCGGCGACGGCTTCGTAGTCGGTGTTGGACGCGGTCAGCACGCCGTCGTCGTTGACCACCGTATTCACCGACTCGATCGCGAGGGCGGACGGCTCCATCACGTCGACCAGGGGGATGATCGCCTCCTTGAACGGCATCGACACCGAGCAGCCGCGGATACCGAGCGCCCGGATGCCGCGCACGGCGCCCTCCAGGTCGGTGGTCGTGAACGCCTTGTAGATGAAGTTCAGTCCGAGCTCGTCGTAGAGGAAGTTGTGGAACCGGGTGCCGATGTTGCTCGGCCGGGCGGCGAGCGACATGCAGACCTGCATGTCCTTGTTCAGGATGGGCATGGGCCCATTGTCTCAGTTGGGCGGCTCAGTTCAGCCCGTATGCCCTGGCAGCGGTGCCCGCGAACACGTCCGCGCGCTCCTGCTCGCTGAGCCCCGCTGTGAGCGAGCGTGCGACGCTCGTCGTCTCCGCGTAGCTGCCGGCGAGGGTGGACACCGGCCAGTCGCCGCCGAACAGCACCCGGGAGGCGCCGAACGCGTCGAGCGCGTGATCGACGTATGGCTGGAGGTCGACCCCGATGGTCGTGAGCCCGGAGAGCTTCGCGAAGACGTTCTGGTGCGCGGACAGCGCAGACATGAGTGACCACCACGGCTCGGCGGACGGGTCGGTCGAACCGACCGGCGGCGTTCCGAGGTGGTCGATGACCAGCCGGAGGTCCGGCAGCGACTCCGCGATGGCGAGCGCGTGCTCCAGGTGCCGGGGGAGCACGCCGATCACGTCGAACGCGAGACCCCGCCCGGCGAGCAGTGCGAGGGACCGGCGCACGGCATCCCGGCCCAGCCAGTCGGCGTCGGGCTCGTCGTGGATGAGGTGACGGACACCGGCGAACGATGGATGCTCGGCCCACGCATCCACCTGGGCCTCGGCCGCCGCCGGGTCGAGCAGGTCGACCCAGGCGACGACCCCGGCGATAAGAGGGGAGGAGGCTGCGACGGCGAACATCGCCTCCGAGTCCTCCAGCGAGTTCGCCGCCTGCACGAGCACGGCGCCGTCGACGCCCTCCTGCACCAGTTGCGGTTCGATCTCGGCGAACGCGAACGTGCGGTTGATCGGGGCGAGCGCCTCGGTCAGCCACGGGTACGCGACCCGGTCGAGATCCCAGAGGTGCAGGTGGGCGTCGACGGTCATGCTCAGGCCGCCAGGTCGAAGCGGATCAGGGTGGGGCCCGCGATGGCCGGCTCCGGCAGGGTCACCGTGACGGTGTCGCCGTCGCGCGTCGCCGAGACGGGTGTGCCGTCGGCGAGGCGCGCGGACGCGGCGTCGACCGCGGGGGAGACGCCGCCGAGCGAGACCGCGCCGGAGGCGTCCACGAACGCGTTCGCGACGTCGCCGGTGCGGGTCCAGCGCACCCACGGCTGGTCGTCCGCTCCGGATGGCGCAGCGATCGACGCATCCAGTGTCGACGAGCCGAACACCGCCTCCCCGTTGACCGCGTTCCACGCCGCCAGATGCTCCAGCGTGCGGCGCTGCAGGTCGGGCACGGTGCCGCGTGCGGTGAGGCCGACGTTGAGCAGCAGGTTGCCGCCGCGCGAGACGATGTCGACGAACGTCTTCACCGCATCCGGGCCGCTCAGCAGGTGGGTCTCGTCTTCGAGCGTGTTGTGGCCGAAGGAGTAACCGATGCCGCGGCAGTTCTCCCAGCCGCCGTCGCCTTCCACGCTCAGGCCGTTCTGGTATTCGCTGGTGCGGAAGTCCCAGTGCGTCTCGCCCCAGCGGTCGTTGGCGACCCCATCCGGAGCCGCGGCGTAGAACTGCTCGAACAGCTTCTCCATCGAGAACGGGCCGGAGGGCTTGCCGGCGTCCGGCCACTCGATGTCGCCCCAGAGCACGTCGGGGGAGTAGCGCGCGATCAGGTCTTCGACGTGCTTGTACGCGTACTCGGCGTATGCGGCGTCGACCGGACGGCCGAACTCCTGGCCGTCGTCGGTGATCGGGGGCAGCTGGGAGAAGTGCCAGTCGAGGCCACCGGAGTAGTAGACGCCGAACTTCAGGCCCGCATCCCGTGTCGCCTTCTCGAACGCGCCGATCAGGTCGCGCTTCGGACCGCGGGCGACCGTGTTGCGGCCGTCGGTGCCCGGTGCGTCCCAGAGGGTGACGCCGTCGTGGTGCTTGGTGGTCGGGACGAAGTATCCGGCGCCCGTGCGCTTCACGAGGGCGATGAACTCGTCCGGGTCGAACTCGTCGGGGTTCCAGGCGTCGATGAAGTCGTCGTACGGGGCGCCGCCGAACGCGTCCCGCTGGTGCTGCGCGGCCGGGCTGTCCTCGATGCGGATGGTGTTGAAGTACCACTCTGCATAAGGATTGTGCGTGAACCAGTACTGCTTCTCGATGGTGCCGAGCTCGCCGATCGGCTCGGCCCAGGCGGGTACGGAGTATGGGCCCCAGTGCACGAAGATGCCGAGCTTCGCGTCGCTGTACCAGGAAGGGAGCTCGCGCTCGAACCGCTGGTAGTTCTCGGGGCGGACGGGGTCGTCTTTGAACATGGCCACGCTGAGATTCTCCTTCTTCGCTGAACGGATTGTGGGACGCGTCCCGATTCCATATCCTATAGGCAATAGCATCCCTACTCAAAGGAGAGTTCGTCCCGTGGAATCGACCCTTACCGCTCTACCCGATTCGTTCGTTCGTCCGAACGACTTCCAGCTGCCAGGCGGGGAATGGTTCATCGGCGCCGGATTCGGCCTGTTCGTGCACTGGGATCACGCCAGCCAGCAAGGTATCGAGATCTCCTGGCCGCTCGTCGGCCGATCCATCATCCCCGGCTCCGACGCCGTCGAAGACACCGTCAGCGTCGAGCAGTACCAGTCCACCGCCGCCACCTTCGACCCGATCGAATGGGATGCGGTCGCCCTCGCCACGCTGGCCAAGCGCGCCGGCGCACGCTACGTCGTGTTCACCGCCCGCCACCACGCCGGATACTCCATGTTCCACACCGAGCACTCCGACTTCGGCATCGAGCACTCGACGTTCGGCAGGGATATCACCCGCGAGTTCGTCGAGGCGATCCGCGCGGAAGGAATCCGGGTCGGCATCTACTACAGCCTCCCCGACTGGAACCACCCGGACTACCCGGCCTTCCAGAACAGCGACCGGCCATATCCGCTGGAGCACTGGCCGTCCGCCGCAGATCCCGCGAACGCCGCAACCCCGGTCGCCGACGACAAGCACCGCCGGTCGTCCCCGGAGGCGTGGGCGCGCTACCAGGACTACCTGCGCGGCCAGCTCACCGAGCTCCTCACCGACTACGGCACCATCGACCTGCTCTGGTTCGACGGCGAGTGGGAGCGCTCGGAGGAGGAGTGGGACAGCGCGGGACTGCGCGCGCTGATCAAGTCGCTGCAACCGGATGTGGTCATCAACGACCGCCTGCTCGGCCAGGGCGATTACCAGACGCCGGAGCAGGGCTTCCCCGTCACCGCGCCGACCGGCCCCTGGGAGCTCTGCCTCACCATCGGCCAGATGTGGGCGTGGCGTCCGGGCGACACCAAAAGCAAGAGCACGACCTCCTTGGTGACGACCCTGATCGAGGTCGCGAGCCGTGGAGGCAACCTGCTGCTCAACATCGGCGCGAAGGGCGACGGCAGCCTCAACGAGTCGCAGGTGCAGACCCTCGACGAGATCGGCGAGTGGATGGACGCCCATGCCGAGAGCGTCGTCGGCGTCTCCCCGACGGTCGGCGTCGACTACTACGGCCCGTCTACGGCACGTCCGGGCACGATCTACCTGCACCTGGTGATGCGGCCGATCGAGCAGGTGATCGTGCGGGGCATCCCTGTGGGCCGCGTCACGGGCATCCGGTTGCTGGCGACGGGCGAGCAGCTGCCGTACGAGGTCAACTACGAGGTGCACGAGCAGGCGGTCAAGGACGAGGAGCCGCTCGGCGAACTGCTGATCCCGGCGCCCACCGCATCCGGTGCGGTCGTCGACGTGATCGCGATCGACTTCGCCTGACCCGCTCGCGCCGCGAGGCGCAGACCCGGTCGACTACTTGACCAGCCGGGGAGAATCAGCTTATGCTCCCCATAACCTATATCAAAGACCCTATAGGATCGTGGATCTTCCCCCTCAGATGAGGACCACGAAACAGCAGGCTCAGTAGGCGATCACATTTGATGAATCCAATGGAGGAGGCACAGCAAGTGACACCACGAAGCAAGCGCGCAGCGGGCCGCATCGGAACCGCAATCGTACTCGCAGGAGCGCTCACGGCGCTCGCCGGATGTGCGGGAGGCGGAAGCGGGAACGCATCCGGTGGACCCATTTCGATGTACACCTGGGTCAGCAGTCAGAGCGACCGCGATCAGTGGCAGGGCTTCATCGACGCGGGCAAGAAGGTCGACCCCAAGCTCGACGTCACCATCGACGGACCGAGCTTCAACGACTACTGGACCAAGGTCAAGACCCGGCTCAGCGGCTCCAACCCGCCCTGCCTGCTCACCACGCAGGCCGCGCGCGCCCAGGAACTCGGCGGACTGCTCATGCCGCTCGACGACCTGATCAAGAAGTACAAGCTCGACACCTCGGCCTTCGACTCCTCGATGCTCAAGGGCATGACGGTCGACGGCACCATCCGCGCCATCCCGTACGACGCAGAACCGATCGTCCTCTACTACAACGTGGATGCGTTCAAGAAAGCCGGCCTGGCCCTCCCGAGCACGACGTACACGCGTGAGCAGTTCCTCTCGGACGCGAAGAAGCTCACCACCGGCGACCACAAGGCGCTCGCCATCGAGCCCGGCTTCTTCATCCCGAACGCGTGGGCCATCGCCGACGGCGCAGAGGCGGTCAAGGGCGGCAAGCTTGACCTGACCAACTCCAAGCTGGTCGACCAGGTGCAGTCGTACTTCGACCTGGTCAGCAAGGAGGGCATCGCGGCAGCGCCGAACGCGGCTGACGGCTCGGATGTCGCGCAGGCGGCGTTCACCGGCGGCACGTCCGACATGCTGATCGAGGGCCCGTGGATGTACGGAACCTTCGCCAGCGCCGCCAAGTTCCAGATGGGCGTGACCATCGTCCCATCCACCTCGGGCAAGGCGCACGGTATGACCGCAGGCTCCGGCTTCGGCATCGCGAAGAACTGCAAGGACCCGGATGGCGCGTTCAAGGCCATCCAGGCGATGACAGACACCAGCGTGCTGAAGATCCAGGCGGAGAAGCGCGGCATCGTCCCCTCCAGGGCGGACGCGCAGTCGGCGTGGGCGGACGGAAAGACCCCGGAGGCTGCCGCAGCAGTCCAGGCGCTCCTCGGAAACGCCACCGCGCAGCTCACCACCCCCACCTGGAACCAGGTGGAGACCCTGTTCACCCAGTACGGAGTCGAAGGGTACCGCGGTGACAAGTCGGCCAAGGACGTGATGAACACGATCCAGAACTCGGTGGGGCAGTAGTCGCATGGCCTCCCCGCTGATCACGGGTGCCGCCGTCTCGAAGGAGACGACGGCACCCGCCGCGCCACTGACCACGCAGACCCGCCCCTTCGGCGTGCCCCACCCCACCCCGCCGCGCGCGAACAAGAAGCGCAAGGGCGACGGACTCGTCGCGCTCGCCTACCTGTCGCCCGGACTCGTAGGGTTCACCTTCTTCATCCTGATCCCGCTCCTCGGCTCGCTGGTGATCAGCCTGTTCGAGTGGCCACTGTTCGGCACGCCGACGTTCGTCGGGTTCGCCAACTACCAGAAGCTGTTCTCCGACCCGACGTTCTACACGGTCCTGATCAACACGGTGATCTTCGCGTTCGTCTACACCGCGCTCAACCTGGTGCTCGCACTGGCGGTCTCGATGTGGCTGAACACGAGGATCAAGTTCTCCGGCTTCTGGCGGGTCATCTTCTTCCTCCCCGCCATCACGCCGATGGTGGCCAACGCACTGGTCTGGCGGTTGCTGCTCAGCGACAACGGCCTGGTCAACTCCGCGCTCGCGTCTGTCGGCATCCAGGGTCCGAGCTGGCTGTCGGATGCGTCGTTCGCCCTGTTCTCGGTGATCGCGATGTCGGTGTGGCAGTCGTTCGGCTACAACGTGATCGTGCTCTCCGCCGGCCTCGGCAGCATCCCGAAGGAGATTCTGGAGGCGTCCAGAATGGACGGAACGAGCGCCTGGCAGCGGATGAAGTCGATCATCCTGCCGATGATCTCGCCGTCGCTGTTCTTCACCATGACGATGACGATGATCGGCGCGTTCCAGGTGTTCGTGCAGCCGCAGATCCTGACCCAGGGCGGTCCGGGCGAGTCGACGAACACCTTCGTGCTCTACCTCTACCGCAACGGCTTCGTGTTCGACCGCCTCGGCTACGCGTCGGCGCTCGCCTGGGTCCTGTTCATCGTCGTGATGCTCATCACCGCCCTGCAGTTCGCCGGGCAGAAGAAGTGGGTGAACTATGACAAGTGAGACTCTGACCAAGACCGCTGTCCGCCGCAGGCCCCGCCTGCGCCGCGCCCAGAAGGTCACCGCGGCCAAGACCTGGCTCAACACCCTGGTCATGGCGATCGTGGCGCTGGTGTTCACCTTCCCGTTCATCTGGATGTTCTTCTCGGCCCTCAAGCCGGAGTCCGAGGTGTTCTCGGCGAAGCCGTCGTTCATCGGCTCCGAGGTCAAATGGTCCAACTTCGTGGATGCGTGGACTCTGGTGCCGTTCGGGCGCTTCATCTTCAACGGCTTCTTCGTCGCCATCATGGGTGCGCTGCTGTCGGTGATCGTGGCCGTGCTGTCGGCGTACGCGTTCTCCCGGCTGCGCTTCAAGTACCGGGACAAGCTGTTCCTGCTTTACGTGTTCACGCTGGTGCTCCCGCAGGAGGTGCTGGTCGTCCCACTGTTCATCATGATGAACCAGCTCGGACTGGTCGACACGTATGCGGCGCTGATCATCCCGTTCGCCTTCACCGCGTTCGGCACGTTCCTGCTTCGGCAGTTCTTCCTGACCATCCCGATCGAGTTCGAGGAGGCGGCGCTGATCGACGGCGCCTCCCGGTTCAGGACGCTGTGGTCGGTGCTGCTCCCGCAGCTCACGGCGCCGCTGTCGGTGCTCGGCGTGTTCTCGTTCGTCGGCTACTACAACTCCTACCTGTGGCCGCTGATCATCATCAACAGCCAGGAGCTCGCGACCGTGCCGCTCGGCCTCTCGATGTTCACCGGGGAGCACGGCACCCAGTGGAGTCTCATGATGGCCGCGTCGACCCTCGCGATCATCCCGTCGCTCATCATCGTCGCCGTGCTGCAACGGCAGCTCATCAAGGGAGTCGCGCTCGGCGGCTTCGGCGGCCGGTGACAGAGCGATGCCCACCGATTCAACGAAAGCAGGACCAATGACCCTCGCACCGCCCATCGACCGGATCGCCGTGGACGGCACCATCGTCTTCGCGGAGGCGTGGCTGAGCGACCTCGAGGTGGAGACCGTGCGCACGGACGCCGTGCAGTCGTTCGTGAAGCAGGAGACGATCTTCGTGCGCATCCGGACCGCCGGGGGTGTGGAGGGTGTCGGCTACAGCTACACGATCGGCACCGGTGGCGGTGCGGTGCTGAGTCTGTTGCGCAGCGGACTGCTGGAGGTGCTGCTCGGGATGGACGCGAATCGTCCGGAGGCGGTGTGGCGGGCATTGTTCTCGTCCACGCGGGCGACGACGGTCGGCCTCATCACCTCGCTGGCGCTCGCCGCCGTGGACACCGCCGTCTGGGATGCGCGCTGCAAGGCGGCCGGGCTGCCGCTGTGGGTGGCGGCGGGTGGGTCGCGGCCGAGCATCCCGTTGTACGACACCGAGGGCGGCTGGCTGCACTTCAGTACGGAGGAGCTGGTCGCGCAGGCGGTGGAGTCGAAGGCGGCCGGGATGAACGGGGTGAAGATCAAGGTCGGCAAACCGCGCGGACACGAGGACTTCGAGCGTCTCGCCGCTGTCAGGGACGCGGTGGGTCCAGGCATGGACATCATGGTCGACGCGAACCAGTCGATGACGGCCGCGGAGGCGATCCGCCGTGCTGCGCTGTTCGAGAAGCTGGACATCTTCTGGTTCGAGGAGCCGCTTCCCGCCGAAGACGTCGCCGGGCACCGCCGGCTGGCGGAGGCGACCAGTCTGCCGGTGGCGGTGGGGGAGTCGATCTACTCGGTCGGGCACTTCCGCGAGTATCTGCAGGCGGGCGCCGCGTCGATCGTGCAGGTGGATGTGGCACGGGTCGGCGGGATCACGCCGTGGCTGAAGGTCGCGCATCTGGCGGAGGCGTTCAACGTGTCGGTGGCGCCGCACTTCCTGATGGAGCTGCACGTGTCGCTGTGCTGCGCGATCCCGAACGCGCTCTATCTGGAGCACATCCCGCAGTTGCGGGCGGTGACCAGGAGCGAGATGACGGTCAGCGACGGTGCAGGCGTCGCTCCGACCGCGCCCGGCCTCGGCATCGAATGGGACTTCGACGCCATCGACGACCTGAGGGTGAACTGAGCAGAATGGACCTCGTGAACACACTGACCGCATCCAGGGCGTATGGCAGGGGCGGCCTGACCGTCGGGCCGATCGGCTACGGCGTCGCGGCACTCGGCAACCTCTACCGGCCGCTCGCCGACGACGCATGGCCCGGCATCGTGCCCGCCGCGTGGGACGCCGGGATCCGGTACTTCGACACGGCCCCGCACTACGGCCTCGGGCTGGCGGAGCAGCGGCTCGGCGCCGGGTTGCGCGAGTACCCCCGCGACGACTTCGTGCTGTCGACCAAGGTCGGCCGCGTCCTCGACCCCAACCCGGACTACCGGGACGGCGACACGGACATCGACAACCTGTTCGCCGTGCCGTCGACCGTCCGCCGCCGCTTCGACTACTCGCGCGACGGCGTGCTCCGCTCCATCGACGACTCGCTCACCAGGCTCGGCCTCGACCGCATCGACGTGGTCTTCGTGCACGACCCGGACGACCACGAGCGGGAGGCGCTCGACGGTGCGTTCCCCGCACTGGACGAACTGCGCTCGCAGGGCGTGATCCGCTCCTACGGCGCAGGGATGAACCAATCGGCGATGCTCACCAGGTTCGTCAGGGAGACGGACCTCGACATCGTGATGTGCGCCGGCAGGTACACCCTGCTCGACCAGGCCGCCGAACAGGATCTGCTGCCAGCCGCCGCCGAGCGTGGGGTGTCCGTCGCCGTCGCCGCCGTGTTCAACTCCGGCATCCTCGCCACCGACCGCCCGATCGCGGGCGCGACATACAACTACGGCGCCGCACCGGATGCGCTGCTCGCCACTGCCGACCGGATCGCGGACATCGCGGCCCCGTACGGCGTGACCGTGCCGCAGCTGGCCGTGCAGTTCCCGCTGCGTCACCCGGCCGTCGCGACCGTCGTGCTCGGTGCGGACTCCGCCGAGCAGATCACGCGCAATGCCGGGCTGGCGGCCGTCCAGGTCCCGGACGAGCTGTGGGCGGAACTGACGGAGGCGGGACTGCTGCCATGAGAATCCTGCATCCTCTATCCTCTTGTTCCGTTCGCCGAACATCTACGATGACTGCATGAGTACCGAACAGGCACCGGGCGCGCACTTCCTCCCCGCGAGGCGGGCGCTCGCCGACGACGTGTACGACGCGGTCCTTGCACTGCTGATGGACCAGGTGATCGAGCCGGGCAGCCGAGCCAGCATCGACGGGATCGCGCGGCAGCTCAACGTCTCCCCGACCCCCGTGCGCGAGGCGCTCGCGCGGCTCGAATCCGAGGGTCTGGTGGTCAAGCAGGCGCTCAAGGGATACACGGCGGCGCCCCTGCTCGACAGTGAGGGCCTGCGGCAGCTGTTCGAGATGCGGCGCCTGATGGAGCCGTACGCCACGCGCAACGCGGTCGGCGAGCTCACCACGGAGACGCTCGCCGAGCTCGAAGAGCTCTGCGAGGCCATGCATGCGAGCGGCGAGGCAGCACAGAGCGGCGACGACCGCTTCCGCGACTACAAAGACTTCGCCGACCAGGATGCGGCCTTCCACCGCATCATCGCCGAGCACTCCGGCAACGCGCTGCTGTCCGACGCCATCGCGCGGCTGCGGTCGCACATGCACCAATACCGCATCTACTTCAAGCACGGCGTGGTGGAGGAGACCTCCGGCGAGCACGAGGCCGTGCTGGAAGCACTGCGCGCCGGCGACGCCGCCGCGGCGGAGCGAGCGATGCTCGACCACGTCACCAAGTCGTACACGCGCATCTCCGCAAGCCTGGAGGGCGCGGAGCAAGCCGGCTAATACGCCTTGTCGAGCACGCGCACGTCGGGGAAGCGGCTGAATCCGGCGTCCACCGTGATGATCGGAAGATCGAGTGAGAACGCGTGGCCGGCGATCAGCGCGTCTTTCAGCCTGATCGCCGAGTGCGGTACCGCCGTGAGACGGCCGTACGCGTCGGAGGCGGCTCGGTCGAACGGCTGCCAGAACGCGGGGAGGGCGTCGAGGAGTCTGAGGAGTTCCGCGCGAGCGTTCGCCTCTCGTTCTCGTTTGGGATCGCGCTGGAACGTGAAGAGCCCGTGCGCCAGTTCGCCGCGACAGATCGTCGACGAGCAGTAGTACTCGATCTCGCGGATGATGTCCTCCGGCATCCCGGCGACCAGGACGCTGGTGTCCACCATCGCCTTCACCGGCCGGCCTCGACCGTTTCTGCGTCACGGGACGCCGCCAGATCGGCGAGCTCGGCCGCTGCCGCTTCGCGGTCGACCAGCCTGGTCAGCAGGAGCAGCTGCGCCTTCACTGCCTCCAGGCTGCCGTCCGCTGTCGCGTCGGTGTCGATCGGGAGGAGCGCCGCGCGGGGATGACCGTGGTTCGTCACGACGGCTCCCGACTGGATGTAGGCGGTCAGATTCCGCTTGAAGGTGGTGACGGGAACCCGCGGAAGATCAGGCACCTGGTGCAGGGCGGGCATTCTGACTCCTTATCGCCGAATCGGTACAGATTACCACCATTCGATGCTGTTTTCGAGGTTCGATTCAATTAGCCATCCGTTGCCAACCGACTGGCGCGACCCACCTATATCCAATAGGATGTTGGAGTCGGTCCGACGCGATGGTGCGCTCGGCGACGGAGGAGAGGGGTGCGCGTGAGCATCGTCACGGGATTTGAAACGCTGGACGTCCGGTTCGAGACGTCGGCCATGCTCGACGGCTCCGACGCGATGAACCCGGACCCCGACTACTCGGCCGCCTACCTGCGCGTCAGCACCGACGCTCCGGACGACCACGAGGGCCACGCATTCGTGTTCACCATCGGGCGCGGCAACGACGTCCAGGTCGCGGCCATCGACGCGGTCGCGCACCGCGTGATCGGCAGAGATGTCGACGAGATCCTCGACGACCTCGGGGGCTTCTGGCGCGAGTTCGTCTACGACTCGCAGCTGCGCTGGCTCGGCCCGGAGAAGGGCGTCATGCACATGGCGATCGGTGCCGTCGTGAACGCGTTCTGGGACCTGAAGGCCAAGCGCGCAGGGCTGCCGCTCTGGCAGCTGCTCTCCCGGATGACCCCGGAGCAGCTGGTCGACCTGGTCGACTTCCGCTACCTCAGCGACGCCCTCACCCGCGACGACGCGCTCGCGATCCTCCGGGATGCGCAGCCGGGCCGCGCGGAGCGGGAGGCCGACCTGCTCGCCCTCGGCTACCCCGGATACACCACCACTCCCGGCTGGCTCGGGTACTCGGACGACAAGCTGCGCCGTCTGGCCCGAGAGGCCGTCGACGACGGCTTCCAGCAGATCAAGCTCAAGGTCGGCGACAACCTCGACGACGATATCCGGCGTCTCGCCATCGCCCGCGAGACGGTCGGTCCGGGCATCCGGATCGCCATCGACGCCAACCAGCGCTGGGATCGCGACCAGGCCATCCAGTGGATCCACGCCCTCGAACCGTTCGACCTCGCCTGGGTGGAGGAGCCGACCAGCCCGGACGACATCCTCGCCCACGCCGCCATCGCCGCAGCGGTCGCTCCCGTGCCGATCGCGACGGGGGAGCACGCGATGAGCAGGGTGCTGTTCAAGCAGCTGCTCCAGGCGCGCGCGGCCTCGATCGTGCAGATCGACTCCACCCGCGTGGCCGGAGTGAACGAGAACATCGCGATCCTCCTCCTCGCCGCCAAGTTCGGCGTCCCGGTCTGCCCGCACGCCGGCGGTGTCGGTCTCTGCGAGGCCGTCCAGCACTTCTCGATGTTCGACTACGTCGCCGTCTCGGCCAGCCAGGACGGCCGCATGATCGAGTACACGAAGCACCTGCACGAGCACTTCGTCGCCCCAGTCGAGATCGCCGGAGGCCGCTACCGCGCCCCCCTCACCCCCGGCACCGGCATGCAGATGCACGACGCCTCCCTCGCCGCGCACACGTTCGCCGTCCCCGCCGCCTTCTAGCTTCGGCAGGCGCGGACGGGCGCGTGCGGGAGGGGCGCTAGCGGCGCGGGCGGAGGGAGTACATGCCGCCGTCGACGGCGAGGACGACGCCGTTGGTGGAGGCGGAGCTCGGCGACGCGAGGTAGGCGACCGCCTCTGCCACCTCCTGCGGCTGCACGAGGCGACCGCTCGGCTGGCGCGCTGCCAGCGCGGCGCGCTCCGCATCCGGATCAGTGGCGGTGTCGAGCAGGCGCCCGACCCACGGGGTGTCCGCCGTGCCGGGCGCGACCGCGTTCACGCGGATCCCGAGCGGCAGGCAGTCGGCGGCGATGGCGAGCGTCATCGCAGAGACGGCGCCCTTCGACGCCGAGTACAGCACACGCTGGGGGAGCCCGGCCCAGGCGGCGATCGAGCTGGTCAGCACCACCGCGGCCGCCGGCGACTCCTGCAGGTGCGGCATCGCGTGCCGGATGGTGCGGGCCGAGCCGATCACGTTGACGTTGAGCACGCGCATCCACTCGGCGTCGTCGTTGGCGAGCACGTCGCCCTGCGCGCCGATGCCCGCGTTGGCGACCACCACATCGAGTCGCCCGGCGTCGGCGATCACCGCGGCGATCGCGTCGCGCACGCTGTCGTCGTCTCCGATGTCGCACCGGATGCCTGTATGCGGTTCACTGACCGCCGACGCGTCGAGGTCGAGGCAGAAGACCCTCGCCCCCTGGGATGCGAGCTCGTCCGCGATGGCCTTGCCCAGCCCGGAGGCGCCTCCCGTGACTGCTGCCACGAGTCCTGCGAAGTTCTGCGACACCGTCGTCTCTCCCTCTGTCAGTCGGCCGCGCGCACGGTCGTGCGCTGCTGTCCGAGTCCGTCGATTCCCAGCTCGATCACGTCGCCGATGGCGAGGTAGGGGAACCGTCCGGAGAGGCCGACGCCTTCCGGGGTTCCGGTGTTGATCAGGTCGCCCGGTTCGAGCACCGTGAACTGGCTGAGCCGGTAGACGATCTCCGCGACGCCGAAGATCAGGTCGGAGGTGCTCGACTGCTGCCGCTGCTCCCCGTTGACCGTCGACCAGATCCCGAGGCCGGAGCCGTCTCCGACCTGCGCGGTCGGCACGAGCCACGGGCCGAGCGGGTTGAAGGTCTCGAAGCTCTTGCCTTTGCTCCACTGGCCGAGCGACCGCTGCAGTTGGTACTCGCGCTCCGAGACGTCGTTCGCCACGGTGAACCCGGCGATGTGCGCGAGCGCCTCCTCCGGCGACGACAGGTAGCGGGCGCGCTTCCCGATCACGGCGGCCAGCTCGACCTCCCAGTCGGTCGTGGTCGACCCCGGCGGCAGGAGCACCGCGTCGTCCGGCCCGACCACGGTGTTGGGGTGCTTGTAGAACACCACGATGTCGGTGGGCGGCTCTGAACCGGATTCGCGGGCGTGGGCAGCGTAGTTCATCCCGATGCAGATGACGGCGGTCGGCCGGGCGATCGGTGCGCCGACGCGCATCCCGGCCGGGTCGACGGCCGGCAGATCGCCGGCTGCGGCGGCAGCCTCTGCCCTGGCGAGCCCGTCGGCGGCGAGGAAGGCGCCGTCGATGTCCGTGGTGATGGGGCGCAGATCCCAGGTGGTCGTCCCGTCGCTCACGACGGGGATTTCCGCACCTGGCTCGCCGAGTCTCTGAAAGCGCGTCGGCAGATTGGGCATCGAGGGTCCTTTCGCTCGTCCCGCAAACCCTATTACTATTTCCTATAGTATTCCAACCCAGGGAGAGAACCGATGCGCGTCGCACTGCACTCCATCGTCCGCGAAGGCCACGAGGCCGGCTATGAGGAGGCCCACGCCACCATCCCGGCCGACCTCGTCGAGTCGTTCGTGCGCGTCGGCATCCACGACTGGACCATCTGGCGAAGCGGCCGCAATCTGTTCCATCTGGTCGACTGCGACGACTTCGCCGCGGCCATGGATGCACTGGACACCGACGAGGCGAACGCCCGCTGGCAGGCGTTCATCGGCCCGTACGTCGACCACTTCGAGACCACCGGAGACGGCCCGGAAGGCATGATCGTCGGCCAGGTCTGGAGCCTGTCGCGGCAACAGGATGCGCGGGGCTCGTCTGCCGTGTGAGAAACCTGAAGTCAGGTTGTCACTCAGCCGTGTGCTTATGTTCACAACTTGACTACAACACGTCGCTCCTGCACCCTTATCGCATGACCGCCACATCGGGCTCTCTCGTACGTGGCGCACGCAACCCCGGGTCGCAAGGCGCACTGAGGCACTTGAACCAGGAGCGGCTCTTCGAGTTCCTCCTCGCCAACGGCCCCGCGACCCAGGCGGAGCTTGCGCGCGGAACGGGACTGTCGACCGCCACCGTCTCGAACATCGTCCGGGACATGGCGGCCAAGGGTGTGGTCGCGACCTCCCCGGTCAACAGCGGAGGGCGAAGAGCCCTGCTCGTGCAACTGACCGACACCGGAGACATCGCCGTCGGGGTCGACTTCGGTCGACGGCACGTCCGCATCGTGCTCACGACGCTCGGCTACGAGGTGCTGGCGGAGGAGGGCATCGCGCTTCCCCTCGGCTACGACGTGGACGAGAGCCTGAAGGCGGCCTCGGATCTCATCGACCGGATGCTCGCGCAGAACGGCTGGGAGCGCGAGTCCGTGCTGTCGGTCGGGGTCGGCATTCCAGGCCCGATCGACCGCAGGACGGGCACCGTTCTGCAGGGTGATCTCCCCGAGTGGGTCGGCGTCAACCTGCGCGACCTCGAGAACGCCTTCCGGTTCCCCGTCGTCGTGGACAACGACGCCAACCTTGGCGCCCTGGCCGAAGTGACCTGGGGAGCCAACCGCGGGGTGCGCAACCTCATCTTCGTGAAGATCGGCTCCGGCATCGGCGCCGGTCTCATTCTGAACGGCCAGCCGTACTACGGCTACCTCGGGATCACGGGGGAGCTGGGGCACACGCCCGTCACCGAGCACGGCGTGATCTGCCGCTGCGGCAACCGCGGCTGTCTGGAGACGGTCGCTTCGACCACGGTGATGATCGAATCCCTCGGCCGTGGTTCGGAGACGCAGGTGACGACCAAGGACATCCTCCGCAAGGGCATCGAGCGCGACCCGGCCACGCTGCGGGTCGTCGGCGACGCCGGCCATGCGATCGGCCAGGCCATCGCCAATATCGCGAACGTCATCAATCCGGAGCTGGTGCTGATCGGCGGCCCGCTCGCCGGGCTCGGTGAGGCGCTGCTCGACCCGATCAGGCACGGGATCCTGCAGAACGCGATCCCCGTGATCGGCGAGACAACCACCGTCAGGATGTCGTCCCTCGGCGACAGGGCGGAGTCTCTCGGGGCCGCGGCGCTGGTCATCCAGGCGTCTCTCGCAGGGCGGGACTGACCCGCGCGACGCACCGCGCGCACCCAGACCGTTATTTACTTGTTGTGTTCACTGTTTGACGCCAAGGCTGGGTTTAGCGTTTACTACTTAGGCAGATGGTTCGCAGTTGAGCAGTAACCCCGAACCGGCACCACCCCGAATGAGCAACAAACCCGAAGGAGCGACGATGCCGTCGAACGCAGTCATCCTGGAGATGCGCGCGATCACCAAGGAGTTCCCTGGTGTGAAGGCGCTCGAGGATGTCTCCCTCACCGTCAAGGCCGATGAGATCCACGCGATCTGCGGCGAGAACGGTGCAGGAAAGTCCACGCTGATGAAGGTGCTCTCCGGCGTGTACCCGTATGGGACGTACACCGGAGACATCGTCTACAACGGCCAGGAGATGCGCTTCAAGGACATCAGGTCCAGTGAGCACGAGGGCATCGTCATCATCCACCAGGAGCTCGCGCTCATCCCGGAGCTGTCGATCACCGAGAACATCTTCCTCGGCAACGAGCCCAGCCGCGGCGGAGTCATCAACTGGCAGGAAGCCAAGACCCGCGCCACCGAGCTGCTCGCCCGCGTCGGCCTCAGCGACGATCCGGACACCCCGATCAAGAACATCGGCGTCGGCAAGCAGCAACTGGTCGAGATCGCCAAAGCTCTGAATAAATCGGTCAAGCTGCTCATCCTCGACGAGCCGACCGCCGCGCTCAACGAGGCGGAGTCGCAGCACCTGCTCGACCTCATCCTGGGGCTGAAGAGCAAGGGCATCAGCTCGATCATGATCTCGCACAAGCTCAACGAGATCGAGCGCGTCGCCGACGAGATCACGATCATCCGCGACGGCCGCACCATCGAGACCCTCAGCGTGAAGGCCGACGGCGTCGACGAGGACCGCATCATCCGCGGGATGGTCGGCCGCACGCTCGAAAGCCGCTTCCCCGAGCGCACGCCGAACATCGGCGAGACGTTCTTCGAGGTGAAGAACTGGGTCGTTCAGCACCCGCAGGTCACCGACCGCCTCGTCGTCAAGAACTCGTCGTTCCATGTCCGCCGCGGCGAGATCGTCGGCTTCGCCGGGCTGATGGGCGCCGGGCGCACCGAGCTCGCGATGAGCGTGTTCGGCCGCTCGTACGGCAACTTCATCTCCGGCGAGATCTACAAGGACGGCGAGCAGATCGAGGTCCGCAACGTCAGCGAGGCCATCGACAACGGCATGGCTTACGTCAGCGAGGACCGAAAGGTGCTCGGGCTCAACCTCCTCGACGACATCAAGGAGTCGATCGTCTCCGCGAAGCTGAAGAAGATCTCGCGTCTCAACGTGGTCGACGACCAGAAGGAGTTCGCGATCGCGGAGGAGTACCGCAAGAGCCTGCGCATCAAGACCCCGGATGTGGAGCGCGGCGTCAGCACGCTCTCCGGCGGCAACCAGCAGAAGGTCGTCCTGGCCAAGTGGATGTTCACCGACCCTGACCTGCTCATCCTCGACGAGCCCACCCGCGGTATCGACGTCGGCGCCAAGTTCGAGATCTACGGCATCATCCAGCAGCTCGCCGCTCAGGGGAAGGGCGTCGTCGTCATCTCCTCCGAGCTGCCAGAACTTCTCGGCATCTCGGACCGCATCTACACGATCTTCGAGGGCCAGATCACCAACGAGCTTCCGATCGCGGAAGCCACCCCAGAAACGCTCCTGAAAAGCATGACATCCGCCAAGAAGAGGGTTGCTTGATAATGACCACACAGATTCCCGAAAAGAAGAAGTCCGGGGGTATCCGCGACCTCGCCAAGATGTTCGGCAACGGTCAGTCCGCCGGCCGCCAGTTCGGCATCCTCGGCGCCCTGGTCGTCATCGTCGTGTTCTTCGAGATCGCGACCGGCGGCAAGACGCTCGAGTCCGTCAACCTGATCAACCTGGTCAACCAGAACGCCTATGTGCTGATCCTGGCGATCGGCATGGTGATGGTGATCATCGCCGGTCACATCGACCTGTCGGTCGGCTCTGTCGCCGCCGTGGTCGGTATCGTGGTCGCCAAATCGATGACCGAGTGGCACCTCCCGTGGCCGGTCGCGATCATCCTGGGTCTGCTGATCGGTGTGGTCATCGGCGCCTGGCAGGGCTGGTGGGTCGCATACGTCGGCGTCCCGGCGTTCATCGTCACCCTGGCGGGCATGCTCATCTTCCGCGGTTTGAACCAGTTCATCGGAAACGCGAACACCATTCCGGTGCCGGACGGCTTCACCTTCATCGGCGGCGGCTTCCTGCCCGACTGGGGCCCGGACTTCGGCTACAACAACTCCACCCTGCTGCTCGGCCTCATCATCGCGATCGTCGTCGCCGTGATGGAGATCCGCACCCGCCGCAGCCAGACGAAGATGGGCTCCGAGAAGGCGCCGCTCTGGGTCAGCGTCTTCAAGGTGGTCGTGATCGACGCCGTCGTGATCTACTTCGCGTTCGTGTTCGCCGGCGGCCGCATCGGTACCAGCTTCCCGGTGTCCGGCATCATCCTCGGCGTCCTGGTGATCGTGTACTCGTTCGTCACGCGCAGCACGATCTTCGGTCGCCACATCTACGCGGTCGGCGGCAACTGGCACGCGGCGGAACTGTCCGGCGTCAAGATCAAGCGGATCAACTTCTACGTGATGATGAACATGTCGGTGCTCGCAGCACTGGCCGGCATGATCGCGGTCGCCCGCTCCGTCTCCTCCGGGCCGCAGGACGGCCTCGGCTGGGAGCTCGACGCCATCGCCGCCGTCTTCATCGGTGGTGCAGCGGTCTCCGGTGGTATCGGAACCGTCGCAGGCTCCATCGTCGGTGGTCTCGTGATCGCCGTCCTCAACAACGGCCTGCAGCTGCTCGGCGTCACCTCCGACAAGGTCCAGATCATCAAGGGCCTCGTCCTCCTGATCGCCGTCGGCATCGACGTCTACTCCAAGCGCCGAGGAGGTCCGTCGTTGATCGGCAGGATGTTCGGCGGCGGCAAGAAGCAGGCGGCGGACGCCATCGGCGCCGACCAGCCCGTGATCATGCCGGATGGCGGCTCGGCCGAAGCCAGCTCGCGCTCCCTGACCAAGTAGCCCACCCCAAGACTTACCCGTCTGTTCCATCCCTGCACCACCTTCAACAAGAGAAAGTGAAACCACACATGCGCAAGATCGCAATCGCGACAGTGGCCGTCGCTGCTGTTGCCGCGCTGGCCCTCTCGGGCTGCTCGAGCCGCGGCTCGTCAGGCGACTCGACCGGAGCCGCCGGCTTCGACAAGGGCGCCACGATCGGCGTCGCCCTCCCGACTAAGACGTCGGAGAACTGGGTGCTCGCCGGTGACCTGTTCACCAACGGACTCAAGGACGCCGGCTTCAAGGGCGACGTCCAGTACGCCGGTGGCTCTGGCGTCTCCGACCAGCAGTCGCAGATCCAGTCGATGATCACCAACGGCGCCAAGGTCATCATCATCGGCGCCGTCGACGGTGGCCAGCTCGCCGCGCAGGCCAAGGCCGCGCACGACGCCGGCGCGACCGTCATCGCGTACGACCGCCTCATCCTCAACACGCCGAACGTCGACTACTACGTCGCGTACGACAACGAGAAGGTCGGCGAGCTCCAGGGCCAGGCCCTGCTCGACGGCATGAAGGCCAAGTACCCGGGCAAGACGAAGTACAACATCGAGCTGTTCTCCGGTTCGCCGGACGACGCCAACTCGAAGGTGTTCTTCGACGGCGCCATGAAGATCCTGCAGCCGAAGATCGATGACGGAACGCTCACGGTCGTCTCCAAGCAGACCGAGATCAAGCAGACGTCCACCCAGGGCTGGCTGCCGGCGAACGCGCAGACCCGCATGGACACCCTGCTCGCGTCCAACTACGGTTCGGCGGAGCTCGACGGCGTCCTGTCGCCGAACGACACCCTGGCCCGCGCCATCATCACCTCGGTGCAGGGCGCAGGCAAGCCGGTCCCGATCGTCACCGGTCAGGACTCCGAGGCTGAGTCGGTCAAGTCGATCATGGCCGGCATCCAGTACTCGACCATCAACAAGGACACCCGCGCGCTGGTCAAGCAGGCCATCGCGATGGTCTCCGACCTGCAGCAGGGCAAGAAGCCGGAGACGAACGACGACAAGTCGTACAACAACGGCGTCAAGGTCGTCCCGGCCTACCTGCTCACCCCGGTCGTCGTCACCAAGGAGAACGCGGCGAAGGCGTACGCCAACGACCCGACCCTGGAGCCGCTGACCAAGTAGTCATCAGCACCAGCAGCACACGAGGCCGGACCCCGCTCGGGGTCCGGCCTTCGTGCTGTGCGGGCGGAGGTTGCGATCCGCCGGCAGAAAGAGATCGAGGCCGGTGCGGTTCTCCGCTCCAGCCTCGATCTGTGTTCCCCCCGGATGTTCGTCCCCCGGTCGAACGTCTGAGATCAGGTTAGGTGGGGTGATGGCCGTGCGGCATCCGGGCTGGCACGGATCTTGCGGTCCGTGCCGACACGGGATGCCCGGGGCGACCTGGGTGCATCACCCGGGCAGCTTGTCGAGAACGACGCCGATGTGCGCGAGGTATGCGTTGACCTGGGCGGCGGCGGCGGTGCCGTCCCCGCTCCTGGTCGCCGCAGAGAGGCTGGCGACGAAGTCGCGCACAGAGCCCACCTCTATCTGGTTGTTGAGCTTGCGTGCGACCCTGCGGACCTGGGGGAGGACGTTGGAGAGCGTGCGCAGCCGGACCGTGTTGTCGCACGTAGAGGGTGGCCAGGTGCTCGAGAGCTCTGACGTAGAGGCCGGTGTCGTTGTCGGACGCGCCCTCGATGAGGCTCGTGCCGATCTCGTCGAGCAGACGCAGGTCGTCGTCTGACCAGTGCTCGAGGCCACGCAGAGCGGCGCCGGCCCAGAGGTCGCCCGCGACCTCGGTGGCGTGCCGCACACCCTCGACGTCGAAAGCGGAGACGCGGGTGTACCTGTTGCGCTCCATTTCGACGAGCCCCTGGTCGAGGAGGCGGTCGAGCGCGTGGCGGATGGGCGTGCGGGAGATTCCGAGCCACTGCACGAGTTCGGGATCTCTGAGGCGTTCGCCCGGTTCGAGCGTGCCGTCCATGATCGCCGCCTCGATGCGGGTGTACGCCTCGTCGGAGAGGGAAACTCTGGCCACGTGGTCGGTCGGCATCGGCATTATTCTGCTCCTTGAGAAATGGGAGGTTGTGAAGCTTAGATGCTCAATGATAAACTATAAATATAACTTGGCGAAAGACCGCCTCAACAACTCTGGCCGTGATTCGGGTATCCGGCCAGTGCGCGGCCGTGATTCCCCCCTCGCGGCCGCCGTGGGCCCCGGCTGTTCCGGCCGGGGCCCATTTCAAACCAGAGAACCCGTCCTCTGAGAAATATCCGTTCTCCCGCATCCGTGAACAGGAAGATCCAACCCATGACTATCGACGAGGTCTCGAGTTTTCCGCCGGGCATGCCGGCGCTCACCGCCGACCGCAGGCTGCTGCGCAACGACGTCTTCGAGGTGCTGCTCACGCGCATCCTGAACGGCGGCTTCGTTCCAGGCGAGCGCCTGAAAGACGCCGAACTCACCGCCTGGCTGCGGGTATCCCGAACTCCTGTCCGCGAGGCGCTGAGCAGACTCGTGACTCTCGGGCTGGTCAAGACGGCCCCCAACAGGTTCACCTGCGTCGCGCCGCTGATCGACTCCGAGATCTTCGGGGCGGTCTTGGTCCTCAGAAAGCTCTACCCCGATGCGATCGCCGAGGCGCTGAGACTGCGCACAGACGGCGACGAGCTGGAGCTGCGCCTGGTCGCCGGCCGCTTGGAGCGCGACACGCACGTGTCGCCCATCGAGACCTTCCAGCGCGTGCTGCTCATCGCACTGGCCGCCATCGACAACCAGGTGCTCGCAGAGGCCATCGAGACGGTGCACCTGCGGGTGCTGCGCTACCTCTACCTCACGCCGTCCGCCCAGCACATCCTGGATCGCGCGCGCGTCCTCGAATTCGCGCGGGCTGTGGCGTCCGGCGACCCTTCGGCCGTTCACACGGTCGAGGCCGTGCTTCGCGAAGTCGAGTCGTGCATCGGAGTGTCCGCCGAACCGATGGCCGAAGCGGGCTGAGCGCCGTCAGTCGTCGCGGTCTGCGGACGCTCCGATTCTTCTGAGCGTCACGCGCGGGAACACGTAGAGCAGCACCACGAGCAGCGCGAGGACCACTCCGCCGACGACGATGCCCGCCGCCGTTCCGAGTGTCACGTCGAAGACGAAGAACACGACACCGCTCGTGAGAAGGGCCACCAAGGCCAGCGTCACCCGGAGAAGCCTGTTCGCGATGGAGACCGTCTGCACTTTGTCGTGATGGCGGAACAGCTGGCGGTGCAGGGCGACCGGTGCGAGGCCGAGCGCAGTGCAGGCGGAGGCGAGCACGACGAGCACGAGATAGAAGCCGACCTGGAATCCGTCGAGCTCTGTGAACCGTTGCTGGAACAGGATCGTCAGCAGGAAGCCGCTGATGATCTGCGTGCCGGTCTGCGTCACTCGCAACTCCTGCAGGATCTCGGCCCAGTTCCGGTCCGCCCGTTGCGTCGCGCTCTCGGCGCGGCCATCGGAAGGATCGACGTCGACGGGTTCGCTCATGTTCGCCTTCCGGAGGGTGTGCGCTCCATCGTGCTCCCGCTCGGGCGGCGCCGCAATGCCGCCCGGTAGAACCGGACCAGCTCGGAGGCCGGGGGACGTGCGCTGGCCATGGTCGCCGCATCCATCCGTTTCGCCGCCTGGTGGTGGCGCCACGACTCCTCCGCGCAGCGGTGATCCCAGCCCGCCGCCGCTGCGGCTTCGAGGGTGCGGCACCAGCCGATGAGCTCGCGGCCCGTCGAGGTCGGAGCCCAGGTGACGACACGGAACCAGACGTCCGGGCGGTTCGGGTCGCCGAACGCGAACTGGCGCACGACCGCATACGGGGGCCCGAGCGCCCCTTGTCGCAGAACCCACTCGCTCGGTCGTGCGTTCGCAACCGGATGCCACGCGGCCACTGCTCTCCTTCAGGTCGGTCGGCAGCCCGGCCCGCTGCATCCCGAGCCTACGAACCCCCTCTGACACCAGCCATCGAGAACGAGACGGGTGGGGTCAGGTGAGGAGGCGGATGAGGGCGGCGACGACGGCCGCGGCGGGCACGACGACGATGAAGGGGACGCGGAGGGCGTAGAGGCCGGCGGCGATCGCGACAGCGGGGAGGCGCGCATCCAGTTGCAGCGCCTGTCCGGCGCCGAAGGTCTGCACGCAGATCAGTGCGGCGAGCAGCGCGGCCGTCAGCAGGTCGCTGACGCGCGCGACCGTGGGATGGTCGAGGGCCTTCGCCGGGACCAGCCAGCCGAGCGCTTTGAGGCCGAGCACCGCGATGGAGGCGAGCAGGATGATGTTCCAGGTGGTCACGGTTCCACCTCGCGTTCCATCGGGATGGCCTCGGGATGCCGAGGGTCGGAGCGTCTTCCGAAGATGTTCAGCACCCCGGCGACGATGGCCACCACCGCGGCGGCGAGCACAGGGAGGCCCGGCATCAGGAACGGGGTGAGCATGGTGGCGACGAACCCGGCGGCGACCGCGACGGCCTGGGTCTGGCGCGCTTTGAGCCGGGGCCAGAGTAGGCCGAGGAACGCGGCGGCCGCAGCCGCATCCAGCCCGTATGCTTTCACATCGCCGATCAGGTTGCCGAGCAGAGCGCCGGCGAGCGTCGTGAGGTTCCAGCCGACGTAGACGACGAGCCCGGTCGTCCAGAAGCCGATGCGTTGCGCGCGCGGCTCCTGGTGGGCGGTCGCGACGGCGGTGGACTCGTCGATGGTGAGCTGGGTCGCCGCTGCCCTCCGCCAGAAGCCCGGCCCGATGACACGCGAGAGACGCAGCGCATAGAACGAGTTGCGGACACCGAGGAGGGCGGCTCCCGCGATCGCCGATCCTCCCGCCGCGACGCCGCCGGAGGCGAGCACGCCGATCAGCGCGAACTGCGACCCTCCGCTGAACATCACCAGGCTGAGCACGCACGCCTGCCAGACATCCAGTCCGGAGGCGGTCGCCAGTGCTCCGAAGGAGATCCCGTATGCGGCCGTCGCGATGCCGACGGCCCAGCCGGAGCGTGCTGCCGCACGTTCCTCGCTGCTCCGTTGCCGACTCACGAATCCGACACTAGCGGCTGGCGGCGGTGCGGGTTCCTGCGGTTCGTGCGGGATCAGGCGGCGTGACGGAAGAGCCTGGTCACGAGTTCGCCTGCGGTGTCGTCGTCGAGGCGCCACGGCTGGAAGATGGCGCGGTAGACGATCGGGGCGACGACGCCGTCGACGATGTCGTCGGCCGTGAGTCCGGCCTCCTCCGCTCGTCCGACGAACATGGTCGCCTCTTCGCGCCTGTTGCGGAGGCAGTCGGAGGTGCGTTCTCCCGCTGCGCCTGCGCCCCCGCGGAGAAGGGCGGCGTTGACGGGCTTGCGGTAGTGGTTGACCAGCTCGGCCGCCCAGGCAGTGAGGTCGTCCCGGAGGCTGCCGCTGGCGGGGAGCGGGCGCTCCGGGTCGAGGCGATAGGTGGCGATGTCGTTGATGAGGGTGGGCAGATCTCCCCAGCGGCGGTAGATGCTGGTGGGGTTGACGCCCGCCCGTTCGGCGATCATCGGCACGGTGACGCGGTCTTGGCCGCGCTCCTTGACGAGTTCTTCCACGGCCGTCCTGACGCTGTGGATGACCGCGGCGCTGCGTCCGCCCGTCCGCCTCGACGGTGTGGTCGTTGTCTCCATGAGGAATAGCTTAAAGCAAAAGTTGTTGCTTTTGAAGTGGGTGCGGGGCTAGCATCCTTAAAGCAACCATAATTGCTTTTGGAGGAGACGACATGACGACAGCATCCACCGCATCCATCGCCGTCAGCCCGCGCCGGCGCGGCCTGCGCCCGATGCCGGCGTTCGTCGGCACGTCGCTGGCGTTCGTCGCCGTCGCCCTCGCCGTCGGCGCGCCCAGCCCGCTGTTCGTGCTCTACCAGCACGAGTGGGGCTTCCAGCCGTGGCTGCTCACGGTCGCCTTCGCGATCTACGCGATCACCCTCCTCGTCACGCTGCTGGTCGCCGGTTCGCTCTCCGACCACATCGGCCGGCGCCCTGTGCTGATCGGCGCGCTCTCGCTCCAGGTCGTGGCCATGCTGATGTTCCTGTTCGCGAAAGACATCGGCTGGATCATCGCCGCCCGCTCGGTGCAGGGCGTGGCGACGGGAGCCGCGATGAGCACGTTCACCGCAGCGATCGTCGAGCTCGCTCCCGAACGCCACAAAAAGCTCGGGGCGACCATCGGCAGCACGGCGCCGGTCGGCGGCATCGCCCTCGGGGCGTTCTTCACCGGCCTCGCGGTGCAGTTCGTCCCCCAGCCGACGACGCTCGTCTTCGTCTCGCTGGTGGTCCTGTTCGTCGCCGGGCTGCTCGTGGTGATCGGTGCGCGCGAGACGGTGACGCGGCGCCCGGGGGCGCTCGGCTCCCTCGTCCCTCGTCTCGTCATCCCGCGGGCGGCCCGCGCAGAGTTCGTCGGCGCGATCCCGCTGTTCGCGGCAACGTGGATGCTCGCCGGGCTGTTCATCGGACTCTCGCCGTCCATCCTGAGCGGCGTCTTCCACCTCGACAGCGGCCTGCTCAACGGTGCCATCGTCGCGGTGCCGCCCGCGGTCGGTGCGACGGCCGGGCTGCTGCTCACCCGTTCGGCCACCCGTCCGACAGCCATCGCCTCGATGGTCGCGGTGATCGTCGGCATCGCCATCGCCGCCGCCGGGATGGGCTTCGCAGTGCTCTGGCTGCTGTTCGCCGGAGCCGTGGTCGCCGGAGCAGGCTTCGGCGCCGGATTCTCCTCGGTGCTCAGGATGCTCGCACCGCTCGCCCCCACGCACCAGCGCGCCGAGCTGTTCGCCGGGATCTTCCTGGTCAGCTACATCGCATACGGCCTCCCGGCGCTGGTCGCCGGTGAGCTGATCGGCGTGATCGGGCTCCTTCCGACCGCCCTCGGGTACGCTGCGGCGATCGCGCTGGCCGCAGCGGTCGCCCTGGCAGTGCAGGTGGCGCGGTCTCGCCGGGAGGCTGTGCTCACGCCAGGTCGATGAGCACCTTGCCCACGATGCCGCCCTCGACGGCGTCGTGGGCGGCGGCCGTCTCGCTGAGCGGGAACCGGGTCACCGGCAGGCCGTGCTCCGCGCCGACCGGCAGCGCGTCGTCGGCGATGGCCGCGGCGACCGCGCGCACGGCGGCGTCTTTCGACTCCGCGCTCGTCGTGTATGTGAGCACGAACTGGTATCGCAGGTTCTTGCCCATGCTCGGCCGCACGGGGATGGCGGCGGTCGTGTCGCCGGGGGTGTCTGCGTAGATGGCGATGGAGGCGTTGGGGGCCGCGACCCGCGCATCCAGTTCGGCGTTGGCCGTCGGGTTCACCTCCACCACGATGTCGACACCGCGTGGGGCGAGCGCGCCGATGGCCTGGGCGGTGTCGCCCTCGCGGTAGTCGACCACGTGGTGCGCGCCTGCCGCCCTGGCGAGCTCGGCCTTCTCGTGGCTGCTCACTGTGGCGATGACGGTCGCGTCCGCCCACACGGCCAGCTGGATGGCGGCGTGGCCAACCGCGCCTGCGCCGCCGGCGACGAGCACCGTGCGTCCGTGCAGGGCTCCGGGGGACAGCTCGACGGGGCCTCCCTCGTGCACGGTGAGCGCACGGTGGGCGGTGAGCGCTGGGATGCCGACGGACGCGCCCAGGTCGAACGACGCCTCCGGTGGCAGCGCGACGACGTGGCGTTCCGGAAGCGTGACGAGTTCCTGCGCCGTGCCGTCTGCCCGCTGGTACGCGGCGTCCCACACCCAGACCCTGTCGCCGACGGCGAACGAGGTGACGCCGTCGCCCACCTCGTCGACCACGCCCGCGCCATCCTGGTTCGGAACCTGGGGGCGCGGAAGCTCGGCGCGGCCCGAGCCGCGGCGCGACTTCCAGTCGGTGGGGTTCACCCCGGACACGTGGATGCGCACCCGGACCTCGCCGGGCGCGGCGTGCGGTTCGTCGCGCTCGCCGTAGCCGAGCACATCAGACGGGCCTGTGGAGGTATAGGTGACAGCCTTCATGTCACCAGCAAACCACCTTGCGCCCCGAAGTGTTCCTCCCGCGTCGGTCAGCCGGTCGAGCAGGCGCCGGAGCTGATCGGAGCGGAACTGACCGAGGAGAGCACCGGGCGCAGTTCGGCGAGGGTCAGTGCGTATCCGGTGTCTGGGTCGACCGTCGATCGCGCGAAGACCACGCCGACCACATCGCCGGACGTGTTGAGCAGCGGGCCGCCCGAATTGCCGGGCCGCACGCTGCCGCGCAGCGAATAGATGTCGCGGTCGACGGAACCGCTCTGGTAAATGTCGGTGCCGCGTGCCGTGATGCGGTCGCGCACGCGCTCGGGGCTGATCGTGAATGGGCCGTTCCCCGGGTAACCGGCGGCATAGGTCTGCGTCCCGACAGTGACGTCGTCTCCGATGTCGATCGGGGGCGCCATGATGTCGGTGACGTCGAGCACTGCGAGGTCGCGCTCCGGGTCGAAAGCGACGAGCGTCGCCCGCTCAGCCCTGTCGCTGAACGGCTCGCGCACCACAATGGTGGATGCGCCGGCCACGACGTGCGCGTTGGTCACGACCCTGCCGCTCTGCACCACCCAGCCGCTGCCCTCGGAGTCGACGCCGCAGGCGGGCTTCGACGCGAGCACGGTGACGACCGACTTCTCGGCGTCTGCGACGGCCGCCGGTACGGACGGATCGGGAGCCTGGATCGTGGTGATCGGCTCACCGCCCTCGAAGACCTGCGGGAGCCCTGCCCCGGCGAGGGCGTCGTCGACCGCGCCGAGCACCGTGCTGGCCGGGAACGGCGCCATGCCGTCGAGGGCCGCCACCACGCGCGATGAACTGGCGGCCTGCACGACCGTCGCGAGACTCGTGGCCATCGCGAAGCCGGCGACCAGCCAGACGACGACCGCCCAGGTGAGCAGTCCGAGCACGGCGCCGACGAGCGAGTCGAGCCACCGGATCGGACCGTGCCGCACCAGCTTGCCGACGAGCGATGCGATACCGGCAGCGATCGCGTACGCGACCCCGGCGCAGACCAGGATGGCGATCGCGGCGACGATGGAGCGTTCGGTGACGCTTCCCCATCCGGCGGAGGCGAGCCAGGTGACGACGAGGGGAGCGAGACTCAGGCCCGCCCAGAGCCCCAGACCCAGCCCGACGAGCGACCCGGCGGCACGAATCGCGCCGTTGCCCCAGCCCGCGGCGATAGCAACGACGGCGAGCACCACGAGCACTACGTCGACGACGATCTCCACCCGCTCACCTTGCCGCATCAGGCTGTGCGCGGGCTCAACCGGAGGTGTGCGTCCTCTGGTGCTTTCGGGCACCCCCTTCCGCACGGCGGATGCGGGGTCTACCGTCCACGGCCACAGGGATGCCCGCACGGCTCCCGCGATGAAAGGAGCACCGGATGAGCAACGAACAGAACCGCCCCGACCTCGACGACGGCGAACGGGAGATGACGAGCGCCGACCTCACGGCCTCCGACCCGGAGCACGGCGCGGAGTCGGAGCCGTCGCAGCAGCAGCACCACAATGCCGAGACCGAGGAGGACACGGCATCCGGGGGCGCCCCGGACTGAGCCGGGGTCAGTTGCGGCCGTCCTCCTCGTCCCCGTCGTCGACGGCGGCGGGGTCGGGGAGAGAGACCGGAACGATGTCCGGGTCCATCTGGTCGAGAGGAACCGCGGTCGGCTGATTCTGGGCGTCCTTGTCCATGCGGCGACGTTACGCCCGCGCTGTGCCCGCCGTAAAGCCCCTCCGAATACCGGACGGCCGCGGGTACCGTCCCGGCCATGACCGATCAACTGACCTTCCAGAATCCCGTCGACCGCTTCGACTCGGTGGATGCACCGAAACAGCACCAGGATGCGCCGGGCCTGGATGCGCAACTCGCCCCGCGGGCGGACCATGGCGAGGAGACGTATCGCGGCACCGGCAGACTGACAGGCAGAAAGGCGCTCGTCACCGGGGGCGACTCCGGCATCGGCGCGGCCGTCGCGATCGCCTTCGCCCGCGAGGGGGCGGATGTCGCCATCTCCTACCTCCCTGACGAGGAGGAGGACGCCCGCCGGATCGCCGCCGCCGTCGAGGGCAGCGGATCGACCGTCGCTCTGCTGCCGTCCGACATCACCTCGGCGCATGCATGCCGCGGGCTCGTCGCCGATGCCGTGGAGGCGCTGGGCGGGCTCGACATCCTGGTCAACAATGCGGGCAAGCAGCAGTTCTGCGAGCGCCTGGAAGACCTGAGCGACGAGCAGTTCGACGAGACCTTCCGCACCAACGTGTACGCCATGTTCTGGATCACCAAGGCGGCGCTTCCGCACCTGGCGCCCGGGTCGAGCATCATCAATACCACGTCGGTGCAGGCGTACCTGCCCAGCGAGATCCTGGTCGACTACGCCACGACCAAGGCGTCCATCAACACGTTCAGCAAAGCGCTCGCCGCGCAGCTCGCCCCGCGCGGCATCCGGGTCAACGCGGTCGCGCCCGGCCCGATCTGGACGCCGCTGCAGGTGTCGGGCGGTCAGCCGAAGGACAAGCTGCCCGACTTCGGTGAGCAGACCGCGCTCGGCCGGGCCGGCCAGCCCACCGAGCTCGCCCCCGCCTACGTCTTCCTCGCCTCCGCGGAGTCCAGCTACGTCACCGGCGACACCCTCAACGTCAACGGAGGAATGCCCACACCCTGAGCCCGGGCCCCCGGCTCCGACACAATCGAGCCCAGGCGCTTTCCCGCTTGAACACGTGAATAGCGGGAAAGAACCCTGGGCTCGATTGCTGGTTACTCGGGTTTGTTGGAGTCGGAGGGCGCGTCGGTGTCGGGGTCGGCGTCCGCCTCCGCGTCCGGGGTGGAGGCCGGCTTGCGACGAGACGTGAGGATCACGATGACGACGGCGGCCAGCGCGAGCACGACGATGCCGATCGCGATGCCGATGACCAGGCCGTAGTCGGTCGTCGCCGCCGCGGCGGTGGGCTGCGGCGAGGCGGCGGTCTCCGTCGGCTGCGCGACCGCCGGCGCGGACGCCGAGGTGGTCGGCTCAGCGCTCGGCGTGGTTGTGCTCGCCCCGCACGCCGTCTTCTCCGTGCCCGCCGCCGGGGTGGCACCCGCCGGCGGCTGGTAGGTGAAGCCGAGCGTGTTCGAGACCTGATGGCCGTCGGCGGAGACGATCTGGTAGGTCACGGTGTACTTCCCCGCTGCTCCCAGAGCCACGGGCGCAGAGACTACCGTGTCCGCGATGGTCGCGCATCCGGTCTCGAAGTGGCGGGTCGCCGCATCCGGTCCTGTCACGGTGACCAGGGCGCTGTTGCCGCCGATGTCGAGCACGCGGTCGTTGAACGTCAGCGACACGGTGTCGATCGGCGTGCTGACCACCGAGTCGGCGGCAGGGTCGCTGCTGATCAGGTAGTCGTGGGCCGACGCGCTCGTCACGGGGAGCACCGCCACGACGATGGCGGCGACAGCGGCCGTCAACGCCCCGATGGATGCGGTGCGCCTGCGGGAGGTCATGCCCCCACCTTGCCACGCCCACGCCGGGTGGCGGCGAAGACGGCGACGACCAGCGCGATGGCGCCGAGCGCGAGCCCGCCGATGCCGAGACCGATCGCGAGTGCTTCGGCCGTCGCTCCGGACGAGGCGGCGACCGGGGCCGGCGTCGAGGTGGCGACCAGCGGATCGGCGCTGCCGGCCGGCACAGGGTCGGTCACGTAGATGGTCGGGGCCGGGTGCTCCGGCTCGGCGCCGGACGCCGGGGTCTTGTCCGTCCAGTCGACCACGCTGCCGTCGCTGTAGTACTGGTGCGTCGGGAGCATGATCTGCCCGGTCTTCGGCACCGCACCGGCCGAGATGGTGAACTCCTGGAACTGGCCGGGAGCGACCTGCACGCCGGAGTCCGCCGTCCAGGTCACCCGCACGGGAGCCTGCGTGATCGTGCCGTCATCGGTCTTCACCGGCTTCGCGAGCTTCTCGGTGTCGACGGTCGTCGTCCAGCCGGCGAGCGGCTGGTAGCTGACCGACGTGAACGGGTCGGCCGTCGGCAGGTCGACGACGAGCTTCACGGTCCCCGCCGTCGCCGACTCGGTCGGCACGGTGAAGGTGAGGGTGGCGTAGCTGCCCGGCGCAGCCTGCCCGGGGGTGACATGCACGTGGGCGCTGGCCGCGAGCGGTGCGGACAGCAGCAGGATGGCGGTGCTTGCGGCCGCGATGGACACGGCGATGGTGCGTTTCTTCATGGGAGTTCTTCGTCCTTGTTCGGAAGCGTTCGATGAGTGCGGGTGCGCGCCGACGGACGGGCGCCACGCAGGATCGTGGAACGCTTCCGTCAGAACGCGGCGACGGCCAGAGGTGGCCCGCGGTGACGCAGCCGGAGCAGGGGGACGCCGAGATCGCGCAGGCGCGCTGGCTCGGCGGTGGACGGTGCGGAGGCGACGGGCAGGACCGGCGCGGCGATGACGGCCAGCCGGTCGAGGAGGTGCCGGTCGGCGAACCGGCCGACGTGCATCCTGGTCGTCTCGAACAGTCCCCAGAACGCCCGCTCGCCGAAGCGCAGCGCGACGACGGTGACGAGCACCGCGGTGAGGTGGGCTCCCCACATCCCGAGGCTGAGGTCGTCGTGGGCGGCGGGCATGGTGCCGGGCGTCACACCCGGCATCGTCATGGTCAGGTGCGACCCGGCGTGCACGTGGGTCGTGCCGGTGGGCGACGAGAACGTCGCCGATCCCGTTCCGAGGCCGAACAGCAGGTGGAACAGGAACTGGCTGAAGCCGACCGCGATCGTCAACCGCCACAGCGACAGCGAACGCGCCGTGAGGGCGATGGAGGCGACCATCGAGAACGCCAGACTGAGCGCGAGCGGCAGCACCCCGGGTGCCGCGCCGCCGCCGGCGACGTGGAACAGGGCGGCGACGAAAATGGCGACACCGGATGCGAGCAACCCGCGCGCGACGCGAGCCCACCTCGATCCCATGCTGTGTCCCTCCGTCGCACCCGGCCGTCGTTTCAGGTTCGGAGCCAGTCTACGGAACGGATGGCCGCCGCCCGATCGGCTGCTGCGCCTGGCGGCCGAGCGCGGCTCGGTATGTATCCTACGAAGGCGACCCGGCGCACATGAAGGAGGCGTATGCCCAGAGGAGCGAACCTCCCCGCGATCGCCGCGTTCAACGACACGGTGGTGCTCGACGCCGTGCGCCGGTCCGCCGGGGGTCTCAGCAGGGTGGAACTGGTCGGTTCCACCGGCCTGTCAGCGCAGACGGTGTCGAACGTGAGCAGGCGGCTGATCGAGCAGGGCCTCATCCACGAGGCGGGCAAACGCATTGACGGCCCCGGCAAGCCGCGCACCATCCTGCAGCTGGAGCCGACCGGTGCGTATGCGGTGGGCGTGCACCTCGACCCGACCGTCATCACCTGCGTCCTGCTCGACCTGGAGGGCGAGGTGGTCACCGACGTCCGCCGTCACTCCCCGGTGTCGGGCGACGCGATGCAGACGCTCGCCATCGTGGTGGATGTGATCGGCACGGTGCTGGCGGATTCCGGCGTCGACCGCGCGAAGGTCAGCGGCGTCGGCATCGCGGCGCCCGGCCCCATCGACACCGACACGGGCGTGGTGGTTCGCCCTCCGCTCATCCCGGGCTGGAACGATTTCCACCTGCGCGACGAGCTGACGGCGGCGACCGGATTCCCGGTGCTCGTCGCCAAAGACGTGACGGCGGCGGCCGTCGCCGAACGCTGGCACGACCCGGCCGACGCGAGCCGCGACTACGTCTTCGTGTACTACGGCACGGGCGTGGGCGTCGGCATGGTCCTCGACGGCGAGGTCTACACGGGTGCGTCGCAGAACGCGGGCGACGTCGGCCACGCGATCGTCGACCCCGGCGGCGCCCTCTGCGCGTGCGGCAGACGCGGATGCTACGGAGAGTCCGTGCGCCCGTACCGCCTGGTGATGCAGGCCATCTGGGCCGGCGTGCTCGACACCCCCTCCGGCGAACCGGTCGACGACGGCGTCGACCTCGACATGGACGTGGAGACGATCGACGCGCTCTTCACCCGCCTGACGGACGCGGCGACCGCCGGCGATGAGCGTGCGACGCGCATCCTGGATTGGTCCATCCGCAACACGGCGTACTACCTCTCGAACCTGTCCGCCCTCCTCGACATCGATCGCGTCGTGTTCGGAGGGCCGTCCTGGGGACGCGTCGAAGCGTTCTACACCGAGCGTCTGCCGATCCGGATGCGCGAATTCGACATGGACATCCTCACGCACCCGGTGGTCACCGAATCCAGTGCCGTCGGCGAGGACGTCGCCGCCGTGGGGGCGGCGTGCCTGGTGCTGGACGCGACGTACTCGCCGCGCGGGTCGCTGGCTTAGCGCTCGTCGATCGCGTCGGCCGGCCAGCCGCGCTCGTGCGCGTAGCGTTCGATCGACGAGGCCACCTCGGCGGCGAACGGAGATCCCACCCCGGTAGCCGCTTGCCTGAAGGCTGCCGTCACCCGGCTGGTGATGTACCGGATGCGCTCGACGGCGAGGTCCGTCGGCACGTTCAGGCTGGTTGCCGCGGCGCGAAGTGCCCGCTCGCCGATCTGCAGCATCCCGTACTCGCCATCGACCGCGATGGGCGCCTTCAACCGCTCGCCGTCTCTGCCCCCGCGGTACGGCGTGAAGGTCCCGAGGTCGTACAACGGTGCGAGAGTCACGCGCGGGCCTTCGAGGATCAGTGAGTAGTTCTTGGCGTGCGCGTCCGTTCCAGCACTCGCGACCATGAAGACGATGGCGTCGAAGAATCTGCGTTGCGCGTCCGCGCGGTCGTCGAGGTCGGCGATCTGATCCCGCAGAAGGCTCGCGATCCGCGAGATCCCCGGGCCGCCGTCCTGCTGGTACTTGTAGCGGGGCTCGACGGACAACGATTGGCAGAAGTCCTCCTGGTGGATGCGTCTCCACCGTCCGTCGCGGAACTCGCGG
The DNA here is from genome assembly GCF_058244615.1 of Leifsonia sp. McL0627. NCBI lineage: Bacteria > Bacillati > Actinomycetota > Actinomycetes > Micrococcales > Microbacteriaceae > Leifsonia > Leifsonia sp. McL0627. The sequence continues at coordinate 794,826 of NZ_JBZCGM010000002.1, forward strand.
TCGTAGCGCCGCGAGATGAAGACGTGGTGCCCTGAGTCGGTTTCGGCGAGCTCATGGTCGGCGACGACGAGACCGAGGAGCCGCGCCGCCTCCATCGTCACGAACTCGTTGACGTCATGCGACGGGAGGTCGCGAACAGCCGGTTTCAAGATGTGCGTTGTCGGGGTGGAGTCGTGGGGTGTTCCCCAACTGCCGTCCTCGAACCGGAACAGAGCGACCTTCGCTTGCGTGCCTGCGAGCGACCAGCGGCCCAGGTCGTTGGTGCGACCCCACGAGCCGGCGTTGGCGATCAAGTCCGACATCAGCGCGTCGATGTCGGAGGGGGAGTGCCGTTCGATATCGCCGTAGCGTTCGGCGGCGTCCGGGGGTTCGACATCCGGTGGGAGAAGTTGGACGGCGCCCGCAGCATCCCGGCCGGTGTCGGCGAGGAGCGAGAAGGCGCTCGTCCCCGTGTGGAATCTGGCCGCGAGCTCTTCGAGTCGACCGCGACTCTCGGGGACGAGTCCCTGCAGGAAGGGCGAAGCGGATCGCGACGGGTGTGTTTTCGCAACCAGGGGCATCGACAGCGAGACTGGCGTCGCGTTCGCGTGCTGACGGTGCTCGTCGTCGTAGGTGAACGTGGTGTTGCCCGACGCCGTGCGCTGAAAGGTCCCGACGGCCGTGCCGTCCAGGTAGGCGCGCAGCTCACTGAGCGGGGCCACGGTCGACCACCTCCAACTCGACGCCGAGCGCCGTGAGAGCGTCGAAAACGAGCCGGACGCGGACGTTGCCCTTTCCCGCTTCGAATTCGTTGACCCACCGCCGGGAGACGCCGACGCGCTCGGCGAGTTCCTGCTGCGACCAGTTCAAGAGCTCGCGGCGGTCTCTGGCGAGCGCGCCCAGGTCAGTCGGCTTTCTCACACGCATGAGCCATCCCGTCTTGTAACCGATCGGTTACACAGTGCGAGTGTAACCGATCGGTTACACCAGGACAATGTAACCGATCGGTTACATCCGTCGCCTGTAACCGATCGGTTACACAAGCCCGCGATCAACCCCGCGGCGCTCTACCCCCATCCGGGTCTCATCAGGCAATTTCTTTGCAAGCATTGCCAAATAAATCAAATTGATTTATAAATTACGACAGGGTCCGGGATCGCAGGGGCAAGGAAGGCGCCCACCGGACATCGAAGCAAAGGAGCATCGATGAAACGCAGCAGGGTACTGGTCGCCGTGGTGGCCGCATCCACTCTTGTCGCACTGGCCGGATGTTCGTCGTCCGGCTCGGGTGACAGCAAGACCATCAAGGTGGCCTACCAGGATTTCGGCACCGACCTCATGGCCAAGTTCATGGCCAAGGCCAAGGCCGGGTTCGAGAAGGCCAACCCGGGGGAGAAAGTCACCCTCGTCCCGATCAAGGCCGCTGAGAACGATTACTACACCAAGCTCTCGCTGATGAACCGCAGCGCGAGCACCGCCCCGGACGTGCTCTACGAGGACACCTTCCTCATTCGCTCGGACGCGCAGGCTGGATATCTCGAACCGCTCGACTCCTACGTGAACAAGTGGGACGAGTGGTCGCAGTTCTACGACAACGCCAAAGACGCAGGCAAGGGCGACGACGGCAAGATCTACGGCGTCTCCATGGGAACCGACACCCGTGCGCTCTGGTACAACAAAGACATCTTCGCCAAGGCGGGCCTCCCCGCCGACTGGAAGCCGAAGGACTGGAACGACGTCCTGTCCGCGGCCAAGACCATCAAGGACAAGGTCCCCGGCGTCACCCCCATCAACATCTTCTCCGGCAAGGCCGGCGGTGAAGCCAGCTCGATGCAGGGCTTCGAGATGCTGCTGTACGGCGCGAGCAAAGACGGCCTGTACGACGCGTCGTCCGCGAAGTGGATCACCGGCTCCAAGGCGTTCACCGACTCCCTGGATGTGCTCAAGGAGGTCTACCAGGGCGGCCTCGGCCCGTCGCAGGAGATCACCAGCGACACCAACTACCAGAACATCGTCACCAGCCAGCTGATCCCGCAGGGCAAGCTCGCCATCAACCTCGACGGCTCGTGGGTCGCAGGCACCTGGCAGTCCACCGGCGACACCAAGTGGCCGGAGTGGGAGAAGACGATGGGCGTCACACCGATGCCGACGCAGACCGGTCAGGAGCCGGGAAGCGTGAGCATGTCGGGCGGCTGGACCCTGTCGATGGGGTCGAAGAGCAAGGCCAAGGACGAGGCGTTCAAGTTCATCTCCTACGCGCTCAACAAGGAGAACTCGCTCGACTTCGACATCTCGCTGAGCCAGATCCCGGTGCGCAAGGATGTCGCTGCCGCTCCGGAGTACGCGAAGTCGAACCCGACGTCGACGTTCTTCGCCTCGCTCGTCGCAGTGACCAAGTTCCGTCCGGCGACCCCGGACTACTCCAAGATCTCCAACGGGATCCAGGTGGCCATGGAGTCGGTGATGACCGGCCAGCAGACACCTGCCGAAGCCGCCAAGACGTATGACGACACGGTTGTCGGCATCGTCGGCAAGGACAAGACGAAGTCGGAGTAACAAGACAGTGACGTCGACAATCGACGCCGTCGCCGAGGGCGCGAGCGGCCGGGGAACCTCCCGGCCGCCGCGCCCGGAGCGCACGGCACGTTCGCGCAGAGTACGACGGTCCGTCGCACGGACCGTCCCGCTCATCCCGGCCATCGGCCTGCTGGTCGTGTTCCTGGTCGGACCGATCCTCTCCTCGTTCTACGGGTCGTTCACGAACTCGTCGCTCACCGGCGCCGCCGCGGCGTCGAGCGAGTGGGTGGGACTCAAGAACTACATCGACCTCTTCAACAGCCCGGACTTCCCCGTCGCGGTCGTCCTCACTCTGGTCTTCCTGATCGGCTCCGCCGTCATCGGGCAGAACATCGTCGGGATGGTGCTCGCCCTGCTGATGCGGGCAAGCGGCCGGGTGGTGGGCGCCATCGTGTCGACGTTCGTCGTGGGTGCCTGGGTGCTGCCGGAGATCGTCGCCGCCTTCGCGTCGTACGCGTTCTTCAGCCAGAAGGGCACGCTCAACGCCCTGCTCGCTGGGATCGGCATCACCGGTCCGTCGTGGCTGTTCGCGTTCCCGATGGTGGCGATCATCCTCGCCAACACCTGGCGCGGAGCGGCGTTCTCGATGCTCGTCTACTCGGCGGCGCTGCAGGAGGTGCCGCCGGAGATCACCGAGGCGGCCGAGGTCGACGGCGCCAACGGCGTCAAGCGGTTCTTCCTCGTCACCCTGCCGATGATCCGCCGCAGCATCTCCACCAATCTGATGCTGATCACCCTGCAGACCCTCTCGGTCTTCACCCTCATCTACGTGATGACAGGGGGCGGCCCTGGAAACAGGAGCATGACCCTCCCCGTGCTGGCATACCAGGAGGCGTTCAAGTTCTCCGAGCTGGGCTACGGCACGGCCATCGCGACCATCCTGCTGCTCGTAGGCGCCCTGTTCGCCATCGTCTACGTGCGCGCTCTCAAGACGGAGGTGGACTGATGCGCTTGTCTTCGCCGAGCGGTCTCGCCCTGAAGTGGACCGCGAACATCCTGTTGCTGCTGATCGGACTCGTGTTCGTCCTTCCCATGGTCTGGGTGGTGCTCGCGTCGTTCGACGGCTCGGCCACGCTCGCCGTGAGCTGGCCGAAGCAGTGGACGCTGGAGAACTTCCAGAAGGTGCTCACGCCCGACCTGGCGTTCCTGCCGCTCTGGAACAGCCTGCTGCTGTCTGCCGGATGCGCGTTCATCACGGTGATCGTCGCCATCCTGGCCGCGTACCCGCTGTCCCGCTACCGCAACCGGTTCAACAAGCCGTTCCTCTACGCCATCCTGTTCGGGACGTGCCTGCCGATCACCGCGATGATGGTGCCGGTCTACAGCCTGTTCGTGTCGTTGAACCTGATCGACTCGATCGGTGGGACGATCCTGTTCATGGCGGCATCGTCGCTTCCGATGGCGATCTGGATGACGAAGAACTTCGTCGACTCCGTGCCTCTCTCTTTGGAGGAGGCGGCGTGGGTCGACGGTGCGTCGAGCATGAAAACGCTCTGGACCGTCGTCGTCCCGCTCGTCCGGCCCGGCATCGCCGTGGTGTTCATCTTCGTGTTCGTGCAGGCGTGGGGCAACTTCTTCGTCCCGTTCGTGTTGCTGCTCAGTCCGGAGAACCAGCCGGCCGCCGTCAGCATCTTCACCTTCTTCGGGCAGTACGGCGCCGTCGCATACGGCCAGCTTGCGGCGTACTCGCTCGTCTACTCGGTGCCCGTGATCGCCCTCTACGTCCTCGTCTCCCGCGTGCTCGGCGGTTCGTCCGCGCTCGCCGGGGCGGTCAAGGGTTAGAACCGTTCCTCTTATATAAGGAGTCCCGTTGTATCAACAGAACCAGCTCGTCGAGATGCGCGTCGATCGTTTCGTGCGCGAGCGGCTCGAACCCGCCTTGGAATGGGCGTCCGCTCCCGTCACGATCGAGGCGTGGGAGGTGCCGGACGAGCCTGTGCCGTTCGCGCAGGCCGTCACGAACACCTTCACGCCGTTCGCCATCGGGCAGCCGTGGGGCCGGCCGTGGGGGACGGTCTGGTTCCACGTGACCGGCACGGTGCCCGCCGACTGGCAGGCGGAGCCGGACGACGTCGAACTGGTCGTGGACCTCGGCTTCACGGCCGGACAGGTCGGCTTCCAGGCGGAGGGACTCGTCTGGGCGACGGACGGCGCCATCCTGAAAGCCATCGAGCCGCGCAACGGCTACGTGCGCCTGCGTCTCGCGCCCGGGCAGCCCTTCGAGGTGTACGTCGAGGCCGCAGCCAACCCGGATGTGGGCAGCGAGTTCGTCGACTTCATCCCGACCAAGCTGGGCCGCAAGTCCACCGCCCCCGACCGCCAGCTGTACGCGCTGCGCCGGATGGCCGTCGTGCACCGCGACCGCGAGGTGTGGGAGCTGGTGCAGGACGTCTGGACGGCACGCGGCCTCGCCGCCGTGCTGCCAGAGCAGTCGCCGCGCCGCGCCTCCCTGTTCTCGGCACTGGATGCGGTGGTGGACGCGGTCGACCCGACCGACGTGCACGGCACGGCGACGGCCGGACGCGCCGCGCTCGCCGAGGTGCTCGCCTCCCCGGCCGCCGCGACCGCCCACAAGGTCTTCGCCGTCGGCCACGCACACATCGACTCCGCCTGGCTGTGGCCGGTGCGCGAGACGATCCGCAAGTGCGCGCGCACCTTCTCGAACGTGCTCGACCTGATGGACCAGGACCCGGAGTTCGTCTTCGCCTGCTCCTCCGCGCAGCAGTTCGCGTGGATGAAGCGGTTCTATCCCGAGCTGTTCGAGCGCATCCGGGTGCGGGTCGCCGAAGGCCGGTTCGTGCCGGTCGGCGGCATGTGGGTCGAGTCGGACACGAACATGCCGGGTTCGGAGGCGATGGCCAGGCAGTTCGTGGAAGGCAAGCGGTTCTTCCTGGAGGAGTTCGGCTTCGAGCCGAAGGAGGTGTGGCTGCCGGACTCGTTCGGATACTCCGGCGCGCTCCCGCAGATCGCCCGCGCGGCGGGTGCCGACTACTTCCTCACCCAGAAGATCTCCTGGAACGAGGTGAACAAGTTCCCGCACCACTCGTTCGACTGGGAGGGCATCGACGGCACCAGGATCTTCACCCACTTCCCGCCGGTCGACACCTACAACTCGGTGCTCTCCGGTGCCGAGCTGGCGCACGCCGAGCAGAACTTCGCCGACAAGGGAAGCGCGAACACCTCGCTCGTCCCGTTCGGCTTCGGCGACGGCGGCGGCGGCCCGACCAGAGAGATGGTCGCGGCGGCCAAGCGCACCGCGTCGCTGGAGGGCTCGCCGATCGTGCGGGTCACGACGCCCGCCGAGTTCTTCGCCGCGGCGGCGGCCGAGTTCTCGCCGGCGCCGGTGTGGGCGGGGGAGCTGTACCTGGAGTTCCACCGCGGCACGTACACGTCGCAGGCGCGCACCAAGCAGGGCAACCGCCGCAGCGAGCACCTGCTGCACGAGGCAGAGCTGTGGGCGACCACCGCCGCTGTGCGGGCGGGTGCCGCGTATCCGGTGGACGAGCTGCGCGAGGCCTGGCAGACCGTGCTCCTGCAGCAGTTCCACGACATCCTGCCCGGGTCGTCGATCGGCTGGGTGCACGACCAGGCCGTGGAGAACTACGCGGTCGTGGCGGGCGTGCTGGAAGGGGTGATCGCGCGATCGGTGGAGGCGCTGGGCGGCGCCGGTGGGGCATCCGGTGCCGAGGTCGTGTTCAACGCCTCGCCGTTCGCGGTCGACGGGGTGCCAGCGTTCGGCGCCGGCGCCGCATCCCGGCCGATGGATGCGCGGATCGAGCGCGCGGGCGACGGCTACGTCCTTGCCAACGCGCTGATCACGGTGACGGTCGACGGCGACGGCCTGGTGACCTCCATCGTCGAGACCGCGTCCGGCCGCGAGGTGCTCCCGCCCGGCACGCGCGCCAACCTGCTGCAGCTGTTCCGCGACACCCCCACCCAGTGGGACGCGTGGGACGTCGACGTGGAGTACCGCCGCTTCGGGGAGGACCTCACGGCGCTCGACAGCCTCGACGTGGTCGCGGACGGTTCCGACCGTGTCGGCGTGCGGATCGTGCGCAGCTTCGGATCGTCCGTGGTCACGCAGACGGTGACGCTCGACGCCGGTTCCGCGGCGCTCGACATCGTCACGCACGTCGACTGGCACGAGAAGCAGCGGATGCTCAAGCTGGCCGTGCCGGTGGATGTGCACACCGCGTCAGCCCGGTCGGAGATCCAGTTCGGCCACATCGACCGGCCGACGCACACCAACACGAGCTGGGACACGGCCCGCTTCGAGACGCCAGCGCACCGCTGGGTGCACGTCGCCGACGCCGGGTTCGGGGTGGGCGTCGCCAACGACTCGACCTACGGCCACGACATCACGCGGCACGCCCGCGACGGCGGCGGAACGTACTCACTGGTGCGGCAGACGCTCCTGCGCGCGCCGATGTTCCCCGATCCGGATGCGGACCAGGGCGAGCACACGCTGCGCACGTCCATCGTGGTCGGCGGCGTGGATGCGGCGGTCGAGGCGGGCTACCGGCTCAACCTCCCCGGTCGTACGACGCAGGCCGCCGCAGCCGTGGAGCCGCTGGTTTCGTCCGACACCGCAGCCGCGGTGATCGAGACCGTGAAGCTGGCCGAGGACGGCTCCGGCGACGTGGTCGTGCGGCTCTACGAGGCACACGGCACCCGCACCGCGGCCTCCATCGGCGTCCACTTCCCGCACGCCGCGGTCGTGGAGACCGATCTCCTCGAACGCGAGACCGCCCGGGAGGCGGTCATCGGCACCACCGGCGACGCGGCGGTCGACGGCTCGGCGGTCGACGGCACCGGTTCCGGCCGGGTCGAGCTCGCGCTGCGCCCGTTCCAGCTCGTCACCCTCCGCTTCACGCGGGGGTGACCACCGACTGTCCGCCCCGGGCCGCGCGAACCCCGGGGCGGGCAACCCTCTGATGCACCTGACTCCCCGAACTGGGGTGCCCGCCCGCGGCCGGTGCGGCGTCCGCGCGCGGTTATCCTGTCCCAAATGACGATCGACGTGTGGAGACGCAGAGCGCTGGTGGTGGAGGACCACGCGCTGATGCGTTCGCTCGTCGCCGAAGCGCTGGAGCGGCGCGGGTTCGATGTCACTCCGGCCGCGTCGGCTGCCGAGGCGCTGCGGCTGGCCGATGAGGCCGACCCCGACCTGCTGGTCACTGACATCGACCTGGGGGAGCGGCCGAACGGGCTGGAGCTCGCCACCATCCTCCGGGAGAGCGCACCGCACATCGCCATCGTGTTCCTCAGCAATCTGTCCAGGGAGGCGGCCGTCGCGCGAGCGAGGGAGACCGTGTCGGGTGCCTCCTTCGTGAACAAGGGCGCCATCGCCGACATCGACGAGCTTGTGGTCGCCGCGGAGGCGGCGCTCGCCGAGAGGCCGGTGACGCGGGAGGTTCCCGGCCGTGACAGTCACGCCGCCGTGCTGCGGCTGAGCGAGGCCCAGCTGGAGACGACACGGCTGCTGGCCGCCGGGTTCTCGAACGCCGAGATCGCACGGCGTCGCGGCGTCACCGTGCGGGCCGTCGAGAAGAGCATCGAGCGGATCTTCACCGCGCTGGGCGTCTCCGGCGACGAGAGGACCACGCCGCGCGTCGCCGCCGCGACCCTCTACACGGCCGCGTTCGGCGACGCCCGCACGGGCCTCGGCTGAGCCCCGGATGAGCCGGCGATGAACCTCGTCTCCACTCGGCGCCTGCTCGCGCGGGCGACAGGACGCAACGCCATCAGCTGGTGGACCTGGATCATCACGTTCCCGTTCGCGATGACGGTCATGTCCGGGTTGCAGTACGTGGACCACGGTCGCTCGCTGGGGCCGGCAGCCGCCGTCGCGGCGGTGGAGCACCTCGCCATCGGGGTCGTGCTGCTCGCGGCGTACGGGGTGCTGAGGGTGACGCCGGACCGGGTGCGTTCCGTCGTCGTCCTCCTGCTCTTCGCTGCGGTCGGGGTCGTGAGACCGTTCCTGTTCCTCGGGTCGGCGAGTCTGCTCGGCATCCCGGCCGAACCCGGAGATCTCGGAATGCGCGCCGCGATCAACATCGTCATCTCCCTGGCGGTGTTCTCGCTCATCGCGATCGGCGTCGACCTGGTGCGCGATCACCGCGGCGTGTACCGGCGACTCAACGCCGCGCGGCAGGCGGCGGAGGCCGACGAGCGGAGCGCGCTGGGGCGCATCCGGAGCCTGAGGGCGACCTCGGTGGATGCGGTGCTCGCGGCCATCGAGGACGCCGCCGCCCCTGCGATGCTCGCCGGCATCGAGCCGGCCGACGCCTCCCGCCTGCTGCGGACGCTCGCCAAGGACATCGTGCGCCCGGCGAGCCATGAGCTCTACGCGGGCGGGGATGCACCGGAGACCGAAGTGGACGAACCGTCGCCTCCCGGCAGGGCCGGCTGGCTCCGCTCGGTGTTCGGAGGGATGCGGGCGGCGCCGCCGTTGCCGACAGCCGCGCTGTTCGTCGGGATGGTCGCGCCGTTCGCGGTCGACACGTACGGGTTCGGGGTCGCACTCGTGCAGGCTCCCGTCGCCTTCGTCATCCTGCTGCTCGGAAACCTCGCTGTCGCCAGGGTCTCCTCCAGGATCGCGCGCCCCGCCGCACGTGTTGTAACCGTGCTGGCCGGTTATGTGGCGGTGGGGGTGGTGCTCACGATCGAGAGCGAGCTGCTGCTCCGCGGCGCGGGGTTCTCACCTCAGATGGTCGTGTTCCAGGCGTTCGTCTACCCGTTCGTCGCGGCGGCCGTCGCCTTCGTGTCCTCGCTGTCCGTCCGCGTCCGCGCCGACCAGAGCGAACTCGAGAAGTCCATGCAGGAGGCCGTTGAAGCGGCGGCACGTGTGCGGGCCGAGTACGACCACGAGCGGGCGTCGATCGCCAGGCTGCTGCACTCCGGGGTGCAGTCCGAACTCATCGCGAGCGCGCTCAGCGTCGGCATGAGCGGCGCGAGCCCGGCCGAGGCCTCCGCCGCGGTCCGTGACGCCGTCGAACGCATCAGGAACGAACTGCGGGGCGCCAGGCCGAAGACCGACGCGCGCACCCGCATCCGGATGCTGGCCGACAGCTGGCGGTCTGCGATGGCGCTGGAGGTGCGCATCGACGATGCGGTCTGGGACCGTCTCGCCGACGACCGCCGGTGCGAAGCCGTCGTGGACGCGATGTCGGAGGGCCTGGCCAACGCCGTCAGGCACGGGGACGGCTCGCCGGTGACACTGGAGGTGGACGGCAGTCCGTCCGGTGGCGTCCTGGTGATCGTGACCTCCGGCGGAGACCTTGTTTCTCCTGGCGCGGGGATCGGCCTCGCCGACCTCGCGGGCCGGGCGGAGGTCGCGCTGCGCGAACGCTCCGGCGGCGTCGAGCTGGCCGTCGCGATTCCCTGACGCCCACAGGGCGTTCGCGACGGGGTGTCGTAACAGCCGTACCCCGTCGGTCCCCCAAAAAGCGGACACCCTAGATTTAGAGACATCAAGACGGCGAAAGCCGCGATGAAACCCCCGGTCAGGGGCCCCTTCCTGCGCGACCCGAACGTGCGGGACGGGCCCCTGCGGCCGGGAGGTCCATGCGTGTTGATGGAACCTTCAGGCGAAATCGGGTAGAAATGATCAGTACGCGCGTGCGCCAGGCCCGGCGCATTACCCCCGCTCAGAAAGCCTCAGCTTGCCCCAGTCCAGTGTCCCGTCGCGGTCTCGCCGCACTTTTCGGGCTCCGGTCGTCGTCGACGTCCAGGAGCCGGCGGAGCTCTCGGCCGACCCTGCACAGGTCTTCGTCAGCAGGCGCGAGCGCGTCCAGCACGAGCGTCAGCGCCCGGCGAAGCGCGAGCGCATCGTCGTCAAGCCGACGAGGGACGAACGGTCCGTCCGCCGGGCAGCGCAGCGGGAGAGCGCGGTCGTCGCCGTCCCGGAGCGTGGCATCTTCCGCAAGGTGCACGTCACACACCGCAAGCGCTTCGGCTTCCACGCCGCCGTGCTCCTGGCGCTGACGGCCTTCTTCGGAACGGCAGCCCTCCCGGCATACGCGAGCACCGGCGAAGGATCGCCGATGGGCAACGCTCGCACCGCTCTTGCTGTGCAGACGCTCACCGGCGGCGGGGCCACCGCGCAGGTCGTCTCCCGCGACGGAATGCAGATCGCCGAGTCCCCGCAGATGCTCGACTCGACCATGAACACCACCGTGTCGCCGAGCGTCCAGGCCTTGGCGGTTCAGCTGATGGGCGCCGTCGCCGCCGGTCGCCTCGTCGGGTCGACCCCCAACCACATCCCGGAGATCGCCAACCTCGCCGAGGGCGTCGCCGTCCCCGGCTGCGGCGTCGACTACCGGGTGCTGCAGTCCATCTCGGTCGCGCTGGAGCACTTCTCGCAGGTGGGTGTCAGCGACATCAACCGCCACTGCACCGGCCAGATCGAGGGCGCGGGCACCGAGTCGTCGCACTACGCCAACGGCGGAGGCCACGCCGTCGACTTCTACCTGCTCAACGGCTCCCCCCTCACGGGCGGAGACGCCCGCTCGGTGCAGCTGATCCAGATCCTCGACCCGCTGGTTCCCAACGGCTCCGGCCTCGGCCAGATCAACTGCCGCGCCTCGATCAGCCTCACCAACTTCAAGCCGTTCGACGACACCTGCAACCACGTGCACATCGACTTCGGCAACGCCACCGCGCCGACGCTCGCCCAGGGCTGACGCTCAGACCGCCCGCCAGTCGTGCGTGGCGTCCCGCTCAGGCCGCTCCGCGGCGACACCGTTCTCGTCCAATGCGTTGAACAGGTGAAGGTCACCACGATCGGTTGCCAGCCATAGGCCGGTCGTGAGCCACACCGCATTCCTCTCCGTCTGATCGAAAGTGTTTCGGGTCTCGAAGAGGAAGCGCGTCGCGAGGACGTCAGTGACGATCCCGCCCGCAACCGACGTCAGGGCGTCGTCCGTGTCTCGTCGCCACTCGAGCGCGTCGTCGACCCAGGCGTGGGGTGTGGTGCCGAGGTCGATCGTGTTCCAGGTGACGGAGAGATCATCGAACCTCTCCCAACAGACCTCCATCTGCGTGCCGTCGTCGAAGCGGAGGACGATGGGAAGGTCCACGAAACGATCGTCGCCGACGAACCACACCGTCCACGGCTCGAGCAGTCGGCGCCCGACGAGTGACGCCAATCGTTCGGACTGGCGTGCGAGCTGTTCATCGGCGGCCCGAAAGTCGGGCCGCCAGCCGGAGACATGCGGAGTCTGAGACGTTACGTTCGGTTCCCTTCGTCAGAGCCGTGCCACGTCGACCACGCCGATGATCGTCCCGTGGCGCTCGGTGAGCACCACTGTCGCGAAGCAGTGCACCGGCCACGTCTCGCCTTCCTGCAAAGTCTCGCCGATGCGCCGGGTGATGTGAGGACGGTATTCGTGATGCCAGTACTCGGGCTCGTCGGCGACGAACCGCGGCAGGTGCTCTACGGCCGCCGCGAGCCGTTCGTGGATCTCACGGAAGGAGCTGCTGTGCACCAGTTGCACCGGGACGTCGCCACGGGGGCCGAACATCGCGGGACCTGCGAGGCGGGCCTCCAAGACGATGGAACCAGTCAACGCGCTCTCAACGGTGCGAACGACTCCTTCGCATGCTTCCTCAACGGCGAAGTTCGACACTACTGTGACGTGCGCCGGCCACGCCGATCGAGCGATCGTCGCGCCGAGCGTAGCCGGAGCGAAGAGAGCGACTACGGCGTATCGTTCCTGGTTCATAGTGATCCATCCTCCATCGTCAGACCGGACAGCCAGGGCCGCGCCGCCGAAGCGACGCGACCCCGACCGGCTAGTCGCCCTTCACGTTGACGAGCTGGCGCAGCGTGTGGCGGATCTCCACCAGGTCGGCCGCGTCGGCCATCACCTGGTCGATCGGCTTGTACGCCTGCGGAATCTCGTCCAGGAACGCCGCAGTGTCGCGGAACTCGATCCCGGCCATCGCCTCCCGGAGCTGCTCGATCGTGAACGTGCGCCGTGCGGCGGACCGGGAGAACTGGCGCCCGGCGCCGTGCGGAGACGACTCCAGGGCGAGCGGGTTGCCGAGCCCGGCGACCACGTACGACGCCGTGCCCATCGAGCCGGGGATCAGGCCCGGCTGGCCCGTCCTCGCCGAGATGGCGCCCTTCCTGGACACCCACACGTCCTTCCCGAAGTGCCGCTCGTGCTCCGTGAAGTTGTGGTGGCAGTTGATCCGCTCGTGCTCCACGACGGCAGCGCCGAAGAAGTCCACCGTCTGCCGGATCACCCTGTCCATCATCTCCTCACGGTTGAGCAGCGCGAAGTGCTGAGCCCAGCGCAGCTCGGCGATGTATGCGTCGAACTCGTCCGTTCCCTCCACCAGGTAGGCGAGGTCGCGGTCCGGCAGCTCGATCCAGTACCGCTCCATGATCCGCTGCGCGACCTTGATGTGGTGTCCGGCGATCCGGTTGCCGACACCACGGCTGCCGGAGTGCAGGAACAGCCACAGCGCATCCGTCTCGTCGAGGCTGACCTCGATGAAGTGGTTGCCGGAGCCGAGCGAACCCAGCTGCAGGTCCCACCGCTTCGCGTACGTGCCCGGCTCCAGGCCGATGGCGTCCGCCATCGTCGTCAGCTCGGCGATGCGCGGCTCGGCGGTGGCCACGATCTTGTTGTTGTGGCCGCCGGCCGACAGCGGGATGGCGCGCTCGATCTGCTTCCGCAGCTCGGCGAGCGGGGTCGTGCCGACCACGCGGTCGACGTCGTCGCGCGTGAACTGGGTGCGCACCGCGATCATCCCGCAGCCGATGTCGACACCGACGGCGGCAGGCATGATCGCACCGAGGGTCGGGATGACCGAGCCGACGGTGGCGCCCAGGCCGAGGTGCGCATCCGGCATCAGCGCCAGGTGCGGGTGGATGAACGGCATCTGCGACGTGCGGACGGCCTGCTCGCGGGTGTTGTCCTCCAGCAGGCTCGCCCAGCTCAGCAGGCGGTTCGAGATTCTCTCCATGATCCTTTCGTTTCTCGTGAGGGTGCGGCCGGGGGCTCGGCTCGCATCCGCGCACGTACGGCGGGAGGCAGAGAAAAAGCCCCGGTCCTCGAGGTGGACGGGGCTGCGATGGTCGACGTTGACGTCGGTTCTACAGGCCCCGGGCAGGCTCGAGCGAGCGATAGTCGCGCTGTTTGCGCTGCAGACTCTGCGTGGCTCGCATGGTCCTGACCTTTCACTCGGCGGGGCTTCCTGCACCGGTCGGCGCAGGATTTCCGACCTTACACGGGCGGTGATCGATTTGTCTACGAACCCGCAGCATCATCCCGAACGGAGGATGGCGCTGACCAGCGTGGCTGCCTAACGTTAGGAGCATGACGACCTCCCAGCCACGAGAGCCGCGCGAGACGCACCACGCGCACACCGGCATCGGCGACCAGAACCAGCTCAATCCGCTGTTCGCGCGGCCGGGGGAGGCGACGGACTTCCCGCTGACCACCCTGCCGCCGGGGGAGTCGCTGCCGGACACGGCATACCAGATCGTGCACGACGAGGCCATGCTCGACGGCAACTCGCGGCTCAACTTGGCGACGTTCGTCGGCACCTGGATGGACGACCAGGCGGCCAGGATCTACGCCGAGTCCGCCGACAAGAACATGATCGACAAAGACGAGTACCCGCAGACGGCCGCCATCGAGGCGCGCTGCTGGAAGATGCTGGCCGGACTGTGGAACGCACCGGATCACGAGGCGGCGATCGGCACCTCCACCATCGGGTCGTCGGAGGCGTGCATGCTGGGCGGCCTCGCGTTGAAGCGGCGCTGGCAGCATGCCCGGCGGGCGGCCGGTGCGTCCACCGAGAAGCCGAACCTCGTGCTGTCGAGCGCGGTGCAGGTGTGCTGGGAGAAGTTCTGCAACTACTGGGATGTCGAACCCCGGTTCGTGCCGATCACCGACGAGCACAAGGTGCTCGACGGGTTCGAGCTGGAGAAGTATGTGGACGAGAACACGATCGGCGTCGTCGCGATCATGGGCGTCACGTACACCGGCATGTACGAACCCGTCGCCGCGATCGCCGAGGCGCTCGACCGCATCCAGGTGTCGACCGGACTGGACATCCCCATCCACGTGGACGGCGCGTCCGGCGGCATGATCGCGCCGTTCCTGCAGCCGGATCTGGCCTGGGACTTCCGGGTGGAGCGGGTCGCGTCGATCAGCACGTCCGCACACAAGTACGGGCTCGTCTATCCGGGGCTCGGCTGGGTGGTCTGGCGGTCCGTCGACGTGCTGCCGAAGGATCTCGTCTTCGACGTCACCTACCTGGGCGGCCACATGCCGACGTTCGCGCTGAACTTCTCCCGCCCGGGCGCGCAGGTGCTGTTGCAGTACTACCTGTTCCTCCGGCTCGGTTGGGACGGCTACTACCGGGTGCAGAAGACGTGCCAGGACGTCGCGGTCTACCTGTCCGGGGAACTGGCGGCGATGGATGCGTTCACCCTCTGGAACGACGGCACGGACATTCCCGTCTTCGCCTGGCAACTCACGCCCGGCCACACCGACAAGTGGAACCTCTACCACCTGTCGGAACGTCTCCGGTTGAAGGGCTGGCTGATCCCCGCCTATCCGATGCCGGACGACCTCTCCGACCTGGTGGTGCAGCGCATCGTCGTGCGCAACGGGCTGAGCCGCAACCTGGCGGAGAGTCTCGTCATCGACATCCGGGAGGCGGTCGAATACCTGGATGCGCTCGAAGCGCCGATGCCGACTGAGGGTCAGGTCACGAGCTTCACGCACTGACGCCCGCGGCACCCAGGTTTCTCATAGGCCCGACCTAGGCTGCGCCGATCAACGCGCGGATAGTGGAGATGTGACCCCTGAGAAGACCGACAGACAACCGGCAGCTGAGAAGACCCCCGCACTCTCCCGTCGCGCGCTCATCACCGGGGGAAGCATGCTCGGCGTCGGGCTCGCGGCCGGGGCGTTCGCGGCCACCCGCGGGGAGTCCGGATCGTCAGCCGCCACACGGCAGCCGACGCCGTCCGCGTCGTCCACGGCGCAGCCCGTGCTGCGCTCGTTCGTCAGTTCCGACCTGACCAGCCCGGCCATCACCTCGTGGAAGACGGGGACGACGGCGCCGGGGTTCTTGTTCGTGACGCAGCAGGTGAAGGGCTTCAACGGCTCGATCGTGCGCGAGAACGGCGAACCGGTGTGGATCGAGCCGACCCAGGCGAACGTCACCGACCTCAAAGTGCAGACCTACCAGGGCAAGCCCGTGCTCACCTACTGGACGGGGAAGAGCACCGGAGGGCACGGTGCTGGCAAGGGGAAGATCCTCGACGCGACCTACGCCACCATCGCCACCGTCTCGGCGGCGAACGATCTCGACGCCGACCTGCACGAGTTCAACCTCACCGACAGGGGCACGGCGCTGGTCACGATCTATGCGACGAAGCCGGCCGACCTCAGCTCGATCGGCGGCGCGAAGAACGGCTACCTCTACGACTGCCATGTGCAGGAGATCGACGTGGAGACGGGGAAGGTGCTGCTCGACTGGGACGCGCTCGACCATATCCCGGTCTCCGAGACGTATCTCGGGCTGACCCAGGATGCGGGCCACGACGGGACGACGGCAGGCCGGGCCTTCGACGCGTACCATTTCAACGCGGTCGAGGAGGACGGCGACCGGCTCCTCGTCTCGGCCAGGCACACCCACACGATCTATTCGATCGACCGCGCAACGGGTGACGTGAACTGGCGCTTCGGCGGCAAGAAGAGCGACATTGCGGTGCCGAAGGATGCGGTGTTCGCCTGGCAGCACGACGTACGTCGGCACGAGGACGGCACGATCACGCTGTTCGACAACCACCTCTACTCCGGCACCGACGGAGAGTCCCGCGGCATGAAGTTCTCACTCAACGCCGCCGAGACCACGGCCACGCTCGAACAGGCGTACAGCTACGACAAGCATCTCGGCACCGCGATGGGCAGTGTGCAGGTGCTCCCGAACGGGAACGTCCTGGTCGGCTGGGGCACCGATCCCGCCGTCACCGAGTTCACCGCCGCCGGCGACGCGGTGTACGAGGCGACCCTCGGCGCGATCTCCTACCGGGCGTCGCGTCACAGCTGGGTCGCGCATCCCACCACGTCACCCGCTGTCGCTGTGCGATCAGAGGGTGACGGGATGCGCGTGTTCGCCAGCTGGAACGGCGCGACCGAAGTGCACTCGTGGCGGGTGCTCGCGGCGTCGACCGGCGAGCCGGCACCGGTCGGCACGGTGAAGCGCTCCGGGTTCGAGACGTCGCTGCTGGTGAAGCAGGCGCAGCGGGTCGCAGTGCAGGCACTGGATGCGAACGGCGAGGTGCTCGGGGCGTCGAAGACGATCGACACCTGACTGTGTGCGTCCTGACCCTGCGTCAGCGGTCGCCGAACAGGTTGAGGGCGGCCCACTGCAGCAGGATCACCGTCTTGCCGTCCACGATGGTGCCGTCGGCGACCAGCGCGAGCGCTTGGTCGTAGCCGATCGTCACGGGCTCGATCTCCTCGCCCTCCTCCTCGACGCCGCCGCCTCCTCGCACGGCGGCCGCGGTGTACGGCGCTGCGAAGAAGTGCACCCGCTCCGTCACCGATCCCGGGCTCATGTAGAGGTCGAACAGGTGCCGCAGCTCGCCGACCGTCACACCGAGTTCCTCGGCGGCTTCGCGCCGGATCGCCTCCTCGGCCGAGTCGTCGTCGAGCAGGCCGGCCGCCGCCTCCACGAGCATCCCGTCCGGGTGGCCGTTGACGTAGGCGGGGAAGCGGAACTGGCGGGTGAGCAGCAGCGTGCGCGCATCCTGGTCGTAGAGCAGGACGGTGGCGCCGTTGCCGCGGTCGTAGGTCTCGCGGGCCTGCGTCGTCCACTCGCCGTCACGGCCGCGGTAGTCGAACGTCGTGCGCCGCAGCACGTGCCAGCCGTCCGAGGTGACCTCCACCTCCCGGATGCGCACCTGTGGGTTGCGGTCGAGGTCGCGGCCCACCAGGTGCAGCCCGGTCCTTCCGCGCGAGTCGGGGATGCTGGTGCCGGGCTGCTCGGTGCTCATGGCGGGAGCCTAACGGTAGCGTTTGCGGATCTCCCTTGCGGCGAGAATGTCGGCGGAGGCCGCATCCCGCGCCTTGACGATGGCCTTGTCCGACTTGAGCGGCAGGCGCAGCACGGTGTCGGCTTCGATGCCGCTGACCAGTTCACGGGCGCGCTCGATCTCCGAGTCCAGTTCAGCGCCGAGCAGCAGGGCGACGTTCGCGATCCAGATCCACAGCAGGAACACGATGATTCCGGCGAGGGCGCCGTAGGTCTTGTCGTAGCTGCCGAAGTTGGCGACGTAGAACGCGAACAGCGCCGACGCGACACCGAGCACGATGATGGCGGCGAACGAACCGGTGGTCAGCCAGCGGAACCTGGCCTGCTTCACGTTCGGCGTGGCCGAGTAGAGCAGGGCGACCAGCAGCACGATGGCCACGACCATCACCGGCCACTTGGCGATCGACCACACCACTTCCACCGTGGTCCCGACACCGAGCGCGTTCCCGATGGCCGTCCCGACCGGACCGGACACCACGAGCAGCACCGCCATCAGCGCCACGAGCACGAGGGCCGCGATGGTCACGCCGAGCTGAACAGGCCGGAGCGAGAAGACCGTGCGGCCCTCCTGCACCCCGTACACGCGATTCAGCGCACGCCCGAAGCCGCCGACGTAGCCGGAGGCCGACCAGATCGCGCCGACGATGCCGATCACGAGCGCCCAGCCGCTGGCCGGGGATGCCGCGAGGTTCTCGATCGGGCCCTTGACCGCATCCAGGGTGCCGGGCGCGAGCTGCTCGACCACCTGGAACAGCGCGTCGATGCCCGCCTGACTCTGCCCGATCAGGCCCAGGATGCTCACCAGGGCGATCATCGCGGGGAACAGCGACAGCACGGCGAAGTAGGTCAGCCCCGCCGCGAGGTCGGTGCAGGCGTCGAGCGTGAAGCTGCGGAACGTGCGCTTGAGGATGTACCCCCACGGCAGCCGGAACCACGACACCTTGTGCAGCTGTTCGATGCGGCCCACCGCTTCCGCGCGCGCTGCACCGACACCGCCGCGGTCAGCGGGCACGCGACCGTCCCCGGGTCAGCAGGGCGACGGCGCCCACCGCGGCGGCGACAGCGCCGAGGAGCAGGCCGATCGCCAGCACGGGGTGCGAGCGGATCTGCACACCGGGATTGAACGTCGCGAACAGGTCGTCGAGAGTCGAGGCCAGCTCGTCGCGGGTCTGCTCCAGGTCGAGCTTGATCGTGGGGATCCCCGCACCCTGGGGGAGCGGCGGCCGCTCGGGTCGGCGGTCGGTCACGGTCGCTCTCCCTTCAGGGCGCGAAGGTCGTCGCCCAGTTCTTGCTTGAGGTCGTCCGGCACAGGAGGGACGCCGCGTTTCAGGCTCGCCCGGCCGATCAGCGCGAGGATGAGGCCGAGGACGAGCAGAATGCCGGCCACGATCAGCGCGGCGAGCCAGGCGGGCACGATGAGGGCGAACGCCAGCACCGCCGTGGTCACCAGGGCGCAGAGCGCGAAGAAGACAAAGATCAGTGCGGCGACCAGGAGCCCGGCGCCGATGCCGGCGGCCTTCGCCTTCGCCGTCATCTCCGACTTGAACAGGGCGAGTTCGCTCGCCACCAGTCTCCGCAGCTGGGCGACCAGGTCCTTCGTCAGCTCGGGCAGAGGCCGCAAGCCTTTCGTGGTCCTGCGTCGCTCGCGGGGAAGCGGCGGCTTCTCGAAACTCATCGGGCTCCCGTTCTGTCGCTGCGGCATCAGGTCTTACCGCCTCACCGTGACCGTACTCCCGCATCCTGCAGCCGTCGAGGGCACAGGTGGTGCACACTAGGGACATGAGCGGCAACGACAGCACTCTGCGCGGAGGAATCCTCGTCGCGGTGGTCCCCGGACAACCGGTGACAGTCCTCGAACAGGCCATCAAACTGGCCGACGATCTCGACATCCCTCTCATCTGCGCGAACGTCGACCCCAACCGGTATCTGGTGTCCAGCTATGTGGACGGAACGGTGGTCGCTCTGCCGTACGACCCCGATCTGCCGGAGGTCGAGGACGAGACGTTCGACCCTGAGCTGGAGGCGCGCATCCGGTCGGTGGTGGACGGGACGGGCGTTCCGTATCAGCTGCAGCAGCTCGCGGGCGACCCGTCGTGGGCGCTCACCAAGCTGGCCGAAGACGTGGATGCGCGCTACATCGTGGTCGGCACCCGCGAGGCGGGATTGCGCGGCAGCCTCCGCGAGTTCTTCAACGGCTCGGTGGCGGTGCACCTCGCGCACCGGCAGCACCGGCCCGTGATCGTCGTGCCGCTCGCTCCCGTTCCTGGCAAGGGAGCGCTGCCCTGGGAGGACCCGCCCGTCTAGGAGGCCGCCGCTATAGTGGGCGGATGGCCACGACACGGCCCGTTCCCGTGCACCTGCACTGGCGGTACATCGGACTCGTCTTCGTCGGCGGTGCGCTCGGCACGACCGTCCGCTACCTAATCTCGACCGCTGTTCCTCCGGTGGGCGGACTGCCGCTGGCGACGTTCGGCATCAACGTGGTCGGCGCCTTCCTCCTCGGCTGGCTGCTCGAGACGCTCGCACTGCGCGGACCCGACCACGGGATGCGGCGCAGCGTGCGCCTGTTCGCGGGCACGGGCATCCTGGGCGGCTTCACCACCTACAGCGCCTTCGCCGTGGATGCGGACGGCCTGATCGCCGCGCAGAACCTCGGCGGCAGCATCCTCTACGCCGTGGCGACGATCGCGGTCGGCGCTGCGGCGTCTCTCGCGGGGATCGCGCTGGGCGCACGCCTGGGGCGGAAGAGGTGACGCCACTGCTCGTGCTCGGGGTGGCCGTCGCGGGAGGCCTCGGTGCCGTCGCACGGCTCGTGCTCGACGGGGTGCTCCGCAGCCGCATCGCGGTCGCCTTCCCGCTCGGCACGACCATCATCAACGTGACGGGCTCGTTCCTCCTCGGCCTGGTGACCGGGCTGGCCATCGCCAACGGGCTGCCCGCCGAATGGCGCGCGGTCATCGGAACGGGCTTCCTCGGCGGGTACACGACGTTCAGCACGGCCAGCTACGAGACCGTGCGTCTCGCCCAGCAGCGGCGGTACCGCGCGGCCGCGTTCAACGCGTTCGGGATGATGCTGCTGGCGCTCGCCGCAGCGGGCCTCGGCCTGTGGCTCGGGTCGCTGTAGCCGTTCCGGTCGGTCCGTCAGGCCCGGCCCGTCAGCCCTGGAACGGTTAGCGGTCGTACACCTCTCTGCGGTGACCGGCGTGAACAATCACTACCGTCAGAATGCTGTCCTCGATTCGATAGAGCACCCGGTAGTCACCCGTCCTGACCCGCCATTCCGGGCGCCCGGTAAGTCGTTTCGCGGCCGACGGTCGCGGTTCACCAGCGAGCAGCTGAATCGCTGCAGCCACGCGAGACCGCGCCTCTGGAGGGAGTTTCCGAATCGCACGTGCCGCCGCGGGCAGCACTTCGATCGCATAGCTCACAGAGCGATGCCGAGATCACGCTTGACGTCATCCCACGGAATCGGGACTTCTTCGAGGCGCTGCGTCTCCTCCCATGCCGCGTCGACGGCACGAATATCCGCCAATTCCTCAGCATCTTCCAACAGCTGCGCCAACTGGCCGGAATCAACCACTGCCGCAACAGCGCGGTTCCGCCGCGTCAGATACACCGGCTCTGCACGAGCGTCATCGATGATCGACGCAAGGCGCGCACGCGCGTCCGAAATAGCAACCTGAGTCATGCCCTCATCCTACCTGAAAAGTACAAACTGTGCATTATAGGTCGATTTGTACAAACTAGCCGATAATGATGATTTCGTCACGGTCAGGCCTATCGTGCCGCCGGTGTTGTCCGTCCCGGCCGCTCGGTCTCGGCCGCTCGGTCTCGGCCGCTCAGTCCTGGCCGGACTCCTGCTCCATCCACCACTCGGTGAACTCCTCCGCGCGGCCGTCCTGCGCGAGCTTGATCACCCAGAGGTTGCTGTAGATCGGGCCGTCGCGGTAGTCGGTGACGCCCTCGACGAAGTACGTCAGCTGATCCTGGCCCGCGATGCGCCACTCGAACGTGGCGGCGCCGGGGTCGTCCTGCGCATCCAGCCACCCTTCGACGATCTCGAGGTGGCCGTCCCACGGCTCGGCGAACGGTTCGGTGCGGTAGCTGGCATCTTCGGTGAACAGCGCCCGGATGTCGTCCGGGTCGTTGGACTCCCATGCCCGCCGATAGAGTGCCACCCACTTCTCGATCGGTTCGCTCATGGCCTCTTTATACGCCAACGGATGCTCGCCGCGCCATGAAAGCCGCCAAATGTTCGCAAACCGGAGTCTGCGGCGCGGCGGGGGCTGCCGAGGCCACGCATCCCGTGGCTAGCATGTGGGACATGGATGCAGCGCTCGCGCCGTGGGCGGAGTTCAACGTCGCCATCGCGGGCGCCGGAGCGGCCCTCGGCGGACTGCTGATCGTGGCGCTGTCGGTGAACATCAAGCAGATCGCCGAGTCGCGCGGTCTCGCGGCGCGCGCGGGCGCCGCCGTCGCCGCGCTGATCCTCGGGATCGTACTGGCCTGCGTCGCGCTCTTCCCTGGCCTGACTCTGGCGGCGTTCGGGGTGGTGACGCTGGCCGGGACCGTGATCGGCGTGGTGATCGCTGTGCTCGCCGGTCGCGCGATCGTCCACGACCCTGCCCGCGCCGAGTACCACCGGTTCGACGTGCAGCACATCGCGTCGTTCGTGCTGCCGCTGGTGATCTTCGCGGTCGGCGGGGTGCTGGCGGTGTTGTCCCTCCCCGCCGCGCTGTACCTGGTGGCGGTCGGCACGATCGTCGCGCTGCTCGGTGCCGCCCTGTTCAGCTGGATCGCGCTGGTCGAGATCCTGCGCTGAGCGGGCTCGGCGCCGACGGGCAGCGGTCTAGAAGAACTCGGTGACCGTCAGCGGGGTCGAGAGCGCGAGAGCGTCGAGGAACCCGGCGGTGTCGCCGTCGAGGTCGCCGTCGGCGAGGCCGAGCACCCGGAGCTGGCGCAGCCGCGCGACGCCCGAGTACCAGAACGCCAAACCCTCCTGGGTGATGGTGATCTCCGGCTCCTCGGTGGTCCTGGTGAGGTCGGCGCGGCCGTTCTCCGCCGTCAGCAGCCAGACGCCGTCGTTCTCGGGGAGCACCGCGTCCTCGATCCGCAGGACGGCCCGGCCGGTGGCGCTGGACCATCCGCGCAGCCGGACGGCCGCCTCCACGTCGACGACCCGCAGCATGAACGGCGAGATCCCGACCGGCCACGGGTTGCCGCGCAGCATGGCGAGGGCGGGGTGCCCCTCGCCCGCCTGCAGCATCACAGCGTCGGCGACCGACGCCCAGGTGCCCAGCGAGCCGATCAGGGCGCGGTAACCGTCCGGTGTCAGGGCCACCAGCTCGTCGACGCGGATGACGGCCTTGTCGTCGATGCGCTCGGAGCGGAAGGCGAGGTAGCCGACCACGGTGTCGTCGAGCAGCGCGACGGTCGCCCTGGTCCACGACGCCCACGGCTGTGCGGCCGAGCGGTCCGACGCCATCGTCCCGGCGAGAGCGACCTCCCGGTAGACGGCGGCCAGCGCGTCGGCGTCCTCCGCCACGGCAGGACGCAGCCGGATGGGCGTCGTCGGACGCGACCCCGCGAGCGCCTGCAACGGGATGCGCCACTGGGTCGACCGCTCGACGAGCGCGTAGCCGAGACGGCGGTAGAGCGCCGGCGCGCCGCCGAACAGCGCGGAGAGCACCGCGCCACCCTCGCGCTCCCTGCGGAGCAGCTCGGTCAGCAACCGCTGCGCCGTGCCTCCACCGCGGAACTCGGGGGCGACGGTGACGTTGCCGATCCCGGCGCTGGCGATCGAGACGCCGCCGACGAACATCGGCCAGCGCAGGGCGACCGCCTGCGCGGCGAGGTGGTCTCCGTCGAACAGTCCGTAGCGGGTGCGGTCGACCCTCGGGATCTCGTCTTTCGCCTCCATGGCGAACGCCTCGGCGGTCTGGGCGATGGAGATGGCGGTGTCGTCGTCGGTCAGCTCGCGGAAGATCGTCATCGTCCCATTCTGCCGGTGCTCAGCGTCGGTGCTCGGTGTCGATCCTCAGTGAACGGCGAACGGCGGAGACTCGATGCCGGGCACCAGGGCGGACGCAGGGTCGGCGTTCACCGCGACGATGCGGTTCTGCGCATCCACGTGCACGACCGTCGGCTCGAATCCGCGCGCCTCCGCATCCGTCAGCTGGGCGTACGAGATCACGATGACGAGGTGGCCGACGTCCGTCAGATGCGCGGCGGCGCCGTTCACGCCGATGACGCCGCTGCCGCGTTCCCCGGCGATCAGATAGGTCTCGAAGCGGCTGCCGTTGGCGATGTCGACGACGCTCACCTGTTCGCCGGGCAGGAGGTCGGCGGCGTCGAGCAGGTCGAGGTCGACCGTCAGGGAGCCGACGTAGTGCAGGTCGGAGTGGGTGATGGTCGCGCGGTGGATCTTGGACTTGAACATGGTGCGGAGCATCGGGGTGGCTTTCGTCGGGAGGTGTGCGGGGGTCAGTGGGCCAAGGCGAGTTGCGGGAGAGCGGAGATCAGCGTCGCGAGCTCCGGGACGTCGTGGGCTTCGGCCAGGGCGCGTTCGAGGGCGACATCGTGGATGGGCCTGGCTGTGTCGAGCAGGTGGTGGCCGGCGGCGGTGAGTTCGGTGTAGATGCCGCGACGGTCGTCGTCGCACAGGATGCGCGTGAGCAGTCCGCGCTCCTCCAGCCGGTTGACGAGGCGGGTGGTCGCGCTCGGGCTGAGCGCGCTCGCGCGGGCGAGCTGCTGCATCCGCATGTGCCAGCCGTCTTGGCGGCTGAGGGCGTCGAGCACCGTGTACTCGACGACGGAGAGCTGCACCTCTTTGGTGAGCGCGCGTTCGAGTTCGCCCTCGATGAAGTTGTGCAGGGCGGCGAGGGTGCGCCAGCCCTGGGCGCGCACCTCGACGGCGTCGTCGGCGATTCCCATGCGTGGCCTCCTGGTGGGGTCTGTGTGCAGTGGCGCGTGCATCCACGGGTTGCGGAAAGTAATTGCATGTGCAACTATTTATGACGCGCTTGCAACTATCAGAGTACCAGCATCAAGGAGTTCTCATGCCCGTCGGCCTCATCGCCCTCGCCCTCGGTGGCTTCGGCATCGGCCTCACCGAGTTCGTCATCGCCGGCCTCCTGCCCGAGGTGGCCGCCGACTTCCACGTGAACGAGGCCGCCGCCGGCTGGCTCATCTCCGGCTACGCGCTCGGGGTCGTGGTCGGCGCGCTCTTCCTCACGGCCGCCATCAACAGGCTTCCCCGCAAGGCGGCGCTGCTCGGCCTGATGGTGCTCTTCATCGTCGGCAACACGGTGTCAGCGCTCGCCCCGACCTACGCGCTCATGCTCTCCGGCCGGGTGCTGGCCGCCCTCGCCCACGGCGCGTTCTTCGGCATCGGCTCCGTGGTCGCGGCCGGGATGGTCGCCCAGGACAAGAAGGCGCGCGCCATCGCGATCATGTTCACCGGACTCACCGCGGCCAACGTGCTCGGCGTGCCGTTCGGCACCCTGCTCGGCCAGGCACTCGGCTGGCGGTCGACGTTCTGGGCCATCGCGATCATCGGGGTCGTCGCGACGATCGGCGTCGCTGTCCTCGTTCCGAAGGGGACAGGGGCTGCGGAACCGGGGACCGCGCAGAGCGGTCTCCGACACGAGCTGCGCGCGTTCCGCTCCGCGCAGGTCTGGCTCTCCCTCGTGGTGACCATCCTCGGTTTCGGTGGGATGTTCGGGGCGTTCACTTACATGGCGTACACGCTCACGGAGGTCAGCGGGTTCGCATCCGGTGCTGTGCCATGGCTGCTCATCCTGTTCGGGGTCGGCCTGTTCGCAGGCAACGCGCTCGGCGGGCGCTTCGCCGACCGCAGACTCGACCTCACCCTGACGGTCGTGCTCGCCGGGCTGACGGTGGTGCTGGCCGCCTTCGCCCTGGTGGCGGGCAACCCGGTCGCCGCGGTGATCGCCCTCGTCCTGATGGGCGCGTTCGGATTCGCGTCGGTTCCCGGCCTGCAGATGCGCGTGATGAACTACGCCCCGGATGCGCCGACGCTCGCGTCCGGCGCGAACATCGCCGCGTTCAACGTCGGCAACGCGCTCGGCGCGTGGATCGGCGGGGTCACGATCACGGCGGGCCTCGGCTACACGTCGCCGTTGTGGGCGGGCGCGGCCATCACGCTCGCGGCCGTGGCGGTGATGGTGATGGCCGGAGTGACAGCGCGACGCGGGCGCGCCGCTGCCACCGATCGCTCGGGTTCGGCCGACGTCGCCCGCCCGGGGACGACCTCGGACGAAACAGTTCCGGTCGCGTAGACGACGGAGTACAGTGCGGAGTGTCTCGAACGGTCAGGGGGTGATCGGGTTGGAACAGACGGCTGAACGGCCCGTAGCGATCACACCTGTCCGTGTTCTGATCGGCTCGCTCATCGCCGGCGCCGGCCTCGTGGTCCTCGGCTTCTTCGCCGGATCGTCCCAGGCGTCCGCTGCCGAGCCTGCCCCTCCAGCGCCCGTCCCTGCGGTGCACGCGGTGCTCGGAGCGGTCGGAGGCGCGGTCTCCGACCTCGACAAGACGGTCGGCTCGGTGGTCGGCGGCGTCACGGGCGCAGCGGCCTCCGTGACCACAGCGGTCGCCCCAGCCGTGCCCGATCCCATCCAGGATGTGGTCGCCACAGTGACCACGCCGGTCACGGACACGCTCAGCGGCATCGCGGACCAGGCTCCCGTCACCAGCACGGTCGCGCCGGTCGTGGACGCGGTCGACCACGTGCTCAACGCGGTCCCGCTCACCAACGGCCTGCTCGGCGACGACCCTGTGGGCACCGTCGTCACCCCGGTGACGAACACGGTCGACGACACGGTCGGGTCCGTGGTCGGCGGTGTGACGAAGGTGGTCGACCCGGTGACCGGGACGCCCATCGTTGTGCCGCCGGTCCTCCCGGGCGCGCCCGGGTCGGGCGAGCCGGGTTCCGGCAGTGAGCCGGGTTCCGGCAGTGAGCCGGGAGACGGGGACGCGGGTGGCGGGCTGCCGCCAGGGACGGTCCTGTCCGGCGGACCCGCTGTGATCGGCGATGCACAGTCTGTGGCGAGGTTCGGCGGGCGTGGCGACGCGCAGCCGGCAGCGCTGGCAGGGGCAGGGTATGCCTCCATGTCGTCGCGCGGCGACGGCGGTCTCCCCAACGCCCCTGGTGCACCGGGAGGCCCCGTCCCGGTCGCTCCGCCCGCGCCGACGACGGGCAGCGGCTCCGGCGCATCCGGAGGTGGTGGCGCCGCATCCGGTGTCGCCGTCCCCGAGAGTTTCACTGCACCGTCCGCCGCTGTCGGCGGCCTGCAGGGTGCGGGAGGCGACGACCGAATTCCGTCGTCGCCGGTCGCCGACCACGACACCAGCCCCGACTGAGTGGGTCGCCTCTGCCTTCTGCGGCAGAACGCGACCGAAGTCTCCCGTGTGGGAGCACAACACTCAATCGAAAGGCAAGACCATGAACAAGTACGTGTCGAGGGGGCTGTGGTTCACCCTCTTCCTCGGCGGGCTGTCACTGGCCGGTGTCGGCGTCGCGAATGCGGCCGAGACCAGCGGGAGCGACGGCACCGCATCAGGGACGCAGGCCGTTGTCGACCTGACGGTCCCTGTGACCATCAGCGGTAACGGGATCAGCGTGCTGGGCGACTCGGCGAGCTCGGGGGCGGCTGCTGCCGCACCCGCCGCTGCTGCGCCCGCACCGTCGGCTTCGGTCGACACGTCCGGAGTGGGCGGCGTGCTCTCCGGCACGCAGGCGCTCGCGGATGTGAGCGTGCCTGTGACCGTCTCCGGCAACGCGATCAGTGCGGTCGGGGACGCGGGGAGCGCCGGGTCGGCTGCTGCTGCGCCCGCACCCGCAGCTGCCCCCGCTGCCGCACCCGCCGCGACGACGTCGGGCGCGAACGGCATCGCGTCGGGTATCCAGGCACCCGTGGATGCGGCCGTGCCGGTGACGGTCGGCGGGAACGCGATCAGCGTCCTCGGTGACTCGACCAGCACGGGCTCGAAAGCGACTGCTCCGGCGGCCGGGAGTGGCACGGGCGGTTCGTCGCCCACCACGACGGGTGCCGCTGGGATCGCGTCGGGGATCCAGGCGCCGATCGGTGCGGCCGTGCCGGTGACGGTCGGCGGGAACGCGATCAGCGTGCTCGGTGACTCGACCAGCACGGGCTCGACTGCGTCTGCTCCGGCGGCCGGGAGTGGCACGGGCGGTTCGTCGCCCAGCACGACCGGTGCCGATGGGATCGCGTCGGGGATCCAGGCGCCGATCGGCGCGGCTGTGCCGGTGACGGCGGGCGGCAATGCGATCAGCGTGCTCGGTGACTCGACCAGCACGGGCTCGACCGCGTCCGCTCCGTCGGCCGGAGCATCCACGGGCGCAGCGCCCACCACGACCGGGAACGGCGGGGTGCTCTCGGGCATCCAGCTCCCCATCGGCGCCGGCGTGCCGGTGACCGCTGGGGGTAACGCGGTCAGCGTGGTCGGCGACAGTTCGTCGAGCGGCGCAGCGACGACGGGCGGAACCACCGGCTCAACGGGCGATCCGTCGACCACGGGTGCCGGCGGACTGCTCGGCGGCCTCCAGCTGCCGGTCGATCTCGGCGTCCCGGTGAACCTCGGCGGCAACGCCATCAGCGTGATCGGCGCCAGCACCACCACCGGGTCGACCACGACGCCAACGGGACCGACCACACCGACCGGCCCGACGACACCGACCGGCCCGACCACGCCGACGACCCCGGGAACGCCGGGCACCCCGTCGACCCCGGGCGTCACCTCCGGTGGCACCACCACGGTCGCATCCGCTCCGGGCAGCGTCACCGCCCTCGCGGACAGCGCCGGCGCGGCCACCGCGCTGGCCGAGACCGGCTCGGACGTCTCGGGCTTCGGTGTGCTCGGCGCACTGCTCGCGCTGCTCGGCGTCGTGCTTCTGTTCGCCCGGCGCAACCGGGAGGGAGCCGCGGTGCGTCACCACCGCATCCACTGAGGGTTGCAGCGGGTTCGGGAAGCGCTCTACTCCGTGAGGACGGGCCGCTTCTCGAACCGCTCTGCCCAGGATGCGGGCAGGTCGCTGCGGCCTGCCGCGCGGAACGCGAGGATGGCGGCGCCGGTTCGTCCGGCGTCGCCGCCGAGTTCGCTCCGCACCACCCGGGGGCGGGAGCGCCAGGCGAGGCCTGCGCTCATCCGCTCCGTCAACGGCACCATCAGGGCGTCACCGGCGCGGGAGAATCCGCCGCCGAGCACGATCACACTCGGGTCGAGGAGGAGGGTCACGATGTTGAGACCTTGAGCGAGCACATCGACGGCCTCCGACCAGACGCGGTCGGCGGTCGCGTCGGCGCCGAGGCGGGCGACGATCTCGCGGGAGCTGAGGTCGTCTCCGCCCGCCGCCGCGTATCGTCGCGCCAGTCCGGCTCCGGAGACGTAGACCTCCAGGCAGCCGTACTGGCCGCAGGTGCACTCTTCCCCGCCGGGGATGACCGGGATGTGGCCGAACTCGCCCGCGGCCCCTGTCGCGCCAGTGACGGTGTCGCCGGCCGTGATGAGTGCTGCGGCGACGCCCGTGCCGATGGGCACGAGCACGAAGTCGTCCGAGCCGCGCGCCGCACCGATCAGGCGTTCGGCGAGGCCGGCCGCGCGCACGTCGTGGCCGAGCGCGACGGGCACGTCGAGTGCCGCGCGTAGGGTGTCGAGCAGAGGCACGTCGCGCCAGTCGAGGTTGGAGGCGTAGAGCACGATCCCGCGCTGCTCGTCCACGATGCCCGGGGTGGCGACCCCGGCGCCGATGACGTCGCAGCCGGCGTCGGCGGCCAGGTCGCGGAGGTCGTGGAACAGGGCGACCAGGGCGGTGACCACGTCGGAGGTCGGTGTCGGCCTGGTCAGTTCGGCGATCGCTTCACCGGCGGCCGAGACGACGGCGCCCTTCATAGCGGTGCCGCCGAGGTCGACGGCGAGCACGGCTGAAGCGGCAGCGGAAGAATCCAAAGAGCCGATGGATGCGTTCATGCCGCCACCTGCCCGAGCTCGGCGACCACAGCGGCCACGACGGCGGCCGAGGTGACCATCCGGTAGCCGGAGTCGTAAGCGTTCGCCTGTCCGCCCGCCGCACGGGATGCGCTGGGCTGGGCCTCGCTCGCGCGCAGGTGAACCTCGGTGACGCCGGTGCGCCGCACCAGCTCCGCCACGTTCGCCGCCCGCACGCCGCCGCCCGCGAGGATCACCAGGCGCCCGCGCGCCCGCACCACCAGCTCCGCCAGCGTCTCGGAGCCGTCGGAGGCCGTCGGAACGCCGCCGGAGGTCAGGATGCGGTCGATGCCGAGCCCGATGACGTCGTCGAGGGCCGCGGGGAGGTCAGGGGTCTGGTCGAAGGCCTTGTGGAACGTCACGGGCATTTCGCCGCAGGCCTCGCGCATCCGGGCTGTCGCGGGGACGTCGACCGTATTGTCAAGGCGGAGCGCGCCGATGACGAAACCGACAGGCACCCCGGCCGGGTTGGGCAGCTGCCGGATGGCGCGGATGTCGTCGACCATCGCCGACACCTCCGCGTCGCTGAAGACGAAGTCGCCTCCGCGCTGGCGGATCAGCACGTTGACGGCCATCCGCTCCACCTGCCGCAGTGCGGCGGCGACGGTTCCGATGGACGGCGTGATGCCGCCCTCGCTGAGCGCTGCGCAGAGTTCGATCCGATCGGCGCCGCCGCGTTCGGCCGCCGCGACGCCGTCGAGGTCGTCGAGGCAGATTTCGACCAGCGTCACGCGACGCGCTCCAGCGCGGCGGCCAGGTCGCTGCCGACGCCGATCGCGCCGACCGGCACGCCGCCGCCGAGCACGGGGAGGGCGGTGAGCGCGGTCGCGCCGGAGATGTCGGTGCCGAGCGCTTCCAGCACGCGCAGGGCGAGCAGGGTGGTGGCGCGCGGGCTGCCGTCGACGATCTTCATCGAGACGGCCGTGCCGTCGGCCGTCGCGACACCGATGACGCCCTCGGCGCCGCCCTTCGCGAGCGCGCCGGGGACGGTCTCCATCAGGGTCGAGTTCTGGTGGCCGGAACCGCCGACATAGAACGGGTGCTCGCGCATCGCCGCTGCGACCTGTGCGGCGGGGCTGCCGGCCTCGGCCTGCACGAGCGCGCGGAACGACTGCGCGACGCCGCGTACGGTGGTGCCGAACAGGGGAGCGCCGCAGCCGTCGATCGCGTCGTGCTCGACCGGGATGCCGGTGAGCTCGGCCATCGTGGCGCGCACGTGCTGCTGCAGTGGATGCGCGGTGTCCAGGTAGTCGTCGGTCGACCAGCCGTTCACGGCGCAGGCCAGCAGCATCGCGGCGTGCTTGCCGGAGCAGTTCATCCGCACCCGCGCGTGGGGCTCGCCCGCACGCACCAGACGCTCGAACGTGCCCTCGTCCTCCGGGCGGTCGACAGGGCAGCCGAGCGCCGACTCGTCGAGACCTGCCCGCTCCAGGATGGAACGCACGACCCGCACGTGCTCGTCCTCGCCGGTGTGGCTTCCCGCCGCGATGGCCAGCTCCGGGCCGGCCAGTGGTGCGCCAGCGGTCAGGCAGGCGAGCGCCTGCAACGGCTTGACCGTGGAGCGGGGCAGGATGACCGCATCCGGGGTGCCGAGTTCGAGCACCGTCGCGCCGGACGGGTCGACGGCGACGATGCTGCCGAAGTGGCGGCTCTCGATCAGACCGGAGCGGGTGACGATCGCCAGTTCGGCGAGCGACGCGACCGTGGGAACAGACGTGGGGGCGGGTGACTCAGACATTCGCGGCTTTCGTATCGATGGCGGGCAGGCCGGGCAGAGCCGGCTGGGTCGACGGGCGTCGGCGAGAGCCGCGTTGCAGACGCGACGCCAGGGCGGAGAGGCTGCCGTTGACCACCAGGTAGATGAAGGTCACGGCGATGTAGGTCGGGATGAGGAGGTGCAGGTAGGAGGCGAGCACCTGCCCACGGTAGAGCAGCTCGGTGAACGCGACGATGTAGCCGAGCGACGTGTCCTTGAGCAGGCTGACCAGCTGGGTGACGAGCGACGGGGCCACGTTTCGGAACGCCTGCGGGAGGACGACGAAGCGCATGGCCTGCGCACCGCGCATCCCGAGGCTGAGTGCCGCCTCGCGCTGACCGCGGGGAAGGCTGCCGACGCCGGCGCGCACGATCTCGGCGAACACGGCCGAGTTGGCGATGGTCAGTGGAACGACGAGCTTCCACAGCGTCGGCAGGTTGATGCCGATCTGGGGGAGGCCGAACAGCATCAGGTAGATCATCAGCAGCACAGGGATGGTGCGCGCGATCTCGATGTAGGCCGAGCAGAACCAGCGCAGCCAGCGGTTCTGGCTCATCCGGCCGAGGCCGAGGAGCACGCCGAGCGCGCCGCCGAGCACGGCGACGATGGCCGCGGCCTGGAGGGTGCCGAGGAGGCCGACGAGCAGGTACTGCCAGATCGCCCAGTCGGTGAACGGCTGCCAGCGCACGGGGTCAAGCTGGCCGTGCGAGGCGAACTGCCAGAGGCCGACGCCGATGACGACCGCGAAGATCGCGCTGCTGACGATCGAGCCGATCAGGATGTTCCTGCGGCCGCGAGGACCTGGCTGGTCGTACATGAAGGAGGCGGCGTAGGTGCGCTTCGCGCGCTTGGGACGGGCGGCGCGGCCTGCCGGGCGGTCGGGGATGAGCTGAGCGGTCATCGGACGATCGCCACCTTTCGTTCGACCCAGCCGGCCGCCAGGCCGATGGCGAGGGCGATGGCCATGTAGATGAGGCCGGCGCCGGAGAAGATCAGGATGGGCTGCGCGGCGATGAGGTTGATCTTGTTGACCTCCGCCGTCAGTTCGACGACGCCGACGGCCGCGGCGAGGGCCGTGTTCATCGCGAGCGCGATCATCACGTTGCCGATCGGCTGAACGACGGCGCGCAGCGCCTGGGGGATGACCACGAACCGCAGCGACTGCGCCAGCGTGAAGC
The DNA here is from genome assembly GCF_058244615.1 of Leifsonia sp. McL0627. Taxonomy (NCBI): domain Bacteria; kingdom Bacillati; phylum Actinomycetota; class Actinomycetes; order Micrococcales; family Microbacteriaceae; genus Leifsonia; species Leifsonia sp. McL0627. The sequence goes on from NZ_JBZCGM010000002.1 coordinate 827,415, forward strand.
CGAGGGCTCTGGAGGCTTCGACCTGGCCGACCGAGACGGTGTTGACGCCCGAGCGCACGGCTTCGGCGACGTACGCGGCCTCATAGACCGTGAGGACGATGATCGCGGTGGGGGTCAGGGGGAGGAGGAGGCCCGCATCCGGGAGCGCGAAGACCGCGAGCAGCAGCAGCGCGAGCAGCGGGACGTTGATGAAGAACTGCACGTACAGAAACGCTGCTGCACGCAGGATCGGGATGGGGCTGACCCGCGCGACCGTCACGAGAACGCCGAGCACGATCGAGCAGACACCGGCGATGAGCGCCATCATCAGCGTCGTGCCGAGCGCCTGGACGATCGGTCCGAGGTTGTCGATCAGGGGATTCATTGCTCACTCACTGCGGGAGGAAACCGGAAGGGGAGATGGTGGGGTCTGTGCGAAGGACCGGTGGGTCGGGATGCGCGCGGGCGTGTGTGGTCGCGCCGCGCGCATCCCGAGCTGGGGGAGCCCAGGGCCGGGGGAACCCCGGGCTCCGGTCAGGAACGGTTCCGGTCAGGAACCGGGGACGGAACCGATCGCCGGCGGGGTCGGGATCGCCGAGTCGGTCACGGTGCCGAGCGTGGTCTTCCACGCCTTGCCCCACTGGCCGCCCTTCTGGATCTTGACCAGCCAGTCGTTGACGAACTTCTTGAAGTCCGCGTCGCCGTGGCCGAGACCGATGCCGTACGGCTCCTTGGTGAACGGCTCGCCGACGACCTTGATCTGCTTCTCGCTCGCAGCGTCGCTGGCGAGGAGCGTGTAGTCCTGCACGTACGCGTCGCCGCGGCCCTGGATGAGCGCCTGGACGGCGGCCGGGTCGGTGGCGAACGCGGTCACCTTGGCCGTGGGGGCGACCTTCGGGACCTCGGTGACGGCCGGGGTGTTGGCGCCGACGATGACGTTCTTGCCGTCGATGTCCTTGACGGACTTGATCGTCTTGTTGTCGCTCTTGACGGCGACGGCCAGACCGGACTCGAAGTACGGGCCGGCGAAGTCGATCTGCGTCGCACGCTCCGGGGTGATCGTGTACGTGTTGAAGACCACGTCGACGGTGCCGTTCTGCAGCATCGCCTCACGCGTCTCGGACGCGGGCGGGACGATCTCGACGTTCGGCTTGCCCAGGATGTACGTGGCGAGCAGCTTGGCGAGGTCGGCGTCGAAGCCGGTCACCTGGTCGGGGTTCGTCGGGTCCTGCTGCGAGAGCAGCGGGGCATCGAGCGCCTCGGCGACGACGAGCTTGCCGCGCTTCTTGATCTTCTCCATCGTGGAGCCGGGGATGATGAGGCTGGAGGCGGCGACGGGCGCGTCGGTGAACGGCGAGTCCGCCTTCGACGACGTGGAGCTCGAGCTGCTGCCGGGGAGGCTGGTGGTGCCCGAGCAGCCGGTGACGACGAGCGTCACAGCTGCCAGCAGGACTCCGGCGGCCATTGCCTTCCTGCGGGTGATGCTGCGGATCATATGGTGCGTCCTTTCCAATGGGGGCCGATCGAGGGTGCGATCGGGGTGGTGCAGGGCGTTCCTTCCGTCGCTAGTGCGAGAGAACGGAAGCGAGGAACGACTTGGCGCGCTCGGAGCGCGGCGAGTCGAAGAATTCGGCGGGCGTCGCCTGCTCGACGATTTGCCCGCGGTCCATGAAGACCACGCGGTCGGCTGCGCGGCGGGCGAAGCCCATCTCGTGCGTGACGACGATCATCGTCATGCCCTCCTTTGCCAGTGAGGTCATCACATCCAGCACTTCGCCGACCATCTCGGGATCGAGCGCGCTGGTCGGCTCGTCGAAGAGCATGACCTTCGGGTGCATGGCGAGCGCCCGGGCGATGGCCGCGCGCTGTTGCTGGCCGCCGGAGAGCTGGGCGGGGTGGCTGTTCGCCTTGTCGGCGATGCCGACGCGGTCGAGGAGGACCATCGCCTCCTTCTCCGCTTCGGCCTTCTTCATCCCGCGCACCTTGATCGGCGCCATCGTGATGTTGTCGAGGATGGTGCGGTGGGCGAACAGGTTGAACGACTGGAAGACCATGCCGACGTCGGCGCGGAGGCGGGCGAGGGCTGCTCCCTCGACGGGGATGACAACGCCGTCGACGCGGATCTCGCCGGAGTCGATGGTCTCGAGGCGGTTGATCGACCGGCACAGGGTGGACTTGCCGGAACCGGACGGGCCGACCACCACCACGACCTCGCGCTCGTGCACATCCAGGTCGATGTTCTGCAGGACGTGCAGCTCGCCGAAGTGCTTGTCGACGGCACGCAGACTCACCATTAGCTGCTGTTCGGGTGCTGCTGTCATGCGGATTCCTCGCGTCATTGTCGATCGGCCGGTAGTCGGGTTGCGAAAAGCGTACTAAGTGATTCGTGTTTAACGCAATATTGGATTTACTTTCTCCAATTTTGTAGAAAGTCGGTACAGTATTCTCAACTCACACGTGTTCAGAGGAGAACGACCGGCGCCATGACGAGCACCATCGACGCACAGACCGGTCACGGCTCCAACGCCGGGGCCATCCTCGACCTGATCCGTTCAGGGCACTCGCGTTCCCGCGCCGAGATCGCCCGCAGCACGGGACTCTCACCCAGCACCGTCGCGCAGCGCATCGACGCCCTGATCGCCTCCGGCTACATCCGCGAGGCCGGGGAGGGCGTCTCGCAGGGCGGACGCCGCCCGCGCACCCTCGAAGTCGACCCGACCAGCGGCGTCGTCTGCTCCGTCGACCTCGGCTCGCACCACGCGACCTTCGGCCTCGTCGACCTCTCCGGCCGCCTCATCGCCGTCCGCAACGAGAACATGGACATCGGACAGGGTCCCCAGCGCACCCTCACCTGGATCATGGCCGTCGCCGACGAGCTCGTCGCCGAGCACGCCCAGCCGGGCCAGCGCCTCCGCGGCTATGGCATCGGGCTCCCCGGCCCCGTCGACTCGACCACCGGCCGCATGGTCTCCCCGTCCAGGATGCCCGGCTGGAACGGCATCGACGTCGCCGCCGTGATGACCGAGCTGAGCGGCCTCCCCGCCGCCACCGACAACGACGCCAACCTGATGGCCCTCGGCGAGCACGACGCCCTCGGCGACGAGGTGCAGCACCTCGTGTTCGTCAAGGCAGGATCGAGCATCGGCTGCGGAGTGATCGCCCTCGGCGACCTCTACCACGGCTCCCACGGCATGGCGGGCGACATCAGCCACGTCAGCGTGCCCGGCGCCCCGCCCGTGCTGTGCTCCTGCGGCCGCACCGGCTGCCTGGATGCGGTGGCCGGGGGTGCCGCGATCGTCCAGGCCCTGCGCGCTGCGGGAGTGGAGGTCGCCGACACCAGTGAGGTGCTCGCTCTGGCCAGGGATGCGCATCCACTGGCCACCCAGATGCTGCGCGAGGCGGGCAGCAGGGTCGGCGGAGTGCTCGCGACGATCATGAACTTCTTCAACCCGCAGCGCCTCGTCCTCGGCGGAATCCTCGGCGAAGCGGAGGCGTTCGTCGCCGGGGTGCGCTCGACGATCTACTTCGAGTGCCTGCCGATGGTCACGGACGACCTCGACATCGCGGTGTCCGTCACCAAGGACCGCGCCGGCATCCGCGGCGCGGGCCGTCTCGTGCTCGACACGCTGTTCGACGCCGCCGAGATCAACCGCGTGGTGCGGTGAGCGCGCCGCAGCACGCTGTCGCGATCGTGGGAGGCGGCCGCATGGCGGAGGCGCACGCGCGGGCGTGGGCGGCCATCGGGGTGCCGGTGCGCTGGGTGGTGTCCCCGCGTCGTCGCCCGTCGCTCGCCGCAGCACCGGAGGCGCGGTGGGCGACCACGTTCGAAGACGCGCTGGCCGATCCGGCCGTCACCATCGTGTCGGTCTGCACCCCGACGCCGACGCACGCGGCCATCGCTATCCAGGCACTGGATGCTGGGCGGAACGTGCTGCTGGAGAAGCCGATCGCGCTCACGCTCGACGATGCCCGTGCCGTCGAGTCGGCCGCAATGCGCGCATCCGGAGTGTTGATGGTGGCGCACGTCGTCCGGTTCTTCCCCGAGTACGCGGCGCTCGCCGCGCGGGTGGCGGACGGCTCGGTCGGCACGCCGCGGGCGGTGCGCGCAACGCGCCTGACCTCGTCGTCGCGCCGGCCGTCCTGGATGGCCGACGAGGAGCAGTCCGGCGGCATGGTGGTCGACTTCGCCATTCACGACTTCGACCAGGCCAACCTCCACCTGGGCGAACCCGTCGCTGTGACGGCGGTGCGTGTGCCCGGCGGGTACGGTGCGCCGGTCAGCACCACCATCGAATACCGCGCCGGAGGCGTCGCGACGGTCCTCAGCGTCGCCGACCTGCCGGAAGGGTTCGCGTTCACGACGAGCCTCGACGTGGTCGGCTCAGACGGGATGGATGCGCTCCGCCCTGGCGCCGACGACGAGCCGTTCGCGGAGCAGGCCCGGTACTTCCTCGCGTGCGTCGAGGTGGGCTCAAAGCCTGCGTTGTGCCCGACGGGTGCCGCAGTGGATGCGCTCAGAGTCGCGCTGGCCGCGCGGGAGTCGCTGCGCGTCGGCGGACGGGTGCTGCTCTAGAGTTCCACCGTCCGGTTCTCCCCGATGTCCGGCTGCGAGTGGGTGACGGCGGCCTTCGCGATCTTGAAGACCTTCACGATTCCCGGCTCGTGCGACGCCCAGAATTCGGCGGACTCGGCGCTCACATGCAGCAGCGCGACGGACGGGTCGTCCTTGCCCGCCGGGAACCACGCATCCATCGTGGGGGACCACAGCTCGTCGACCCTGTCCCGGTCGTGAACGAGCTCGGCGGTGCCCGCCAGCGACAGGTAGCCCTTGCCGGTGTCGTACGACACGTTGACCTGGGGATACGCGTGGATGTCCGCGACCTTCGGGCTCGGATCCTGCGTGAAGAACCACAGGTCGCCGTCGAAGTCGGCCTTCTGCGTCGCGAGCGGACGGGAATGCAGGGCGCCGGAGGCGGTCTGCGTGGTGAGCAGGGCCACCTTCGAGGCCGAGATGAGCTCGGCGATGGTGGCGAGGTCGTCGTGATGGGTGTTCTGGTCGTCTGTCATTGCCGTCACGCTACCCTCGCGACCGGTCTGCGCAACGGGTATGGAAACGAGATGTGCAACCATTCCGCTGGGTTGGCAACCACCGCTAGGTTTTAGCCATGAAGACCGCCAGGTTCACCCGCCCCGCCATCGCCATCGCCGCCGTCGTCGTGCTGACCGCTCTCGCGGGATGCTCCTCATCCGGATCGTCGTTCACGGGTTCGTGGGGCGAGGAGACTGCGGGAAAGCCGTCGCTCACCATCGCGTCGGACGGCACATTCCACGGCAACGACGGCTGCAACGACATGAGCGGCAAGGGCACCATCTCCGGCGACACGTTCACGTTCGGCCCGTTCGCCTCCACGATGAAGGCCTGCGAGGGCGTCACCCCCTGGCTCAACCTGGCGAACACGGCCACGGTGAGCGGCGACACCCTCACCGTCTACAAGACCAGCGGCGACAAGATCGGCACCCTGGCCAAGCGCTGACGCGCGACGTGCCGCGGGGTGGAGGCGGCTAGAAGCCGATGGGACGGCCGGGGGTGAGAGGTTCGTCGTTGCCGGCGAACTCGGCGCCGTCGTTGTGGGCGGCCTCTCGGCGCTTGACCTCGGCGATGAGTGCCTTGTTGAGCATCTCCGACCAGCTGCTGTCTTTCTCGGCGAACGACGTGGACCGGTAGGCGGCCCTGGCCCGGTTGCGGAGGCCCTCCGTGAGATAGAACGTGATGGTCGTGCGGCGTGACAGGCCGGTCACCCCGGCGACGGTGCTCGGCTGCAAGCGGAACTCGGAGACGATGTTCGCCGCAGACCCGCTTGCGTCGCTCGCGATCACGCCGCTCACGCCTGCGCCGCCTTCTGCCGTCTCGCGCTCGACTGAGCCTTCGCCGTGGGGCGGGATCGCTTCACCCATCTCGCTCCTCGCAAAATACCGCATTTGATCACTGACAGTGTCACATACTATCCATACTCGGCGGGTCAGCGCGACAGTCGCTCCACGATGGAGCCGAACAGCTGCGGCCGGGCCACGGCGGCGGGCACGATCCTGGCGCGCATCGGGGAACGGGCGGCCGTCACCAGTCCGCTGGTCAGCATCCGGAAGTCCCTGGTCGTCGTCCGCCACGCCCGCTCGTAGCGCGCGGGTTCTGCGGCCTGCACGGCTCCGACGGCCGCCCGCGCCTGGGCGAAGCCGACGCGCATCCCCTCGCCGGTGAGCGCATCGACGTAGCCGGACGCATCGCCCACCAGCAGCAGGCGCCCGGCGGTGCGCTTCCTGGTGCGCTGCAGCAGCGGGCCCGCCCCGCGAACGGTGCTGACCGCCTCCACCCCGGCCAATCTCTCGGCCAGCTGCGGGATGCGCGCGAGCGCCGCATCCTGGTCGAGCGGCCGCGGCCCGAGCACGGCCACACCGACGAGGTCGGCGGCGACCGGCGTCACGTACGCCTCCACGTCTGCCGCCCAGTGCACCTCGACCAGGTCTGTCCACGGAGGGATCGCATAGTGGCGGCGCACGCCGAAGCGGCGCCGCGCATCCCGTTGCTGCCTGCCTTCGAGCCCGGCCAGGCGTCGCAGCGGGGAGTGCAGTCCGTCGGCGGCGATCAGCCACGGCGCGGTGCGTCGCCCACCCGCTGGATGCGCGGAGTCCGTCGCGAGGATCACTGTCGCCGCGTCCGCACCGTTCTCCAACCCGACCACGCGCGCCCGCTCCACCGTCGCGCCCAGTTCGCGCGCCCGGGACACGAGCGCCTGCTGCAGAACCGTCCTGCGCACGCCGCGTCCCTGCCGTTCGGAGAACTGGTGCTCGACCCGTCGGGAGCCGTCGAGGTAGGCGATCCCGGCCAGCGGATGCCCGGCAGGGTCCACCCCCATCAGGTGCAGGGCTGCGAGCGCACCCGGCATCAGCCCCTCGCCGCAGGCCTTGTCGATCGGGTCGTCGCGCGCTTCGATCACGAGCACGTCGATCCCGGCCAGCCGTGCCTCGATCGCGCACGCCAATCCCACGGGGCCTGCCCCGACGACGATCAGGCCGGGCCGCTCGCTCATGCTCGTGCTGGCTCGACCGAGGCGAGGGCGCGGTTCTCGCAGGGGATGCGCACGGCGAGCAGGAGCACCGCGTTCAGCACGGTGAATGCGATGGCGGTGATCCAGGCGGTGTGCACCAGCGGCAGGGCGAAGCCTTCGACCACCACGGCCACGTAGTTCGGGTGCTTCAGCCACCGGTACGGCCCGCGCGTGACGAGCGGCAGGTCGCGCACGATGATGACCCGCGTGTTCCAGCGTGGCCCGAGGGCTGCGATGCACCACCAGCGCAGTGCCTGGCTGGCAAGCACCAGCGCCAGCATCGGCCAGCCCAGCCACGGGATGAACGGCCGGTCGCCGAACCAGACTTCCGCCAGGCAGGCCAGCAGCAGACCGGTGTGCAGGAGGACCATCGGAGGGAAGTGGCCGCGCCCGAACTCGACACCGCCGCGTGCGAACGACCAGGCGGCGTTGCGCGACGAGACGATCAGCTCCGCGATGCGCTCACCGCCGGTGGCGAGCACGAGCAGCGTGTAGAGGATCACGCCGCCTCGCCGATCGCGGGCAGGGCTGTTGCGGCGGCTGTCGCGTCGTCGTCCGTCTCCGCGTCGCCAGCCACCGCGGCGGCCGAGCCGTCCGCGCTGCCGTCCGCCCAGTGCAGCAGCACCAGTTCGGCGGTGACGCCGGGGCCGAGCGCGAAGAGCAGGCCGTTCGTTCCGGGCGCAGGGCGCGCATCCATCAGTTCGGCGAGCACGTGAAGCACGGCGGCGGACGACAGGTTGCCGACGCGGGCCAGCGACCGCCAGCTCGCATCGAGCGCGCCGTCCGGCAGGTCGAGCGCCCGCGAGAACGCTTCGAGCACCTTGGGGCCACCGGGATGCGCGGCCCACGCTCCCACATCCGGGATCGTCAGGCCGTGTGCGGCCAGCAGGCCTTCCGCGTCGGAGGCGAAGTTGCGGTCGATCACCTCGGGGACTCCGGCGCTGAGCACGATGCGGAAGCCGGTGCCGCCGATGTCCCAGCCGATCACGTCGGCGGTGTCCGGGTAGATGCGGCTGCGGGTGTCGACGACCTCCGGGCCAGGCAGCCCGAGTTGCTTCGCCCGCTGGTCGCCGACCATGATCACGGCGGCCGCCCCATCGCCGAACAGTCCGCTGGCGACGATGTTCGCCATCGAGTCGTCGCTGGCCTGCACGGTGAGCGAGCACAGTTCGACGGAGAGCAGCACGGCCACCTCGGTGGGATGACCCTCCAGGTAATCGTGCACCCGCGCGATGCCCGCTGCGCCGGCGACGCAGCCGAGTCCGAAGCTCGGCAGGCGTTTGACGTCGCTGCGGAGTCCGAGCCGTTGCACGAGCTGGGCGTCGATGGACGGCGCTGCGATCCCGGTCACCGAGGTGAACAGGAGGAAGTCGACGTCCGTCGGAGCGAGCCCGGCCGCGGCCAGCGCGCCGGTGAGTGCACGCTCGGCGAGAGTGGTGCCTTCTGCGATGAAGAAGTCGTTGGACTCCTGGAACGATGCGATCGAACTGTACTGTTCGAGCGGCATCACGAGGTTGCGGGTCTCCACCCCGCTCGAGGCGTGGATGCGGCGCATGACCGCCTGGCGCCCAGGATCAGCGGTGATCATCGCGAGCAGAGCCGCGGTGATCTCTCCCTGGCTGTAACTCCGGTCTGGGACGACGGGAGCCACCGACACGATTCGGCTCACATGCGAAACGTACCACCGCGTGACGGCGACGCGACCGGGTAGCGGACTATTCCCATCCTGGGGCGGTCGGCGGTGCCGCGCCTGCCTCGCTCAGCCGCGGGTTCGGGCTGCCGTCCGCACCGCCCAGCGGCCGTCCGTCCTGCTGATCGCGAGCGGGTAGTCGAGGGTCGCGGAGATCAGTTCGCTGGTGAGCACGTCGTCGGCGGCGCCCTGCGCCACGATGCGGCCGTCGCGCAGGAGCATGGCGTGCGTCGTGCTCGCGGGAAGCTCCTCCAGGTGGTGTGTGACGAGCACGCTCGCGAGGTCGGGATGCTGGGCGCGCAACCCGTCGATGCTGTCGAGCAGGTGCTCCCTCGCCGCGATGTCGAGCCCGGTGCTCGGCTCGTCGAGCAGCAGCAGGTGCGGGTCGGGCAGGAGAGCCCGTGCGATGAGTGCCCGGCCACGCTCGCCCTGCGAGAGGACGGGCCAGACGGCGTCGGCCAGGCCGTGCATCCCGAGCAGGTGGATGAGCTCGTCGGCCCGCCGCTTCTGCTCGGCGGTCGGCTCCCACCGCATCATGCGCTCGGTGGTGCCGGTCGCGCCCGTGAGCACGACATCCCGCACGGTCAGCGGCGAACGCACCTCATGGCGCGGGTTGACGTGCCCGATCAGGCCGCGAAGTTCGCGCAGGTCCACCCGGCCGAGACGGCGGCCGAGCACCTCCACGGTGCCGCGGGTCGGGTGCACGACCGCGCCGAGCATACTGAGGATGGTGCTCTTGCCCGCGCCGTTGGAGCCGATCAGCGCCCAGTGCTCTCCAGCGTGGACGCGCATCCCGATCCCGTCGAGAATCGTGCGGCCGCCGCGCACGAAGCCAACGCCGTCCACCTGCAGCACAACCCGTTCTTCCACCGCTCCATCGTTCCACGTCCCCGCCGCGCCTGCCCCATTGCTCCGGAGGGGACGGGAGCGGTTAGAACGGCCAGAGGACGGGGACGAGGAAGATCGCGGCGGCGAGGAAGAGGACGACGAGGGCCAGGCCGTAGCGCCAGTAGTCGCCGAAGCGGAGCCCGGCCGGCCCCATGATCATGAAGTTGGCCGGCGTGGCCACCGGGGTGAGGAACGCGGCGGCGCAGACGACGGCGACCGCCATCAGGAACGGCAGCGGAGATGCGTGCAGTTCGGCGGCGACGGACACCGCGATCGGGGCGATGATCAGGGCCGTCGCCGTGTTGCTGATGAGCTGCCCGAAGATCAGCGCGACCACGCAGAGCGAGGCGAGCACCAGCAGAGGGCCGTACTGGCCGACAACGGAGACCAGGCCGTTGGCGATCAGTTCGGCAGCTCCGGTCTTGGTGATCGCCGTCGACATCGGGATCATCCCGCCGACCAGCAGTAGCGTCGTCCACGAGATCGAGCGGTGCGCGCGCTCGACCGTGACGACCCTGGTGAGCACCATCGCTGCGGCGGCGAGGATCCCGGCGACGGCGGGCGGCACGACACCGGTGGCGAGCGCGATCACCATCAGCACCAGGACGGCCAGGGCGATCCACGCGCGCGCTCCGAGCGGGGCCGCCTGCCTGCGCAGCTGATCCGGCTGGTCGACCACCAGCAGCTCCGGATCGGCGAGGGTGAGGTCGAGCTTGTCCCAGCGGCCCTGCACGAGCAGGGTGTCCCCGGACTCCAGCACGATGGTCTGCGTTTCGACGGACTCGCCGGAGCGCTGGACGGCGAGGATCACGAGGTCGCCGCTGTCCGTGATCATTCCGGGGAAGACGGTCTCGCCGACCATGCTCGACCGGGGAGCGACGACGACCTCTGCCACGCCGTAGGTGGAATCGATCAGCGCGTCCGTGCGTCCCAGCGAACCGTTGACGCCGAGTCCGGCGAGCTTCGCATCGTGTTTCAGGATGCGGATGCTCGCCGTGTCCCCGCGCAGCAGCAGGCGGTCGCCGGAGCGGACGAGGTCGCCGGCAGGTCGTCGGTCGGTTCCCTGCACGGCGATCAGCTGCACGGAGGATTGGTCGCCCAGGCTGAGCTGCGCTGTCGGGCGGCCGATCAGCGGGGAGCCTCCGCGCACCTTCACGCGGGCGAACGGCTGCGGGGACGCGTACTCGCGCAGCAGCGTACGGGCGTGGTCGCTGAGGTCGCGCGGCATGGCGGCCGGGCGGCGTTCCGGGATGAGCCAGCGCCCGAAGAAGACGGTGATCAGCACGGTCCCGACCACCAGCACCGCCCCGATCGCGGTGAAGTCGAAGAAGCCGAACGCGCCGTGCCCTGTGGTCGCGGCGAGTTCGGAGATGATCACGTTGACCGGGCTGCCGGTGAGGGTGAGCAGGGAGCCGGCGTGCGCGCCGAACGCGAGCGGGAGCAGCAGGCGCGACGGCGCGACCGAGATCCGGGAGGCGACGACCACCACCACGGGCAGGAGCGCTGCGACTGCGCCGTTGACGCTGATCAGCGCGGACAGCACCGCGACCACGAGCATGACCAGCACGGTCAGCACCGCTGTCTTCGTTCCGCCGCGTGCGACGAGCTGTTGTCCCGCCCATCCAGTGAGTCCTGAGGCGTCGAGGCCCTCCGCGACCACGAACAGCGCGGCGATCAGCACGACCGCCGGATCGGCGAAGCCCGCGAACGCCTGCCCGAGGTCGAGGACCCCCGTGGCGAGCAGCGCCAGCGACGCCCCGACCGCGACGAGCCCGGTCGGGATCTTGCCGCTGACGAACGCGACGACCGCCAGGGCCAGAATCACCATCGTCACCGCGATGTCGTTCACACCCTGACCCTAGTGCTCCGCCCCCTCCCCGCAAATGCATGTATTCCCCACGCAATCGAGCCGGGACTTATGCACGCGGGTCGTCGGCGTGTCGCGTGCATAAGTCCCGGCTCGATGGCTTGGGGGGTGACTAGGCGAGGACGGCGATGGCGTCGATCTCGACGAGCATCTCGGCGCGCGGGAGGCCGGTGAAGACGGTGGTGCGGGCGGGGAGGACGCCGGAGGCCACACGGGATGCGATGAACTCGCCGTACGCGTCGTTCATCAGCGCGAAGTCCTCCCGCTTGGTGAGGTAGACGCGCAGCATCATCACGTCGTCGAACGTCGCGCCGCCAGCAGCGAGGATCGCCTCGACGTTCTGCAGCGTGCGGACGGTCTGCGCGGCGACGTCGCCGGGGAACAGGTATTCGCTGGTCGCCGGGTCGACAGGTCCCTGCCCGGAGACCTGCACGAACGGCCCACGCTTGACCCCCTGCGAGAAGGTGTGCGCCGGAGCGGGTGCGTCGGTCGTGACGAGAGCGGTGCGGTCAGCCATGGGTGTCCTTTCGAGACGGTTGCGATGGAGTGGAGGCCGGGACTGGTGAGCCGGAGCCGGACGGGGCCGCGGCGGTCGGCGTCGGGGACGGCGGCACGAACGGGGCGTCGCCGGTGAAGCCGAGTTCGGCCGAGATGCGGGCGGTGGCGTCGTGCAGCGCCGGGAGCAGCCCGAGCACGCCCTCGTACGGCAGCACCAGGTTGGGCACGGACACCGACACGGCGGCCGCGACGCGCCCATCCGCGCCGAACACAGGCGCACCGACGCAGTTCATGAACGTCTCGTGCTCCTCGTGGTCCTGCGCCCAGCCGCGCGCCGCACTGCGCCGCACCTCGGCGACGAGGTCGGCGGCCGAGCCGATCGTGTTGGCGGTGTACCGTTCGTAGTCGACTCCGGAGGCGACGCGCGCCAGCTCGGCGTCGTCCAGGTCGCCGAGCAGCACCTTGGCCACGGCCGTGGCGTGCAGCGCAGCGGGCAGGCCGATCCGGGAGTACATCCGCAGCGGCTGCCGCGACTCCACCTTGTCGATGTACGTCACCGTCCCGCCGTCGTACGCGGCGAGGTGCACGGTCTGCCCGGTGGATGCGCCGAGCGCGTGCAGCACAGGGGATGCGACGGCGCGCACGTCCCGGCTGTCGAGCGAGCGCTGCGCCAGCACGAACACCGTGGAGCCGACGTGGTAGCGGTATTCGGAGTCGCGCGTGACGTAGCCGTGCTGTTCGAGCATCCTGAGCAGTCGCAGCACGGTCGTCTTGTGCACGCCGATCGCGTCGGAGAGGCCGTCGAGGCTGCTGGTGCCGGTGGAGACGAGGTCGAGCAGGTCGAGCGCGCGCGAGAGGGACTGGCTCACGAGGCCGTCCGCCACGGGATCTCGCCGGGGTGCACGCGCCAGGTCGCCCAGGTCCGGGCGTCGACGCCCGCGATCTGGTCGCGTTCCGCCGCATCCGGGACAGTCAGCGGGCGGTCGCCGTGCCCGATCAGCGTCAGGGCCGCCAGCGCGTGGCCGAGCCGCAGGCAGGCCGTGGCGTCGCGGCCTTCGGCGAGCCCGGCCAGGTAGCCGGCCGCGAACGCGTCGCCCGCCCCCACGGGCTCGACGACCTCCACGGTGAGGCACGGCACATGCGTCTCGCCGCCACCGCGCAGATACGTGGATGCGCGGCGCACGTCGTCTTTGAGCACCACCCGTTGCAGCAGTGGATGCGCGTCGAACAGCCGGTGTGGGTCGCTGTGCCCGTAGTGGGTCTCCGCCTCGTCCGCCCCGGCGAACAGGGTGTCCGCCTGCCCGACGAGCGCGTCGAGCGGCGCGGTGTCGCGTCCCTGCCAGAGCCGGGGCCGGTGGTTGAGGTCCACGCTGATCGTGCTGCCAGGCCCGGTGAGCTCGCGGAGCGCGGCCACCGCGTCGGCCGCCGTGGCGGAGATGGCTGCGGTGATGCCACTGGTGTGCACGATGGCCGCCGATCGCAGGATGCTCGCGGCCGGCTCGGCGGCGAGGGTGTCGCGGCCGATGGCGGAGGCTGCGGAGTCGCGGCGGTAGTAGTGCATCCGGGTGGTCGTGCCGTGCGGGCCTGCGACGGACTCCTTGACGTAGATCCCGGTGGCGCGGCTGTCGTCGGTCTCCACGGCGGTCAGGTCGAGCCCGGCCTCCTCGGCGGTGGCGCGGATGCGCTCGCCGAAGCCGTCGTCGCCGAGCCGGGAGATCCACGCGGTCGGGAGGCCCATCCTGGCGAGCGAGGTGGCCACGTTGAACTCGGCGCCGCCGACGTCCGAGCCGAACGTCTCGGCGTCGGCGAGCGGCCGGTGCGCCTCCGGATAGAGCACGACCATGGCCTCGCCGATCGTCACCAGCGTGCTCACGCGCACCTCGTCTCGTCTGGTCGGCTCTGGTCGGCAGGCGCTGCTGCGGGCTTCCGCCGGGGATGGTCGTCATGCTAGAACAGGGAGAACAGTTTACGCAATCAGCGTTGCGTGTGACGCAACGCTGAGCGAGTGGGACCACCCAGAGGAGACGTGTGCACGCCAGCAAAGCCCTGCCGCTCGCCTACAGCGCCGAGGATGCCGTTGCCCTGCCCAGCCGGCGCCCGCGGCTCACCGACTTCCCCACCCCGCTCGTCACCGTGAGCGAGGCGGCGGTGCAGCACAACCTCGACACGATGGCCGCGTGGTGCGCCTCCGCCGGGGTCGGCATCGCACCGCACGGCAAGACGACCATGAACCGCGAGCTGTGGCAGCGCCAACTCGACGCCGGCGCCTGGGGCATCACGGTCGCGACGCCGTGGCAGCTGTCCGTCGCCGTCGAGTGGGGCATCCCGCGCATCATGCTCGCCAACGCGCTCGTGCAACCCGCGGCGCTCCGCTACATCGCACCGCACGCCGACCGCGTGCTGGTGTGGGCCGACTCCGTGCGCGCCGTGGAGATCATGGAGGTGGCGCTCGCCGGGTCTCCGGGGCACCCTCCGCTCGGCGTGCTCGTCGAGCTCGGTGCTCCCGGCGGACGCACAGGAGCCCGCAGCGTCGACGACGCCCTGGCCGTGGCGGACGCGGTCGCCGCATCCACTGGACTTCGGCTGGCGGGGGTCGCCGGCTACGAGGGGGCGCTCGCGCACGACGGGACGGAGGCGGCGCTCGCCGTGGTGCGCTCGTACCTGCACCGGATGCTCGCCCTCCACGACGCGATCGAGGCGGCCGGTCTCTACCCGGCCGGCACGCCCGTGGTGCTGACCGCGGGCGGCAGCGCGTACTTTGACGTGGTGGCAGAGGTGCTCGCACCGCGTCGCGACCTCGCCGGCGAGCGCGGGCGTGCGGTCGACGTGCTGCTGCGGTCCGGCGCGTACATCACCCACGACGACGGCTTCTACAGCGGCATCACACCGCTCGGCCGCGGGCCAGGCGGGGAATTCCGCTCGGCGATCCACGGCTGGGCGACGGTCGTGTCCCGTCCGGAGCCCGGGCTGGTGCTCGTCGACGGCGGCAAGCGCGACTTCCCGTACGACGAAGGGTTGCCGGTGCCGCAGGCGATCCGCCGCTTCGGTGAGCCGGCCACGACGCCGTTCCCCGACGCCGTCGCCACCGCGATGAACGACCAGCACACCTTCGTGCGCGTGCCGGAGTCGGCCGTGGTCGAGGTCGGTGACGTGATCCGGTTCGGGCTGTCCCACCCGTGCACGACTTTCGACAAGTGGCGGGTGCTCCCGGTGGTCGACGACGTGCAGGCCCAGACGCCGCACGTGATCGGCCTGCTGGAGACCGCCTTCGGCTGACGCCGAGCGCGCCCGCCGAGACCCCAGGCCCGGTCCACCGAGCATCCACCAGGACACCCACCCCAGGAGCCCCATGAGCGACACCGATCCCGCCCTCCTCGACACGCTGCGCGCCGACCGCGCCATCACCGTGGTGCGGGCTCCGCGCATCGACGACCCGTCCGCGCTCTGCGCCGCACTGGTCGCCGGCGGCATCCGCACGGTCGAGTTCACCTTCACCACACCGGGCGTCGAACGGATCGTCGCCGAAGCGGTTGCCGCCGCCACGGACTCCGGGGCGCTCGTCGGTGCGGGAACGGTCACCGACGAGGCCAAGGCGGAGGCCGCCATCGCCGCAGGCGCCCGGTTCATCGTGACGCCCGGCCTGCACGACGGTGTCGCCGCGATCTGCCGCGACGCGGGCATCCCGTTCCTGCTCGGCGCCCTCAGCCCCACCGAGGTGATGCGCGCGGTCGAGGCCGGGGCGTCCGCCGTGAAGATCTTCCCGGCGTCGCTCGTCGGCCCCGGCTACCTCAAAGACTTGTCCGGCCCGTTCCCCGGCGTCGCGTTCGTGCCGTCCGGCGGGCTGCACGCCGACAACGCCGCGGCGTGGGTGGATGCGGGTGCTCTGGCCGTCACCGCGGGGTCGAGCGTGGTCTCCGCCGCGGCCATCGAGGCGGCGGAGTGGGCGGGGATCGCCGAGCGTGCCGCGGCCTTCCGGGCGGCGGCGCTGCGGCTGTGAGCGGCGCCGCGAGCAGGAGCGGCGCCGCGAGCAGGAGCGGCGCTGAAGGTCCCACCGGCGCCGCCACGCTCATCCGGGGCGGACTGGTGCTGGACGGCACCGGTCGGCCTGGTCGTCGCGCCGACGTACTGCTGCGCGGCGACAGGATCGTGGAGGTCGGGGAGCGACTGGAGGCGGCGGGAGCGCGGATCGTCGACGCCTCCGGCCTCGCCGTCGCCCCCGGCTTCATCGACATGCACGCGCACTCCGACCTCGCTGTCCTCACCGATCCTGCGCATCTCGCCAAGGTCTCGCAGGGCGTCACCACCGAGGTCGTCGGCCAGGACGGCCTCTCCTACGCGCCGGCCACCGACGACACCATGCCGGTCCTGCGGGAGCAGCTGGCCGGCTGGAACGGCGTCCCCGCCGACCTCGACCTGTCCTGGCGCGGTGTCGCCGCCTACCTCGACACCGTGGATGCGCACCGCCCGGCCGCGAACGTCGCCTACCTCGTCCCCCAGGGGTCCGTGCGCATGGCCGTCGTCGGCAACGAACGCCGCCCGGCCACCTCGGCCGAGCTCGACCGGATGCGCGCGCTCGTCGCCGACGGGATGCGAGACGGCGCGTTCGGCATGTCCTCCGGCCTCACCTACGTGCCGGGGATGTTCGCCGACACCGCCGAGCTGGCTGCGCTCTGCGACGTGGTCGCCGCGCACGGCGGCTTCTTCGCGCCGCATCAGCGCTCGTACGGGGCGGGCGCGCTCGACGCGTACTCCGAGGTGATCGGCATCGCCGCCCGCACCGGATGCGCGTTGCACCTCACCCACGCGACCATGAACTTCGGCGTCAACCGCGGCAGGGCGTCCGAGCTGGTCGCACTCATCGACGATGCGCTCGCCGCCGGGGTCGACGTCACCCTCGACACGTATCCGTACCTGGCCGGTTCGACCACTCTCTCCGCACTGCTGCCGAGCTGGTCGGCGGTCGGCGGTCCGGAGGCAACGCTCGCGCGCCTCGGCGACCCAGAGGTGCGCGGCCGCGTCGCCCACGAGCTCGACGTGCTCGGCACCGACGGCTGCCACGGCGTGCCCGTCGACTGGGCGACCATCGAGATCTCCGGGGTCAGGGACCCGTCGCTCGCCGCGGCGGTCGGCGTCACGATCGCCGAACTGGCCGCCGCCCGCGGAATCACCCCGACCGACGCATACTTCGACCTGCTCATCGCGGACAGGCTGGGTACGAGCATCCTGCAGCACGTCGGCGATGAGGAGAACGTCCGCACCATGATGCGCCACCCACGCCACACCGGGGGCAGTGACGGGATCCTGGTCGGCGCGAAGCCGCATCCACGGTCGTGGGGCACCTTCCCGCGCTATCTCGGCCACTACGTGCGGGAGGAGGGCGTGCTCACCCTGGAGGACGCGATCGTGCACCTGTCCGCCCGCCCGGCCGCGCGGCTCGGGCTCGCCGACCGCGGCAGGATCGCGCCGGGGATGACGGCCGACCTGGTGCTGTTCGATCCCGCCACGGTGGCGGAGGGTGCGACGTACGCCGATCCTCGGCGACGGGCGCAGGGCATCCCGTGGGTGTTCGTAGCAGGCGAGGCCGTGCTGGCGGACGGCGAGCGGACCGAGGCGAGGCCGGGGCGCGCGCTGCGGCACGTGCCGCACGTCACACAACGCTGACCGGGTGGACGCTGCGCGCCCGTGTGCGCTTGGATGTTGCCGTGACCTCCCGCGCCTTCCTCATCCTGCACGGCTGGGACAACTTCCGCCCGCCCGGCCACTGGCAGTTCGAGCTCGCCACTGAACTGCGGGCGCGCGGCGAACGGGTCGTGTACCCGCAGCTTCCGGACGCGCAGACCCCGAAGGTGCACGCCTGGCGGGATGCGGTCGCCGACGCCCTCGACGAGGCTGCGGAGGGCGGCGCGCGTGTGACCGTGCTCGCCCACAGCCTGGCCTGCCTGCTGTGGCTGGGCGCCCGCCCACCGGAGGACCAGGTCGAGCGGGTGCTGCTGGTCGCGCCGCCCGCGCCGTCGTTCATCGCGGACGAGGACGCGATCGCCGCGTTCGCGGCCCTGCCGCTGACAGCGCCCGGCACGCCCGCGCAGATTGCGGCATCCGACGCCGACCCATACTGCCCCGCGGGCGCGGAAGCGGAGTTCGGCGAGCCGCTGAACATCCCGGTCACCATCATCCCGGGCGGCGGCCACCTCGAGCGCACCGCCGGCTACGGCGCGTGGCCGTCCGTCCTCGCCTGGTGCCTCGACCCGGAAGTACAGCTCACGGCACGATAGCCCATCGGCAAACATGTGAGGCTTCACATATTAATGCTAAATTGCTCGTCAGGTGTCACAGCAGACACGACGAGAGGAAAGCAATGAAGCACGGAATCACCAAGAAGATTGCAGGGATCGCGATCGCGGCCGGGGTCATGAGCGGCGCGGGACTGGCGTTCGCGGCGCCAGCGCAGGCGGCGACGTATCACGTGGGATTGTCGATGTGGCAGGCCTACAATTACCCGGACTCCGCGGGAAAGGTCCGCCACTTCAACAGCACGACGAGCGGAGTCAAGTACGCGGCCTGGGCAGGAAAAGGCGGCACGTCCAAGCAGAACCTGTGCTGGGCAGGCGTGACCGGCTACGGCTTCCAGATCTAGGATGCAAGGCTTGCGCAGCATGAGTGTGCGGAGGGCGTCGGCCTGGCTGGTCGCTTGCGCCGTCGTCTCCACCATGATCGGGTGCGCTGCCACCTCGGAGGATGCGTCGGGGTCGTCAGCCGCATCCTCCGGGGATGTGCCGCAGTTCGGCGGCAAGTGGGCAGCCGAGTTCGCTGAGAACTACAGGGGAACAGACGACGAGACCGCGCGGGCGATCCTTGCGAAGGAGACCATCACCGACGCGGACTACTCCGAGATCGGTGATGCGTTCATCGCGTGCATGGCGGCGAAGGACTTCACCGTCACCATCGACGACGAATACGGTGCCTTCACCGTGACGAACTCCTTCGATGGCGAAGACCCCGCTGTGAAGGCCGCATACACGGCGTGCGCTTCCGGATTCAATGCCGTCAGCGGGCTTCGAGGGCAGATGCTGCGCAACCCCCAGCACCTCGACGAGAACACCATCGTCGCAGCATGCCTCGTCAAGGAAGGCCTCGTCGACCCCGGATATACGGCCAAGGATTACGCGCGGGACATGCAGGATTGGACCTTCCCTTTCGGGCAGGACTCGCTCAAGGCCGGCGATTGCTTTGCCGATCCCCTCGGACGCAAGCGAGCAGGCTGACCATGCCGCCACGCCGTCTCCCCGGCCGCGTCTCGCTCCTGGTGGCCGTCGGTGTCGCGACCTTGAGCGTCGGCGTCTCGATCGGGGTCGCCATCGCCCCGGCGAGCACGCCGGCAGACATCGCGCGCTCCACAGGCGCCGGTTCGGTTCCTGTCGCTGCGCAGAAGTTCGCCGATGGGCGGCAGGTGAGTCTCGCCGTCGTTTCCGGTGCGCAACGCACCCTCGCGCTGCCGCGCGACGGACGCGTGACCGCCCTGGCCTGCACCGGAGGAGGCGAGCTGGTGTCCGGCACATCTGCGGTCTCCGTCAACGACGAACCCCTCGTTTTGCTGGCGACGGGACAGCCGCTGTGGCGGGATCTCGTGGTCGGCGACACCGGGCCGGACGTCTCGGCACTGCAAGCGGAGCTCGCGCGTCTCGGGCACGACGTGGTCGCGGACGGAAAGTTCGGCCGGGGCACCCTCGACGCCGTCCGCGCACTCGCCAAGGGGCTGGGTCATGCATCGGCGGCATGGCAGGCCGCACCGGCCGACCTGTTCGTGTGGCTTCCAGCGCCCGTGGTCACCGCCGTGTCCTGCGACGCGCAGGTGGGGGATCAGATGGTGGCGGGCGACCCGCTCGCCACCCTCACGCGCGCGGTCGCGTCCGCCTCCGTGCCCGAAGTCCCCACCGACCTCGTTCCAGGCGTGCGGGAGCTGGCCGTCGACGATGCCAGGATCCCCGTGGATGAGCGGGGCGTCGTCGCCGACAGTGAGTCACTGCGTCTGCTCGCCGACACTGCTTCGTACCGCTCCGCGCTCGGCATCGGGCCGGCGAACGGTCAGCAGGATGCAGGGAACGCCGACAACACCGTCACCGTCTCGGTCGAGTTCCGGCTGGCCGAGCCGGTCGCGACGCTCGTCGTCCCGCCCGGCGCGCTGTACGCGATCACGGGGGACGAAGCGTGCATCCTGAGCGGGGAGACGCCGCACGCGGTGCGGATGGTCGGGTCGCAGCTGGGCAAGACATTCGTCCAGCTCGCCGAGAAGGCCACCGTCGCCCGCGTCGACCTCGGCGTGCGAGGTGCTCCGTCGTGCAGGTAGAGGTCACCGGCCTCACGCACAGCTTCGCCGGTTCTGCGCCGCTGTTCGCGGGCGTGACGTTCACGCTCAGGCCGAATCATGTCTACGCGCTCACCGGCCCGTCCGGTTCCGGCAAGAGCACACTGCTGAGCATCCTGGCGGGGTGGACGGAGCCGACGGCAGGCGCTGTGCGACGCGAGGGCGTGCGTTCCATCGCGTGGGTCTTCCAGAACCCGCACGGCGTCGCGGGGCGGACGGCGGAAGATCACGTCGCGCTGCCGTTGCTCGCGCGCGGGATGCTGCACGCTCCGGCACGGGAGGAGGCGCGGGAGCGCCTGGACCGCGTCGGACTGGGCGCCGTCGCCACGGCCCCGTTCCACCAGCTGTCCGGCGGGGAGGCGCAACGGCTCATGCTCGCGCGCGGGATGGCGGCCGCCCCCGACCTGCTGCTGGTGGACGAGCCGACCGCCCAACTCGACACGACCTCGTCCGACGCGGTCAACCGGGCGCTGTCCACCCTGGCGGAGGACGGCACGATCATCGTCGTCGCGACGCACGACGCACGCACCAGGGATGCGTGCACGGCGGCCATCGACCTGTCGGCCCACTGATGCGTCCCGTCTCGATCATCACGGAAGCTCTGCTCAATCTGCGCTCCGGCACGACCCGCGGCGGTGTGTTCGGGCTCGTGCTCTGCGTCGTGCTGGTGGCGCTCGCCGCCGTAGAGGTGACCAGCGTCGCCGCGTTGCAGTCCGAGGGGCGCCGCTACCGCGCATCCGGTGCTGCGACGATCGTGTACGTCGCCGACGGACGGATCGACGGCGCGGCCTGCGAGAGTCTCGCAGACGTGGAGGGGGTGCGCGCGGCGGGAGCGCTCCGGGCGGCGGACAAGGTGACGGTCGACCGGCTTCCCGGTTCGCGCATCCCGGCGTTCGCGGTCAGCCCGCGCTTCGGCGGGTTCGACTCGCTCGGCGGCGCGCACCCGGCTGCTGGGGTGCTGGTGTCGGCCGAGGTTGCTTCGACGCTCGGTTCCCGGCCCGGGGATGCGCTGACGATGCGCGAGGGCTCGACCGTCGTCGGAGGCGTCTACGACTACGCCGACGACGGCCGGACCCCTGGACTCGGCTACGCGATCCTGATGCCGA
This sequence comes from Leifsonia sp. McL0627, assembly GCF_058244615.1. Taxonomy (NCBI): domain Bacteria; kingdom Bacillati; phylum Actinomycetota; class Actinomycetes; order Micrococcales; family Microbacteriaceae; genus Leifsonia; species Leifsonia sp. McL0627. The sequence continues at coordinate 848,908 of NZ_JBZCGM010000002.1, forward strand.
CGAGCGACGCGCGCGCGTTCGACCAGTGCTGGGTCGAGGTATGGCCGCAGTCCGCGACCGTCGAACGTCTCCTCCCGACGACTGTGCGTTCCGGCGCCGGCGAGGCCGATTCGCGGCCGCCGCAGCTGCAGCAGCTCAACGCCACACTCGGGGCGCAGTTCGACGGGGCCGACCGCTTCGATGTCAGGGTCACCCGCTTCGCGACGGCGACGGCGACGGTGATCGCTGTGAGCCTGGCGTTCTTCGCCGCCTGGCGGAGGCGGCTGGAGTTCGCCGCAGCACGGCACAGCGGTGTGCACCCTGGCGACCTGGCCGCACAGCTCGTCATCGAGACGGCGGTGTGGGCCGGGTTCGCCGCGCTGTGGGCGACCGGTGCGATCGCGGTGCTGATCGTCACCGTCGGCGGTCCGGATGCTCTGCCTGCACTGTCTGCTCTCGGCGCAAGGGTCGTCGTCGCCGGAGCGGCGGCGGCTGCCGGCGGCTCCGTCGCCGGTGTGCTTCTCGCCCGCGAGAAGCAGCTCTTCGTCTACTTCAAACGCCGCTGACCCTGCCCCGGCTCCCGCTCTGCCCCCATCCCGCCCGCAAACGCATCGAGTGGTCCCGAATTGCCGTGCGCACTTTGCGCTTGCGGCCATTCGGGACCACTCGATGGGTCGCGGGCTCGGGAGGGGCGTCAGCGTACTGGCGACTCCTGCACGCGGCGGACGGTGGCGACCAGCGGCGCATACAGCGCCTCGCCGGGGGCGACGCCGGTGATCTCGGCCACGATGTCCTCCGCCGTCGCTTCGCGGAGAAGCTGCTGCAGCTCCACGCTCTGCGTGTCGTCCGGCACATCGAAGCGCAGGGCGGCGCCGACCGCAGCGAGCAGCGCATCCGGGATGCCGCCCGTGTACTCCACGTAGTCGGACGCCGGGCCGATGAACCGGTCGTCGCGGCCGAGCTTGCGCAGCGGCTCGCGGCCGACGCGAGTGACGTCGTCGACCAGGTACGGGTTCGTGAAGCGCTCCAGGATCTTCGCCCGGTACGCGGCCAGGTCGGCCGGGTCGAGCCCGTGCTTGGCAGCCAGCGCCGCCGACGTCTCCTCCAGCGCCGCCTCGGCCGCCGCGCGCACCGACGGGATCGCGATGGCCTCGCTGATCGTCTTCGCCCCCGCGAGGAAGCCCGTGTACGCGACCGTGGCATGGCCCGTGTTCACCGTGAACAGCTTGCGCTCGATGTACGGAGCGAGCGAGTCCACGAAGTGTGCGCCGGGGATGCGCGGCTCCGCACCAGCGAACGGGCTGCGGTCCACCGCCCACTCGAAGAACGCCTCGACGGTCACGTCGATCCCGGCATCCGGGTCCTGGGCGGGGACGATGCGGTCGACGGCGGTGTTGGCGAAGATCGCCTTGGCCGCCAGCGCCTCCCTGGTCTCGTCGTCCGGCAGGCCGTCCATCAGTTCGGCGGCGAGCAGGTCGGTCGCCCCGATCGCGTTCTCGCAGGCGAGCACGGCCAGGCGGGGCGCGTCGTCGGCGCGGGCGGCCAGTCCGGCCGCGATCACCGGAGCGACGAATCGCAGGATGCGCGGGCCGACCGCCGTGGTGACGATGTCGGCCGTCGCGATCTCGGCGATCAGGGCCGCCTCGTCCTTCGCACTGTCGATGGCACGGAAGCTGTCGACCACGGTCGTCTTCGACTGCTCGCCCACCTCGTGCACACGATACGAGTCCGCCGCCGCGAGCGCGCCGATCAGCTCGGCGTTGACGTCAGCGAAGACCACCTCGTACCCGGCTTCGTGGAGCAGGAGCCCCACGAAGCCGCGGCCGATGTTGCCGGCACCGAAGTGGACGGCTTTCATTCGTTCACGTCTCCGAGCAGGGCGAACAGCGCGTCCGCATCCGGCGCATCCAGAAGCTGCTGCACGTCGTCGTCCTCCGAGAAGAGGATCGCGATCTTCGACAGGATCTCCAGGTGCTCGTTGTTCTGCCCGGCGATGCCGACCACGAACCGCACCTCCTCGCCGCCCCAGTCGATCGGGGAGGCGTACCGGATGAACGACAGCGCCGAGCGCTTGATCTCGTCCTTGGACTCGTTGGTGCCGTGCGGGATCGCCAGGCCGTTGCCCATGAACGTGGAGACCGTGTTCTCCCTGTCGTGCATCGAGTCGACGTAGGCCGGTTCGACCGCTCCGGCGTTCACCAGCAGCGCGCCGGCCTCACGGATGGCGTCGTCCCTCGTGGATGCGGTCCCCGCGGCGACGACGTTCGCCCTGTCGAGAATGGTGTCGGTCATTTGTTCGCGTCCTCCGTGCTGTTCTGTTGCGTCTTGACGAGGTCGACGACCTCGTCATAGCGCGGGCTGTTCATGAAGTTGTCGACCGAGACGTGGAGCGAGTCTGGCGACTGTCCCTTCGCCCGGTCGGTGAGCTGCTGCTGCGTGATCACCAGGTCGGCCGTGCCGTCGAGGTTGCTGATGGCCTCGTTGGTCACCGTGACGCCTTCGACGCCCGCCTTCTTGATCTTGTTCCGCAGCACCGAGGCGCCCATCGCGCTCGACCCCATGCCGGCGTCGCAGGCGAACACGATGTTCCGCACGAGCCGATCGGTTGCGTCGCCCTGTGCATCCGCGGTGTCGTGCTCGCCTTCGCCGACGAGGCTGCCGAGCACGGAAGACTCCTTGCCCTTGTTGGCCGAGGTCTGTGCGACGGCGGAGGCGAGGTCGCCGCCCGTGCCGCTGGCGATGTCCCGTCTGCGGGTCGCCCGGAGGACGACGGCGGCGAAGGCGAACGAGACCGCAGCCGCTCCGATGATGGCGAGCACGATGCCGAACATGTTGTTCACCGGCGCCTGGCCGAGAATCGCGAAGATCGACCCTGGCGCGGCCGGCGCTCTCAATCCTGTGCCGAACGCCACGTTGATCGCCACACCGGTCATGCCGCCGAGCACCGCGCCGATGATCAGGATGGGCTTCATCAGCACATACGGGAAGTAGATCTCGTGGATGCCGCCGAAGAACTGGATGATGATCGCTCCGGGAGCGCTGGCGCGGGCGGCGCCGAGGCCGAAGAACGAGAACGCGAGCAGGATGCCGAGGCCGGGGCCGGGGTTCGTCTCGATCAGGAACAGGATCGACTTGCCGGATTGCTCCGCCTGGATGGCGCCGATCGGTGTGAAGACACCGTGGTTGATGGCGTTGTTGAGGAACAGCACCTTGCCGGGCTCGACCAGGATGCTGACCAGCGGCAGCAGGTGGATGCTCACCAGCCAGTTCACTCCGGCTTCGAGCGCCTTGCTCAGCCCTTCTACCAGCGGCGCGATCCCGAAGAACCCACCGATCGCCAGCAGGAAGCCGAGGATACCGGCGGAGAAGTTGTTGACCAGCATCTCGAAGCCGGCCTTGATCTTGCCGTCCCAGATCCTGTCGACCTGCTTCATCAGGTAGCCGCCGAGCGGTCCCATGATCATCGCGCCGATGAACATCGGGATGTCGGTGCCGACGATGACGCCCATGGCGGCGATCGTGCCGACAACGCCGCCGCGCACCCCGTACACCAGCCGTCCGCCGGTGTTCGCGAGGAGCAGCGGCAGCAGGTAGGTGATCATCGGGCCGACGAGGCTCGCGATGTCCTTGTTGGGGAACGGACCCTGCGCGATGAAGAGTGCGGTGACGATGCCCCAGGCGATGAACGCCGCGATGTTGGGCATGACCATGTTCGAGAGGAAGGTTCCGAACCGTTGCACGTGAACCCGTGCGCTCGTCCCCTTCGGTGTCGTCGTCTCTGACGCCGTGGACATTGTGGTGCCTCGTTTCTGTCGGGGTTACTGAGGAGGATCCCCGGCGATGGCGGCGCGAACCGCATCCCGGGCTTCTGCCGCGCCATCGGCGGCGATGGCCACCTCGGCCAGGCGCTGCGCCTGGTCGGGGGTGAAGCGTTTGATGGACATCCGAACGTCGGCGATCGCGGCCGGCGACATCGAGAGGGTGGTGGCTCCGAGGCCGATGAGCACGACGGCCAGCAGCGGGTCCGCCGCCGCCTCTCCGCAGATGCCGACCGGCTTGCCGAGTTCGCGTCCCGCCTGGCCGACTTCGCCGATCAGGCGGAGCACGGCGGGGTGCCACGGGTCCTGGAACCCGGCCACCGAGCCGAGCAGACGGTCGGCGGCGAGTGTGTACTGAGTGAGGTCGTTCGTTCCGATGGAGGCGAACGCCGACTCGCGCAGGATGCGGTCGGCGGTCAGCGCGGCCGACGGGATCTCGATCATCACGCCGACCGTCTTCAGGCCGAACTCGGTGGCGAGCTGCACGAAATACCGGGTCTCCTCGACCGTGGCGACCATCGGAGCCATGACCCAGAGGTCGGCGTCGGTGGCCGCGTCGGCTTCGGCGAGGGCGGTGAGCTGTTCGCGCAGGAGGTCTTCGTTGGCGCGGAGAGCGCGCAGGCCGCGGAGACCGAGCGCCGGGTTGTCCTCGTGTGCGTCGTTGAGGAATTCGAGCGGCTTGTCCGCTCCGGCGTCGAGCACGCGGGCGACGACCTTCTGGCCGGGGAACGCCGACAGCAGCCGGATGTACTCCGCGCGCTGCTGCTCGACGGTCGGGGCCATGCGCTGGTCGAGGAAGAGGAACTCGGTGCGGAACAGGCCGACACCCTCGGCCCCTGCATCCACAGCGCTCTGCGCTCCGTCGGCCGAGCCGAGGTTGGCGAGCAGCGGGATGGCGGTGCCGTCGGCGAGGGAGCCGGGCTCCGTGCCGCCGCTGAGGGCGGCGTCGCGCTCGGCGATGCGGGCCTCGACCTCGGCACGGCGCTCGGCGTCCGGAGCGACGGTGACGGTTCCGGAGGCGGCGTCCACGGCGATCTCGGTGCCGTCGGTGAGTGCGTCAGCACCCGCGACGCCCACGATGGCGACGATCGCTTTCTCGCGCGCCAGGATCGCGGTGTGCGACGTCGGACCGCCCTCGCGCGTCACCAGGCCGAGGACTTTGGTCAGGTCGAGGAGCGCCGTGTCCGCCGGAGCGAGGTCGTGGGCGACCAGGATGTACGGGGTGTCCGACTCCGGGACGCCGGGGGCCGGACGGCCGGCGAGGGCGGCGATGACGCGCTGGGCGACGTCGTCGAGGTCGGTGGCGCGCTCGCCCATGTACCCGCCGAGGCCGATCAGCATGTCGCGGAACACCGCGAAGCCCTCGAAAACGGCGCGCTCGGCGGTCGTGCCGGTGCCGATCCGCTCGGAGACGTCTCCGGCGAGCGTGGAGTCCTCCGCCATCATCGACTGCGCTTCGAGCACGTCGGCTGCGGTTCCTGCGACCCTGGAGGCGCGGTCGCGCAGGTCGGCGGCGACAGTGGAGACGGCGGACGCGAAGCGTGCGCGCTCCTCGTCGGGGGTGACGGCGCTCGGCGTCTGGGCGGGCTCCGGCAGCGGGTCGGACATCCGGAGGACGCGGCCGATGGCGATGCCCTGGCCGATACCGGCTCCGGTGAGGACGTCAGTCGTGGTGTCGGACATGATCAGGCGTCGTGGTCCGTGGCGAGGATCTCGGCCAGGTCGTCGAGCACGGCCTCGCCGTTCGCCGCGTCCGTGGTGAGGACGATCTTGTCCCCGTGGTCGATGCCCAGGGAGATGACGCCCAGGATGCTGCCGGCGTCGACGGTCTTGCCGCCCTCCTTGGTCAGCTTCACCGCTGCGCCGGACTTGCCGACCGCCTCCACGAACAGTTTCGCCGGGCGCGCGTGCAGCCCGTGGGTCGATCCGACAGTGATGATCCGCTCAGCCATGATGGTGTGCTCCTTCGATCCGGCACGGGAACCCTTCCCGGCCTCTCCTCGTGCTACTCATAGTGCCGCTGCTTTCGCGCCGAGTGCCAGGTCGAGCGCGGCAGAGCCGTCGATTGCAGCAGGAGAGACGCCGGGCAGCACGGCGACGGCGGCACCGGATGCGGCGGCGAGTTCACGCAGGGCAGCAACGTCCAGTGCGAGGTGCGCACCGACGAGGACGACGTCCACGCCGTCGTAGGCGGCGAGCTGGCTGGCGCTCCCCGCGACCACCGTCGCGTCGACGCCGCGTGCGGCAGCGGCGGTGCGCAGCTTCAGGGCGACGAACGTACTCGACGCGCCCGCGCCGCAGACGACCAGGATCTTCATTGATCTGCCTTGCCTTTCGAGATGGTGCGGATGGAGCTTCTTCGATGCTGGTCCGCATCCGGCGCCTGTTCCAGCAGCGTTTCTTCCTCCCGTGCGGAAAGATCGCAGGGGAGCGGGCGCCGGCGGGGCACTGGGTGGTTGACTCGTGTGGAAAGGTGGTCGCTGTGGCTCTCTCGGCGAAGCAGACGAGGATGCTGGACATCCTCGCGCGCCGTGCTGCCTGGGTGACGGCGGCGGAGCTCGCGAGCGAACTCGGCGTGACCACCCGCAGCGTCCGCAGCTACACCGCCGCGCTGAAAGACCTGGTGGAGTCCGGCCCCAGCGGATACCGGCTCGATCGTGCCGCATACGACAGGCGCATCGAAGACGAGGCCTCCGGCGCCGTGGCGGGCGACGCCGCCGACTCCCCGCAGGAGCGGCTCGTCTTCCTGGTGCGCCGCCTGCTCGACGAACCGGACGGCATCGACGTCTACGAGACGGCCGAGAGCCTGTTCGTCAGCGACTCCACCATCGAGTCCGACCTGACCAGGATGCGCGGCCTCCTCGCCGACACCGAGCTCACGCTGACCAGGCACGGCGTCGTCGTGCAGCTGGCCGGGCCGGAGATCGCCAGGCGCAAGCTGCTCAGCCGCCTGTTCCGCGACGAGATGCGGCAGGGCGTCGTCGACATCGCGCGCATCCAGGAGGCGTTCGCCTCCCAGGGGCTGGCGAGCTTCAAGTCCGACCTGGTGGAGATGCTGGACGCGCGGGGCTTCTTCGTCAACGAGTACGGGATCAACGACGTGCTGTTGCACATGGCCGTCGCCCTCGACCGCGTCGCCAAGGACCGCGTGCTTCCGGCCGCCGCCGACCCTGAGGTGAGCGAGACCATCCGGTCGCTGGCCGACGACCTCGGCACGCTCGTCACCGCGCACTTCGACGTCGTGCTCGACCCGACCGAGCTGCGCTACCTGGCCATCCTGCTGCGCACCAGGGTGATCGCGCCCGGCGCGGGCAGCGACACTGTCGCCGAATTCGTGAGCGAGGACGACCTGGCGGTGGTCCGCGGGATCGTGGCCCGCGCATCCACGGAGTACCTGGTGGATCTGCGCGACGAGAACTTCATCGTGCGGCTCACCCTGCACGTGCAGAACCTGGTGGCGCGCGCCCACGAGAAGTCGTACTCGCGCAACCCGCTCACCCGGTCGATCAAGAGTTCGTACCCGATGATCTACGAGCTGGCTGTCTACATCGCCAGCCGCCTGCAGACCGCGGAGGACATCGTGGTCAATGACGACGAGATCGCCTACATCGCGATGCACGTCGGCGCCTACCTGGAACAGCAGTCCCGGCGACGGGATGCGGTCACCTGCGCGGTCATCTGCCCCAACTACTACGACATGCACATCCTGTTGCGGGAGCGGCTGGAAGAGCGCGCTCGGCGACGAGCTCGACGTGACCAGCGTGATCACCTCGACCGAGGCCGACTGGGACGCGATCGACGCCGACCTGGTGCTCAGCACCATCGAGCCGCGCGGGCGGCGCGAGAACACGGTGATCGTGCAGCCGTTCCTCACCGAGAACGACATCGAGCGCACCCGGCAGGCCATCGCGCGCATCCGGCGTCAGCGTCGTCGCGCGCGGATCAAGAACGACCTGCTCGAATACTTCGACGACGGCCTGTTCCTGCGGAACTTCTACGCCCGCGACCCGATCGCGATGATCAGGGCGCTCGGCGACAGGATGATCGCGGTGGGGGCGATCGACCAGGATTACGTCGACAAGACGATCGAGCGCGAGCACATGTCGTCCACGGCGTTCACCGACTCGCTGGCCGTCCCGCACGCGATGACGATGAGCGCCAAGCGGACGGCCATTGCGATCGTGCTCAACGACACGGCGATGGACTGGGGGGATGCGCGGGTGAACGTTATCGCGTTCATCGCTTTCGACGCCGACGGCCGCAGTTCGTTCCAGACGGTCTTCGACCAGTTCGTCGAGGTCTTCTCCGACCGCGAGGCCGTGCAGGGCCTCATCCGCCGCGCCGACACGTTCCCGGCCTTCATCGACGAGCTCGTCCGCATCATCGACTCCTGACCCGTCCCTCCCGCCGTCCCCACGCAATCGAGTCCGGACTTATGCACGCGACTCGCCGGGGCGAGCGTGCATAAGTCCGGACTCGATGGATGCGCGCGGGGGCGCGGCGACTAGTTGGCGGTGACGGTGTACGTGACCGAGACGCCGGGGGTGCCGATGGCGACCGTGTACTTGTCGTTGGTGAGCACGGCCCTGCTGTCGGTCGCGCCGGACTGGACCGTGTATCCGGCCTTGGTCAGGGCGGCCTTCGCGTCGGCGAAGCCGGTCGTGTTCTTCGGCTGGACCGTGACGGACCAGCCGTTCTCCTTGTCGCCGCGGGCGACGATGACGATGCCGTCGACGAGCGGGACGTCGCTCTTCGGGAAGTCCGAAGGAAGCTCAGCCGACGCCGCGGCGGTCGCGGAGGCCGTCGGGGTGGAGGACGAGTCGTTCCCGCTGCCGCTGGCGCAGCCGGCGAGGGAACCGATGGTGAGTGCCGCCGCGATGACGGCCGGAACGATGAGTTTGGTGCGTGACTGCATGTCTGATTCCTAGTGCTGTATGAGTGTCCGGATTTGCAAGGATTTAGCTTACTCGCCGGAACCGACAGCCGATCTGCCCACGGCAGAACGGGAACAGCGGCAGCTAGCCGAGCAGCAGCGCGCTGAGCTGGTCGCTCGAGTGCACGACCGCGATGGCGCCAGCAGCCTCGGCGGGGGAGCCGTAGCCCCACTCCACCAGGATGGTCGGCAGCCCGTTCTCGCTCGCGCCCTCGACGTCGAACGCTCGGTCGCCCACCATCACGGTGTGCGCGAGGTCGACGCCCTGCGCCGTCAGGCGGCGGAGCGCCTCGGCGACCACGTCGGCCTTGGCGCTGAGCGTCTCGTCCTCGGAGGCGCCGGTGATGACGTCGAAGTACTGCGCCAGCTCGAAGTGCTCCAGGATGCGCGTGGCCGCCAGCTCCGGCTTGCTCGTCGCAACGGCGATGGGGATGCCGGCGGCGTGCAGCCGCGTGAGCAGCCCCCGGATGCCGGGGAACACGGCCGAGTCGAACGCGCCGTTCTCGTGGTAGTCGGCGCGGTAGATCGTCAGGGCGTCGCGCGCCTCCTGCTCGGTCATGCCGGCGAACTCCTGCAGCGAATCGAGCAGGGGAGGCCCGACGTACTCGACGAGCTGGGCGGGGGAGGGCACGGGCAGGCCGAGGGTCTCGAACGTGGTGGCGAGCGAAGCGGTGATGCCGGGTGCGGAGTCTGTGATGGTGCCGTCGAGGTCGAACAGGACGCAAGTCCAGGTGCGAGTGACGGTGGTGGTCGGGTTGGTCATAGCGGTCCTATGGTATGTGAGGTATTTCAGAAATGTCTCAGTGCTCGCTGAGAGCTGACTCGATGTGTGAGCGCGCGACGACCATGGTCTGTGCGGCGCCCGGATTGAACTGCACGGCCACGAACTCGGCCGAACGGATGAAGCCGAGCGCCTCCAGCGCAGGGACGATCACGGCCTGCACCTGCGTCCCGGCACCCTCCGCCGTGCTGCCGACGGCGTCGCGCAGCGCCTTCATCGACGTGAACAGGGGCAGCACGGGCTCCCCGGTGGTCGACGTGAGCGTGCGCAGGCGGGTGTCCTGCGGGGTGGAGCCGGTGACGTCGACGACCAGGCCGCCCTTCACCGCGGCGGCGAGGAGCGCATCCAGGTGCTCGAGGGTCGGCTCTTCCGCGATGGCGGTCAGCGCCGTGCGGACGGCGACGTTCTCGTAGCTCTGCGGGAAACGGGGAGTCTGCGCCATCAGATCGCCGCCATCAGATCGCCGCCATCAGAACAGCCTGCTGTCGCTGTCGTCGAGCCCGCGCATCGCGTCGTAGTCGAGCACCAGGCACCGGATGCCGCGGTCCTCGGCGAGCGTGCGCGCCTGCGGTTTGATCTCCTGGGCGGCGAACACGCCCTGCACAGGGGCGAGGTGCGGATCGCGGTTCATCAGTTCCAGGTAGCGGGTGAGCTGCTCGACGCCGTCGATGTCTCCGCGTCGTTTCAGTTCGACGGCGACCGAGGCGCCGTTCGCATCCCTGGCCAGGATGTCGACGGGCCCGATGGCGGTCATGTACTCGCGGCGCACCAGCGTGTGCCCGTCGCCGAGAAGATGGATCTGCTCGGCGAGCAGCTTCTGCAGGTGGGCTTCGACGCCGTCCTTCTGCAGGCCGGGGTCGACGCCGAGGTCGTGCGCGGAGTCGTGCAGCACCTCGTGGATGGAGACGACCAGCATGTCGGCGGTCTTCGCCTGGGTGACCTTCCAGACCTCGGTGACGCCCGCATCCCGTTGCGTGTCGTCCGGCTCGATGACGCTGAGCGTGCACGGCGGGCTCATCCAGTTGAGCGGCTTGTACGACCCTCCATCGGAGTGGACGAGCAGGCTGCCGTCGGATTTGAGCATGAGGAGCCGGTTCGCGAGCGGCAGGTGCGCGCTCAAGCGACCGGCGTAGTCGACGGAGCAGTGGGCAATGACGAGACGCACCGGATCATCCTACGGCGCTGGCAGGATGGGCACATGACCAGCGAACTCCTCCTCGGAACGTATACGGAAATCCTGCCGCACGTCTCCGGGCGTGCCGACGGCATCCTGCAGGCGACCTTCGACGGCACGGCCGTGACGGGCGTGCGGGTCGTCGCCGCGACGCCCAACCCGTCCTGGCTGACGGTGTCCGCGGACGGCTCACGCGTGTACGCGGTGGGCGAGACGGAGCCGGACGGCACGGTCGTCGCGTTCGCTCGCGCCGCCGACGGGACGCTGGCTGCGCTGTCCACCGAGTCGTCGGGGGGCGCAGCGCCCGCGCATCTGGCGCTCGACCCGTCCGGCCGGTTCGTCGTCGCCGGCACGTATGGCGGCGGCTCGATCTCGGTGTTCGCTCTCGCCGAGGACGGCTCGCTCGGCCGCCGGACGGCGTTCGTGCAGCACGAAGGCAGCGGGCCGGACGCGGCGAGGCAGGAGGCCCCGCACGTCCATCAGCTGAGCTTCGACCCGGAAACCGGCGACCTCGTGGTGGTCGACCTCGGGCTGGGCGACGTGCGCTGGTACGCGTTCGGCGACGACGGGTCGCTGACGCTGAAACCGCAGTCGACCATCGTTCTCGGTGCGGCCGGGCCCCGCCACCTGGTGTTCGCTCCGGATGCACGGCACGCGTTCGTCGTGAACGAACTCGACAGCACGGTCGACGTGCTGCGCCGCGACGGCGCCCGTTTCGTGGTCGCGTCGTCGACGTCGACCAGGCCCGACGGCGCCTCCGGCGACAACGGCCCCGCCGCAGTGCGGGTGACCGACGACGGCCGGACGGTGTTCGTCACCAACCGCGGCGACGACACGGTCGCCGTGCTCGCGTTCGACGCGTCGTCCGCGACGCTCGCCCTGGTGGATGCGGTCCCCGCGCACGGCCGCGCGCCCCGCGATCTGGTGGTCGCCCCTGGCGGCACCCGCGTCCTCACCGCCAATCAGGACAGCGCCACTGTCTCCGTCTTCGCTTTCGACCCGGACTCCCGCGCCCTCACCTTCGTCGCGGACTCCCCGGTCCCCACCCCCGTCTGCCTCCGCTTCCTCTAATCCCCCGTCCCCACATAATCGAGTCGGGACTTATGCACGCGACACGCCGAGGGCGACCGTGCATAAGTCCCGACTCGATTATCTGGGGACGCGGGTCAGGCGGCGGGGTCGGAGGCGGGTGCAGGGGTGGGCGCTGCGGGAGCAGGGGTGCGTGCCGGGCGCACGGCGCCGGCGGCGACGAAGGCCGCGACCAGCAGGACCAGCACCAGGTACAGCGCGTTGAGCAGGCCGAACTCCTTGCCGAGGAAGCCGATCACCGGAGGGCCGACGAGGAACGCGCAGTAGCCGATGATCGCCACCGCGGAGACCCGCGCAGCCGGGTTGGCAGAGCCCTCGGCCGCCGCCGACATCCCGAGCGGGAAGCCGAGCGAGACGCCGAACCCCCACAGCACGGTGCCGATGACGACCACCCAGAGCGGCCCGCCCAGGATGAAGACGAGCAGTCCGGCCGCGCCGAGTCCTGCGGTGATCCGGATGGCGAGGACGCGCCCGATGCGGTCGACGATGGGTCCGCCGAGCACCCGGCCGAGCGTCATCGCGGCGACGAAGAAGCCGAACACGATCGCGCCCGTCGAGTTGCTCTGCCCGTGTCCGTCGACGACGGCGAGCGAGATCCAGTCGTTCGCCGACCCCTCGCCGAACGCCATCCCGAGCATCACGACGCCGATCAGGATGAGCCGCCAGTCCGCCCATACGGCCAGCCCGGCGCGCATCCGTTCGCCGAACGGCACGGCGGGCGCGTCCGCGGCCACCTCGTCGCCAAGGCTCGCCTCGCGCGGCACGAACCGCACCGCGATCACGATGGAGACCGCAACGACGACCGCCGTCACGATGAGGTGCCACGACACGTCGATGCCGAGAGCAGCGGCCGCCGCTCCGAAGCCGGCGCCGATGACCGTCCCGAGGCTGAAGCAGGCGTGCATCAACGGCATCAGGGTCTTGCCGATCTCGCGTTCGACGGCTGTGCCTTCGACGTTCATCATCACGTCGACCATCCCGTTGCCGAAGCCAAGCAGGATGAGGCCGATCGCCACCAGCGGCACCGAATGGGCAATGGATGCGCCGACGCCGATCAGCACGAGCCCGACCGACACGATGAACAGTCCGGCGACCATTCCCTTGTGTGGGCCGAACCGGATGAGCACCGGCGAGGATGCGGTGAGCCCGACGATCGCGCCGACCGACATCCCGAGGATGAGCAGGCCGACAGCCGACGGGTCCTTGCCGAGTTCGAGACCGTCGCGCACCCCGGGGATGCGGGCGACCCAGCTGGCCATCGACAGCCCGCTGAGGATGAAGATCACGAACACCGCGTTGCGCCACGCGCGGAGTTCGCGGGGGCTTCTGGTGCTGATCGGGGTCGTCTGCGACATGGGTTGATCCTGCGGGTGAGAGAGGCGAAATGGTGCTCGAATCGATTCGATCGAAACGATTCGACTAAGCTACCACACGTGAACGACACGAGCACGACCCCCGAAGCGGAAAAAAGCACGGAGACGACTGCGGACAACGCCGCCCCCACCGTCACCCGCCCCACCCTCGCCGCGGTCGCCCGCCTGGCCGGTGTCTCCAACTCCACCGCCTCCCTCGCCTTCAGTGGGACGGGCCCGGTCTCCGACGCCACCCGCGACCGCGTCCTCGCCGCGGCCAAGCAGCTCAACTACGCGGGCCCCGACCCCCGGGCGCGCTCGCTGCGTCGTGGCCGCTCCGGCATCGTCGGCGTCGTCATGGAGGAGCGCGTCGGCGACGCGTTCCGCGACCCGATCAAGATCGCCCTCCTCGACGGCATCTCCGACGGTATTGCCGCGATCGACGCCGGCCTCCTCATCCTCACCGACGCCGGGCAGGCCGCTCAGCGCATCGAGGACGCCCCGATGGATGCGGTGGTCCTGATCGGCTGCAGCCCCCGCCTCGACGAGTCGGTCGCCACGCTCCGCCAGCGCGGCATCCCGCTGGTCGCGATCGAGGGCGACCCGGCCGACGACGTGCTCACCATCGGCCAGGACAACCGCGCGGCGTCCGGTCTCGCCGCCCAGCACCTCGCCGACCTGGGCCACACCGAGGTCGCCGTCGTGACCCTCCCGCTCACCCGCGACCGCTCGCGCGGCCCTCTGACGGCCGAGCGCATCGCCGCCGGGAGTTCGAACACCAGCGTTGAGCGCCTGGCGGGCGTCCGCGACGTGTTCCCCGACGCCGGCGGCTACGTGACGCGCGGCTCGTTCGTCGAGGAGGGCCGCATCGCCGGGCACGCACTGCTCGACGACCCGGCCACCCGCCCGACCGCCATCGTCGCCCAGAGCGACCTGCTCGCCGCCGGCGTGATCCGTGCCGCAGAGGAGGCGGGCCTGAATGTGCCGGCCGATGTCAGCGTCGTCGGTTTCGACGGGGCACGCGTCGACGGGCTCTGGCCGTACGACCTCACGACGATGGTGCAGCCCGCCATCGAGAAGGGCCGGGCGGCGGGCGTGGCGATCGTGGACATGCTGGAGGGCGCCGTCGCGCATCCGGCGACGTTCACCAGCGAGTTCCACCTCGGCAACACGACGGCGGCGCCCCGCACGGCTTGATCGGCGGCGGCCCCGGCACGGGGAACAGCTCGCACCTGAATAGGGTGGAGTCATGGATCTCGAAGCCCTGTACCGCGACCTGCACAGTCACCCTGAGCTCTCCTTCGCAGAGCACCGCACCTCCGGAATCGTCGCCGACGCGCTGACCGCGCTGGGCGTCGAGGCCGTCACCGGCATCGGCGGCACCGGCGTCGCCGGGGTCTTCCGCAACGGCGACGGACCCACCGTGCTGCTGCGCGCCGACATGGATGCGCTGCCCGTTCTCGAGGACACCGGTCTGGCCTGGGCCTCCACCCAGACCGCCACCGACCACACCGGAGCGACCGTCCCCGTCATGCACGCGTGCGGCCACGACGTCCACATCACCTGCCTGCTCGGCGCTGTGGAGCAGCTGGTCGCCGACCGCGACGCCTGGTCCGGCACCCTGGTGGCCGTCTTCCAGCCGGGGGAGGAGCACGGCGGCGGCGCCCAGGTGATGATCGAGGACGGCCTCTACGACAAGGTCCCGACCCCGGACATCGTGCTCGGCCAGCACGTCACGCCCCTGCCGGCCGGGATGCTCGGAGCCCACTCCGGCAACGCGATGGCGGCGGTGGACACCATGCAGGTCACGCTGCGCGGCCGCGGCGGCCACGGCTCGCGCCCGGAGACGACCATCGACCCCATCGTGATGGCGGCCGCGACCGTGATGCGCCTGCAGACCGTGGTGTCCCGCGAGGTCGCCCCGCAGGACACGTCCGTCGTCACCGTCGGCTCGCTGCACGCCGGCACGGCCAACAACATCATCGCCGCGGAGGCGACCCTGGGGATCAGCGTCCGCAGTTTCAGCGAGGAGGTGCGCGAGCGGGTGCTCGCGTCCGTCGAGCGGATCATTGCGGCGGAGGCTGCCGCATCCGGAGCTGTCGTCGCGCCCACGGTCGAATACGGGGAGCGCTACCCGGTGACCGTGAACGAGCCGGAGGCGACAGCCAGGGTGAACGCGGCGTTCGCGGCGGAGTTCGGCGGCGACAGGATCTTCGACCCTGGTGCGCTGTCCGGCAGCGAGGACGTCGGCAACCTGGCGACCGCGGCCGGTGTCCCGCTCGTCTACTGGATGCTCGGGGGCGGCGACCCGGCGACGGTGGCGGCCGCCGTCGCCGCCGGCACGGTCGAGACCGACATCCCATCGAACCACTCGCCGCACTTCGCGCCGCTGGCGCAGCCGACGATCGACACCGGCGTGCGCGCCCTCGTGGTCGCGGCCCGCGCCTGGCTCGCCTGACGCGCGCTCGACTCGTGCGAAAAGTGCGGTCCCGCATGCCGCGACCGCACTTTTCGCACGAGCCGTTCCGGCCGCGATCGCGGCGACGTGCCGGTGAGAACGCCCTCAGACGGTGGCGCCTGCGCGCATCCACCGGTTGCCGCGTGCCCGCAGCCCCAAGGTCACCGCTCGCGCGCCGATGTACCCGAACGCGAACGCCGCCGTGAGCCAGGCGAGCCCTGCGACGTCGTGGCTTCCCCACGCGACAACGGCCACCGCCAGCGGAACGAACACGGCGACGTTCGCCAGTCCGGTGAGGGCGAGATACCGCGCGTCGCCCGCCCCGATCAGCACGCCGTCGAGCACGAACACATACCCGCCGAGGGGCGCGCCGACGCCGATGATCGCGAGCGCGGGCGGCAGCAGCGCGGCCACCGTCGCATCACCAGTGAACAGCCCGGCCGCGATCGGGCTGGTCACCAACACCACCGCCCCGAGCACCACCCCCGCGCCGATGCCCCACTGGATGCACCGCCGCAGCACTGCGCGCACCCCGGCCAGGTCGCCGGAGCCCAGCCCCTTCCCGACCAGCGCCTGCGCGGCGATGGCGAGCGCATCCAGGGCGAACGCGACCGTCGCGAACACCGTCATCGCCACCTGGAACGCGGCCAGCTCGTCCGGTCCGAGTCTGGTGGCGGCGAACACCGCGAGCAGCATCGCCGCGCGCAGGCTGGCCGTGCGCAGCAGCAGCCAGCCGCCGGAGCGCGCCGTGCTGGTCAGTCCCGTGTGGTGGGGGAGCAGCGGGGCGCCGACGCGGCGGGCGTTGACGACCACGATCGCGAGGTACACCACGGCCATCGCCCACTGCGCGGCGACCGTCCCGACCGCCGACCCCGCGATGCCGAGTCCCGCCACGTAGATGAAGAGGTAGTTGAGCACGATGTTGACTGCGAACCCGGCCACCGCCACGATCAGCGGCGTCTTCGTGTCCTGCAACCCGCGCAGCAGGCCGGTCGCGGCGAACACCAGCAGCATCGCGGGGAGCCCGAGCATCGAGATTTCCAGGTAGCTCGTCGCAGCGTCGGAGACAGCACCGGATGCGCCGAACAGGTTCACCAGCGCGGGGGACGCGAACCAGCCGCCCACCGCCAAGACGACGCCGAGCCCGAGCGCCAGCCAGCACCCGTCGACGCCGGAGGCGACGGCCCCGCGCAGGTCGCCGGCGCCGAGGCGGCGGGCCACGGCGGGGGTCGTGCTGTATGCGAGGAACACCATCAGGCCGACGATCGTCTGCAGGATCGCGCTGGCGATCCCCAGCCCGGCGAGTGACGCGACGCCGAGGTGCCCGACCATCGCCGAGTCCGCCAGCAGGAAGATCGGCTCGGCGACGAGCGCGCCGAGGGCGGGCACGGCGAGGCGCAGGATGTCCCGGTCGACCGGGCGGACGGCGGATGACTTCACGACGCCCCAACGCTACCGTGCGCCTTGCCCGACCCGGCCGCCCGGCCCGGGCCACCCGCCCCGCGCACCCGCCGCTCCGGCCACCGCGACCCGAGCACGGCGACCGCGAGCGTGCTCGCCACCACCATCCCGAGCCCGACCCGCAGGTCGGTGGCCGTCGCCACCGCGCCCACCACGCTCGGCCCGACGATGAACGCCGTGTACCCGACCGCGGTCGTCATCGCCACGGCACGCCCGCTGCGTCCCGGCGCCGACCGCGCGGCGAGCGACAGCGTCACGGGCACGATGGGAGACACGGCGAACCCCACCACCAGCAGCCCGATCACCGCCACCACCGGATTCCCCGTGAGCACCGCCACCGCCGTCCCGGCGCTCGCCAGCAGCCCGGCGCCGATCACGACCCTCCGCTCGCGGAGCCTGCCCAGGATGCGCGAGAACACCAGCCGTCCGGTCAGCGACGCCGCGTGGAACGCAGCGACCCCCAGCCCCGACAGCAGGATCGTCGACCCGAGCGTGTCGCGCAGGTACACCGCCAAGAAGCTCTCCAGCGCGCCATCCCCGAAGAACGTCACCGTCACCAGCGCGATCGCGAACAGCACAGCCGGGATGCGCCAGACAGGGGTGGCATCCAGTATCTCCGCCGCCGGATCCGGATGCGCCCCCTCCACCTCGGGGAACGCCACGACAGCGACCACCACCCCTGCCGCCGCGAGCACCACCGCCAGCGCCACGTACACCGACCGATAGTCCACCCCCGCCGTCAGCGCGAGCGCCGTCGCGAGCGCGCCGACCGCCGCACCCCCGCTGAAGCCGGCGTGCAACGACGTCATCAGGTGCCGCCCGCTCACCGCTTCGACGTCGGCGCCGACCGTGTTCGCCCCGAGGTCGATGAAGCTGGAGAACAGCCCGTAGACGACCATCCCGGTGAACAGTCCTGGAAGGTCATGGGCGACGGCGAGCAGCAGGAAGCCGGCCGCCGTCCCTCCGAAGCCGGCGACCAGCACCGGCCGACTGCCCAGCCGGTCGGCCAGCCGGCCCCCGGCGAACAGTGTGACGACCCCGGCCAGGGCGGCCGTCGTGATGGCCGCCCCGAGCATCCCTGGCGTGAGGCCGATGGATGCGCTGAGCGGCGCCAATTGCACGGCGTGCACGCCGACGTGCAGGCCGAGGATGCTGAAGTTCCCGAACGCGAGCAGCGCGAAGCGGGGCGCGCGAAGGCGCAAAGACATGATGGATCTCCTGTCGGTGAAAGGGAAAAGCGCGGGCTCACCGCCCGCGTGTCTCTCCTTCGCCGAGTTCGCCCTCCTGGGCCGAGGTCATCATGCCGCCACCCTACCTACCGGCGGCGAAGCGTGCACCCGTATAGATTCCGTTAGGAATATTCACAAATTACTGAATTAAGCGTAAAGTCACACGTCATGGACACAGTCATTGAGGCCATCGGCCTCGAAAAGCGGTTCGGCCGGGTGCGTGCACTCGACGGTCTCGACCTCTCCGTCACGGCGGGCGAGGTGCACGGTTTCCTCGGGCCGAACGGCGCGGGGAAGTCCACCTCCATCCGCATCCTGCTCGGTCTCGCCAAGGCCAGCGGCGGCCACGCCGCCCTGTTCGGCCGGGAGCCGTGGAAGGACGCGGTGGAGCTCCACCGGCGCATTGCGTACGTGCCTGGCGACGTCAACCTCTGGCCCAACCTGTCCGGCGGTGAGGCGATCGACCTCCTCGCTCGGCTGCGCGGCGGAACGGCCGACAAGGCGGCATACGCCGAACGCAAGAAGCGGCTCGTCGACGTCTTCCAGCTCGACCCGTCAAAGAAGGGGCGCGCATACTCCAAGGGCAACAGGCAGAAGGTCGCGCTCGTCTCCGCCTTCGCCACCCCAGCCGACCTCTACATCCTCGACGAG
The DNA here is from genome assembly GCF_058244615.1 of Leifsonia sp. McL0627. Lineage (NCBI taxonomy): Bacteria > Bacillati > Actinomycetota > Actinomycetes > Micrococcales > Microbacteriaceae > Leifsonia > Leifsonia sp. McL0627. The sequence goes on from NZ_JBZCGM010000002.1 coordinate 867,833, forward strand.
CCGACCAGCGGACTCGACCCGCTGATGGAGGCCACCTTCAACGCCGAGATCGCCAGGGTCGCCCGAGACGGCGCCACCGTGCTGCTGTCGAGCCACATCCTCTCCGAAGTCGAGCAGCTCTGCGACAGGGTGAGCATCATCCGGGCGGGCAAGACCGTCGAGTCCGGAACGCTCACCGAACTGAGGCACCTCACCCGCACCGAGGTCTCGTTCGCCGCCGACGGGGTGTCGGAGGCGCAACTCGCGCGCATCCCGCACGCTCACGACCTGCACACCACAGAAGGGCGGGTGCGGTTCACCGCCGACAGCGACACGCTGTCCGGCGTGCTCTCCGCCCTCGCCGAGCTGGACACGCAGGGTCTGACCGTCGCGCCACCATCGCTGGAGGAGCTGTTCCTGCGCCACTACGGCGACGAGCTCGCGGGGGCGAACGAACGATGACCACCGCAATGCAGTCCACGGGCCGTTCGGCCGGACCGGCGACGCACCAGCACACGGCGGCGAACGAGCAGGGTCGAGGCCGCATCCTGGCCGTGCTGCTGCGCCAGCGCATCCGCAGGGACCGCTGGCAGCTGCTCATCTGGATCGTGGGCATCGCGGCGCTCGCCGCGTTCTCCGCCGCCAGCATCAGCAACACCTACGGGGATGCGAAGGGTCGCGTCGAGCTGATGCGGCTCGCCATCGCCAACCCCTCCATCCTGATGCTGCGCGGGCTGCCGCAGGGCACCGGGCTGGCGGCGGTGACGTTCTTCGAGATCTTCACCTTCCTGGCGCTGCTCGCCGGGCTGATGAGCACCTTCCTTGCCGTGCGGCACTCGCGGGCGGAAGAGGAGTCAGGACGCGCAGAACTCGTCGCGTCGACCCCGGCCGCGCGCATCCTGCCGACCGTCGCCACCCTCATCCACGGTGTGCTGGCGAACGTCGTGCTCGCCGTCGCGACCGGCCTCGGGTTCATCGCGGCAGGTCTTCCGGCCGCCGGTTCGTTCTCGGCGGGCGCTGCGGTCGGCGGCGCAGGGATCTCGTTCCTCGCGGTCGGTCTGCTGCTCTCGCAGCTCATGATGACCTCCCGCGGCGCCAACGGCTTCGCCTCCGCAATCGTCGTGCTCGCGTACATCCTGCGCGGCATCGGGGATGCGACGGGCACGGTCACCGCCGACGGCACCCACCTCGTGAGCGCGTGGCCCACCTGGCTGAGCCCGATCGGCTGGGGGGAGCAGTTCGACCCGTACGGCGCGAACGACTGGCGCCCGCTGCTGCTACAGCTCGGCCTGGCCGCCGTGCTGATGGCCGTGGTGTTCGCGCTGCAGTCCGCGCGCGACAGCGGGGCGGGCCTGATCGCCGAGCGCGCCGGACGACGGGACGCGCGGGCCATGCTGTCCGGACCGCTCGGCCTGGCCTGGCGGCTGCAGTGGCCGACCATCCTCGGCTGGACCATCGGCGGCCTGTTCACCGGTCTCCTCGCCGGTGCGCTCGGCAGCGTGGTCAGCTCGTCCATCGCCAACGATCCGAGCCTCAGCAGCATCCGGACAGCGGTCGGCGAGATCGGCGCGGGCGGTTCAGGGCCGATGACGCAGGTCTTCATCTCCGCGATCTTCTCCATCGTCGGCGTCCTCGCCGCCGCCTGCGCGACCCAGGCCGTCATCCGGCTGCGGCAGGAGGAGGCCGGGGGAGCGGCCGAGATGTTGATGTCGACGCCGCTGTCGCGGGTGCGCTGGCTACTGCAGTTCCTGCTGGTCGGGGTGATCGCGATCGTGCTGGTCCTGCTGGCCGCTGCTATCGCCTCCGGACTGGCCGCGGTCTCGGCCGGGGAGGACGCGGCGCGGATCGGCGACTCGTTCGCTGCCGCTGCCGCGCAACTGCCCGTCGCGCTCGTCTATCTCGGCGTCCTGGCCCTGGTGTTCGTGGTGCTGCCGACCTGGACGATCCCGCTCGGCTGGACGCTGCTCGGCCTCGGCGCGTTCATCGGCATCTTCGGCGGCCTGATCGGCCTGCCGACGTGGGTGCACGACCTGTCCCCGTTCGCACACTCGCCCGTGGTGGTGGGCACACCGGACTGGACGGGCGGCTACTGGATGCTCGGGATCGCGGCGATCGCGACCGCTGCGGCTGCTGTGCTCATCCGCCGCAGAGACTTCGCGATCGGCTGATTTCACTGCATTCCGCCCGAGAAATGAAAGGATGAGCCGGTGGCGAGAGACGAGCGGGCCCTGAACGATGTGCGCGAACACGCCGCGTCCGTACTCATCGCCGCCGGGTTCCCCAAGATGCCCGGCCGCGTCCTGATGGCTCTCACCGTCACCGAGCAGCCCGGCATGACCGCGTCGGAGCTCGCCGACGTGCTCGGAGCGAGCCCCGCCGCCATCTCCGGAGCCGTCCGCTACCTGCAGACCATCGGTATCATCCGCCGGGTATCCCAGGCCGCCAGCCGCCGCGACCGCTACGAACTGCCGAGCGACTGGTACGCATCCATGGTCAGGCAGTCGCCGGTCTACGCCGTCCTTGCAACGCAGGCAGACGCCGGCATCGCCGCCGTCGACGATCCGGACTCCCTGGCCACGGAGCGCCTGCGCGACATGGCGGGCTTCTACCGCTTCCTCGAACGCCGTCTGCCTGAGCTCCTGGACGAGTGGGAACAGGTCCGCGCGGCCCGCTCCTGAGCACTTCCCGACCTCTTTCCGACCTCTTTTCGGACTCGTCGGCTATACTGGACGAGGAACACACCGTTTCGTTCGGCTTGACGCTCCTCTCATCGTCGCCGCGAACAAGGTCTGATTCCCACCGCGGACCACCTGTCCGCCACCGCCTCTCGCGAGGCAACTCCCTCGGAGTTCCGGCGCGAAAGCCGCGCGTTGACGCGTCGGCTGCGGTTACACCCACACGCTTTGAAAGAAGTACAGCAATGATGAACACAACAACTCTCGGAATCCGTTTCGACTCCCTCGACCCCGTCGCCGAAGCCTGGACTCCGTCCGACCTCGACACCCTGCCCGCCGGCAGCCGCATTCTCGCCCCGTACCCGGAGCAGGACGGCCGCGGCGACATCCTCGTCCGCCACAACGACGGCCTGTGGCACCGCGACCTCTTCGCGCCCATCCCCTCGGATGCGCTCACCGCGTTCCCCATCCGCATCCTCGCCTGACCCCGCCCGCCTGGCGGCGCCGAGATACCAGTAACTGCACCGCCGCACGGCGTGTCGCGCGCAGTTACTGGTATCTCGCTTTCCACAGGCGCGCGTCGGGACGGGAGCAGAGCATCCCGGATGAGAAGCTGGATGGCGAACATCCAGGGGGCAGCAGTGCGTTTCACCACACCGGCACAGAAGGCGATCGTCGTCGTCGTGCTGCTCGCCGTCAACGTGGGGCTATCGCTCCTGCTCAACGCGCTGAACTGGGAGCCAGGCTCCATCGCGCTTTCGATCCTGCAGCTCGCCGGCTGGTATCTCGCCAGCCGGATGTTCCGTGGTCCTGGCGAACCCGTCGCCGCCGCGCGCCCGTGGTGGCGCATGACCGCGCGACCGCTGCTGAGCGGCGTCCTGGGCGCCGGCTACCTGCTGCTGGCGCTCGTGAACACCATCCTGTCGCTGGCCGGGTTCGGCAGCGCATCCGGGACCGTCTCGGTCCTGGTCGAGCTCGTGCTGGCCGCGCTGTTCCTCACCACCTACCTGCGGCTCCGGGCTCTCGGCACCGCGCCGCGAACCCCGTAGGCTGGCGGAATGACCCTGACTTCCGGCATCGAAACCTCCGAACTCGATCCCGCCGTCCGGCCGCAGGACGACCTGTTCCGGCACGTGAACGGCAAGTGGATCGCTCGCACCGAGATCCCAGACGACAAGGCGCGCTGGGGCTCCTTCATGATTCTGGCGGAGGAGGCCGAGTCGGCCGTCCGCGAGATCATCGAGGCAGCCCAGGATGCGCAGGAAGGCACGGAGGAGCGCAAGTTCGGCGACCTGTTCGCGAGCTTCATGGACGAGGACCGCATCGAGGCCCTCGGCGCCACGCCCATCCAGAACCAGCTGGCGTTCGCGAGCGACGTGGACAGCATCCCGAACCTGCTGCAGACCATCGGCAAGCTGGAGCGCCACGGGCTCGCCGGCTTCTACCAGCTGTTCGTCGACAACGACCCGGGCAACCCCGAGCGCTACCTCGTCTTCGTGGAGCAGTCCGGCATCTCGCTGCCGGACGAGTCGTACTTCCGCGAGGAGACCTTCGCGCCCATCCGGGAGGCGTTCGTCGCCCACATCCAGCGGATGTTCGAGCTCGCCGGATTCCAGGATGCGCCGGAGCGCGCCCAGCGCGTCTTCGACCTGGAGAAGGAGATCGCCGCCCAGCACTGGGACAACGTGAAGTCGCGCGACTCCGAGAAGACCTACAACTTGTTCGACTGGGCCGACGCGGCAGCACTGTTCGCCGGCGACGCGAAAGACGGAGCAGACCTCAGCGTCTGGGAGAAGGCGCTCGGCGCCCCGGACGGCGCTCTCGCCGAGGTCGTCCTGCGCCAGCCGTCGTTCACCTCCGGCCTCGCCGGGCTCCTCACCGAGGACCGCCTGGAGTCGTGGAAGGACTGGCTCGCCTGGCAGATCATCCACGGCGCTGCCCCCTACCTGTCCGGCGACTTCGTCGAGGCGAACTTCGACTTCTACGGCCGCACCCTCACCGGCACCCCGCAGATGCGTGCCCGCTGGAAGCGCGGCGTCTCACTGGTCGAGGGAGCGATGGGCGAGGCCGTCGGCCGCATCTACGTCGAGAAGCACTTCCCGCCCACCGCCAAGCAGGCCATGGATGCACTGGTAGCCAACCTCATCGAGGCCTACCGCCAGAGCATCGGCACCTTGGAGTGGATGGGCGAGGAGACCCGCGCCCGCGCGCTCGACAAGCTGGAGAAGTTCACCCCGAAGATCGGCTACCCGGTGAAGTGGCGCGACTACTCCGCCCTCGTGGTCGACCCGGCAGACCTGGTCGCCAACGTGCGTGCCACCAGCCTGTTCGAGTTCAACCGCGAGCTGGGCAAGATCGGCAAGCCGCTGGACCGCGACGAGTGGTTCATGACACCGCAGACCATCAACGCCTACTACAACCCCGGCTTCAACGAGATCGTGTTCCCTGCGGCCATCCTGCAGTTCCCGTTCTTCGACGAGACCAGGGATGCTGCGGCCAACTACGGCGCGATCGGCGCGGTCATCGGCCACGAGATCGGTCACGGCTTCGACGACCAGGGTTCCAAGTTCGACGGGGACGGCCGCCTGCAAGACTGGTGGACCGCCGCCGACCGCGAAGCGTTCGAGCAGCGCACCAGCAGCCTGATCGAGCAGTACAACGCGCTCGCCCCCGCCCAGGTGCCGGACCACCACGTGAACGGCGCGCTCACCATCGGCGAGAACATCGGCGACCTGGGCGGTCTCGGCATCGCCTGGAAGGCGTATCTGCTGTCGCTGAACGGCGAGGAGCCTCCCGTGGTCGACGGTCTGACCGGCGCCCAGCGCTTCTTCCTGAGCTGGGCGCAGGCCTGGCAGCAGAAGGGCCGCGACGCCGAGGTCATCCGTCTGCTGGCGATCGACCCGCACTCGCCGAACGAGTTTCGCTGCAACCAGATCGTGCGCAACATCGACGGTTTCTACGACACGTTCGGTGTGTCGGAGGGCGACGCCCTGTGGCTCGCTCCTGAGCAGCGCGTCACCATCTGGTAGCCGGTTTCGTCTCCCCGCGGAGAGGGTGCGCACTGCCCCTCTTCGCGGGGTAACATCGAGCGTGTTGTGCCGGGAGCCCACCCACTCCAACGGCGCGGCGGCGGCAGGGGGACCGCACCCGAATTCTCCCCACCCGGACGAAGGACCCCCCATCCCCGTGACGATCCAGACCCAGGATTCCGAACGCCGCAGCAGGCACGCATCGTCCCGTCGCGGACGGCATCGGGGCACGGTCGCCCCAGCGGACTTCAGTCGCGGTTTCGCTGTTCTCGGGCACCTGGCGCTGAGCGGGGTGCAGGTGTCTGCTCGCGCGACCGACCTGACCACGGGTGCTGTGCTGTTCTCGGTCGACGACCACGTGGTGATGCCGACCGCGAGCATCGGGAAGGTCCTGCTGCTGGTCGAGGTCGCCGCACGGCTGCAGTCCGGTGAGCTGAGCCCGTTCGCGCTCCTCGACCGTTCCCCTCAGGATGCGGTGGGCAGCTCCGGCATCTGGCAGCACCTCGCCGCCCCCTCCCTCCCCGTGGCCGATCTGGCCGCGCTCGTCGGAGCCTCCAGCGACAACCTGGCCACCAACGTCCTCCTCCGCCGCGTCGGTCTCGAAGCCGTGAGCGCCCGTACCGAGGCGCTCGGCCTCACCCGCACCGCGTTGCTCGACCTGGTGCGCGATCACCGCGGCCCCGACGACGCCCCGCAGCTCTCCGTCGGCAGCGCCAACGAGCTCACCTGGCTGTTCTCAGCGCTCGCCCACGGCGAGATCGTGGACGCGGCGACCAGCCAGCGTGTCATCTCCTGGCTGTCGCTGAACAGCGACTTCTCCCTGGTGTCGAGCGCGTTCGGCCTCGATCCGCACGCGCACCGCAACGCGGAGCACGGCATCCTCCTCGTCAACAAGACGGGCGTCGACCACGGCGTCCGCAGCGAGGTCGGCGTGCTGCGCGGCCCCCGCGCCGGCGTCACATACGCGGTCTCGATGTACTTCGACGACGCAAGCCTCGCCTCCCGCCTGTCGGTCCTCGAGGGGATGCGCACGGTCGGCACCGACCTCCTCGAGTACGTCTTCTAGCCCCGACGGGTACGACCGGCAACGAGTGGTCCCGAATTGCCGCGCGCCCACGAGTCGCCACGGCAATTCGGGACCAATCGATGCTCGCCGCGCACAGGTTCGTGATCGGGCATGGAGTCTCAAGGAAATATTGTCATGTTAGAGACGAGCAGGCAGGGTGGAGAAACGGGGCGAAAGGACTCACGTGCGCGAATCGACGTCTGCTCGACGCACCGCGGCCGTTTTGCTCTGCTGGTTGCCGGCCGTGGCCATCGTTGCGAGCTGGCCGATCCTGCTTGAGCGCTTACCGGACGAGATGACCACACAGTGGAGCGGCGAGAGGACGTCAGGGCACACAGCGTCCGTCATTGTTCTTGCGATCACCCTCGGCGTAGCGTGCGTCGCAGCACTGTCCGCGACGGTTGTGCGCCGCAGGCGCGCGGTCCTACTTGCCGCCGGGTTTGCGGCGATGGCCGCCTGCGTGTGGCTCGTGTTGGCTTTCGCGAATACGGTTGAGCCTCCTGACGTCGGTGGTTGGGGACTTCTGACCCCGATCGCCTTCGCGTACGGGTTCATCCCCTTCTCGATGATCGGGCGGGATGCCGAGATCGAAGACATTCGCGGCACGGACACCGATGGCGCAGACGTCGATGCGGATGGGCAGAGCGACTCCGCCAGCGCTGAGGACGCCGTCGTTTCGCCGGTCTCTGCGGTCGGGAGCACAGCGCTCATCGCGGGAGGGCTGATCTGGGGCGGTGCAATCGGAGCGGTCGAATCGCCATCGGTCGTGCTCTTCGTCGCTGGACTGATCCTCGCGGAGTTCGCGATGCTGCGCGTGCGGTTGGACGGCAATCGGTTCCGCGTCTGCGGCCTGATCCCGGGACTTCCTCTGTGCTCGATTGATCGAGAGCAGATCGACAACATGGCGTCCGTCTGGATATCCCCATCGGACTGGTGGGGATGGGGCTACCGGGTCGGGGCGAGCGGGGTAGGGCTGATCGCTCGAAAGGGGGTGGGAGTCGCCGTGCGCCACAATGGCCAGACCCTCACTGTGAACGTGCAACGTCCCGGACTCTTCGTTTCTGCACTACGAAACGAGCGACCGCGCCCTTAGCGCCCCCCGAGGAACGCGTCCTCCGCCGCGTACTCGAACCACCCGTCCGCTTCCGCGCGCTCCGCGAGCGTCGGGAACACCGCCTCCCACCCTTCGTCGCGCCGGTCGGCGGCGTGCGCTTCCCGGACCGCCCAGTCGATCGCGGTCCTGACCGACTCGGCGTACGTCACCGGCGCCCGGTAGCCGAGCTCCACCTGCGCCTGCGCCATGCTCATGACCAGTGGATGCGCGACCGTCCACGGCGTCGACCCGAGCCCGTCGACCGGCGGGCCGGGGAACGTGACGATCTCCACCTCCCTGTCGAGCGCGTCGAACACGGTCCTGGCGATTTCGGCAACGCTCAGGTTGTCGTCGTCGACCGCGTTCAGCACCCGGTGGCCCGGCTGTACCGCGCAGAGCGCGACGAGTTCGGCGATGTTCACGGTGGACGACGTGCTGAACCGGTTGGTGCCGTCGTCGGAGAGCACGACGTGTCTGCGGCGGTCGAGCGCCCGTTTGATGAAGAACCATTCGCGCAGCGCCGGGCTGAACGGCCCGTGGATCGCGCCGGGGCGCAGGATGCTCACCGGCAGGTCGTCCGCGGCGAGCAGGCGCCGCTCCATCGCGGCTTTGAGCGGCGAATACGTGCGCTTGCGGTTGTCGACCGTCGGATCGTCTTCGCGCAGCGGGACCGGATAGTCCGGGAAGTCGTCCGGCCCGGTGACGATGTCGAGGTATCCGCCGTTGCGTCCCGTGTACACGGAACCGGTGGAGATGACGACGAGCGAGCCGACCTCGCCGGAGAGCTGAACGAGCTGGTCGGCGTGCCGCGGTTCGTATGCGACGGTGTCGAGCACCAGATCGTGGCCGCGCGCCTGGTCGAGCAGGGCGGCGGTGTCGTCGCGGTCGAGGCGGATCGTGGTCACGTCGAGGTCGGCGAGGGCCGCATCCCCGGAGTGGGCGCCGCGGTGGGCGATCAGCACGGACCAGCCGTCGGCGGCGAGGCGGCGGGCGGCGGCAGCGCCGATCTGCCCTGTGCCTCCGATGATCATGGCGGTGCGGGTGGTGTCGGCCTGCATGGCACCAACCTACGCCGGGTTCACTTCGGCCGCCCCGACCCCCGCGACCCCACCGTCACCAGCCTCACTTCATCAGCGTCCGCGCCAGCGCCAGGTACTCCCGCGCGTTGGCGTCCGGCAGGTACGCCTTGCCGATCGCGCTGCCGATCGCCGGGAGCGCCACCGGATCCGGATACGCCATGTAGATCGTCTCGTAGGTCGGGTTGAACTTGCTCTTGAACTTGAACAGTGACGCGAACCCGTACGCCGGTTCGAGCGTGCGGGCGAGGAAACCGAGCAGCTTGTCCATCGTGCCGGGGTCGGCCGGAGCCGCGCCGTCGACGACCGGCTTCGTGGCGAGGGGAGCGCCGGACAGGCTCAGCACCTCGACTCCTTCTCCCTGCATCCGGAGTGCTGCGGAGGCGATGATGAACTCCATGATTCCCGGGATGGAGGCGTCGCCCCTCCGCATGAAGTCGATCGTGTATCCGACCACCCGGCCGTCGCGGTAGCTGGGCAGCCAGCTGGTGATCGCCTGCAGGCCGCCGTCCGGCGCGAGCGCGAGGTAGAGGGCGACGTCCGGGTCTTTCAGCTCGGCCAGGGCTCCGAGGGTGAAGCCCATCTCCGGCAGCTCTTTCTCCGACACCCACTGCTCGCTCATGGCGGAGATCTGGGTGGCGAGGATCGGCGGAAGGTCGTCCCAGGTGGTCCAGAGCGTGGTGATGTTCTCTTTGAGGCCCCGGTTGTGCGCCTGGCGGACCTTCTGCCAGGGCTTGCCAGCCATGTCGAAGGTCTGCGGGTGCATCAGCGTCTCCTCGCCGACGGACATGTACTGCCAGCCGAGCGCGTCGAACACCGGCAGGTATGCGCCGTGGACGCTGTAGAACACCGGCACCCAGCTGTTGGCGTCGCAGAACGAGACGAACTCGGTGATCGTCCGCTCCGCGCGTTCCGGGGTGCAGACCGGGTCGGAGAGGGTGATCGCGATGCCGTTGACCACCCGGTATGCGATCGCCGCCTCCCGGTCTTCGCTGAACCAGTACACATTGCCGGGCCACGTGCCCATGAAGCCGAGCGTCCCTCCGCCGCCGCGCTTGAGAAGCTCACGGAAGCGCAGTTCGTCGCCGACGGTGCGTCCGGTGGCGGTCGCGCGGTAGAGCTGGAGGGTCGCCACCACGAACACCGTCCAGAACAGCGGGCCGACCCACTGGTACAGGATGACGACGAACGGTGTCGTCGGCACGATCACGGTCCCGGTGATCGACTCGAACCCGGCGGGCACGAACCGGCGCAGAGTCGAGCCGAACACCTGCCCGATGGTCGCGTCCGGCACGAACTCGGTGAGCGAGGACAGCCCCGCGATCAGGTAGGCGACAGCGAGGATCACGAACGCGATGACGATGGTGATCGCGAACCGGACGATCGCCGCCCGCGGGGCCCGGATCTGGAACTGCCGCCGCGTGACGAGCAGCAGGATGATCGAGGCGAGCGGCACGACGAACGCGGCGAGGATCCAGAACAGCAGTTCGATGGCCGGCGCGAGGTCTTTGATGTCGTTGGCGTCGATCGTCAGGTTGCCGCCCGGCAGCGCCGTGAACGGGAGGACGATCATCGCCACGTTCACCACGATGCCCAGGATGAAGGCGAACCGTCGTCCGCGGCGCAGCCCAAGGGCCGTCACGATCAGGAGCACGAGCGGCAGGAGGCTGAGCAGCAGCGGGCCGACGCCGTCGACGGAGAACAGCGCGAGGTCCAGTTTGCAGTTGGCCGTGAAGTCCTTGTCGCACTGGTCGATCACGCTCTGCGGCACCTGCTGGTGCTCGAACAGGGCGCTGATGAACGAGAGCGGGCCGAGACCGCCGGGCGGCAGGAGGGCGACGAGCGGCCCGAACGCCGTGATCCCGATGAGCGCGGCCACCAGGTTCCTGGTCTCGGCGTGTGAGCTGCGCCGGATGCGTTTCACCGTTCCCGGTCGCAGGATCGTCCCGAGCGCAAGACCGAGCAGCGCGGCGATCAAGCGGTAGACGTTGTTCTGGTCGCCGTTGTAGAGCACGAACATCAGCACCACGGCGAACGTCAGCAACCGGATGCGCCTCCGCCACAGTGCGGAGGCGAACGCGCTCGCTGTGATCAGTGCGCCGATGATCCCGATGGTCGGGTCGAGGGTGAAGTCGAATTCGGTGCTCGTCGCCCAGATCTCCCCGAAGGAGGCGGCGGACCACTGCAGAAGCACCCCGAGGGTGATCCCGACGACCCCGGTGACGAGGAACGCGATCACCGTGCGCAGCGTGCCGATCAGGCGCTCGGCCGTTGCGAGCAGCGTGAGCGCGAGGATGATCACGATGATCAGCTGCGCGGGGTCCTCCGTGACGAACAGCGCAGTGAACGGCGTCCACCAGAATCCGGCCTGGATCGTCGAGGTCACACCGGCCGCCCAGACCAGCGAGTCGCCGCCGATGCTCGCCGGCATCCACATCGTGCTGGTGAGGATCGAGGTGACGATCACGACGATCACGAGGGCGATGCTCGCCGGGGCGGCGCGCGCGTAGCGGCCGGCCGCCTGCCAGAACGGCGCCGGGGGCTTGCGCGGCGGCGTGCCCGGCGCATCCGGGGCTGCGTGCTGTGTGTCGGTGGTGCTCACGGTCTCCTCCGTCACGGTCTGCTCAACCCGAGAACCGGGTAGAGGATCTCGAAGTCCTTCTTCAGTCCGCCCTCGAGCGCGTCGACAACGTGGCCGGCTCCCGGGACGACGTAGTACGTGGTCTTCATGCCGGCAGCCTCCGCCGCTTTCGCGTTGCGCTCCGCCCCGGGCACGAACGTGGGGTCGTTGCCGCCGACGGTGAACACGGCTGTCGTGTTCGCGTACCGGCTGGGGTTCGCGTCGAGGATCGAGGTCGGCTTCGCGGCGTCGAAGGCCGCCGTGCTGCCCCCGAACACCTGGGCGATGGTCTGGCGCTGGATCTCGACGCCCGGGTACTCGTCGCCGGACACGACCATCAGGTTGCGGAACTGGTCGGGGAACTCCGCCGCGTATTTGAACGAGCAGGCACCGCCGTTGGAGTATCCGCCGATGGTCCAGTACTTCGGATCCTTGAGCACGTTCAGGTGGGTCCGGATCCAGGCGGGAACGTCTTTCGTGATGTACGTCTCGGCGGCGCCGAACGCCGAGGAGTCCGCGCAGGCCGGGTCGCCCTGCGTGCCGATCTGGTCGGCGACGACGGCGATCGGCGCGAGACCGTTGTGCTTGGCGGCGTATTCGTCGAGCACACCCCCGATGTACTGCGGGTCCGGGTTGCCCGGATAGCCCATCATGAAGATCACGACCGGCAGCGGCGGCGCGTTCTTGACGAGCGCCGCCGGGGGAAGGTAGATGCCTGCCGGCCGCGCGGCGAACCCGCTCGACGGGATCTCCTGGCTGCCCTGCTGCCCGGTCTTCGGCATGTCCGCCGGTGGCTTCCAGGTCTCGAAGAGCGGTTTCGTCGGGTCGGCGGTGCTGGTGGTGATCGGGTGGATGTCGATCTTCGTGGTCGTGCTGATCCCGAACAGGGAGCCGATGGTCGGGTCGAGCCCGTAGTACCCGTTGACGCCGAGCGTGCCGGTGATCGCGAACACCACGATGCCGATCGCGGCGAGGGTCTTGCGCCACCAGCGAGAACTCCAGAGGTTCACGATCCCGAGGCCGATGGCGGCGAAGGTGGCCATGGTCCAGAACGCCACCTGGTTCGGCAACGGTGTCCCGAACGCGTCGAGCGCGTTGACCAGGAAGAACAGCCCGGCCGCGACGACGGCGCCGCCGAGCAGGCCGATCAGCGCGGTGGCGATCCAGCGTCCAGTCGGCCTCCGGATGAGCAGGTAGAGGAAGAAGACAGCGCTGGCCAGCAGGAACGTCCAGTAGACCGGTCCGTCGATGATGCGGATGCCCCACACGAGGTCCATCGCCGCCTCCCCACTGCTCCCGCTGCCGCTGTCCCCGTTCCCGCGTGGCACCACCCTAGTGGGCTGCCTCGAAATGCAGGTACTGATTCGGGACGGTCAGGAAACGACGAACCCCGCCGGGCGGTGGCCGCGGCGGGGGACGAAGTGGAGCGAGTGGCAGGAGCTGTGACTCAGATCTCCTTGAGGCGCTTGGCCAGGTACAGGTCGAGCTCGTCGATCGGGATGCGCTCCTGCTGCATCGTGTCGCGGTCGCGCACCGTGACGGCGTTGTCTTCGAGGGAGTCGAAGTCGACCGTGACGCAGAGCGGCGTGCCGATCTCGTCCTGGCGGCGGTAGCGGCGACCGATCGCGCCCGAGTCGTCGAAGTCGACGTTGCGGCGCTTGCGCAGGTGGTCGGCGAGCGAACGGGCGAGGGGGGACAGGGCCTCGTTGCGGGAGAGCGGGAGCACGGCGACCTTGACGGGCGCGAGCCGCGGGTCGAGGCGCAGGACCGTGCGCTTGTCCGTCTTGCCCTTGGCGTTCGGCACCTCCTCCTCGTCGTACGCGTCGACCAGGAACGCCATCAGCGCACGCGTCAGGCCGAAGGACGGCTCGATCACGAACGGCACGTAGCGCTCGTTCTTGTTCTGGTCGAAGTAGCTCAGGTCTTTGCCCGAGTTCTCGATGTGCGTCTTGAGGTCGTAATCGGTGCGGTTGGCGACACCCATCAGCTCGCCCCACTCGCTGCCGGTGAAGTTGAACTTGTACTCGATGTCGACGGTGCGCTTCGAGTAGTGCGCGAGCTTGTCCTTCGGGTGCTCGAACCAGCGGATGTTCTCCGGCGTCATGCCGAGGTCGATGAACCAGTTCCAGCAGAGGTCCATCCAGGTCTGCTGCCACTCTTCGTCGGTGCCCGGCTCGACGAAGAACTCGATCTCCATCTGCTCGAACTCGCGGGTGCGGAAGATGAAGTTTCCTGGCGTGATCTCGTTGCGGAACGCCTTGCCGATCTGGCCGATGCCGAACGGCGGCTTCTTGCGCGCTGTCTGCAGCACCGCTGCGAAGTCGGTGAAGATGCCCTGCGCGGTCTCCGGGCGGAGGTAGTGCACGCCGGATTCGTCGTCCACGACGCCGAGGTAGGTCTTCATCAGGCCGGAGAACTGGCGGATCTCGGTCCACTGGCCGATCTTGTCCGGGTGGTCGGGGTCTGCGATGTCGGCCAGGCCGTTGACCGGCGGGTGACCGTGTGCGGCCTCGTACGCCTCGAACAGGTGGTCGGCGCGGTAGCGCTTGTGGGTGATGAGCGACTCGGTGAGCGGGTCGCTGAACACCTTGACGTGACCCGACGCCTCCCACACGGCGGTCGGCAGGATGATGGCGGAGTCGAGTCCGACCATGTCGCCGCGGCCGCGCACGAACGCGTTCCACCACTCACGCTTGATGTTCTCTTTGAGCTCGACGCCGAGGGGGCCGTAGTCCCAGGCGGAGCGGGTGCCGCCGTAGATGTCGCCGGAGGGGAAGACGAAGCCGCGGTGCTGCGCCAGCGTGATTACCGAGTCGAGACGTGACTGTTCAGCCAATGGTGCTCCCTGTGTCCTGCGAATTGTGGGGTGTTCCGGGACGCGGCCCGCCCCACAATCCTACCGACCATCCCCAACTCGCCCACTTTCGCAATCGGTGCGGGTACGGGATGCGGGTCAGCGGGCGCGGTAGTCGGAGTCGAGGAGGGCGTAGATGGCGGTGTCGCCCCACTCGCCTTTGAAGATCTCGTTCTGGCGCAGGAGGGCCTCTTGGCGCATCCCGAGTCGTTCGCAGAGTCGCGCGGAGGCCTCGTTGCGCGGGTCGAGCTGGGCGAAGACGCGGTGCGCGCCGAGGGTGCCGAAGCAGATTTCGAGCACACGCTCGGCCGCCTCCGTCGCGTAGCCGCGACCGTGCACGGCCGGGTGGAACACCCAGCCGATCTCGACCTGCCCGTGCTCCGCGCTCTTCAGGAAGATGCTCATGTCTCCAACGACACGGCCGTGCCCGCCCGCCGGGTCGGGCAGCTCGACGGCGTAGACGAGGCCGTCGCCGTCGTTCTCCAGCCGGTTCATCGCGAGCCGCTTCTTGAGGTGTTTGGCCGACTCCTCGTGGTCGTGCACCTCCCAGTAGAGGTAGCGGACGACGTCTTTGCGCTTCTGGTACTCGTGCACGTCGTCGAGGTCGCCGGTGTTGAGCGGGCGCAGCATCAGTCGCTCGGTGCGGAGCTCCTCCGCGGCGTATGGCAGCCCGGTGGCGCCGTGGGGGTCGTCAGCTTCGTCGCTCACGTGTCTCCTCATCGAGTGGTGCGGTGGTGATCGCTCAGGATGCGGCGCTCTCGGCGGTGCCGTCGTCGACGGCGCGCAGGCGGCGCTCCGCGACAGGGCCGACGTCGAGCCCGTAGAGGGCGTTGGCCGCGTCGACGAACGACTGGGCGTCGCCGTCGCGGGCGAGTTCGCGTGCCCGGACGGACGGGGTGTGCAGGAGCACACCGGCCAGGTGGCGCAGGGCGGCTTCGGTCTGCTCGCTGGCGTCGCCTCTGCTGCGTGCCCGTTCGATCTCTGCGTCGAGCAGGTCGAAGACGTGCCCGCGGAGCGCGACGAGGGCGGGGGTGACTGCCTGCTCGGCAGACTGGGCGGCGAATTCGGCGGCGGCGGCGCCGACGATGTTCCGCGCATCCTCCGCGGCGTTCAACTCTTCGAGCGGCGCGTGCCTGCTGATGGTCTCGAGGTCGAGCAGTTCGGCGCCCTGCAGTTCTGCGATGGCGGGGTCGACGTTGCGGGGGAGTCCGAGGTCGATGATGAGGCGGCGCTCGACGGCCTCCTTGCGCAGCATGGCCTGGGCGAGCTGCGGCTTGGTGAGGATCGGGTCCGTCGCGATGCTGCAGGTGACGACGAGGTCGCTCGCGGCCAGCGCATCCATCAGATAGCCAGGCTCGACCGGCTCGATCGCGTGCGAAACCGCGAACTTGGCGGCGCGGCCAGACGGCGAGAACACGCGCACGTCGGTGACGCCGCGGTCGCGCAGGGCGGCGAGGCTAGCTCCGGCGTACGCGCCGGTGCCGACGAGCAGCACGCGGGTGGACGCCCAGTCGGTGACGCGGCTCTCGGCGAGGTCGAGCGCCAGGCGCACCATCGAGCGGCCTGCCGTGGTGATGCCGGTGCGGTTCTTGACGCCGCGGGAGGTGCGGGACGCGCCCTGGAAGAGGCGTTCGAGTTCGCTGGTGACCGTTCCGGATGCGCGGGCCGCTTCGAGCGAGCGTCGCACCTGCCCGGCGATCTCGCCCTCGCCGACGACCACGGATTCGAGTCCGCTCGACACGGCGAACAGGTGCTCGGCGACGCCGTGGTCGCAGATCACGGTGCTGGAGGCGCGCAGCTCGTCGGCGTCGATTCCGGAGGCGGCGCTCACGGCCTCGATCACGGTCTCGGCGGACACGGCGCGCGCAGCGGGGAGAGGTTCGTCGATGTCGAGGTACGCCTCGAATCGGTTGCAGGTGGCCAGGACGACCGACCCGCTGATGACCTCGCTGTGCTCGGCGAGTGCGGCGGTGACGGCCGGAGCGTTTCGCTCGAGCCGTTCCAGGAGGTCGAAGTCCGCAGTGCGGTGACTCGACGAGAAGCACAGAAGCACGCCTGAGAGCCTACGCTTGCCGGGGCGGAACCTCGAATCGGCGGGCGTTCAGGCCGGGCGCTCAGGTTGGATTCCCTGCACTTTGGCAGAATCAAGGGGTGAACACCCTCGACCCGTCCCATCCACTCGCCGCCGGGCGCACCGCATCCAGTCGCCTCGTCCGCGCATATCAGGGGGAACGGCAGGAGGTGACGCCCGTCTGGTTCATGCGCCAGGCAGGCCGCTCCCTCCCCGAATACCGTGAACTGCGGGTCGGTACCCGGATGCTCGACGCCTGTCTCGACCCGGCCCTCGCCAGCGAGATCACCCTGCAGCCGGTCCGCCGTCACGGCGTCGACGCCGGCATCTTCTTCAGCGACATCGTCATCCCGTTGCGGCTGGCGGGCGTCGACGTCGACATCGTGCCGGGCAAGGGGCCAGTGCTCGGCAGCCCGGTGCGCACGTCGGCGGATGTCGACCGTCTCACCGCCGTCCACCCCGAGTCGCTCGACGCCGAGGTGTTCGCCCCGATCGTCGAGGCCGTCCGCCTCACCGTCGCCGAGCTGGGTGAGACCCCGCTGATCGGCTTCGCGGGAGCGCCGTTCACCCTGGCCGCCTATCTGGTCGAGGGCGGGCCGTCGAAGGACCACATCCGGGCGCGCACGATGATGCACGCAGACCCGGCGGCCTGGGCCAAGCTCATGGCGTGGACGGCCGACGTCACGGGCGCCTTCCTCCGCGCGCAGGTGCTGGCCGGTGCGAGTGCCGCGCAGCTGTTCGACTCGTGGGCCGGTTCGCTCTCGCTGCACGACTACACGGAGCACGTGGCTCCCGCGTCCACCAGGGCGCTGTCGCACGTGCGCGACCTCACCTATGAGGCAGCAGTGGATGCGGCGGACGGCCAGCAGGGCGCTCAGACCCGCAACGTGCCCATCGTGCACTTCGGCGTCGGCACGGGCGAGCTGCTCCGGGCGATGCACGAGGTCGGGGCCGATGTGGTCGGCGTCGACTACCGCATCCCGCTGGACGAGGCGAGCCGCAGGCTCGGACACGTCGTGCCCTTGCAGGGCAACGTGGACCCTGCCATGCTCGACGCCCCGTGGGAGGTGCTGCAGGCGCACGTCGTCGACGTGCTCGCCCGCGGCGTTGATGCGCCGTCGCACGTCCTCAACCTCGGCCACGGCGTCCCGCCGGAGACCGACCCCGCCGTGCTCACCCGCCTGGTCGAGTTCGTCCACGGACGATGAGCGCGTTCCAGGGCGACGACTCCTCAAATGCCGGGCTCCCGAACGCCGAGCTCCTGAACGCGGCCGAGCTCCGGAGCGCGATCGAAGCGCCGCCGTCGCGCGTGGTCGTGATCGGCGGGGGCATGGCCGGGCTGGTCGCGGCGCGTGACTGCGCCAGGCCCGGCTTCGCGGTCACCCTGCTCGAATCGTCCGGCCGGTTCGGCGGCTCCGTCGCCGAACTCGAGGTCGGCGGCATCGCCGTCGACGCCGGCGCGGAGAGCTTCGCCACCCGCGGCGGCCACGTCGCGACGCTGATCGAGGAGCTCGGTCTGTCCGGCGACGTTGTGCAGCCCAACCCTGCGGGAGCGTGGGTGCGCTACGGGTCGCGGACCGTGCCTCTTCCCAAGGCCGGACTGCTGGGCATCCCGAGTTCGCCGCTCGCCGCCGACGTGGTCGCCGCGATCGGCTGGGGCGGCGCGCTGCGCGCCTACCTGGACAGGCTTCTGCCCGTGCTGACCATCGGAAAAGAGAAGAGGCTGGGCGTCCTCGTGCGCAAGCGCATGGGCGCGAAGGTCCTCGACCGCCTGGTCGCCCCCGTCGCCACCGGCGTCTACTCCGCCCAGCCGGACGACCTCGACGTGGATGTGGTCGCCCCCGGTCTCAACAACGCGCTCACCAGACTCGGGTCGCTCTCCGGCGCCGTCGGCGAGCTGCGCGCGAACGCAAAGGCCGGCAGTGCTGTCGGCGGGATCACCGGCGGGATGTGGCGGCTCCCCGCGGCGCTCGCCGCGGACATCGCCGCGCGCGGCGGAGCGTTGCGGACGGACGCGCAGGTCGTCTCCGTCGAGCCGTGGACGGCGCCGGCCGTGGACGTTGCGCCGGTGGACGAACCCGACGCCGCTGCTCCGGATGCGGAACCGGCCGCCGAGGTTCTCCCGGCCCGCTGGACCGTCCGCCTCGCAGACGGCGACGAGCTCCCGGCCGACGTCGTGATCATCGCCACCCCGGCGCCGGCGGCCCTCGCCATGCTCGGCTCCGCGTCGCCCGACCTCGCGGCGCTCGCCGATCTCGACTGGCCGCCCGCGTCGAGCGTCGAGCTGGTCACGCTCGTGCTCACCGACGGCCGCCTCGCCTCCGCTCCGCGCGGCACCGGAGTGCTCGTCTCCGACTCCGAGCGCACCGACGTCACCGCGAAGGCGATGACCCATTCGACCGCGAAGTGGGCGTGGCTGGCCGACGCGGCAGGGCCAGGGAAGCACATCGTGCGCCTCTCTTACGGCCGCGCGGGCAAATCCTCCGAGACCGCCGGCCTCGACGACGCTGCCCTGCGCGCACTCGCCGTCGCCGACGCGGCGACGCTCCTGGATATTCCGCTGACGGAATCCGACGTCGCCGCGTTCGCGCGCACGAGCTGGACCAACGCCCTCCCGTACGCCGCGCTCGGCGAGGGGAAGCGCATTGCGGCAGTCAGGGAGGCGGCAGCGGCCGTCGACGGCATCGAGGTCACCGGCTCGTGGCTGACCGGCACAGGGCTCGCCTCCGTCATCCCGGATGCACGCGCCTCGGCCGAGCGGGCCAGGGGGCTACGCTGGAAGGCACTGACCGAGAACCTTTGACGAACGGGGTGCGCAATGCGCGGAAAGCTTCTCTTCATCGCCGGCGCCGGTGTGGGCTATGTGCTCGGCACGCGGGCTGGGCGAAAGCGCTACGAGCAGATGAAGGCGGCAGCGACCAAGGTCTGGGAGTCGCCGGGCATCCAGAAGCAGGTCGGCGCCGTCGAGGACTACGTCGCCGCCAAGGTCGGTGAGGTTCCCGGCGCCGTCGTCGACAGCGCCAAGAAGCTGATCGCGCAGGCCGGCCAGCGCCGCCAGGAGGCCAAGGCCCCGATCCCGGCGCCGGCAGCGGAGGCCGCCGTCAGGGCGGCGGACACGGCGACGGACACGGCGACGGAAACGGCGACGGAAACGGCGTCGGGCGCATCCTCGACCGACGGCAAGCGGGTTTGACCTGGGCAGGAGTACGGTGACGGGTATGACTGACGACGAACGCGCACGGTCGCGATCGCTGGTCGCGCTGATCTCCGACCTTCCGCGGCTGCTCATCGACCTGCTGAAGGCCGAGCTCGCCCACCTCAAGGCGGAATTCGCCGAGAAGGCGAAGTATGCCGGGGTCGGCATAGGTCTCCTCGCCGGGGCCGCGGGCTTCATCTTCTTCGCTCTCGGCACGCTCGTCGCCGCGGCGATCCTGGGTCTCGCCGTCGTGCTGCCCGGATGGCTGTCCGCGCTGATCGTGTTCGTCGCCCTGCTCCTCCTGGCCGGCGTCCTCATCCTGCTGGGTGTCGCATCGTTCAAGAAGATGAACGGCGTCGCGCCGAGCGAGACGATCGACAGCATCAAAGAGGACACCGAGGCGTTCAAGGGGATGGGCAAGTATGACAACTGACACCAGCGATGTGCAGCGGGCCCGCAACGAACTCGCCGCCACCCTCGACGCCATCGAATACAAGCTCAACGTCCCCAAGCGCACCGTGGAGCGCGTCGAGCGCATGCGCCAAGACAACCCGCTCGCGCTGATCGGCATCGCTGTTGCCGCTGCAGCCGCCGTGGCCGGTGTGGTCTGGCTGATCGTCCGCTCCACGTCGAAGTGACGCATCCCGTCGTTTCGGCGAGCACCGGGCGGTTTGGCTCTCACAGGTTTGGGAGGGAGACTGTGAGGTATGACTAACCCGGCTGCCGCACCGGCAGATTCGAGCACCCCCCACGCAACACCCGCACCACAGGAAGACGCGAACGCTTCCAGCCCCGGCGACGCCGGCGCCAACGGCTTCACTCTCTGGGCCGTCCTGCGCCGTGACCCGTCCCGTCCGGACGACCTCGACGGCACCGACGTTCCCCGCGCCGTCAAGGAGCTCGAGGGCGTCATCGCCGACCTCGAACTGCAGGACGTCACCACCCGCGGTCTCTACGACGTCTCCGGCCTCCGCGCCGACGCCGACGTCATGATCTGGATCCACGGCCCGGAGGCGCACACCCTGCAGTGGGCTCTTCGCCAGCTGCGCCGCACCCAGCTGCTCAAGGCACTCCTCCCCACCTGGAACGCCATGGGCGTCCACCGCGACGCGGAGTTCAACAAGTCCCACGTGCCCGGCTTCCTGCGCGGCAAGGAGCCGAAGGAGTGGCTGACGGTCTATCCGTTCGTCCGCAGCTACGAGTGGTACCTGCTTCCCGACGAGGAGCGCGGCCGGATGCTCTCCGAGCACGGGCGCAAGGGTGCGGCGTTCCGCACCGTCCTCGCCAACACGGTCGCATCGTTCGCGCTCGGTGACTACGAGTGGATCCTCCCGCTCGAGTCCGACGAGCTCACCGACCTCGTCGACCTCATGCGCGACCTCCGCCAGACAGATGCGCGCAGGCACGTCCGCGAAGAGGTCCCGTTCTTCACCGGTCGCCGGGTGCAGCCCGCCGAGCTCGTGGAGGTCCTGCAGTGACAGACGTCGACACGACGGCGCACGTCCTCGGTGCGACGCCCGCAGCTGCTTCGGGCCCAGAGCATGTGACGGTCCCCGTGGCATACGACGCCATCCTGCTCGCCGGTTTCGGCGGCCCGGAAGGCCAGGACGACGTCATCCCGTTCCTGCGCAACGTCACCCGCGGTCGCGGCATCCCGGAGGAGCGTCTCGAAGAGGTCGCCCACCACTACCGCCACTTCGGCGGCGTGAGCCCGATCAACGACCAGAACCGCGAACTCAAGGCGGCGCTGGAGGCGGAGCTCGCCTCGCGCGGCATCGACCTGCCGGTGCTGTGGGGCAACCGCAACTGGGACCCATACCTCAAAGACGCCCTCGTCGAGGCGAACGAGCGCGGCATCCGCAACATCATCGCCATCGCGACGAGCGCGTATTCGTCGTATTCGAGCTGCCGCCAGTACCGCGAAGACTTCGCGATCGCGCTGGAGGAAACGGGGCTCGAAGGCGTCATCGCCATCGACAAGGTGCGCCAGTTCTTCGACCACCCCGGCTTCGTCGAGCCGTTCATCGAGGGCGTCAGGAACGGCCTCGCCGAGATCGAGCAGAAGGTGCCTGGCATCGACCCGGCCACCGAGGTCGAGATTTTGTTCTCGACCCACTCCATCCCGTCGGTCGACGCCGCCAAGTCCGGCCCGGCCGAACGCGGCTTCGGTGAGGGCGGCGCGTATGCCGCGCAGCACCTGGCCGTCGCCGAGGTCGTCGCGCAGGCCGCGACGGACGGCGTCGTGAAGTGGCAGCTCGTCTACCAGTCCCGCTCCGGCCCTCCGTCGATGCCGTGGCTGGAACCAGACATCAACGACGCCATCGCCGAACTGCCCGCCAAGGGCGTCCGCGCGGTGATCATCGTCCCGCTCGGCTTCGTCAGCGACCACATGGAGGTCCTCTGGGACCTCGACAACGAGGCGATGGAGAGCAGCGAGCAGAACGGCCTCGTCGCCGTCCGCGTCCCGACGCCCGGCACGCACCACACCTACGTGCAGGGTCTCGTCGACCTGGTGCTCGAACGCCGCGACGGCGTCCCCGTCGACCAGCGTCCCGCGATGACCTCGATCGGTCCGTGGTACGACGTGTGTCGTCCTGGCTGTTGCGAGAACGCGAGGCTCGGTTTCAAGCCGGCCGCTGCGGGGCTCGCGCCGTGAGCGGCACCGTGAGTCGCGCATCCGGAGCTGTCGAGCGGCGAGACGGCGTCCTGCGCGTCGGCACCCGCGGCAGCGCACTCGCCGTCGCCCAGACCACGGTCGTCGCCAACGCCATCGCCAAGGCGACCGGCAAAGATGTGGAGATCGTCACGGTCACCACGCACGGCGACACCTCGCGGGAGTCCCTCTCCGAGCTCGGCGGCACCGGCGTCTTCGCCAGTGCACTCCGGGATGCGCTGCTCGCCGACGAGTGCGACCTGATCGTCCACTCGCTCAAAGATCTGCCGACGTCGCCGGTGAAGGGCCTCGTCATCGGAGCCGTGCCCAAGCGGGCCGACGCCCGTGACACGCTCTGCGCCCGCGACGCGCTCACCCTGGAGACGCTGCCGGACGGCGCGAAGGTCGGCACGGGCTCTCCCCGCCGCGTCGCGCAACTGAAGGCGCGCCGCCCCGATCTCGACGTCGTCGACATCCGCGGCAACGTCGACACCAGGCTGGGCCGGGTCGCCGAGGGCGACCTCGACGCCGTCGTGCTCGCCGCCGCCGGTCTCGGCCGTCTCGGCCGGTCGGACGCCGTCACCGACTTCTTCCCGCTCTCGACCGTTCCGACGGCGCCAGGACAGGGCGCCCTCGCGATCGAGGTGCGCGCCGCCGACGAGAAGGGCCACGGGCCGATCGCCAAGGCCCTCTCCGCCGTCGACCATGTCACCACGCACGCCTGCGTCACCGCGGAACGCCTCGTTCTCGCCGGACTCGAGGCCGGATGCGCCGCGCCGATCGGCGCGACCGCTATCGTGGACGACGGATTGCTCTTCCTCACCGCGACGGTCTACCGACCGGACGGCTCGGAGCAGCTGACCGCATCCCATGCCGCCACCCCGGAATCGATGAGCGCGCGCCACCTCGACGAGGCGGCGCGCGATGTCGGCCAACGGGTGGTGGACGAACTGCTCGGCGCTGGCGCCGCCGACCTTGCACCGCTCGGGAGCACGCGATGACCACCCCTGCCGCTTCGCCCAAACCGCTCGCCGGCTGGCGCGTCCTCGTGCCGCGCGGAGGGCCGTGGGGCGACTCGGTCGCCGCCGACCTGCGGTCGAAGGGCGCATCCCCGATCGTCGCTGCGATGATCAACTTCGCGCCGACGGACGACGCCCCGGCGCTCGAGGCCGCGCTCACCCGCCTGGCCGCCGGGGAGTTCGACTGGATGACCGTCACGAGTGCGACCACCGTGGATGTGTTGAGCGCGCAGCGCGCTGTCGTCCCGCCGTCCACCCGCGTCGCCGCCGTCGGCGAGACCACCGCGGCCGCACTGGTCGCCGCCGGCTACAAGGTGGATCTCGTCCCGTCTGAGGACAATTCGGCCCGCGGCCTGCTCGCCGAGTGGGAGGCCGCGACAGCCGGGGCCGTCCCGTTGCGCGTGCTGACCCTCCGTTCCGAGATCGCGAAGCCCCTCCTCACCGAGGGTCTGAAGCGCATCGGCCACGATGTCGAGTCCGTCGTCGCATACCGCACCATCGGTATGGCTGTTCCGGAGAACGTCGTGCGGGATGTGGCCGACGGTCTCGTCCAGGCCATCCTCGTCACCTCCGGTTCTGTCGCCGAGCAGGTGCAGCAGCAGCTCGGTCCCATCCCGGAGTCGACGATCGTCGCCGCGATCGGCCCGCAGACCGCCCGCGACGCCCGCGCCTTCGGCCTCCGCGTCGACGTGATCGCCGCCGAGCGCACCGCCGCCTCCCTCATCGAGTCCCTCGTCACCACCGCCCACCAATAATCGAGTCGGGACTTCTGCACGCGACACGCCGTGTTCACCCGTGCATAACTCCCGACTCGATGGCGACGGAAGCTGGGAAGGGGTTCAGTCGCGGGCGCGTAGGCTTGCGGGGTGAGTGACGTGACGCATCCCGTTGTCCGACCACGGCGTCTCCGGCAGTCGCCGGCCATGCGCCGGCTGACCTCAGAGACCCGGCTGCATGCCAGTGAGCTGATCCTTCCGATGTTCGTGCGCGAAGGGATCGGCGAAGCGCTGCCGATCCAGTCGATGCCGGGCGTCGTGCAGCACAGCATCGACTCGCTCAAGCGCGCGGCGACCGAGGCTGCGGAGGCCGGAGTCGGCGGCCTGATGCTGTTCGGCATCCCCGAGACCCGGGATGCGACGGGCTCGGCCGCGACCGACCCGAACGGCATCCTCAATGTCGCCACCGCCGCGCTGGCCGCCGAGGTCGGCGACGCCATCGTCGTGCAGACCGACCTGTGCCTGGACGAGTTCACCGACCACGGCCACTGCGGCGTCCTGGATGCGCAGGGTCACGTCGACAACGACGCCACCCTCCTCCGCTACCGCGACATGGCCGTCGCCCAGGCCGAGGCGGGCTCTCAGCTGCTCGGGCTGAGCGGCATGATGGACGGCCAGGTCGCCGCCGTACGCGACGCGCTCGACGCCGCGGGCCACACCGAGACCGTCATCCTGGCGTACGCGGCCAAGTACGCGTCCGCCTTCTACGGCCCGTTCCGCGAGGCCGTCGACTCCCAGCTCTCCGGCGACCGCCGCGCATATCAGCAAGATCCGGCCAACCGCCGCGAGGGCCTGCGCGAAGCGCGCCTCGACCTGGAGGAGGGCGCGGACATCCTGATGGTGAAGCCCGCCCTCAGCTACCTGGATGTGCTGAGCGACGTCGCCGCGTTCAGCGACGTCCCCGTCTGGGCTTACCAGGTCTCCGGCGAGTACGCGATGGTCGAGGCGGCCGCCGCGAACGGCTGGATCGACCGCCGTCGCATCGTCGAGGAGACCCTGATCGGCGCACGCAGGGCTGGAGCAGACGCCGTCATGACCTACTGGGCGACCGAGGTTGCGAGGTGGCTGCGATGAGCGACGTCGACGCCCTCTCCGACGGCGCCGCGATCGGCGACGTCAACCTGGCCCAGTTCGAGCGCGCCCAGCGTGTGATCCCCGGTGGCGTGAACTCGCCGGTGCGCGCTTTCCGTTCGGTCGGCGGCACCCCGCGGTTCATGGTGTCGGCGAGCGGCCCGTACATCACGGATGCGGAGGGCCGCGAGTATGTGGACCTCGTCGCGTCCTGGGGGCCTGCGATTCTGGGCCACGCGCATCCGGAGGTCGTCGCCGCTGTGCAGGCCGCCGCGGCGCGCGGGTTGTCGTTCGGAGCTTCCACTCCGGCGGAGACCGAGCTGGCGGAGGCCGTGCTCGCGCGCGTGCCGTTCGTGGAGAAGCTGCGGCTCGTCTCGACGGGCACAGAGGCGACCATGACGGCCATCCGGCTCGCCCGCGGTTTCACCGGGCGCCCGCTGCTGATCAAGTTCGCCGGGCACTACCACGGCCACTCGGACGGCCTGCTGGCCGAGGCTGGTTCCGGCCTCGCGACGCTCGCCCTGCCAGGCTCGGCCGGGGTCACCGAGGCGACCGCCGCGCAGACGCTGGTGCTCCCGTACAACGATCTGGATGCGGTCCGCGCCGTCTTCGAGACGCACGGACCGGACATCGCCGCCGTCATCACCGAGGCCGCCGCCGCGAATATGGGCGTCGTGCCGCCGGACGCCGGTTTCAACGCCGCGCTGACCGACCTCGCGCACGAGTTCGGCGCCCTGCTCATCCTGGACGAGGTGCTCACCGGTTTCCGGGTGAGCGAGGCCGGTTTCTGGGGACTCGACCGCGGGTACACGCCAGACCTGGTGACGTTCGGCAAGGTCATCGGCGGCGGGATGCCGCTGGCTGCGCTCGGCGGTCGCGCCGAGCTGATGGACTTCCTCGCGCCGACCGGCCCGGTCTACCAGGCGGGAACGCTGTCCGGGAACCCGGTCGCCGTCGCGGCGGGGCTCACCACGCTCTCGCTCGCCGACGAGGCCGTCTACGACCGGCTCGACCGCGTGTCCGAGACGGTGTCCTCCGCGGTGTCGGATGCGTTGAGCGCGGCGGGCGTCGCCCACCGGGTGCAGCGCGCTGGCAACCTGTTCAGCTTCGTCTTCGGCGACTTCGCCGCCGCGCCGCGCACGTACGCGGAGGTGCAACGGCAGGAGGCGTACCGCTACCGCGACTTCTTCCACGCGATGCTCGACGGCGGCGTCTCTCTGCCGCCGAGCGTGTTCGAGGCGTGGTTCGTCACCGCAGCACACGATGACGCGGCCGTCGACCGCATCCTGTCGGTGCTGCCCCGAGCAGCCGCCGCTGCCGCGGCCGCCACGCCCGCCTAACGCGCCGCCCGCGAGATACCGGTAACTGTCGCGAAACGCCCGGGATGCGCGACAGTTACTGGTATCTCGCCATTCACGCCCTGTGGAAGAACCGTCTGAGGTGCTCGGCGGCGACCGTCGGGTCGATGTCGTGCGTCTGATCGTCGGCGACCTCGAACACCGCATCCGGGATCGCTGAGGCCAGCGCTCGCGCCCCGTACTGCAGGAATTCAGGACTCGCACTGCCTGCCATCGTCAGCACCGGGATGCGCACCTGGGCCGTCAGGTCGGCGGGCACCGAGCTGTCGCCCATCGCAGCGTCGTCGTAGGCGAGGGTCGGGGCGATGGCCTCCATCCCCGGCCACAGCGGGGAGTGGCGCATCCCGTCGATGGCCGCCTCCGGCAATCCGACGCGGGCGAGAAACAGCGCGACGGCGTCCGCGCGCCTGCCGGCGCCGAGCGCATCCGCGAGGTCGGCGGTGTACTGCCGCGCGCCGTCGCGGGCGCCCTCTGGCATCAGCGGGGGCTCGTACAGTGCGATCCCGGCGATGCGCTCCGGCCCGAGCGCCGCCGCCGCGCGCAGCAGCAGCATCGCGCCGGACGACATCCCGTAGGCCAGGGCGGGCGCTCCGACCGCGGCGATCAGCGCGTCGATGTCCTCGATCTCGCTCTGCACAGCCGACGATGCCGCCTCCGTGTTGTCGGTGCTCTCTCCGCGGCCGCGCCTGTCGTAGGCGACGACGGTGAACTCGTCGGAGAGCTCTCCGGCGATCCGGCTCGCCGATCCGGTTGCGCGGGACACGGTCGCGCCGTCGACCAGGATCAGCGTCGGCCCGCTGCCGGTCGCGTCGTAGCCGATGGTCGTCCCGTCGGCCGAAGTGATGGTGCTCATCTGTGTCCCCTTTGCCTGCGTCGTTGCCTGCTTCTGGTGTGACTCACGTGCGTGCACTCGGCCTCTGCCGTCACACGTCGGCGTCCGCCGCCGCCCGCTGCACAGCCTCGACGAACGAGTACGTGGCCTCGTTGGGCCAACCGTCCGCATCCACCAGGGCGAAGACCTCGAACGTCAGCTGCCCGCCGCCTCCCGCCGGTCGCCGCAGGGTGCGCGGCGGGGCGTCGGAGGCCGCACGAACCGTGACCGTCTGCGGCGGAACATCCCGTCGGAGCAGCCTGGCGCGGAAGGTGGTGGTGCGGGTCACATCGTCAACGATCCCACACGCACCCGCGTCGCGTCATCCGCTCGTGCAAAAGGTGCGGTCGCGCACGCGCAGACCGCACCTTTCGCACGAAGAGCGCCCCGCTACGCCTGCCCGTGGGATGCGCGCGAGCGCCGCGAGAGCGAGTCGATGATCACCGCGAGCAGCAGCACCGCGCCGGTGATCATGAAGCGGATCGACGAGTCGAGGTTCAGCAGCGTCAGACCGCTGGAGATGGACTGGATGACCAGGATGCCCAGCAGAGCCGACCACGCGCTGCCGCGGCCGCCGAAGAGGCTGGTTCCACCGATGACCGCCGCGGCGATCGCGTTGAGGTTCGTGTCCGTCCCGCCGCTGCCCGCGCTGACCGATGCCAGCCTGGCCGCCGCGAGCAGGCCGCCCACCGCGGCGAACGTCGAACACAGGATGAACACCGAGATGTACACCCGGTTGACCTTGATACCGGCGCGGCGGGCCGCCTCGACCGAGCCGCCGACCGCGAAGACCGAGCGGCCCCAGCGGGTGCGGGTGAGGAAGAAGTTCATCACGATGACCAGGATCACGAAGAACAGGAACATCGCGCCCGTACCGCGGTCGGTGGACAGGTACCAGACGCTGATCCCGAGGGCCAGCAGCAGGAGCACGGCCTTGACGAGCATGATCGTCATCGACCCCTGCGAGAGCCCGGCCTTGCGGCGGCGCTCCGAGCGGCGCCAGTCGGAGAGGAACATCGCGACCGCAGCGATCACGACCAGCGCGTACGCCGCCCACGGCGGAAGGAACGTCTGCTGCGCGAACTGCACGATCCAGGAGTCGAACGGGATGTTGATCGAGCTGTTCGGCCCGAGCACCCAGAGCTGCAGGCCCAGGAAGCCGAGGAGGCCGGCGAGCGTGATCACGAACGACGGCACCCCGAACCGGGTGAACAGGATCCCGTAGAGGAAGCCGACCACCACACCGGCGAGGATCGCGCCGATCACGGCCACGATGAGCGGCCAGTGCAGCTGCGTCAGCCCGACGCCCATGATCGCCGCCGCCAGGCCGCTGACCGAGCCGACCGACAGGTCGATCTGGCCGAGCAGCAGCACCAAAACGATGCCGATGGAGATGGTGCCCACCGCCGCGCACTGCAGCGTGAGGTTGACGAGGTTGTTGGCAGACAGGAAGTTCGGGTTGAGGATCTGGAACACCGCCCAGATGACGATGAGCCCGACCACGACGGGCAGCGAGCCGAGGTCGCCGCCGCGCACGCGCGTCCCGAAGGATTTGACGGCGCCGCGGAGTCCCTCGCTGCGGATGAGGCGTTCGTCTTGGAGGTCGGCCGCGACTTCGGCGGGCGTTTCGGTCTTCGTCATGCGTCCGCACTCCGTTCGGTCAGGCCTTCTACTTCTTCGCTGAGTCGCTCAGCCCTGCGCGCCACGACGTTGTCCGTCGCGCCCGTGATGGCGGAGATGATCTCCTCGTAGCTGACGTCCGGCACGCGGAAAGTGCCGTTGTTGCGGCCGAGGCGCAGCACGGCGACCCGGTCGGCGACCGCCTGCACGTCGGCCATGTTGTGGCTGATCAGCACCACACCGAGCCCGCGCTCGCGCAGGCGCTCGATCAGGTTGAGCACCTCAGCGGTCTGCGCCACTCCGAGGGCGGCGGTCGGCTCGTCGAGGATGACCACGCGCGGCTCGCCGATCAGCGAGCGCGCGATGGCCACCGTCTGCCGCTGGCCGCCGGAAAGCGACGCCACAGCGATCCGCACCGACGGGATGCGCGCGGAGAGCTGCCGGAGCAGGCTCCACGACCGCTTCTCCATCTCCTCTTCGTCGAGTGTGCCGCGCGCGATCTCGCGGCCCAGGAACAGGTTGGAGACCACATCCAGGTTGTCGCAGAGCGCGAGGTCCTGGAACACGGTCGCGATGCCGAGCTCGCGGGACGCGGACGGCGACGGGATGCTCACTTTGTCGCCGTCGAATGTGACGGTGCCCGCATCCTGTGGATGCACGCCCGCCAGGATCTTGACGAGCGTCGACTTGCCTGCGCCGTTGTCGCCGACGATCGCGACGACCTCACCTGGGTAGACATCGAGGTCGATGTCGGTGAGGGCTTGGACGGCGCCGAAGCCTTTCGAGATCCCACGGAGGGAGAGGACGGGTTGGCGCGTCGACCGTTCGGGTTCAGCGACGGCGGATTCCATCGTCACGGCGTTCTCCTTTGAGCTGGAAGGCGGTGCGTTTATTGCGGGTATTGCAGTTAAAGCGTAGAGCGGAATGGGCCAGGCCGGGGGTGCGAATCCGCATCCCCGGCCAGGCCTCGGAGGTTACTTGATGCCGTACTTGTCGCACGCTGCCTTGTAATCGGCGGTGCAGATCTTCGCGGCGGAATCCGAACCGTAGAACTGGTCCTTGACGACCGTGCTCTCGATGTTGTCCGTCGTGACGGCGACCGGGGTCAGCAGGAACGACTGGATGGCTGCGCCACCCGCCGTGTTGACCGTCGTGTCACCCTTCGGCTTCTTGCCGTTGACGAGGTCGATGGCCAGTTGAGCCGCCTTCTCCGCCTCGGGCTGGATCGCCTTGTAGACCGTCATGTACTGATCGCCGGCCAGGATGCGCTGGATGCCTGCGAGCTCTGCGTCCTGACCGGTGACCGGCGGGATCGGGCTCACGTTGGCGGCCTTGAGGGCGGCGATGGCGCCTCCACCGGTTCCGTCGTTGGCGGCGTAGACAGCCGTGATCTTGTTACCGAACTGCGTGATCTGACCGGACACCCAGTTCTGGGCCTGTGCTGGGTCCCATCCTGGTGTGTCGTATTCGGCCAGCACCTTGTAGCCGCTGGTGTCGATGACGCTGTGCGCGCCCTTCTTGAACAGGGTGGCGTTGTTGTCGGTCGGCGAACCGTTGACCATCAGGATGCCGGAGCCGGATGCGACGCCGTCCTTCTTGAGCTTGTCGACGAGCGCCGTGGCCTGCAGCTGTCCGACCTTCTCGTTGTCGAACGAGATGTAGTAGTTGCTGTCCGGGCTGTTGATCAGACGGTCGTAGGAGATGACCGGCACGTTCTTGGCCTTGGCCTCTCCGACGATGGAGGCGGCTGCCTCACCGTCGAACGGGTCGAGGACGAGGACTTTGGCGCCCTGGGTCAGCATCGATTCTGCTTGCTGCTGCTGCTTGCTGGCGTCGCCGTCAGCGTTCGCGTAGAGCACCTTGCAGCCCGAGCAGAGGGCCTTGATCTTGGCTTCGAAGAACGGCTTGTCCGCCGCTTCGTACCGGGCGGTGACGGAGTCGGGGAGGAGGAGGCCGATCTGGGCCGAGCTTGCGCCGGCGGTGGAGCTGGAAGAGTTCCCAGATCCGTTGGAACAGGCTGTGAGTGTTCCGGCTGTGAGCAGGATCGCGGCCGTCGCGATGACCGCTCTCGTGGTGGCGATCTTCATTGAAAAACCTCCGATTCGAGACCGCCATCGTTGGCGGCTGGGTTGAGTGTCGCAGTTAGGACAGTTGTCGTCAAGAGTTGAAGCCAACGGATTCGATAACGAATGGACACGCATTCAGGGGACACGGCGGCCTGCGTGAGAGCCCTCTCAGACTGCGAGTTCCGTCGGCGTGATGTTCACGCAGTCGACGGCATACGCGACAGCCCCGAGGGTGGCCGCCCGTGTTCCGAGCTGCCCCTGGACGATGTCCGGCATGAGATCTTCGTTGACGATGATCGAACGCTCCACCGCGTGCCGCATCGGACCGAGCAGCAGCTCGCCCGCCCTGGCCAGCTCGCCGCCGACGATCACCCGCTCCGGATCGACCAGATTGCACAGGTTCGCGGTCGCGATCCCGATGTGCTTGCCCGCATCGGCGATCGCCCGGATGCATCGTGCGTCCCCTGCCATCGCCTGGATGACCACATCGCCCAGTTTCAGGCTGCCCAGGTGGTCGCGGAGCTCATCCAGGATGGCCGGACCGCCCGCGATTGCCTCCAGGCAGCCGCGGTTGCCGCAGCGGCAGAGCGGCCCGTTCTCACGGATGGTGGTGTGCCCGAACTCGCCGGCGACGCCGTTGAACCCGCGGAAGACCTGCCCGTTGAGGATGAGGCCTGCGCCGATCCCGTCGCCGAGTTCGAGGGTGATCGTGTTGCGTTTGCCGCGTCCTGCGCCCAGCCGGGATTCCGCGAGAGCAGTGAGATTGGCGGCGTTGTCGATGAACACGGGCCGCTTGAGCCTGCGCTCCATCACATCGGCGACGTCGATGCCGTCCCAGCCGCGCATGATGCCGCTGCGGGCGATCGTCCCGCTCGCCCGGTCGAGCGGGGCCGGCAGTGCGATGCCGACGGCGAGCACCTCGTCGCGCCCCGCGTCCACGGATTCGAGCATGTCGGTGAGCAGCAGCGAGACCTTGTCGAGCTCGTTGTCCGCACGGTGGTCCTTGGCGAGCGGCATGTGGTTCTCCGCGACGACCGTGTGCGCGACGTCGGCCAGGGCGATCCGCATGTGCCGCGTGGAGAAGTGGACGCCGACCACGAGCCCGAGTGCGTGGGCCAGAGTGACGTGTTGCGCCCGCCGTCCGCTCCGGATGCTCTGAGCGGTATGCAGGACGCCGGAGGTCGAGAGCTCCTTGACGATGTTGGACACCGTGGCGGGGGAGAGGCCGGTCGCACCGGCGAGTTCGACCTGCGTCAGCCCTCCGTGCTTCTTGATGGCGTCGACAATCCGCGCCCGGTTGGCTTCACGAAGTGAAGTCTGCGAACCCGGGGTTCGCCGCTGCGTTGCCACGATGAGCAGAATACATGGCCCGCGGTCGAGGGGCGCGGGGTGTGGGAAACCCCCGACCGAACGGTTACCTCTTTGTGAGGATTGCACCCGCACGATCCGGCGCCCGCTGGCAGGATAGAGACATGGCCGATATGCACGTTCACCCCGACCGACTGGAGATCCACCTCACGCCGGCCGAAGAGGGTGCTCGGTCTGAAACGGGACGACCTCGTCGTGCCGCGGGAGAGCATCCGGTCGGTGGCGATCACGGAAGACCCGTGGATCTGGATCCGCGGCATCCGGGCGCCGGGGACGGCCGTCCCGCTGACGCTCTCCGTCGGCACCTGGAAGTTCCACGGCGGCAAGGACTTCTTGCTCATCAAGGGCAAGCAGCGCGCCGCCGTGGTGATCGACCTGGAGGGCGAGGAGTTCTCGCGCATCATCGTCTCGACGCCGCACGCGACGAAGCTCATCGAGGCGCTCCGAGTGGATGCGACCGGCACACCCGCGCCGGGGGAGACGACGCTCTAAGTCGTTCCGGCCGCAGGGCTCGGCCCC
This sequence comes from Leifsonia sp. McL0627, assembly GCF_058244615.1. Lineage (NCBI taxonomy): Bacteria > Bacillati > Actinomycetota > Actinomycetes > Micrococcales > Microbacteriaceae > Leifsonia > Leifsonia sp. McL0627. The sequence goes on from NZ_JBZCGM010000002.1 coordinate 900,813, forward strand.
GTCCCCGTCCTCAGGCCAGGCCCAGGAACACGAGCCCAGCCAGCGGAAGGACGCCCTGGATGAGCGCCGCCCGCACATACGCGCGCCCGGTGGTGATCAGCACCACCGCGGCGAGCACCATGCACACGGCGGAGAAGAACACGATCCCGAAGCCCACCTCGCGCAGCGTCGTCCAATAGAGCACGAGCCCGACGGCAGCGCCCCCGGCGAGGAACAGGTTGTAGAACCCCTGGTTGTACGCCATCGCCCCGATCGTGTCCGCGTCGCGCTGATTCGCGACCCCGAATCGCCGCCACACCCCCGGCGACGACCACAGCACACTCTCCATCGCGAAGATCGCCAGATGCACGATGGCGGCCGCGGCGATCAGAATGGAACCGATGATGGCCATGCGAGTGAGCATACGCTGAGCACTATGCAAGCCGTCCAGACTTCGTGTGTGATCGCCGGAGGCGGCCCCGCCGGCATGATGCTCGGCCTCGTCCTCGCGAGGGCAGGCCTCGACGTGGTGGTGCTGGAGAAGCACGCCGACTTCTTCCGCGACTTCCGCGGGGACACCATCCACCCGTCCACCGTCACCGTTCTGGGCGAGCTCGGGCTGCGCGACCGCTTCCTCGACCTGCCGCACACGAGCATCCGGGCACTGGATGCGGTGGTCAACGGCACCAGGTTGCACCCGATCGACTTCGGGATGCTCCCCGCCCCGGACGACTTCCTGGTGATGGCGCCGCAGTGGGACTTCCTCGGCTTCCTCGCGAAGGAGGCGTCGGCGTTTCCCGGTTTCCACCTGCGGATGCAGACGGAGGCGACCGGACTTCTCCAGGAGGGCGGCGCGATCCGCGGCGTGACCGCCCGCGGTCCGGACGGCGACATCGAGGTGCGCGCCTCCCTCACCGTCGCCGCCGACGGCCGCGACTCGGTGCTGCGGGATGCGGCCGGGCTGTTGCCGAGGCGGTTCGGGGTCCCGATCGACGTGCTCTGGTTCCGCGTTCCCAAGCCGGCCGAGGTGCCGCCGAGCACCCTCGCGTACATCGACCAGCGCTCGATGGTCATCACGATCGACCGCGGCGACTACTTCCAGACCGGCATGGTCATCGAGAAGGGCGGTTTCGAGACCCTGAAGTCAGCGGGACTTCCCCACTTCCACCGCATGCTCGGCGAGGTGGCTCCTGTCCTCGCGCCGGTCGCGGAATCGATCGCTTCCTGGGACGACGTGAAGCTGCTCGCCGTCCAGATCAACCGCCTCGACCGCTGGTTCCGCTCCGGCTTCCTGGCCATCGGAGACGCCGCGCACGCGATGTCTCCCGCGTTCGGGGTCGGCGTGAACTACGCCGTCCAGGATGCGATCGCGACGGCCAACGCCGTCGCGGCCCCGCTGCGCTCCGGCCCTGTCGACCTGCGCATCCTGGACGCGATCCAGCAGCGCCGGCTGCCGCCGGTCGCCCGCATGCAGAAGCTTCAGCTGGCCGCGCACGAGTTCATCGGCCGCCCGGGAGGCGCTGCCCGCCTTCCCGATCCGCTGCCTGCTCCGCTCCGGGCGCTGCTCGGCGCTTCCATGCCTGTCGCGCGCCGGGTCTCCGCGCGCATCATCGGGCGCGGCTTCCTCCCGGAGCACGTCGCGCCGGAGCTGCGCTGATCCGGTGACGGGGGCTGTCTCTTAGGACAGCAGCATCAAGATGAACCCGATCAACGGCAGGGTGCCCTGAATGATCGCCGGCCGGAGGTATCCGCGCCCGGTCGTGACGAGCACCACAGACGCCGCGAACATGCTGGCGGTGGTGAACAGGATGAGCGCGAGCCCCGGCCCGTGCATCCCGACCCCGTACAGGATCAGCCCGACGATCGCCCCGATGGCGAGGAACAAGTTGTAGAACCCTTGGTTGTACGCCATCGGCCGCGTCGTGTCCGCAGCCTCCTGCGACTCGACCCCGAACCGCTTCCACACGGTCGGCCTGGTCCATCCAACGCTCTCCATCACGAAGATGGCGATGTGCAGTGCGGCGGCGAGGGTGACGACCACGGTCGCGAGGACGATCATGCGGTCAGCATACGGCCGCCCCGCCCCAGCGTCCGCCTCCCTCGCCGCGCGCTGCGCCCGCCAGCCCGCAGCGACCGCCGGATCAGCCCCGCACGTCCACCACTGTCCGCCCGTGCAGGCGCCCGGCCAGCAGCTCCTCCGCCGCCCCGATCGTCTCGGCCAACGGGATGAACGCCGTCATCGCCGCGAGCGCTTCCGTGTCGAGGTCGGTCGCCAGTCGACGCCACGCCGTCTCGCGCAGGGCGATGGGGGCCTCGACCGAGTTGATCCCGACCAGCGTCACCCCGCGCAGGATGAACGGCATCACCGTCGACGGCAGGTCGGGGCCCTGGGCGAGTCCGCACGCCGTGACCGTTCCGCCGTAGTTCGTCTGGGCCAGCGCGTTGGCGAGCGTGTGGCTGCCGACCGCATCCACGACCCCCGCCCAGCGCTGACGCTGCAACGGCTTGCCTGGATCGCTCAGTTCGGCCCTGTCGATGATCGCGCTCGCGCCGAGGTCCGTCAGATAGTCCGCCCGTTCCTCCGGCCGACCAGTGGATGCGGTAACCGGGTAACCCAGTTTCGCCAGCAGCGCGATCGCGACCGACCCCACTCCACCGGCCGCGCCGGTCACGAGCACGCTCGACCCGGCGTCGGCCACCGCCCGCGGGTCGAGCCCGTTCCGCTCCAGCGCGAGCACCGACAGCATCGCCGTGAACCCCGCCGTCCCGATGGCAGCCGCCTGCGCATTGGTCAGGACGTCCGGCACCCGCACGAGCGCATTCCCGCGCACCCTGGCGCGCTCCGCCAGGCCGCCGTGGTGCGTTTCGCCGATCCCGTCCCCGTTCAGCACCACCCGATCGCCCGGCGCCCACCGCGCGTCCGCCGATTCCTCGACCACGCCGACGAGGTCGATCCCCGGAATGAGCGGCGACGTCCGCGCGACCCCCGGCCGCCCGGCGATGGCGAGCGCATCCTTGAAGTTGAGGTCCGAATACTCCACCGCGACGGTCACGTCGCTCGGCAGGAGGAACGACTCCGTCACCCGCCGAACCTCCGCCGTGTGCGCGACGATCCGCCCCGACTCGGTCTCCTGCTCGATCACGATGGCCCGGAAATCAGTCATGACTTTCACCATACGCCGCCCCCGGATACGCCACCCTTCGCCTCCGCCTGGCCTCGCCCGTCCATCCCCGGACCATCCGCTAGTTCAACACCCGCACCCCGCCCGGCAGCACCCCGCCCGCGTACAGCGCGCTCGCCGCATCCTGGAGTGCCGTGAGCGCCAGTCGCTGACTCCACGGACCGTACGAGATCCGAGCGACCCCCAGTTCCTGCAACCGTCCGGGCGCCACCGATCCCGGACCGCCGATCACGCTCAGCTTCCGACTTCCGAGACCTCCCACCAGGGCCTCGATGGTCGCCTCAGCGAGCGGCCCAGGCACGAACACGCACGTCGCCCCTTCATCGAGGAATGCCCGCCCTCGCTCGATCGCCTCGATGGTCTTCGCCTCGACGCTCTTCGCCTCGGCCGTTCGCTGGTCGTCGCCGAGGAAGACGTCCGTGCGAGCGTTCAGCGCGAACGGCACGCCTTCCCGCTCGGCCGCGGCGGCGGCCGCTCGAACCGCTGAGACGGCCTCACCGATCGACCGGTGCCCGTCTTCGAGGTTCGCCCCGACCACGCCCAACCCGATCGCGCGCCGGACGGTCTCGCCGGGGTCGCCGTATCCCGCTTCGAGGTCCGCGCTGACCGGCAGCACGGTCGCGTCAACGATGCGGCCGATCGCGGCGAGCCTCAGGTCCAGCGGGATGCGTTCCCCGTCGTCGTACCCGTGCGACGCCGCGATCGAGTGGCTCGCAGTCGCCACGGCCCGCGTCTCGGGAAGCGCCGCAATCGCGCGGGCGCTGACCGCATCCCACACGTTGACGACCTGCAGCAGTTCGGGGGCGTCGTGCAGCCGGCGCAGTTCAGCGCCGCGTTCCTGGAGTTCCGTCGTGTGCGTCACCCCGCCACCATACGTCCCAGGCCTCGCACCTCCCAGCCTCCGCAACATTCCAGTATCCCCACCCCTGCCCAGGCCTTTCGCCCCGGTCCTAGGATGAGCGCATGGCCGAGACGACGGTGACCAAGACCAGGTCGGCGACGCCGCGCCGCCGGTCGGTCAATGTCGTCGTCGACAATCTCTTCTTCGTCTTCGGGGAGCTTCGGCTGTCTGGCTGGCCTGGATCGTCTTCACCGAGAGCTTCTCCTGGGGCTGGTTCCTCGCCGCGTTCTTCGTGCTGTTCTGGGTGGTGGTCGCCTACCTGGTGCTCCCGCGGCTGCACCGCATCCTGACCTCCATCTACGTTCCGGACTATTTCATCGGCAGGGCGCGCACCAGCGACGGCCTGCTCGGCGACCCGATCAACCTCGCCGTCCTCGGTAGTGAGGCGCAGCTGGATAAGGCGATGACCGAGGCGGGTTGGACCAGAGCCGACGACGTGACGTTGCGCACCAGCTGGGGGATCGTCGCATCCACGTTGCTGCGCAGAAGCTATGACGAGGCCCCCGTGAGCCCGTTGTTCCTGTTCGGCCACCAGCAGGATGTCGCCTATCAGCAGGAGGTCCGCGGCAACCCGTCCAAGCGGCATCACGTGCGGTTCTGGCGTTGCCCGGACGGCTGGTTGCTTCCCGGTGGACACAACGCCGATTGGATGGCAGCCGGAACGTTCGACCGTTCCGTCGGCTTCTCGCTTTTCACCTTGCAGGTCACGCACAAGATCGACGCGAACACCGACATCGAACGCGACCACATCGTCGCGACCCTGATGGATGCGCACCTCGGCGTCGCCGTGGATGTCATCGAGGACTTCTCCACCGGCTACCACTCCCGCAACGGCGGCGGCGACAGCATCGAGACGGACGGCAACCTCCCAGTGATCGACGTACGGCCCGTCCCCGTGGATGCGGCCGCGATCGCGGTCGCCGACCAGGCGGACGCCCGCCGCGCCGCGAGGTCTGAGCAGCGCCCCGTCCCGACATCGCTCGGCTTCCTGCTGATGTTGTTGCGCATCGTGGCGGGCGCCGTCTTCGTGGCGTTGACCGTGATCGACTGGCGTCAGTTCGTGCAGTCCGAGCTGGACACTCCTGGGGCCGCCATCACCGCGGACGAACGGCCGCTCGTGCAGGCCGCACTCGTTGTGGTGATGGTGATCTTCGCCGTCGGTCTGCTGTTCTACCTGCTGCTGGCGATCCTGGTGTTCCGTGGCAGCAACTGGGCGCGTATCGCCTCGATGTCGTACAGCGCGTTCCTGATCGTCATCGCCGCCATCGACTTCTTCGACGGCGGTCCGCAGGTCACCCTCCACAACAACGTCCTCGGCCTTCCTCTCGACATCCTGGTCGTCCTCGCTCTCTCCTCCCAGCGCTCCCGCCTCTGGGCTCGCCGCCCCAGCGCTCGCGCGCGCAAGCGCGCCGCCCGAGTCTCCGAGTCCACCCCGGCCGACGACACCACCACCCCGGGCCGCTCGCACCAGCACCCGCCTACATGAGCCCCTTCCGCGGCCCTGACGACTTCAGCGCAGACTCCTCCGCGTCCAGGAAGGCCAGCACCGACCGCACCGCCAGCTCCTGATATCGCCCTTCCGCCCGCGCTTCCAGCACGGCCTGCCGTTCGGCTTTGATCATCGACCGGCGCAGCTTCTGGTACTCCACCGGCACGTTCTCGTCTTCGTTCGGCGACGGGTTCTCAAGCGCGTCCGAGAGGAAGACCGCGTTGACCCGCAGGCGCTGCACCACTCGCTCGTCCTCGTCGCCGGTGACCTGCGAGTCGAGGTGCTCCAGCCCGGCCGTCTGCGCTTCGGCGAGGAGCCGCTGCATCTCGCTCGCCTCCTGCGCGAAGTCGGGCGGTGGCAGCTTGAGGCGGCGGATGATCCAGGGCAGGGCGAGACCTTCGAGCAGTGTGCCGACCACGACCACGAACGCCAGGAACTGCAGGAATTCCTTGTGCGGCGTCGCATCGGGCAGCAGGAACACGGCGGCGAGCGTGACCACCCCTCTGATGCCCGCGAACGACACAGCGATCCCGGTCGGCCAGTTCCAGCCGCGCTCGCGCAGCCGCTTGGGCCCGTGGCGATAGAGCGTCGTCGTCAGCACCATCCACACGAGGCGCGCGAGCGAGATCGCCAGCAGCACCACGATGCTGATCACCACCGTCTCACCCACGGTGATCCCCGAGGTGAACGCCCCGCTCAGGATGCTCGACAGCTCCAGCCCGATGAACAGGAACACCGCGTTCTCCAGCAGGAACTGGATGGTTCGCCAGTTGATCGACTCCGCGATCCGCGCCTCCGCCGTCTGGATGGTCGGTGACCGGTAGCCGAGGTACAGCCCCGAGACCACCACCGCGAGGATGCCGGACCCGTGCAGGAACTGCGCCGGGATGAACGCCAGATACGGCGTGATCAGCCCGAGCGACGTGTCAAGGACCGGCGCGCGCAACTGCTTGCGGATGATCGCGAGCACCCAGCCGACGCCGAGTCCGACGGCAACGCCCACCACCACGGCCAGCACGAAGTCCCCAGCGACCGCCCACGGATTGACCACGCTCACGATCGCCGCAATGGTCGCGTTCAAGGCGACGAGCGCTGTCGCGTCGTTCAGCAGGCTTTCGCCTTCGAGCACGGTCACGAGCCTTCGAGGCAGATGGAGTCTGCCGGCGATCGCGGTCACGGCGACCGTGTCCGTCGGCGCGACCACCGCACCGAACGCGAAGGCCGCGGCCAGCGTGAGCGACGGCACCACCCACCAGGTGGCGAATCCCACCACGATCACCGTGAAGATCACCAGCCCCACCGAAAGCAGCAGGATGCCGTCTCGCCTGGCGCGCACGTCAACGAACGACGTCTGGATGGACGCGGCGAACAGCAGCGGCGGCAGCAGCCCGTACAGTACGAGCTCCGGTTCGAGCGTGAAGTGCGGCACACCAGGGATGAACGACACCACCGCCCCGACGACCACCAGCACCACGGGCGCCGACCACCCGACGCGGCGCGACAAACCCGTGACAGTGACCGTGACGAGAACGAACGACACGATCCAGACGATTGTTGCGACCGGATCCATGGTGTTCATGATGGCCGCAACGCGTCAGGGGCGGCAATGGTTCCCGCAAGGCTGTGGAGAACTCGTCCGCTAGCAGCGAAGTGCAGGGATCGGGCTCCCAGCGCGGTCACCCCTCCGCGACGGCACCCCCACCGTGCACCGCGCAGTACACAGCCCCCTCCGCCTCGCACACCACCAGCTGCTCCCGGCACGACGCCTCCGCGCAGTTCCGCATCAGCTCACTCGACGTCCCGCACACCACGCACCGCCCGATGACCGCGGTGTGGTCGCTGAACCGGACGGATTGGCGCTGGTCGAACACGTACAGGGACCCTTCCCACAGCCCGTCGTCCCCGAACGTCTCGCCATACCGCGCGACTCCGCCGTCGAGCTGGTACACCTCGCCGAATCCTCGCGACCGCATCAGCCCGGAGAGCACTTCGCAGCGCACGCCTCCCGTGCAGTATGTGACGACCGCCTTGTCCTTCAGGTGGTCGTATTTGCCGCTGTCGAGCTCGGCCACGAAGTCGCGCGTCGTCGACACGTCGGGCACCACGGCGTCCTTGAACCGGCCGATCTCGGCCTCGAAGCGGTTGCGTCCGTCGAAGAACACCACGTCGTCGCGCTCCTCGACCAGCGCGTGCAGCGCGGCGGGATCGAGCCGTTCGCCGCCTCCGACCACCCCGGCGCCGTCCACCCGTAGCTCGGAGGGCGCCCCGAAACTGACGATCTCCTCTCGCACCTTCACAGACAGCCGCGGGAAGTCCAGGCTGAGTCCGTCGTCGTCGAACCCGGTCCCTTCGCTCCACTTCACGTCGAGCTGCTTGAACGCGGGGTAGTCCTTCGTCTTCCGCAGGTACTTCTTCAGCGCGTCGAGCTCGCCGCCGAGCGTCCCGTTCATCCCGTCGGCGGACAGCAGGATGCGCCCGCGCAGCCCAAGGGACTCGCAGAGGTCCCGTTGCCACAATCGCACGGCGTCGGGATCGGCGAGCGGGGTGAACACGTAGTAGAGGAGGACTTTCGGCACCGGCACCGCACCATGCTAGGCCGCGCAGGCTGTGCGATCTCTCAGCCTATTGTCGGTTCGGTTTCCTTTCATTCACCAACATCCGCAATGCTTAGGTGGTGAGCACCTTGGTCATCATCCCCACGTACGACGAGCGGGAGAATGTCGAATCCATCGTCGGACGCGTCCGCGCGGCCACGCCCGACGTGGATGTGCTCGTCGTCGACGACAACTCTCCGGATGGGACGGGGGCGCTCGCCGATGCGCTCGCCGAGTCCGACGGGCACGTTCACGTGATGCACCGTGCGGGCAAGGACGGTCTCGGCGCCGCTTACCGCGACGGGATGCGCTGGGCCCTCGACGCCGGCTACGACCGCATCGTCGAGATGGATGCGGACGGTTCCCACCAGCCCGAGCAGCTGCACCGCCTCCTCGCCGCCCTCCGCGACACGGATTCGAACGCCGCGGAGAACGCCGCGCCCGCGGACGCCGCGCCCGCGAACACCTCCGGCAACGCCACCCAGCACACCAACACCTCGCGGAGCACCCACACCCACACCGGCACCGGCGCCGACGTCGTCCTCGGTTCCCGCTGGGTCGCCGGCGGCGGTGTCGTGAACTGGCCCGCCCGCCGCCGCCTCCTCTCCCGTGGCGGCAGCGCGTACTCGCGTCTCGCCCTCGGCGTCCCCGCCAAAGACGTCACCGGCGGCTACCGCGCCTTCACCGCCGACGCCCTCCGCCGCATCCATTTCGCCGACGTGGAGAGCCAGGGTTACTGCTTCCAGATCGACATGCTCCGTCGCGCGTATCGCGCCGGCCTCGGCATCGCCGAGGTTCCGATCACGTTCGTGGAACGCGAGCACGGTGCCTCCAAGATGAGCGGCGGCATCGTTCGCGAGGCCATGTGGCGTGTGACCGTGTGGGGCTTCACCGGTCTGCCTCAGCGCTTCCGGCGCACCCCGGTTCCTGTGCCGGTCAAGTCGCACGCAGCGTGACGGGTCTAGCGTTTGTCGTATGACCGTTGAAGATCCGTTGGAGCGCTTCGGCGCCGTGCCTCAGTTCACCGTCACCAGCGACGACGTCGCCCAGGGCCGCCCTCTCGCGCAGGCCCAGTGGGGCGCGGGCGGTGGCGGAGGCGATATCTCGCCGCAGTTGTCCTGGTCCGGTTTCCCGGAGGGGACCAAGAGTTTCGCCGTGACCATCCACGACCCGGATGCGCCGACCGGCTCCGGTTTCTGGCACTGGGCCGTGTACAACATCCCCGCGTCGGTGACCACTCTGGATGCGAACGCCGGCGCCGAGGGCGGAGCGAACCTTCCGCAGGGCGCGGCGATGCTCTCGAACGAGTTGCGCTCGAAAAGCTTCACCGGTGCCGGCCCGCCTCCCGGAACCGGCACGCACCACTACAACGTGATCGTGCACGCTCTCGACGTCGACCACCTCGACCTCGACAAGGAGTCCACCCCGGCCGTCCTCGGCTTCAACGCGCACTTCCACTCGCTGGGCCGCGCCGTGATCACCCCCGTCGCGACCGCAGGAGACATCTAGCGAGGCGTGCCCCCGGTCAGTGCTTGCTGCCGGTCAGCGCGAGCACCCCGCCCAGCCCGATCATCATCACGCCACCGGCCGCACCGAGCCGTTCGACGCGTTTCGGCGATCGCCCGAACCAGTTTCGGGCGGCCCCGGCCGCGAGCGCCCACACACTGTCGCAGGCGAGCGCGAGCACCAGGAACACCGCCCCCAGCTCGAACAGCTGCACCGGGATGCTCCCCGCCTCGTAGTCGACGAACTGCGGCAGCACGGCGACGAAGAACACCAGCGTCTTCGGGTTGGTGAGTCCCACCACGAACCCTTCGGCCAGGATGCGGACCCGCGATCGCGCCGGCGGCGTCGCCTCGTGCGTCACCGCCGTGTGCCTCCGGTGCCTGATCGCCTGAATCCCCAGATAGACCAAGTACGCGGCCCCGGCGAACTTGATGATCGTGAACACCACGATCGACTGCGCGACGACCGCTCCGATCCCGAGCGCCACCGCCATCACGAGCGGTAGCATCCCGAGCGCGTTGCCGAGCACGCTCAGCAGCCCGCCGACGCGCCCGAGCGACAGCGAGCGCCCGATCACGAACAGCACGCTCGGCCCAGGAATGACGATCAACGCAACGGATGCGATCGCGAACGCGAGCAGCGAAGGGCCGGGAACCATGCGCACAGCGTATCCCCCCGGTCCGCCCCCCGCCCGGCATCCGGCAACCGGCAGGCAACCCCACCGCCACCCGCATCCCCACCCCGGCGAGGTAGGTTCGTATCGTGAAGCTCCACAACGTGCGCGTGCACAAAAGCGAAGAGAATCTCAGCCGCCAGGACCAGCTGGCTTGGAAGATCGCCGAGGTCGCCGCCGATCCGGTCGAGGTCACCTCCGAGGTCACCGAGATGGTGATCAACCGGGTCATCGACAACGCCGCCGTCGCCGCCGCGTCTCTCACCCGCCGGCCGGTCGTCTCCGCGCGCTCGCAGGCGGTCGCGCATCCATTGCCCGCCAGGCAGTTGGAAGAGCTGACCGACCGGCGTCCCCAGGACGGCTCCACCGTCTTCGGCGAGCCGCAGCCGCTCCGCGTCAGCCCGGAGTGGGCAGCGTGGGCGAACGGTGTCGCCGTACGCGAGCTCGACTACCACGACACCTTCCTCGCCGCCGAGTATTCGCACCCCGGCGACAACATCCCGCCGATCACCGCCGTCGCCCAGCACGCCGCTCGCGCGTTCGGGCTCACCGGCCGCGACCTGGTCCGCGGCATCGCGACCGGTTACGAGATCCAGATCGACCTCGCGAAGGCGATCAGCCTGCACGCGCACAAGATCGACCACGTCGCCCACCTCGGCCCCTCCGCCGCGGCCGGGATCGGCACCCTGCTCGGTCTGGACACGGCCACCATCTTCCAGGCCATCGGCCAGGCCCTGCACACCACCACCGCCACCCGCCAGTCCCGCAAGGGCGAGATCTCCAGCTGGAAAGCCCACGCCCCCGCGTTCGCGGGCAAGATGGCCGTCGAGGCCATCGACAGGGCGATGCGCGGCGAGACCAGTCCCACCCCGATCTACGAGGGAGAGGACGGCGTGATCGCCTGGCTGCTCGACGGTCCGGATGCGCGCTACGAGGTCCCGCTGCCCGAGCACGGGGAGGCCAAGCGCGCCATCCTCGACTCGTACACGAAGGAGCACTCCGCCGAGTATCAGGCGCAGGCCTGGATCGACCTCGCGCGCAAGCTGCACCGCGAGCATCCGGAGGCGGCGGACCCATCGCGGGTGGACAGCATCGTCATCCACACGAGTCACCACACCCACTTCGTGATCGGCTCCGGGGCGAACGACCCGCAGAAGTACGATCCCACCGCGTCCCGCGAGACTCTCGACCACTCCATCCCGTACATCTTCACCGTCGCCCTGCAGGACGGCGGCTGGCATCACGTCGACTCCTACCTCCCGTCGCGCGCCCAGCGTCCGGAGACCGTCGAGCTCTGGGGCAAGGTCACCACGACCGAAGACCCGGAGTGGACCCGCCGCTACCACTCGCTCGACCCGGCAGAGAAGGCGTTCGGCGGACGCGTCGAGATCCGCCTGGCCGACGGCAACGTCATCACCGACGAGATCGCCGTCGCCGACGCGCATCCACTGGGCGCCAGGCCGTTCGCCCGCGCCGACTACGTCGCCAAGTTCCGGATGCTCGCCTCCGACGTCCTCGAACCCGCCGAGATCGACCGCTTCCTCGACACCGCGCAGCGGCTCCCAGAGCTGACCGCCGCGGAACTCGGCGGCCTCACCATCACCGCCAAGCCCGGCCTGCTCGCGAGCATCCCCACCCCGAAGGGACTCTTCTGATGCTGTACTCCTCCGTCCCTGCGCACGAGAAGCGCGCAGCGTTCCGTGCCCGTCTCGCATCCGGCGAACTGATCAGGATGCCCGGCGCGTTCAACCCGCTCAGCGCCAGGCTCATCGAGCGGAAGGGCTTCGAAGGTGTCTACATCTCCGGCGCCGTCCTCAGCGCAGACCTCGGCCTGCCGGACATCGGGCTCACCACGCTCACCGAGGTGGCCGGTCGCTCAGCCCAGATCGCCCGCATGACCGATCTTCCCGCGCTCGTCGACGCCGATACCGGATTCGGCGAGCCGATGAACGTGGCGCGCACCGTGCAGACCCTCGAAGACGCCGGCGTCGCCGGTCTCCACATCGAGGACCAGGTCAATCCCAAGCGGTGCGGCCACCTCGACGGCAAGCAGGTCGTCGACGAGAACACCGCCCTCAAGCGCATCCGTGCCGCCGCCGACGCCCGCCGCGACTCCAACCTGCTGATCATGGCGCGCACCGACATCCGCGCCGTCGACGGTCTGGAGGCGGCCATCGACCGGGCGAAAGCCCTCGTGGATGCGGGTGCAGACGCGATCTTCCCCGAGGCGATGCGCGATCTCGGCGAGTTCGAGGCCGTCCGCAACGCCATCGACGTTCCGATGCTCGCGAACATGACCGAGTTCGGCAAAAGCGACCTGTTCACGGTCGAACAGCTGCGCGACGTCGGCGTGAACATCGTGATCTGGCCGGTCTCGTTGCTGCGCCTGGCGATGGGAGCCGCCGAACGCGGCCTCGACCAGCTGCTCGACAGCGGAACCCTCGAACCAAAACTGGGCGAAATGCAGCATCGCGCGGACCTCTACGAACTGATTGACTACGAGGGCTACAACGCGTTCGACACGTCCGTGTTCAATTTCGAGGTCAAGCGCTAAGAGCGCGCGACCGGCAGCACCGAAGGAGCAGCAATGACCGATCCCGAGATCCACAAGGGCCTCGCCGGTGTGGTGGTCGACACCACCGCTATCTCGAGTGTCAATCCTGAGACGAATTCGCTGCTCTACCGGGGCTATCCCGTGCAGGAGCTCGCCGCGAACTGCTCCTTCGAGGAGGTCGCCTTCCTGCTCTGGCACGGCGAACTGCCCGCCGACGACGAGCTGGCCGCCTTCGCGACCCTCGAACGTTCGATGCGTGCCCTGGACGAGCGCACCAAGCGCGCGATCGACGACATCCCGGTCTCCGCCCACCCGATGGATGTGGTGCGCACGGCGGTCAGCCACATCGGCTCCCTCGACGAAACCCTCGGACACACCGACGGCATCCTCGACCCGTCGCTGAACGACGGCCGCGCCCTCTACCTGCTCGCGCAGCTGCCGACCATCGTCGCCTACGACCAGCGTCGCCGCCGCGGACTGGAACCCGTCGAGCCGCGGGACGACCTCGACTATTCCCGCAACTTCCTCTGGATGACGTTCGGCGAGGTCCCCGACGATGTGGTGGTGGATGCGTTCCGCGTCTCGCTCGTCCTGTACGCGGAGCACTCCTTCAACGCCTCGACCTTCACGGCGCGGGTCATCGCCTCCACGCTGTCAGACGTGTATTCGGCCGTCACCGGAGCCATCGGCGCCCTCAAGGGCCCGCTGCACGGCGGCGCGAACGAGGCCGTCATGCACGCCTTCGACGAGATCGAGGTCGCCGACCGCGCAGAGGCGTGGCTCGACGACGCCCTCGCCGCCAAGCGCAAGATCATGGGCTTCGGCCACCGCGTGTACAAGAACGGCGATTCCCGCGTCCCCACCATGAAGGCGGCCCTGGAGAAGCTGACCGAGCACTACGACCGCCAGGACATGCTCGACCTCTACAACGCCCTCGAGTCCGCGATGAACGACCGCAAGAACATCAAGCCGAACCTGGACTACCCGTCCGGTCCCGCCTACAACCTGATGGGCTTCGACACCGCCACCTTCACGCCGCTCTTCGCCGCAGCGCGCATCACCGGCTGGACCGCGCACATCTTCGAGCAGTACGCCTCGAACTCGCTGATCCGCCCGCTCTCCCTCTACAACGGCGCGGAGGAGCGGCACCTGCCGACCGACGAGACGGACGAGACGGACTAGGCGCGGGAGCGGGGGAGCACCGGCGCCCCCGCTCGAACCTCACGCGCTGCCTGTCAGCGCCAGAGCAGCAGCGCCTCACCCTGACCGCCGCCGCCGCACAGCGCAACCGCGGCCTTCCCCGTGCCGCGTCTGGCCAGCTCGTGCGCCGCCGTCCCCGCCAGCCGGGCGCCGGATGCGCCGATCGGGTGACCGAGCGCGATCGCACCCCCGTGGATGTTCACGCGTGCAGCATCCAGCCCCAGGTCGGCCATCGACTGCAGCCCCACCGCGGCGAACGCCTCGTTGATCTCCACGAAGTCCAACTCGTCGACCACCCATTCGGCGCGGTCGAGCGCCGCGGAAATGGCGTGCGACGGCTGCGAGTGCAGCGAGTTGTCCGGCCCTGCCACCTGTCCGGACGCTCCCACCACCGCGAGCCACTCCAGCCCGAGCCGCTCCGCGTTCTCCCGGCTGGTCAGCACCAGAGCCGCGGCGCCGTCGCTCAGCGGCGACGAGTTGCCCGCCGTCAGCGTCCCGTCCGTCGCGAAACTCGGCCGCAACCCCGCGAGCGTCTCCGCCGTCGAGTCCGGCCGCACCCCTTCGTCCGCGCTGACGACCACCGGATCGCCCTTCCGCTGCGGGATGCTCACGGGCGCGATCTCGTCGGCGAACACTCCGGATGCTGCGGCGGCCCCCGCGCGCTGGTGCGACGCCGCGGCGAATGCGTCCTGCGCCTCGCGGGTCAGTCCGAGCTCCGACGTGTACCGCTCCGTGGAGGCGCCCATCGAGATTCCCTCGAACGCGTCGGTCAGCCCGTCGTGCGCCGCGGAGTCGAGCGCGGAGATCGACCCGTAGTTCCAGCCCTTCCGCGAGCCGGGGAGCACGTGCGGCGCGTTCGTCATCGACTCCTGCCCTCCGGCCACGACCACCGTCGCTTCTCCGGCGCGGATCAGCCGTGCGGCGTCGATCACGGCAGCGAGCCCCGAGAGGCAGACCTTGTTGATCGTCACGGCCGGAACGTCCCAGCCGATCCCGGCGGCGATGGCGGTCTGCCGTGCCGGGTTCTGTCCGGCGCCCGCCTGGAGCACCTGCCCGAAGATCACCGCGTCGACCGCCGCGGCTCCGACGCCGGACTCGTCCAGCGCCTTCCGCAGTGCGACGGCGCCCAGTTGCACCGCGGTCTGGGAGGCGAGCGCCCCCAGGATCTTGCCCTGCGGTGTGCGGGCGGCGGACAGGATGACGACGTCCTGCGGACTGGTCATGGCGACTCCTTCGTGGCCTTCGTGCGGCTTCTCTGCCTCGGTTCGGCTTGTGGCCGACTCCCTCCCATTCTCACACCGGCGGGCGGTCAGGTCGGCCGCACGTTATCCACAACCTTCGGTTGTCCACAGATTTCGTGGGGCGCCGATTCGCATCGTCTGTCGTTCGTACCGTTGGCTCATGTCCGAAGAGGAAGACGAGGAGTCATTAGCGAATGTCCCACCCCACGACAGACCGCGTGAGCGGATGCGGCGCATCGGCGTCGGGTCACTCACCGACGACGAAGTGCTCGCCCTCGTGCTCGGCTCCGGCCAGTCGGGCCGCAGCGTCCTCGGCCTCTCCCGCTCGATCCTGCGTCGCACCGGAGGCTTTCCCGGGCTCGCGACCATGGATTTCGCCAGGCTCGAGAACCTGCCGGGAGTCGGACCGGCCACAGCGGGCAGGCTCGTCGCCATCACCGAGATCTGGCGCAGGGCAGGAGCATCGTCGACGTGGACCAGGCTGGTCGACCACGACGCCGTGGCCCGCATCGTCCGCCCGGAGCTCCTGCACCGGGACAGTGAGCGGTTCGTCGTCGTGGTCGCCGACCGCGCTTCGCGTCCGCTCGAACTCGTGCTCGTCCGCGACGGCGGGGTCGACGACGTCTCCGTCCAACCGGCCGACGTGCTCCAGGCCGTCCTCACCAGGGGAGGACGATCGTTCGCCGTCGCCCACAACCATCCGGGCGGCACCCTCGACCCGAGCGTCGCCGACCTCATGCTCACCCGCCGCCTCGATCAGGCGGCAGCGACCATCGGCCTGCGTTTCCTCGGGCACATCCTCGTCGCGGGCGACCAGTGGATGGCCATGCCCGCGGCGAACGCTAGGGCAGCAGGCGCGTCGGGCCGCGGAAGAGGTACGTCGTCTCGCGCAGGTTCGACAGGTGCAGCATGAGCATCAGCACGCGGGCGAGCCCCATCCCGAATCCACCGTGCGGCGGAACGCCGTAGCGGAAGAAGTCGAGGTAGAAGCCGAGCTCCTCCGGGTCCAGGCCCTTCTCGCGCGCCTGCACTTCGAGCACGTCGATACGGTGCTCGCGCTGGGCGCCTGTCGAGATCTCGACGCCGTTGAAGATCAGGTCGTAGCTGTTGGTCAGCGACGCGTCGTCGTCGTGGCGCTTGTGGTAGAACGGCCGGATGCTCGACGCGTAGTCCGTCAGGAACACGAACTCGTGCCCGAACGTCTCCTTCACGTACGCCGAGATCTGGCGCTCGCCCTCCGGGTCCATGTCGTCGTCGTGACGGGGGACCTCGTAGCCGCGCTCCGCAACGATCCGCTTCGCCTCCGCCAACGGGATGCGCGGGAACGGCGTGGTGGGAACCGTCACCTCCACGTCGAACAGCTCCTTGATCTGCTCGCCGTGCTTCGCCTTGACCGCCGTGAATCCGGCGACGATGAGGTCCTCGTGCAGCTTCATCACGTCTTCGTGGCTGTCGATCCAGCTCACCTCGGCGTCGACGCTCGTGAACTCCGTGGCGTGACGGCTGGTGAAGCTGGGGTCCGCGCGGAACGCCGGGCCGATCTCGAACACCTTGCCGAAGCCTGCCGACTGCGCCATCTGCTTGAAGAACTGCGGGCTCTGCGAGAGGTACGCGGTGGTGTCGAAGTACTCGACCTCGAACAGCTCTGCGCGCGACTCGCTCGGGCTGGCCATGAGCTTCGGAGTGTGGATCTCGACGAAGTCGTTGTTCACCCAGTACTCACGGAGCGCGTGCTTCGAACGTGGTCTGGATGCGGAAGATGAGGTTGTTCTTCGGCTCGCGCAGGTCGAGGAAGCGCCAGTCCATGCGCTTGTCGATGCCGCTGTCCGCCGCGATCGGGGTCTCTGGGATGGCCGCAGCCTCCACCTCGAGCGTCGACAACTTGATCTCGATGCCGCCGAGTTTCACGCGCTCGTCGTGCTTGAGCTCGCCGGTGGCGCGCACGAAGCTGCCCTGCGCCAGGCCGGAGATCGTGGTGGCAGGCTCGTCGGCGATCACCACGCCGTCGGCGTCCACGTTGCGCGGGTTCACGAGCTGAACGGCGCCGCTCTCGTCGCGGAGGACGACGAACTGCACCTTCTTCTGGTCGCGAACCGTCTCCACCCAGCCGGCTACGGTCACGGGGCCGTCGGGGGAGGCGGCCAGGTCCTTGATCAATACGCGTGCAGTCACGAGCCACAAGCCTACCGTCCGTCAATACAGCCCGGGCGGCCCGTCCTGGGGGCTCCCGTGCCAGCGCTCAGTAAATTCAAGGCAAACGCCTCCGTAGACTGGTTCCGTGGTAGCAAGCCAGGTTCACCTCGTCCGTCACGGAGAGGTGTTCAACCCCGACGGCATCCTGTACGGCAGGTTGCCGGGCTTCGGCCTCTCCAAACTCGGTCACAAGATGGCCGCTGCGGCAGCGGACGAACTCCTCGGGCGCGAACGCCCGATCTCCGCGCTTCTGGCGTCCCCTCTTCAGCGCACGCGCGAATCCGCGGCGCCCATCGCGTCGGCGTTCGCCCTGGATGCGGTGATCGAGGAACGCATCATCGAGCCGACCAACCACTTCGAGGGCACGGTCATGTCGCGGGCGCTCAAGAAGCCCGTGAACTGGCCGTTCCTCATCAACCCCGCCCGGCCGAGCTGGGGCGAGGCGTACACGCAGATCGAGAAGCGCATGCTCGCGGTGATCGACGACGCTTTCGACTCCGTCGAATCGGGCGACGTCATCCTGGTGAGTCACCAGCTGCCGATCTGGGTCACGCATCTGTCCGTCGCCGGCGAGCGTTTCTGGCACGACCCGCGCAAGCGCCGCTGCGCCCTGTCGTCCATCACCACCTTCGAGCGCACGATCATGGAGCCCGAAGCGATAGAGCCCACCCAGCAGACACCGGAGTCCGCGCACCCAGAGAACGGAGCGCCCGTCGTGCGCATCATCGAGGTCGGCTACGTCGAACCGGCGGCAGACCTGAGTGCAGCAGCCACCGATGTGGGGGCCGTGTGAACCGCCGCTCCCGCTTTCTGATCCCGCTCGCAGCCGTGGCTGCGTCCGCGGCCCTCGTCCTCAGTGGATGCACGTCCTCCGACGGCCTCGCCAGCCAATACCGCGCAGGCACCGGCCAGAACTACATCGCGGGCGACGGCACGGTCAGCGAGTTCGCTGCGGACAGCCGCGGCGCCGCCGTCGAGTTCAGCGGAAAGCTGGCAGACGGCACCCCCGTCTCGTCGAAGGACTACGCCGGCGACGTCCTCATCGTCAACTTCTGGTACGCGGGGTGCCCGCCGTGCCGGGTCGAAGCCCCCTTCCTTCAGTCGCTCTACCAGAAGTACAAGGGCGACGGCGTCGACTTCCTCGGTGTGAACCTCTACGACACCGAGAGCACAGCCGCGAGCTTCGAGAAGGACAAAGGGGTCACGTACCCGTCCGTCCTCGACAGGGACACCGGCTCCATGCTCCTCGCGTTCAGCAAGACCGTCCCGCCGAAGGCCACGCCGACCACGCTCGTCATCGACAAGAAGGGCAGGGTCGCCGCGCGCATCCTCGGTGCGCTGCCAGACTCCAGCACCCTGAACTCGCTCATCTCCGACGCTGTCGCCGAGAAGAACTGACGTGGGTGGAGTCGGAGAGATCGTCTTCAGCGGCCAGCTGCTCTTCGCGCTGCCCGTCGCTGTCCTCGCCGGTCTCGTCTCGTTCGCGTCGCCGTGCGTGCTGCCGCTCGTGCCCGGCTACCTCGCCTATGTCGGCGGCTTCACCGACCTGGGAGCCAAACGCGACCGTTCGCGCCTGCTGACGGGCGTCGCCCTCTTCATCCTCGGCTTCGCCATCGTCTTCGTCGCCTACGGTGCGGCGTTCGGCGCGCTCGGCCTCTGGCTCGTGCGCTGGCAAGAGGTTGTCATCCGCATCCTCGGCGTTCTCGTCATCGTGATGGGCCTCGTCTTCATCGGCCAGTTCTCCTTCCTGCAGCGAACGATCAAGCCCACCTGGCGCCCGGCGACCGGCCTCATCGGCGCCCCGCTGCTCGGCATCGTCTTCGGCCTCGGCTGGACTCCCTGCATCGGGCCGACCCTCGCCGCGATCAGCGCGCTGAGCGTCGGCAGCGGTTCGCCGTGGCGCGGAGCGCTCCTCGGCCTCTTCTACTGCATCGGCCTCGGCATCCCGTTCCTCCTCGTGGCCCTCGGCTTCGACTGGGTGGCGGGCTCCGTCACGTTCCTCAAGCGGCACATCCGTGCCATCAACATCATCGGCGGCGTCCTGCTCGTCATCATCGGCATCCTCATGGCATCCGGCATCTGGAGCCAGCTCATGTCCCAATTCCTGGCGGTGATTCAAGGTTTTGAGCCGGCCCTCTGACCACATCGACTCCGCGCCACCGCGGCACCAGCCTGAGATCGAGCAGCCCAAGCTCGGTTTCGCCGGCTGGATGCGCTGGTTCTGGCGTCAGCTCACGAGCATGCGCACGGCGCTGTTCCTCCTGCTGCTGCTCGCCATCGCGGCGGTGCCCGGCTCGCTCGTTCCGCAGCGGAGCTCCGACCCGAACGGCGTCACTCAGTACTTCACCGATCACCCGGACATCGCGCCGTTCCTCGACAAGCTGCAGGCGTTCGACGTCTACACCTCGGTGTGGTTCTCCGCGATCTACCTCCTGCTGTTCGCGTCGCTCATCGGCTGCATCATCCCGCGCACCAAGCACCACTTCGATGCGTTGCGCGCCAAGCCGCCCAAGACGCCGGTGCGGCTCACCCGCATGGCGGGCTTCCAGGCCCGCATCCTCCCGGCCGAGCTCCGTCGGAACGGCCCGGAGCCGATCGCCGCGGCACGCGACGTCCTCCGCAAATCCGGATACCGGGTCGCCGTCTACGAGGACGCACGTTCCACGTCGGTCTCCGCCGAGCGCGGCTACCTCCGCGAGACGGGCAACCTCGTCTTCCACACGGCGCTCCTCGGGGTGCTCGTCGCCATCGGCGTCGGAGGGGGCTTCGGCTTCACCGGCCAGAAGGTCGTGGTCGAGGGACAGAGCTTCGTCAACAGTCTGCCGTCGTTCAACTCGTTCAACCCCGGCCGGTTCTTCACCGACGGTTCCCTTGAACCGTTCTCGATCACGGTCGACAAGCTCGTCGTCGACTACGAGACCAAGAACGTCAACGCCCTCGGCCAGCCGCTCGACTACACCGCGCACGTCACCACCAAGGGGCCGGGCGACGCCAACAGCAAGACAACGATCAAGGTCAACGAGCCGCTGGCGATCGGCGGCACGAACGTGTACCTGCTCGGCAACGGCTACGCGCCGACCATCACCGTGCGCGACCCGGACGGCAAGGTGGCCTTCACCGACACCGTCCCGTTCCTCCCTCAGGATGCGCGGCTCACCTCGCTCGGCTTCGTGAAGGTCCCCGACGGCCTCAAGCAGCAGCTCGGGATGATCGGCTTCTTCTATCCGACCGTCGGTGACAGCTCCACCGCCAAGGGCGCCCTCACCTCCACGTTCCCCGGTTTGCGCGATCCGCTCCTCAGCCTGAACGTCTACGTGGGAGACCTCGGTGTCGACAGCGGCGTGCCGCAGTCCGTCTACAGCCTCAACACCGATTCGCTCAAACAGCTGGCCGGTCCGCCGACCAAGACGAAGGCGCTGCAGTTGAAGCCGGGGGAGACGGTCGACCTCCCGAACGGGCTCGGCACCGTCAGCTTCGACAACGTGAAGCGCTACGCGTCCCTGGATGTGCACCACGACCCGGCGCAGGGCTGGGTGCTCACGTTCGCGATCCTGATCTTCGCCGGCCTGCTCGTCGCCCTCTTCGTCCCGCGCCGCCGGCTCTGGGTGAAGGCCATCGAGAACGAGGACGGCTCGCTCACCATCGAGTACGCCGGCCTGGCCCGCGGTGAGGATCCGAACCTCGCCGCAGCCGTCCAATCCGTCGCCGATGCTCACGCCGACGCCCTCACCCGCCCACGAAACACTTAGGCTTGCATTGTGACCGAAACCCTGGCTCAGCTATCGACCGTGTTCATTTACGCGGCCATGGGAATCTACGCGGCCGCGTTCATCGCGTTCGCACTCGATCTGTCGCGCCGGGGGGCACGAGCGACAGCCGTCGAAGCCTCTCTCGTCCCGAGCGCCGTCGCGCGTCGAACCGAGGTCGCTGCGCCGGCCAGATCGAACACGGCGACCATCACCGCGTCTGACGGCCCCGCGGATTCAGGGGGCAGGGCGCCCACCTCGGCTCTCGGCAGGCTCTCGTCCCGGATCAGCACCAGGGTCGAGGACGACCTGCTGTACGGCTCCGACTCGTCGACATCGATGCGTTGGGCGTTCACGCTCACCATCATCGGCTGGGCGTTCCACCTGGTGGCGACGATCCTCCGGGGCATCGCCGCCGACCGGGTCCCGTGGGCCAACATGTGGGAGTTCTCGATGACGGGGACCCTCGTCATCGTCGGCGTCTTCCTCGTTGTGAACCTCAAGTGGGACGTCAAGTACCTCGGCACCTTCGTGATGGGGCTGGTGCTGGTCCTGCAGGGGATCGCGCTCCTGCGGTACTACGTCCCCGTCGTGCCGCTGCAGCCCGCGCTTCAGTCGTACTGGTTGGTCATCCACATCATCGTCGCCGTGCTAGGCACGGCGTTCTTCGCGCTCGGCTTCGCGCTCTCAGGCCTCCAGCTGCTGCAGGTCAGGCGAGAGCGCCAGGTCGCAGAGTCCCAGCCGCAGCAGTTCAAGTTCCTGGCGACCCTTCCGACCTCGACCGCGTTGGAGAACCTGGCATACCGGGTGAACATCGTCGGCTTCATCGCCTGGACCTTCACCCTGATCGCCGGAGCCATCTGGGCGGAGAAGGCTTGGGGTCGTTACTGGGGCTGGGACACCAAGGAAGTCTGGACGTTCATCATCTGGGTGATCTACGCCGGCTACATCCACGCGCGTGCGACCCGTGGATGGCGCGGTTCCCGCTCTGCCTGGCTCGCCATCATCGGCTTCGCCGCAGTGCTCTTCAACTTCGGCATCGTCAACGTCTTCTTCAAGGGCCTTCACGCCTACTCGGGTCTCTGAACCCGGACCTTCGAAGCGACGGCGCACACTCGTGCGCCGTCGCTTTTTTGTTTCGTCGCGTCGACTCGACCCGCGACCCGGTGGACTGGCCAGGGTCACGAAACGACCGCCCTCGAGCCCGGCGAGCCACGTGAGAGCTGGCGTGCCGGGGATCGCCTTTCCGTGACCGAGGACCAGAATCCGGTCGACACGCCCGGGATGCGGGCGCGATTTGCGACGCCACCGAGAGCTACGTAAAGTAATCACTTGTCACCCCAAAGGTGCGGGAGAGCGGAACTGCTCCCCGGCCTCAAGTGGGACCAACTCCTAAAACTTAGCAAGCGCTTGAACTTGTTCAAATGCGCCTGTTTGGCTTAGGATGGTAACCCTCACTCTTCGAGCTGGTTTGTTGCTCGATTGGCGTGTTTCGGTCGCACCTTCATGGTGTCACTGAGAATCGCGGATCGGTCGAGTTGACATTCAGATAGAAAGTGGTAAGGTAGACAGGTTGCCCCATTTTGACCGTGTGATGCGGGATGGTGGGTGCGTCCGATCCTTGAGAACTCAACAGCGTGCACATTGTCAAATGCCAAATAACCTCGTACCTGACTTCGGTTGGGTAAGAGATTCCTTTGGATTAGATACAGAATGTCAGTAGATATTCGAAACTAGTCAGATCAACTCGCGGGGAGAACAGGCCTATTCCGGTCCGCTTCTCGCACAATGTTTCCCGAGTCGTTTTGCGGCTCGTGGAGCTAAACATTAATGGAGAGTTTGATCCTGGCTCAGGACGAACGCTGGCGGCGTGCTTAACACATGCAAGTCGAACGATGATCCTGGAGCTTGCTCTGGGGGATTAGTGGCGAACGGGTGAGTAACACGTGAGTAACCTGCCCTTGACTCTGGGATAACCTCCGGAAACGGAAGCTAATACCGGATATGACGCACGGAGGCATCTCCTGTGCGTGGAAAGAATTTCGGTCAAGGATGGACTCGCGGCCTATCAGGTAGTTGGTGAGGTAATGGCTCACCAAGCCTACGACGGGTAGCCGGCCTGAGAGGGTGACCGGCCACACTGGGACTGAGACACGGCCCAGACTCCTACGGGAGGCAGCAGTGGGGAATATTGCACAATGGGCGAAAGCCTGATGCAGCAACGCCGCGTGAGGGACGACGGCCTTCGGGTTGTAAACCTCTTTTAGTAGGGAAGAAGCGAAAGTGACGGTACCTGCAGAAAAAGCACCGGCTAACTACGTGCCAGCAGCCGCGGTAATACGTAGGGTGCAAGCGTTGTCCGGAATTATTGGGCGTAAAGAGCTCGTAGGCGGTTTGTCGCGTCTGCTGTGAAATCCCGAGGCTCAACCTCGGGTCTGCAGTGGGTACGGGCAGACTAGAGTGCGGTAGGGGAGAATGGAATTCCTGGTGTAGCGGTGGAATGCGCAGATATCAGGAGGAACACCGATGGCGAAGGCAGTTCTCTGGGCCGTAACTGACGCTGAGGAGCGAAAGCGTGGGGAGCGAACAGGATTAGATACCCTGGTAGTCCACGCCGTAAACGTTGGGCGCTAGATGTGGGGACCATTCCACGGTTTCCGTGTCGCAGCTAACGCATTAAGCGCCCCGCCTGGGGAGTACGGCCGCAAGGCTAAAACTCAAAGGAATTGACGGGGGCCCGCACAAGCGGCGGAGCATGCGGATTAATTCGATGCAACGCGAAGAACCTTACCAAGGCTTGACATATACGAGAACGGGCCAGAAATGGTCAACTCTTTGGACACTCGTAAACAGGTGGTGCATGGTTGTCGTCAGCTCGTGTCGTGAGATGTTGGGTTAAGTCCCGCAACGAGCGCAACCCTCGTTCTATGTTGCCAGCACGTAATGGTGGGAACTCATAGGAGACTGCCGGGGTCAACTCGGAGGAAGGTGGGGATGACGTCAAATCATCATGCCCCTTATGTCTTGGGCTTCACGCATGCTACAATGGCCGGTACAAAGGGCTGCAATACCGTAAGGTGGAGCGAATCCCAAAAAGCCGGTCTCAGTTCGGATTGAGGTCTGCAACTCGACCTCATGAAGTCGGAGTCGCTAGTAATCGCAGATCAGCAACGCTGCGGTGAATACGTTCCCGGGCCTTGTACACACCGCCCGTCAAGTCATGAAAGTCGGTAACACCCGAAGCCGGTGGCCTAACCCTTGTGGGAGGAGCCGTCGAAGGTGGGATCGGTGATTAGGACTAAGTCGTAACAAGGTAGCCGTACCGGAAGGTGCGGCTGGATCACCTCCTTTCTAAGGAGCATCTGGCATCCCGGTGTTGAAAGACGCTGGTGGTGTCCAGGCGCCAGATCGAGACGTTCGTTCTCGCTGGTAGCTCATGGGTGGAACATTGACAATGGTGTGGGACTGGTTGGTCCTGGACTCAGTACGCTCCTTCGGGGGTTGGAACGGGCTAGGGCAGGGATGTTCTGCACATGCACGCTGTTGGGTCCTGAGGGACCGGGCCTCGTCCGAATGGGCGGGAAACGAACCTCTGGACCTTTTCTTGTTGGCCATAACTGGGCCGGCGGAGAAGGTACCGCCCGTACTTTGAGAACTACACAGTGGACGCGAGCATCTTAGATTCGAGACTTTCGAGTCTCGGATCACAAAAGATTTTAGGAACACCTTTCGGGGTGTTCCGACTAATCATTGGTCAATCTTGTGCCGGATTTATTCGGTGCAACGATCGATTCTAAAACTCATGTGATTTCAAGTTTCTAAGAGCAAACGGTGGATGCCTTGGCATCTGGAGCCGAAGAAGGACGTAGTAATCTGCGATAAGCCTCGGGGAGTTGATAAACGAACTTTGATCCGAGGATTTCCGAATGGGGAAACCCCGCTGGGCCCTTTGGGTGACCCAGTGACTCCCGCCTGAATATATAGGGCGGGTAGAGGGAACGTGGGGAAGTGAAACATCTCAGTACCCACAGGAAGAGAAAGCAAAAGCGATTCCGTTAGTAGTGGCGAGCGAAACCGGATCAGGCTAAACCGATCATGTGTGATAGCCGGCAGGCGTTGCATGGTCGGGGTTGTGGGACTTTTCTGCTGCTTCTGCCGAACAGTGAACGTTACAGATGAATATAGGCGAATGGTTTTGAAAGGCCAGTCATAGAGGGTGCCAACCCCGTAGCCGAAATGTTCTGATGGCGTGAAGAGTATCCCAAGTAGCACGGGGCCCGAGAAATCCCGTGTGAATCTGTCAGGACCACCTGATAAGCCTAAATACTCCCAGATGACCGATAGCGGACAAGTACCGTGAGGGAAAGGTGAAAAGTACCCCGGGAGGGGAGTGAAATAGTACCTGAAACCGTTTGCTTACAAACCGTTGGAGCCTCCTTGTAGGGGTGACAGCGTGCCTTTTGAAGAATGAGCCTGCGAGTTAGCGATATGTGGCGAGGTTAACCCGTGAGGGGTAGCCGTAGCGAAAGCGAGTCTGAATAGGGCGATTCAGTCGCATGTCCTAGACCCGAAGCGAAGTGATCTATCCATGGCCAGGTTGAAGCGACGGTAAGACGTCGTGGAGGACCGAACCCACTTCAGTTGAAAATGGAGGGGATGAGCTGTGGATAGGGGTGAAAGGCCAATCAAACTTCGTGATAGCTGGTTCTCTCCGAAATGCATTTAGGTGCAGCGTTGCGTGTTTCTTGCCGGAGGTAGAGCTACTGGATGGCCGATGGGCCCTAAAAGGTTACTGACGTCAGCCAAACTCCGAATGCCGGTAAGTGAGAGCGCAGCAGTGAGACGGTGGGGGATAAGCTTCATCGTCGAGAGGGAAACAACCCAGACCACCAACTAAGGTCCCTAAGCGCGTGCTAAGTGGGAAAGGATGTGGAGTTGCACAGACAACCAGGAGGTTGGCTTAGAAGCAGCCACCCTTGAAAGAGTGCGTAATAGCTCACTGGTCAAGTGATTCCGCGCCGACAATGTAACGGGGCTCAAGCACGCCACCGAAGTTGTGGCATTGACATTAGTGGTAGGCCTTCGTGGTCCAGCCGTGTTGATGGGTAGGAGAGCGTCGTGTGGCGAGTGAAGCGGCGGTGTGAACCAGCCGTGGACGCTACACGAGTGAGAATGCAGGCATGAGTAGCGAAAGACGGGTGAGAAACCCGTCCTCCGAAAGACCAAGGGTTCCAGGGCCAGGCTAATCCGCCCTGGGTAAGTCGGGACCTAAGGCGAGGCCGACAGGCGTAGTCGATGGACAACGGGTTGATATTCCCGTACCGGCGAAGAACCGCCCAAACTAATCCAGTAATGCTAAGTGTCTGAATCCCCGTGATCGAGGCCTTCGGGCTGAGACGTGTGGGCCTAGCACACGACCCTATGCTGGTGCGGTTAGCGTCTTAACAGGTGTGACGCAGGAAGGTAGCCGAGCCGGGCGATGGTTGTCCCGGTCTAAGTGTGTAACCCGAGAGATAGGCAAATCCGTCTCTCATTCAGGGCCAGGCACGATGGGTAGTCTTAAGTGACGAAATCGGTGATCCTATGCTGCCAAGAAAAGCATCGACGCGAGGTTCCAGCCGCCCGTACCCCAAACCGACTCAGGTGGTCAGGTAGAGAATACTAAGGAGATCGAGAGAATCGTGGTTAAGGAACTCGGCAAAATGCCCCCGTAACTTCGGGAGAAGGGGGGCCTGAGGCGTGAACGGACTTGCTCCGGGAGCGTTTGACGGCCGCAGAGACCAGTGGGAAGCGACTGTTTACTAAAAACACAGGTCCGTGCTAAGTCGCAAGACGATGTATACGGACTGACGCCTGCCCGGTGCTGGAAGGTTAAGGGAACGGTTAGCCGTAAGGCGAAGCTGAGAATTTAAGCCCCAGTAAACGGCGGTGGTAACTATAACCATCCTAAGGTAGCGAAATTCCTTGTCGGGTAAGTTCCGACCTGCACGAATGGCGTAACGACTTCCCAGCTGTCTCAACCGCGAACTCGGCGAAATTGCACTACGAGTAAAGATGCTCGTTACGCGCAGCAGGACGGAAAGACCCCGTGACCTTTACTACAGCTTGGTATTGGTGTTCGGTGTGGCTTGTGTAGGATAGGTGGGAGACTGTGAAGCGGGCACGCTAGTGTTCGTGGAGTCATTGTTGAAATACCACTCTGGTCACTCTGGATATCTAACTTCGAACCGTAATCCGGTTCAGGGACAGTGCCTGGTGGGTAGTTTAACTGGGGCGGTTGCCTCCCAAAAAGTAACGGAGGCGCCCAAAGGTTCCCTCAACCTGGTTGGCAATCAGGTGTCGAGTGTAAGTGCACAAGGGAGCTTGACTGTGAGACTGACAAGTCGAGCAGGGACGAAAGTCGGGACTAGTGATCCGGCAGTGGCTTGTGGAAGCGCTGTCGCTCAACGGATAAAAGGTACCTCGGGGATAACAGGCTGATCTTGCCCAAGAGTCCATATCGACGGCATGGTTTGGCACCTCGATGTCGGCTCGTCGCATCCTGGGGCTGGAGTAGGTCCCAAGGGTTGGGCTGTTCGCCCATTTAAAGCGGTACGCGAGCTGGGTTTAGAACGTCGTGAGACAGTTCGGTCCCTATCCGCTGCGCGCGTAGGAAATTTGAAAGGATCTGACCCTAGTACGAGAGGACCGGGTTGGACGAACCTCTGGTGTGTCAGTTGTTCCGCCAGGAGCACCGCTGATTAGCTACGTTCGGGATGGATAACCGCTGAAAGCATCTAAGCGGGAAGCCGGCCTTGAGATGAGATTTCCATGCCTTCGGGCGAGAGGCTCCCAGCTAGACTACTGGGTTGATAGGCCGGATGTGGAAGTGGGGACTAAAGACCCACGGAGCTGACCGGTACTAATAAGCCGATAACTTGATAATCATTACTCACACACATGTTGTAAGGCTGGTGTGTGGGGCCATGAGATTGCTTGCGTCCACTATGTGGTTCTCGATGTACGGTCGAGAACCGAACCAATCAGCTGATTGGTCCGTTCACTTTGATACATCAATAGTGTTTCGGCGGCCATAGCGAGAGGGAAACGCCCGGTCACATTCCGAACCCGGAAGCTAAGACTCTCTGCGCCGATGGTACTGCAGGGGGGACCCTGTGGGAGAGTAGGACACCGCCGGACTCCTTTTAGAAATGGCCACCCACGTATGGGTGGCCATTTCGCATTTAACAACACCACACAACCAACGACGTAGGCTGGGCAACGATCCCGCCACCCAACAGGAGAAGTCGTGAGCGAAACACCGGCAGACGACCAGAGAGACGCGCGCAGCGCCGACAATCGGGGCGGCGCATCCGGTGCACGCTCCGGCGCCCCGCGAGGGGACGGGAAGGGCCGCTCCGATAGTGGAGCAGGCCGCCCGAACCAGGGCAGTCGCGGAGGCTCCTCGGACGGGAACCGGAGCTCCGGATCTCGTGACGGCCAGCGCTCCGGCGGATACCGCGATGAGCGTCCGTCGCGCGATGGCGCCCGTACGGGCGACCGTTCGTCGGGCGGGTACCGCGGAGATCGCGCCCCCCGCGACGGCGGACGTGACGGTTCCAGCGGATACCGCGGAGACCGCGCCCCCCGCGAGGGTGGGCAGGGCGGGTATCGCGGGAACCGGGATGCGGCGCCGCGCGACGGATATCGCGGTAGGGACAGCGGCTCGAGCGACGGCAACCGCGGTTCCAGCGGATACCAGCGTGATGGCTATCGTGCACCCCGTGAGGGTGGGTCGCAGGGCGGTTACCGCAACGATCGTGCCCCGCGTGAAGGTGGTCAGCGTGACGGTTACCGTGGCTCTGGCGCCCCGCGTGAGGGTGGGTCGCAGGGTGGTTACCGTGGCGATCGTGCTCCTCGTGAGGGTGGGTCGCAGGGTGGTTACCGTGGCGATCGTGCACCTCGTGAGGGTGGGTCGCAGGGCGGATACCGCGGAGACCGTGGCCCACGTGAAGGTGGTCAGCGTGACGGTTACCGTGGCTCTGGCGCCCCGCGTGAGGGTGGGTCGCAGGGTGGTTACCGTGGCGATCGTGCTCCTCGTGAGGGCGGCTACCGCGCGGGCGGCGGTCGCGATGGCGAGCGTTCGAGCGGGTATCGCGGGGCCGGTGACGGTGCGGGTGCTCCGCGCAGCGGCGGATCGCGCGATGGGTACCGGGGTGCTCCGCGCGATGGCGAGAAGCGTGACGGATACCGTGGCGCATCCGGTGGGCAGCGCGGGGGAGCGCCGTCGGGTGGCCGTGGGTACGACCGCGACGGCGGATCGCACAACAAGGGCCGCGACGGTCGTGACGGGGGCCGTGGCGACAAGCTGTGGACTCGGGACGGCCAGCCGGCGCGCGGCGACCGCGACGCCAGGGACTACGAGCGCGAGCTCACCGAAGAAGAGCGCATGGCGCGTGAGCTTCGTTCGGTTCGCACCCGCCACGACGACCCCGAAATCCCCGAGAGCGTGCAGGCACGCGACCTCGACAAGGGTGCGCGCGTCGAACTGAAGACCCTCAGCAAGGACAACGCCGATTGGGTGGCGCGCCACCTGGTGATGGCGGCCCAGCTGATCGAGGAAGACCCGGAGCTCGCGCACTCGCACGCGCTCTCGGCTGCTCGGCGCGCTGGACGCATCGCCGTCGTCAGGGAGACGCTCGCGATCACCGCATACGCCACGGGCGACTACGCTCTCGCGCTGCGGGAGCTTCGCACCTACCGCCGGATCTCCGGGTTGAACGACCAGCTCGCTCTGATGGTCGACAGCGAACGCGGCGTCGGACGTCCGGACAGGGCGCTCGAACTGGGCCGCTCC
This sequence comes from Leifsonia sp. McL0627, assembly GCF_058244615.1. Taxonomy (NCBI): domain Bacteria; kingdom Bacillati; phylum Actinomycetota; class Actinomycetes; order Micrococcales; family Microbacteriaceae; genus Leifsonia; species Leifsonia sp. McL0627. The sequence continues at coordinate 930,907 of NZ_JBZCGM010000002.1, forward strand.
GTGGACAGGGCGACTCTTCCGAACGACGTGCAGGTCTCCCTCGCCATCGCGATGTCCGGCGCGCGGCTCGACCTCGAACAGCCCGAGGCCGCGCTGGCCGAGCTGGAAATTCCTCAGCTCGACCCGAACAGGGCCTTCAGCTGGAGCCCGGACCTGTTCCACGCGTACGCCGACGTGCTCGGCGAACTCGGACGCGCCGAAGACTCCGAGGCGTGGCGCGAGCGCGCCACCCGGGCAGAGGAAGCCATCGGCGAATCCCTGTCGCTGGACGAGCACGAGACGGTCGACGTGATCGAGGAAGAGTACGAATACGAGTTCGACATCGACGGGGAGGACAGCATCGCGATCGGCGACGCAGGATCCGTTGAGGAGGATGCCGAGACCGTGCTCGAGCTGGAAGACGACATCGAGCTCGAGGACGACATCGAGCTGGATGAGGACGAGGACATCGACGGCGATGAGGAGCTGGACGGCGACGAGGCGGAGAGTGTCGACGAGGCCGTCACCGCTGCGACCGACGCGGCCGAGGCTGACGCCGCCACCGCTGTAACTGACGATGAGGACGACGCGGAGGATGACTCGACCGATGGCCCTGTTTCGCCGGAGCGCTAAGACCGTGACCCCGCTCGATGGAGTCGATCTGGTGCTGGCTGACCTCGACGGGGTCGTGTACAAGGGCGCTGACGCGATCCCGTATGCGGTCGAGAGTCTCAATCAGGTCGCTGAAACCGTGCGAGTCGGTTACATCACGAACAACGCGTCCAGGACCGACGCCTCCGTCGCTTCGCACCTCTCCGAGCTTGGACTGCATGTGCAGCCAAGCGACGTGGTGACCTCGCCACAGGCGGCGGTCCGGTTGCTCGCACAGCACGTGCCGGCCGGGGCGACCATCCTGGTCATCGGCGGTGACGGCCTGGTCGACGAGGTGCAGAAGGGCGGGTTCGCGGTCACGCGTTCGGCCGACGACGACCCGGCGGCCGTGATCCAGGGCTTCGCCCCCGAGATCGGCTGGACGCAGCTCGCCGAAGCGGCGTTCGCGCTGCAGGGCCGGACGGACGAGGAGCGGCCGTGGGTCGCGACGAACACCGACTGGACCATCCCGGTGGCGCGGGGGATCGCCCCGGGCAACGGGACGCTCGTGTCTGCTGTGCACACAGCGGCCGGGCGACTGCCCATCGTCGCCGGCAAGCCGGAGGTCGCCATCTTCGAGGAGGCGGTCACCCGATTCGGTTCGTCGAAGGCGCTGTTCATCGGCGACCGGCTCGACACGGACATCCTCGGCGCGAACCGGGCCGAGATCGACTCGGTGCTCGTGCTGACCGGCATCGACACTGCCAAGCAACTCATCGCGGCCGAAGCGAATTCGCGTCCGACCTACATTTTGAAGGATCTGCGCGGGCTGAGCGAGCCGTATCCGGTGACCGACTTCAGCAAGGACGGGCGCACGGCCACCGTCGGGAACGCCTCCGTGTCGATCGACGGCAACGATGTGCGCATCCTGAGCGACGGTGACGACGAACTCGATCTGCTGCGCGCCGCGTGTGCTGTGATCTGGGCGTCCGGGCGGGCGATCTACGGGCTCGAGGTTCCGGAGCGGCTGTACACCTGAACAGCCGGAGGGTGAGCGCTTAGAGAGCGGTCGCCCGCTCCACGACGCGGTAGCAGCGGCGCACCCTGTCGAGCCACCAGTCGCGGCGCTCGTCGTCGGCGGCGAGCGTGTCGAGCCTGGCACCGGACACGGACGGCCGGATGACGGGGATGCTTCCGCCCACCGGGAGAAGCGGTTCGTCGGTGACGTCGTCGACGAACATCGCCGCTGTCCCGAGCCCGCAATCGAATTCCAGGCTCGGCACAGCCGCTGCGAGGTGCGCTCCCATGGCGATGCCCACCGAAGTCTCGATCGCGCTGGACACGACGACCGGCAGCCCGGCCTCCGCGACGATGCGAAGCGCCGAATGGATGCCGCCGAGCGGCTGGGCTTTGACGACCAGCAGATCGGCGGCGCCCGCGCGCGCGACGGCGAGTGGATCGGACGCCTTGCGCACGCTCTCGTCGGCGGCGATCGGCACATCCATGTATGCGGTGCGGCGGCGGATCTCGACGAGCTCTTCGACGGTCGCGCAGGGCTGCTCGACGTATTCGAGGTCGAACGGGGCGAGAGCGTGGATGGCGTGCTCGGCTTCGTCGACGTTCCAGAGCGTGTTCGCGTCGAGGCGGATCCGGCCCTCCGGGCCGAGGTGCTCGCGCACAGCGCGGACCCGGTCGATGTCGTCCGCGAGGGCCTGGCCGGGTTCGGCGACCTTGACCTTCGCCGTGCGCGCACCGGGATAGCGGGCGAGGATCGCGGCGACCTGATCGGCGGGGACTGCCGGCACGGTCGCGTTGACCGGGATCCGGTCGCGGAGGGGAGTCGGTGCGGCGTGCCAGCCGAAGTCGATCGCGGCGTGCAGCCAGTGGGCGGACTCTCGGTCGTCGTATTCGACGAACGGGGAGAACTCCGTCCAGCCTTCCGGACCCTCGAACAGCACCGCCTCGCGGACGGTGATCCCACGGAATCGGGATGTCATCGGCAGCGCGACGACGCGTGCACTTGTCAACAGGTCGGCGAGCTCGGGCAACATTCCACAAGTCTGGCACGACCGGTCCGCACCGCAACGGTGAACCGTAGGCTGGGGGTATGGCACAAGCAGTTTCAGAGATCTTCGACGAGAGCGCGTGGAATGAGGTCGCCGGTTTCGGCGGGCTGACCGACATCACCTACCACCACGATGTCGACGGCCGGGTTGCGCGCGTGGCGTTCAACCGGCCGGAGGTGCGCAATGCGTTCCGGCCGCGCACGGTCGACGAACTCTATGCGGCGCTGGAAGATGCGCGGGCCAATCCGCGGATCGGGGTCGTGCTGCTGACGGGCAACGGTCCGAGTCCGAAAGACGGCGGGTGGGCTTTCTGCTCGGGAGGCGACCAGCGCATCCGCGGGCGCGACGGCTACAAGTATGCGGACGGTGAGACGGCCACCGGTATCGACGCGGCGCGCAGCGGACGGCTGCACATCCTCGAAGTGCAGCGGCTCATCCGGTTCATGCCGAAGGTGGTGATCGCCGTGGTTCCGGGATGGGCGGCCGGGGGCGGTCACTCCCTGCACGTGGTCTGCGACCTGACGATCGCGAGCGCCGAGCACGGGCGGTTCAAGCAGACGGATGCGGACGTCGGGTCGTTCGACGCCGGATACGGGAGCGCGTACTTCGCCAGGCAGATCGGTCAGAAGAACGCGCGCGAGGTCTTCTTCCTGGCGAGGGAGTACTCCGCGCAGCGTGCCTACGAGATGGGTGCCGTGAATGCGGTGGTGCCGCACGCAGAGCTGGAGAGCACGGCACTGGACTGGGCCAACGAGATCCTGACCAAGTCGCCGACGGCCATCAGGATGCTCAAGTTCGCGTTCAACGCGGTGGACGATGGGCTGGTGGGGCAGCAGGTCTTCGCCGGCGAGGCGACGCGGCTCGCGTATGGAACGGACGAGGCGGTCGAGGGCCGCGATTCGTTCCTGGAGAAGCGGGAGCCGGACTGGTCGCCGTTCCCGTGGCAGTTCTGAGCGGGATCGTGCGAGCGCGGAGGGTGATGTGACGCGAGCGCTGCGGGTGGTCGAATCGTCGCGGCCGATGGAGGTGTTCGAAGCACTGCGGGAGGCGCTCGGCGGGGGTGGGCCCTCAGTGGTGCCTCGGGACCGTGGTGCGGGCGGTGCGGGTGCGGGTGATGGTGCTGCGGCTGCGGCTGCGGGTGATGGTGCTGCGGCTGCGGCTGCGGGTGCGGGTGCGGGAGTGTGGCCTGGCGCGGACGAGCGGGTGGGGCAGAACGTTGCGCTCGTGATCGAGACGTCGGGGTCGACGGGAGTGCCGAAGCGGGTGGCGCTGTCGGCGGACGCGCTGCTGGCGAGCGCTGCCGCGTCGGCGGGGGCGATGGGCGGACAGGGGCAGTGGCTGCTCGCTCTGCCTGCGCACTATGTGGCGGGGGCGCAGGTGCTCGTGCGCTCGATCGCGGCGGAGACGGAGCCCGTCCTTTACGGGGACGGGCATTTCGATCCTGCGCGGTTCGCCGAGCTGGCCGGGCAGCTGGAGCACGATCTGCGGTTCGTCTCCGTGGTGCCGGTGCAACTGGCGCGGCTGGTCGCTGCGACAGAAGCAGGCGACCGGGTGGTGGGCGCAGCGCTGCGGAGGTTCGACGGCATCCTGGTCGGTGGGCAGGCGCTGACACACGAACTGCGGGAGCGTGCGCTGGCGGCGGGGGCGCGCATCCTGAGCACCTACGGGTCGAGCGAGACGGCGGGTGGGTGCGTGTACGACGGGCGGCCGATCGGGCCGACGATCGTGCGGGCGGTGGACGGGATGCTCGAGATCGCAGGGCCGGCGCTTGCGGAGGGATATCTCGGCGACCCGGACAGGACAGCCGAGGCGTTCCATGAGGCCGACGGGCAGCGCTGGTACCGGACGGGCGATCTGGGCACCGTCGACGACGGTGTGGTGACCGTGCTCGGGCGCGCGGACAACGTCATCATCTCGGGCGGCGAGAAAGTGCTGCTCGACTCGGTGGAAGGGGCTGTGCGGGCGCTGGACGGCTTCGGCGGAGCCGTGGTCGTCGCGGGCGACGATGCGGAGTGGGGGCAGGTGCCCATCGTCGTCGTCGAACGGGGGAGCGCCGTCGCAGCGACTGCGCTCGCCGAGATGCGTGCGCGGGTCGCCGAAGCGGTCGGGCGGGCTGCTGCACCCGCCAGGATCGTGCAGGTGGATGCGTTGCCCCACCTCAGCAGCGGCAAACCGGATCGCGTCGCGGCGCGGAAGATCGCGGCGGCTGCCGTCGGCGAAGGGGGAGCGCATCCCGTTGCCGAGGGCCGTGCGGGTGGTTCCGGTGCGGGGAGCGGGCGGCGACCGGACGAAACGGCATAGCGGTTGTTGTTACGATTCGCTCTGTGATGAGTCAGAACAAGCCACGCATGCAACGGATGACGCCCGCTCAGCGCCGCAACGGCGGCAAGAGCGGACGGCCGGGGGCTGCCAAGGTGAAGGTCAAGCCGGCCACCGCATCCGACTGGATCGCCGGAGCGCGGCTGCGCACGCTGCCGCTGGCCATCGCGCCCGTCATCATCGGCGTCGGCGCCGCCAAGGTCGCGGACGGCGTCGGCATCTGGCACCCGGTGCGCGCGCTGCTCTGCCTCGCCGTCGCGGTTTTCCTGCAGATCGGCGTCAACTACGCGAACGACTACTCCGACGGCATCCGAGGCACCGACCAGTACAGGGTCGGGCCGAGCCGGCTGACCGGGTCGGGCCGGGCGGCTCCCAAACGGGTGCTCACCGTCGCCCTCGTGTTCTTCGCGCTCGGGGCCCTCGCCGGGCTCGCACTCGTGCTGCTGACCCAGCACTGGTGGGTCATCCTCGTGGGTGCGGCGGCCATCATCGCCGCCTGGTTCTACACCGGAGGGAAGCGGCCGTACGGGTACTTCGGGCTCGGCGAGGTGTTCGTCTTCGTCTTCTTCGGGCTCGTCGCGACGGCCGGGACCACGTACATGCTCGCCGGGATCGTCAACCAGGAGGCCTGGTTCGGTGCGGTGATCGCCGGGCTCATAGCGTGCGCGGTCCTCATGGTCAACAACATCCGCGACATCCAGCCGGACAAGCAGGCGGGCAAGCGGACCCTGGCGGTGCTGCTCGGCAACGTCGCATCCCGGATCGTCTTCTGCGTGCTCCTGCTGGTCCCGTTCGCAATCCTGGCCGTGATCGCGCTGCTGTACCCGATCGCCTGGTTCGGGATGTTCGCCCTCCTGGCAGCGCTGCCCGCCTGCGCGATCACCCTGTTCGCCAAGACGCCGCGCGAACTCGTCACGGCTTTGCAGCTCACCAGCTTCACCGGGCTGCTGGTCGCCCTGGCGCTCGGAGCCGCGTACGCACTCTGAGTCGCGTATGCACTCTGCTCCGAGTATGCGCTCTGCGTCGCAGCTGCGCTCGGAGGCCGGCGAGGGTTAGCGGGGCGCTGACGGTTCACGATGGAACCGGCAGCGCGACGGGCTCAAGACGCCGTGTCGTGCCGTTCGGTGGCGTCGACCACAGCGTCCTCGGCGTCGTCGTCGACCGTGGTGGCCGGCTTGTCACGATGGGTGGCGTCGTAGAGGTCTTTCGAGACCGCGTTGCGCGGCTTGCTGAGGAAGATGTACGACAGGCAGAGCCCGATGAGGGCGGCGGCGATGACGGCGATCCACCAGTCGATGCGCAGCGCCAGCAGGATCGCGAGGGGGATCGCGAACATCAGCAGCCGGAGCACCGTGTATGTGACCCATGATGGAATGCGTTTCACCCTCCCAGCTTAGAGACACTCTCTGAGAGTTACGATTGACCCATGGTTCGCCTCTGGATAGTCCTCGGCGTCGCTGCCGCGGTTTTCTACATCTATTCCGTGGCAGACTGCGCCCTATTCGACCGATCCCGAGTGCGTGGCCTTCCCAAGCCCGTGTGGCTTCTCATCATCATCCTGTTCCCGGTCATCGGCGGGGTGCTCTGGTTCCTCATCGGACGAGGTCGCCGCAAGAACGGCCTGGGCCGCCGGACAGTCGCACCGGACGACGACCCCGAATTCCTCAAGCGCCTCCGCGTCGACCACGACCAGGAGGAGCGCATCCGGCAGCTGGAGAAAGAACTCTCCGACCTCGATGACAACGGACCAGACAACGACCAAACCGGCCGCCGGGATGGGTGAACGCCCCGCACAACCCGCCCGCACGGGAAACCCAGCTACCGACTACTCCATCGCACTCCTCACCGCGTTCGTCCGCGCAGGGGTCCGTGACCTGATCGTCAGTCCAGGATCGCGTTCGCAAGCCCTCGCCCTCGTCGCCGCCGAACTCGAACGGTCCGGCTCCGCCCGGCTGCACGTGCGCATCGACGAACGCGTCGCCGGGTTCCTCGCGCTCGGCCTCGCACGCGAGGGCGGTGCGCCGGCCGTCGTCATCACCACCAGCGGCACGGCGACGGCCAACCTGCACCCCGCCGTTCTGGAAGCGCACGAGTCCGGTGTCCCGATGATCGTCCTCACCGCCGACCGTCCGGACGAACTGCGCGGCATCCGCGCCAACCAGACCACACAGCAGGACGGCCTCTACGACGTCGCCGTGCGTTCGACCCGCGACATCCCAGCGCCGATCGGCATCGACGACGAACCGGAGGCGGCGGCCGCCATCGCGCTCGCCGCCGTGCGTGAAGCGGTCGGCGCCGACACCGGCGATCCGGGGCCCGTGCACCTCAACGTCGCCTTCCGTGAGCCGCTGTCTGTCGCTGTGCCGGAGCTCGGGCGCGTCGAGACCGGCGAACGGCCGGAGACGGCAGGGCCGGAGGCGCTCGGCAGGGAGACCATCGAACTCGCAGACGGTCCCCGCACCGTCGTGATCGCGGGGGCCGATGCCGGCGCAGACGCGGAGGACTTCGCCCGCGCGGCGGGAGCACCGCTGCTGGCCGAGGTGTCGAGCGGATCCCGGTTCGGGCCGAGCCTCGTCGTCGCGTACCGAGAGCTGCTCCGCGAGGAGACGTTCGGCGGTCGCGTCGAGCGCGCCGTCGTGTTCGGGCATCCGACGCTCAGCCGCGAAGTGCCCGCGTTGCTCACCAGGGCGAACGTCGAGGTGATCGTCGTCGCGCCGCGCGGTGTGCAGGCGTACAACCCCGGGCATCGCGCACGCGTCGTCGGCAGAGTGCTGCCACCCGCATCCATCGACCTGCGGTCGCCGGAAGTGCGTGCGTGGGTGGGCAGTTGGGTGTTCGGCAGCCGCAGGCTCATCGAGGCCGCCGAGCAGGCGGCCGACCCTGCCGCCACCGCGCCGGACGTCGACAAGGCGCGCTCGTACGACCGGGCGGACGCCCTCGCGTTCGCCAGGGCGGAACTCGCCGCCGTCCGCGCCCCCATCACCCGCCCGCTGCTCGCGGAAGCGCTCTGGCGGTACACCTGGCCGCACGACCGGCTGCTGTTCGGCGCATCCAGACTGGTGCGCGACGCCGACCGCATCGTCTCAGGCAAGAAGCTGCGGGTGCACGCCAACCGCGGGCTCGCCGGCATCGACGGGACGATCGCCACGGCGATCGGCATCGCACTGGAGAGCCAGGCTGCGGCGGAGGCCGCAGGGTCGCCGTCCGGGGTCACTCGTGTGCTGCTCGGGGACATCGCGCTGCTGCACGACGTCGGCTCGCTGCTGTTCGGCGAAGGGGAGCGACGACCGCACCTGCAAGTGATCGTCGGCAACGACGGCGGAGGCACGATCTTCGACGGGCTCGAGGTGGCGTCGAGCGCCGGGGCCGGTGCGTTCGACCGTGTGCTCTACACGCCGCAGCGTGTCGACGTCGCGATGCTCGCGCAGGCCTACGGCTGGGCACACCGCATCGTGCGGACGAAGGGCGACCTCGACCAGGCGCTGTCGGCGCCCCCGGCGGGTGTCAGTATCGTCGAGGTCCCGCTGGACCGCTGAGCGTCCACCGGAAGCGGGCGACACGCTCCGCCGCATCCGGGTTGGGCCGATGCCGCGAACGGGAGAGAGTTCCGCCGGTGCCGGTGCCGGTGCCGGTGCCGTAAAACAAAGCATCCCGCCCGAGGGGCGGGATGCTAAGGACGTAAACATTGATGTTCATGCAACGTTTTCAGGTCGATCCTAGTGGGGGAAAGATGTGTTGTCCACGCGCTGACCGATGTGATGTCTGGTACTGATACAGACAACATTCTTAATATGAATGGACACTTGCGCCCGTCCCGCTCCTTCGTGCCATCCTCGACGCGCGTGGTACGTTGCAACTCGCAGAGACTGCCGCGCGGCAAGCTCTGAAGCCCGTAGCGGATCAGGCGACGCAGAAGATACGGCGTCGGGTGGCGCCGTCGCGCCCCCAACCCTCCCGGAACGCACAACTCGCCGCGACGCCTCGCGCGGTCGGTTGGAGGCTCTCGACAACGGAAGTGAAGGTTCGTTGGCGGCTGGCTAGCATGACCGGGTGCACATGATCTTCCGGACGATGCTTCACTTCCTGTTGTCGCGCTTCGGCGCCCGGCTGGGGCACTGGGATGTCGCGCGAACCCGGTTCCGGGTTCTGCCGACCGACCTCGACATTCTGAAGCACATGAACAATGGCGTGTATCTGTCCATCGCGGACATCGGGCGGTTCGACCTGCTCAGCCGCAGCGGGGTGTGGGCGATCTTCAAGAAGCGCGGGTGGTATCCGGTGGTCGCGTCGGAGACGATCTCGTTCCGGAAATCGCTGGAGCTGTGGCAGCCGTTCGTGGTCGAGTCGCGCATCCTGGGGTTCGATGAGCGGGCGGTGTATGTGGAGCAGCGGTTCACGGTGGACGGTGAGATCTACACGCAGGCGTTCATCCGGGGTCGTTTCCTCAAGAGGGGCGGAGGCATCGTGACCATCGAAGAGCTGCTGGAGGCGGTGGGCCCGTCGCCCACCGATGTGACGGTGCCGGAGTGGCTGGTGAAGTGGGGTGCGGACGCCGCGCTCCCGTCGACGAAGGCCGACGCGCCGAGCGTCTGGGCGGAGTGACCGACCAGACGCTCGGCGCAGTCAAATCTTCCTAGCTGCGGACTGTGGCCGGGCCGAACGCGAAGACGCCCTCCGGGTCCCAGGTGGCGCGCGCCGCGGCCAGACCGTCGAAGATCGCCGGGGGCCAGGTGTGCTCGAACGTCGTGGCGTCGGTGAGGTCGCCGGACCAGTTGACGTTGGTGACCTTCGAGACGCGGTCGCCCAGCGCTTCCGCGACGGCCGCGGCGCGAGCAGGGGCGAGCTCGGCGAAGGTCGCCGGGTTCGCCGCGATGGTCGACACCGTGTATCGGCCGTCGCGTCCGCCGACCGCTGATCCCCCTGGGACGTCGGTGGCTGTCGCGCCGCCGAGCTGGCGGATCTCCAATGCCAGGAATGGCGAGTCCGTGCCAGGACCGGCGACGGCGAAGAGCGCATCGCCAGCCTGCTGGTCGAACGTGCCGAGCATGAGGCCCTTGATCCAACTCGGGCCACCCTCCTCCGGGTCGTTGTGGATGGTCGCGACGGCTGTGGTGGGAATCTCGCCGACGAGGTCGAGATACACCGGCGCCGCGGCGCGCATCGGCGCGAACAGGCGTTCGCCTTCCTCCGCGTCGCCGGGGAAGGCGAAGCGCACGCTGAGGAGCGAGCGACCTCGGAGCGGCGGCGGTGGCCCTTCCATATCCGGGATCTGTAGGAAGACGACCGAGGTGGTCGCCTCCTCGGGCAGCGCGGACGACCAGTCGATCCACGCGCGGAACGCGTCGGCGATGGCGTCACCCTCGAAGAAGACGCTTCCGGCGTAGAGGGTGCGCAGGGCGACGAGCTCGATGGTCATCTCGGTGACGACGCCGAGGCCGCCCTTGCCGCCGCGAAGCGCCCAGAAGAGATCGGGGTTGGTATCGGCGTCGGCTGTGACCAGCTCGCCCTCCGCTGTGACGACGCGGAACGCGCGCACCCAGTCGGACGTGAAGCCGTGGCTTCTCGCGAGAGGGCCGAGGCCGCCGCCGAGCGTGTACCCGACGGCCCCGACGCTGGTCGACGAGCCGGTGACGGGCATGAGCCCGTACTCTGCGGTCGCTTCGATGACGGGTGCCCAGCGCACGCCGGCGCCGAGGACGGCGAGTTGTGCATCCGGATCGATGGCGATGGCATCGAGCGCCTGCGTTGCGATGATCATGCCGCCCACGATCGGCACTTCCGACCCGTGGCCGGTTGCCAGCACCCGCACCGAGATGCCGGTGTGCCGCGCGAAGCGGACGGCCTCGGCGACGTCGTTCTCATCGGTGACGGCGACCACGATGTCCGGATCGTGGACGACCGTCGGGTTGAAGCCCGCGACCAGAGCCGCGAGCCCCTCCTCCCCCGGAGGTGGACAGTTCCTGCAATGGCGTCGCGCAGGCGCGCGACAGCGTCGGTCTTAGTTTCGATTCCCATGACGAGAATGTATGGGACACCGCCGACAGTGGGAATCACAGACGATATCGTCAGAGCCCTGACGTAGCATTCCCTGCATGAGTACCGTCCTCCCCGCAGCGCCGGCCGCCGCCGGTGGCGCGGTCGACACGGTCTACCGTCCAGCCTCCCCGGTGGATGTGCGGAGCACGCTCTCCGTGCTCGGCCGCGGCCCGCACGACCCGACCACCCGGTGGGATGCGGGAGGGGTGTGGCGCACGTTCCGCACGCCGGCGGGGGCGGCGACCGTGCGCATCCGGTATCCGGCAGCAGACGGGAGCATCCGGGCGACGGCGTGGGGGCCGGGCGCCGAGTGGACGATCGACGCTGTGCCCGCGCTTCTCGGCAGAGACGACGACTGGGGCGGGCTCGACGTGAGCGCGACGCCCCTGCTGCACGACAGCCGACGCCGCAACGACGGGCTACGGCTTTCCAGCACCAACCGGCTGATCGAGGCATTGCTGCCCGCCGTGATCGAGCAGCGCGTGACGAGTCTGGAGGCGTACCGGTCGTGGGCGCGGTTGCTGCGCTGGTTCGGCGAGGTCGCCCCCGGTCCTGCTCCGGAGGGGATGCGCGTCGTGCCGAGCGTCGCCCAGTGGCGCGGCGTCCCGTCGTGGGACTGGCACCGCGCGGGCGTCGATCCCGGACGGGCTCGCACAGCACAGGCGGCGCTCGCCGTCGCCGCCTCCCTCGAACGCGCGGTCGACCGCGCTGAGACGCGGGAGGACGCGGCCCGCGCGCTGAAGACCATCCCGGGGATCGGTCCGTGGACGGCGGCGGAGACCCTGCAAAGGACGACGGGCGATCCGGACATCGTCAGTGTCGGCGACTACCACCTCGCGCACTACGTTGGCGAAGCGCTCACCGGGCAGCGGGTCGACGACGATGGGATGCTCGAACTGCTCGCACCGTGGGCGGGGCACCGTCAGCGCGTCATCCGGCTCATCCTCGCCAGCGGGCACCGGTTCGAGCGTCGGGGGCCGCGCATCACGCTGCAGGATCACCGCTGGCACTGAGCGGGAGGGAGCGGTCGTCCGCTCGTCAGCCGTCCGCTCGTCAGCCCGCAGCTCGTCAGCCCGTCGTGCCTGTCCCGCGTTCGACCGCGTGCAGGGTCGCGTGCTCGGCCTTGATGTCCTGGTTGAGTTCGCGGCACAGGTTCTCGTAGTGCTCGAGCAACGCCGGGTAGTAGTCGTTCCAGTTCGGCATCGCCTTGCCGGCACGCGCAGCGATCAGACGGTCGAAGTAGTAGTCCCAGCTGACGCCGATCTCCGCTTCCTCAGTCAGTGAGCGGAGGCGCTGGCCGAAGGTCACCGTGGTGTGACCGCTCGACTCGGTGAGGTGGACGAACATTCGGCGCGACGTGTCGGAGGGGCCGATGTCCACCGCGAACCGGTGCGGCGCCTCACACTCCAGAATGGTGACGTTCTCCCACTCGCCGACGTCGCCGTCCACGTTCATCCGGAACCGGGCGGCTCCGGTGGACGCCAGTCCGGTGGTCTCGCCGATCCACTCGGCCAGACGCGGAGATCGGGTGAACGAGGCCCAGACCTGTTCGATCGGAGACTTGAAGATCCTGTCCAGGACCACGTAGACCCCGTCGTCTTTGCGTACGAGTCGACCTGTTGGTTGCGGCATCATGGTGCACCTCCCGCTAAACCCTCACACTAGTCACGTTGCAGGGTTTGCGGCAGTGGATGCGGTGTGAGTCCTCACACGGATCAGCCCTCCAGCACCGCCATCGCGGCGTTGTGGCCGCCCAGCCCGCTGACGGCGCCGCCGCGGCGTGCGCCAGAGCCGCACATCAGGATGCGCGGGTGCTCGGTGGCGACGCCCCACCGGCGTGCCGCGGTGTCGAGCGGGTCGTCGTCGTCGGCGAACGGCCAGGAGAGCGGGCCGTGGAAGATGTTGCCTCCCGGCATGTTCAGCGCGTGCTCGATGTCTTTGGTGGTCTTCGTCTCGATGCAGGGATTGCCGTCCGCATCGGTGAGCAGGAGACTTTCGATGGGTTCGGCCAGGACCGAGTTGAGGGAGGCGAGCACCGCATCCTGGAGCCGTTGCCTGGTGGCGTCGTTGTTGTCGTCGGTGAGCCAGCGGTCGGGGGTGTGCAGGCCGAACACGGTGATGGTCTGAGCTCCGGAGGCGGCGAGCTCCGGGTCGAGGATGCTCGGATCGGTGAGCGAGTGACAGTAGATCTCGCACGGGATGAGGTCGGGCATGACGCCGCGGACCGCCCCGGCATACGCCTCCTCCAGCTGTGTGTAGGTCTCGTTGATGTGGAAGGTGCCGCCGAAGGCCGCTGCGGGGTCGACGGTCTCGTCGCGGAGCCGGGGGAGACGCGAGAGGAGGAGGTTGACCTTGACCTGGGCGCCCTCGGCGCGGGGGCGGGGGCGGGGTGCCGGCGCCGCTTCGCCTTCTGGCGATGCTGCGATCTCGGGTGCCTGGGTGAGCAGCGCGTCGAGCACGTTCGGTGCGACGTTGACCAGGACGTGGCGGCCGATCACCCGGCGGTCGTGGCCGTGCCTGTCGTAGCGGACGGTGCCGTCGGGGCTGATCGACGTCACCTCCGCGTCCGTCACGATGCGTGCGCCGGCCTCGCGGGCCGCTCTGGCGAGCTCGCCAGTGACCGTTCCCATGCCGCCCACGGGGACGTCCCACTGTCCGGTGCCCTGGCCGATGACGTGATAGAGGAAGCAGCGGTTCTGGGCGAGTGACGGGTCGGACACGCTCGCGAAGGTGCCGATCAGCGCATCCGTCGCCACCACGCCGCGCACGAGGTCCGTGGAGAGACGGGACTCGATGAGTTCGCCGATGGGGCGCTCGAAGACGGAGTCCCAGAGCGCGTCGTCGCCGACGAGCGACTTGGCCTCGCTGCGGGTCAGGAGCGGTTCGGTGACCGTCGGCCAGAGCGCTTCGGCGATGGAACCGGTCGTGTCGTAGAAGTCGTGGAACGCTGCGGCGTCGTCGGCCGCCCCGATGCGGGCGAAGGAGGAGGCGGTGGCGTCGGCGTCCGTGTTGTCGATGAGAAGCGCTGCGCCGTCCGGGTCGCCGGGGACCGGTGTGTATGAGGAGTACCGGCGGCGGGCCAATCGGATGCGCAACCCGAGGTCGTCGACGATGCGCTGCGGCAGCAGGCTGACCAGATAGGAGTACCGGGACAGCCACGCGTCGACGCCGGAGAAGGCCTGGGCGCTGACCGCGGCGCCGCCCACTGCTTCGAGACGTTCGAGAAGAATGACGCTCTTCCCGGCACGCGCGAGATAAGCGGCGGCGGTGAGCCCGTTGTGGCCACCGCCGACGATCACGACATCGTGCGTCGGCGCCTGCTCTGGCGTCTGCTCTGACGCCTGCTCTGACGCGGGGGTGGATGCTGGGGTGGCGGTCATGCGTCTGAGCCTATTCGGAGCGTGGATGCCGCTTCAATGCGCGGGTCGCTCACGGGTCAGGCGGGGACTGCTCGTGCGAGCGCGTCACGGCACGCCACCACGCCTGGACGGTCGGCCGACGAGCGTCTCGCCGAGGTGAACACCGTGCGGCGTGGTGCGCCAGGGAGGTCGGTCAGGCGAACGCTCGGGGACTCGCCCGCCCAGACCAGGTCGGGCAGGATGCCCACGGCGTTGCCGGACCGGATCAGCCGGATGTGCGCGATGAGGTCGGCCGTCTCGTAGCGGACGTCCGGCTCGAAGCCCGCGGCCCGGCAGAGCTGCACCGCCCAGGTGCGCGCGGCCGTTCCCTGCGGCTCCATCACCCACGGGAGGGACGCCGCACCGGCCAGGCTCGTGGCGGTGACCCGCGCATCCGGATCGGCGCTGCTCGCCAGATGGATGGCGTCGGAGGCCAGCTCGATGCGGTCGAGGTCGGCGCGGAGACCGCGCGTGCTCCCCGGATACTGCTCGGCGATGACCAGGTCGAAGTCGCGGGCGGAGACCTCGAACAGGCCCTGCTCCGGTTCGCGTTCGGTGACCTCGATGCGGAGCTCGGGGTATTCGGCGGCGAGCGTCGTGAGGGCGCGCGGGATGATCGCGTGCGCGGCGGACTGGAAGACGGCGACGCGCACGACACCGGCGACGGTGGTGATGGAGGCGGTGAGTTCGGCCTCCGCGCGGTCGAGGAGGTCCAGGATGTCGGCCGTGTGGCGCACCAGGATCTGGGCCTGTGCGGTGAGCTGGACGCGGCGGCCGACCTTCTCCAGGAGCACGACGCCCGATTCCCTTTCCAGAGCCGAGAGCTGCTGGGAGACTGAGGAGGGGGCGTACGAGAGCGCCTCCGCGACGCCGGTGACGGTGCCGCGCACGTGCAGTTCTCGCAGGAGGCGGAGTTTGCGCACGTCGAGCATGGGAATCCATTCGGGTCTATTGAACGATACTGTTCGAAAACATTCGCTTTTCCTGATGGTACTGCGGCCTCACACTGTTTCCACAGGGGTCGGTTCTCCACAACTTCCGCCGACCTCAGGGATCCCCCGAGCAGCGAGGAATACAGTCGTGGACATGGTCAATCACACGGATGGCACCGAGGCGCGCCCCTCGCAGATCGCGGACGAAGCGGTCGAACTCGTGCGCACCTGGCTCGCCCAGAGTTCCGCGACGACCGACGGAGACGCGCCGAAGCAAGATCCGGCGGCCGAGCGTCTCGCCGGTGTGCTGAAAGACCCGAAGGGGCTCGACTTCGCAGTGGGATTCGTCGACGGCGTCGCGCGTCCGCAAGACCTCTTCGTTGCGGGATACAACCTGCAGAGGGTCGCCAAGAACATCCCGTCGTTCCTGCCCTGGTACATGCGATTCGCCATCTGGCTCGGCGGTGTCTTCGGGCCGGTGCTGCCGTGGATCGTCATCCCGATCGCGCGGAGGGTGCTGCGCGGAATGGTCGGCCACCTCGTCGTGGATGCGACGCCGGAGAAGCTCGGACCGGCCATCGCCCACCTGCGCACGCCCAACGACCCGCACGGGCACGGAGCCAGGCTCAACCTCAACCTCCTCGGCGAGGCCGTGCTCGGAGAGAACGAGGCGGCTCGGCGGCTGGAAGGCACGCGGGCGCTGCTCGCGCGCGACGATGTCGACTACGTCTCGATCAAGGTGTCGTCGATCGCGTCGCAGCTCTCGATGTGGGCGTTCGACGAGACGGTCGAGCGCGTGATCGAGCGGCTCACCCCGCTGTACCAGCTCGCGGCGTCGTCGCCGAAGCCGAAGTTCATCAACCTCGACATGGAGGAGTACCGCGACCTCAACCTGACGATGGCGGTCTTCACGGGCATCCTGAGCAAGCCGGAGTTCGCGAAGCTCGAAGCCGGGATCGTGCTGCAGGCCTACCTGCCAGACGCCCTGGATGCGCTGCAGACCCTCACCGAGTGGTCCACCGCCCGGCGGATATCGGGTGGGGCTCCCATCAAGGTGCGCGTGGTCAAGGGAGCGAACCTCGCGATGGAGCGCGTCGACGCAGCCATCCACGACTGGCCGCTCGCCACCTACGGCAGCAAGCAGGCCACAGACACCAACTACAAGCGCGTGCTCGACTGGGCCCTCACGCCGGAGCACACCGACGCGGTGAAGATCGGGGTCGCCGGGCACAACCTGTTCGACGTGGCTTACGCGTGGCTGCTCGCGTCGCGGCGCGGGGTCACCGCCGGCATCGACTTCGAGATGCTGCTCGGCATGGCGACCGCGCAGGCGGAGGCGGTCAAGAAGACGGTCGGCAGCCTACTGCTCTACACGCCGGTGGTGAACCCGTCGGAATTCGACGTCGCGATCTCCTACCTGATCCGCAGGCTCGAAGAGAACGCGAGCCAGGAGAACTTCATGTCCGCTGTGTTCGAGCTCGACTCGAACCCCGCGCTGTTCGAGCGGGAGAAGCAACGCTTCCTCGCCTCGATCGCCGACCTCGACGCAGACCAGCAGCCGTGGGGCGTCGCACCGGTGCCCAACCGGCAGCAGGACCGTTCGCGGGAGTGGGACCAGGAGAGCGCAGACGCCTTCACCCGGCCGTCGGCGCCGGAGCCCGTCGCCGGGACCGACGATGGGCTGACGAGCGTGGTGCTCGGGCTGCGACGCGGGTCGAGCGGGGATGGGCTTCTGAGGCAGGACGCTGCGGCCGGAACTGGGGCGGCGTCTGGAGCTGCGGCTGGAGCTGGGCCGGCGTCTGGAACGGCAGCAGCGCCCGGGGCGGCCGCCGGGGTGCCCGTCGAGGTCGAGGTGACGCGCGGCTTCCGCAACGCAGCGGACACCGACCCGTCGCTGGCGGCGAACCGCTCCTGGGGGCGCAAGATCCTCGCCAGGTCGGCGACGTCCGAGTTGGGGGCCGACACGATCGCGGCGGCAGCCGTCACCGGAGCGGACCAGCTCGACCACCTCATCCAGACCGTCGGGATCAACGGTGAGGCCTGGGGTGCGCGCAGCGGCTTCGACCGCGCGGCCGTCCTCGACCGCGCAGGGATCGCCCTCGCGGCGAACCGCGACAGGCTCATCGAGGTGATGGCGTCCGAGACGGGCAAGACCATCGCAGAGGCAGACCCCGAAGTGAGCGAAGCCATCGACTTCGCCCACTACTACGCCAGCAGGGCGCGCGAACTGGATGCGGTGCAGGGCGCACGCTTCGTGCCGTCGAGGGTCACGGTCGTCACCCCTCCGTGGAACTTCCCCGTCGCGATTCCGGCCGGCTCCGTCCTGTCCGCGCTCGCCGCGGGAAGCGGTGTCATCATCAAGCCGGCGCCGCAGGCCAAGCGATCCGGCGCCGTGATGGTCGAAGCGCTCTGGGAGGCCGGCATCCCGCGCGAATTGCTGGCGCTCGCCGACGTGGCGGAGAACGACCTCGGGCAGCGGCTCGTCGCCGATCCGCGAGTGGACAGGGTGATCCTCACCGGAGCGTACGAGACGGCCAAGTTGTTCCGCTCCTGGCGGCCGGACCTCCCGCTGCTCGCCGAGACGAGCGGCAAGAACGCGATCATCGTCACGCCCAGCGCCGACTACGACCTCGCCGTCTCCGACATCGTGAAGAGCGCGTTCGGGCACGCTGGACAGAAGTGCTCGGCGGCCAGCCTGGTCATCCTGGTCGGCTCCGTCGCGAGCTCCGAACGCTTCCGCCACCAGTTGATCGATGCGGCCACGAGCATGCGCGTCGGATACCCGAGCGACCCGACGAGCCAGATGGGGCCGCTCATCGAGCCAGCGTCCGGCAAACTGCTGCACGCTCTCACGACGCTCGGTGCGTCCGAGGAATGGCTCGTGAAGCCGAAACAACTGGATGCGACAGGCAAACTCTGGTCGCCCGGCATCCGGGCCGGGGTGCAGCCGGGGTCATACTTCCACCTGACCGAGTTCTTCGGGCCCGTGCTCGGGATCATGACGGCGAAGAACCTCGACGAGGCCATCCGCTACCAGAACGCCATCGAGTACGGCCTCACCGCCGGGCTGCACTCGCTCGACTCCGAGGAGCTGGCGCTCTGGCTCGACACGGTCGAAGCCGGAAACCTCTACGTCAACAGGGGGATCACCGGCGCGATCGTGCAGCGGCAGCCGTTCGGCGGCTGGAAGCGGTCATCGGTCGGCACAGGGACGAAGGCCGGAGGCCCCAACTACCTGATCGGTCTCGGCTCGTGGGTGCCGGATTCGGGCAACTCCAGTGCCAGCCTGCACCTCCGCGGGCTCGACAAGCGGGTGTCCGACCTCATCGAGTCCGGGCAGTCGTCGATGGACTACGCGGCGTTCGACGTGGTGCGGCGCTCGGCGCTCAGCGACGCCATCGCCGCGGCGACCGAATTCCACACGGTCAAAGACGTCTCCGGCATCGGCGTCGAGCGGAACCTGTTCCGCTACCGGCCGGTGCCTGTCACCATCCGGCTGTCCGAAGGGGCGGGGCTCCCGGAGCTGCTGCGCCTGATGGCGGCGGGAACCGTCGCGGAGTCGCCGTTCTCTGTGAGCACGGCGGTCAAACTGCCGCGGGCGATGCACCAGCTGCTGCGCGAACGGGAGATCGAGGTCGTGGTGGAGTCCGACGCGCACTGGCTGTCGCGCATCCGGTCGCACGCGGCGCGTCCGCACCGCATCCGGTTGATCGGGGGCGAAGCCACAGCGCTGGCCGCGGCGCTCGGAGGCACCCCCGATGTGGCCGTCTACGCCAACGAGGTCACGCCATCCGGGCGTATCGAGGTGCTGCCGTTCCTGCACGAGCAGGCGATCTCGATCACCAACCACCGTTTCGGGAACCCGACGCAGCTTTCCGAAACAGTCATCTGAGAAGCGGAGAGCGGCGCGTAGCCTGACACTATGACGACACCCACACCGGCAGCTGCACCGACCGCTGTACCGACTCTTCCGCTCAACTCCGGTACCTCCATTCCTCAGCTCGGCCTCGGCACCTGGCCGCTCGACGACCACCAGGTCGAGCGGACCATCGTGGAGGCTGTAGCCATCGGATACCGTCACATCGACACGGCAGTGAAATACGGCAACGAGGTCGGCGTCGGGCTCGGCGTGAAGCGCAGTGGGGTGGATAGGGAAGACCTGTTCGTCACGACCAAGCTCGACGGCACGTACCAGGGCGCCGACCGCGCCGTCGACGGGCTGGACAGCTCCCTCGCCCGGCTGGGGCTCGACTACGTGGACCTGCTGCTCATCCACTGGCCGCTGCCGGCGCGCGACGAATTCGTGTCCACCTGGGAGACGTTCATCCGGCTGCGGGACGCCGGCAAGGCGCGCGCGATCGGGGTCTCCAACTTCAAGCCGGCGCACATCGACAGGCTGATCGCCGAGACGGGCGTGACCCCGGCGGTGAACCAGATCCAGTTGAGCCCAGCGATCCAGCGCCGCGAACAGCGTGCGTACGACACCGAGCACGGCATCGTCACCGAATCGTGGAGCCCGCTCGGCGCGGGTGGCGACCTTCTGCGCTCGCCCGTGCTCGCGGAGATCGCCGAGAAGCACGAGAAGACGGCCGGACAGGTGGTGCTGCGCTGGCACCTCCAGAACGGGCTGGTCGCGATCCCGAAATCGAGCAACGCGCAGCGCCTGGCCGAGAACCTCGACGTCTTCGGGTTCGAACTGGACGCCACGGAACTGGCCGCGATCGACACGCTCGACGAGGGGCCGGACGCAGGGGTGGACTCGGACCACAGCGGACACTGAGTCGGGCGCGGGCGCGGGCGCGGGCGTCGTGGTCGGCGCGGGCGCGGGAGTGGGCGTCAGACGTCGCGCGTCAGGCGCGGAGGCGTGACTCCAAGGCGGCGCGGGCCAGGGTGAGTGCCGCATCCACGGTGAGACCCAGGTCGGCTGCGCGGTCGGCGAACACGGCGGCGGCGGTGGCGGCCTCGCGCTGGGCCGCATCCGTCGCGGCGACGAACGTGCCTGCGCGGCCACGAGTCTCCAAGACGCCGACGTGCTCCAGCTCGCGGTAGGCGCGCGCAATCGTGTTGGGGGCGAGGCCGAGCGCGTCCGCGAGCGCTCGCACGGGCGGGAGACGCAGACCGACAGGCGCGTCCCCGGACCCGACCGCCGCGAGGATGTGAGCCTTCAACTGCTCGAACGGCGGGGTGGTCGCCGACGCGTCGATCGCCCCGGCGAACAATTCCGGCGCCCCTGACACGCTGGAGGAGTCATTCACGACGGGTCCGCCTTCCCTGCGGTCGGTGCGCTGCTGACGAGCGGCAGGACCACGGTGACCACAAGGCCACCGCCCTCTGCATTCGCCAGGATCACGCTACCGCCCGCCGACCCGGCGATGGCGCCGACGATCGCCAAGCCGAGACCGCCGCCGGAGTGCGCTGTGCGTGCGCCGTCCGCCCGGGTGAACCGGTCGAGCGCCACCGGGATGAACTCGTCCGGCATTCCGGGGCCGGAGTCCTGCACCGTGAGAATGACCTCGGCGTCGGTGGCGGTGAGGTCTGCGATGACCGTCGCATCCCGGAGTTCTGGGGGGTCGGTTTCCGCCGCGATCGCCGTGATCGCGTTGCCGATGAGGTTGTCCAGGATGCGGCCGAAGTCGGTCGGCGACAGCCCCACCAGGCGCTCGCCGGACGGCATTTTGCGGGGGTTGTAGTCGAAGTCGATCGAGATCGGCGGCGTGTCCTCCTCCGGGCTCGCGGCGAGGAGCCTGGCGCGGTCGATCGCGTCGGCCAGCTCGTCCGTGAGGGTGCGCCAGTCCGTGAGCCCGCTCGACGGTCCGGCCTCAATGCGCGACAGTTCGAGCAGATTGTTCGCGAGCTGGCCGAGGCGAAGGGCTGTGCTGTGAGAAGACCGGATGGCAGCGAGGAGAGCGTCGGCGTCGCCCGCGTCGAGTTCGGCCAGCTCGAGCTGGCCGCGGAGGACGGCGAGAGGCGTGCGCAACTCGTGGCTCGCGTCGGACACCATCTGCCGTTCGCGCTCCGCCGACGCCCGCAGCCTCCGGATGAGGTCGTTGAGGGTCCCCGCCAGCTCCGCCAGTTCGTCGCGCGCGGGATTCACGGTCAGCAGTCCGGTGGATTGCACGTCGGCGATGCGCTCCGCCTGCTCGCGCATCCGGCTCACCGGCCGCAGTGCGGCACGGGTCAGCAGCCACGAGGCGGCGCCGAAGCCGATCACCAGCAGCACGGCGCCGAACGCGAGAGCGCCGGTCAGGCGGTCCAGGATGAGGTCGGTCGTCTCGTTGTTGCGCGCAGCCACCACGTGCATCACGCCGTTCGGTGTCGGGACAGCGCGGACCAGGACGAGGTACTGGTCACCGCCGACCGTCACGCTCGTCGCGTCGTCGCCCAAGGTGAGCAGGCGGCTGATGTCGTTCTCCAGAGACCCGGGCAGCGTGGAGGCGAGCACCGTGCCGGACGAATCGACGATCGCGAGCTCTTGCCCGCCGCCCGGCAGGTCGAACGGCCCGGACGGGTTGTTTCCGAGCGCTGCGGCCGGCGCCGCCACGTCGTTGTCGAGCAGGGTGACGGTGGCGTTGTGCAGGATCGACGCGACACCGAACCGAACCACCTCGACCGCGACCAGCCCGAACAGGGTCGCGACGATCAGGCTCCCGATCGTGATGCGGGCCGTGATCGACAGGCGTCGGAGGCGGTTCACGGTCCCGTCACGCCGATCGAGCGCATCCCGTGTCTCATGCGCCACGCGTCACGAGGTCGCGACCTCGGCGTTCTTGGCGTCCAGCCGGTAGCCGCGGCCTCGCTCTGTCACGATGGCGAGACCGGCGCCGGCGAGCTCCAGCTTCTTGCGCAGGTAGGAGACGTACTGGTCGATGACGTTCGTCCCGATGTTCTCGGTGGTGCCCCACACCGTCTCCAGGATGTCGGAGCGGGCGAGGGTCTTGTCCGGGTTCGTCGCGAACAGGCGCAACAGGGTGAATTCGCGGCGGCTGAGCGGCATCTCGTGCCCGGACACCAGGGCACGGTGCTCGTGCGAGTCGATCGTGAGACGCCCGACCGTGACCTGGGGGCGCATCCCGGACGGTTCGCGGCGCAGCAGGGCACGGATCCGCGCGGCCAGCTCGGCGAACGCGAACGGCTTGGTGAGGTAGTCGTCGGCGCCGGAGTCGAGTCCGTGGACCCTGTCTTCGATGGCGTCGCGCGCGGTCAGCAGCAGGATGGGCATGGGGTTCGCCGCCTCGCGGATGTGGCGGCACAGCTCGAACCCGCTCATCCCTGGGAGCATCACGTCGATGGCGGCGGCCGAGTAGCTGTCGGTGCGTAGCGCGATGAGCGCGTCGACACCGTTGGTGACCAGGGTCACGTCATAGCCTTCGGCGGTGAGGCCGCGTTCGACGAGGCCTCCCATATCGGGATCGTCTTCGACAACGAGCAGCTTCATGGCATCATCGTGCCACCGTTTCCCGTGGTCGCGCTCGGATGGGCTTCGATCGGGCAGGGCGTTTCCTGTAGATCCTCGCAGGCCGCGCAGGAATTTCAGGCCTCGACGGCGGTGCGCAGCCCCTCCAGCGTCGTGGCCCAGTTGCTGCTCATCCTGTCGGCCTCCGCGCGGTCGGCGCACCCGCTCTGGGTGACGGTGACGCGCGTACCGCTCCCCTCCGGGCGGAGTGTGTAAGCGACGTCCTGGTAGCTCTCCGGCACATCCGGTTTGCCGCTCAACGGGCTGTAGTAGCTGCTCACCAGCCGCTCGCCGGGCACGAATTCGAGGATGGTCCCGTGGTCTTCGTACGGTTTCCCCTCCCACTCGCCGCGGTAGACGATGGGGCTGCCGACCCGCCAGTCCGACTCGACGCGCGTGCCGTAGAGGTACTGCGCGATGATCTCGGGGTCGGTGAGGGCGCGCCAGACCGCGTCGCGGTCCGCTGTGGTGAGGATGGACGCCTCTGCTGTCTCAGTCATGCCACCATCCTGCGCGCGTTCGGCGGGGGCGGCTTGAAGAAATGCGACGCGTGCGGACCCGCCAGGGCGGAGCGCGGCGGAGCGGGAGCGCGGCGTCAGGCGTTGCCGCGGCTGATCAGCCGGGAGAGCACGATCGCGGACCGGGTGTGGTCGACGTTCGGAGCGAGGCGCACCTTCTCCAGTGCGGCCTCCAGACTCGGGATGTCGCGCGACCGGATGTGCACGATGGCGTCGGCGCTGCCCGTCACCGTTCCCGCGTCCACGACCTCCGGAACGGCGGACAGGATGCGCAGCAGCTCATCGGGCGCGACCGTGCCGCGGCAGAAGAGTTCGACGTACGCCTCGGTGCTCATCCCGTCGATGGCGGGGTCGACCTGGATGGTGAAACCGCGGATGACGCCGTCGGATACGAGCCGGTCGACGCGGCGTTTGACGGCCGAGGCGGACAGGCCGACCACGGAGCCGATGTCGCCGTACCCCGCGCGGGCATTCTGGCGGAGCAGGTCGAGGATGCTGCGATCGAGGTTGTCCACGAGCGCTAGCATACGGTGGATCATTGCGTCGTCGCCCGGTATTACGCGGAATCGTTGCGCGGGGTGTGTAACGATTCGCTCTCGGCGCGGGCTGGCACAATGATTCGTCGCCTGTACCGGCCAGAATGGCGATTTCGTGCGCGACAACGCATCCATTCGCCGACAATCGTGTGTGACACTATCCCCATGTCGATCACCCACGAAGACGCCGAACCCCGCACGGAGCGGCCGGCGCGCATCCCGACGCGGCGGTCGGTGCTGATGTGCAGGCCGGAGCACTTCGTGGTCGTCTACCGGATCAACCCGTGGATGGATCCGGCACTTCCCACGGACACGTCGCTGGCGGTGCAGCAGTGGGATTCGCTCTACCGCACCTACCTCGACCTCGGCTACGACGTGCACCTGATCGACCCGCTGGACGGGTTGCCGGACATGGTCTATGCGGCGAACGGCGGGTTCGTCATCGACAACGTTGCGTACGGCGCGAGTTTCACCTACCCGGAGCGACAGCCGGAAGGCCCGGCATACATGGACTGGTTCCGCAGCAACGGCTTCGCCGTCGCAGAGCCGCGGAACGTGAACGAGGGCGAGGGGGACTTCCTCCTCGTCGGGGACGCCATCCTCGCTGGCACCGGATTCCGCAGCACAGACGCCAGTCACACGGAACTGGCCGAGCTGTACGGCAGGGAGGTCGTCTCGCTGCGGCTCGTCGACCCGAACTTCTACCACCTGGACACGGCGCTCTCCGTGCTCGACGGGACGCCGGGGCAGGAGCACGTCGCCTACCTGCCCTCCGCGTTCGACGACGCGAGCAGGGCGGTCATCGCCGAACGGTATCCGGACGCCATCGTCGTCAACGACGAGGACGCAGCCGTGCTCGGGCTCAACTCGTTCTCCGACGGGTTCAACGTGGTGATCGCATCCAGGGCTGCCGACTTCGCCAGGCAGTTGCGCGAGCACGGGTACAACCCGATCGGCGTCGACCTGTCCGAGCTGCTGCTCGGCGGCGGCGGGGTCAAGTGCTGCACCCTCGAACTGCGACGCTGAAAGGACAGCGCATGACGAACGACACGGCCGACACCGTCACCGGCACAGGCACGGACACCGTCGCCCACCGCATCCACCCCCGCACCGCCGCACCCACCAAGCGGCAGGCTGAGGCGATCGGGCGGGAGGAGGAGCACGCGGCGCACAACTACCATCCACTGCCCGTCGTGGTCGCCGAAGGGGACGGAGCCTGGGTCACAGACGTGGACGGCCGGCGCTACCTCGACTGCCTCGCCGCATACTCTGCGGTCAATTTCGGGCACTCCAACCCGGTGCTGCTGGATGCGGCGCGCGCGCAGCTCGACCGCATCACGCTCACCAGCAGGGCGTTCCACAACGACCAGCTCGGCCCGTTCGTGGAGGCGCTCGCGGCGCTCGCCGGAAAAGACCTGGTGCTGCCGATGAACACGGGCGCCGAGGCCGTGGAGTCCGGCATCAAGGTGGCTCGCGCGTGGGGGTACCGCGTGAAGGGCGTGCCGGACGGGCTCGCCAACATCATCGTGATGGCCGGGAACTTCCACGGCCGCACCACCACGATCATCAGCTTCTCCGACGATCCGGATGCGCGTGACGGCTTCGGTCCGTACACCCCCGGTTTCCGCACGGTCCCGTACGGCGACGCCGCGGCCGTCGCGGCCGCCGTCGACGAGAACACGGTCGCCGTGCTCGTCGAACCCATTCAGGGAGAGGCGGGCATCATCGTGCCTCCGGCCGACTTCCTTCCCGAACTGCGCGCGCTCTGCGACGAGAGACGCGTGCTGCTGATCGCGGACGAGATCCAGTCCGGCCTCGGCCGGACGGGTGCGACGTTCGCGTGCGACCTGGTGGGAGTGGTACCCGACCTCTACCTGCTGGGAAAGGCGCTCGGCGGCGGTATCGTGCCGGTCTCCGCAGTCGTCGGCAACCGTGATGTGCTCGGGGTGCTGAACCCCGGCGAGCACGGGTCGACGTTCGGCGGGAACCCGCTCGCTGCCGCCGTCGGGCGAGCCGTCGTCGCGATGCTCGCGACGGGGGAGCCGCAGGAGCGCGCCGCCCTGCTCGGGTCGCGGCTGCACACCGGGCTCACCCGGTTGATCGGGCACGGCGTACTCGCCGTGCGCGGCGCGGGGCTCTGGGCCGGGATCGACATCGACCCGGAGCTGGCGACGGGACGCGAGGTGTGCGAGCTGCTGATGGAGCGCGGGCTGCTGGCGAAGGACACGCACGGGTCGACCATCCGGTTGGCTCCGCCGATCGTCGTAGACCCCGCCGACCTGGACTGGGCGGTGGATCAGCTGGAGGCCGTGCTGCACGAGCTGTCCGGGCGGTAGAAACCGGAGTTATCCACAGCTTCTCGAATTCCGTCGCGCCCTGAGTCCCCGAGTGGGAGCATGGGCGCCATGAGTGATCCGAGCAGACAGGGCGAATCCAGCGCCCAGGCGCAGGCGCCTGACCGGCGAGACGGCGGCAAGACGTTCTTCGGGCAGCCGCGGTCGCTCGCGAACATCTTCGGCGTGGAGATGTGGGAGCGGTTCTCGTTCTACGGGATGCAGGGCATCCTCCTCATCTACCTCTACTACTCCGCGGCCGAGGGTGGCCTCGGCATCGACCAGGCCACCGCTGCCGGTGTCGTCGGGGCCTATGGAGGCGCGGTCTACCTCTCGACGATCCTCGGCGCGTGGCTGGCCGACCGGATGTTCGGGTCGGAGCGCGTGCTGTTCTGGAGTGCGGTCGTCATCATGGCCGGGCATATCTGTCTGGCGCTGCTGCCGGGGGTCTCCGGCGTGATCGCCGGTCTGCTGCTGGTGGCGCTCGGCAGTGGAGGGTTGAAAGCGAACGCGACCCGCATCGTCGGCACTCTCTACTCCGAGAACGACCCGCGCCGCGACGCAGGCTTCTCGATCTTCTACCTCGGCATCAATCTCGGCGCGTTCTTCGGACCGTTGCTCACCGGGCTGCTGCAGACGACGATGGGCTTCCACTGGGGCTTCGCGCTGGCGGCGGTCGGCATGGCGATCGGCCTGATCCAGTACTCGTTCGGGCGCAAGCGCCTGCCGGCCGAGTCGCACGAGATCCCGAACCCGCTGCCAGCATCCCGTCGCCCGCTGGTGATCGGCATCGCGGTGGTGGCCGTGATCGTGGCGGTGGTGCTGGTCGTCACCGGGGTGATCACAGCGCAGAACCTCGCACTGATCGTGATCGGGCTGGTCATCGTCGCGGCCATTGCCTACTTCGCGGTCATCCTGTCGTCGAAGCTGCTGAACTCCGACGAACGCAGCAGGATCGTGGCGTTCATCCCGCTGTTCATCACCAACGCGGCGTTCTGGTCGCTCTACCAGCAGCAGTTCACGGTCATCACGATCTACTCGGACAAGCGGCTCGATCGCAACCTGTTCGGCTGGGAGTTCCCGGTCTCCTGGGTGCAGTCGATCAACCCGATCTTCGTCATCATCCTGTCCGGTGTCTTCGCCGCGATCTGGACGAAGTGGGGAGCGAAGCAGCCGTCCACGCCGCTGAAGTTCGCGGCGGGCACGGTGGTCATGGGGCTGGCGTTCCTGCTGTTTCTGTTCTGGGCGGGCGGAGGCGAGAACAGCACGCCGCTGCTGGCGGTGGTGGGCATCCTGTTCGTGTTCACCATCGCAGAGCTGCTGATCTCACCCGTCGGCCTGTCCGCCTCCACCAAGCTGGCGCCGCACGCGTTCGGCGCGCAGATGGTGGCGCTCTACTTCCTGTCCGTCTCGCTCGGAACGGCGATGGCCGGGCAGCTCGCCAAGCTGTACGCGCCGGAAACGGAGGGCATCTACTTCGGGATCATCGGCGGGGTCGCCATCGCGATCGGTGTCGTGCTCGCACTGATGAGCCCGTGGGTGCTGAAGATGATGCGCGGGGTGCGGTGATGCAGACTGGTCGCATGGCTGAGTTGCTCGAGGTGTGCAGGGTCGAGAAGCTGATCCCGGACGCGGGGAGCGTCGGGGTGACCGCGATCGACAAGCGGCCGGTGTCCGAGCCGTTGCGGGTGCGACCATACGGACTGTACGGAGACGTGCAGGCCGACCGCAAGCACCACGGCGGTCTCAGCAAGGCGCTGTACGCGTACGCCCAGGAGGACGCGGAGTTCTGGGCCGACGCGCTCGGACGCGACATCCCGGCCGGCCTGTTCGGCGAGAACCTGCGCACGGCGGGGCTCGACGTCAACGGCGCCGAGATCGGCGAGCGGTGGCGGATCGGCGACGAGCTGGTGGTGGAGGTCACCTGCCCGCGGGAGCCGTGCGCGACGTTCCAGCGGCGCATGGGCGAGCGGCAGTGGGTCAAGCGCTTCACGGAGGCGGGGCTGCCCGGCGCATACCTGGGCATCGTGAAGGCGGGCACCATCGGCGCCGGGGACAGCATCGAGGTCGTCTCGCGGCCCGGCCACGGCGTGACCGTCGCCTCCTGGTTCACCGCCGCCGACGCCGACCAGGTGGATGCGCTCGAAGCGTCGGAGCGTTCCGGCGCACTCACGCTCGTCCCTGAGTTTCGCGCCGCGATCGCCAAGCTCCGCACGCGCATCCCCGCGTAGAGAGGAGGCGCTGGTTAGGAGCGGGGGTGGTAGTCGGCTGCGAGGAGGCCGAGGACGACCTCGTCGATGAACTCGCCCATGACCCAGGCGGAGGCGCGGGTCTGTCCTTCGCGGACGAAGCCGTTGCGCTCGGCGGCGCGCAGCATGGCCGGGTTGTCGGCGAGGGTCTCGATCTGCAGGCGGTGCAGACCGAGCACGACGAAGCCGTAGTGGACGAGCGTCGCGACCACGTCGGTGCCGTAGCCGCGGCCGCGCGCGCCGGGGAGCAGACCCAAGCCGATGTGCGCGAACCGGTTGTGGGTGTCGATGCCCCACAGCGTCGCTGCACCGATGAGCGTCCCTCCGGCCAACTCCACGATGGAGAACCGGACGACGTCGTCCTCCTGCGGCGCGTCCGCACGGAGGCGCCGGTCATCCGAGTCCGGACCGATCGGCCGCCAGGCGTTGCCCTCTGCGCGGGAGGCGTTGACCTCGTCGTTGTAGAGCTCGTCGAGCAGGATCGGGATGTCTTCCTTGTGCCGGGCCCGTAGTCCGATCGTTCCGCCTGTCAGCATGGGTCCTTCCTATCCCGTCGGGTGGGGCCGTGGCAACCATCGGTGGAGGTGGTCAACCGGTGCCCCACTCAGTCGTACGATTGCTGAATGGAACTCCGGCAGCTCGAGCACTTCGTCACCGTGGCAGAAGAACGACACTTCACCCGTGCGGCAGAGCTGTTGCAGATCTCACAGTCCGGATTATCCGCCTCCATCCGGTCGCTGGAGCAGGAGCTCGGCACGTCGCTCTTCATCCGCAGCACGCGCAGGGTCGAGCTGACCACGGCCGGACAAGCACTGCTCGCCGACTCCGTGCGCACGCTCGCCAGCGCCGCGGCGGCCCGCAATGCTGTCGCCGCCGTCCGCGGCCTCGTCCGCGGACGGCTCACCATCGGAGCGGAGCCGTGCCTCGGCTCCGTGGACCTGCCGGCCGAGCTGGCGTCGTTCCGCACCGCCAACCCCGGGGTCGAGGTGCGGCTGCGGTACTCCGGTTCTGTCGAACTGGTGGATGCGGTCGCCGGCGGCCGGGTCGACGTCGCGCTGGTGGTCGACACCGGTCACACGCCCGCCGGGGTGCAGCTGCGGCGCCTGAGCACGCAGCAGATGCTGGTGCTCTGCCACCCGGAGCACCGCTTCGCGACCGAGTCGAGCATCCCGTTGGAGAGCCTGCGCGGCGAGACGCTGATCGGTTTCCAGGAGGGCTGGGGCGCCCAGGCGCTCGCGCGGCGGGCGTTCGCGGCGGCCGGCTTCGACTACCGGGCGGCGATGGAGGTCAACGACGTGCATCCACTGCTCGACCTCGTCGGCTACAACCTCGGCGTCGCCATCGTGCCCGCGAGTTTCGCGCGCAAGCGGCCGGAGCAGTTGAAGGCGGTGGAGCTGCGCGGGGATGTCCCCGCGTGGAATGTCGCGGTGGCGGTCTCTGATGAGCCGAGCCCAGCGGCCGGTGCGTTCCTGCGGCAGTTGCAGCCCATGGGCGCTGCCGCGTAGCGCTCCCTGCCCTAGCCGCCGTTCTCTGGCTGACCGGGCGCCGAGCGCGCCCCGGCCGTAACAAACCTTTTACACGCCTGCGTTGGAAACAACTTGCAGGTTTGTCGGCATTCATGGAGACTATTTCCATTGCATTCCGGGCGCTCGCCCACATCACCGGTTTCGAAGAGGAGACAGCACCAATGAAGAAGCGCTATCTCTCCGTCGCCATCCTCGCCATCGCTGCGCTCGGGCTCACCGCCTGCTCCAGCGGGACGAGCAGCGATGGAGGAAAGGTCGACGCGAAGGGCGAGAAGCTCAGCGTGTGGATCATGCAGGGCACCAATCCCGACTCGACGGCCTTCTTCAAGAAGGTCGGTGACGAGTTCACCAAGGAGACCGGCGCCAAGCTCGATGTGCAGTTCGTGCAGTGGGCGGATGCGCACGACCGGTTCGTGACGTCCATCGCGGGCAACACCACTCCGGATGTGGCCGAGACCGGCACGACGTGGACCGCCGAGTTCGCCGACGCAGGTGCGCTGGCGCCGATCGGCGACTACGTCAAGAAGGCCGGACTCGACAGCGACCTGGTCAAGGGGCTCAAGGAGTCCGGCACCTACGACGGCGAGCTCTACGGGATGCCGTGGTACGCCGGAGTCCGCTCGCTCGTCTACCGCGCCGACGTGTTCCAGGAGCTGGGACTCAAGGCGCCGACCAGCTGGGACGACATCGTCGCCGCCGGTGAGAAGATCAAGGCCGCCAAGCCGGACATGATCCCGTTCGCCGTTCCCGGCAACGCCGAGTTCGGCGTGTACCCGTGGGTCTGGGGCGCGGGCGGCGAGGTCGCCACCAAGAGCGGCAAGACCTGGAAGTCGGGCCTCGACAGCGCCGACTCCCGCGCGGGCATCCAGTTCTACACGGACCTCGCCACCAAGCACGGCTTCTCCACCGCAGGCGCCACCACCTGGAAGGAGACCGACGTGCTCGACAACTTCAACCAGGGCAAGGTCGCGATGGCCATCCAGGGTTCGTGGACTCCGGCGACCGTCGTGCAGAAGGCCCCTGACCTCAAGGGCAAGATCGCCGCGACCCCCATCCCCGGCAAAGACGGCGGCATCAGCCCGTCGGTCCTCGGCGGATCGCACCTGAGCATCTTCAACACGGCCAAGAACAAGGATCTCGCCTGGTCGTTCGTGAAGCTCATGACCACCGGAACGTTCGCCAAGGAGTGGGCATCGCAGACCGGATACTTCTCCGGCCTCAACTCGCTGGTCAAGGACGCCATGAAGTCTGACGACCCGCTGGTCAAGCCGTTCGCCACCCAGATGGTGGATGGGGGTGCCTCCGTTCCCGTCACGCCGCAGTTCGGCGCTGTGCAGGCGAAGCAGACCACCAACTCGATGATCCAGTCCATCCTCTCCGGACAGAAGTCGGTCGACCAGGCGACGACCGACGCTGCCAAGGAGATGACCCAGATCCTGAACGGCAAGTAGTCCGATGACCGTTGACGTTCGTCCTCAGCCGCCGGCCGTGCACCGCACGGGCCCGGCCGGCGGCGAGGCGCCGCGGCGCCGAAAGCGCCCGTTCCTCGTGGCCGGCCGGCCGTGGCTGCTGCTGGCTCCCGCGCTGATCGTGCTCGCGGTGCTGCTGCTCTGGCCGCTCATCCGGGTGGTGATCTTCTCGCTGCAGGACTACGGCCTGCGCGAGATCGTCAGCGGCAAGACGAACTTCATCGGGTTCGCCAACTACGCCGAGATCTTCGGCAACTCCACGCTGTGGAGCGTGGCGCTGCCCAACACGGTGGTGTTCGCCATCCTGTCCGTCTCCGGCACGGTCATCCTCGGCACGCTCGTCGCGCTGCTGATGGCCGCGCTGGGGCCGTTCTGGCGCACCATCGTGGGCAGCGCCATCATGGTCGCCTGGGCGATGCCCGCGGTGACCGGCACGTATGTCTGGGTCTGGATCTTCGACGCCGACAACGGCATCGTCAACCAGACGCTCAAAAGCCTCGGGCTGATGCACGAGTCGTACAACTGGTTCACCAACCCGGTCAGCTTCTACGGGATCGTGCTGCTGAACATCATCCACCACGGGTTCCCGTTCGTCGCGATCACTGTGCTCGCCGGGCTCCTGGGGGTGCCGAAGGAGATGCTCGAAGCGGCGGAGATGGACGGGGCGGGAGCGGTGCGCCGCTTCTTCTCGATCATCGTCCCGTCGCTGAAGCAGGTCTTCGCGGTGGTGATCATCCTGTCGACGATCTGGGACTTCAAGGTCTTCGCGCAGGTGTACCTGATGCCGGGAGGCTCCGGGTCCAACCGGCAGGTGCTCAACCTCGGCGTCTGGTCGTACGTCGAGTCGTTCGGCCAGAACAGGTACGGGTTCGGTTCGGCCATCGCTGTGCTGCTGACCCTGGTGCTGCTCGTCATCACGATCGTCTACGTCCGCACCATGCTGAAGGAGGAGAAGCTGTGAGCCGGTCCATCCGCGGAAACGTCGGCAAGGCCATCGCGGTCGCCGCGCTTCTCGTCTTCACCCTGTTCCCGGTCTACTGGATGATCTCCAGCGCCTTCGACAAGAAGGCCTCCAGCGGCGGTCAGTCGCTGGTGCCCAAGGAGTTCACCTTCGACAACTTCGTCTACGTGCTCACCAAGGGCGGGTTCGACGTCTTCCTGCGCAACTCGGCCATCGTCGCCGTCGCGGTCGTCGTCCTGTCCGCCGCCGTCGCACTGCTCGCGTCTGTCGCGGTCGCACGGTTCAAGTTCAAGTTCCGCACCGCCATCCTGTTCATGGTGCTGACCGTGCAGATGGTCCCGCTGGAGGCGCTGGTCATCCCGCTGTTCGTGCAGGTGCGCGACCTCGGGCTGCTCAACCAGCTGCTCGGCATCGTGATCGTCTACGTGGCGCTGTCGCTCCCGTTCGGCATCTGGATGCTCCGCGGCTTCGTCGCCGCCGTGCCCGTCGAACTGGAAGAGGCCGCCTACCTCGACGGCGCGAGCTGGTGGCGGATGTTCCGGTCGGTCATGCTCCCGCTGGTCATGCCCGGACTGGTGGCGACGAGCGTGTTCTCGTTCATCACCGCCTGGAACGAGTTCATCTTCGCGATGACCCTGCTCGGCGGCGCGACCGACCAGTACACGGTCGCCATCGGTCTCAAACAGTTCTTCGGCGAGCACACCAACGAGTGGGGCTACGTGATGGCGGCGTCGACCATCATCACCATCCCGGTGATGATCTTCTTCATCCTGGTGCAGCGCAGGCTGTCAAGCGGACTCGTGGCGGGAGCCGTCAAGGGATGAACCACAGCACCGACCCCACGGTGCGCGCACTGGTCGCCGGCGTGCTCTGGCCCGGATTCCTCGGGACCAGCGCACCGGACTGGCTGCTGCGCGAGCTGGACGGCGGCCTCGCGGGCGCCGTGTACTTCGGGCACAACATCGACGCGTCCGACGCAGCGCAGCTTCCCGCCCTTTCGCAGCAGCTTCTGGATGCGCGGGGCGGTGTCCTCCTCGGCGTTGACGAGGAGGGTGGCACGGTCACCCGCCTCGAAGCGGCGCACGGCTCGACGCTGCCCGGCGCCGCCCAGCTGGGCCGTCTGGACGACGCGGACGTGACGCGCGCCGTCGGCGCCGAACTCGGCCGCCGGGTGCGCGCCTCCGGCGCCAACGTGGTGCTCGCGCCGGTCGCCGACGTGAACACGAACCCGCGCAACCCGGTCATCGGTGTCCGCTCGTTCGGCGCGACGCCCGGACTCGTGTCGCGGCACGTCGCCGCGTCGGTGACGGGCATCCAGAGCAGGGCGGTCGCGGCCTGCGTGAAGCACTACCCCGGGCACGGCGACACGTCGGTCGACTCGCACCACGGTCTGCCGCGCGTCGAACTCGACCTCTCCGTGGTGGAGGCCGAGCACCTGCCCCCGTTCCAGGCGGCTATCGACGCCGGTGTCGCCGCAGTCATGACCTCGCACGTCGTGCTGCCCGCGTTCGGCGAGCTTCCCGCCACCCTCAACCCGCGCATCCTGGGTGCGTTGCGCGAGCGCGGCTTCGGCGGCGCCATCGTGACGGACGCTCTCGACATGGCGGCCATCAGGGCCGAGTACGGCGCGGGGCGGGGAGCGGTGCTCGCCATTGCAGCGGGCGCGGACCTGCTCTGCATCGGCAACCCGTCGCACCTGGGGCCGAAGAAGGGCGCGACCGACGACGAAGCCGACTACGCCGAAGTGCGGGATGCGCTGCTGGCCGCCCTCGACGACGGCTCGCTGCCGATCGCGGCGGTGGAACGCGCATCCCGTGCCGTGGCGGGGCTCTCGGACTGGGTGAGGGATCGGCAGCGGGAAACCCCGTTCGACGCCGCCCCGGCGACCGGGTTCGACGCCGCCGGCGTTGTGCGCGAGGCGATCGTCATCAGCGGTGACGTCGACCTCGGCGGGCGCGACCTCGCCGTCCTCGACCTCCGCGACCGGGCGAGCATCGCCGTGGCGTCGACGGCGGACCCGTTCACCGCGGCGCTCGCCGCCCGCTCCGACTGCGTACGGCTCGGCGCCGGGCCGCTGGGTGGCCGTGACGTGGTCGGCGTGCTGTCCGACGCGCTGGCGAGGATCCCCGCCGAACGGACCATCGTCGCGCTGGTCGACGCCGTGCAGCCCGGCTCGCCGCAGCGACGAGCACTCGGGATGCTCGCCGCCGCACGGCCGGGAAGCGTGGTCGTCAACGCGGGGCTGCCGGCGCAGGAACGGCTCAGCCTGCCGACGGTCGACGCGTACGGCGTGAGCCGCCTGACGGCCGAGGTGGTCGCCGAGCTGGTGGCCGGAGCCAGGAACGGAGCGATGACACGATGAGGATCCTCTCGCTGCAGTCCGGCACCAGTGCCGACGGGATCGACGTCGCCGTGGCGGAGATCGACGCGCTCGATGACACGGACACCCCGGCCGTGAGTATGCGACCGCTTCTCGCGCGCACCGTGCCGTGGTCGGCCGCCTTGCATCCGCGGCTGCTCGCCGCGGTGGCAGGGGAGAGCCTGACCCCCGCGGAGTTCTGCGAGCTGGACACACTCGCCGGGCAGGAGTTCGCGGCTGTCGCCGCACAGGCCGCCGCCGAGGTGCCTGGCGGCATCGACCTCGTCGTGTCGCACGGCCAGACCCTCTACCACTGGGTGGCCGACGGCCACGCCCGCGGCACCCTGCAGATCGGGGAGCCGTCCTGGATCGCAGAGGCGCTCGGCCGCCCCGTGCTCTCGAATGTCCGTTCCGCCGATATCGCGGCCGGGGGCGAGGGCGCCCCGCTGATGGGGCTGTTCGACCGTGCCTGGCTCTCGGGAGCGGCAGAGGCGGAGGAGCGGCCGATCGCGACGGTGAACCTCGGGGGCATCGCCAACGTGCAGGTGGTGTCGCCCGGCGGCGGCCTCGTCGCGTTCGACAGCGGCCCGGCCAACGCGCTCATCGACGGCGTGGTCTCCCGTGCCACCGAGGGGCGGGAGCCACGCGACACCGACGGGATGCTCGCGAGCGCCGGAC
The DNA here is from genome assembly GCF_058244615.1 of Leifsonia sp. McL0627. Classification (NCBI taxonomy): domain Bacteria; kingdom Bacillati; phylum Actinomycetota; class Actinomycetes; order Micrococcales; family Microbacteriaceae; genus Leifsonia; species Leifsonia sp. McL0627. Next base: position 966,310 of record NZ_JBZCGM010000002.1, read on the forward strand.
GCGTCGACGAAGGCATCCTCGCCGCGCTCCTCGCGCATCCGTACTTCGTCGCTGCGCCGCCGAAGAGCACCGGCCGCGAGACGTTCGACCTCGGGGTGGTGGACCGTGCGGTGGCGGCCGCCGGCGCGCATCCATCGTTGCCGGATCTGGTGGCGACGCTCACGGTCTTCACCGCGCGCACGGTGGCTGACGCCGTGCGCTCCGCCACCCCGGTCGCGCCGTCTCGGGTGATCGTCTCGGGCGGCGGCGTGCACAATCCCGCGATGCTGCGCGCGCTGACCGCCGTGCTCGGGCTGCACGGCATCTCGGTGGCGACGAGTGACGAGTGGGGGATCGCGGCGGACGACAAGGAGTCGCTGCTGTTCGCGCTCGTCGGATACCTCAGCTGGCACGGGATCCCCGCGGCCCTCCCAGGGACACCGTCCGGACGCGCCCGCGTGCTCGGGCAGTTCACCATCACCCCCGGCACGACGCTCGGCCGTCGCCTGACCGGGATCGCGGGTCTGCGTCTGGCCGGCGACCGTGTGAAAGCAGCAACACCATGAATGCACTGCACGCAGCACACGCCCCTCTCGCCCCTCCTGTTCCTCCCGTTCTCGCCGTCGATCTCGGCAAGACGAGCTGCCGGGTTCGCCTCAGCGCCGGGGGAGCGGTGACCGCCGAGGCCGCGGGACCCGGCGCACCCGGACTGGCGGAGGCCGACGGCGCGCAGCGCTCCCTCCGCGCCATCCTGGATGCGGTCGGCCTGCTCCCGGAGGCTCTGCCGGCGGGGACCGCGGTCGGCGTCGGCGCCGCGGGCAGCGAGGCCGCTCCCGGCGTCGCGCAGGAACTCGTCGCGCTCCTCCGTGAGCGCTTCGACGGACCCGTAGCGATCATCAACGACGCGCTCGCGGCGCACGCCGGTGCGTTCGCCGGGTCGGCGGGCACGATGCTGATCGCCGGGACCGGCGCCGTCGTGTTCGCCGTCGACGAGGCGGGTGCGGTGAAGCAGGTCGACGGCTGGGGCCCGTGGCTCGGCGACGAAGGCAGCGGCCAATGGCTCGGACGCCACGGTCTGCTCGCGGCGCTCCGGGCGCACGACGCCCGGGGGCCGCACACCGCTCTCCTCTCCGACGCCGCCGCGATCACCGGCACCGTCGCCTCCCTGCCGCACTGGGTGTCCGAAACCGGAACGCCCGCGCGGCAGCTCGGCTCGTTCGCGCCGACGGTGATCGAGCGAGCCTCCGGGGGCGACGCCGTCGCCGTCGACCTCGTCGAGCGAGCGGCGGGGCTGCTCGCCGACACCTGCGCGGCCGCCGGACTGCCGACGGTCTGCGTCGCAGGCGGCCTCGCCTCGCACCCATACTTCGCGGCCAGAGTCACGGCCGCGCTCGACGCCCACGGGCTGAGCGAGACCGTCCAGAAGGGCGACCCGCTCGCCGGGGCGGCGCTGATCGCACTCGATCGGTCGCTGCCCTATGAAGAAAGGATCCTCCGTGGCTGAGCCGCAGACCATCGCCGACCTCCGTGAGACCCTCGGAACCCTCGCCACCGAGTCGGTCGGCGAACGCTACCGCGACCTCGACCTCATGTCGGTCGCGCAACTCATCGACGCCATGAACGCCAGCAACGCCGAGGTCCCCGCGGCCGTCGCCCGCGAGAGCGCGAGCATCGCCGCGGCGACCGAGGGCATCTCCGAGCGGATGCGTCGCGGCGGCCGCCTCATCTACGTCGGCGCCGGTACGGCCGGGCGCATGGGCATCCTGGACGCCAGCGAGATCCCGCCGACCTTCGGCACTTCACCCGAGCTGGTGGTGGGCGTCATCGCGGGCGGCGAGCAGGCCATCCACACGGCGGTGGAGAACGCGGAGGACGACGAGCAGGCCGGTCGCGCCGCCCTCGAAGCCCTGCACCTCGGGGCACTGGATGCGGTGGTCGGCATCTCGGCGTCCGGCCGCACCCCCTATGTGCTCGGCGCCATCGACCACGCGAGACAGGTGGGCGCTTTCACCGTTGGTCTGGCCTGCAACGCGGACTCGGCGCTCGGCGCCGCCGCGGAGGTCGGCATCGAGGTCGTCGTCGGACCGGAGATCCTCACCGGCTCCACCCGGCTCAAGTCCGGCACAGCCCAGAAGCTCGTCCTCAACATGATCAGCACCATCGCGATGGTGCAGCTCGGCAAGGTGCACGGCAACCTGATGGTCGACCTGCGTGCCACCAATGCCAAGCTGCGAGCCAGGTCCGAGCGGACCGTTATGCTGGCCACGGGCGTCGACGCTGACACAGCGGCATCGGCGCTCGACGCGTCCGGCGGCTGGATTAAGGCGGCGATCCTCATGAGCGAGACCACCATCGACGCCGCCACGGCGACGCGACTGCTCGCCGAGCACGGCCGGCTGCGCGACGCGCTGGCTGCTGCACCGGATGCGCGGGGCGCGCACGGTGACGCGAGCCCGGCCGACGCGAGCCCGGCCGACGCGAGCCCGGCCGACGCGAGCCCGACCGCCGCGAGCCCGACCGCCACCGACGGGCAGGCGCATGTCGGCTGACGTGCTCTCCGCCGTCCGGCAGGCGCTGCCGCAGCTGAGCGCTGCCGAGGCGCGGGTCGCCAAGGTCGTCATGGACGATCCCGCCCGCATCGTCGACCTCACGATCACCGAGCTCGCGGCCGTCTGCGACGCGTCGCAGGCCACGATCGCGCGCTTCTGCCAAGGCCTCGGCTTCACCGGCTACCGCGAGTTCCGTCTCGCCCTCGCGTCGGCGACGAGCCGCGAGCAGGTCACCCGCGAACGGTTCGAGCTCACCGAGAGCGAGATCGACCCGAACGACACCGTGCAGGAGGTCGTCGCGAAGATCGCGTACCAGGAGACCCTGGCGATCGAGGCGACAGCGAAAGAGCTCGACGTCGACACGCTCGACAGCGTGGTCGCCGCCATCGTGGCCGCCCCGCGCGTCGACCTCTACGGCGCCGGATCGAGCAGCCTCACGGCGCAGGACCTCCAGCAGAAGCTCTCCCGCATCGGCGTCACGGCGTTCTGCTCCGTCGACCCGCACCTCGCCCTCGCCTCGGCGGCCCTGCAGAAGCCGGGCAACGTCGCGATCGGCATCTCGCACTCCGGGCTGACCCTCGAAACCAATCACGCCCTCGCCGTGGCACGCGCAGCGGGCGCCACGACGGTCGCGATCACCAACTTCCCGGACTCCCGGATCGCCGCGGAGAGCGACTACGTCCTCACCACGCAGGCGCGGGAGAGCCTCTACCGCTCGGGGGCGATGTCCAGCAGGATCGCGCAGCTCGCGCTCGTCGACTTCCTGTTCGTCCGCGTGGCCCAGCAGCTCTACGACCAGATGACGGAATCGCTCCGCCTGACGTACGAGGCCGTGCGCAGCCAGCGGCTCCCTCCGGAACGGCACCGCACCGGAAACGGAAACGGAAACGGAAACGGCCACGGAAACAGCAACGGCCACACCAACGACGCCGGACACGCCGAGTGACGGCGGCGGGGCGACTCCTTCCTCGGCCGCGCAGCGTGGAGGAACGAGACGGGGAGTTCCTGCTCGACGCCGGCACGCGCATCTTGTCGGACGCGTCGACCGCTGGGCCTGCCGCCCTCCTGCGGTCGGTGCTCAGCGCATCCACCGGGTTGCCGCTCGGGGAGCCGGACGACAGGGTCGACGGGACCATCGCGCTGGCGGTCGACCCGTCGCTCGCGGCCGAGGCATACCGGCTGAGCGTTGCGGAGGGCGGCGTGCGGATCGTCGGCGGCAGCGCCTCCGGTGTCGGCCACGGCGTCCAGGCGTTCCGGCAACTGCTGCCGCCGCAGGTCTACCGGCGCGCCGCCGTGCACGGGATGCGGTGGGCGGCCCCCGCCTGCGAGGTCGCCGACGAGCCCGCCTTCCGGTGGCGCGGGGTGATGCTCGACGTGGCCAGGCACTTCCTGCCGGCGCGCGAGGTGCTGCGGTTCATCGACCTGATGGCGATGCACAGGCTCAACGTGCTGCACTTCCATCTCACCGACGACCAGGGCTGGCGCATCCAGATCGTCCGGTATCCGCGGCTCACCGAGGTGGGCGCGTGGCGGCACGAGTCGCAGGTCGGCTACGGGCCGGATGCACCAGGCGACGGCCGCCCGCACGGCGGCTACTACACGCAGGACGACCTGCGCGAGATCGTCGCGTACGCCGCGGCGCGCGGGGTCACGGTGGTGCCGGAGATCGAGTCGCCCGGGCACGTGCAGGCCGCCATAGCCGCGTATCCGGAACTCGGGGTGACCGGCGAGGCGCTGGAGGTCGGAACGCGCTGGGGGATCATCCCGAACGTGCTCAACGCGGAGGAGAGCACGGTCGAGTTCTTCACGAACGTGCTCGACGAAGTGCTCGACATCTTCCCGTCCGAGTTCATCGGCGTCGGCGGCGACGAGTGCGTCAAAGACCAGTGGAGGACGGACGCGCGCACCCAGGAGCGGATGCGCGAACTCGGCGTCGGCACGGAGGACGAGCTGCAGAGCTGGTTCATCCGGCGGCTCGACGACCACCTGACCGCGCGCGGACGGCGGCTGTTCGGCTGGGACGAGATCCTGGAGGGCGGGCTCGCCTCCGGAGCGACCGTCGCGTCGTGGCGCGGGTCGACCGGAGCGGTCGCCGCCGCGCGGGCCGGGCACGATGTGGTGCTGTGCCCGGACGAGACGGTGTACCTGAACTACCGGCAGTCCGAGCATCCGGATGAGCCCATCCCGGTGGTGGTCGTGATCACGGTGCGCGACGTGTACGGGTTCGACCCGGTGCCGGACGGGCTCACCGAGAGCGAGCGGGCGCACGTGCTCGGCGGGCAGGCCAACCTGTGGACCGAGTTCATCGACTCGCCGCGCACGCTCGACTACTTCGCGTTCCCGCGGCTGTGCGCGCTCGCGGAGGCGCTGTGGACGGCCGGCCCGCGCGACTACGACGCCTTCGCCTCCAGGCTGGAGACGCACCTGCCGCGCCTCGACGCGTTCGGCGTCGAGTACCGTCGCGCCGACGGCCCGCTGCCGTGGCAGACGCGCCCCGGCGTCCCGGGCCGCCTCGCCACGCGCGCCGAGCGCGCCGCCACCGTCGCCGCCCTCACCGCGAACATCGCGCCCGCGTCCGCCCGCACTCCCTGACCGAAGCAATCGAGTCGGGACTTATGCACGGTCGACACCGGCGTGTCGCGTGCACAAGTCCCGACTCGATTATCTGGGGGAGGGAGTCAGGGTCACCAGGCGTAGTCTTCGGGGGCGGTCTTGTGGCCGGGGAAGATCTCGTCGAGGCGCGCGAGCGCCGCGTCGTCGAGGGTGACGTCGAGAGCCCGGACGGCTGCATCCAGTTGCTCCATGGTGCGCGGCCCGATGATCGGGGCGGTCACCGCGGGCTGGGCGAGCAGCCAGGCGAGGGCGATGTCGCCCGGCTCGTGGCCGAGCTCGTCGGCGAACGCCTCGTACGCCTCCACCGCATCCCGGTGCTTGGCGAGCGTCTCGGCCGCGCGGCCCTCCAGGCGTCGCTTGCCTTCGTTCTGCTTGCGGAGGACCCCACCGAGGAGCCCGCCGTGCAGCGGGGACCAGGCGATGACGCCGACGCCGTTCGCCTGCGCGGCCGGCAGCACCTCCAGCTCCACCTGGCGGGTGAGCAGGTTGTAGATCGACTGCTCGCTGACGAGGCCGGTGTAGTTGCGTTTGCGCGCCTCGGCCTGTGCGCTGGCGATGTGCCAGCCGGCGAAGTTGCTGGAGCCCGCATAGAGGATCTTGCCCTGCGCGACGGCGACCTCCATGGCCTGCCAGATCTCGTCCCACGGGGTGTCCCTGTCGACGTGGTGGAACTGGTAGATGTCGATGTGGTCGGTCTTGAGGCGGGTGAGGCTGGCGTCGAGCGCCCGGCGGATGTTGAGGGCCGACAGCTTGCCGTCGTTGGGCCAGTCGCCCATCTCGCCGTAGAGCTTGGTGGCGAGCACGGTGCGTTCGCGCCGCCCGTCGCCCTGCGCGAACCAGTCGCCGATGATGGTCTCCGTGGCGCCCCTGCCGCGGTGCTGACCGTAGACGTTGGCGGTGTCGAAGTAGTTGATGCCGTGCGCGTGCGCGGCATCCATGATCGCGAATGAATCCTCTTCGGCGGTCTGCGGTCCGAAGTTCATGGTGCCGAGAGCGAGCCGAGAGACGTTCAGGCCGGAGCGGCCGAGGTGTGTGTACTCCATAGTTGCCAGCATCCGCCCGTGGGAGTCAGCTGTCCAACAGGAGGTTTGGATGGCATTGTGCAGGCTGGGTTGTGAATGGATGCGCGACCCAGCCGGCGGTGCGAAGCTAAGCAGATGCAGCTTCTCACCGACGGCGTCTACCGCCTGCAGCGCGCCACCATGGGCAACGCCTTCCTCGTCGACACCGGCGACGTGTCCGTCGTCATCGACACCGGGGGTGCCGGTGGCGCCGCGAAACTGGTCGCCGAACTCCGGGAGGCGCACCGCTCACCCGTGACCGACATCGTCCTCACGCACTACGACCCCGACCACGCCGGATCTGCGGCCGCGCTGCAACGGGAGACCGGAGCGCGGGTGTGGATCGGCGCCCAGGATGCGGGCATCCTGCGCGGAGAGACGCAGCCGCCGACGCGCACCCGGCGGCTCATGGGCCGCATCTACGCGAACAGCGAGGTGCCGAGCGACCTGCACGAGCTCCCCGCGACGGGGGAGACCGAGATCGTTCCTGGGCTGATCGCGATCCCGGCGCCGGGGCACACGCCGGGGCACGTGGTGGTGGAGTGGCGCGGCGTCGTGTTCGCCGGGGACGCGGTGCGCGTGTCGAAGGGGAAGCTCGTGCAGATGCCGGGGTTCCTGATCAGCGACAAGGGGCAGGCGCTGGCGACGGCCGACCTGATCGCGGCGCGGAAGCCGCGGCTGGTGGCCCCGGGGCACGGGGCGCCCGGGCGGCTCGACGGGTGACGGACGCCGCGTGACGGGCGCCGGGTGACGGACGCCGGGTGACGCCCGCCCTCCCGTCCGAAGCTCAGCGGTTGAGCGCGGCCTCGAGCTCGGGGTCGGTCGGCTCGACGAGGTGCGAGCCGTCCGGGAACACGACGACCGGGATGTTCGTGCGTCCGCTGATCGCGAGGGCGACGTCCGCCTTCTCGGGCGACGCGACGAGGTCGATGTAGTCGTAGTCGGCGCCGAGGCGGTCGAGGAGGGCCTTGGAGCGGATGCAGTCGCGGCACCAGTCGGCGCCGAACATGGTCACTTTGTCGTAGGTTTCAGCGGCAGTCATGCTCCGAGCCTAAACGCCGCAGGCTGGGAGCCGTCCACGAGGCGGGTGGCGCGCATCCTGGTCGCCTCGATCAGCGTCGCGTTGGCGCCGTCGACCTCGCGCGCCCACGCCTCGGCGGCCTCGGGGGTGCGGCCGTGGCGGGTGTGCCGGTCGATCAGGCGCGCCAGGCGCACGGGCTCGGGGGTTTCGACGAACCAGCTCTCCGCCAGCAGCGACCGGATGCGCGACCAGGGCTCGGCGTCCGCCAGCAGGTAGTTGCCCTCCACCACCACCAGTCGCGTGTCCGCAGCGATGGCGATGCTGCCGGCGACGGGCTCATCGACGCTGCGGTCGAAACCGGGGGCGTAGACCGTGTGGTCGCGTTCGGCGACGACGCGTTCGAGGAGGGCGACGAAGCCCCAGGCGTCGAACGTGTCGATGGCGCCCTTCCTGTCGTGGCGACCCAGTGCATCCAGTGTGCTGTTGGCGAGATGGAAGCCGTCCATCGGGAGGTACGCGGCGACGGGATGTCCGCCCGCCCGTCTGTTCACGTGCTCCACGATCGCGCGCGCCAGTGTGGTCTTACCGGACCCAGGGCTGCCTGCGATCCCCACGAGTACCCGCTCGCCTGCCGCCGTGCGCACGAGCTCCTCCGCCCGCTCGCCCAGCTCGCCCCACTCGTCCAGTTCGTCCCGATCGCCCATCCCCACATTCTCAGCCATCGAGCCCAGGGTTCTTCACGCTGGTGGTGTGGGGACGGGACGGGACGGGGCCGCGCCGGGTTAGAGCGGGAGGGAGGTGCGGCCGGCGGGGAGGGGGGTGGCGCGCCCGTCGGGATGGACGAGGGTGCCGGGGACGGGCGTGGAGACCGTGACCGTGCCGTCGGCGACGGCGACGCGCACCAAGCCGTGCGGAGTCGGGACGGCGCCCTCGACCGACTGCAGCGAGCCGAGCGCCGGGGCGACGCGCACAGTGGCGAAACCGGGCGTGTCCGGGGTCACGCCGAGCACGTACTGCACCAGGTCTTTGGTGGGTGTGCTGCTCCAGCCGTGCACCGGGGTCCCCCAGCCCCAGCACTCGCCGAACGTGTCGTAGCCGTCGGTGAGGAACGGCGTCCAGCGCCGGATCAGCGTCACGAGGTCGCCCGCGCGCCCCGTCAGCGCGACCGCGTCGTGCACGAGGTAGCTGTAGAACGGTTCGGCGATCACCACCTCGCGGTCCGCATCCCAATCGATGCGCTGCACACCGCGCATCTGGTCGGCGATCTTCTGCTGGTCGTAGGAGCCGTCGTCGCTGCCGATCCAGGAACGCACCACCAGCGTGGCCGGGTCGGTGATCGCATCCACGATGGCGCCCCAGCGGGACTGCGGTGCCAGACCGGACACGATGGCCGTCGCGCCCGCGGCCTGCGAGGCCGCGGGCAGTGCGACGCCGTCGACCATGTGGTCGCGGTACGTGCCCCGGGAGGCGTCCCAGAAGTCCTCGAACCCTGCCGCAGCCCGTGCGTGCAGGTCGTCAGCCCACCGTGCGGCGCCCTCGTTGCCGACGAACCGGCTGAGTTCCGCGAACTCGCGCAGCCCACGCGCCCACAGCGAGGTGAGGATGCTGCTGCGGCCGGTCACGAACACGCTCGACCAGTCCACCAGGTTCCACTCCGGCACGTCGGCGATGGTGCCGTGCTCGTCCAGATACGGCAGGTACCAGCGCAGGATGCGCTCGACTGTCGGCAGGAGCGCGCGGATCTCGTCGGCGTCGCCGAGGTAGCGGTAGAGGTTGTGCACGCCGTGCACCCAGTGCAGCGACCAGTCCGGGATGGTGTACCCGCCGGACGACTCGATCTCGCCCACCACGCTCATCGGCAGAATGCCGTCCGCTCGGGGGGAGTCGCCGAGCGCCACGTAGTTGCGGGCCATCCGCCAGTCGCCGTTGGTGGTGAGGTGCACGAGCTGGTGCACCACGCCGTCTCCGACCCACGCGCGCTGCTCGCGGGTGGGGCAGTCGGTGAACGCATCCTGGGCGTTGGCCTGCACGGTGCGGATGCCTGCTGTGTACAGCGCGTCGATCTCCGGATCGTCTGAGCGGAAGAACGCGTCGCCGACGTGCGGGTACAGGCGCTCGCGCACTTCGAAGTCGTCGATGACGGTGTCCGCCGACACCAGCAGGTGCACGAACCGCATCCCGTTGACCTCGACGGCGTCGAACACGTCGTCCTCGCCGCGGGCGGTGTAGCTCGCTCCGGTCTTGGGGATGGAGAAGCTCTCCTGCTCGTCGTTGCGGTGGCGGCGCTCGCGGTACAGCAGGTCGACGACGGTCCCGGATGCGGCGCGAAGCCGCACGTGCACGGTGCCGACCACGACACGGCCGAAGTCCAGCGAGAGCACTGCCCCCGCCGGGACGGACACCGGCAGGGAGACGACGGAGTCGGCGGAGACGTCGTGGCCGTCGAGTGCGGACCGGACCCGGGCAACCGGATGCGCATCCACTGCCGGTGTCTCGCTCGCCAGCCGTGCGCTCACCCGCAGCTCGGCGGGCGCGACGGTTTCGCCGCCGACGGGCGCCGTGCCGCGGGGGAGGAGCGCCCCGTACGGATCGGTCGGCGGCTGGGTGCGGCCGAAGCCGCCGATGTGCGCGGCGGGACGAAGCTGCGCCGACGGCCAGTCGACGTCGTCGAATCCGGGGGTGCCCCACCCGGTCGGCAGCACGCGCGCATCCACCAGTTCGACGGGGACGCCATCGAGGCCGTCGAGTTCGGGGGAGGTCCAGGCGGTCGAGCGGTGGACGCGCCAGTCGCCGTCGCTGACGAGCCAGTCGCCGTCGCTCACGAGCCAGTCGGCGTCGAGGCCGTCGCCCGTCCTGGCCTCGAACGCCAGCACAGCGTCCAGGCCGAGCCCGCCGTTGGCGGCGGCGGGCTGCCAGAACGCCGTCGGCTGGCCGTAGTAGGTCACGAGCACGGCGATCGCGTTCGCGCCTGGCACGAGGTAGGTCGCGAGGTCGTATTCGTCGAACCGCTGCCGTCGCGGCTGCGAGCGGGCGGGGCCGCGGCCCACCTCCACGCCGTTCACGACGAGCACGTAGCGGGAGTCGGCGGTGAGCCTGGCCGGTGCCGTGGCGGGCGCGGCGCGGAGATCGAATGTCCGGCGGAACACTGTGCGGTGGAACGGCGCGCGGGGGCCGTCTGCGCCGAACGCGGCGGTGCTGGGCTCGCCGGGCGCCTCGGCGCCGATCCAGTGCGCGTGCCAGCCGATGCCGTCGAAGGCGCTCGGCGGCGACGCGGTGGTCGCGCGGTCGTCCCGCGCAGTGGGCTCGCCGGCGGTGCTGCTGGTGGTGGTCATCGTCTGCCTGCTTTCCGATCGCGCCGTCGCGATCCTCGGTGGTGCTGTCAGCTCGTGCGGAAGGTGCGGTCACAGCGCGGCCGACCCGACGTTTCCCACGAGTCGTGCCCGGGGCACCCGGGGGTCAGGAGTATTCGGGCGTCTTCGTGCGGTACCGCCAGGCGAGCTCGTTGTCGAGGACGAACCGCGAGAGGGTCTGGTCGTGCGGGAGGAGGTCCCCGGCGAACGCTTCGACGGAGGCGAGAAGCGCATCCGCGGTCCCGGGGGTGGGGTCGCCGACCACCGCAGCCAGCAGCGCGTCGAAGCCCTCTGGCTTGTGATCCAGCCCGGCGACCAGTTTCGCCAGGTATTTGGGGCCGGGGAACAGCACGCGGTTGGCAGCGAGCACGGCGCGCGCCGCCGAGGTCGCCAGGTGCACGGAGGCGTGCCGTAAGAGCAGCTGGTCGCCGCTCGCGCTCGCCTGCTTCAGGAAGTATCCGCCGTGCAGCCGCGCCTGAGCGACGAAGGCTGCGACCTTGGCGTCCCACTCGTCGTCGGCCGGCTGGATGCGTGCGATCCGCGCCTCCAGGTCGTCGATGCGGCTGAAGACGATCCGGGAGGCGGCGAACGAGTCGCGAACAGGGTCGTCGCCGCGGGCGGCGGCGTCGTCGAGGTAGGAGAGGGTCGCGAGCTTGACGTCGAAGTATCCGCCGTCGTATTCGATGCCGTCGTCCTCGGTGTACATCAGGCGCTCGGTCGCGTATGCGTGCGCCCAGCGATCCTCGGTCACCACGAGATAGAGGTCGACGTCCGAGTCCGCGCGCTCCGTTCCGCGCGCCACCGATCCGGTGAGCACGACGGCGAGAGCGCCTGGCCGATCCTGCTCGCGGGCGAGATAGCGTTCGACGGCCTGGTCATGATGCAGCATCGACGCACCCTACGGCGTGAGTGAATGCATTCAGTGCTGCCGGTGAGAGCGTTCGGACCACGATGTCCCTTTCGGTCGATGCATCTTCGCGGGCTTACCATAACCCAGTTCGACCGATATTTGAATCGCTTCAATAAAAGTGGTTGCAAACGGGAAGGACCACCGCTAGGCGCGAACCGAGCGCAGGCGAGCGGGGGGACCCGGCTCAGAGCGAGCTGCTGGCCCGCACCACCAGCTCCGGCTGGTACAGGATCTGCCGGGGCTCGAGGTCGGCGTCGTCCGCCTCTTCGAGGAGGATCTCGACGGCCGTCTCGCCGATGAGGCGGCTCGGCTGACGGATCGAGGTGAGCGGGACGACGGAGGCGCTCGCGAACAGGATGTCGTCGTAGCCGACGAGCGCGATCTCATCCGGGATGGCGACCTTGCCCTGCATGAACAGCGCCTGCAGGAGGCCGATGGCGAGCAGGTCGTTGGCGGCGAAGACGGCGTCCGGGCGGTCGGCCGGTGCGCGGTTGACGATCGCCTCCCCGGCGCGGCGGCCCTCTTGCACGGTGAGCGCCGGCATGCTGACCGCCTCGATGGTCACGCCGGGATGCTCGGCGACGGCCTGGCGCGCGCCCTGCAGGCGGTCGCTCACCTGGCGGATCTCCTGCGGCCCGCCGACGAACGCGATGCGCCGTCTGCCGGTCTCGATCAGATGCCTGACGGCGAGGGCGCCGCCCGCGACGTCGTCGACCGAGACGGAGCTGAGCGAGAGGTCTTTGCTCACCCGGTCGACCAGGACGGACGGGATGCCACGTTCGCGCATCCGGCGCAGCCTCGGAGCCACGTTGCCGACCGGCGAGATGAGGACGCCGCGGACGCGCAGTTCCTCGAACAGGGTGAGGTAGCCGGACTCCCGCTCCTTCTTCTCGTCGCTGTTGCCGGCGATGACCGAGTAACCGGCCACCGCTGCGCTGTCTTCGGCGGCCGTCGTCAGCTCGGTGAAGAACGGGTTGCCGCCGCTCAGAGTGATGAGGCCGAGGGCGTGGCTGTGGCCGACGCGGAGCTGGCGCGCGGCCTCGTTGCGCACGTACGACAGCTTCTCCATCGCCAGAGTGACGCGTTCGACGGTCTCCGGGGACACGATCTCCGGACGATTCAGCACGTTCGAGACCGTGCCGATGGACACTTTGGCCAGCGCGGCCACGTCCTTGACGCTCGCGGATACCATGATCGCCCTCCCGATCGCAGTCTATGACAGGACATTGAATCGAATACTCGCGTGACCTCGCGGGAGAGACCGCCTTCTGCACTCGTGCTCGATGCGTTGAACGATAGTCCTTCCAGGACTTCCGCGCGAATGCTGGATGAAACAACCAATGGATGCTCGTTACTGAATCGTTACAAGTTGTCATTGACGCCCCGGTGAACCGCACTTATCTTCAAATGAAGCGTTTCAATGCGAACCCGGAAGCACCCCTGGGACCTGCAACGCCAATACAAGGAGGTATTCATGTTCTCTCGAAGGACGGCAACTCGCATTGCCGCCACCGTCGCCAGTGCGGCTGTTCTCGCTATCACGCTCGTCGGTTGCTCCTCAAGCGGAAGCGGCGGATCGTCGATCACCCTCATGGCCGGCGGAAACGACCCGGCGGCGACCAAGTTCGCGAAAGCGATCGCCGACGGCTTCATGAAGGAAAACCCGTCGATCAAGGTCAAGGTCAACACGCGTCCAGCGGGCACGGACGGCGACAACCTGATCAAGACCCGTCTGTCCACTCACACCATGGACGACGTCTTCCTCTACAACTCCGGGTCGCTGTTCCAGGCCCTCAACCCCGACACGCAACTTCAGCCCCTCACCGACGAGGCCTGGGTGAAGGAGCTGACGCCGGACTTCAAGAAGACGGTCAGCACCACGAAGGCGACATACGGCGCTCCGTGGGGCACCACCTTCAACGGCGGCATCATGTACAACAAGAAGGTCTACGAGAAGCTCGGCCTGACCGTCCCGAAGACGTGGGCCGAGTTCATCAGCAACAGCGAGAAGATCAAGGCGGCGGGCATCGTCCCCGTCGTGCAGTCCTACGGAGACACCTGGACCAGTCAGCTGTTCGTGCTCGCGGACTTCGCCAACGTGTCCAAGGCCGACCCTGAGTGGGCGACGAAGTACACCGACAACAAGGCCAAGTACGTCAACCCGCCCGCGCTCGCCGGCTTCACGCACACGCAGGAAGTCTTCGACAAGGGCCTGCTGAACAAGGACTACGCGTCCCTGACCAACGTGAACGCGCTGAAGATGCTGGCGACGGGCGAGGCGGCCCAGTACCCGATGATCACCGCGGTGATCAGCAACGTGGTGCAGAGCAACCCCGACCAGGTCAACGACATCGGCTACTTCGCGATGCCGGCCGACTCCGGTGAGCCCCAGGCGACCGTCTGGGAGGCGAATGGTGCGTACATCCCGAAGTCGACGACGGGCGACAAGCTCACCTCGGCCAAGAAGCTCGTGGCGTTCATCAACTCGCCCAAGGGCTGCGACGCGCAGAACTCCGCCGGTGTCCCCGCCGGCCCGTTCGCGATCAGCAGCTGCAAGCTGCCCGCCGACGCTCCGGCCCTGGTTGCCGACGAGCTGAAGTACCAGGAGGCCAAGCAGACCGGTCTGGCGCTCGAGTTCCTCTCCCCGATCAAGGGACCGAACCTGGAGAAGATCCTGATCCAGGTCGGCTCAGGCATCACCGATGCCAAGGCGGGCGCCGCGCTCTACGACAACGACGTGAAGGCGCAGGCGCAGCAGCTCGGGCTCAAGGGCTGGTAGCCCTGGATCACGAGCGACGCACCTGACAGCGTCGAACTGCGGGGCCGATGGCCACACAGCCGTCGGCCCCGCACCGCACCACAGCACCATCGCTTTGAACTCGACGAGGAGTAAAACATGTCGACGGCCAATCCGGCGACCGCGATCCAAGCGGCCGACATCATCACGGACATACATCCGCCGCAGAAGACCAAGCGGCGACTGATCAAGTCGTTCTACCCGACCTGGTTCTTCATCCCGGCAGTCGCGCTCTATGTCGTGTTCTTCGCCATCCCGACGTTCTCGTCGTTCTACTTCTCGCTGACGCGCTGGACGCTCTTCGACTCGCAGTTCATCGGCTTCGAAAACTTCGTCCAGTTCTTCCGCGACCCGCAGCTGTACACGAGCTTCATCCACACCCTGATCTACGCGGTCATCACCTCGGGCGCCAAGGTCATCATCGGCTTCTTCCTCGCGCTGCTGCTCACCGGACCGATCGTCGGCCGCGGCTACCTGCGGGCCGTCGTGTTCTTCCCCGTCCTGCTCTCCACCATCGGCGTCGGCATCATGTGGAAGTCGCTGCTCGACCCCTTCCACGGGATGGTCAACGCCGTCCTCGGATTCTTCGGGCTCCCGCAGCCCGGCTGGTTCACCGACCCGAACCTCGCGCTCTACTCGATCGCCGGCGTCGACATCTGGAAGGGCGTCGGCATCGCGACCCTGATCTTCATGGCCGGCATCGTCGCCATCCCGAACGAGTACTTCGAGGCGGCCAGGATCGACGGCGCCGGCTACTGGAAGATCCTCCGCCAGATCACGATCCCGCTCACCCGCGGGGCGACGGCGACGGTCATCATCCTGTCGCTGATCGGCGGTCTGCGGTCCTTCGACATCATCTGGGCCACCACCGGAGGCGGGCCCGGCTTCACCAGCGACGTGATCGCCTCCGTCATCTACAAGCAGTACCAGGCGGGCTTCTACGGCCTCTCGACAGCGGGCAACGTCGTGCTCTTCCTCGTCGTCACCGTGATCATGGTGCCGCTGTCGTACTTCCTGAACAGAAAGCAGGTGGAGCTGTGAGCCGCGCGCGCACCAGAGCCTGGATCACCGGGATCATCGCGATCCTCGTCTCCATCGTCGTCTTCCTCGTCCCCTTCATCTTCGTGCTGCTGCAGGCGGCGAAGTCGCCCGCCGAGGCGTCGAACCTCGCCTTCTCCTGGCCGCAGCAGTTCCTCTTCTTCCAGAACTTCTGGGAGACGCTCACCTCCAACGACGGCGTGATCTGGCGCGCGATCATCAACAGCGCCGTGCTCACGATCGGCTCGGTCGCCATCATGGTGGTCCTCTCGGCGATGGCCGGCTACGTGCTCGCCCGCAAGAAGAGCAAGTGGGGTCCGGTCGTCAACTTCTTCGTCCTCGCGGGACTGATCGTGCCCCCGGCCGTCGTACCCACCATCTGGGTGCTGCAGGGCCTGCAGTTGTTCGGGACGATGCCGGGGATGATCCTGATCGAGGCGACTTTCGGGCTCTCGTTCTGCATCCTGCTGTTCCGCGCGTTCGTCGGGAACATCCCGAGAGAGCTCGACGAGGCGGCGGTGCTCGACGGTTCAGGGCCGATCCGGCTGTTCTTCCAGGTCGTCCTCCCGCTGCTGCGGCCGGTGGTCGTGACGGTGATCGTGGTGCAGTCGGTGTTCGTCTTCAACGACTTCGCCGGACCGCTGTACTTCCTCCCCGGCGACCAGAACGTGACCGTCCAGCTCGCGCTGTACACCTTCTCCGGCCAGAACCTGAGCTTCTACAACCTGCTCTTCATGGCCATCTTCCTCATCACCATTCCTCCGCTCATCGCATACATCTTCTTCAACAGGCAGATCGTCGCCGGCATCACCAGCGGCGCCGTCAAGGGCTGACACGACCATGACCACGAACCGAAGCACAGGAGAAACCTCAATGAACTGGCAAGCTCGCATGATCGCCGCCGACACCGACTTCGACGGAGCGCCTCTGCTCCGCCGGGAGTTCAGGATCGACGGCGGCCACGGCGCGGTGACCTCCGCGACGCTCACCCTCAGCGCTCTCGGCGTGGTGGAGGCGTGGCTGAACGGCAGCCCGGTCTCCGACGACCTGCTGACGCCCGGGTGGAGCAGCTACGAGTGGCGCCTCCGCTACGCCACGTACGACGTGACCGCGCTGGTCGCCGAGACGAGCGTGCTCGGTCTCGCGCTCGGCAACGGCTGGTACCGCGGTCGTCTCGGCTGGTCGGGCCGCTCGGCGTTCTACGGTGACGAGCTCGGCGCCTTCGCGCAGCTGGAGCTCACCTTCGCGGACGGCACGACGCAGACCGTCGTGACCGACGCCGACGGCGGCTGGACCGCCGGACCGAGCGCCGTGCTCGCCAACGACCTCTACGACGGCGAGACCATCGACGCGCGCCGCCGCGACGACGCCTGGCTCTCCGCCGGCTTCACCCACGACGGCTGGGTCGGCGTGCACGCGCTGGACTTCGACACTGCGATCCTGACCCCGTACGTCGGCCCGCGCGTCCATCGCTGGAACGAGCTGCCGGTGCTGGAGATCAGCACGTCGCCCTCCGGCAAGACGCTCGTCGACTTCGGGCAGAACCTCGTCGGCTGGGTGCGGGTCTCCGTGCGCGGCGAGTCCGGCGCCGAGGTCACCCTCCGGCACGCGGAGGTGCTGGAGCACGGCGAGCTGGGCACCCGCCCGCTGCGGTCGGCGCTCGCGACCGACCGGTTCATCCTGAGCGGCGGGGACGACGTCTTCGAGCCGACCTTCACGTTCCACGGCTTCCGATACGCCGAAGTCACCGGATGGCCGGGGGAGTTGAAGCCGGAGCACCTGACCGCGGTGGCGATCGGCTCCGACCTGGAGCGCATCGGCACCTTCCGCACCTCCGACCCGATGCTCAACCAGTTCCACGAGAACGTGGTCTGGGGGATGCGCGGCAACTTCGTCGACGTGCCGACCGACTGCCCGCAGCGCGACGAGCGGCTCGGCTGGACCGGCGACATCGCCGCATTCGCGCCGACCGCGGCCTTCCTCTTCGACGTGGATGCGTTCCTCTCCGACTGGCTGATCGACCTCGACCAGGAGCAGCAGCACCACGACGGCATCGTCGGCTTCGTCATCCCGGACGTGCTCAAGTACGCCGACCGCGACACCCCGACCGAGTTCGGGCCTGTCGACTCGACGGCGATCTGGAGCGACGCCGCGGTCTGGGTGCCGTGGACGCTGTACCAGGCCTACGGCGACCAGGAGGTGCTGAAGCGCCAGTTCGGCTCGATGTCGACCCACGTGCGCCGCGTGAAGTCCCTGCTCTCGCCCGCCGGGGTCTGGGACGGCAACTTCCAGTTCGGCGACTGGCTCGACCCGGACGCCCCGCCGGAGGACCCGGCCAAGGCCAAAGCCGACAAGGGCGTGGTCGCCACCGCGTGCGCGTACCACTCGGCACGGATCGTCGCCGACACGGCGGAACTCCTCGGCCTCGCCGACGAGCACGCCGAGTTCGAGCGGATCGCCTCCGACCTGCGCGCTGCGTTCAACCGCGAGTACGTCGACGGCGGCATCGTGAAGAGCGACTGCACCACCGTGTACGCGCTGGCCATCGTGTTCGGCCTGCTCGATGACGCCGACGAGGTCGTCGCCGGAGAACGCCTGGCCGAGCTGAGCGCAGCGGCCGGCTACCGCATCTCCACCGGATTCGCCGGGACGCCGTTCATCACCGACGCGCTCACGAAGACCGGGCACCTGGATGCGGCGTACCGGCTCCTGCTCGAACGCGAGTGCCCGTCCTGGCTCTACCCGGTGACCATGGGCGCCACGACGATCTGGGAGCGCTGGGACTCGATGCTGCCGGACGGCACCATCAACCCCGGCGAGATGACCTCGTTCAACCACTACGCCCTCGGCGCGGTCGCCGACTGGATGCACAGGGTCGTCGGCGGCGTCGCCCCGCTCGCCCCCGGATACGCGAAGGTGCTCGTCGCCCCGCAGCCGGGCGGCGGCATCACCGAGGCGGAGACGACGCTGGACACTCCGCACGGCCGGGTCGCCGTCCGCTGGACGCTGACCGGCGATCAGCTCACCGTCGACGCCGAACTCCCCAGTGGGGTCGAAGGCGTGCTCCGCCTTCCGGGGCAGGAGGACCGCGCGCTCACCGGCGGCCCCGTCTCCACGACCGTTCCCTTCGCTGCACCGGCGCTCGCCGAGGCGGCAGTCGCATCAGAGAAATGACCAGGCACCATGACTGACCTCACCGCCATCTCCGCGGACCTCACCGATCAGGCGATCGAGCTCCCCTCCTGGGCGTTCGGCAACTCGGGCACGCGCTTCAAAGTGTTCGGGTCGCCCGGCACCCCGCGCGACCCGTTCGAGAAGATCTCGGACGCGGCGCAGGTGCACAAGCACACCGGCCTCGCCCCGACGGTCGCCCTGCACATCCCGTGGGATGTGGTGGACTCGTTCTCCGACCTGCGCAAGCACGCCGAGGACAACGGGGTGGGTCTGGGAACGGTCAACTCGAACACGTTCCAGGACGACGACTACAAGCTCGGCTCTGTGACGCACAGCGATCCGGCGATCAGGCAGAAGGCGATCGACCACCACCTCCGCTGCATCGACGTGATGGACGAGACGGGCAGCCGCGACCTGAAGATCTGGCTGGCAGACGGCACGAACTACCCCGGCCAGGACGACATCCGGGCCAGGCAGGACCGTCTCGCCGAGTCGCTGGCCGCGATCTACGCGCGGCTCGGCGACGACCAGCGGATGGTGCTCGAGTACAAGTTCTTCGAGCCGGCGTTCTATCACACCGACGTGCCGGACTGGGGAACCAGCTACGCGCACACGGTGGCGCTCGGCGACAAGGCGTTCGTCTGCCTCGACACCGGTCACCACGCACCGGGGACGAACATCGAGTTCATCGTGGCGCAGCTGCTGCGCCTGGGGAAGCTCGGCTCGTTCGACTTCAACTCGCGGTTCTACGCGGATGACGACCTGATCGTGGGAGCGGCCGACCCGTTCCAGCTGTTCCGGATCATCGCAGAGGTGGTGCGCGGCGGCGGCCTGAACAACCCCGAGGTGGCGTTCATGCTCGACCAGTGCCACAACATCGAGAAGAAGATCCCCGGCCAGATCCGGTCGGTGCTGAACGTGCAGGAGATGACGGCGCGCGCGCTGCTCATCGACAGGGAGGCGCTCTCTGTCGCCCAGGCCGCCGGCGACGTGCTCGGCGCCAACGGGATCCTGATGGATGCGTTCTACACGGATGTGCGCCCGGCGCTCGCCGAGTGGCGCGAGTCCCGCGGGCTCCCCGGCGACCCGATGGCGGCGTACGCGGCCTCCGGCTACCAGGAGAAGATCGAGGCGGACCGCGTCGGCGGCACGCAAGCAGGGTGGGGCGCCTGATGGCCGGCGAGACGGCAGAAGCACTCATCGCCCGGTCGAACCGGCTCGGCGCCGATCCGCGGAACACCAACTACGCGGGCGGCAACACGTCGGCGAAGGGCGCGGAGACCGACCCGGTGACGGGTGAGCCGGTGGAGCTGCTGTGGGTGAAGGGCTCCGGCGGCGACCTCGGCACGCTGACCGAGGCGGGCCTGGCCGTGCTGCGGCTGGACCGGCTGCGCGCACTGGTGAATGTGTATCCGGGCGTCGAGCGCGAGGACGAGATGGTCGCGGCGTTCGACTACACGCTGCACGGCAAGGGCGGCGCGGCTCCGTCGATCGACACGGCCATGCACGGGCTGGTGGATGCAGCGCACGTCGACCACCTGCACCCGGACTCCGGCATCGCGTTCGCGACGGCCGCCGACGGCGAGCGGCTGACCGCCGAGGCGTTCGGCGGGCGTGTGCTGTGGGTGCCGTGGCGTCGTCCGGGCTTCCAGCTCGGGTTGGACATCGCGGCGATCAAAGCAGCCAACCCAGAGGCGGTCGGCTGCATCCTGGGCGGCCACGGCATCACCGCGTGGGGCGACACCAGCGATGAGGCGGAGGCCAACTCGCTGTGGATCATCGAGACGGCCGCCGCGTACATCGCCGAGCATGGCCGGGACGAGCCGTTCGGAACCGTCCTGAACAGTTACGAGGCGCTGCCCGAGGCGGAGCGGCGTGCGAAGGCCGCGGCGCTCGCCCCGCACCTGCGTGCGCTGGCCTCCACCGACCGGGTGCAGGTCGGGCACTTCACCGACTCGGAGACGGTGCTGGACTTCCTGGCTCGCTCCGAGCATCCACGGTTGGCGGCGCTCGGCACCTCCTGCCCTGACCACTTCCTGCGCACCAAGGTGAAGCCGCTGGTGCTCGACCTGCCGGCCGACGCCTCCATCGAGGAGTCGGTGGCGCGCCTGGACGCGCTGCACGAGCAGTACCGGGCCGACTACCAGGCGTACTACGACCGGCACGCGACCGACGAGTCTCCCGCGATCCGCGGAGCGGATCCGGCGATCGTGCTTATCCCCGGCGTCGGGATGTTCAGCTACGGCGCGAACAAGCAGACGGCTCGGGTGGCCGGCGAGTTCTACGTCAACGCGATCAACGTGATGCGCGGGGCCGAAGCGCTCTCGACCTACGCACCGATCGACGAGGCGGAGAAGTTCCGGATCGAGTACTGGGCGCTCGAAGAGGCCAAGCTGCAGCGGATGCCGAAACCCAAGCAGCTCGCCGGGCGCATCGCGCTCGTGACGGGCGCCGCCTCCGGAATCGGCAAGGCCATCGCGACCAGGCTGGCGGCCGAGGGCGCGTGCGTCGTGATCGCCGACCTCGACCTGGAGAAGGCGCAGGCGGCGGCCGCGGAGATCGGCGGCCTCGATGTGGCCGTGGGCGTGCAGGCGAACGTGACAGACGAGCGCGCGGTGCAGTCGGCGGTGGATGCGGCGCTGCTCGCGTTCGGCGGGCTCGACCTCGTGGTCAACAACGCCGGACTCTCGCTGTCGAAGTCGCTGCTGGAGACGACCGTGGCCGACTGGGACCTGCAGCACGACGTGATGGCCAAGGGCTCGTTCCTGGTGTCCCGGGCAGCCGCCAAGGTGCTGATCGACCAGAGACTCGGCGGCGACATCGTCTACATCTCGTCGAAGAACTCGATCTTCGCCGGGCCGAACAACATCGCATACAGCGCGACGAAGGCCGACCAGGCGCACCAGGTGCGGCTGCTCGCGGCCGAGCTCGGCGAGTACGGCGTGCGCGTCAACGGGATCAACCCGGACGGCGTCGTGCGCGGCTCTGGGATCTTCGCCGGAGGCTGGGGCGCCAAGCGCGCCGCCGTCTACGGCGTGCCGGAGGAGGAGCTGGGCCAGTACTACGCCCAGCGCACCCTGCTCAAGCGGGAGGTGCTGCCGGAGCACGTGGCGAACGCGGTGTTCGTGCTGTGCTCGTCCGACCTGGACCACACGACCGGGCTGCACATCCCGGTGGATGCGGGCGTCGCGGCGGCGTTCCTGCGATGAGCGAGGCCGGGGCGGGGGCGGAGTCGCGGGTGCGGGCCGAGGTCGGGTCCGTCGCGGCCGTCGACCTCGGCGCGACCAGCGGGCGCGTCATGATCGGGAGGGTCGGGCCGGACACGCTCGACCTGACCGAGGCCGCACGGTTCCCGAACACGCCGGTCACCGTCTGGGAGGGCCACCGGCCCGGCCTGCACTGGAACATCGCCGAGCTCTACCGCAACGTCTCCGACGGGCTGGGGGAGGCGCTGCACGCCGAGCCGGACATCCTGAGCGTCGGGGTGGATGCGTGGGCCGTCGACTACGGGCTGCTGCGCGGCGGGGCGCTCCAAGGCATCCCGTACCACTACCGGGACGAGCGGGCTCTGGCCGGGAGTGACCTTGTGCATTCGCGCGTGCCTGCTGCCTCCCTTTACCAGCAGAACGGGTTGCAGTACCTGCCGTTCAACTCGCTGTACCAGCTCGCGGTCGACCGCGCGGCGGGCCGCCTCGACACGGCTGACACCATGCTGCTCATCCCGGATCTGCTCACATACTGGCTGAGCGGCGAACGGGTCGCGGAGCGCACCAACGCCTCCACCACCGGGCTGCTCGGCGCGGACGGCGCGTGGAACGATGCGCTGATCGACGCGCTGCAGCTGCCGCGTGGGCTGTTCCAGCCGGTGGTGGATGCGGGGACCGCGGTGGGCAGGCTGCTGCCGAGCGTGCGCGGTGAGTTGCGCATCCCGGGCGCAGGGCCGGTGGTGACGACGGTCGCGTCGCACGACACGGCGTCCGCGGTGGTCGCCGTGCCGCTGCGGTCGGAGAACGCGGCGTACATTTCCTGCGGCACGTGGGGACTGGTCGGCGTCGAGCTGCCCTCGCCGGTGCTGTCGGAAGCGGCGCGCGCGGCGAACTTCACCAACGAGGGCGGTGTGGACGGCAGGGTCAGGTTCCTGCACAACGTGATGGGCCTGTGGTTGCTGAGCGAGTGCATCCGGAACTGGCGGGCGAGCGGCCTGGCCGTGGATCTGGTGGAGTTGCTGGAGCGGGCGGAGGCGCTGACCGCGCCGGTCGCGGTGTTCGACGCGAACGACCGGCGGTTCCTGGCGCCGGGGGACATGCCGGCGCGGATCGCGGAGTGGTGTGCTGAGCACGGCGTCGCTGCTCCGCGCGGGCCGGTCGAGTACGTGCGGAGCATCGTGGAGAGCTTGGCCGAGGCGTTCGCGTCCGCTGTGCGGACGGCGGCGGAGCTGTCCGGTCGTGCCGTCGACACGGTGCACATCGTGGGTGGCGGGGCGCGGAACCGGCTGCTCTGCCAGCTGGTCGCGGACCGCTGCGGGGTGCCGGTGCTCGCCGGGCCGGTCGAGGCGACCGCCATCGGCAACGTGCTGGTGCAGGCGCGGGCGCACGGCCTGGTCGGCGGCGACCTGGAGGCGCTGCGCGCCCTGGTGCTGCACACCCACCCGCCGCGCGAATACACGCCGGCGCTCGCGAGACACCAGTAACTGTCGCGAAACGCCCGGGATGCGGCGCAGATACTGGCAGCTCGCTGGGCCGGGTGGGCTACGTGCTGTGGAAAACCTCGGGGAGGACGGCCGCCTGCTGGTCCGCCCGGCCGGTCATGGCCTCGAAGAAGGGGGCCATGGTCGCCTCCCAGCGCGCGGCGATGGGGGAGGCGGCGAGGTAGGCGGTGCTCGCCTCGGGCGAGTCGGCCTCGTAGTAGCCGACGAGCATCCCGTCGTCCGCGAGGAACAGCGAGTAGTTGCGTCGCCCTGACGCCTCGATCTCGCGCAGCATCTCCGGCCACACCGCCGCGTGCGCCCTCCGGTACTCGTCGAGCAGCTCCGCCCGCACGCGCAGCACGAAGCAGACGCGCCCGCCGCCCGCGGCCTCTTGTCCATCCCGCATCCTCGCGCTCCTTCTCAGCCCGGCTCTCCTTACCCTGAAACGATTCAACCACGCGAGACGCCAGTAACTGTCGCGAAACGCCCGGGATGCGGCGCAGATACTGGCATCTCGCGAGGCGACCGCGCCGGGGTGTGGAGAACCCCGGCGACGATCAGGATGCGCGAGCAGCCGTAGCCTCGGTGTCGGCCAGTTCCTCGACGGCCTCCTGGCGGGGCGACATCGTCAGCCGGGGGCGCCAGGCGGCGAAGCGCAAGCGGAGGCTGCGGTACTTGATCAGGTAGAACACGCCGACCAGTGCCGCCGCGAATCCGGAGGCTGCGCCCACCCCCATCGCCCAGCGCGGGCCGAACGTGTCGGCGACCCAGCCGACGATCGGCGCGCCGACGGGCGTTCCGCCCATGAAGATCGCCATGTAGATGGCCATCACGCGTCCGCGGAGTTGCGGGTCTGTGGTCATCTGGACGGTGCCGTTCGCAGTCGTCATCAGGGTCTGCGACGAGACGCCGATGACGATCAGCGCGAGGGCGAACAGCCAGAAGCTCGGCATCACGGCGGCCAGTGCGCAGCCGAAGCCGAAGAACGCGGCCCCGGCGAACAGCAGCGCGACCCTGGGCCGCTCGCGGCGCGCGGCCATCAGAGCGCCCGCCACCGAGCCGATCGCCATGATCGACGACAGCAGACCGTACTCTCCTGCGCCCGCGTGGAAGACCGAGACCGACATCGTCGAGATGAAGATCGGGAAGTTGAGGCCGAACGTGCCGATCAGGAACACCATCACCAGGATCACCATGATGTCCGGGCGGCGGCGCACATAGCGGAAGCCCTCGACGAGGCCGCCGCGCTGGCGCTTCGCCCGCTCCGACCGGTACAGCTTCTCGACGCGCAGGAACTTCAGCGACAGCAGCACCGCGCCGAAGGTCGCGGCGTTGATCAGGAACACCCAGCCCGCCCCGACCACCGCCACCAGCAGGCCGGCGACCGCCGGACCGATCAGGCGGGCCATGTTGAAGGACGCAGAGTTGAGCGCGACCGCGTTCGACAGGTTCGGCCCGATGACGAGCTCGGAGACGAAGGTCTGCCTGGCCGGGGCGTCGAAGGCCGCGACGCAGCCGAGGAGCAGCGCGAACACGTAGACGTGCCACAACTGCACGACGCCCGTGACGGTCAGGATGCCCAGCCCGAGGCCCAGCGTGCCCATCGCGCCCTGCGTGGCCATGAGCAGCTTGCGGCGGTCGAGATGGTCGGCCGCCCATCCGGTGATCGGCAGCAGGAGCAGCTGCGGGCCGAACTGGAGGGCCATCACGAAGCCGACCGCTGCGGCGTTGTTGTGGGTGAGCTGGGTGAGGACGATCCAGTCCTGCGCCGTGCGCTGCATCCAGGTGCCGACGTTGGAGACGATCGCCCCTCCGGCCCAGATGCGGTAGTTCACTCCCGAGAGGGAGCGGAACATCGCGCTCACGAGTCGGCCAGCTCACGCAGGATGGTCGCCGCCTCCGCCAGCGTCGCCTTCTGTTCCTTCGTGAGGGTGCTGAGTCGTTTGTGCAGCCAGGCGTCTCGGCGGCGCCTGGTCTCCGCGACGAGCGCGAGGCCGTCATCGGTCGGGACGACGACCACCTTGCGGCCGTCGTCGGCGTCCGGTGTGCGACGCACGTACCCGGCTTCTTCGAGGCAGTTGATGGTGCGGTTCATCGACGGCGGCTTGACGCGTTCGTGGTCGCTCAGCTGGCCGATGGTGCCCGAGCCTTCTCGCACCAGGAACGCGAGCGCGGAGGTTTGCGTGTCGCTGAGCTCGTCGTCCGCCTTCTCCGCGCGCAGCCGACGGGAGAGCCGCGCCACTGCAATGCGGACGGCGGTGCTGAGGTCGTGGGTGGAGAGTCGCTGAGCCATATATCGTTAGCCTAACAAATTAGTCTTGCTAAATAAATCCCGTTCGCCGTCGGCGTGCGCCAGAATGGCGACGTGCCCACCTACGACGACGCTCACGGCATCCCGATCACCTACGACGTGTATCCGGTCGACAACCCGCGAGCCGTGGTGCAGGTCGCGCACGGCGTCGGGGAGCACGCCGGTCGCTACCGGTTGCTGGCCGAGCACCTCAACGCGAACGGCTACACGGTCTACGCCGACGACCACCGCGGGCACGGGCGCACCGGCATGGCGCAGTGGGGCGACCCGGCCAAGCTCGGCCGGCTGGGCGTCGGGGGCCTGCGCGCTGCAGTGGATGCGCTGCACGCGTTCTCCGGCATCATCCGGGCGGAGAACCCCGACCTTCCCCTCGTGTTCTTCGGCCACAGCTGGGGCTCGCTGATGGAGCAGATGATCCTCAACAAGCACAGCGCGGAATACGACGCCGCCGTGCTCTCCGGCACCGCATACCGCGTGCTCGGGTCGATGAACAGCGGCGACCTGAACAAGCGGCACGCGCACCTCGGCACGACGGGCGCCGAATGGCTCAGCCGCGACCCCGCCGTCGCGCAGGCGTTCGTCGACGACCCGCTGACCACGCTCACGCCGCTGGCCAAGCTGTTCGGGCTCGCCGACGCGTCCCGGCTGCTGGGGCGGCCATCCCGGTCGTTCGCGAAGAACCTGCCCCTGCTCATCCAGGTGGGCGGGGACGACCCGCTCGGCGGCGAGAAGAGTGCGCGCAAGCTGGAGCACGCGTACCGGGAGCGGGCGGGTCTCACCGATGTGACCACGATCGTGTACCCCGGCGCCAGGCATGAGATCTACAACGAGACCAACAAAGAAGAGGTGATGGCCGACCTCACCGCCTGGCTGGATGCGCGCATCCCGTCGCGGGTGTGACCGCCAGGCCCGCAGCGCGGCGCGGCGATCTAGGCTGTAGCCATGCACGGTGAATACAAGGTCCCTGGCGGCAAGCTCGTCGTGGTCGATCTGGATGTGGTGGACGGCAAGCTCGCGAATTTCCGCCTGGCGGGTGACTTCTTCCTCGAACCGGACACGGCGCTCGAAGCGATCGACCGATCGGTGAACGGCCTAGCCGCCGAGGCGGACGCCGCCACGATCGCCGCGGCGGTCCGCGGCTCGCTGCCGGAGGGCGCGACGCTGCTCGGCTTCTCGCCGGAGGCGGTCGCCGTCGCCGTGCGCCGTTCGCTGGCCCGCGCGACGAGCTGGCGCGACTACGACTGGCAGATCGTGCACTCCAAGGCTGTGCCTCCTGTGATGCAGATGGCGCTCGACGAAGTGCTCGCCAGCGAGGTCGGCGACGGCCGGCGCGGCCCGACGCTGCGCATCTGGGAGTGGAACGAGCCCGCCGTGGTGATCGGCAGCTTCCAGTCGGTCAAGAACGAGGTGGATGCGGAGAACGCGAAGAAGTACGGCTTCGACGTCGTGCGGCGCATCTCCGGCGGCGGCGCGATGTTCATGGAGGCCGGGTCGGTCGTCACGTACTCGATCTACGCCCCGGCCGACCTGGTGCAGGGGATGAGCTTCGCCGACAGCTACGCGTTCCTGGACGAGTGGGCGATCGTCGCTCTCAAGTCGCTCGGGATCGACGCGTTCTACCAGCCGCTCAACGACATCACGAGCCCGAAGGGCAAGATCGGCGGGGCGGCGCAGAAGCGCCTCGGCTCCGGTGCGGTGCTGCACCACGTGACCATGAGCTACGACATGGACGGCCAGAAGATGACCGAGGTGCTCCGCATCGGCCGCGAGAAGATCAGCGACAAGGGCATCGCCAGCGCCGCCAAGCGCGTCGACCCGCTGCGCAGCCAGACCGGCCTCACCCGTGCGGAGATCATCGACCGCATGAAGCAGACCTTCACGCAGCTCTACGGCGCGACCCCCGGCGACATCACCCCCGAGGAGTACGCCGCCGCCGAGAAGCTCGTCGCCGAAAAGTTCGCCACCCCCGAGTGGCTCTACCGCGTCCCCTGACGCTCCCTTCCGCCCGCGCCCGCTCATCCATCGAGCCCAGGCTTTTTCCCGCTAACCATGCGTTTCAGCGGGAGAAACCCTGGGCTCGATTGCGTTGGATGCGGGGGTGTTGTTAGGTTAGGCAAAGCTTAGTTAGTTAAGCCTTACCTAACCACACCAGAGATCGAATTCAGCGAGACGGCTTGCGCCGTCCCGCTCACAGGAGCGCCATGAGACCGATGAGTTCCCCGTCCACCGCCGCACCGGCCGCAGCGAAGAGACGCGGCACGCGTCTGCTCGCAGCGCTGGTCGCAACCGCCCTCGCGACACTCGGCGTCACCGCGGTCGCCACCCCGGCGCACGCCGCAGGTCCCGCCGTCTCGGCGCAGAACATTCCGGCGGCGGGCGGCACGATCACCCTCACCGGCAGCGGCTTCACGCCCAGCAGCCAGGGCGTCTACCTGGGCGTCGGCCCGACCGGCCTCCCCGGCTTCTACCTCGGCGCCAGCAGTCTCATCACCAGCGAGACGATCTGGATCGCGCCCGGCAACGTCGACGGCACCAGCCCCTCGGGTCGCACCGCCCCGATGAACGCGGACGGCACCTTCTCGGTGACCGTCACCGTCCCGGCGGCAAGCCCCTCCATCCCGACGTATGCGGTCTACACGTCCAAGGGTCACGGTCAGGGGATGAGCGACACCAGCCAGAACTCCACCACCCCGCTGGTCTACGCCCCTGCACCGCCCACCGCGACCGCCCTTGCCCTGTCGTCGAGCGCGGCGAACGTCACGGACGGCTCGCCCGTCACTCTGACCGCGACGGTCAGCCCCGCCGCGGCGGGAACGGTCACGTTCAAGGACGGCGCGACCGCGCTCGGCACAGGCACGGTCTCCGGCTCCACGGCGACGCTCACGACGAGCGCCCTCGCCGTCGGCGCGCACTCGATCACCGCAGCGTTCGCCCCGGCAAGCAGCACGGCGTTCGCCGCCTCCACGTCGTCGGCGGTCGCCGTGACCGTCACCGCCGTCGGCGTCCCGGCCGCCGCCTCCGTCGCGGTCGCCCCGGCCACGGGTCTCGACCCGGCCGGCTCCTCCATCACCGTCACCGGCGCGAACTTCGCGAAGACCGGCGGCGCCGTCCCCGGCGTCTACGTCGGCGTCGGCCCGAAGTCGGCCATCGCAGAGCCGTCCTGGAACCTGACCGCTTCGCTGTTCCAGGGGGTGGCCTGGGTGCGCACCATCGGTGCGGACGGCGCGTTCACCAGCACGCTGAGCGGCATCACGAAGGTCTTCACCTCGAACGGACGCCAGGTCGACTGCTCCACCGAGGAGTGCGGCGTCTACACCTTCGCAGCGCACGGCCTCGCCGACCGCAGCCAGGACACGTACACGCCCATCGCGTTCGCCGCCCCGGCTGTGACGCCCGTCGCGACCAGCCTCCGCCTCACCACCTCCTCGGCCAGCACGGCGGCCGGAGCCGGTGTGGATGTGACGGTCACCGTCTCGCCCGTCGCCGCGGGAACCGTCAGCATCCTCGACGGCAGCACCGTCGTCGCGGCCAACCTGGTGCTGCGCAACGGCGCGGCGACCATGCGCATCTCCACCCTCCCGCAGGGCGTCCGCGCGCTGAGCGCCGTGTTCACCCCGGCCGACCCGTCCGCGTTCGCCGGGTCGTCTGCCGCGCCGCTCACGCACACGGTGACGGCCCCGCCGGTCGTCACGACCCCGACCGATCCCGTGGTCGGGATCACCCCGAACACTCCGGCAACTCCGGCGGAGCCTGTCTGCGTCGCCCGCTCGATCAGCGACGCGACGCTGAACTGGGGCGTGAAGTCCAGTTTCCGCACGTACATCTCGGGCGGCATCGCCAACGGTTCGTGGAACCTGTCCGGCGTGACGTACTCCGGCGGCCAGTTCGGCTGGAGCAATGGATCCGGCAGCTACAACGCGGTCGACGACAAGGGCGTCGCCCGCTTCCCCGGCAGCGTCTCGTTCACCGGTCACAGCGGTGTGCTCAACCTGGTGCTGTCGAACGTCGCCATCAAGGTCACGGGACCGAACTCGGCCACCATCGTCGCCGACGTGCACTCCACCGACATGGGCGGAGCGGCCAGCGATCACTCCGGCATCGCCTTCGCCTCCGTGGCGCTGAGCAGCGGAGCGTCCGGCTCGCGGGTGACGGCGACGGAGGCGCCCGTCACGCTCACCGCGGCCGGCGCCACCGCGTTCGCCGGGTTCTACGAGGCCGGCACCGCGCTCGACCCCGTGTCGTTCAGCCTGCCGCTCGGCGCGACCGTCGCCTGCGACAGCGCAACGGCGTCCAGCCTCGCCACCACCGGCGGGGGCGACGCGGGCAACTGGCCGCTGCTCGGCGGCCTGATGATCCTCGTCGGCGTCGCGGCGGTCGTCGCGGTCCGCCGCCGCGCCTCCGGCCAGACAGTGGCTCAGGCGTGACCTCTCGCACGGAAGCACTCGTGGGCGGGGCCGTCGGCTCCGCCCACGGGCGTCGGCCCTCGCGCTCCGCTCGGCTCCTGCGGCTCGCCGCCGTGGTCGCCGTAGTCGCGACACTCTCCGGATGCGGGACGACCGCCGCCACCTCGGCCTCGACCCCCGCCGTCTCCAGCACCACCCCCACCCGGAATGCGCGCGCCGGCCTTGCGGACCCGCGCACCATCAGCGGTCCGTCGACGGCGGCCCCAGTCGCCGA
This sequence comes from Leifsonia sp. McL0627, assembly GCF_058244615.1. Taxonomy (NCBI): domain Bacteria; kingdom Bacillati; phylum Actinomycetota; class Actinomycetes; order Micrococcales; family Microbacteriaceae; genus Leifsonia; species Leifsonia sp. McL0627. The sequence goes on from NZ_JBZCGM010000002.1 coordinate 996,477, forward strand.
GGTCGTCCCGATCACCACGAAGCCGAAGCCGACGCTGCCGGTCACCGTCGAGGACGCGTCCGGCACGAAGGTCACGATCGCCGACACCAGCCGCATCCTCGCGCTCGATGTCTACGGAACGCTCGCCGAGACGGTCGTCGGCCTCGGCCTCGGCGACAAGCTGGTCGGGCGCGGCGCGTCGAACACGCTCGGCGTGATGCGGAAGCTCCCGCTGGTGACCCAGAACGGCCACGAATTGAACGGCGAGGCGATCCTCGCCCTGCACCCGACGCTCGTGCTCACGGACACGACGCTCGGGCCGCGCGATGTGCAGGAACAGTTGCGCGCATCCGGTGTCCCCGTGGTGTTCTTCGACGCGGAGCGCAGCATCGCGACCATCGGAGCGCAGATCGAGACGGTCGCGCACGCGGTCGGCCTCGACGCGGACGGGAAGAAGCTGTCCGCCCGCGTCGCCGTTGACCTCGCGGCGGCGAAGAAGACCATCGCGGAGCTCGCGCCAACCGGCGACGACCGGCTGCGCGCCGCTGTGCTCTACGTGCGCGGCAGGGCGGGCGTGTTCTTCCTGTTCGGCACGGGGATGGGCGCGGACGACCTGATCGACGCCCTCGGAGCCGTCGATGTGGCGACCGAGGCGGGCATCACGGGCGCGAAGCCGGCCAACAGCGAAGCTCTGCTCACCACCAACCCGGACGTGTTCATAATGATGACCGACGGGCTCGCCTCCACCGGCGGCGTCGACGGGCTCCTCCAGCGCCCGGGCGTCGCAGACACGGCGGCGGGCCAGCATCGCCGGATCGTGGACATGAACGACGGACAGTTGCTGTCGTTCGGCCCGACGACGCCCGCCGTGCTGCTGTCGCTCGCCGACGCGCTGTACCGGCCGGAGGCCGGGAAGTGACGCAGGCGGTGGCGAAAGAGCAGGCGGGACGCGGCGCGGAGCCGGACGCGCGACACGACGCGCGACACGACGCGCGACACGACCCACTCCCTGGATCCGCCCGCGTCAGCGCCGTCACCCGGGCCCGCCGCCGCCGCATCCCGGTGGTCGTCGGGCTGATCGTGCTGCTCCTGCTCGCCATCCTGGTCTCCGCGGGCGTCGGTCAGTTCGCTCTCTCTCCGGCCGAGATCGCAGCCTCCATCGCCCGTCGCCTCGGCGTCGCGCCCGCGGCGACCGGCCCGGCCACCTACGCGGATGGCGCCCTCTGGAACATCCGCTTCCCCAGGGTGGCGCTCGGCATCGTCGTCGGCGCCGCCCTCGGCGTCGCCGGCGCTCTGATGCAGGGCGTCTTCGCCAACCCGCTCGCCGAACCGGCGGTCGTCGGCGTCTCCGCGGGCTGCGCGGTCGGGGCGTGCGCCGTGATCGTGTTCGACCTGCAGCAGTTCGGCCCGGCGACCATCCCGGTCGCCGCCTTCGTCATGGGCGTGCTGACGACCGTGCTCGTCTACGTGCTGTCCCGCGCCAGAGGTCGCACGCAGGTGCTGATGCTCGTGCTCACCGGCATCGCGATCAACGCCGTGGCGAACGCCGTCATCGCGTTCCTGGTCTTCTCTGCCGACACCGCCAGCCGCGAGCAGATCATGTTCTGGCAGCTCGGCTCGCTCAACGGCGCCACCTGGGCGGCGGTGGCCGTCACGTTCCCGCTGCTGATCGTCGGCGTGGGTGGCGCCTGGCTGCTCGCCAGGCGACTGGATGCGCTGGCCCTCGGCGAGCGGAGCGCCAGGCATCTCGGCGTCCCGGTCGAACGCGTGCGGCTGCTGGCGATCCTGCTGGTCGCGCTGCTCACCGCCGTCGCCGTCTCGTTCGCGGGCATCATCGCGTTCGTCGGCCTGATCATCCCGCACCTGCTGCGGCTGCTCATCGGACCCGGCCACGCCGCCCTCATCCCGGCCAGCGCGCTCGGCGGCGCGCTCCTGATCAGCGCAGCCGACCTCGCCGCCCGCACCGTCGTGCCGTTCGCCGACCTGCCGATCGGGATGTTCACAGCCCTCGTCGGAGGCCCGGTGTTCTTCGTGCTGCTCCGGCGCACCATCGCAGGCAAGGAGGGAGCGGCATGACCGGCGCAGCAGCGAGCGGCACAGCAACGAGCGGCACAGCAACGAGCGGCACAGCGATGCGCGGCGTCACTCTCAACGTCGACGGTCGCACCCTGCTCTCCGATGTCGACCTCGCGGTGCGCCCCGGCGAACTCGTCGCCCTCATCGGCCCGAACGGCGCAGGCAAGTCGACGGCGTTGTCTGTGCTCGCGGGCGACGTCACGCCCGACGTGGGCGAGGTGACCATCGACGACCGGCCGCTGGCGCGCATCCGGGTGCAGGAGCTCGGCCGCCTGCGCAGCGTGCTGTTGCAGCAGAAGGGCGTCTCGTTCTCGTATCCGGTGCGCGACGTCGTGGCGATGGGACGGATGCCGTGGGCGCGCGTCCAGCCGGACCTCGCTGCGCCGGGCCGTGCTGCCACGGACGACGAGATCGTCGCAGACGCCCTCGCCCGCACCGACACGACCCACCTCGCCGACCGGGATGTGACGACCCTGTCCGGCGGAGAGCTCGCCCGGGTCTCGCTCGCCCGCGTCGTCGCGCAGCGCTGCCGCGTCGTGCTCCTCGACGAGCCGACGGATGCACTCGACATCGGCCACCAGGAGCAGGTGCTCGCGCTCGCCGCCGGTCTCGCCGCCGACGGCGCCGCCGTGCTCGCGGTGCTGCACGACCTGAACCTCGCCGCCGCCTACGCCGACCGGATCGTGCTGCTCGCCGACGGCAAGGTGGTCGCCGACGGTAGCCCGCGCGCGGTGCTCACCGGCGAGCGGCTGAGCGCCGTCTACGGGCATCCGGTGGAGACGATCGACCACCCGATGACGGGCGCCTTGCTCGTGCTGCCGGTGCGCGCCCCCGGAGCAGTGCACCCCCGGACGGGGGACATTCTCAGCGCTTTCGGGTAACCTGACCGGCGTGAACTGGTGGATCGTCGGCGCAATCGTTGCCGCAGTGGTGCTCGTTGTGGTCGCGTCGAAGCTCGGCTGGATCGACTTCTCCGACAAGACGCGAAAGTCCGGCGGCTCGTCGAGCAGCATCGTCGGCATCGGCGACGAGGTGTTCGCGCCCACCCGCCACGAGGCGCAGGTCGAACTGGACCGTCAGAGCATGTTGCCCGCGCCCGCCCCGCTCCCCGGAGACGGCGACAAGGGCATCTGGGAGGGCGGCAGGATCAGGATCGACGTGCGCTCTAACGCGCCTGCAGATCCTGATACTCGGGATGCTCCCTGAGCCAGTGCCGCACGTACGGGCAGGTCGCGACCACGCGCAGGTCAGTGTTGGCGCGCACATCGTCGAGTGCGCTCTGCACCAGCTGTGACGCCATCCCCTTCTCCCTCTTCTCCTCGTCGACGACGGTGTGCGTGAACACGATCGCGTTGTCGCGCAGGTCGTACTCGGCGACGCCGATGCGCTCGCCGTCTTTGAGGAGTGCGTAGCGGGACGATTCCGGCTGCTTCACCACGGTGAGACTCATGCCGCCAGGCTAACCCGGCAGCGCGGCTGCGCAAGCACTGCGAGAATAGGGGAATGCTGGATGACGCCACCGCGGATGCGGCACCTGCGGATGCGCCCGGCCCCGAGCTGCCCGGCCCCGAACTGTCCGGTGCTGATTCTCTCTGGCACCCGGATTCGCCGAGCACCGTCGTGCACTCCGACAACCTCCAGGTCGTCGCAGCCCTTCCCGACGAGTCGTTCACGCTGATCTACCTCGACCCGCCGTTCAACACGGGCCGGTCGCAGACCAGGCGGAGCACAACGTCGGTGCGGTCGGCGGGAGGCGCGGGGAGCGTCACCGGCTTCAAGGGCCGCAGCTACGAACGCATCAAGGGCGACTTGCTCCGCTACGACGACCGTTTCGAGGACTACTGGTCGTTCCTGGAGCCGCGGCTGATCGAGGCGTGGCGCCTCCTCGCCGACCACGGAACGCTCTACCTGCACCTCGACTACCGCGAATCCCACTACGCCAAGGTGCTCCTGGATGCGCTGTTCGGCCGGGAGTCGTTCCTCAACGAGATCATCTGGGCCTACGACTACGGCGCGAAGTCGAAGAACAAGTGGCCGACCAAGCACGACACGATCCTGGTCTACGTGAAGAATCCCGCAGGCTACTTCTTCGACTCGTCGACCGTGGACAGGGAACCGTACATGGCTCCCGGCCTGGTCACGGCCGAGAAGGCGGAGCTCGGCAAGCTGCCGACCGATGTCTGGTGGCACACCATCGTCTCGCCGACCGGCCGTGAAAAGACCGGCTATCCGACGCAGAAGCCGGAAGGCATCCTCCGCCGCATCGTGCAGGCGTCGAGCCGCGAGGGCGACTGGGTGCTCGACTTCTTCGCGGGGAGCGGCACGACCGGAGCGGTGGCAGCTGCACTGGGGCGGCGGTTCCTGCTGGTGGACAGCAACCCGGACGCGATCGGCGTCATGCGCGCGCGCTTCGGGGCGGCGGAGCCCGCCGTGCGGTTCGTGGAGGCGTAGCGGGCCGCGCATCCACTGTCGTCGACACAATCTAGCGTTTTCGCTAGAGAGGTGTAGAAAATCCTATTCCAGACACCCCGGAGCACCCATCCGGAGAACACCAAGGACCGTGTGGAAGGGTGGGGGACTATGCGAACCGCGCTCCGTCCCCTGCCCTTCGTCTGGGGTGCGCTGGGCACCGCCGTGGTGTTCGCGCTCGTCTATCTGGTCTTCGTGCAGAGCTACATGGGCCAGGTCATCGACGAGCGGGCGTTCGCCGGCGCGGACGAGTGGAAGGGCGACCTGGTCGAGTTCGCCCACACGTTTCTGAATGCGCTGCCCGCCGCTTCGGTGATCCTGGGCTGCATCGCGGCTCTCGCGATCGTTGCGTTCCGCCGCAACTGGGCCGTCTTCTTCATCGCCGTCGCGGCGGCGGCACTCGCCAACGGCAGCACGCAGTTGCTTAAGTACACGATTCTCAGCCGGCCGCCGAAGGGGGTCGATGTCGGCCTCGCCAACTCGCTGCCCTCCGGTCACACCACGGTGGCGGCGTCGGCGGCGCTGGTCGTCTTCCTCGTCGCGTCGCCGCGCTACCGTCCCCTCGCCGCGGTGATCGGGTCGATCTTCACGATCGCGGCCGGCGCCTCCACCCTGGTGGAGCAGTGGCACCGTCCGAGCGACGTGGTCGCCGGGATGCTGGTGGTCGCGTTCTGGGGATGCATCGCCGGCCTGCTGTTCTCCTGGATGCGCACGCGGACCGCCGAGCGCCCCGTGCGCACCAAACTGTGGCCGCTGCTCTGGATCGCGGTCGTGTGTGTGGTGGGGGCGGTGGCGGCGCTGCTGGTGACCTACTTCTCTGCGCAGGGCGGAGCGACGCAACACCTGTTCGTGGCATACGCGGGCGGTGTGGCCGCGATCGTCGCGACCGGCTTCGCGCTCGCGGTGCTCGGCAACCGCGTGTTCCGCGCGCTGGCGTAGGCGGTCGCGACGGTCGCGCCCGTCGGCTCGTGCGAAATGTGCGGTCCGGGGCGCCCGCACCGCACTTTTCGCACGAGTCGTGCGGCAGCGGCTACGTGCTCAGCCGCACCACGAGCTCGGTCGGGAGCAGCGTCACGCGGTCGACGGGCTCGCCCTCGATGCGTCGCACCAGGACCTCGGCCATCGTCTCGCCCAGGCCGACGGACGGCTGGTGCACCGTGGTGAGCGGCGGCGTCGCGGTGAGGCCGAAGTAGTCGTCGTCGTAGCCGACCACCGCGATGTCGCCCGGGATGCTCAGGCCGGCATCGTGGATCGCCGAGTACGCTCCGGCCGCCATCTGGTCGTTGGCCGCGAAGAGGCCGTCGATCGGCACGCCCCGGGCGAGCAGGCGGCGCATCGCCTCCATGCCGGAGACGGGGGAGAAGTCGCCGTACTCGACCAGCGTGGTGTCGAGGCCGTGCGCCTCCATCGCCCGGTGCCAACCGGTGGAGCGGTCGAGGCCGGCCGGCATGTCCTGGGGGCCGGTGATGAGGGCGATGTTGCGGCGGCCGCGGGCGATGAGGTGCTCGGTCGCGCCGAGCGCGCCCGCCACGTTGTCCACGTCGACGAAGGAGGCGTTGTGCTCCGTCTCGCTCACCGGGCGTCCGCCGTAGACGATCGGCAGCGTCGATCCGAGCTGCGCGTACGAGTGGTCTCCCGAGTGGTGCGAGACGACCAGGGCGCCATCCACGTTGCCGCCCATCAGGTATCGCCTGGTCTTGTCCGGATTCAGCTCCGAGGAGATGACCATGTTGAGCGTGTACTCCGTGTCGGCCAGGTGCAGTGCGACGCCCTGGACGATGGAGGCGAAGAACGGGTCGGCGAAGACCTTGGCCGTCGACTCCGGCACGACCAGCGCGATCACCTGGGTGCGGCGGGACGCGAGGGAGCGGGCCGCGCGGTTGGGCACGTAGTTGAGCTCGGCGATCGCCTTCGTGACCGCCTCCGTGACCTCCGGCGTGACCTTGGTCGACCCGTTCACCACCCGGGAGACGGTCGCGCGCGAGACACCGGCGCGTGCCGCCACCGCTTCGAGGGTGGGCACGGACCGGCCGTCCACCTGCTCCGAGGTCATCGGGTCACCTTTCTACCGCAAGACCCATGCTAGAGCCGACGGGCTGCGCGGACCGCTCGGGCCGCGCGGGTTCCGCAGCCCGGCCGCCCGCCGCCGCGATCAGGCGTGCGAACGCATGGCCCGACTCCTTCACGGTACGCTCCTGCGTCTCGTAATCCACCCGCACGATGCCGAACCGTTTCTCGTAGCCCCACGCCCACTCGAAGTTGTCGAGGAACGACCAGACGAAGTAACCGCGGACGTCCGCGCCCTGCTCGATGGCGGCGTGCACCGCATCCACGTGGGCGAGGATGTACTGCTCGCGTTCGGCGTCGCGGATGCGGCCGTCCGCATCCTGGACGTCGTCGTACGCCGCGCCGTTCTCGGTGATGTAGAGCGGCGGCAGAGCCGGGTATTCGCGGCCGAGCCTGACCAGCAGACTGCGGAGGCCGTCCGGGTTGACCTCCCAGCTCATCGCCGTCTGCGGCAGGTGGCGCGACGGGAACGTCACGTATTCGCTGCCGACGAACGGGGACGCCTTGGGCCGGTCGGTCGGCGTCAGGCCGGGTACCGCATCCACCGGCAGTGGATGCGCGGAGACGTTGTCGTCGTGGTAGTGGTTCACGCCGAGGAAGTCGATGGGCTGCGCGATGGTGGCGAGGTCGCCGTCCTGCACGAACTCCTCGAACCGGTGTTCGCGGAGGTCGTCGACGACGTCGGCGGGGTAGCTGCCGAGCAGGAGCGGCTCCAGGAACATCCTGTTCCAGAGGCCGTCGATGCGGCGGGCCGCTTCGAGGTCGGCGGGGTCGGCCGGGTCGTTCGGCACCGCGGTGGTGAGGTTGAGCGTGATCCCGACGCGGAGCGCGTCCGCCGCGACAGGACCGGCTGCGGCTGCCGCGGCGCGCAGCGTCTGCGTCGCGAGCCCGTGCGCGAGGTGCTGGTGGTGCAGGGCGGCGATGGCCGCGCGCGGCTCCCTCCGTCCCGGAGCGTGCTCCCCGGCCGCGTAGGCGATCAGCGACGAGCAGAGCGGCTCGTTGAACGTGGTCCAGTGACTGACCCGGTCGCCGAGCGCGTCGTAGACGGTCGCCGCGTAGTCGCGGAACCGGTATGCGGTGTCGCGGCTTGCCCAGCCGCCCGCCTCTTCGAGCGCCTGCGGCAGATCCCAGTGGTAGAGGGTCAGCCACGGCAGGATGTCCGCCTCCAGCAGCTCGTCGACCAGCCGGCTGTAGAAGTCGAGGCCGGCGCGGTTCACGAAGCGGTCGCCCGGCTTCACCCGCGCCCACGAGATCGAGAACCGGTACGACTGCAGGCCGAGCCGCGCCATCAGCGCTACATCGTCGGGCATCCGGTGGTAGTGGTCGACGGCCACCTCGGGGGTGTCACCGCCGGCGACGGCGTTCGGGATGCGCGCGAAGTGGTCCCAGATGGAGTCCTCTTTGCCGTCCTCGTGCGCTGCGCCCTCGATCTGGGCGGCAGCGGTCGCCGAGCCCCACAGGAAACCGTCGGGCCAGGTGTTCAACGTCATTCTTAGCCTTTCACCGCGCCGGCCATGATGCCGGAGACCAGCTGCTTGCCAGCGAGCACGAAGAGGATGAGCAGGGGGATCGTGGCCATCACGGCGCCGGCGAGCACGATCGAGTAGTCGACGTACTTGGCGGATTGCAGCTGGCTCAGCGCGACCTGCAGCGTCGGGTTCTGCGGAACGACGAGCAGCGGCCAGAGGTAGTCGGTCCACGCGGTCATGAAGGTGAACAGGCCGAGGATCGCCATGGCAGGGCGGGCGGCGGGGACGCCGACGTGCCAGAACGTGCTGATCATGTTCGCGCCGTCGACGCGGGCGGCCTCGATCAGCTCCTCCGGGATCACGTCGACCAGGTACTGCCGCATGAAGAACACGCCGAACGCCGTCACCAGGGTCGGGATGATGACGGCGCCCAGCGTTCCCGTCCAGCCGAACTGCTTCATCACCATGAACAGCGGGATGATGCCGAGCTGGGTCGGGACGGCGAGCGTCGCGATGACGAAGACCATCAGGCCCTCACGGCCGCGGAACTTCAGCTTCGCGAACGCGTACCCTGCCAGCGTCGAGAAGCTGACGACCGACAGGGTGATGACGCTCGCCACGATCAGCGAGTTGCCGAGCGCCAGCCAGAACGGCACGGTGTCGAGCACCTGTGCGACGTTCGACCAGAACTGGCCGCCGGGGAGCAGCGGCGGGTAGGTGGAGGTGAGGACGCTGCTCGGGCTGGAGCCCGCGACGACCGACCACCACAGCGGGTACACGCCGCCGATGAACACGACGATCAGCAGACCGTATGTGAGGAAGCCTGGACGGCGGTCGATGCCGAGCGCCCTGCGCTTCGGTGAGCGCTGCTTCGGCGCCCTGGACTGCTGCGCTGCCGCCTGGGGCGAGCGCTGCTCGGCAGAGCTGTCGCGGTCGACGGTGGCGGTCATGATCTCTTCTCCTCGCTGGCTGCGACCAGGGCGAGATCGCCCTCGGTGGCCGTGTTCGTACCGGTGGTGCTGTCGGCGCGACCCGCCCCCGCCGCGGCGCGACTGGCCGCCAGCCGGCGTGCGGTGCGTTTGGCGCCCATCCGGGACTCGGTGGATGCGATGCGTCGGGAGATCAGGAAGTTCAGCACCCCGAACGCCACGATGATGAGGAACAGCAGCCAGGCGATGGCCGAGGCCTTGCCGAAGTTCTGCCGGTTGAACGCCATGTCCCACAGGTAGAGCACGGTGGTCTGGTACTGCCGTTGCGGGCCGCCGGGCACAGCGCTCGACGGGTTGAACAGCTTGGGCTCCGTGAAGATCTGCAGGCCGCCGATGGTGGCTGTGATGATGACGAAGATCATCGTGGGCCGGATGCTCGGCAGCGTGATCGAGAAGAAGCGGCGGAACGCGCCGGCGCCGTCGAGGGCGGCCGACTCGTGCAGGTCGCGCGGGACGGCCTGCATCGCTGCGAGCAGGATGAGGGCGTTGTAGCCGGTCCAGCGCCAGTTGACCATGGAGGCGATGGCGACGTGCGACGGGAACGTCTCGGTCTTCCAGTTGATCGGCGAGAGGTGCACGGACTGCAGCAGGTTGTTGATGAGGCCGTACTTCTCGTCGAACGCGCTGGAGAAGATGAGGGTGACGGCGACGGGCGTGACGACGTATGGGATGAGGACGCTCATCCGCCAGAACGTCTTGGCCCGGATGTTCTGGTCCAGGATCGCGGCGATCAGCACGGCGGCGATCAGCTGCGGGATCGCGGACAGCAGGAAGATGCTGAGCGTGTTGAAGAGCGAGTTCCAGAAGAACGGGTCGTTCAGCTCGGCGACGTAGTTGCCGAGGCCCACCCATTCGCCGGGACCGGTGAGGAGGTTCCACTTGTTCAGGGACACGACGAACGTGTACACGAGCGGGAACAGGCCGACCAGACCGAACAGGATGAAGAACGGTGCGATGTAGAAGTACGGGGACGCCTTGACGTCGAAGCGGCTCAGCTTCTGCCCGAAGGTCAGCGCGCGGCGCGCATCCCGGGCGGTGCGGCGCTGCTCGCGCCCAGCTGCGGTGGTGGTCATGTGCTCTCTCTCCCGGTTTCCCGTCGCGCCGCCATCGAGCCCGCAGTTTGGCTCGCTATTTCGCCGGTTGAGCGGGAAACAGCCTGGGGTCGATGGCGGCGCGGGTGGTGCGGGTGGTTACTTGTTGACGACGAGCTGGTTGAGCAGCTTCATCGCGTTGGCCCAGGCCTGGTCGCCGTTCGCCTTGCCGGAGTCGAGCTCCTGCACGGACGGGCCGAAGACCTGGGACTGGATGACCGAGTCGTCCGGTCCCTTGTACTGGGCGACGACGCCCTTGGCGCGCTCGGAGAGGATCTGACCGACCGGAGCGTTGTTGAAGAACTTCGTCAGGTCGCTGGCACCGGTCACGCCGGAGTCGGACTGCGCCGCCGTCACCGACGGGAAGGTGCCTGCCGCCTGGAAGGTGGCGACCTGCGACTTGGCGGTGGTGAGCCACGCTGCGAGGTCCGCTGCCTCCTTCGGGTGCTTCGACTGCTTCGGGACCGTCAGGAACGATCCGCCCCAGTTGGCTGCGCCGCCCGGGAACACGTTGGCGAAGTCCCATCCGGTGGATGCGTCACCGCCGCCGGCCTTGACCTGACCCTGCACGACGCCGAGCATCCAGCCGGGGCAGACGAACGTGGCGAACGAGCCGTCGGTGAACGCCTTGCCCTTGCCCCAGTCCCACTGGGTCTGGTTGGAGGACAGGCCGGCTGCCGCTCCACCGGCGAGCTGGCTCCACAGGCCCTTGAGCGTGGAGTTGTCCTCGATGTTGAGCTTGCCGTCCTTGGTGTAGTAGCCCTCCGGCTGCTGGTTCACCATGGCGTTCCAGAGGAAGCCGGACTGGTCGTAGAACGCCTTGCCGGTGGCCGCCTTGTACTGCTGGCCGACCTTGAAGTAGTCCGCCCAGGTGGCGCTGTCTCCGCCGAAGAGCTTGGCGACGGAGTCGCGGTCGCTCGGCAGGCCGGCCGCGGCGAAGAGCTTGCTGTTGTAGCAGAGACCCTCCGGACCGATGTCGGTGCCGTAGCCGATGATGCGGCCGTTCTTGTCGGTGGCCTGCTTCAGCTTCCAGTCCACCCAGCGGTCCTTGATGGAGCTGGCGCCGTAGTCCTTGAGGTCGTTGAAGTCCGTGGAGACCTGCATGACCTTGCTGAGCCAGCCTTCTTCGACGGCCTGGACGTCGGGGAGGCCGCTGCCGGCCGCCTCCTTGGTCTGCCAGTCGGTCAGGGCGTTGTCACCGGTGTCGATGTTGGTCGCCTTGATCTTGATGTTCGGGTGCTCCTTCTCGTATTGCGAGTAGAGCTTGTCGAATCCCATCGTGCCGAACGTGGTGACGCTCAACGTGATCGGGTTCGAGCTGCTGCCGCTGTCTCCGCCGCTGGATGAGCATCCTGCGGCGAGGAGGGCGAAGGATGCGGCGCCTGCTACGGCGGCGACAACCTTGGTGCGTCGTGAGAACTTCACGGTCACTCCCTTGTGTGCGTGGTCTGGTGTTGGGGACGTGAGAGCGCTCTCATCGTAATCCGTGAGAGCGCTCTCACGTGCTGCCACAGAACCTATACAGGCATTACAAGTGCTGTCAAGCGCGAGCGTGGTCGCGCTCTCATCCGCGTCATTCCGGGAAAGTGGCGATTCGAGGGTCGCTCGGCGACGAGTCTGAGGTTTTGCCCGGAGAATCCGCGGTTCTGGTGGCGGAGGGGTGGGCTGTTCGCTGCAGCGCGACGCCGTCCCGCCGTGACCGAATCGTTACCTTCGGGTTCGCGCGATTACGCGGCGACGAGCAGGTCGGCGTCCGCCCCGAGGCGAGCCCACTCGCTTCTCAATGCGGCGCGTGCGCGATAGGAGCGCGCGCGGGCGGCCTCGACGGTGATGTCGAAGGCCGCCGCGATCTCTGAAGGCGAATTGCCCTGGACTTCGCTCAGCCACAGGATGTTCTTGACCGGGGCGGGAAGCTTCGCGAACACTGTGCGGAGGGTCAGCGAGTCCTCGAGCATCGGGTACGGGTCGCCCTCGGTCAGCTGCTCGAAGGCGTCGATCGACAGGTCTGTTGAGTCGCGTTGCTTGACGCCCCAGCTGTAGACGACAGACCGCAACGTCTGGCGGAGGTACGGCGCGAAATGGCGGGTCGGGCCTCCGCCGTTCCTGAATGCGGCGAGGATGCGCGAAAAGGCCTCGGCGACCACGTCGTCCGACTCCAACGACGACGAGAGGTTGATGGCCGTTCGGTGTGCGAAGCGGCGGTAACGGCGCCAGAGTTCGGCGACCGCGTCCATGTCGCCCTGCTGCGCTTGGGAGAGCAGAGCGGGCTCGGACGTGATGGGTTCGGTGACAACGGGCGGGTGAGTGTGGGTGTTCATGTCGGGCAGCGCGGGCGGGATCGGGAACAGTTCGGGAGGTTCGTGCCCCTCGGGGCACATCGCCGAACGCTGTCATTCCAGGCTGCCGATCGGCGGATTCGCGAACGAGAGTACGACTACCTGAAAACCGTGTTCGACTACCTGCCTCGTCGGCACTCCGAGGGTCTCGACGGCAGTGGCTCGGCGCTGTCGCCCCCCCCGTTTGCAGGTAGACGACCCAGTTAATGCGCTGTTCACGCCACGGTCGGATTCTCGACGCTTTCGAACGGCATGTTCGGTGGAATGAACAACCACGACGAATCCGCCGGGAGCGTTCCACGGCGAGGTCTTTCCCGGCGTGCTCTGCTTGCCGCCCTCGGTTCGGGCGCGGGAATCGCGCTTGCCCCGTTGGTGTTCGCCGACGGGGCACACGCTGCCACCTCGAGTGGCTCCCAGACCAAGACGATCACCGGCCACCTGGACGCGGGCGCGGCCGACTTCGTCTACCTTCCGGTGGTGGTTCCTCCTGGCACCTCCCAGATCGACGTCTCGTACACATACTCGAAGCCGTCCGTGCCGGCCGGGACGCCGGGCAACTCCTGCGACATCGGCGTATTCGATTCGCGGGGGATCGACGTCGGCGGGGCAGGATTCCGAGGCTGGTCCGGCGGATTCCGCACCCAGTTCTCGATCGCCAGAGCCGAGGCCACCCCTGGATACCTGCCGGGCGACGTGTCTCCTGGCACCTGGCACGTCGTCCTCGGCCCGTACCAGGTCGCACCGCAGGGGATGGACTACGACGTGCAGGTCACTCTGACCGCAGGTGCAGCAGGCAACGCGTTCACTCCCGCGTATCCGCCCACCTCCGCACTGGGCCGCGGACGCGACTGGTACCGGGGCGACTGCCACCTGCACACCGTGTACTCGGACGGTCGGAACACACCGGAGAACGTCGCGGCCGGTGCGCGCGCCCGCCGTCTTGATTTCATGGTCTCGACGGACCACAACACGACGGCGTCGCACGGAGTGTGGGGTCCTCTCGCCGGGGACGACCTGCTCATCATCACGGGTGAAGAGGTGACGACGCGCAATGGTCACTGGCTGGCCCTGGGCACCAAGCCCGGAGACTTCATCGACTGGCGATACCGGGCACGGGACAACGTCTTCCCGAGCTTCCAGAGGCGGGTGAACGCTGACGGCGGACTCACCGTCTCAGCACACATGTATTGCCCGTGGATCGGGTCCGAGTGGAAGTTCGGCTGGGACGGCCTCGACGGTACGGAGGTCTGGACGGGGCCGTGGGGATGGGATGACGACGCCGCCGTCTCCACCTGGGACAACCTCCTTGCCGAGGCAGCCCGCACCGGAAGGAAGTGGCTCCCCGCGTTCGGCAACAGCGATGCGCACAATCCGACCGACGTGATCGGTCTGCCCCACAACGTCGTGCTCGCGGACAACCTGACCCGTCAGGCGATCCTCGCCGGGCTCAAGGCCGGGCAGTCCTGGATCGCGGAATCCGCCGATGTGCAGCTCACGTTCACCGCTGCCACCGCCAGGGGGGCGCACGGCCGCGATCGGGGGCACCCTGCAAGCAGATCGGAGTGAGGATGTCACCATCACCGTCGACATCTCCGGTGTGCCGAACGCCACCGTGCGGCTGTTCACCGACGAGGGGCAGATGTTCCAGACCAGCCTGCCCGCATCCGGGTCGGGAACCGTGACCTGGGTCACCCGTCCCGAGATCGCCGCCTACGTGCGCGCCGAGGTGCGCCATCCGATGCAGGATGGCACGGCAGGGGGAACGTCGATGGGACCGTCGCTCAGTTTCGGACCCATGGCGGCTCTCACCAATCCGATCTGGCTGCGAGCACACTGAGGCCCGATTCCGCCGTCTGACGCCGTCCGTGCCCGCGTCAGGCGGTGGCGCTGTCGTCCTGGTCGCGAACCCAACCGGCGAGCTGCACCCGGGAACTCAGGCCGAGCTTCGTGAGGATGCGCTGGACGTGCCCTTCCGCGGTGCGTTGCGCGACCACGAGCGTTGTTGCGATCTCCTTGTTGCTGAGGCCGAGGGCTACGAGCCTGGCGACCTCGCGCTCGCGTTTCGTTATGCCGTCTCCGTCGATGACCGATCGCTTCGGTGAGCCGTCGTACCGGACGCCGAGGAGCCGCCTGACCCCGTCGCCGGGGCCGAGCGCTCTGCCGGCGCCGTAGCTGCGGGTGAAATCGTCGGCGGTGAGTGCAGCCCGGATCCGGCTCTCGTGGGCTGGGCGGTCGATGGCCACCAGACCGATGGTGTCCCTGCTCACCCCCGTCTCCGACCAGATGCCGTCCGCGAGCCCGAGGCACCACGCGGCGCGACGGAAGTCGGCGTCGATCGAGTACCCGGCCGCGACCGCCTCGACGGTGTGCGCGGTGAGCGCGGACGGCGTGAGGCGTGAGCGGAGTTCGAGGGATTCGCGAGCGAACCGCAACGCGGCCTCGCCCTCCTCCCTCGAGACCGCATTCACGGCCAGCCCGAAGAGCAGGTAGCTCCTGTCGAACAGCTCGCTCGTCTGAGCGCTGCGTGTCAGGATCACGGATCGGAGCCGGTCTGCCCGCCCCACGTCCCCTGACCTGTCGTAGAGCAGGAGGAGCCGGATGTGCGTCCCCGTCCTCGCAAGCATGGTCAGGTCTCCTGCGCCGTACTCCAGCGCGACCTCCAACCGGGCGATCGCCGCGGGGCCATCTGGAGTGAGAACGCCGATTCCCGCATCCACGGATCGCACCGTGCGTTCGTCTCCGACCTCTGCCGCGATGGCGGCGATGCGTTCGAGCTCGGGGAGCACCGCCGCGATGCCGTCGCGGGAACCGACGATGAATTCCCGGAGCACCATGCCGTTCAACCGGAGCGGCGACGTGCTGTCCGTGCGCTCGATGGCGCGGCTGAGGAGCGCCTCGAGGTCGAGGGCGCGGCCCCGGGACAACCAGAAGACCCGCCACATCGGGACGACGAGGGCGAACACGTCCTCCGGGTCGCCGTCGCGGAGCGAGAAGTCCAAGGCGGCGCGGATGTTCGGGATCTCGAGATCGTGCCGCTGGATCCAGTCCACCTGGCGCTCGCTGAACCAGTCCCGCTCTGCCGTTGCTACGAACTGCACGCACCAGGCGCACAGCGCCTCACCGGCGGACCGTCGCTCACCGGCCTCCGTGGCCTTCTCGACGCCGAACTCCCGGATGGCGAAGAGCATGGAGTATCGGGTGTGGGACTGGCCCGTGCTTCGCGCCACGATCGACTTGTCGACGAGCGCGCCGACCAGTCCGAGCGCGTCCTCGTCGCCCATGCGTGCGACGACGGTCTCCACTGCGGCGATGTCGAAGGTGCTCGGGAAGATCGCGAGCCACCGCCAGAGTCGTTGCTCGGCGGCCGTGCACAGGGCGTAGCTCCATTCCATCGAGGCGTGCAGCGTCTGCTGACGCTCCGGCTGGACCCGCCTCCGCCCGCCGGGGAGCCGGAACGGCTCGTCCAGCCGCCCCAGGATGTCGGGAAGGCTGAGGACGCGAGCGGTCGCCGCCGCGAGCTCGATCGCCAACGGGAGCCCATCGAGGCGCGCGCAGATCGCCTGGATCGTCGGCACCAGCTCTCCCACCCGATCGCCGGGGTCCGCCCCCGTCATCCGGGCGACGAAGAGATCGACGGCCGGGCTGTTCCCTGTGGCGTCGGCGACGACGGGCAGCGGGTCGAGCACGAAGATCGCCTCTCCGTCGACGGCGAGCACCTCTCTGCTCGTCGCGAGGATTCGGACGTTCTCACAGGCTCGCAGGATCGCGCTGACGATCGTCGCGCACGCGTCGATGATGTGCTCGCAGTTGTCGAACAGCAGCAGCATGCGCCGCGAGCCGATCCGGTTGACGACGGTCTCCAGACCGGCTACTTCGAGCCTCATCGCGGTGTTGAGAACCTCGATGGCCTGCTCCGGGGTCGTGCTCGCGGCCAGATCCACGAAGCAGACGCCGTCGGGGTACGCGCGCTCGACCGAATCGGCGACCTTGACCGCCAGCCGTGTCTTGCCCACCCCACCCGGACCCAGGATGGTGACGAGACGCGACTCCCCGAGCCGACCGCGAAGCTCCGCGATCTCGCGTCTGCGTCCCACGAACGACGAGACATCCAGCGGAGGAGCAAGGAACGACTCACCAACGGTTTCGGTCTGCGTCATGCCCCAGCTCCCCAGCCCGGCTGTCTCCGTGCCGCGCACACGACCATCTTCGCGCAGTCCTGACCCGATGACACCTCATCTCTCGCGAGGCGCCCCGCCCGATCGTCGTGGGCGCGACTACGCAGAGCGGCCGCCGCCCGGAAGGGCGACGGCCGCTGGGGTCGTGCAGGACTACTCGGTCGCCGGTGCTAGTCCGTCGCCGGGTTCGGCCGCTGGGCGCGCAGGGAAGCCGTGTCGGCTCCCGGCTCGATCAGCGCGCCGAAGTCGTCGGCCGCGCGGTGGGCGAGGATGCCCGTGTTGAGCTCCTCCTCCGCCTCGGATGCCGACGTTCCGGCGAGCACGCGGTCGCGGTCGGCGGCATCCGCCTTGTCGGCCGCGTCGTCCGCTGCCTCCTGCAGAGCCGACTTGGCCCGCAGCGGCGGCGTCTTGAAGAACCAGGTGAGCACGAACGCGATCAGGACCACGATCAGAGCCACCCAGTAGACCTCGATGGCCGACTGGTTGAAGCCGACGAGGAACGGCTTGGAGAGCCGCTTGTCAGCGCCGTTCAGGAACGACGTGTCGTCGAGGCTCGCTCCACCGGCGGAGCTGTTCTTCTTCAGCTCGGCCTGCAGGGTCGGCACCGCCTGGTCGACGACCTGCGAACGCTGGTCGGCGTTCGAGAAGTCGATCGGCGCGGCCGGGACCTTGGTGGCAGCGATGTCGGCGGGAACGCCCTGGGCGACGAGCTGGGCGACGGCCGCGTCGTGCGCGCCCTTCTGCGCGCCGGCTTCGAGCGGCGTGACGATCCTGTTGTAGATCGTGTCCATGATCTGCTTGTTCTCGGGAGCGGAGGCCACCGACGGGGTGAGCGCCGCATCCAGAGCGTTGGTCAGCGTCGGCTTGTCCGTCAGCGACGTCTGGACGTTGCCCGGCATCACCGTGAACAGCAGGGACAGCAGCACGGCCGTGCCGAGCGTTCCACCGATCTGACGGAAGAACGTGGATGCGCTGGTCGCGACGCCCATGTCCTTCAGGCCCACCGAGTTCTGGCTGGCGATGGTCAGCGTCTGCATGAGCTGGCCGAGGCCGAGGCCGATGAGCAGCATGGCACCGGCGATGAACCAGTACGAGCTGTCGAACTTGAGGAACGTCAGGTAGAAGAATCCGCCGGAGAGCAACGCCGTGCCGATGATCGGGAACTGGCGGTAGTGGCCGGTCCGCGAGATGATCTGGCCGGACGCGATCGAGGAGATCATGAGTCCGAGGATCATCGGGAGCATCTGCAAACCGGACTCCGTCGGCGTCGCGCCGAGCACGAGCTGCAGATAGAGCGGCAGGGTCAGCATGGCACCGAACATCCCGAAGCCGACGAACACACCGATGATGGTGGCCATCGAGAAGGTGGAGGAACGGAACAGCTTGAGCGGGATGAGCGCGTCGTCCTTCATGGCCATCTCGATGAAGATGAAGGCCAGGATGCCGATGGCTCCGATCACGTAGCAGGCGATGGCGCCTGCGCTGCCCCAGCCCCAGTCGCGTCCCTCTTCTGCCACGAGCAGCAGCGGGACGAGCGCGACGACCACGGCTGTCGCGCCCCACCAGTCGATTCGGGCGGACCCGCGTTCTCGTTTGGGCAGGTGCAGGAACCGCATCACGATGATCAGCGCGACGACGCCGATCGGCACGTTGATGAGGAACACCCAGCGCCATCCGGCGATCCACAGGATCTCGTTCGCGCCCGCGAACAGGCCACCCACGAGCGGGCCGATGAGGCTGGAGATACCGAAGACGGCGAGGAAGTATCCCTGGTACTTGGCGCGCTCACGCGGGGCGAGCATATCGCCCATGATCGCGAGCGGCATCGACATCAGGCCACCGGCGCCGAGGCCCTGGATGGCGCGGAAGACCGCGAGCTCGATCATGGAGGTCGAGAACGACGCGGCGAACGAGCCGACGACGAAGATGATGATCGCGAGGAGGAACAGCGGGCGGCGACCGAAGATGTCGGAGAGCTTGCCGTAGATGGGCGTGGCGATCGTGGAGACGATCAGGTACGCCGTGGTGACCCACGCCTGCTGGCTGAGGCCGTGCAGATCGTCACCGATGGTACGGATGGCGGTTCCGACGACCGTCTGGTCGAGGGCTGATAGGAACATTCCGGCCATAAGGCCGAAAATGACGAACAGGATCTGACGGTGCGTCATGATCGCGTTCCTCGGTGCGGCGGGAACCGCGGGTGCTTGGCTTGACATGAATCTCCGAGTCGAGAGTCTGAATGGGGACGCCCGAGCCACGGGAGTCACACCGGTGTGGGGCACAAAAGAAAATTTGCGGAGGGTGCAAAGTTACACCCAGTGCGAGTGTTTCAGCAACGTGAAGTAGTTATCCTCCGTCAACGTTCGCCACGGGCGAACGCAGCGCCGCATTCCGCGTATTCATGCGGATGAATGGAACGGCATGCACGGACGCGCCACCCCTGCACAGGTGACACCTAAGAAATGAGGCGTACCGTGAAAGGAGACCCGAATCCGACGCCCCCCATCGATCTGAAGGTCCCATGCGCCGCCACTCTCCTTCGTCTGCTCGTCACCGCATCATCGCGGTGGCCGGCTTCGCCGCAGCGACCGCCCTCATCCTGACCGGATGCGCGGGCGAGCCGTCGCCCATCACCAAGGCCGTCGCCGGTGCAGCAAGCCCCACTTCGCAGAGCACGACCATCTCGACCATCAAGCCCGCCGCCGGCAGCGTCTCCGGCGCCGGAACGGTCACCATCTCCGGCAGTAACCTCGACGACGTGAAGAGTGTGGAGATCGGCGGCCAGCCGGCCACGGTCACGCACACCAGCGACAAGAAGGTCATCGCCGTGGTTCCTGCCGCAGCCAACTTCCAGGCGGGTTCCGTGGATGTGGCGCTCACCGGCAAGAACGGCAAGGCCATCGCCACGAGCGACAAGGCATACGACTACCAGGTGTCCACGCCGGTCGACAAGCAACTCGCATACGCGATGACCTACTGGAAGAACTACAACACGGCGGAGTGGGGCGACCTCAACCCGGTGGGAGGCGACTGCGCCAACTTCGTCAGCCAGACCCTCATCGCGCGCGGCTGGCAGATGAACGGCGACTGGTACAACAAGAACGCCGCCGCCGACTGGAGCCCCGCCTGGGGATACGTCCCCGCGATGGACACATACTTCCAGGAGAATGCTTCGGCTCTCGGGCTCACGGAGTACCCGCTCGACCAGCGCCAGAACATCAAGGTGGGCGACATCGTGATGTTTGACTGGAACGACAACGACTCGCTCGACCACGTGCAGATCGTCTCCGCCGTCGACCACGTCGACGGCAAGATCGTGATCAAGATGGTCGGGCACAACGAGGACACCGACTATCGCGACCTCGACACCACGATCACGGTCGACCACCCGGGAGCCATCGGCCACTTCTGGAGCCTCTCCAAGTAGCGCGATCCCTGGTCTGCTTCGCCGCGGCGGCGAAGCAGCAGGGGGTGAGGATTCTCCCGGCGACGCGGGTTAGGCTCATCGCGTGAATACGGGGGACCATCGCGCTCGGCGCGCTCGAACTGCGGCCGCGCTGCTCGGCGGCGCGCTGATCGTCGTCGCAGCGCTCTGTGGATGTGCGACGGGCGGACCGACACCGGCCGAGCATCCACGGCGGTCCGGCACCCCGCACCCGAAGCCGCCGCGACCGTCCGATGCCGCGTCGACGTCCCGGCCGACACCGGATGCGCCCCAACCGCCGATCTCCGTGGGCTTCGACCGCACCGCGCAGTCGATCGACGATCCCGCGAGCACGTGGGTGGTCGTGAACAAGCCGCGCGGCCTGAAGCCGCACGAGTTCGTCCCCGCCGATCTCGTGTATCCCGACGTGACGTTCGTGAACCGTCAGCCGATGCGACAAGAGGTGGCGACGGCGCTCGTCGCGATGTTCGCGGCGGGCAAGGCGGAGGCCGGGCTCGACTTCTCGGTGCAGAGTGCATATCGCTCGTACGACTCGCAGGTGCGCGTGTACAACGACGACGTCGCGCGCAACGGCCAGGCCTTCGCCGACACGGACACCGCTCGTCCAGGGCACTCCGAGCACCAGACCGGGCTGGCCGTCGACATCAGCGCCGTCCCCGCCGCCTGCTCGCTCTCCGCTTGCTTCGCGCAGACCCCGCAGGGTCAGTGGCTCGCCGCGAACGCCTGGCGGTTCGGGTTCCTGCTGCGGTACCCGGCCGACAAGGTGCCGGTGACCGGATTCACCTTCGAACCCTGGCACTACCGGTACATCGGCGTGCCTCTCGCCACGCAGCTGCACCAGACCGGTGTCAGCACGCTGGAGGAGTTCTTCACCGTCCCGGGCGGCACGACCTACGGGTAGCCCTGGTTTTCCTTCGACGCCGGAGGATCTTCGGTGTGCCCGGAGGCGTGAACTACGGCCCGGTGCCGGAGCCTGTCCAGTGAACGTCATCCGCCGAACGGCTTGGTGCACATCTGTTTATCCGCGCTCTGGCCGTGTACATCCGCCGGGAGGGGCGCATTGCTCGTGTCGTCGGGTGTCGTCGGGGCGGACGGTGACGAACTCGTTTCCAGGCGGTCTGGTTGCGCTTCGGTCTGAGTCGACTCCGTTCCGACTCCAGAATCACCGGTGAGGACAACGCGTCTGTCGTTGACCAGCGCATCCAGGAGCAACGCAGCGCTTGCCTCGGACGGTGCCACCCCGTGTTCCACGATGTGATTCGGGTATTGGACGAATGTCACTTTGTCGATATCGATCGCTTTTAGTGCGAGCGCCATCGAGACGACCGTTGTGGGGTTGCTCAAGCTTTTCGACAACTGGATGTTGTTCGTTGCGGCTTTTGCGAGCCCGTAGAGCTTGACCGGATTCGACAGAACGTCTGAGCTCCTCATTGTGCGTACGAGCGACGAGAGAAAAGCTTGCTGGCTGCTGATTCGACCAAGATCTGATCCGTCGCCCACGCTGTATCTACTGCGGAGAAACGCGAGGGCTTGAGATCCGACCAGCGTGGATTCCCCTGCTGGGATATTGAGACCCGTGTACTTATCGAAGATCTCGCCTGTCGTACAGACGGGGACGCCGCCGACAGCGTTTGACATCTCGATCACACCATCGAATTCGATCACGCCTGCGTAGGGGATTTCGAGCCCGGTGAGCCGCGAGATGGTGAGCACGGTGCAGGCCAGGCCGCCATGGCTCAGAGTCGTGTTGAGTTTCGCCCCGGACATGGCTTGATACTCGGTGCCGCCTTCGGAGGGGGACGCGGGAACGTCCACGAACATGTCGCGAGGGAAGCTGAGGACCGTGGCGTTCGAGTGATCGGAAGACACGTGAAGCAGCATCGTCACGTCGTTGAGCGTTTCGCTCCGTGTATCGTACGCCGGGTTTCCCCCGCCGCTGTCGCTGCCGACGAGCAAAACGTTGAATGCACCCGACATCGCCCCGGTACCTGGTGCACGAGGTGAAGGATCCTGAGCCAAACGGATGCCGGGCTTGATGCTCGTTGCAATGTCCCATGCTGCGTACGCGGCGATTGCCGTTGAGCTGACGGCGAGAACCCCGATGCTTGCTCCGACGAACATCACGGCGGATCGGATCGGGCGGTACTGCCGCAGCCGCCCGTGTCTGACGTTCGGGGGCGCGCCCACGCGTTCGCCCGCTCGTAACCCGCGGCGGGTTTTCGGTTCGCTCACATGCTCCCCATATGGTCATAGTGATTCGTTGAATGCAGTGTTCTAATTTTGAATGTTAGCGAGTGTTTCATGAGAAACTCATCGGGACGCTGACTGCGGACATGGCCGTGACGGTCGTTCGTCGCCGGTCGCAGTCGGTTTCGATGGCACCGAGCTGTCGATCGACGATCCGGTGAGCACCTGGGTCGTCCCCTGGACTTCTTGGTGCAGCTGGACTTCTTGGTGCAGCGCTGACGCTTCGCGTGCGACTCGCACGTGCACGCTGGAGGAGTTCTTCACCGTCCCGGGCGGCACGACCTACGGGTAGCCCTGGTTTTCCTTCGGATCCCGCGTCATTCTGGCGGCGATTCTGCGTCTCTTCTCTGTGAGGGCGGCCATTCGATGCCGCAACCCCTCCTCAAGCGATGAAGGTGCCCTGATGACTCTCCCGGACGACCATGTGCCATACGTGCTCGGCCAACAGCGGATGACGCTTGCCGAGCTCCGAGCCGAACTCGAGAGCACCCGGGCTGCGACGGCCGCGACGGGGTCCGCCTTCCCACGCCTGCGCGCATCCATCGTCGTCGTCGCGATCACCGGTGGTGTCGTCGTCGTCGTCACGGCCGCCGTGCTGAGCCTGGTGGCGATTCTCGCCGCCCAGACGGTGTGACCATGACCGCGCTCGATCACCCGCTCGTCGGGGAACTGGTCCGCTGGTCGCGGGATGGCAACGTGCTGGTCGGGCTGGCCGGTGGCTACGACGACGACCGCGACAGCATCGTGCTGCTCGCCGGAGCGCTGCGGGAGCTGAGCGTGGTGGTCCCCGCCGTCGAGTGCAGGCTCGCCGGGCCCGGCACCGTCGGCGTGGGGCTCGCCGATGGCCCCATGCTTCCGGGCGAGCGCGACGCCTATCTGCGCGGTCTGGTGGATGCGCGCAGTTCGGTCGCCCTGGTCGCCGCGGAACTGGCAATGTCGGGCGACGTGCTGCGCTGCTCGGGGGTGGCCCGCGCGTTCGAGACCCTTGACGACCTGGTGCGGGTGGAAAGCGGGGAGTGAGCGGCGTCTGCCTTGGTATCGGTATCGGTATCGGCTTCGGCGAAAGTCGTTACTGAGAATTCGCCGACATCGCATCATGATCGGGGGTTCGCCCCATCTCTCCTCGGTAGGACGGTTCTCCTTCCCCGAAAAGGGCGACCGTTCTGGATCACACCTGTACCCGGAGGTCGAACCCTATGGCGCGAGCGCTTTTCGGCGCGCGACGAGATGTCGCTAGCCGATCCGATGGAGAGCTCGTCGAGCTGAGCCGCAGCGGAGAGAAGGACGCGTACGCCGAACTCTGGCGCCGACACGCCTCTGCCGGTCTCGCCGTCGCGCGTGCTCACAGCCCGTCGCTCGACGCCGACGACCTGGTTTCCGAGTCGTTCGCCCGCATCTTCACGGCCATCGCGTCCGGAGGCGGCCCGACGGCGGCCTTTCGCCCGTATCTGTTCACGACCATCAGGAACACGGCTGCCGGGTGGGGACGCGCCCGCCGAGAGATTCCGGTGGACGACGTCGACCTCATCGAGGATCCCCGGTTCACCGACGACGCCCAGCTCAAAGCGCTCGACGGGTCGCTGGCGATGGCGGCGTTCCGTAGCCTCTCCGCCGAGTGGCAGGAGGTCCTCTGGTACACCGAGGTGGAAGGGCTCGCCCCGCGTGAACTCGCGCCGCTCCTCGGCCTGACCGCCAACTCGGCCGCCGCCCTCGCCTACCGGGCGCGCGAAGGGCTGCGGCAAGCCTGGATCCAGGCCCACATCGCCTCGGTCCCCGCCGACTCGGAGTGCCGCTGGACGATCGAGCACCTGGGCGCCCATCTGCGGGGCAAGACCCCGAAGCGAACGCGGCTCCGGGTCGAGCAGCACCTCGCCGGCTGCGCGGACTGCACGATGGCCGCCGGCGATGCCAAGGATGCGAACCGGCAGGTGGGGCTCGCCCTGCTGCCGTTGGCCGCCGGTATGGGCGGGGCCGCTGCGTACACGGCGTGGATGTCGACGGGCGGCGCGACGGGCGCTGCGACGGCGGCGACGCTTCCCGCGGCAGGGACAGGGACTGCAGGTACGGCAGGGACGGCGGGTTCCGCGGGGAGCGTGTCAGGGACGGCCGTGCTGGTCGGCGCCGGCCTTGTTCTCGGTGCTGTCGCCGTCGCGGGCGTTGCCGTCTTCGCCGTCGTGGCGAGCGCTCCGGCGGACGCGCCGGTGCCCGCGGCGGAGACGTCCGCGCATTCGACGACGTCGCCCGCCCCTGCCGCGTCGCCGATGGTGTCGCCGAGCGCGCTGCCCACCCCGACACCGACTCCGGATGCACCGACTGCCGCACCACACGCACCGTCCGCCCCGCCGCTGGGGGTGCCACAGGTCCCGGTCGCAGCCGCGAGCATCCCGCCTGCGGCACCGGCACCGGCCCCCGCTCCGACGCGGACGCCCACACCCACGTCTAGTCCCACGCCCACCGAACCGGCCGTCCAGGCTCCGGATGCGCCGACCATCGTCTCCCCGTCGCCGACGTCCACCCTGCGAACCGGCGAGGACACCATCGTCGTCTCCGGCACCGGAACCCCAGGCGCACGGCTGACGGCGTCGTTCGACGACCACCCCGTCGCCATCGCGACAGTGGATGGGTCAGGCGCCTGGTTGCTGAGCCTCCCCACCGCGGCGCTCGCCGATGGTCCGCACACCCTCTCCCTCGTGCAGGCCACGGCGGGCGGAGCCTCGAAGGCGGCGACGCTGCAGGTCGTGATCGCCAGAAGTCCTGTCGCCCCGGATGCGCCGGTCGTCTCGGCCGTCGACACCGGCGGCGGCCGGTACTTCCCCGTCCTGTCCGGCACGGCGCTTCCGGGTGCCACGGTGACCATCCAGTCCGTCGCGGCGACCGAGACCGCGACCTCGACCGCGACCGCCGACGCGAGCGGAGCCTGGACTTCCGCCGCCATCACAGGACTCCCTGCGGGAACGGACACCCTGAACGTCACCCAGACTGACGCCCAGGGTCAGGTGTCGCCGGTCACGGGCGCCACGGCCGTGCTCACTGTGCCCGCCGTCGCGGTCGACCGCACCAGGGAGGGCGTCGCGCTCACCGTGACCGGTGTTCCCGGTGCGCAGGTCGCTGGACGGATCACCGCATCCGGTTCGTGGGTCACGGTCACGCTCGACGCCGACGGACGATGGTCGGGGACCCTGCCGTGGTGGACCGACTTCGGGAACAGGACGCTGCAGCTCCGGTATGCGGGCGACGGCCGTGTCGGTCCGACGGCCTCGGTGCCGCTCGGGGGCGCGGCACCCATCGGCAACGGCTGAGAGCTGCCATCGCCTCTCCCGTGAACGACGCGGGGCGGCCGCGCGTGCGGCCGCCCCGCGCGCTCGGCGTCAGCCTCGCGTCGCTGCCCGCCGTCGTCGACGGATCACGAGCATCCCGATGCCCGCGACGACGGCGAGTCCGGCCGCTGCCGCGAACACCCCTGTGCCGGCTGTGTCGCTGCCGGTGTGCGCCAGAGTGCCGGTCGGGGTGGCGTCGGGCGTCGTGCCCGCGGCCGGGGCCGGGCCTGCGGGGACGAGCGGCGTCGTCGTTGGCGTCGGGGCTGTCGGTGCCGGGGTGGGTGTCGGCGTGACGGCCTCATAGGTGTTCGTGACGGTCGCCTGGATGATCGCGGCCGAGTCGTGGGTCACCACGATCGCTCCGGCGGGTGCGTACTGCACGGACGACGCCCCGCGGCTGTCGGTCTCGGTCACCGTGCAGCTCGCGCCGACCGGGATCCCGCCGAAGGTGCTGGTCTGCCCTGCGGCGATCGCGGCCGTGGCCGGATAGCCGGCGACCGGAGAGCCTCCGACGGTGCACGCCACGCTGATCGGGAACGTGCCGGACGGCGCTGTGCCGTCTCCTGCGATCTTCTTGGTCACGGCGAGCGAGCGCAATGCATCACCGGATGCGGTCCCTCCCGCCGAGACGTAGTCCACGGTCGCGTCGGCGTCGCCGAGGCTCCGGCCGCTGACCGTGTTGTGGAAGGTCGTGCCGTCCGGGGTGCCGGAGGGGACGTCGAGGATGTAGAAGATCGCGTACATGCTCGCCGCATCCGGTTGGTGCACGGTCAGCTGGAACGACGAAGCGCCGGGGGTGAACGAGTACGTCCCGGCGCCCGTCCCCTGCGCGAGCGCGACACCGGATGCGCCCCAGTCGCCGTTGTTCCAGCCGGCGAGCGGGATGCGGTCGACCTTGACCGACCCGGCACGCAGGCTCAGTCGTGGGTCGTATGCGTCGGTCAGTTCGACCTCAGTGCCGGCGCTGGTCAGAAGCGATCCGGGAACGTAGACGTTCCAGCCGAGGCTGCCGTCGTCGTTCTGCCAGCCGCCCTTGACCAGCGACGTCGGGGCGCTCCACCCGCCGCCGCCCGTGCCCTGGCCGATGCCGCCGCCGGGGAGGGGGACGGTGATCGTGGCCCCGGAGCCCGTGCTGAAGAGGACGTCACCGGTGGTTGACTCCGCGGCGGTGGCGTAGAAGTACAGGGAGCCGACGATGTCCGAGTGGGTGGCGACGTAGTCTCCGACCGTGCACGTCACGCTCGACGAGGTGACGGCGCACTGCCCCACGGTGGCGCCGGACGCATCCTGCAGCGCGAACTGCGACGCGTATCCGTGCACCGGCGACGGGAACGTCAGCGTGAACGTGTCGCCGGGTTTCGCTCCCGCTGGGAGCGCCCACGACGCGTCGACGCGGAACCGCTGACCAACCGTCAACGGCGCATCCGGATGCGCGGGGTCGGGCGCGACGACCGACACGGAGGTCACAGCATCCACGGGCGCTGCGAGGGCGGTGGCCGCCGGTGCCACGGCGATGACGATGCCGACGATGGCCGCCACCACCGCGGCGGCGCCGACAGCCGACGTCCGGCGCGCACGAACAAGGAACGACTTCAGTTGCATTTCGGGTCTCCAACTCGGGTACGAGAGCCGGAAGAACCGAGGCCCTCAGAGTCAGAGAGATGAAATTGTGTCAGTTATGACGCGCCTCGCGGGCGGTCACCGCACGGTTCGTGCGAAACGTGCGGTGCGCGTCAGCGTGACCGAATTTTTGGCACGAGTCGAGCGGGCTGAGGCGCCTACGCGCCTCCGAGCGCGTCGGCGACGATGCGCTTGGCCTCCTCCTGCACGGCGCGCAGGTTGTCGGGGCCCGCGAACGACTCGGCGTAGATCTTGTAAACGTTCTCGGTGCCGCTCGGGCGGGCGGCGAACCAGGCGGTGGCCGTCTCGACCTTGACGCCGCCGAGGGCTGCGTCGTTGCCGGGGGCGCGGCTGAGCTTGGCGGTGATCGGCTCGCCCGCGAGCTCGGTGGCGGCGATGGCGTCGCCGTCGAGCTTGGCGAGGGCGGACTTCTCTGCCGGGCTGGCCGGCGCATCCACTCGTTCGTAGACGGGGTCGCCGAACTTCTCGGTGAGCTCCGCATAGAGCTGCGACGGTGTCTTGCCCGTCACGGCGCGGATCTCGCTGGCGAGGAGTGCGAGCAGGATGCCGTCTTTGTCCGTCGTCCAGACCGAACCGTCGAAGCGCAGGAAGCTGGCGCCCGCGCTCTCCTCCCCGCCGAAGCCGACCGAGCCGTCGATCAGACCGGGCACGAACCACTTGAAGCCGACCGGCACCTCCCAGAGGCGGCGTCCGAGCGACTCCGCCACCTTGTCGATGATGGATGAGGAGACGAGCGTCTTGCCGACCGCCGCATCGGCGCGCCACTCGGTGCGCGTGCGGTAGAGGTAGTCGATCGCGACCGCGAGGTAGTGGTTGGGGTTCATCAGGCCGCCGTCCGGTGTGACGATGCCGTGCCTGTCTGCGTCGGCGTCGTTGCCGGTGAGGATGTCGTAGTCGTCTTTGTGCTTCAGCACGGACGCCATGGCAGACGGGCTGGACGGGTCCATCCGGATCTTGGAGTCCCAGTCGAGCGTCATGAAGCTCCACGTGGGATCGACCGCGGGGTTCACGACCGTGAGGTCGAGGTCGTAGCGCTCGGCGATGGCCGCCCAGTAGTTGACACTCGCTCCGCCGAGCGGGTCGGCGCCGATGTGGATGCCGCTGTCGCGGATGGCCTTCACGTCGATGATGTTCTCGAGGTCGTCCACGTAGGTGCCGCGGAAGTCGTACGACTCCACCGCGCTCGGCTCGCTCATGCGCACGCCGCGCAGTTCGTCTGCGATCAGCTCGTTGGCCCTGGCCGCGATCCAGCTGGTGGCGTCGGTGTCCGCCGGACCACCGTGCGGCGGGTTGTACTTGAAGCCGCCGTCGGCCGGCGGGTTGTGGCTCGGGGTGACGACGATGCCGTCTGCCTGGTCGTCGT
Organism: Leifsonia sp. McL0627; assembly: GCF_058244615.1. Taxonomy (NCBI): domain Bacteria; kingdom Bacillati; phylum Actinomycetota; class Actinomycetes; order Micrococcales; family Microbacteriaceae; genus Leifsonia; species Leifsonia sp. McL0627. The sequence continues at coordinate 1,025,141 of NZ_JBZCGM010000002.1, forward strand.
GGCCTGCCCTGTTGTAGCGCAGGATGGCGTGCGAGAGCGCCGGCGTCGGCACCCAGTCGTCGAACTCGTCGACGAGCACCCGCACCTCGTTGCCGACCAGCACCGCGAGGGCTGTGGTCATCGCATACTCGCTCAGCGCGTGCGTGTCCGCCCCGAGGAAAAGCGGACCCGTGATGCCCTGCGATGCGCGATACTCCACGATGGCTTGCGTGGTGGCGGCGATGTGGTTCTCGTTGAAGGCCGTGTTGAGCGAGCTGCCCCGGTGACCGGAGGTGCCGAACACCACCCTCTGCTCCGGGATGCTCACATCCGGCTTGAGCTCGTAGTACGCGCGTCTGAGCGCATCGACGTCGACCAGGTCGGAGGCCTGTGCGGGGGTGCCAGCTCGTTCGTTCATGGCTCCCATCCTTCCACTCGGGATGCGCGGCGCCAGAGGGTTACGCAAGGTTGTGGAGAACTTCATCCTGTGGAGGGGCCGTTGGCTAAGCTGATCGCCATGCCAGAAGCCGCAGGTCCCGCCGATCCCACCGCCGAACTGCCAGCGTCCGTCGACGAGGTCTACAGCTTTCTCGGCCCCTCCGGCACGTTCACGGAGGCGGCGCTCGCGCAGGTCCCTGAGGCGCGTGGCAAGCACTGGCGTTCGGTGAACAACGTCGGCGAGGCGCTCGCCGACGTCGTGGCAGGCCGCAGCGTCGCCGCGATGATCGCGATCGAGAACTCGATCGAGGGCGGCGTCTCCGTCGCCCAGGATGCGCTCGCCACGGTTCCCGGCCTGCGCATCGTCGGGGAATACCTGGTGCCGGTGAACTTCGTCCTCGTCGCGCGTCCGGGCACGACGCTGGCCGACGTGAAGACGATCAACGCGCATCCGGTGGCGTATGCGCAGTGCCACCTGTGGCTGGATGAGCACCTGCCGGAGCACGGGCACCTGCCGGCGTCGAGCAACGTCGCGGCGGCCGCCTCCCTCTTCGACGGGAGCACCGCAGACGCCGCCATCGCTCCGCCCGGGATCGTCGACCACCACGACGTGGAGGTGCTGGCCGAGAACATCGGCGACAACCCGAACGCGGTCACCCGGTTCGTGCTCGTCAGCACGGAGCGCACCGTTCCTGCCCCGACCGGTGCGGACAAGACCAGCCTCATCGCGGAACTGCCCGATGACCGCCCCGGCTCCCTCCTCGATCTGCTGGAGCAGTTCTCCACGCGCGGCATCAACCTGAGCCTGATCGAGTCGCGCCCGATCGGGGACGCCCTCGGCCGCTACCGCTTCGTGATCGACGCGGACGGGCACATCCACGACGAGCGGGTGGCGGATGCGCTGCTCGGCCTCCGCCGTTTCAGCCCGGCCGTGATCTTCCTCGGCTCGTACCCGCGCGCCGACAAGGTCTCCGTGGACTACGACCGTCGCTACCGTGACGAGGTCTTCACCGAGGCGCGGGACTGGCTCGCATCGCTGACAGCCCCGGACGCTCGCGGCCCACAGGCGTAGGCTGCGAGCCAGAAGAGTGGTGAGTTCCGAACGAGGAGCAGACACGATGGCCGTCGACGACGCGAACAGGGAGACCACAGCACGCGGCGACTTCGACCCGCGCTACGACCCGGAATTCCAGCGCGGTTACCGGCCGCAGCCGGGGGAGCGCGCACGCACCAGGGTGCGAGATGTCGCGACCAGGCCGGAGACGGCGGCGGACACAGCGGTGAACACGACTGCTAACACTGCAGCGGCACGTCGACCGGCGGCGGGGACGGCGGCAGCGACCGCGCTGGAACGGCCGTCCCAGCGCCCGGTCGAGCACACGCCGCCCGCTCCGCAGCCCGTCCCGTTCGCCGATGCCCCCGCATCCAGCGCTGTCGTCGCCCCCGACTCGTGGGAGACCGAGGTCGAGCGCGAACGCGCCGTGATCGAGCGTGAACGGGGGACCGCCCAGCCCTCCGACGTGGTCGCGTACGGCGACGTCGCACCCGAGTTCACACCCGCCCGCCGTGGCGGGATCCTCGACGCCGTCGACTTCTCCCCGCGCCGCAACCGCGCCGTCCTCATCCTGTGGCTGGTCGGCGCGGGCCTGGTCGCTCTCGGCGTCGTCCTCTATGTCATGTCGGTCTTCACCTCGTACACGAACCCCACGTCGAGCGCGGACGTGACAGGGCTGGTCTTCAGCCAACTGGGCTGGATGCTGGCCGGTCCGCTGATCACGGTCGGTCTCGCGACGCTCGTCGTCCTTCTCGGCCTGACACTGCTCGCGTCGCACCGACCGGCGCAGCCCGCATCGAACGACTCAGACGTTCTTCCCCCGGCACGCCGACCGGAGGCGTGAACACCGTCGACCTCGACTGCGCTGGTCGGCAGGCGGGTCAGGAAGCGGCGGCGGGAATGCGCACACGCAGCCCGCGATGGTCCACGGTGAGGCCCACGGCCATCACATCGCCGAAGCTGTCGCCGTCGAGCTCGAACGGTTCAGGGCGATCCACGGTCAGCCGCACGGACGCGCCGCGCAGGTAGGTCAGCTCCGTCCGGATGGCGCGATCGGTGAAGCGGATGATCCGCTGCCCGGCGGCGCTGCGGCGCAGCACCCTGTTCTCCCAGGTGATCTTGCGCCAGATCAGCAGCCAGCCGAACAGGGACTTCGGCTGCAGGACGGCGATGTCGAGGCTGCCGTCGTCCACGGCGGCGTCAGGGATCAGCTCGATGTTGCCGGGAAGGCTGCCGCAGTTGGCGACCAGGATCGTGCTCACCTGCGCCGCCCGGGTCGTGCCGCCATCGAGGGTGTACCGCACCCGCACCTTCTGGGCCTTCGGCAGGGCGCGGAAGCCCGCATCCACGTAGGCCAGCCAGCCGAAGCGGCGCTTCAGGCGGGGGCTGGTGTTGGCGATCATGGTCGCGTCGATGCCGAGACCGGCCATGACCAGGAAGGCGTGCTCGTGGAGCCCGCCGTCCGTCGCGGTGATGGAGACGATGCCGAGGTCGATCTCCCGCGTCGCCCCGGAGAAGGCGACCGCGACAGCGTCTTCGAGCCGGGCGTAGGGGATGCCGATGTTGCGAGCGAGGAGGTTGCCGGTGCCGGACGGGATGATCGCGAGGTCGGCGTCGCGACCGCGGAGCGCCTCTGCGACAGCGCGGACCGTGCCGTCGCCGCCCGCAGCCAGCACGAGCGTCGCGCCGGCGGCGAGTGCCTCCCTGGTCTGAGACTGACCGCCGCCGCCGCTGCCGGCGACCTCGTCCGCGGTCGTCTCGAACCACTGGACCTCATCCACTCCGGCGCTCGCCGCAGCGGACTCGACTGCCGCCGTGAGCCGGGTCACGTCGACCTTGATCGGGTTGTAGACGACGGCAGCGCGCGTCGTCGCCCCCACTCGCCGATCGTTCACGAAGCTCACGCTACCTGTTTCCCGGCCGAACGCCCCGAACGTCCAGCGCGGCCTCGATAAGCTGAACCCGTGATCGATCCAGTTCTTCTCCGTGAGCACCCCGACGTCATCAAGCGTTCGCAGGAGGCCAGGGGCGACTCCGTCGAGGTCGTCGACGAGGCGCTGCAGGCCGATAAAGACCGCCGTGCCGCCATCTCCGCCTTCGAGGAGCTGCGCGCGGAGCAGAACGCGTTCGGCAAGAAGGTCGCCGCGGCTCCCAAGGAGGAGAAGAAGGAGCTGGTCGCGCAGGCGCAGAGCCTCGCCGGCCGGGTGAAGGAGGCGCAGGCCGCCTCGAACGACGCCGAGAAACGCTTCGACGACGTGCTCCGCCGCATCGGCAACCCGATCATCGACGGCGTCCCGTCCGGCGGCGAAGACGACTACGTGCTCGTCAAGACCGTCGGTGAGAAGCCGACGTTCGACTTCGAGCCCCGCGACCACCTGGAGCTCGGCGAACTGCTCGGCGCGATCGACATGGCCAGAGGCGCCAAGGTCTCCGGCGCCCGCTTCTCCTACCTGCGCGGCATCGGCGCCCGCCTGGAGATCGCCATCATGAACATGGCACTCGACAAGGCCGTCGCCAACGGGTTCATCCCGATGATCACGCCCACCCTGGTCAAGCCGGAGATCATGCAGGGCACCGGCTTCCTCGGCGCACACGCCGACGAGATCTACTACCTGCCCGCCGACGACCTCTACTTGACCGGCACCAGCGAGGTCGCGCTCGCCGGATACCACTCCGACGAGATCGTGGATGTGGCGGAGCCGCTCCGCTACGCCGGCTGGTCCACCTGCTACCGCCGTGAGGCGGGCTCCGCGGGCAAGGACACCCGCGGCATCATCCGGGTGCACCAGTTCAACAAGCTCGAGATGTTCGTCTACACGCTCCCGGAGGAGGCGGAGGCGGAGCACGCGCGCCTGCTCCAGTACCAGGAGGAGATGCTTCAGGCTCTCGGGCTCAGCTACCGCGTCATCGACACGGCGGCGGGCGACCTCGGGTCGAGCGCAGCGCGCAAGTTCGACGTGGAGGCGTGGGTGCCCACCCAGGATGCGTACCGCGAGCTGACCTCCACCTCCAACTGCACCACGTTCCAGGCCCGCCGCCTCGACATCCGCTACCGCACGGAGAGCGGCAAGACCAGCCCGGTCGCCACCCTCAACGGCACCCTCGCCACCACCCGCTGGATCGTCGCCATCCTGGAGACGCACCAGCGGGAGGACGGCTCGGTGGTCGTGCCGGAAGCGCTCCGTCCATACCTGGGCGGCCTCGAGGTCCTGGAACCGATCGCCCGGTGAGCGCCTCCGACCAGGCCGACGACGGCCGCCTGCTGATCGCGCTCGACGTCGACGGCACCCTGATCCACGAGGACGAGACCATCGGCGCCGCTGTCCTGGATGCGGTGACCCGCGTTCGGGACGCCGGTCACGAGGTCATGCTCGCCACCGGCCGCAGCTGGGAGACGGCGCGGGGTATCCACGAGAAGTTCGGGCTGACCAGCGAATACGTGGTCTGCGCGAACGGCGCGCTCACGATGCAGCGTGACGACACCCTCGATGAGGGTTACCGGCGCGAGTTCGTCGAGGTGTTCGACCCGACCGAGGTACTCGAGACGATCCGGCCGTTCCTGCCGAGCGGCAGCTTCATGGTCGAGGACGCGACCGGGTTCCGCCGCTACACCGAGGGCATGACCGACTGGGAGCTGGTGAACGCGGTGCAGGTCTCCTTCGAGGAGCTCTCCGCGCATCCGGCGACCCGCGTCGTGGTCGTCTCGCCGCAGCACGACGAGGACGAGTTCCTCGACATCGTAGAGCGGATGGGGTTGCACAAGGTCAGCTACGCGATCGGCTGGACGGCGTGGCTCGACATCGCTCCGGACGGCGTCAACAAGGCCACCGCGCTGGAGCGGGTGCGGCAGCAGCTCGGCATCCCGCTGTCTCGCGTGGTGGCGGTCGGCGACGGCAGGAACGACATCGACATGCTCACCTGGGCGGCAGCGGACGGCCTCGGCGTCGCGATGGGCCAGGCTCCGGATGAGGTCAAAGCGGTGGCGAACCGGGTCACCGAACCGGTCGTGGCCGACGGGCTCGCGCTGGTGCTCGACCGGCTCTGATCTGCCCGCTCGCGCGCTCTGATCAGCATTTCTGGCGTGGTTGTCCAGAGGTTTGCCAGAATGGTCTGCGAGCCTGGAGGGTAGTGCGCGCCGACTCCGAGCGCGCGAAAGCCCCACCCGATCCTGCAGAGGAAGTGAATGAGCGAGTTGCCCACCCGCGCCCAGGCGCGTGCGAAAGAAGTGTCGGCCGGTCCGAGCATCGCACGCCATGGTCGCCTCAAGCAGCACCACCCGCTCCGCTTCATCCTGGGGATGCTGGCGGCTGTCCTCGCCGTCGTCGGCGTGAGCACCGCCTCCGTCGCCGCGTACGCCGTCTGGGATGTGGCCACCGGCCTCAAACCGTCGGTCAAGCTGGTCGACGCGAAGGGCAAAGAGGTCATTCCGCAGGTCGGTGCGATGAACGGCGCGTTCAACGTGCTCCTCGCCGGCAGTGACAGCGGCGGCGGCAACGCCGCATACGGCGACCGGGGTGAGAACCTCAACGACGTGACGATGCTGTTGCACGTCTCCGGCGACCACAAAACCGCGACGGTGATCAGCTTCCCGCGCGACATGTACGTGCCCATCCCGTCCTGCCCTGACCCCAAGGGCGGCAGCTTCGACTCGATGAGCAGCCAGAAGATCAACAACAGCCTCAGCTACGGCGGTCTCGCCTGCACCGTCCTCACAGTGCAGAAGCTGACCGGACTCGACATCCCGTATGCGGGCGTGATCCAGTTCGACGGCGTGATCGAGATGTCCAACGCCGTCGGCGGAGTGCCCGTCTGCGTCGCGGGCGACATCAACGACCCGTACACGGGCCTCGATGTGAAGGCCGGCCAGAACACGCTGCAGGGTCAGCAGGCCCTCGCGTTCCTCCGCACCCGGCACGGCGTCGGCGACGGCTCCGACCTCGGACGCATCAGCAACCAGCAGGTCTTCCTGTCGTCGCTCGTGCGCACCATCAAGAGCGCAGACACCCTGTCGAACCCGGTGAAGGTCTACGGGATGGCGAAAGCGGCGACCACGAACATCGAGCTCTCCGAGAGCCTCAACAACGTGACGACCATCGCATCCATGGCGGCAGCTCTGAAGAACATCGACCTCAGCCAGATGGTCTTCGTGCAGTACCCCAACCACTACCAGGGCGACGGCGTCGCCCCGACGGTGGATGCGGCAGACACCCTGATGACCGCCCTGAAGAACGACCAGCCGATCACCCTCACCGGTGACACGGGCGTCGGCTCCGAGGCCGACCCGAACGCGCCCGCGGCGGGAGCCCCCGCGGCAGGCACGCCCGCGACGCAGGCCCCGGCAACGGGCACGCCGTCCACGGACGCCCCCACGTCGTCATCCGGCTCGGTAGACCTGCCGTCCGACGTCCACGGCCAGACCGCCAGCCAGTACACCTGCTCCAAGCCGTTCTCCGGCTGACGGGAGCGCACAGGGACGGTCGGCGGACGTTCCCGCGCGTCCGTTAGAATCGGTCGACGCCGGTTCGCGCCGGCGCCAGGAGGGCTGTCCGAGCGGCCGATGGAGCCAGTCTTGAAAACTGGTGGGCAGAAATGTCTCGTGGGTTCGAATCCCACGCCCTCCGCGGTGCGAAATTCGGGCGTTGTGAGAAAACGCCATGGGGAATTGGTCGACTAAGACACGTTCCTGTGTCGGTGCGGCTGGCGGGTGGGCGATCGCCGCGGACCGCGGGCCACGATCCGCCGGCTGGCAGACTTGACGGCGGAATCCGCAGGCGTGTGGTGCACCGGCACGCGATTGGAGCGCTCGTACACTGCCGGGGTCGAAATGAATCAGGCGAGATCGGGGTGCACCTCGGGCACGTGCTCGAGCCCGAGGTCCGGCCGTCCATAGGTCGCAATCACTTCCGAGATGACGATGCGGTACGCGCCGATCCAACGGTCGTGAAGGCGCTTGGCTTCTCGGTGGGTGTCCATGCCGATCAGCTGGTGGAGCGCTTCCCGGCTCTCCCAGTAATAGACCTCGGAGTGCAACCCGGTCTCGTCGTTGGTCCAGGCCTCTTCGCCCAGGAATCCAGGGATCGCGCGCGCACGCTCCGCGATCTCGTTGTTCAGCCGGTGGAAGTCGTCATCGTAGGGCTTGGCCTCGAAGATGAAGGTGGACGTAAACATGCTCACTCCTCTGTCGCGATGGCGTTAGTTGCGCTCCCGGCGGTCCGCCACCGATTCGCGACTGATGAAACGCGTAGGCAACGAGGGAGAATGCTCCTCGTCTCCGTCGTCGATCTCCACGAGGAGTCGGTGCATGGCCGCCTCGCCGAGTTCTCGCAGAGGACTCTTGATCGTGCTGAGGGCGGGGGTGGGGAGATCTGCTCCGAAAATGTCGTCGAAGCCGATGATGCTGAGCTGATCGGGCACCTCGACGCCGCGCTCGCGTGCGGCGCGCAGTAAGCCCAGCGCCACGAGGTCGTTGTAGGCGATCACGGCACTCACATCCGCGGCGAGCACGCGGGGCAGGGCTTCCGCGCCCCCCTCGCGTGTGGGGGCGGTCGCGGCGATCTCCACGATCGACATTCCGCGCTCGACGGCGAAGGTGAAGAGGGTGCGCCAACGAACCTCATTCATCCAAGAGGTATCGGGTCCGGAAAGGTAGGCGACGCGGTGGTGCCCGAATTCGTGGAGTTGGTCAAGGGCGGCGCTGACTCCGGGGCGCGGATCCGGCACGACCGCCGTTACGCCCGGTACTAGCCGGTTGGCCACGATGAGCGGCTTGACGGACGCCAGCTCGCCGATCTGGTCATCCGTGAGGCGGGAGGCGACAAGGAACAGCCCATCGACAGAGGTCTGCAGACGCTGCGCAGTCGCGAGCTCGAGTTCGGGCGACTCCTGGGATTCGGCGAACACGAGCGTGAGGCCGTTCGCGGTGGCGATCCGTTCGGCACCGCGGACGACGTCGAAGTAGACGGGGTTAGTGATATCCGACACGAGGAGCGCCAGGGTGCCAGTCTTGCCGGTCGGCAGCGCTCGTGCCATCGGGTTGATGCGATAGCCGAGCTCGTCGGCGGCGTCGCGGATGCGGCGCTCGGTGGCTTCCTTGAGGCGGCCCGGCTTGTTCAGCGCTCGCGAAACGGTCGACGCGCTCACGCCGGTCGCCTTGGCGACGTCGTAGATGGTGGCGGCCGGTTTGCGAACCCCGGGCCGGACTTGCGGGATGGCCTCAATTTCGCTCACGGGGCTCCCTTACGATGCGTAGACGCTTATCGGCAAACGGTTGGCACAGTCTATCTGAAAGGCGGCCGCCGAACACCAGGTCATGTCCCTGAGGCGCGGTTGATACATGGCACTGGCGCGAGTTTGCGGCATTTTGGCAATCGGTTGACAAAAATGCGTGGGCGAGATGGAATGGGCTAATGCATCAGCCGCGACGCCGCGACCCCTACCGCCTCCTGCCCGCGGACCAGCGGACCCGAAACATTGCTCATGATCTGTACCTTCTGATGGCGGACGCTCCGATCGTGTCGCCGCATGGTCACGTCCCGGTCGAATGGCTGGCGGAGGATCAACGATTCCGCGACCCGGCCGACCTCCTGATCACGCACGACCACTACGTGACCCGACTGTTGCATGCCGCGGGCGTCGACCTCGAGCAACTCGGTGTCGGAGGTGTAGCGGATCCGCGGGCCGTGTGGGGTGTGCTCGCCGCCAACTGGCGCCTCTTTGCTGGAACAGCTTCCGGGTACTGGCTGGAGGAGGCGCTTACCTCGATACTCGGGGTGGAGGATGAACTTGGACCGTCGACCGCGGATGGGATCTACGACCAGATCGCCGCCCGCCTGGCCGAACCGGACTTCACGCCGCGCGCACTGTTCAAGCGGTTCGGTATCGAGGTTCTCGCCACGACGGACGACCCGCTGGCCGATCTCGAGCACCACGAAGTCCTCCGGGATGCCGGCCTCCGTGTCGTCCCGACGTTCCGGCCGGACCGATACCTCGACCCCGACGCGCCCGGTTTCACGGCGAACGTGGACCGTCTGCTGACGGTGACCGGGCGGCCCGCCACGTTCGCCGGTTACCTGGAAGCCCTGGAGGAACGTCGTCGCCAGTTCATCGACCATGGTGCGGTGTCGGCCGATCACGGCGTCGAGGAGCCAGTCGCTCTCGACCTGTCGCCCCACGAAGCCCAGCGGCTCTTCGCGGAGGTGACTGCGGGCACGGCGGGTGAGAGCGACAAACGCGCCTTCCGGGCTCACATGCTGTTCCAGATGGCCCGGATGAGCGTCGATGACGGTCTCGTGATGACCGTCCATGCCGGCGTCCTACGCAACCATCACACGGAGACGTTCGAGCGCTTCGGCCCGGACACCGGCCATGACATCCCGGTTCGCACTGATTTTGTCCGGGGGCTGCGTCCGCTTCTGGAGCGGTTCGGGAACGCGGACGGCTTCCACCTGGTGTTGTTCGCCGTGGACGAGACCGTTTACTCCCGGGAGCTGGCACCCTTGGCCGGCTTCTATCGCAGCGTGTACATCGGGGCACCCTGGTGGTTCCTGGATGCGCCGGATGCGATGGGCCGGTTCCGCTCGGCGGTGACCGAGACCGCCGGGTTCTTCCGCGGGTCCGGATTCATCGACGACACCCGAGCCTTCCTCTCCATTCCCGCGCGACATGACACGGCCAGGCGGGCGGATGCCGCCTTCCTCGCCCGCTACGTCGCCGAGGGCAGGATCGCGCTCGGCGCGGCCGAGCAGGTCGCCGACGAACTGGTCGGGGCGTTGCCGAAGAGAGTCTTCAAGCTGTGACCGCCGTATCCACCGCTCCGCTGTTGAACCGCGCCGCGCTCCCACATCCGGAAAGCGCCCGGCCGGTGCGGATCGTGCACCTCGGGCTCGGGGCTTTCCATCGCTCCCACCAGGCCTGGTACACGGCGCACGCGGCGGACGCCGACCGGTGGGGGATCGCCGCGTTCACCGGGCGTCGGGCGGATGCTGCCGAGCTCCTCGCCGCTCAGGGGTGCGTCTACACCGTGATTGAGCGCGGTCCTGAGGAGGACCGCTTTGAAGTGATCGGAAGCATCGTCGAAGCGACGGCGGGCGACGACAATGCGCGCTTCGTCGCGACGTTCGGTGCCCCTGACGTCGCGGTCGTCACGCTGACCGTCACCGAAGCGGGATACCACCTCGACGCGAGCGGCGATCTGGACCTGGACGACTCAGACACTCAGTCGGACATCCGGCTCCTCCGCGACGTGATCGCGCAGGCTGCCCTCGCGATGCCAGCCCCAGCTGAGGGACCGCGGACCGTCCTCGGCCGGCTGCTGATCGGCCTGCACGCCCGCATGCTCGCCGGGGCACCGCCGATCGCGATCGTCCCCTGCGACAACCTGCCCGAGAACGGGCCCCTTGTCCGCCGCGCCCTCGACCGTCTGGCCAGGGAGGTGGACGTGAACCTGGCGGACTGGCTCCCGCGCGGCGTGTCCTTCGTGTCGACGTCGGTCGATCGCATCACGCCGCGACTTGACCCTGACGACCGCACCCTCGTCGCCACCGCCACCGGGTGGTTCGATGAGACTCCAGTCGTCACCGAGCCGTTCGCCGACTGGGTGTTGGCGGGCGACTTCCCGTCCGGCCGGCCACAGTGGGAGACCGCCGGCGCCCGCTTCGTCGACGACATCACCCCGTGGGAGGCGCGGAAGCTGTGGATGCTGAACGGCGCACACTCACTGCTCGCCTCGTCCGGGCGGCTGCGGGGGCATGCGACCGTTGCTGAGGCGTTCGCCGATCCGGTGTGCCGCGGCCAGGTCGATGACCTCTGGGAGGAAGCAGCCAGAAACCTCCCGACCGTGGAGACCGTCGCGTACCGAAACGCTCTGGCGGCTCGGTTCGCGAACCCGCGAATCGTCCACAGCCTCGCCCAGATCGCCGAGGGGTCCCGCACCAAGATGCGGCTGCGCATCGTCCCGATCGCACTCGCGGAAAGGGCAGCCGGCCGCACCGCTGCCGGCTGCGCCATCGCCATCGCTGCGTGGGTCCTCCAGGAGGCTCCCAGCGCCGACCCGCGCGCCGTGCTTCGCGACCTCGCGCCCGAACTCGCGGACGACGACCTGTTCGCGACGACTGTGCACACCATCTTGTCGGCAACGAAGACCGACGGAACACCCGAAAGAGCAGGTACGAACCGATGACCACCTTCCCCGACGACTTCCTGTGGGGCGCCTCGACCGCCCCGCACCAGATCGAGGGCAATAACCTCAACAGCGACTTTTGGCTGAACGAGGGCCGCATCCCAGGTATGGAGCGCAGCGGCGACGCCTGCGACAGCTACCACCGCTACCGCGAGGACATGCAGCTCCTCGCCGACGCAGGACTGAATAGCTACCGTTTCGGCATCGAGTGGGCGCGCATCGAACCGGAACCGGGCCTCATCTCCCGTGCGGAGCTGGCCCACTACCGGCGGATGATCGACACGGCGAACGAACTGGGGCTCACGCCGTTCGTCACCCTGCATCACTTCACGAACCCACGATGGTTCGCCGAGCAGGGCGGCTGGACGGCACCAGGCGCGATCGACCGGTTCCGCTCATACGTCGAGACGGCGACCACCATCCTCGACGGCGTGGAGTGGGTGGCAACAATGAACGAGCCCAACATGCTCGCCATGATGACCGGCATGGCCGTCTTCATGCAGCAGGCGCAGGACAAGGGCGAAGGATGGCAGAGCCCGACCGTCGACACGGACGGACCGCGTCCGGCGCTCCCGGCGCCGAGCCCCGAGATCGGTCGGATCTTCGTGGAAGCCCACCACGCCGTCCGCGACATCGTGCGCGAGCGCACCGGAGCAAACGTCGGCTGGACCGTCGCCAACCGCGCCTTCGAGACCCGTCCCGGCGGCGAGGAGAAGCGCCGCGAACTCGAGTACATTTGGGAGGACCTCTACCTCGAGGGCTCGCGTGGCGACGACTTCGTCGGCGTTCAGTCGTACTCCGCGCAGTTGGTGAATGCGGACGGGATCGAACCCTACCCGCAGCACCCCGATAACACCCTTGTCGGCACCGCGTACCGCCCGGACGCTCTGGAGATCGCGGTCCGGCACACCGCGGAGGTCACGGGTGGCGTGCCGATCGTCGTCACCGAGAACGGCATCGCGACCCACGACGATTCCCGCCGCATCGCTTACACGGGCGAAGCCCTCCGCCACCTCGGTCTGGCGCTCGCCGACGGGGTGGACGTGCGCGGCTATTTGCACTGGAGCCTGCTCGACAACTATGAGTGGGGACATTGGGAGCCCACCTTCGGCTTGATCGAGGTTGACCGCGAGACCTTCGTCCGCACGCCGAAGCCGAGCCTCGCCTGGCTGGGCGATTTCGCCATCCGCAACGGGCGAGCGGCTTTCGCCTGACGCGAGACCTGCGGTAAGTCGAAGGGCCCGGCAGCACGGCTGCCGGGCCCTTCGGGCTTGACGGTATGGCGATCAGGCCGCGCTGACGACGCGGAACCCGCCAGTTCCCACCGTCATGGTGGAGCCGTTGGGGAGAATGATCTTCCCGGTCGTCGCCGGCGGTACCGTCCCGCTCACGGTGAGCTGACCGTCTTCGACGCGCCAGGACGCCTGGATTGTTCCCTGCGGTGTCGTGTACGAACCCTCCGCCCAGGTCACGCCCCCGCCAAGGACGGGACGCAAGACGAACGACTCCCAGGCGACCGAGCCGGAGGCCTGGTCCAAACCCAGCAGGTGCGTGTGCAGGAACCTGATCACGGCGCCCTTGGAGTAGTGGTTCAGCGACTCATGGGCGACGCCATGCTCATCGACCCCATCCCAGTCCTCCCAGATTGTCGTCGCGCCGCGGTCGAGCATGCCAAGCCAGGACGGCGTGGTTCGCTGGTGTAGCAGTTCGTACGCGAGGTCAGCGTGACCGGTCTCGGCCAGAACGGGCAACAGGTCGGCGGTGGAGAGGAATCCCGTGCCGAGGTGATTGCCTGCAGCCCGGATCAACTCCACCAGCCGGTCCGCCGCCGATGCCCGGAGGTCGTCGGGGATGAGCCCGAAGTCCAGCGCGCGCACGTAGGCCGCCTGGGTGTCCTTGGCCGTCCGTCCGTCAGGTCGGAGAAACTCCGTCCGCCACGCGTCCAGGGCGTGGGCGGCGAGCGTCTCGTAGCGTTCGGCGGCATCGTCGCGGCCGATGACGCGGGCGATCCGCGCCAACTGGGACGACGAGCGGTAGAAGAACGCGGTGCCGATCTCGCCCTTGTCCTCCATGAACCACGCCATCGGGTCTGCTATGAGCGGATCGATGAGATCGCCCTCCGGTGTGCGAAGCTTCGGCTCGCACCACTCACCCCAGTGGAAGGAGCCGTCCCAGAGGAACTGCTCGTGCGGAAGCGGCGCGACCGAGCGCTGGATGCGGGAAGGATGCCGTCTGGTGCGAGCGGTCTCGGCCACCCACTCCACCCAGCGGGTCATGGCGTCCCAGTTCGCGGCGAGCTCGTCCCGGTCTCCGTAGGCCTCGTACAGCACCCACGGAACGTGGACGATCGCGTCGCCCCAACCGGCGGACCCGGTCATCTGCGCGACTTGTAGCTCCGGGTGGTGCTTGACCTGACGGCCGTCGGGTGAGAAGTTCGCGATCCGTCCGTCGTCCAGTTGGTCGTCACGCACCGACTGCAGCCACTTGCGGGAGAATCCGTGAACGTCGAAGAGCCGGACGGCCGTCGACGCGAACACCTGGTAGTCGCCGGTCCACCCGCTGCGCTCGCGCTGCGGGCAGTCGGTCGGGATGTCGACGGCGTTGCCGCGGAAGCTCCACTCGGCGATGTGATGGAGTCGGTTCAGATCCTCGTCGCTGCACCGGAACGTGCCGGTTGTCGCGAGGTCGGTGTTGACCACCTGCATCCGGACCGAATCGGGGGCGAGACGCAGGTCACCGCGGCTGATGCGGGCGTATTGGAAGCCGTGGATGGTGTGCCTCGGTTCGAAGACCGCCCCCTCGATCCCGGCGGAGACGACCTCGTCCCGCTGGTCGAGGACGACGAGCCCGTCCCCTTCGCGTTCCGAGTCGAGGTGCGACATGTCGAGGTTCCCGCTCGGGTCGAGATGCTCGCCGTGCTCGACCACGGTGCGGCTGCCGCGCGGCCCGAGATCAGTCAGACGCGTCCAGCCGGAGGCGTTCTGCCCGAAGTCGGCGATCCACTCGCCGGAGTGCAGCTGAGCGAGGGAGACAGGGGCGCGCTCCTCGACCCGTCGTACCGGCGGGGCGGGGGACCAGGACACCGGTGGAGCGGTCACCTGTCCGACGCGGACGGGACCCACCTCGGCCGGCTCGACGGTGAAGTCGGTGGACTGACCGTCCATCAGGCCCGCGCGGACAACGGTGGAGGTCCAGCTCGCCCAGGTATCGTCAGTGCGGACGATCTCCCGGGCGCCGTCCTCGAAGTGCAAGTGAAGTTCGGCCCGCGCCGCGACCCGTTCGGCGCCCCACGCCGCCGCGGCGTGGAAGGCGCCGACCTGGCCGAGCCACCACCCGTCGGTGACCAGCAGCTCGACCGTATTGCTGCCTGCACGCAGGACGGAGGTGACGTCTGCCGCTTGCGCGTACACGGTCTTGTCGTATGAGGTCGACCCCGGTGAGAGCTCGGCGGTGCCGACGCGCTCGGCGTTGACGAAGGCCTCGTAGACGCCGAGCGCGGTCGAGTACAGGCGCGCGCTCTTCAATGTGCCGTCGAGGCGGAAGTCCCGGCGGAAGACCTGGCCAGGTCGCTTGCCGTACGGTCCCTCGGTTTCAGCCGAGTCGGCTGGGGAGATCCACTCAGCGGTCCAATCCTCTGTCTGCAGCCCTGCCTCGAAGGCGTGCTCGTCGCTCCACCCTGATGCCGCGGCACGCACCCGCCAGCGCACGCGCTCGCCGCTGCGCAACGGTCGCCAGGGCCACGCATTCAACCGGTGTCCGTCGACCTCCGCAACATCTTGCCGCTCGTCGTTGATCGTGGCGTCGAGCTGATAGCCGTCGGTGGTGTCAACCGGTAGCCAGGAGAGCCGGGGCCTCCGTCCGGAAACCGGGAACTGGTCACCTCCTGCATCGATCCGTAATCCAGTCGGGGTCGTCTCGGTCATCGGCGTCATCGCCTCCAAAATGCGTAAGTTGCGGGGCCTGCCTGACCATTATGGCAATCGCTTGCCGAAACGCCAAAAACCTGGTGTACTAAGTCCACTGTCCCCGCAGTGCCGCGTAGGAGAATCATGCTCAGCACCCGAACCACCCCCACCCGCGACGTCGTCAGTCTCGACGGCCTCTGGCGTTTTGCGCTCGACACGACCGCCGGCGCCGAGCCGTGGACCGCCCGCATCGAAACCGTCCTGGAGGCCCCGGTCCCAGCCAGCTACAACGACCTGTTCGTCGACTCCGCCATCCGTGACCACGTCGGTGTCGTGTGGTACCAGCGCGACGCCCGCGTGCCGCGCGGCTGGAACGGGGAGCGGATCGTCCTGAGGTTCGGGTCAGTGACCCACGCCGCCAAGGTCTACGTCGACGACAGTCTGGTGGCCGAGCATGTCGGCGGGTATACGCCGTTCGAGGCGGACCTGACCGATGTCGTGAAGGTGGGGGAGGAGTTCCGCCTTACCGTCTCGGTCGACAACCGCCTCACCAACCTCACTATCCCGCCGGGCTCTGTGACGACCGGACCGGATGGCCGCGAGCGCCAGACCTACTTCCACGACTTCTACAACTACGCAGGCATTGCACGCTCGGTGAAGCTGTACAGCACCCCGCTCTCGTATGTCGACGACATCACGGTGATCACCGGCATCGACGGGGCTGCGGGCCTCGTCGACTACAGCGTGCGCGTCGGCGGCCCAGACGACGCCGCAGTCCGCGTCCGCGTGCTCGATGAGGCCGGCGCGCAGGTGGCAACACGCGACGGCGCGTCAGGCGCGATCCGCATCGACGACGTGCAGCTCTGGATGCCGGGCGCCGCCTACCTGTATGACCTCGTGGTCGAGCTGCTTCGGGGTGGTGAACTCGTCGACAGCTACACCCTCCCGTTCGGTGTCCGGACCGTCGAGGTGCGCGGCACCGAGTTCCTCATCAACGGCGAGCCGTTCTACTTCACCGGATTCGGCAAGCACGAGGACACTCCGGTCCGCGGCAAGGGACACGACGACGCCTATCTCGTCCACGACTTCCAGTTGCTGGAGTGGACAGGCGCGAACAGCTTCCGCACCAGCCACTACCCTTACGCGGAGGAGGTGCTCGACTTCGCAGACCGTCACGGGATGGTCGTGGTCGACGAGACGGCCGCCGTCGGACTCAACCTGGGCGTACAGGGCGGCCTGACCGGCATCCCACCGACACCCACCTTCGCCGAGGAGAACTTCGGCGGCGAGACACGGAACGTCCACGCGCAGCACCTGCGTGAGCTCATCGAGCGGGACAAGAACCATCCGAGCGTGGTCATGTGGAGCATCGCCAACGAACCGGCCTCGAACGAGGAGGGTTCGCGCGAATACTTCGAGCCCCTGGTCAATCTCGCGCGCGAACTCGACCCGACGCGTCCCCTCACCTATGCGGCCGTTATGTTCTCGACACCGGCGAACGACAAGATCGGCGACCTCTTCGACGTGCTATCGATCAACCGCTACTACGGCTGGTACGTATTCACCGGGGACCTCGGCACCGCCGAGACGGTCCTCGAGCAAGAGCTTCGCGGCTGGGTCCAGCGCTTCGGCAAGCCGATCATGATGTCAGAGTACGGTGCCGACACCCAGCCCGGACTCCACTCGGTGTGGGACATGCCGTGGACCGAGGAGTACCAGACCGACCTGCTCGCGACCTACCACCGCGTCTTCGACCGCATCCCCGAATTCGTGGGTGAGCACATCTGGAACTTCGCCGACTTCATGACCGGTCCCGGCATTCACCGTGTCGACGGCAACAAGAAGGGTGTCTTCACCCGCGACCGCAAGCCCAAGGGCGCCGCGTTCTCGCTGCAGAGCAGGTGGCGTGGCTTGGATGGCCGCAAGCCCGGCAGCGAATCCTGACCCGTATCCGTCACCATCTCGAGGAACATCCCATGCGCATCGACAAAGCAGAGGTCATCGTCACAAGTCCTGACCGGAACTTCGTGACTCTGAAGCTCACCACGGATGACGGCCTGACGGGACTCGGCGACGCGACCCTCAACGGCCGGGAGCAGGCGGTCGTCGCGTACCTCGCCGAGCATGTCGTCCCGTTGCTCATCGGCCGGGACGCTTCTCGGATCGAGGACACCTGGCAGTTCCTGTACCGCAGCGCGTACTGGCGCCGCGGCCCCGTGACGATGGCGTCTATCGCTGCTGTGGACATGGCGCTATGGGACATCAAGGGTAAAGCCGCCGGGATGCCGGTGTATCAGTTGCTCGGGGGTGCCTCCCGCAACGGGCTTCTCGCCTACGGGCACGCGTCGGGCCGGGACCTGCCGGAACTGTTTGACAGCGTCCGTGAGCACCAGGAGAAGGGATACCGGGCGATCCGCATCCAGTCCGCGGTTCCCGGGCTGAAGTCCATCTACGGGATCGCGTCGAACGCCACCTACGAGGCCAACCAGGGCGTGCGTTACGACCACGAGCCGGCACAGCGCGGCGGCCTACCCAACGAAGAGGATTGGGACACCCGCTCCTACCTCCGGCACATGCCGACCGTGTTCGAAGCAGTGCGGAGCGAGTTCGGACCGGAACTGCCGCTACTGCACGACGGCCATCACCGGATGACTCCGATCCAGGCCGCCCAGCTCGGCAAGTCCCTGGAGCCGTTCGACCTGTTCTGGCTCGAGGACTGCACCCCGGCCGAAAACCAGGAAGCGCTCAGGCTCGTCCGCCAGCACACCACGACGCCGCTTGCGATCGGCGAGATCTTCAACACCGTCTGGGACTACCAGCAGATCATCCGTGAGCAACTGATCGACTACGTGCGTAGCGCCGTCACCCACACCGGCGGTATCACCCACCTGAAGAAAGTGCTCGACTACGCCTCGCAATACCAGATCAAGTCGGGCATGCACGGACCGACCGACATTTCGCCGGTCGGCATGGCCGCTGCGATGCACCTCGGTATGGCTATCCACAACTTCGGTATCCAGGAGTACATGCAGCACGGTGAGAAGACCGACGCGGTATTCCGGCAGTCCTACACGTGGCAAGACGGCTTCCTGCACCCGGGCGAGACGCCCGGCCTAGGCGTCGACCTCGACGTTGACGAGGCCGGCAAATATCCGTACATCCGCGCCTACCTGCCATACAACCGGCTCGCCGACGGCACCGTCCACGACTGGTAACCGGCCCCCCAACACTGTTCACTTGACGAAGGAGTCAAACGCAATGCGCAAGTACAGCAACCTCGATACCAAATCCTCTCGCGCCGTGCGAGTGGAAGCGACGACGGTCCTGCCCACGACAGCGGGTCCCGCCGCTGGGCCGCAGAACCAAGAAGTGAACGGGCCCGACCTCGTCGCCCCACCGCTGCAGCGGGTCAGTGCCAGCTTCCTGTTCTGGATCACGGTGGCGAACTTCGGCGCCAGCCTGGCGTTGATGGTGCCGCTGACCTACTCGCTCGCGGTGCGCGTCACGCAGCTGGCTCCCGGCCACGAGGAGGTGCTCGGCTACGTCACCGGCACTGCCCAGCTGATCTACCTGATCCTCAGTCCGCTGCTCGGAGTGTGGAGCGATCGCCTCCGATCGCGGTTCGGCCGACGGACCCCCTTCATCGTCATCGGCTCGCTGGTCGGCCTGGTCGGGGTCGCGTTCATCGCCGTGGCCCCCAACATCCCGCTCGTCGGCGTCGGCTGGATCGTCGGGCTGCTCGGTTGGGCGACCGCCGGCCAGGGAATCCAGACATTGCTCGCAGACCGGGTGCCCGAAGAGCAGCGTGGACGCGCCTCTGCGCTGACAGGCGTCACGACGCAGATCGCGCCCGTCTTCGGCATCGGCATCGCCTACTCGGTCGTGTCCTCCACGCTGATGATCTTCGTGCTCCCCGCGATCATCGGACTGGTTCTGATCCTCGCCTTCGTATTCATCAAACGCGAGGGCAGCTCACAGGCCATCGTCCGCAACGACAGCGTCGGAGTGAAGACTCTGTTCAGCTCCTACATCTTCAACCCGCGCAAATACCCGGACTTCGGCTGGAACTGGCTCGGCCGCTTCATCTTCTTCATGGGGCTGTACTTCAACACCACCTTCGGCACCTTCTTCTACGCACAGCGCCTCCACATACCCGTCATCCAGGTCGCCGGTGTGGTCGCGGCGATCGGAATCATCGGGGTGGTCGCGGCCGCCGGCGGCGCACTGCTTGGCGGATTCCTCTCCGACAAGCTGGGCCGCCGCAAGCTCTTCACTCTGATCGGCTCGTTGCTCTTCGTCGCCGGTGCGTGCGTCGAGGCGTTCGCGCACTCGTTGCTTCCCTTGATCATCGGTTCGGTCATAATGCAGCTGGCGATCGCGGCCTTCAGTGTCGTCGATCAGGCCATCGTCTTCGCCGTCCTGCCCAGCCGAGCCGAGGCCGGCCGCTACCTCGCGGTCGTCGCCTTCGCCCAGAAGATCCCGAGCGCCATCGCGCCGCTGATCGCGCCCCTGATCATCACCATCGGTGCGGTCGGAGCGGACAAGAACTACACCGCCCTCTACCTCATCGGCGCCGTGTTCGCGCTCGTCGGTGGCCTCATCATCTTCACCAAAGTCAAATCGGTCCGTTGACATGACCGCATCCGTCCCACCGCCCGCCATCGTCGTGATGGGGGTTTCCGGCTCGGGCAAGACCACGGTCGGCCGAGAGCTCGCGGAGTTGCTCGGCGTGCCGTTCGTGGACGCCGATGACCTGCACCCGCAGTCCAACCGCGACAAGATGGCCGGCGGCACACCCCTGACGGACGAGGACCGTATGCCGTGGCTGCGCGCAGTCGGGCACGCCATCGCTGAGCAGGTCGCCGCCGATCGCGGGGCCGTCGTAGCCTGCTCGGCGCTGCGCCGTAGCTACCGGGACGCGATCACCGAGGAGGCCAGGGTTCCCGTCGGCTTCGCGCACCTCGCGGGCGAACGCGGCCTGATCCGGGAGCGGATGGACGCACGGGCCGATCATTTCATGCCCCCGGCTCTCCTCGACTCCCAACTGGAGACACTGGAGCCGCTGGAGGTGGACGAGAACGGCAGGTCGTTCGCCATCTACGCGGGCGCCGCAGAGGTTGCCGCCCGCATCTGCGACTGGGCAGCGGATGCCACCCGAGAGGAAGCCGGCGTATGACAGAGAGCGCCCGAAATGGCGACACGGGGACGGATGTGCAGGAGGTCGTGGACGCCGACCTCGGCCGTATCCGAATCGCGACGGTACCGCTCCCTGACGGCGTCCGCGCGCCGAGCGCTACCTACACTCCGTCGGGCCGCGTGTTCCTGCTGTTCCGCACGGACGAGGATCCCGCCGACTGGTGGCGCGCCGCGACCGTCGCTGACGATGGCTCCGACTTCCGTGAGATCTTCGCTGGGCCCATCCCGCAGATTCGTACGGCGAACGGTATCCGGCACATGCCCTTCGCCGACAACCGGCGGATGCTGCTCGGCGACTACGTCTTGGAGGCGGCCCCGAGCTTAGACGCCCCCGAGACTGTTCAGCTCGTCCCCGTCCAGTACCCCTGGAACCTCACAGAGGACCCGCTCACGTCCCACCACTGGTCCGAGATCATCGTCTCGCCAGATGGCGAACGGATCGCATGGACCATCCTGCGCACCGACATGACGGCCGTGGCTGCGATGGGTCACCTGCGGCGCGACAGGGAACGGTACACGATCGTCGATCC
This sequence comes from Leifsonia sp. McL0627, assembly GCF_058244615.1. Taxonomy (NCBI): domain Bacteria; kingdom Bacillati; phylum Actinomycetota; class Actinomycetes; order Micrococcales; family Microbacteriaceae; genus Leifsonia; species Leifsonia sp. McL0627. The sequence goes on from NZ_JBZCGM010000002.1 coordinate 1,046,420, forward strand.
GGTCATCATCAGCGGCGCGGATGCTCTCGTGCCCGACCAAGAGCGGGAAGGTTACTACACGGCACGTCCAATGCTCGGGGGTGAGGTGAAACAGTTCGTCCGTGGCGGAACGGCGATCTCGGCGGTCGGGGACGGGGCGGTCCGCTCACCGACTCGGTCATCCAAGACCTCCTGACCGAGTCCATCGAGCCGATCACCCGCACACCCGGGTACGACGAGACGACTATCCTCTCGCCCGACGAGCGACTCGGCATCGTCATGACTTCCCGGGCTTCGGAGCGCACGAACCCCGCCTTTCTCGGGTTGATGCCGCGTCCGCACGGCACACTGGTCACTGTGTGGATGGCGTGGGCGCTATACATGTACGCCGTTGACGGGGTCCGCCGCTCCCGCCCGGGAAACATCGGGCCGGTGTTGATCGACGTCGAGCGCTCAAAGGCTGAGCGGGAGTATCGCGGAGTGCCGCTCAACAGTACGGACGACTCGTGGGTGTACGTGTCCCCGATGTCCTGGCATCCGGACGGCCGCAACGTCCTGTGGATGGAGATGAAGCGCGGCAGCGGAGGCCAGCTCGGACCCACGCTTCGGATCCGGACCACCAAGCTGATGGAGCACACGCCAGGTGAGCCGGTGCCGATAGCGGTGACGCCGGCGACGACGCCATACGCGATCGCAGGCCGGGGAGCGGAGGAGGTACTCGGCCGGACCGCCGGATTCGTCCCCTCCGGCCGCATCGCCGGCGCACACTCCGGCTATCTCGAATTCGACCGCTCCTCAAACGGCCCGGGCACGTGGGCGACGACGTCTCGCTACGTCGGCTACAGCGACGACGGGCGGAACGTCTACGACGGCGTCGAGCGCTCGAGCGGGTCCATGACGGGCGGCACGGTCTACGAGGCGGACCTGGAACTCCTTGGCGACGTAGACGGGGAGATGCGTTTGCGCGCAACCTGGTCCGGTGTGGAAGACGGAACCAGGCTGCTGTTCGGAATGGCAGAGGACGGAGTGCCGCAGAGCCGAGGGTTCTCCCGGTTCGGCGACACAATCATGCGGGTCGAGGACCTGGCCGAGTAGCGCTGCTCAGGCCTCGCAGGGCGCGCGTCACCGCCTCCGACGGGGAGAGGCAGGGATCGTCCTGGACGGACCACCAGGAGAGGCCGCTCATGATTGCCGTCTGCACTGCCGCACCGGCCGTCTGGGGTACCAGATCGTCCGCGGGGAGCGCCAACCGGCGGGCGAAGTAGGCTACCGTCTCCTCGCGCCATAGGCGATAGGTATCCGGTCGGGTGCTCTCGAGTTCGGGCTCGGTGGCGATCAGGCGCATCCGGGCGCGGCCGACCGCGACCTCGTCGGCGTCCTGGTCGAACACGGTAGCGACCACCGCCGCGATCGCCTCCATCGGTGGAAGGGAGTCGTCGGCGTGGGCGAGGCCGCGCCTCAGAGCGTCGAGCGACCCTTCGATGCCTCCCCAGACGATATCCGCCTTGCCGGGGAAATACCGGTGGAGAGTCCGGACGCTCACGCCCGTCTCGGCAGCGATCTGCGACATCGTGACGGCTCGGTAGCCGTCGCGCTGGAGGACGGCGATCGCCCGAGTGCGCAGGTCGTCCTCGTCCGCGATAGGAGGGCGGCCTCCCTTGCTCCCGTTCACCGTCATGGTCCGACGGTAGTCGATTGCCAGGCATCAGGTTATGGCATAGTCTGCCAATACGTGTTTCTCATTCGCCTCAGGAGGTTCCAATGCCCTATCCATTCGCCGACGTGTCCGGCTCATCTATCGCCGAGCTCGTCTCGCTCGCCGGGCGGCGGGCGGTCGTCACCGGTGGTGCGCAGGGGCTGGGAAAAGCCATCGCGGCTCGCCTGGCGGAGGCTGGCGCACACGTTCTCATCCTGGACATCGACGAGGAGCTCGCCCGCGCTGCGGCGGCCGAGTTGGCGGGGCGCTATGGCGTCACAGTGATCGGGACGCGGGCCGATGTGTCGGACACCGCTTCCGTGATCGCCGCGGCAGATCTCGCTGTCGCCGAACTCGGCGGGCTGGACATCTGGGTCAACAACGCGGGTCTGTTCCCCAACGCGCCGGTGCTCGACATGCCGGATGAGACGTGGGACCGCGTCTTCGCCGTCAATGCCCGCGGGGTGTTCCTCGGGTCGCGGGAGGCGGCGCGCCGGATGGCCGCCGACGGCTCCGGCGGCGTCATCGTCAACATCATCTCGACAGCCGGCTTCAAGGTCGCCTTTCCTGGGATGGCCGCATATGTGAGTTCGAAGCACGCCGCGCGCGGACTCACCAAGTCGCTCGCAGTGGATCTCGCGCCGCTGGGCGTACGCGTTCTCGGTGTGGCTCCCAGCTTCGTCCCGACTGAGGGCAACATCGCCGCCGGGAAGGCGACGGCCGAGCAGGCCGCCGCGGCCGGTATCGAGCTGCCGCCGCTCGATGTCATGACGCAGAGCCGCATCGGCCGCCTCGGTACGCCGGACGACATTGCACGCGTCGTGTTGTTTGCGGCAAGCGACCTCTCGCTCATTATGACCGGCAGCACGCTGCTCGCGGATGCGGGGGAGACCCTGTAGGGCTCAGTCGCGCTCCTGGGTGACGCGATCGATCTCCTCCATCGTGACGCCCAGGATGCGCTCGATCAACGACTCCAGTTCGGCCGCGATGTCGAAGTCCTGCTCCGCGAGCCACTGGAGCTGCAAGCCCTCCCAGGCGGTGTGGATCCAGCGAGACGCGCGGAAGGGCTCGATCGCGCTATCGACGAGTCCGATGTCCTGTAGGCGACGGATGCTCTCGACCATGCGCTGGTCACCCGAACGCCAGCGCTCTTTGAAGTATTCGTGTGCGGGATGCGCCGGGTCGCTGGACTCGCCGAACATCGCGGTGTGAAGACGGACGACGTTGATGCGACGAAGGCTCTCGGCCGCGCGAGCGGGAGCGCGGCGCACGGACTCGCCGAGGGGCATCGTGGACCACTCGAACTCGTCGGAGAGACGCAGAGCGGCGAGCAGCAAGTCGTCCTTTGTCGCGTAGTGGTAGAGCACGCCGGGCTCGCTGAGGCCTGCCCGCTGCGCGACGTCGGCGGTGATGAGGGAGCGATGGCCCTTCTCGAGGACGAGCTCGAGCGCTGCCTCCGCGATAGCCCGTCGTCGTTCCTTCGTCTTGGCGTAGCTGCCACGCCGGCCACGCACGCCGACCGTATTCGTCATGCGGAAACACTAACCCAGAAATTGCTAAAACTATTATCGACTAAGAATTGACATGAGGGAGTGTGTCTGGTTAGCATCCCCATGCGAACTCTATAAGAGACTCAGAGTTCGCTCCCGCAATCCCATTCCAATGGCCAGGGCGGCTTGCCCCGGCGTCTTTCAAAGGTGAGGACGAATGCTTCCACGCAAATTGAATCGATCCAAAGTCAATCGGCGGGTGATGCTGGCAGCCGGCGCGACCGTCGCGGCGACGGCCCTTCTGCTGACCGGCTGCAGCAGCGCCAGCCCCGCGGCCACGTCCTCGGCGACTGCCGAGAAGGATGTGCACCTGACTTTCCTCAACCAGTCTCGCGGGCAAGAGGTCGTGCTGAACGAACTCGCCAAGAAGTATGGCGACCAGACTGGCGTCACGGTGACAATCGACACTCCCGGGCCTGTCGACTACCTGCCCAAGCTGCAGGCGGATGCGCAGTCCAAGCAGATGCCTGATGTGTACTCCTCGTTCAACCCGGTCTCGATGGCCCCGTTCTATAAGGCCGGCTGGGCACTCGACCTGACCAAGGAGCTGAAGGGTGACTGGAGCAAGGACTTCACCCCCGCGGTCATCAAGCTCGCCACCTTCGCCAAGGGCAACAACCTGGGTGTGAAGCCGGGCATCTACTCGGTTCACTGGGAGAACCAGGCGTACGGGCTTATCTCGGACTCGGCGAACTCTGGAATCGACGCCTCCACTCCGCCGAAGACAGTCTCCGAGCTGATCGACCAGCTGGCAGCCAGCAACAAGGACGCCAACGGCGGGTTCTCTGTCGCCGCCTCTCTCACACCGCAGTTCGTGCAGTACCTCGCCTCGAACTGGCTGACCGACAAGCAGATCAACGACACCTTCGCCGGCAAATACAAGTGGACCGCCGACGGCTGGGCCAACGCGTTCCAGGTGATCGCCGACCTCAAGAAGGCGGGCGCGATTCAAGGCGGCGCGATCCCCGGCGGCCAGAACGACAACCCCACTGTTGAGACGAACTTCTTCACCAAGCACAGCGTTGGAACCATCTTCGATGCGTCGCCTGGCGTTTCCGTTGCCCACAAGACGGCCCCGGACTACACCTCGTTCTTCTCCCTCTCCCTGCCGAAGGCGTCCGACGCCAAATACACGCCGCGTTCCCCGGGCGTTCCCGGAAAGGGAGCGGTCATCAACCCGCGCGGCCAGCATGTGCAGGCATCGCTCGACTTCGTCAAGTGGCTCACCAAGCCGGCCCAGCAGGAAGTGTTCGCCAAAGAGGCCTACATCATCCCGACCAGCCCCGCCCTGCTCAAGAGCGGTGCCAAGCTGCCTGACACACTCACCGGCTACGCCCAGGCTGCAAAGAACCAGCAGGTCATCCCCAACACGTTCAGCGCCCAGGTCACGGACGCGATCAATCGCGACGTGCAGAGCCTCGTGCTCGGGCAGATGACGGTCAAGGATCTGCTCGCCGACGTCCAGAGTGCACAGGACGCCAGCCAGTGACCACGACCGTCAGCACCACCCCTGCGCGGCGCTCCCTCGGAGCGCCGCGCAGGCGGCGCCGGATCGGCGGACGCAAGGCGATCACCGGCTATTTGTTCTTAGTTCCGGCGATTGCGCTAATCGCCGTGTTCACCCTGGTGCCGTTCATCGAATCGATCGTGCTCAGCTTTCAGTCGTGGGACGGTGTCAGTCCGGACACACCGTGGGTCGGCTGGCTCAACTACCAGGCGGCGTTCAAAAACGCGGCCTTCTGGGTCTCGATGAAGAACGTGCTGATCTTCGGCGTCGTCGGATTCGTGGTTGGCAATGGCGTTTCGATGGTCATGGCGCTCGCCGTCAACGCCGTCCGCAGGGGCCGCACCTTCTTTCGCACGGTGTACTACCTGCCCAGCGTGCTGTCGGTCGTCGTCGTCGGCATGGTGTTCTCGGCAATGCTCGACCCGCGATCGGGCGTGGTCAACAAGATCCTCGGCTGGGCGGGGTTTGGTTTCCTGCGGCACGACTGGTTGAACGATCCCACCGTTGCGATGCTCGCCGTCATTGGCGTGTTCCTCTGGCTGCACTGGGGGTTCGGCTTCATCTTGTTCCTCGCCGGTCTGCAGGACATTCCCAAGTACCTCTACGAGGCGGCCGAACTTGACGGCGCACGCGGCTGGGCAAAGTTTCGCTACATCACGTGGCCGCAGCTCGCCCCTGTGACGACCGTGGTCAGCCTGCTCACCCTGCTCGCGGCACTGCAGATCTTCGGGACCGTGCAGGTGCTGACGAACGGAGGGCCCGGCTACACCACGATGGTCCCCACCTTGCAGATCTTCACGCAGGCCTTCACCTATAACAACTACGGAGCCGCTGCCGCTATGTCGGTGATCTTCGGCGGTGCCCTTATCCTCCTGTCGCTGCTTCAGCTCGGCTTCTCGCGTCGCCGTGCGATCGCCTGAACGGACAAGGAAGACGACCATGACCACAACAACTAACGCGCCCGAGTATGTCGGGCTCCGCGAGACGACCGAGGCCGCACAAGCGCGCACCGGCCGACGGCCCCTGCGTCCCGGCCGCGTCGCACTGTACGCCCTCCTGGTCGCCGCAGCGCTCAGCGCATTGTTCCCCATCCTCTGGATGATCTCTGGTTCGATGCAGACCCTGCCCGAGATATTGAAGGGCGACGCGCTGCTCCCGGCCGTGCCGCAGTGGCAGAACTTCGCCACTGCGTGGGTGAAGGGCAACCTTGGCGTGTATATGGCGAACAGTGTCATCTATACGCTGTGCGCAGTCGTCGGGATCCTTCTCGTGTCCAGCCTGGCGGGATATGCGCTCGCTCGCCTTGACTTCAAAGGCAAGGGGGTTTTCACCGCCCTGATCCTCGCCGTGATGATCATCCCGGCACCGGCCATGTTCCTCGCCCAGTACAAGGTGCTCCTTGCGCTGGATCTGGCCAACACGCGGCCGGGCTACGTTTTTATCCTGATCACCACTGGGATCCCGATCTCGACACTGATCATGCGCAGCTTCTTCGCCTCCCAGCCGAAGGACCTGGAGGAGGCGGCGGCGCTCGACGGCGCATCCGCCCTCGGGATCTTCTTCCGCATCATGTTGCCGCTTGCCAGACCCGGACTTGCCGCCGTCGCGGTCATTCAAGCGTTCGCCGTCTGGAACGAGTATCTGATGGCGCTGGTCATTTTCAACGACAACTCCCTCATGCCGGTACAGCGCGGGCTGACCAGCTTCGTTTCGGCTGAGACGCCTCAGCCGCAGATCCTTCTAGCGGCGACCCTGATCTCGATCGTTCCCGTTGTGATCTTCTATCTCTTCGCACAACGCCAGATCGTGGACGGCATCAGCGCCGGCGCGATCAAGTAACGCACCACACCGGAAGGAAACGCCCACCGATGCGTCCCGTATTCACTGAGAGCCCCTGGTACGGCGGCGACTACAACCCCGAGCAGTGGCCGGAGGCGGTGTGGGACGAGGACATCGATCTTATGCAGCGGGCCGGGGTGAACCTGGTCACCGTGGGTGTCTTCGCCTGGTCGCTGTTGGAGCCGGAGGAGGGCAGATTCGAGTTCGGCTGGTTGGACAGCGTGCTCGATCTGCTGCATGAGCACGGCGTGAAGGTCGACCTCGCGACCGCGACGGCCGCACCACCGCCCTGGTTGGCGCATCGCTACCCCGAGTCGCTACCGGTGACACGCGATGGCACTCGGCTTTCTCCAGGCTCGCGCCAGGCGTACTGCCCCAGTTCTCCGGCATACAGGCGGGGCGCCGCCAGACTCGCGCGCAAAATGGCGGAGCGGTACGGTTCGCACCCGGCGGTCGTGATGTGGCACATCAACAACGAGTATGGCTGTCACGTCTCCCGGTGCTACTGCGACGCGTCCGCGTCCGCGTTCCGCCGGTGGCTGGAGACCAAGTACGGCAGCATCGCCGAGCTGAATGCGGCGTGGGGGACCGCGTTCTGGTCCCAGTCGTATGGATCCTTCGAGGAGATTCTGCCTCCGCGCGCCACCCCTGCGGTGCCCAACCCGACACAGTCGCTCGACTTCGAACGCTTCAGCTCGGATGAGCTGTTGGCTTGCTTCCTGGAGGAGAAGGCAATCCTTCGCGAACTGACCCCTGACATCCCTGTCACCACGAACTTCATGGGGCTTTTCCGTGGTACCGACTATTGGACCTGGGCGCCCCACGTCGACGTAGTGTCGGACGACCTCTACCCGGATCCGGCCGACCCCGATGCGGCGCGTGGGGCGGCGATGGCTCGAGACCTCATGCGCTCGCTCGGGCGAGGCAAGCCCTGGCTTCTCATGGAACAGTCCACGAGCGCGGTGAACACTCGACCGGCGAACGTGCCGAAAGCGTTTGGACAGATGCGGGCGCTCTCCTATCAGGCGCTCGCTCGGGGGGCCGATGGCATCCTGTTCTTCCAATGGCGGCAGTCCGCCTCCGGTGCGGAAAAGTTCCACTCGGCGATGCTCCCGCACGCCGGAACGGATACTCGTATCTGGCACGAAGTGGAACACTTGGGCTCGGAGTTGCAGAGGCTCGCACCGGTTATGGGCACGCGCACGCACGCGCACGCTGCGCTTGTGTTCGACTGGGACAGCAGGTGGGCCATCGAGCAGGCGGGACTCCCGACGACATCGAATTACCTGGATCTTGTATCAGGTTGGCACGCCGCGTTGACGGAGGCTGGCCTGACGGTCGACCTGGTGAAGGGCGACGAAGACTTGACCGGCTACCCGATCGTCGTCGTCGCAAGCCTGTTCGTAACGACCGACGCCCAAGCTTCGGCGATCGACGCGGCCGCGCGCGGGGGCTCGACCGTTCTGGTCACCCATCAGACCGGCATCGTGGACGAGAACTTGCGCGCCCGACTAGGCGGGTATCTAGGCGAACTGCAATCGACGCTCGGTGTGTGGATCGAGGAGTTCTGGCCGTTGGGCGGAGCTTGGGCACGGCCCGGCGGGATCCCTGTCGCGCCCGAGTCCACTATCCCGCCGACCGTGCGTGTCCGAGGGGATGTCTTCGGACAGGAACCCGTAACCGGTGTCGAATGGAGCGAGAGCGTGCACGTGCGCGAAGCCAGGGTTGTCGCCGTGTTCGAGGACGGTGCCCTCGCCGGGTGGCCGGCACTCACCCGCAACGCCCGTGGCGCGGGTAGTGCTTGGTACTTGGCGACGCGACTCGGCCGGGAGGACACGGCCGTTCTCGTGGAGCGCCTCATCACAGAGAGCGGCGTAGAGCTGCCCGTTCCCGTCGTCCATGAGCAGCAAGGATTCGTCGAGGCCGTGCAACGAGGCGACTATGTCTTTGTGATCAACCACGGGCCAGAGCCGGTGACCGTCCACGGCGTGGGTACCGACATCCTGACTGGAGCGGATGCATTCGGCTCGATCCTTGAACCGCACGGTGTGGCGGTCATCGCGAACGCCCGCGTCCGTAGCGACCCCGAATCGCGGCTTGCAGTGCGAGACCTTCTCGCGTGAGCAACGGTGCAGTCCCATCCCAGAGACGCACGCCTGGTCAGGCCACCGGGGATTGCAGTAGGTACTCGGCGGTCTCTTCGTCGGTCACAAGGACATTGACCCATCCACCACGCAGTGCGGCCAGGATTGCCTCGCGCTTTCGGGGACCGCCCGCGACCCCGACGCGTCGCGGCGTCGCCAACAGTTGCGTGGCAGAGATACCGATCACACGACCTTCGAGGTCGGAATCGACGAGGTTTCCGGCGGCGTCGAAGAACCGCAGGCACACACCGCCAACCGCCCCGCCAGCACGAAGCATCGCTTGATCTGCTTCCGATATCGCGTTACCGGAAGAGCGAAGCAGTTCTGAGGGTTGAAGGCTTCCGATGCCCACCAAGGCTGTTGTCAAAGAGTCCCAGAGCTTGGGGGCGTTACCCGTGTAGGCGTCGGTGAGCAACGCGTCGCGAACATGACCGGTGGCCACAATTCCGGGGAGCGGAAGATACACGACATGACTCCCCGTCACCTTCGCGAGCCCGTCCGCCAAATGCGTGGCTTGAGCTTGTGCGTTGGGGTTGCCCACTCCGCCAAGAATCTGCACCACTTCCGCTGCCATCCGGGTCGTGCGCGGCGTCATAGAGTTCACCACTGCGGTCAGCATCGACGCCACGACCGTGCATGGCGTGACCACGGGAATCTCAGCGTCCGACCGTGCGATCACGGCACGGTTGGGCGCGGACGGCACGGCTGACGATTTCAGTCGGCCAGGGCACCTTTTCCCCGTCGTGGCTCGCCCCGGAGGAGTGCTAGCCCGCCCGGGTCATACCGAAGCGGCGGTCGACCTCGTTCGACTCGCAGGGCTGCGGCCGGCGGCCCTCATCGTCGAAATCATCGGTGATGACGGCGAGATGGTTCGAGGGGCTCAGCTGGAAGTGTTCGCTGCAGAGCACGGGATACCGTTCTCGACGATTGAGCAGCTCAGGGTGTACCTCGAGATGCCGGCGTTGTAAGTTCTCAGTTCTTTACTCAGCTCGCTAGAAGCGCGAGCGTCGTATGCCTGTTTCCGCCATGTCGGTCACGACGGAGAGGCCAAATTCGGCGGAAGAAGACATCGCGCCGTCGGGCTCCTCTGTCCGGCGCTCCGTCTGCGCTCCTGGCCCGTTCGAGGCCCGGTGGGTGTGCGAAGAAGCGGGGCCAGCCATCGTGAGCGACGGTCCGTCGGCCTAGTCGGCAGCAGTGTGGGTTCCTGACGTCCGGTCCGCCCCGTCGATCTCCCGGGAGATAATCCACCGGTGGTGTCAGTGACCGGCTGGAAACAGCAGGATGCGTCAGCGTGGAATGTTACCGATGTCTTGAGACATCACAGCGACCACAGTGCTCAGGCGCTCGCTCTTGCGCACAATTTGCGCACACTCCAGTGAGGTCGTAGCGGTTCGAAGAGGGTCGAGGCAGGCCAAGAATCGTTGATTTTCCGAGGATTTGAGCGTGATCACCGCTGGCATGAGGGTCAGGATAGAGTTCGAATCCCACGCCCTCCGCCCTTTCAAATGGCCCGGCATCCCTTGGTTGCGACCTGATCAGGTCGCGGTCGCATCAGCTGAATCCGAGAACCCGGCCCGATATCAAGCCCGGCCTGTCGGGAAGCTCCGCGGTGGCGTTGCGTCCGCGCGCTCAGTGAGAGCTAGGCGCTCCGGCCCGGTCGAGGATGCGCTGCGCAAGCAGCCGGACCTCGTCTCCGAGCGCGGCTGGTCGAATGATGCGGAATGGTGAGTCGAGTTGGGCCAGGATTCCCGCGACCCAGCCGAGCTGCTCTGCCTCGAGCGTTACGAGCAGCCAGCCGTCCTGAGTCGCGGCCGCCATCTCGGCGACGGACGCCGGCAGTAGTCGCCGGACCGCCGTTTCGGTGGCGTGGACTTCGATGGCGACGGCGTGGCGCCGGGGCGCGGCCGCGAGCGACGATGTGAGCTCAGCCACGGGGTCGAGGTCTGCGGGGCGGGTGAAACGGCCAGAGCCGATCTCGATCTGTTCGATGCGGTCCAAGCGGAAGGTTCGGACCGAGTCGGAGGCGGAGTCCAGACCGACGAGGTACCACCGCCCGCGGTGCTCAACGACGCCGTACGGAAGCACCGTCCGTTCGCTGCGTGCACCGTTTCTCCGGTGTGCGATCAGCAGCGGACGTCCTTCGTTCGCAGCCAGGGTGGCGACGAGCACGGCGTCGACATCCAGCGCCGTCGCAACAGTGTTTCCCGATGTCGACTGCACGTCCCGGAGCCCGGCTAGCCGCGCGGCGACGCGCTGCGGTAGGACGCGGGTTAGCTTGGCAGTTGCCGTGTCCGCAGCGATGCGCGTGGCCGCCGACGGGCCGGTGCGGCCGATGAGGCCGAGCCCGATCACGACCGAGAACGCCTCCTCCTCGGTGAGCATCAGGGGCGGGAGGTGAGCACCGGGCCGCATGCGGAACCCGCCGTACCGCCCCCGGATCGACTCCACCGGCATGTCCAGGTCGAGGAGGTGTTCGATGTAGCGGCGCACGGTGCGTTCGTCGACGGAGAGCCGTTCGGCCAACTCTGCTGCGGTCCGGACCCCGCCCGCCTGCAGCAGCTCGATGAGCGCGAGGAGATGCGCAGTCGGTCGGGGCATGGGGTGACTTTCTCGATACCGGGCGGATTCTGCCCGGTATTGAGAATAGCGTCCTCATTGACAGGAAGGACCAGCAATGCACTTCGCATCAGCCCGTATCATCACCGACGACGTCGACCGGCTCGCCGCCTTCTATGAGGAGTTGCTCGGCGTGCCAGCCGACCGCCCGGCGCCGATCTTCGCCGTCTTCCGCGCGGCGACGGGCACCCTCGCCATCGGCGCGGCGGCCACCGTCCCCGTACCTGGATTCGCGGATCGAGCGGGGAGCGTGATCGTCGAGTTCCAGGTCGACTCGCCGGACGAGGTCGACCGGATCCACGAGGGCCTCCGTGAACGTGGCGTCACTGTCGCGCAGCCGCCGAGCACGATGCCGTGGGGCAACCGGTCGCTGCTCGTCGAAGACCCGGATGGCAACCTCGTCAACGTCTTTGCGCCGATAGCCCGCTGACGCTCGTGAACCACACCAAGGTGGAAGTGCGTGCGGCCGGACGTGATCAAAGGTCCACGGTAGGGCTTTAGGCAGCAGGCGATCCCGACGGGCACCTCATCGAGGTGGGACAGGCCGTGAGCCGGTAGCAGCCCGCCTTTCGTCCGGCCGCTGCTGCCGACGCCCCTTCCTTAGCCATCGTTCCGACGTATGGTTTGAAAATGACCTCTGTCGTCGGCAACGCAACCACCCGGTACAGCAACGCTTCGTTGCTGTCGGTTGCGACCACTCTCGCGAATCGCATAACCACCTCCGAGGAGATCGAACGTCACCTGCTGCCCGTACTGGAGCGGCTGAAGTTGCCGACGGGACTGCTTGAGCGCGTCGCGGGAGTTCGCGAGCGTCGCAACTGGGAAGAGGGTGTGACCTTCGACACGGCCGCGGTCGACGCGGGTCGACGCGCCCTCGACGAGGCGGGTGTCCGGCCCGACCAGGTAGGCCTCCTCGTTAATACGTCGATCACGCGTCCGCATCTCGAGCCGTCAGTGGCGGTGCGAATCCATCACGGGCTCGGGCTGCCGTCGTCTGCGATCAATTTCGACGTCACGAACGCGTGCCTGGGGTTCGTCAACGGCATGAACCTCGCCGCAGGCATGGTCGACTCTGGGCAGGTCGAATACGCGGTCGTGGTAGACGGCGAGGATGCCGACCAGGTGCAGCTCAACACGATTGAGCGACTGAAGCGCGCCGGTCTGGGGCGCGCGGAGTTCATGAGCGAGTTCGCGAGCCTCACGCTCGGGTCGGGAGCAGCGGCAGCGGTGATCGGCCGCAGCGACCGGAATTCCGACGGCCACCGCATGCTGGGCGGCGTCACCCGAGCCGCCACGCAGTTCAATGCCCTCTGCGTCGGCAGCGTCGACGGTATGTTCACCGATGGGAAGGCTCTCTTGAAGGGCGGCATGGACCTGGTGACCGTCGCCTGGCGAGAAGCCCGCAAGCACTGGAACTGGACGCAGATGGACCGCTACATCATGCACCAGGTCTCCAACGTGCACACCGACGCCATCGTGAAGGCGGTGAAGCTCGACCGATCGCGCATTCCACTCACGTACCCGACACTCGGCAACGTGGGGCCGGCCTCTATTCCGATCACCCTCGCGCAGGAAGCGCCGTCGCTGCGACGCGGTGATCGGGTGCTGCTCATGGGGGTGGGCTCGGGGCTGAACACCTCGATGCTTGAGATTGCCTGGTAGGGCGTGCGCATCGGAGCATCCTTCCCGCCGTCCGGCTTGCCCGGGCTGGCGAGCACGTTCTTCGCGCATCGTCACCGCGGCCGGCGCCGAGTGGCATCTGCTCGACACGGGCCCCGCGCTGGAGGCGGCGGGCATCACACCGACCGGTACTCTGCTCTGCGTTCACGGCAACCCCACGTGGTCGTACCTCTGGCGCCGACTCGTCGCCGAGGCAACGGCTGCCGCGGAGACGAATCGCGACGGCGCCGCCTGGAGGGTGATCGCGGTCGACCAGCTCGAGATGGGCTACTCCGAGCGCACCGGCCGCTTTCGCCGGCTCGCTGACCGGGTCGCCGATCTCGCCGCCCTCACGGAAGAGCTGGACCTGGCGGGACCGATTGTCACCGTCGGGCACGACTGGGGCGGGCCGGTGAGCCTCGGGTGGGCGATCGACCACCCGCAACTCCTAGCCGGGGTCGTGCTCCTCAACACGGCGGTGCATCAACCGGACGGTCGATCGATTCCCGCTCCGCTCCGGGCAACGCTTGCACCGGGCGTGCTCTCCTGGGCGACGTCGGGCACGCCGTCTTTCCTCGAGACGACGCTTTCGCTCGCCCGGCCGCGGCTGGAACGGGGAGTCCGCGACGCCTTCCGCTCCCCGTACGCGACGCGCGTGCAGCGGCGCGGCATCCGAGACTTCGTCGCTGACATCCCTGTCGACGAGTCTCACCCGAGTTTCACCGAACTCGACCGCATAGCCGAAGGCGTCTCCGCCCTCAGCGTCCCGGCACTCTTCATCTGGGGTCCGCGGGATCCGGTATTCGGCGAGGTGTACCTGCGCGATCTGCTCCAGCGGATGCCGCAGGCCGACGTTCATCGCTTCGAAAGCGCCGGGCACCTTGTCGCCGAAGACGTCGAGTACGCGCCCATCGTGCTCGACTGGTTGACCGAAACGATTGTGCAGCCCACCGCGAACACCGGAGCCGACGCTGAAGCATGGTCGAGTGAGCCACTATGGGGGCCGATCGAACGCAACGCTGGTAGCGCTGAACCGGTCCTGATCGACATGGGGGCGGGTCCGAACGGTGGAACGCGTGTCATCCCCTGGTCGCAGCTGTCCAGACGGGTCGACGAACTGGCGCACGGCCTCGTCGCCGCCGGCGTGCGCCCCGGCGATCGGGTGAGTCTGCTCGTGCCGCCGTCGGCCGATCTCACGGCCGTGCTCTACGCCGCGGTTCGTATCGGCGCGGTCGTCGTCGTCGCAGACGCCGGTCTCGGGGTCCGCGGACTCGGTCGGGCCATCCGCGGCAGCCACCCCTCCGTGATCGTCGGCGCACTCCCAGGCCTCGTCGCCGCCCGCGCACTCGGCTGGCCAGGCCGCCGAATCTCGGTCTCCACCTTGTCGCCAGCGCTGGCGCGCGCTCTCAAAGTGGAACACTCGCTCGGCGACCTGCTCCGGCTCGGGCGGGCGAGCATCCGCGCCGCACCCGATGGCGCGCCGCTCGCCACACCTGCGCCCACCGATCTCGCGGCCGTCCTTTTCACCTCGGGCTCGACCGGTCCGGCGAAGGGGGTGCGGTACACGCAGGCGCAGCTCAGCGCCCTGCGCGATGCGCTCGCCGGCCACTACGACCTCGGCCCCAGCACGGGAATCGTCGCCGGGTTCGCGCCCTTCGCGCTGCTCGGGCCTGCTCTCGGCGCCCGGTCCGTGATCCCGGTCGGTGACGTCACCGCGCCACGCACTCTCACCGCGAGTGCCGTCGCAGACGCCGCGGGAGGCGCCGACGCGACGGTGCTCTTCCTCTCGCCCGCCGCGCTCGCGAACGTGGTGGCGACCGCCGACGACCTTGACGCAACCCAGCGCGAGGCGCTCGACCGCATCCGGATCGTGCTCTCGGCGGGGGCGCCCGTTCCCGCCCGACTGCTCGAACGCATCGTCCAATTGATGCCCAACGCCACCGCCCACACGCCCTATGGCATGACCGAAGGGCTGCTGATGACCGACATCACGCTCGAGGGCATCCGTGCCGCGTCAGAGGTCGGCGCGTCAGCGGTCGGCGCGTCAGAGGTCGGCGCGACGGATGCCGGCGGCGTCTGCGTCGGCGCGCCCGTCGAAGGCGTCGCGGTGCACGTCAGCCCGTTCGACGCAGACGGCCGCCCGATGGGCAAACTCACCACCGAGCCCGGCGTCACCGGCGAGATCGTCGTCGAGGCCCCGCACTTGCGCGACGGATACGACCGGCTCTGGTCGGTCGACCGTATCGCGAAGACGTTCAGTGTGCTCGGCGCGCGCCGGCACAGCACCGGCGATGTCGGCCACCTCGACGCCGAAGGTCGTCTCTGGGTCGAGGGACGGCTGCAGCACGTCGTGGTAACCGCCGACGGCGTCGTCACCCCGGTGGGCATCGAGCAGCGCATCGAAGGCGTCAGCGGCGTGCGTCGCGCCGCCCTTGTCGGCGTCGGTCCGCGCGGCACGCAGGTGCTCGTGGCCGTGGTCGAACTCGACGGGCCGAGCCGGTCGGGTCTCGCCGATGCGCCGCTCGCGCTCGCCGTCCGAGGGGCGTCTCCGCGGCCGCTCGCGGCGGTTCTCACGCTGCCGACACTGCCGACCGACATCCGTCACAACTCCAAGATCGACCGCACGGCACTTGCGACCTGGGCTGACGCTGTGCTGCGAGGCGAACGGACGTGCCGGCCGTGAGAGTGCTCGTCACGGGAGCGAGCGGGTACCTCGGCGGTGCCGTCGCGTCGGCCCTCGTGGGCGAGGGCCACGACGTGCGCACGTTCCAGCGGCGGCCGTCGGGCGTCGCGGGCGCGGTCGACGAGCTGGGCGACATGACGGATGACCGGCGCGTGCGCTCTGCGGTCCGGGGAGCCGACGCCATCGTGCACCTCGCCGCGAAAGTGTCGCTCGCCGGCGCCGCTGCGGACTTCGAGCGCATCAACGTCGGCGGCACACGAACGTTGCTCGCCGAAGCGCGGGCCGCAGGCGTGCGGCGCTTCGTGCACGTCTCGACTCCGTCGGTCGCGCACGTCGGTGCGTCGCTGATCGGCGACTCCGCACGACCTGCCGACCCCGCCAACGCGAGGGGAGAGTACGCGCGCACGAAAGCCGCGGCGGAACTCCTCGCGCTTGCCTCCGATGCGGCAGGCTTCGCGGTCGTGGTCGTGCGGCCGCACCTCGTTTGGGGGCCGGGCGATCCGCAGCTCGTCGGTCGCATCGTGGAACGCGCCCGACAGCGACGCCTCCCGATCATCGGCAGCGGCGCCGCGCTCATCGACACGACATTCCTCGACAACGCGGTCTCGGCGATCGTCGCTGCGCTCGACCGGGCAGAGGCGGTCCACGGTCGCTCCTACGTGGTCACGAACGGCGAGCCGCGCCCGGTCGCCGAGCTGCTCGCAAGCATCTGCATCGCGTGCGGTGCCCCGGTTCCGTCGTGGCGGGTGCCGCCAGCGCTCGCCCGCGCCGGTGGAGGAGCCGTAGAAGCCCTGTGGCGGATCCGGCCGGGCCGCGACGAGCCGCCGATGACCCGGTTCCTCGCGGAACAGCTCTCGACTGCGCACTGGTTCGACCAGCGCCGCACTCGCCAAGACCTCCACTGGTCGCCGGCCTTGACGATCGACGACGGCATCGCGCTGCTTGCCGCGTGGTCGGCCGCCGATTAGCCCAGAGGATCGGGCAGGGGGTCAGCCCCGAGCGGTGCCGTTGTAGTCGTCGTCGGTGATGTGCTCGAGCCAGGTGGTGGTGTCGGAGGGGGCGTCGGCGTTCTCGAGCATCGCGATGTGTTCCATGAAGCAGCCGGGCGCTGCGGCGTGCCAGTGCTCCTGGCCAGGCGGGGTGTACAGCGTCTCGCCGGGGTGGACTTCGATGATCTGCCCATCGCGGGTGCCGAACCGGCCGACGCCCTGCGTGACGCGCAGGTATTGGCCGCGGGCGTGGGAGTGCCAGGCGGTGCGGGCACCGGGCGCGAACCGCACGGTGGAGACGATCATCCGCTGGTCGTCCTCGTGGGGGAGGGCGATGGGGTCGAGCCAGACGTCGCCGGCGAATTGCTCGGCCGGGTTCTTGGTGGTGGGGGTGCGGGGTTCGATGTTCATGCGTCTTCCTTCTGCGATACGGGAGTATGTTCGGTGGCCGCCCAGGACGCCAGGAGGCGCAGCCCGTCTTCCGATGGCGTGCCAGGGTCGGCGCTGTAGGCGGTGAAGGTGAGGCCGGGGGCGTTGGGGATGGCGAGCGCGTCGAAGGCGAGGCGGAGGTCGCCGACGGCGGGATGGTGAAAGTCCTTGTGCCCTTCGCGGTGCAGGCGCACGTCGTGGCGCGCCCAACGCGCGCGAAATTCGTCGGATCGGGTCGAGAGCTCGCCGACCAGGTCTGTGAGGTCCCTGTTGAACGGGTCGCGTCCCGCTTCGGTGCGGAGGATCGCGACGGCGGTGTCGGCGGCGTTGTCCCAATCCGGGTAGAGGTTGTGCGAGCGCGGGTCGAAGAAGGCGAAGCGAGCGAGGTTCACCGTCTGGGAGCCGCTCGCGAAGGCGTCAGAGTAAAGCGCGCGACCCAGTTCGTTGATGGTGAGGATGTCCAGTCGGCCGTTGCGGACGAACGCGGGCACCCCGACCATCGAGTCGAGCAGCCGCTGGATGCTCGGGGAGACGGTGAGCGCCGGTTTGCGGCGCGGCCGGGACGATGGCGCCGCGGCGCGGGCGAGGTCGTACAGATGCTCAGTCTCGGCTTCGCTGAGCTGCAGTGCGCGCCCCAGTGAGTCCAGCACGGTGTCGGAGACACCGCCGAGTGCGCCGCGTTCGAGTTTCGTGTAGTACTCGACGGAGACGCCCGCGAGCAGAGCGACTTCCTCACGACGGAGTCCAGGCACGCGGCGGGTGCCGCCGAAGTTCGGCAGGCCGGCGTTTTCCGGGGTGAGCTTCGCCCGCCGGGTGGCGAGGAACTCACGAATCTCGCTGCGGTTATCCATGCCGACCACGCTACGTCTCCGCCGGGATCGCCGGGAGTCTCTGTCAGTACCCGTATCGACAGGGACTCCCACCCGCGCACGGGGAGGCGTTCACTGGATGCATGACCGATCCCGCGTCCACCCCGCTGAAAGGAACACTCATGACCGACGAGACCACCGGCTGGACTGGCGGGCAGCGCGCCTTCGGGGACTTCGCCCCCGGGCTCGTGCATTACACCGACCGGGTGCTGTTCGACGAGGTGTGGGAGCGGCCACAGCTGTCCAAGCGCGACCGCAGCCTCGTAACCGTCGCCGCGCTGCTGACCGCCGGAACTGTCGAGCAGCTGAACTTCCACCTCGCGTTCGCGAAGCAGAACGGCGCGACCCAGGAGGAGCTGGTCGAGGCGATCACGCACCTCGCGTTCTACGCCGGCTGGCCCAAGGCCATGTCCGCGATGACCGTGGCGAAGAACGTCTTCGCCATGGACGACAGTATCGACCACGACAGCACCAACGAGCAGGAGAAGTGAACATGACAATCCTCGACGAGACCTACACCCTCTCCAATGGTGTTCAGATCCCCAAGCTGGGATTCGGCACCTGGTTCATCGACGACGACCGGGCCGCGCGGGCGGTCGGGGAGGCGATCGGGGCCGGCTACCGCAACATCGACACCGCCCAGGCGTACGGCAACGAGCGCGGCGTCGGCGAGGGCGTTCGCACCAGTGGCGTTGCCCGCGATGACCTGTTCGTGTCGACCAAGCTCGCCGCCGAGATCAAGGACTACGACGGCGCCGTCGCGGCCATCGACCGTTCCCTGCACACTCTCGGGCTCGACTACATCGACCTGATGCTCATCCACAGCCCCCAGCCGTGGAACGACTTCCGTGGCGGCGACTACTCCGAGGGCAACCGTGCCGCTTGGAGAGCGCTCGAGGAGGCCTACCAGGCCGGGAAGCTGCGCGCGATCGGCGTCTCCAACTTCCAGAACGAGGACGTCGACAGCATCCTTGCCGAGGCGACCGTCGCCCCTCACGCCAACCAGCTCCTCGTGCACGTCGGCAACACCCCTGATGAACTACTCGCCTACTCCGCCGAGCACAACATTCTCGTGCAGGCGTACTCGCCGTTCGGACACGGCGCGATCCTGCAGAACGAAGAGTTGACGGGGATGGCGGACCGCTACGGCGTCGCCGTGCCGCGGCTCGCGCTGCGGTACACCATCCAGCTGGGCACGGTCCCGCTCCCCAAGACCGAGAATCCGGAGCACATGCGCAGCAACGCCGACCTCGACTTCGTCATCTCGGACGAGGACATAGCAAAGTTGCGCGGGCTGCACATCCGCGACTACGGCGACGACTCCGTCTTCCCTGTCTACAGCGGCAAGTAGTAAAACCGCGGATCGCGGCACGGGCGAAGCCTCTCCACCACGTTATGGTGGGGGCGTGCAGCCGGATTCGCGAGACATGGTGTTCCTCAGCGGTGGTTCGTTCGCGATGGGGTCTGACGACTTCTATCCAGACGAGCGACCGGTTCACGAGCGTGAGGTGGCTGACTTCTGGATCGACCGTTTCGAGGTCACCAATGCGCTCTTCGCTGATTTCGTCGAGGACACCGCATACGTCACCGTCGCCGAGCGAGACCTCGACCCCGCCGCGTTCCCTGGCGCTGATCCCGCCGATCTCGTTCCCGGAGCGATGGTGTTCGCGCCGACGGCAGGCCCGGTCGATCTGACCGACTGGCGCAACTGGTGGACCTGGAAGCCGGGAGCGTTCTGGCGCAAGCCTTTCGGTCCGCACTCGTCGATCGAGGACCGGATGAACCATCCGGTGGTCCAGGTCGCGTACGAAGACGCGGTCGCATACGCGGCGTGGGCCGGACTGCGGTTGCCGACGGAGGCCGAGCATGAGTTCGCCGCCCGCGGTGGGATCGAGGGTGCCAGGTTCGCCTGGGGCGACGACATCTATCCGGGCGGGGTCGCCCAAGCGAACTCCTGGCTCGGCCGGTTCCCGTATGACAACCAGGGCGTCGGCGGGACGGCTCCGGTGGGTTCGTACACCGCGAACGGTTTCGGGCTCTACGACCTGATCGGCAACGTCTGGGAGTGGACGAGCGACTACTACACGCCGCGCCATCTGCGCCTGTCGGACAAACCAGTGGATGCCGGCAAGCGCGCGAATCTGCTTGCCACGGCCAGCGCCCAGCCGGAGTTCCCCGCCATCGCGCGGCGCGTGCTCAAGGGCGGATCGCACCTGTGCTCGCCGGACTACTGCCTGCGCTTCCGCCCGGCCGCCCGCTCGCCGCAAGCCGAGGACACCGGCATGTCGCACATCGGGTTCCGCTGCGTCAGGGACGCCTGAGCTGAGACTCAGAGCGCTTTCGGGAACACCCGAGACTAGTCGTCCCGAACCGTCGCGCACCTTTCACGGCCACAGGCTCAAACCGCCGACGATGCGGTCGACTGACGCACGGGGTCCGACCAGGCTCACCGCGGCGTACTCGATCGTGCTGCCGGGCTGGCCGGCGAGCACCGTGAGGTACTCGTCGTAGACGCGGGTCTCCTGCGCCACCCGTGGCATGTCGACCACGAGCACGTCGTCACGCCGATCGGCCTTGTCCCGCAGCCGTCGCAACTTCTCGGGGTCCGCGGACAGGATCGTGCATCCTGCCCACGGCAGACCGGCGTGAGGCGACCGGTCGGCATCGAGGCCGCCACCGGCGAGGATCCCGGAGACGACCGGCGAGGTCGCGGCAGCCACGCACGCCGCCGCGTTCGCGATCCGGCCACTCGGCAAGGTGCTGTCGACGACGATGACCCACTTCAATCGCGCCGACCGGGTGGGCTCGCTCGTCCGGACCTCGTCCGCAGTGAACCCGTCGAAGTGCTCATTCATGCGCTAATAGACTCCTATTGTCGTACTTATGCCGATGTAGAAGCATGACTCTAGCTGTTTCTACACACTCTCTGTCCAAGTCCGAATTTAGTTCGGATACCATTGCCGCATGGCTGAGCTGGACGAACTTGATACGGCGATACTCCGCGAACTTCAGTACGATGCACGACGCACCAACCGCGATGTTGCGGCGGCGGTCGGCGTCGCACCCACGACGGCGCTGGAGCGGACGCGGGGGCTGCGCGAACGCGGCATCATCACCGGGGCTCGCCTGGAGGTGGATCTCGCCAAGATCGGAAGGCCCGTTCAGGCTCTCGTCGCCGTCCGAGTGCGCCCGCCGACACGGGCCAACATCGAAGGCTTCCGCGAGTGGGCGGCCGGCCTGCCCGAGGTGCTCGGGGTCTTCGTCACCAGTGGCAGCGAGGACTTCCTCCTTCATGTCGCTGTTCCCGACAACGATCACCTCTACGCGTTCGTCATCGACCGGCTGACAGAGAAGCCGGAGGTCGCCGATGTGCGCACCTCGGTGGTGTACGAACACCTCCGCTCCACCAACCTCGTGTCCGGTCTCACCGCTGCCGGCTGAATGCCCGCATCCGGCTGTCGACGACGGGACGCAACCAGGCCCGGACGCGGTTGCGAAATGCGAAAGCATGTAACGGGAACGCCACTGATCTCGAAGCGGCCTGACGTATCCGGCAGGTGAACGGGGCACCAACAATGGATCAACCCCGACCAACCGCGAAGACGCCACGAGGAGGACCGCCGTGTCGACCGACACCATCGTCCGCGCAGACCCGGACACCGCCGCACCGCCTGCGGCTTCCGGCTCCGGCACCAGAAGAGGTGCGCTCCGCGCTCGCGCACCACGCGGTTCCGGCCGCCGCACCGCTACCGGCCTCGTCCTGCTCGCCCCGGCGATCATCGCCGTCCTCGGGCTCGCGATCATCCCGATCGTCATCGTCGCCCGCAACTCGTTCGCCGAGAGCAACGTCTACGGCGGCATCACCGGCGGCTTCACCTTCGACAACTACGCGCAGCTTTTCGACCCGTCGTACGGCAAAGTGCTCGGCTACAGCCTCGGGATGGCCGCGATCAACACGGTCGTCTGCCTGGTCGTCGGCTACATCGTCTCGTACTACATCGTGTCTCGGCCGCCGCAGCGGCAGTCGCTCCTGCTGCTGCTGATCATCGTCCCGTTCTGGACAGACTTCCTGGTCAGAACCTTCGCGTGGATCTCCGTCCTCGGCCGCGGCGGCCCGGTCTACGGCCTGCTGAGCGCACTGGGTGTCGACACGGCCGACCTGTCGCTCATCCCGAGCCAGGGAGCCGTGCTCATGGGGCTGCTGTACGCCTTCCTCCCGACCGCGATCTTCCCGATCTATGCCAGCATGCGAGCGATCGACCCCTCGGTGAAGGAGGCGGCGGCGGACCTCGGCTGCGGCTGGTGGCAGACCCACTTCCGCGTGCTGATCCCGCTCAGCGGGGTCGGGATCGTCGCCGCCGCGATGCTCACCTTCGTGCCGACGCTGGGTGTGTTCGTGATCCCGGTGCTCCTCGGCGGCGGGAAGGACCAGCTGGTCGGCAACCTGATCGTCACGCTGTACACCGAGTTCCGCAACCAGCCGATGGGCGCAGCCGTCTCGATGGCGCTGCTCGCGCTGATGCTGGTCGCCATGGCGGTGGCCGGCCTCATCGCCCGCCGCGGACGGAAGAAGGTCGCCTGATGGACCGCGTCACCTCGTGGATCGCCCGCATCGTGCTGGTGTTCCTCTACATCCCGATCGTCGCCGTCATCGTCTACTCGTTCAATTCGGCGTCGGGCGGCTACCAGTGGAAGGGCTTCACCGTGCAGTGGTACGGCCAGCTCTTCGGTGACAGCGCGCTGCTGCAGACGCTGCTGATCAGCGTGATCGTCGGCGTGCTCGCCGCCTCGGTCGCGACCGTGATCGGCCTGCTCGCGGCCATCGGTATCACGCGCTTCCCGTTCAAGGGCTCGGCCGCGATCCTCGGCGCTATCGCGCTTCCGCTGATCGTTCCCGAGATCGTGCTCGGGGTCGCGCTGCTCAGCGTGTTCAGCTTCCTCCACATCCCGCTCGGCATCCTCACCCTCGTCCTCGGGCACATGATCATCACGCTCCCGCTGACGACCCTCATCCTGATCGGTGCTTTCCGCACCCTCGACCCGAGCCTCATCGAAGCCGCGGCCGACCTGGGCTGCACGCCATGGCGCACCTTCACCCGCGTGCTGTTCCCGCTGATGCGGTCGTCGATCCTCGCCTCGTGGCTCCTCGCCTTCACCGTCTCGCTCGGCAACATCGTGATCTCGACCTTCGTCAGCGGGGTCGGCTCCACCACGATGCCGCTGCGCGTGTACTCGCTGCTGAAATCCGGTCTCACCCCGGAGCTCAACGCACTCGGGACGCTGCTGATCGTCCTGACCTTCGTCGTCGTCCTCTCCGTCGGCATCCAACAGATGCGCCGGATCCTCGCGAGCCCATCCGGCGCCGCGGCTGCACCGCCTGACACCAGCACCACCTCCATTCGCACCCGCTAGATCCACCCCACCCATCACCCCCATGAACGGGAGAAGATCCATGAAACGCACCACAGCACTCATCGCTGTCGCCGCGGTGACCGCCCTCGGCCTCACCGCGTGTTCGTCCGGTTCGGGCGGCTCGTCCTCCGCCCCCTCCACGCAGCTGAACATCTACGCGTGGGCCGACGAGATCCCGAAGACCGTGATCTCCGCCTTCGAAAAGGAGACCGGCATCACGGTGACGATCGACACCTTCGACGCGAACGAGACCATGATCTCGAAGCTCGCCGCCGGCGGGTCCGGCTACGACATCGTGGAGCCCAGTCAGTACGCCGTCCAGCAGCTGGTCGGCCAGCAGCTCGTCGAGAAGCTCGACCACTCCAAGATCACCGGCCTCGACAACCTCGGCAAGAAGTTCGCCGATCCCAGCTACGACAAGGGGAACGAGTACAGCGTCCCGTGGATCTGGGGGACCACCGGCCTGGCATACAACCAGAAGTGCACCGGCAAGGCGGTGGACAGCTGGGACGCGCTGTGGGACCCGGCGTACAAGGGCAAGATCTACATGCTCGACAACATGCTGAGTGCCTACATCCCCGCACTGCAGTACAAGGGGCTGAAGGCGACAGCCACCAGCGAGAAGGACATTGAGAAGGGCACCCAGGCGCTGCTCGATCAGAAGCCTCTGCTCGCCGGCTACAACTCGTCCAATTACGCCGACCTGCTCGCCGCCGGAGACGCCTGCGTCGCCGAGGCGTACGGCGGAAGCGGCATCGCCAAAGTGACGGCAGCCAACCCGGATGTGAAGTTCGTCATCCCCAAGGAGGGCGGCACGCTCTGGGTCGACGGCTTCGCGGTCGCCAAGGACGCCCCGCACGCCGACGCCGCATACAAGTGGCTCAACTTCACGCTGAAGCCGGAGATCGCGGCGATGGCCACCAACGACGGGGGCAGTGCCTCCGCGAACGAGGCCGCCAAGGCGCACATCACGGACAAGTCCCTGCTGGAGAACGTCGCCGTCTACCCGAGCGACGAGCAGCTCGCGAAAAGCGAATTCATCGTCGACCCCGGCAAGGCGCTCACCTGGTTCCAGCAAGGCTGGACGAAGGTCAAGGCGTCCTAGGTCCCGGCACACCACACCCCGCGAGGAACACACCATGACCACGCCCGCCAGCTCGGCCACGATCGCCTCCGCAGCCGCGCCCCCAGCGTCCGTTGCGGACCGGAAGCCCCCGGCCATCCGCCTCACCGGCGTCACCAAGACGTTCGGCAGCACCACGGTCGTCCAGCCGGTCGACCTGACGATCGGGGACAACGAGTTCTTCTCGATCCTCGGCCCGTCGGGATGCGGCAAGACCACTCTGATGCGGATGATCGCCGGGTTCGAGACGCCGACCGGCGGCTCGATCGAGCTGGCGGGCCAGCCGGTGGAGACGCTGCCCACCCGCAAGCGGGACCTCAACATGCTGTTCCAGAGCTACGCGCTGTTCCCGCACCTGTCCGTGCGCGACAACATCGGCTTCGAGCTCAAGGTGCGCGGTCGCAAGCGGTTCCCCGACCGGGAGGCCGCCGTGGAGGCGGCGCTCGCGCTGGTCCGCATGGAGCGCTTCGCCGATCGCAAGCCGACCGAGCTCTCCGGCGGCCAGCGCCAGCGCGTCGCGCTCGCCCGTGCCATCGTCTCCCGTCCGGCCGTCGTGCTGCTGGACGAACCGCTCGGCGCGCTCGACCAGCAGCTCCGCAAGGAAATGCAGATCGAGTTGAAGCGGATGCAGCGCGAGGTCGGCATCACGTTCGTCTACGTGACCCACGACCAGGAGGAGGCGCTGACGATGTCCGACCGGATCGCTGTGATGTCC
The DNA here is from genome assembly GCF_058244615.1 of Leifsonia sp. McL0627. NCBI lineage: Bacteria > Bacillati > Actinomycetota > Actinomycetes > Micrococcales > Microbacteriaceae > Leifsonia > Leifsonia sp. McL0627. Next base: position 1,071,630 of record NZ_JBZCGM010000002.1, read on the forward strand.
GAGGGACGGGTGCAGCAAGTGGATGCGCCGCGCGCGATCTACGACCAGCCGGCGAACCGCTTCGTGGCGGGCTTCATCGGCACCTGCAATCTGTTCGACGCCGTGTACCACGGCACTCCGGCCGGGGCGACGATCGACGTGGCTGGACTCGGGACGATTCCCGCTGCGCCTGGCGCCGCCGGCCCAGGGGCGGACGTGACCGTCGCCGTTCGTCCGGAGCGCGTCGCCCTCACGGCCGGTGTGCCGGACGCCGATCGGGGCACCGGCGCAGTCGCGGCGACCCTCCTCGACGCCGTCTTCCTCGGCGACGAGTGGCGCTACATCGTGCGCGCCGAGCAGGGCGCCGAGCTCGTCGTCACCCGCCCGAGCGGCCGTGCCGACGACGACCTGACCCGGCTGCTGCCGGGCGACGCCGTCACGATCTCCTGGCTGCCCGCGGACGCCCGCGTCCTCGCAGCCTGAGAACGCCTCCCGCCAGACACCGATCCCCGAAAGGAACACCATGAAGGTCGCAGCAGGCCAGCTCGCGCCCACGACTGACGTCGCCGCCAACCGTCGCACGATCGAGACCCTCGTCGAGGAGGCCGCGGCCGAGAACGTCGAGCTGCTGGTCCTCCCCGAGGAGGCCATGCTTCTCGCGGACGGTGTCGACGTGCCGCTCGGCGAGGTCGCGCGCGCCGAGTGGCCAGGATTCGTCGAGTTCGTCTCCGGGCTTGCGAAGCGCAACGGGATGGCCATCATCGCCGCGGGCTACGAAGGCACAGACGGCGACCGGCCGTTCAACACGATCGTCGCGATCGACGAGCGCGGGACGGAGCTGGCGCGCTACCGCAAGCTGCATCTGTACGACGCGTTCGCGTACCGGGAGTCCGACTACGTGACCCCCGGCGACGCGAACCCCGTCGTCGTCGAGCTCGCGGGCGCGTCCGTCGGCCTCGTCAACTGCTACGACCTGCGCTTCCCCGAGCTGACCCGCAACCTCATCGACCAGGGAGCCGACCTCATCTCGGTCTCGGCCGCGTGGGTCTCCGGCGCCATGAAGGAGGACCACTGGCGCACCCTGCTGCGGGCCCGCGCCATCGAGTCCACCACCTGGCTGGTCGCGGCGGGTTCGGCGTCTCCGGACTGCATCGGGCAGAGCATGGTCGTCGACCCCTTCGGCATCGTACGATCCTCCCTCGGCGGCGAGACGTACGGACTGGCGGTCGCCACCGTATCGCAGCGCCGCACCGACGAGGTGCGCGCGGTGCTCCCTGTGCTCGAGAACCGGCGGCTCAACACCTCCATCAGCCTTTGACCCGCATCCCCGACCCGCTAGGAGCCAGTCACCCATGCCTGTCCACATCGGTCCCACCCCGCCTGCCGTCGACGCAGCGCTCATCGAGAAGCTCGGCCGCGTCTCCTTTCCGACGCTCGGTCACTATCTGGAGGAGGGCTTCGCCGACCCCGGTATCTCGCGGCTCGCGGGAAGAACCCGCGTCGTCGGGCGGGCCATCACCGTGCGCACCACCTCCACTGACTCGACGATGCTGCACCACGCCGCCGGACTCGTCGAGCCGGGAGACGTGATCGTCGTCGACACGGGCGGGGATGTGCGCCACGCGCCGCTCGGGGAGGTCGTCGCCTCCGCGCTGTCGTTCCGCGGAGCGGCGGGCGTGATCGTCGACGGCAGCGCGACCGACATCGAGGAGATCACGCCGCTCGACCTCCCGGTGTACGCGCGGGGGCTCAGCATGCTGACCACGAAGCTGCACGACATCGACGCGGGAGGGCTCAACGTCCCCATCGTCTGCGGCGGGGTCGTCGTTCAGCCGGGCGATGTCGTCCTCGCCGACGCCAATGGCGTGCTGTTCGCCCCCGCCGCCGTGCTCGAGGCGCTGATCGACATCGCCCTCGAGGACGACGCAGAAGAGCCGGAGCTCGTCCAGGCCCTTCGCGACGGCGGACGGCTCGGTGACCTCACCGGCGCCAGTGCGACCGTCGCCGCCTTCGTCTCCTGACCATCCATCTTCCTCCTCCGCACCCCCGCCCCATCATTCGAAAGGACCCCATGCTTCTCAAAGCCGCCATCAACGGAGGGAGGACTCGAGACGAGTTCCCCGCAGTCCCGCTGACCGCGGAGGAGATCGCGCGGGATTCGGCTGCCGTGCTGGCCGCCGGCGCGGACGTGGTGCATGCGCACGCGCGCACGGCCGACGGCGCCCAGACCATCGACCCCCTCCAGATCGGGGCGATGGTGCGCGCCTTCCGTGCGGAGGTCCCGAACGGGATCATCGGCACGACCACCGGCCTGTGGACCTGCAGTGGGCACGAGGAACGGATGCGGCTCGTCGCGGCCTGGCCGGACGACGCCCTCCCCGACTTCGCGTCCGTCGCCTTCTGCGAGGAGGGCGCCGCCGAGGCAGCGCGACTCGTGCTCGAGCGCGGGATGACACTGGAGAGCGCCGTGTGGTCGATCGACGACGTCCCCGCTCTGCTGGCGTCGCCGACCTTGCACAGCAACGTGCGCATCCTGATCGAGCCGGAACTGCCGGACCCCGCCGAAGCCGTCGCCGCGTGCCGTGAGATCGCCGCCGCGCTGCGCGAGGCCGGGGTGGGGGCTCCGATCCTGTACCACGGGTTCGACCAGACCGCCTGGCCGGTCGTCCGGGCAGCCCTCGACGACGGGTGCGAGGCCCGCATCGGCCTCGAGGACGGGCTGACGCACGAAGACGGCACCCTCGCGTCGGGGAACGTGGACCTCGTCGCAGCCGTGCGCGCACTCGAACCGGCGATCGCCTGATCACGTCGTCGACCTGCGCTCGCGCTCGGGAGGCGATGCGCTCTCAGGATCGCCGTCTAGGGTGCTTGCAATGATCGACGACACCGACCGCAGGCTCATCGACCTGCTGATGCGCGACGGCCGTCGTCCGTACACCGAGCTCGGCGCCGAGCTCGACGTGAGCGAGGCCACGGTCCGGGGCAGGGTCGCGCGCCTCCAGGAGTCCGGGATCCTCAAGATCGTCGCGCTCTGCAACCCGCTGACCCTCGGTCATCAATCCGTCCGCTTGATGATCGAGGTCGGCGGCCACTCGCCCCGAGCCGTCGCGAAGGCCCTCGCCGACATGGCCATGGTGAATCACATCGCGCTGGCGACGGGAGCGCACGATGTGTACGTCGAGGCGACCTGCCGCGACCTGGATCAGCTGGTGACGCTGCTGGACGACGTTCGCAGGGTGCCGGGGGTCACCAGGATGGACCAGTATCTGCTCCTCGAGCTGTTCAAGGACTACTCGTGGGTGGGCTTGCGCGACAAGTCGGGGCAGAGCGCCGGCCAGGGCACAGGGGAGTCGGCCGGTTAGGACACCGTCCGCTACAGCTTGGGCAGCTGCGCCCGGGCCGTCCGCCGCTTGATGATCGCCTGGTCCACGGGTGCCGGATTCTCGCGGAAGCCAGCCCACAGGTAGGTGTCCTTCATGACCTCCAGCACGGTCAGCGTCTCGACGTTCTGCACGCCGTTGATGCGGCGGACGCGCTCGTTCAGGATCGCCGACAAATGCACGACATCGTCACAGCGCAGGTCGGCGATCAGATCGTGCGCTCCGACGGCGCTCGCCACGAACTTGATCTCCGGCACGGCGGCGAGCTGCTTGGCCACGGCAGCGACGGTCACACCGCGGACGCTGATGGCGATGTGCACCTCGATGTCGCCCAGCTTGGGCGCGTCCGGCATCCCGACCACCTGGACGATGCCGGCCTCCGAGAGCCGGCGGTAGCGCGCCCGCACACTCGGCTCGGAGAGGCCGACATTACGCCCGATCACAGCGAACGACCTGCGCCCGTCGATGCGCAGCTGGTCGATGATCTTTCGATCGATGGAGTCGATGTCCATGCGTGCTCCCGAGCTTGGTTGCACAAAGTCTAGGGCGGCGGGATCGAAGGAGCTGCGAGGTCTAGACGACGAGGGAGGCGGCCTCCGAGGATGCCTCCCCTGTCACGATCGGCGCCAGGTCGACGGCGCGCCCGTTGATCCGGTATGCGTAGCGTCCGGTCTGCTCGATGACCGCCGTCTCGTTCATGTAGTCCGCCAGCTCGCCCCGCTCCGCCTCGCTGAGCCACGCGACCGGGTCGGAGGTGGAGCGGAACTCGAGGATCGCCGCTGTGTCGCGCAGCGCGCCCCGCTCACTGTCGCTGAGGAGGCTCCGCGCGCTGCGGAAGTAGATCGCGTCCGGGTCGACCTCGTAGAGACGTTTCATCCAGGTGCGGTTGATGGACGCGACGATCGAGTTGCGTGCGCCGACGCCGGACGGGTCCCCGACCCGCTCCGCGTTGTCCCAGAACGCGCCGACGTCCGGGCCGACGCGGGCGCCGTCGAAGACGCCGACCGAGGGGATCATCGGGACGCCGCAACCGAGCAGGTAGACCGAATCGCCCACCACGTTCCGGATGTGCTGGACGGCGTCGCGGTAGACCGTCTCGCGCGGCAGATCCTGGCGGCGGTGCCCCGTGATGGCGCCGCCGTACATGAAGTCGAGTTTGAGGTAGCTGTAGCCCCAGCCGGTGACGCGCTCGAACACCTCCCGAAGGTGGTCCTTCACTTCGTTCTGCGTGGTGTCGAGCGAGTAGTAGTGCGAACCCCAGTTGTATCCGGTGGTCAGCGGGCGGCCGTCGGCATCATGGACCAGGAGGTCGGGTCGCTCGCGGGCGATCGTCGAGCCGGGCAACGCGATCAGCGGCGCAAGCCAGAGACCGGGACGGAAACCCGCACGGGCGATCGTTCCGGCGGTCGCGCGCATCCCGGACGGGAACTTGGAGTTGGCGATCCAGTCGCCCACGATCGGCTCCCAGCCGTCGTCGAGCTGGAAGACGTCGACAGGGTAGCCGGCGAGGTCGTTCGCGGTGCGCGCGACGAGTTCCTCGTCGATGTCCTCGAAGAACGAGTACCAGCTGCTCCACACGGTCCCAGCCCGCTGGGAGCGGCGACCCAGCCGCTCGGACAGCGCATCCGTGTAGTCGGCGAAGACCGTCTGTTCCGGTCCGTACGCGACGAACCATTCGGCGAGATCGTGCTCGGAGCGCGCCCAGAGCACGTTGGCATCGGCTCCGACACGCGGCGTCCCGAGACCGAGGGCACCGATCAGCAGCACGTTTCCGTCCGGCCCGGCGACCGCGCCGACCGCACTTCCCGAGTGCGCATGCGGGGTCTCGTTGGCGGCGTCGTCCGCGGTCAGCAGCCGGCGAGGGCTGTCCTTGATGCCGATCGTGTCACCGTCGGTTCTGGCCCACCCGCTCGGGCTCCATGAGTTCCAGCCGTGCCGGTAGAACTCGGTGTCGCCGAACGGGTGCAGCAGCGCGAGCGCGCCGGCGGGGACGATGTAGCCGGTCGGCGTCGGGGTGGGCGCACCCGCGATGTTCGCGGGGATGTGGAGGGAGCCGAATTCGAGGGTGTGCAGCATGGGTGTCTTTCGTTGGAAGGTGAGGGGCGGCTGCCGCCGCCCCTCACGGTTGGCTTACTTGAAGAGGGCGTTGACCTGGGTGTTGGCCTTGGTCAGCGCAGACTTCGCCGACGTCGAGCCGAGAGCGACGCTCTGGATCGCGTCCTGCACGATCTGGTTGATCTCCGTGCCGTGCAGGCTGATCGGGATGATGAACGTGCCATCCTTGGCCTTCTGCTCGTCGAGGAAGACCTGGGCGTTCAGCCCCTCCTTCTCACGCACGGCGGCCGACTTCTCGGAGGCCTCCTTGATCGCGGGGAAGACCACGCCTGTCGCGGCGACCGTGTTCTGGCAGTCCGCCGACGCGAGGTACTTCACCCATTCCCAGGCCTGATCCTTGTGCTTCGAACCGGCGTAGATCGCATCCGAGAGACCGTTGATCGCGGTCTTGCGACCCTCCGGCCCGATCGGCAGCGGCGCGAAGCCGAACTGGTCTGTCTTGCCCTTGTATGAGGCGAGGTTGAACGAGCCGAGCGTTGTCAGCGCGCCGCCGCCGCTGGCGAGGACGTCGGAGCGCGCGAGGGTCGACTGCGTGTCGAGCTTGGGCGCGTATCCCTTCTTCGACAGGTCGGCCAGCCACTGGACGGTGTCGGTCAGGGAGGAGTCGCCGTAGTTGAACTTCGTGCCGAACGGGTTCTTGTTCGCGTAGCTGAAACCGTTCGAGAAGGCGAGGTTGCCCCAGCCGTTCTGACCCTGCGATCCGTCCGCCCACTCCGGGAGGAAGCCGTAGGTCTTCACGTTGTTCTTGTCGAACGCCGGGTCGAGGCCGTTGTGGCCGTTCTTGTCGACGGTCAGCTTCGCGATGGTCTGCTCGAACGTGCCGCCGTCCTTCGGGTTCCAGGTGAGCTTGGAGAGGTCGTCCTCGGCCACTCCGGCGGCCTGCATGTCGGCCTTGCTGTAGACGAGGCCCATGGTGTCCCAGTCCTTCGGCAGTCCGTACCTGGCGTCGCCGTTCTTCCAGAGGTCGGCCATCCCGTCGACGTACTGGGTGAGGTCGACCTTGTCTTTCGTGACGTACGGCTCGAGGTCGACGATCTGCTTGTCTTCGACGAACTGCGGGTAGTACGAGACCTGGTCCACCCAGACGTCGGGTGCGCTCCCCGCCGCGATCTGCGTCGTCAGGTTGGTCCAGTACTGCCCCCACGCCGACTGGCTGATCTTGATGGTGATGTTCGGGTTCTCCTTCTCGAACTGGGTGGCGCACTGCTGATAGGCGGGAACCTGCGTGTCGTCCCACATCCAGTACTGGAGGGTGACTTTGGCCTCGGCGTCGGATCCTGTGGAGGAACACGCTGAGACGCCCGCGAGCAGTGCGGCGGCGGCAGCGATGGCGGCGACGCGACGGACTCTGTTCATCTGTTTTCTCTCTCTGTGATTGGCGGTGCTATTCGGGGTGGATGGTGCGGTCATTTGATGCCAGTGAAGTTGAGGGACTCGACGATGCGGCGGCCGAGGACGATGAGCAGGATGAGCACGGGGATCACCGAGAGCGTCGATCCGGCCATCAGCCCGGTCCAGTCGGGTTGTGTGTTCGGGGACTGCTGCAGGAAGACGCCGAGGGCGACGGTCATGGTGCGCACGGCCTCGTCGCGGCCGATGAGCAGCGGCCAGAGGTAGTCCTTCCACGCCCAGACCACGGTGATCAGGCCGATCGTGATGAGCGGCCCCTTGCTCATCGGGAGCGCGATGCGCCAGAACACCTTGGCCTTGCCCGCGCCGTCGAGCAGGGCGGCTTCCTCCACGTCGACAGGGATGTTGAGGAAGAACTGCCGGAGGAAGAAGAGGGCGAACGGGGTCATCAGCAGGCTCGGCGCGACCATCCCGAAGATGTTGTTGAGCAGCCCGAAGTCGCGCACCAGGACGAAGTTCGGCAGGAGGGTGAAAATGCCAGGCACCATCAGCGCGGCGATCAGGATGGCGAACAGCAGGTTGCGGCCGGGGAACTTCAGCCGCGCGAAGGCATACCCGCCCATCGCGCAGAACAGCGTCTGGAAGAAGCCGATGAGCGTGCAGTACACGATCGAGTTCCAGAGGTAGAGCACGAAGTTGATCGACGCCCCTGAGCCTCCGGCAGCGCGATCTTCTTCCGGGCTGAGGAAGCCGAGCACGCGGGCGAAGTTGACGAGCGTCGGGCTGCCGGGGAAGAGGTTCCCCGAGTCGCGGATGACGTCGGCCGCCGGCGTGAGCGCGGTCTTCAGCATCCAGTAGAAGGGGAAGATCGTGAGGACGAGCGAGACGATCAGCACGGTCCAGCCGAGCAGGCGGCCGATCGAGAAGGGACGCCGTGCGCGCTGTGCGTCGCGAGTCGGGCGCACGGCCGTTGCGGTCGGGGGAACGGGGAGGGTTTGCGGTGTCGAAGTCATGAGCGTGTCCTAGGCGAGCTGGGATTCGGAGGCGCGGAGCAGGCGGAGCTGGACGGCCGTGAGGATTCCGAGGATGAGTACGAGGACGATGGCCATGGTCGCGGCGTAGCCCATGTGGAAGTAGTTGAACGCCTGTTGGTAGATGTAGTAGTAGATGACTCTTGTGGCGTTCACCGGCCCTCCCTTCGTGGTCACGGCGACGGTGTCGAAGATCTGGAACGACCCGATGAGCGACACCACCAGGACGAGGGCGAGGATCGGCCGCAGCAGCGGAAGGGTGATCCGGCTGAACAACCGCCACTCGCCGGCGCCGTCGAGGGCAGCGCTCTCGTAGAGGTCGTGCGGGATCTGCAGCATTCCCGCGTAGAAGAGGAGGGCCGTGTATCCGGTGAAGGCCCAGGTGTTCACGATCGAGATCGTGGGGATGCCGAGGGCCGGGTTGGTGAAGAACCCGACCGCGTGGAAGCCCATCGAGGTGATGACGTGGTTGACGAAGCCGAGGTTCGTGTCGAGCAGCCACAGCCAGATCAGCCCGACGGTCACATTCGGCACGAGCCAGGGGAGGAGGAGGGTCGTGCGCAGAACGACCGACCGGGTGAGCCGATGCATCAGGGCGGCCAGCAGCAGCGCCAGCACGGTCTGCGTTGTGACGTTGAAGACCACGTAGTAGAGGGTCACGCCCATCGAGTTCCAGAATTCGGCATCCTGCAGCACGGCCGCGTAGTTCGCGAATCCGACGAACTTGGCGTCGCCGAGCATGCTGTAGTCGGTGAACGACCACCAGGCGCCGCGCACCGTCGGATACAGATAGAACACGGCGAAACCGATCAGGACCGGCGCGATGAAGAGGAGCGCGACCTTGCGGTCGTCGCGCCGTCGGCGGGGTCGCGAACCCGGCACGGGACGGTCACGGGCCGCGACCTTGGGGAGCAGTGCTGTCATGGGGAACCTCTCGGCGCCGAAGAAGAGAACCGTCGTTGGCGCACACTCGAATTGCCGGGATCTACCGGAGAATGCGGGCTGCGACCGCGGTAGACTGGGGTGAATCGGATTAATTATGCAACTTGCCGTTATAAACCGCAACCATGGAGGAGAGCAATGTCCCGGGAGGCGCTCGTTCAGGCGTCGGGAGGCGCCGTCGGCAGTCGCTCGCTGCTGAGGAGGATGAACTCACTCGGCATTCTGCGGGCTGTCATGGACGAGCCCCAGACCCTGCGCGACCTGGCCGCGAGCTCCGGACTCTCCCGCACGGCGGTCGACGCCGTCGCCGGCGACCTCGTCGGCATGGGCTGGCTGGAGGCGTCGGAGGTCGCATCAGCCGGCCGTCTCGGACGCCCTGCCGCCACGTATCGCCTTGCGACGACGCTCGGATACTTCCTCTCGATCGACATCGGCGCCAACCACATCTACGCTGTCGTCACCGACCTGACCGGTCACGTGCACGGTCACCGGAACGAACCGATCGACGAGATGGCGAGCGCCCCCGGTCGGGTCTCGGCTGCCCTGGATGTGAGCGACAGGCTCCTCGCCGACCTCGGCATCGGACGGGACGCGCTGTGGGTGGTCACCATCGGCTCTCCCGGCGCCATCAGCGCCTCCGGCGTCGTCTCCCACTTCGGCGGCAGCGGGATGCCCGGCTGGATCGGCCTCGACCTGCACGAGCGGTTCGGGCCGGAGTTCCCGGGAGCCGTGCTGGTGGAGGGCGACGTCGCGCTCGGCGCGCACGCGGAACTCACGATCGGCGCAGCCAAGAACTACAGCGACGTCGTGTACGTACTCTGCGGTGTCCGGACCAGTGGCGCATCCATCGTCGGCGGCAAGGTGCACCGGGGCGTGCACGGCGCCGCCGGAATCGTGGGTGAGATGCCCGAGCTCCGCTGGGCGGAGCTCAACGAGCTCTACGGCACCTCGGTGCTCGCCACCCCGCGCCCGACCCGCGAGCAGATCTTCGAACTCGCGCGCACCGGCGACCCGACGGCGATCACCGCGGTCAACGAGTTCGCCGACGACCTCGCGACGGGGGCGGCGGCGATGACGCTCACGCTCGATCCTGAACTGCTCGTCGTCGGAGGCGGCAGCTCGCCGGGTGCTGACGTGTTCCTTCCCCGATTCGAGGAGACGCTGCGGCAGATCTGCCCGCTGCCTCCGGCGGTCATCGCCTCGACCCTGGGCTCCGAGGCGGTCGCGATGGGCGGGATCAGCCTCGCCGGCAACCACCTCGACGCGCTCCTCGAGGGAGCCGTTCGCGATCGGGACGCGTTCCCGAATCCTGTGGAGGCGTTCGAGCTGCTTCGAGAGGACGCCGTCTCGGCCTGACGCGTCGGGGACGTGCTTGCCACCGTCGCTACTCTGTGCCAACATTGAGACCAATTGATACCGGTACCAAAATGTGGATCGGTGAAGGGAGACAGATGCTGGGCTTCAACGAAGAAGAGTTCATCGAGCAGGTGCGGAGCACCGTCGCACTTCGGTCGCAGATCGAGGAACTGGCCGAGCGCGTCAGCGCGGGCCGCTGGAAGAACATCTACTTCATCGGAGCGGGTGGCACATACGCCGCTGCGCTTCCGTATGAGCGGTTCTTCCAGATCCGCTCCTCGTTCCCCGTGCGCGCCGTCATCGGCAAGGAGTTCGTCCTTGCGCCAGATGCGCAGTTCGGGCCGGACTCCGTGGCCATTTTCGCGTCGGTCTCCGGCACCACGGAGGACATCCTCGACTGCGTCGAGTTCGCTCGCGAGAAGGGCGCTCTGACCATCGGCTTCACAGGCCAGGAGAACAGCCCGATCGCGTCAGCGGTCGACGAGGTGCTCCTATCCGCACCGAAGGCCTGGCCATTCGATGCGCAGTTCCTCACGTTCGCGGCCAAGTTCCTCTCGCTGCGTGGCGAGTTCGACGGCTACGACCGTCTTGTCCGGGATCTCGACGCGATTCCTGACGCCCTGGTCGCCGTGGCGAAGCAGGCCGATGAGGTCGGCCGAGGTTTCGCCGAAAAGCACGCCGAGACGGACTTCCACTTCCTCACCGGCGCCGGCCAGCTGTGGGGTTTCACCTATCTGTACTCGATGTGCATCCTCGAGGAGATGCAGTGGCTGCGCACCACGCGCGTCCACGCCGCAGAGTTCTTCCACGGCTCTCTCGAGCTCATCGAGAAGGACACCAGCATCATCGTGTTCGTCGGCGAAGACGAGACCCGGCCGCTGACCGACCGGGTCATCTCGTTCTCCAATGACTACAGCGACGACGTGACCGTCGTCGACACCAAGGACTACGCGCTCCCCGGGGTGAGCGACGAGTTCCGTGGCCTTCTCGCGCCACTCGTGATCGACACGGTCGTCGACCGGTTCAGCAAGCACCTGGCCCAGGTGCGCGATCACTCGCTCGACCTGCGCCGCTACTACCGCGTCGTGGCGTACTAAAGGGATCGGATGACCACCGTGCGCGTCCTCGGACTCGGGGACAACATCGTTGACCGATTCGTCGATCGCGGCGTCGAGTACCCCGGAGGAAACGCGGCGAACGTCGCCGTCTTCGCACGGCAGCTCGGCGCCGAGGCGGCGTATCTCGGCGTGTTCGGCGACGATGAGCGCGGCCGATTCGTCCGGGGCGCCATCGAAGCCTGCGGGGTCGACACCTCGCGGTCCGCGGTGCGCCCCGGGCCGAACGGCCTCACCGAGATCGAGACGGTCGGCGGTGAGCGGCGCTTCCTCGGCTGGAATCAGGGCGGGGTCACGATCAGCGATCCCCTCGTCCTCGGCGACGAAGACGTGCGGTACGCCTCTGCGTTCGACCTCATCCATTCGAGCGCGTATTCGGGGGTCATCCCCGAGCTGCCGAAACTCGCCGCTGCGCGTGCACTGCGTTCGTACGACTTCTCCTCCGAGCAGGAGTTCCGGTCGTCCGAGTACCTCGACGACGTCGGGCCGTGGATCGATCTCGCCTTGGTGTCGCTCGGCGGGCTGTCCCGAACCGAGACGTGGGCGGAACTGCGCAGGATCGCGGCCCACGGGCCATCCCTGGTTCTCGGCACGCAGGGGGAGGGCGGCGCGGTGCTGTTCGACGGCGAGGCGTACTACTACTCGGACGCGGCGCCCGTGCCCGGCCCTCTCGTGGACACGATGGGATGCGGTGACGCGTATGTGAGCTCGTTCGTGGTTGAATTGCTCCGATCCGGCTGGCGCAGGAACGCGCGGCCGAGCGGGGCAGCTGTGCACCGCTCCATGCGACGGGCAGCTCAGTTCGCGGCGCGGCAGTGCACCATCGATGGCGCATTCGGTCACGGGCGCCCGTTCGACAGGGCGATGGATGCGGGCGGAGCGATGTCCCGGCTGGCGGGCGACGCCGGGTGACGGCGCGAGCCGCCCCGGCACAGGAAGGGGTGGCAATGTCCACGGACCGTGACAGGACGCCGTCCCCGACGATCTCCGAGGTGGCCGCGGCCGCAGGTGTCGGCAGAGCCACCGTCGCACGCACCCTGGGCGGGTACGGTTCGGTGAGCCCGAAGACGCGGGATCGCGTGCTGGCTGTCGCCAAGGATCTCGGCTACCGGCCGAACTCGATCGCCAGGAGCATGACCACCGGTGAGACGAGAACGCTGGGCGTGGTGCTCGCCGACGTCGGCAACCCGTTCTTCGCCGGAGTACTGCGCGGCATCACAGACGCGGCGCGCAAGGCGGACTACGACGTGCTCGTGCTGAGTACCGACGAGGATCTGCAGCAGGAGGCCGCCGCGATCGACGTGCTCGTCGACAAGCAGGTCGACGGCATCGTCCTCGCTGCTGCGGCCGGCCGCCGCGACCCGCTCCCGCACCTGGACATCGTGCAGAAGCGCGAGATCCCTTTGGTGCTCCTCGACCGCCTGGTGGACACGGTGGAAGCCGATGCCGTCGTCGTGAACAACCGCGAGGCGTCCCGCGCCGCCGTCAGCTCGCTCATCGAGAAGGGCCACCGGAGGATCGCGTTCGTGTGGGGTCCCGTGACGAACGAGCCGGCCGCCGACGCCGACGACCTGCGCCGCATCCTGGACCACGCGCTGTGGTCGGACGGCGAGCGACTTCTGGGCTACCTCGACGCGCTCGAAGTGGGGGGCATCCCGTTCGACACCGGACTCGTCACGCACGTGCACAAGAACGAGGCCCAGGCGACCAGAGCCGTTCTCGGGATGCTCTCGCTCGCGAACCCGCCGACCGCGATCTTCGCCACGGAGACGGACGCGCTGACCGGCTCGCTGCGGGCGATGCGGCAACGCGGTCTGAGCTGCCCCGCCGACATCTCGGTGATCGGTTTCGACGACAGCTCCTGGGCGAGCGTGATGACCCCGCCGATGTCCGTGGTGGCTCAGCCGATGCACCAGCTCGGCGAGCTGACGGCAGAATGTCTGCTCGCACGGATCGCCGGAAGCGACGCGCCCGTCGCGACCCACGTGCTGCAGGCCTCGCTGGTCGAGCGCGACAGCGTCGCGGCTCCCCGGTCCTGAAGGGGACTCCGGCACGTCGCGCGCCCGTCGGCGCGCGTTGGCACGGCACGGGGGCAAACCCGATTATTGGCCAGTGTTGATACCGGTACCACTTTCGCGTATAGTCATCGCAACCAAGCGATCCAATGACGGGTTAGGCGGACCCCCGACCGCACCCGGACGACGGGAGTTCAGCGTGAAGAAGATCAGGACCATCACTGCAGCGGCGGCGGGCGTGCTCGCACTCGCGTTGACCGCGTGCTCGTCCGGCGGCGGAGGCGGCTCCGCCGACATCGCGGCCAAACCGGACTACTCCGGAAGCCTCAGCATCCTCACCGCGGCAGCAGGCGACCCGCTCGGCTCGTATTTCGATACGGTCATCGCGGACTACAAGAAGCTGCACCCGGACGTGAAGATCACGCTGGCGCAGGAGACAGACGACAACGCGATCAAAGACAAGGAGAAGGTCCTGATCGGGTCGCAGTCGCTGCCCGACATCTACTTCAGCTACGCCGGCAACTGGGGAGAGAACTTCGCGGCGAACGGGCTTGCGGCCGACCTCAGCTCGGTCATCGCCCCCGGCACAGCCTGGGGCGACACCTTCGGCGAGGGCTCGCTGAACGCCTTCAAGTACGACGGCAAGTACTACGGCATCCCGCAATACGTCGACGGCAAGTTCATGGGCTACAACAAGAAGATCTTCTCGGACCTCGGGCTCACGGTCCCGACGAGCCTCGAACAGCTCATCTCGGACTGCTCGACCATCAAGGCCGCCGGATACACCCCCATCGCCTTCGGCAATAAAGACGGCTGGCCAGGACTGCACTATCTCGGCCAGCTCTTCGCCTACGACGTGCCGGAGAAGGCCCGCCAGGCCGACCTGCTCCCGTCGACGGCGAAGTACACCGACGTCGGGTATGTGGAGGGCATGAAGCAGTTCACGCAGGTCGTGAACTCCTGCACCGGCGATGGGTCGAACTCCAACGGCGTGACATACACGACGGCGCAACAGCAGCAGGCGACGGGCAAGGCGGCGATGTATTACCAGGAGCTCATCGAGTTCGACTCGGTGAACACCAAGGACAGTCAGCTCAGCAAGGACGGGTTCGGCATCTTCCCGCTGCCCGCCGCGGCCGGAGCGAAGGGTGACACCTCGGCCCTGGAGGCGGCGCCGGAAGGATACATGATCAACAAGAAGAGCAAGAGCGCCGCGCTCGCACTGGACTTCCTGAAGTTCGTCACGAACGAGAAGAACGCTACGACCCTCTCGGCGCCGCCATACGGTCAGCCGAGTGCAGTGAAGGGCGTCGTCACCGAGAAGATCACCACCCCCGCCGTCGCCGAGGGCACGAAACTCGTCAACGACGCGAAGTCGACTGTCGTCTGGCTCGACATGGCGAACGTGCCGACGGTCGGCGACGCCTGGGTCTCCGCCTCGGAGGGCCTGGTCTCGGGCAGCCTCAGCCCGGAGGATGCGCTGAAGAGCGTGCGTCAGGCGTCCGAGAAGGCGAAATGACCACGACCCAGGCACCCCATGCCCCCGTGCGGGCGCGCATCGAGCGCGCCCGCACGGACCCGGCGCCACGGAACGCCGCGCCTCGAGCATCCCGGCGAGGCGCCGGTCAATGGCGCGGCCTGATCTGGCTGGTGCCCGCGCTCGCCGTGCTCGCGGTCTTCGTGTACTGGCCGCTCCTCCAGAACGTCCTCTTCAGTTTCCTGAAGTGGAACATCTACAGCGGCGACCAGACCTTCGTCGGCGTGGACAACTACACCAACCTGGCGCAGGACCCGATCTTCTGGCGGGCGCTCGGAAACAACGGATGGTACGCGGGGCTCTCGATCGTCTTCCAGGTGTTCGGAGCCCTGGTGCTCGCCGCCATCGTGGAGAGCGTGCGCAGTGAACGCTGGCGCAAGGCCTTCCGGGCGATCTACTTCATCCCGTCGGCGATCTCGCTGACGGTCGCCGGTCTGCTCTTCTATTTCATCTACCAGCCGCAGACCGGGATGCTGAACGTCTTCCTCGACAACCTCGGCCTCGGCGAGTTCTCGCAGGCGTGGCTCGGACACGAGGGCACGGCGATCTTCGCGATCATCGCGATGAGCCAGTGGCAGGGGTTCGGCTACAGCGTGCTGCTCTTCTCCGTGGCTCTGCAGCGCATCCCGACCGAGTTGTACGAGGCGGCGAACCTCGACGGCGTCGGTCCCGTGCGCCGGTTCTTCCAGGTCTCGCTTCCGCTGGTTCGAGAGATGACCGGGCTGATGATGATCGTCACGATCTCCGGAGCATTCCAGGTGTTCAACGAGGTCATGGTGATGACGAGCGGCGGACCGAACAACTCCAGCCAAGTGCTCGGCACGTGGCTGTACCACGCAGGGTTCGTCACCAACGACTTCGGTTCGGCCGCGGCGATCGGCGTCGCGATCTTCGTCATCACCCTGCTGCTGGCTGCAGCACAGCTCGCATACTCGCGCAGAAGGAGAGTGGAATGGTAGCCATCGCCCGGTTGGGCCGCGGCGTCCGCGTCGTCGCGATGTGGGCGCTCCTGCTGGGGCTCGCGGTGCTCGTGCTGTACCCGCTGCTCTGGATGGTGACGAACGCGCTGAAGACCAACGCGGAACTGTTCGGCAACCCGTTCGCGCTGCCGACGCAGTGGCTGTGGCAGAACTTCGGCAAAGCGTGGAACCAGGGTGTCGGGGACTTCGTGCTCACGAGTGTGTCGCTGACGGTGCTGGCGACGCTCATCACCGAACTGATCAGCGCCTGGGCCGCCTACGGCCTGGCGCGGGTGAACATCCCGCTGAACCGCACCTTCACGATCATTGTGCTCGCCGGGCTGATGCTCGCGCCGACCGTCGCTCTCATCCCGCTGGTGAAGCTGTTCCAGGCGTGGGGGCTCTACGACTCGTTCTTCGGGCTTCTGATCCTCTACACGGCGTTCCGGATCCCGTTCACCGTGTTCCTGATGCGCGCGTACATGCTTGATCTGCCCCGTGAGGTCGACGAGGCCGCCGCGATCGACGGCGCGTCGCGAGCGGCGACGTTCTGGCGGATCATCCTGCCGATGAGCATGCCGATCGTCGCCACCACGATCGTGCTGAACGTGCTGCAGAACTGGAACGAATACCTGTTCGCGATGATCTTCACGAGTGGAACCGGCGTGCAGACACTGCCCGTCGGCCTCGCCGACATGATGTCGAAGAACGGGACGCAGTACCCGATCGTCTTCGCCGGAATGGTGATGGCGGCCCTGCCGATGGTGATCCTGTTCTTCGTGTGTCAGCGCTACTTCGTGCGCGGCCTCGCGGGCGGCGTGGGCAAGTAGCGAACGGGAGAGTCCTCGCCCCTCAGAACGGGATGCGCCCCGTCCGGTCCCAGAACTCGCCGGTGGGGCCGTCGTCGCCGAGCGTGGCGAGCCGCACGGTCGCGTCGGTGCCCTCGGTGACGGTCTGGTGGCCGGAATGCCTGTTGAAGTCGGTCGCCGTGTATCCGGGGTCGCTCGCGTTCACCCGGAACGCGGGCAGGTTCTTCGCGTACTGCACGGTGAGTGCGATCACCGCGGCCTTCGACGCCGCATACGGGATGCCGAGGATGGGCTGCTCGTCGCGTCCTTCCGTGGTGAGGAAGCGCGGCCAGCCGACGCCGGAGGCGACGTTGACGATGACGGGATGCTCGGAGGTGCGCAGCAGGGGCAGGGCCGCCTGGGTGACGCGGACGATGCCGAGCACGTTCGTGTCGAGGGTCTGCAGCATGGACTCCGCGTCGAGCGTGTCGAGGCCGGTGATGGAGGAGCCCAGGATGCCGGCGTTGTTGACCAGCACGTCGAGCGCAGGGAGGGAGGCGAGCGCGGCGTTTACGCTCGCCTGGTCGGTGACGTCCAGTTCCACGGGGATCGCGCCGAGCGCCAGAGCGGCGTCGCCGTCACGCGTGTCGCGCATCCCGGCGTAGACGGTGTGGCCGGCGTCGTGGAGTCGGCGGGTGGTCTCGAGCCCGAGGCTGCGATTGCCGCCGGTGATGAGTGTCGTTGTCATGACTCCATGCTCGCCCGGCGGCGATGGCCGCCCCAGGCCTCGTCGTTCGGGGGGACCGGGAGTACCACCCTGCTCCGTGACGCGCGGCATACACTGCCGGGATGAGCGAGTTCGCGGAGGCGCTGCGGTCGTGGCGCGGACGGGTGAGCCCCGCCGAGGTGGGGCTGCCGGCCGGTCCTGGGCGGCGTACGCCCGGCCTCCGGCGCGAGGAGCTCTCCGCGCTGGCCGGCGTCAGCGTCGACTACATCGTGCGGCTGGAGCAGGGGCGCGCGACGAACCCGTCGCCGCAGCTGCTCGGAGCCCTCGCCCGGGCGCTCCGCCTCACCGACGAGGAGCGCGACCACCTCTACCGCGTCGCCGGTGCGATGCCGCCGTCGCCCGCCGTGGTTCCCCGCCACATCACGCCCGGAGTGCAGCGCATCATCGACCGGATCGGCGACGTTCCGCTCGCGGTGTTCACGGCGGTGTGGGACATCGTCCGCTGGAACCCGCTGTGGGCGGCTCTGACCGGCGACCCCGCGGAGCGCGCCGGCATCGAACGCAACCTCGCCTGGCGTCACTTCATGACCGAGCGGACGGGCATCCTGTTCGACGAGGAGCACGACCGCGAATTCTCCAGCGATCTCGTCGCCGACCTGCGTGCCGCCACCGGACGCTACCCGGACGACCCGGCGCTCGGCCACCTCATCGCCCGCCTCCGCGCCGAGTCCCCGGCATTCGAGGAGCACTGGGCGACAGCGCGCGTGGCCGAGCACCGGGCCAGTCGCAAGACGCTCACCGGCACCGCGGTCGGCCCGATCACCGTGGACTGCGATGTGCTCAGTGTTCCAGGCGGCGACCTGCGGATCGTCGTGTACACGGCCGCCCAGGGGAGCGACGACGCGGCGAAGCTCGACCTGCTGCGGGTGACGGGGCTGGAGGCGTTCGCACGCGGCGCGAGCTATCGGTAGGGATCGAGTAGCGCCGGTGTTATGCGCGTAGAGCGCGCGTGTTCGGGGACGATACGATCAGGGAACGTGTGAAGGGGGTTCCTGTGGGGCAGAGGCCGACGGTCTACGACGTCGCTGAACGCGCGGGGGTCTCGATAGCGACCGTCTCTTTCGCGTTCCGCAAGCCGGACCGCGTCCGCTCGGAGACGCGGGAGCTGGTGTTCCGTGCTGCGCAAGAGATCGGCTACGTTCCCAGCGGCAGCGCGCGAGGCCTGGCGAACGGCACGTTCCAGACGCTCGGCCTCTACACGTTCGACATGTTCCTGCCCTCTGAGCTGCAGAGCCCTCCCGAGGAGATCGGCGACCTGGTGGAGCAGGAACTCGAGCGGGAGGGGGACGTGCGTCGCTTCCCTCTCTACGTCCACGAGATACAGCGCGGCTTCGAGCTGGAAGCCCGGCGGCTCGGCTATTCGGTTCTCCTCGGCGGAGGGACCAGTCAGGACCTGCGCGGAAGCATCGACCTGGCGGGGAGCGTGGACGGTCTCGCCATCTTTCCCGGCGGGGCGGAGCGCGCCCTTCTCGAGCATGTCGGGCGCGGGGTTCCCGTCGTGGTGTTCAGTACGCCTCCCTCCAACGACTCGCTGCACCACATCACGATCGACAACGCGGCCGCGATGACCGAGGTTGTCGACCACATGGTCGATGTGCACGGCAGCCGCACGCTCGGGTTCGTCGGGGAACTCACGGCACCGGACATCGCGGCTCGGTTCGACGCGTTCGGAGACGCGCTCGCCGCCCGAGGGATGCCGTCGCCGGCCGAGCCGTTCGAGTCGAATGTGATGGCGGACGATCGGTTCGGCGCGTTGCGCGACGCCATCGCCCGAGGGATGCTGCCCGACGCCTTGATCTGCGCGAACGATCAGACCGCCCTGGCCGTGATGGATGCGCTCTCCGCAAGCGGCCTCGTCGTCCCCGATGATGTCGCCGTCACGGGGTTCGACGGGATTATCGCAGCGCGCCTGGCTGACCCCGTCCTGACGACGATCAGACAGCCCTTCGTGACGATGGGCCGACTGGCGGTCCGTATTCTCGCCGACCCCGGCCTCCTCAGCGGCGATAGTCGCTCCGTCCGCCTCGCCACCCGCCTCGTGCTCGGACGTAGTTGCGGCTGCGAGTGACTCCGGCCCGGTAGCTGACGCGCGCCGCCGCTCGGTGAGGAGCGAGCCGACGAACGATTGGACAATTCATTGTTATGCGCATAGATTTCTATGCGCATAGACGATTTCGACATCAGAAGGCTTCAATGAGGAAGGAACAGGCATGAGATTCAGAGGAGCAGCGGCACTCGCCGTCGCAGCCGCGGTCGTCGTAGCCATGACGGGCTGCGGACGATCCACGGTGACGGAGAGCCAACCCACGAGCACATCGACCATCGCGGCGAAGCCCAGCGGCACCATCACCATGTGGGCCATGGGCAACGAAGGCGAATTGCTGCCGAAGTTCGTTAAGACGTACGAGGACGCCCACCCGGGCGTGAAGGTGGACGTCACGGCGATTCCGTGGGACTCGGCTTATCAAAAGTTCCAGACCGCCATCGCGTCCGGCGATGTTCCGGATGTCGCGATGATGCCGGGCCTTCCCGGCTTCGCGGATGCGTTCGCCTCCGTTCCGGACGCCATCCGGACGGATGACATGTTCAAAGGCTCCATCGCCACGGGAACGATCAAGGGCAGCCTTCTCGAGGTGCCATGGTACGTCGACGTGCGCGTGCTTTACTACCGCACCGATCTCGCTCAGCGGGCGGGCTGGACGAGTCCGCCGACGACCTGGAACGACCTGCAAAAGCTGAGCTCCGACCTCCAGTCCAAGGCTGGCGCGAAATGGGGCATCCGTCTTCCCGCAGGCACGTCGGGCTCGTTCCAGAGCACGCTCTGGCTGCCCTGGTCGCAAGGCGGAGGTCTTATGAATGCCGGAGAGACCAAGTGGACTCTCGACACTCCGGAGTTCGCCGACGCGTACTCCTACCTGAAGTCCTACTTCACCAAGGGCATCGCAGATCCCAACGTCGCGACCGACCCGACATCGGAGGTCAAGGACTTCATCAGTGGAGCGACGCCCATGGTCGTGGACGGTCCGTGGCTGCGCGGGGTCCTGACCTCGACAGTTGGCAAAGACTTCGCATCCAAGTTCGCGACGACGACCCTCCCGACGGAGAAGTCGTCGACATCGTTCGTCGGTGGAGCGAACCTGGTCGTTTTCAAGAAGGCAAAGAACCCGGATTCGGCCTGGAGCCTCGTGCAGTGGCTCAGCAAGGCAAAAACGCAAGCGGCCTGGTACGGCGTCAGCGGGGATCTCCCGTCGGTTCAGAGCGCCTGGGACGAGAAGCCGCTGGCGGGCGACTCCACCTTGACCGCCTTCCGGAAGCAACTCGCGACGGCGAAGACCCCTCCGCAGAACGTGTCGTTCGACAAGGTGGGAGCCGTGGGCGATTCGGCCATCGAGCAGATCATCAAGGGCGGCGTTCCCGTCAAAGACGCTCTGAAGTCGCTGCAGCAGCAGGCCGATGGCATCGGAGTGAAGTAGCCGTGACGTCCCCTGTCACCTCCGTGACCGTCCGTGAGGCACGCACGTCGACCGGCGTGCGTGCCCCGCGGGCGCGATCGGCTCAACGCCGCAGACAGACGTGGATCGCGTGGCTGTTCTCCGCGCCCTTCCTCATCGTGTTCACCGTCTTCATGCTCGTGCCGATCGCGAGTTCGTTCGGCTTCTCCCTGACCGACCTGTCGGCGCAGGACATCCAGACGCCTTTCGCAGTGAATTTCGTCGGCCTCGACCAGTACGTCGCTGTACTGAGCGACCCGCAGTTCCAGCGCGCCGCCCTGGTGACCACAACCTTTGTCATCGTGGGCATCCCTTTGACGGTGGCGCTCGGGCTCCTCCTGGCTGTCGCGCTCAACTCCGGGATCCGTCGCCTCAAGCCGCTGTACCGCGTCGCGTTCTACGCCCCTGTCGTGACCAGCATCGTCGGCGTCTCGGTGGTGTGGCGCTATATCCTCGCGCCTGACGGCCTGGTGAACACCGCACTCGCCGTCATCGGCATCCACGGCCCGGACTGGCTGAACAGCCCTGACTGGGCGCTGCCCTCACTGATAGCGATGGCGGTGTGGCGCAACACGGGGACCCTGATGGTGATCTTCCTCGCTGGTCTGCAATCCGTCCCGGCCGACGTCACGGAGGCAGCGACCATGGACGGCGCGGGAGCGGGCAGGCGGTTCTTCAACATCACGTTGCCGCTGCTGCGCCCGACCATGCTGCTTGGCAGTGTGCTGATCTCTGTCGGATACCTCCAGTTCTTCGAGGAGGCCTTCGTGATGACCCGCGGGGGTCCGCTCGGGTCGACGCTCTCGATGACGTACTACACCTTCAATCTCGTCGGCTTCGGCGACTTCGCGAAGGCCTCCGCCGCCAGCTACATCATGTTCGCCGTGATCGCCGCCGTGAGTTTCATCCAGTTCCGCGCATTGAGGAGCCGCACATGAGCATCACCACCACCCGCCGTCGTCGCACCCCGGCTCGAAGCGGCACCCGCGTTTTGACCTACACGCTGCTCACCGTCGGCCTTGTCGTCTGGCTGTACCCGTTCCTCTGGATGGTGCTGGGTTCTGTCAAACCCCAGTCCGAGATCCTGGCCGACCCTCCAGCCTTCTGGCCGCAGTCACCGACCATGGGCAACTTCACCAAGTGGTTCGTCGACCTGCACTTCGGGACGTTCTTCACTACGAGTGCGATCGTCGCGATAGTGACCGTCCTGGGCAATCTGCTGTTCTGCTCCATGGTGGGTTACGCGCTCGCCAAGATGGACTTCGCCGGCAAACGCATCCTGCTCGGTACGGTGCTGATGACAATCATGGTCCCTGGTGTGGTCACGCTGGTGCCGCTCTTTGTGATCGTGGCGAAGATGGGGCTGCTCAACTCCTACGGGGCGCTCATCCTGCCGTTCCTGACTCAGCCGGCCGGTGTGTTCCTGATGCGGCAGTTCATGCTCGACATCCCGGATTCGCTGCTGGAGGCCGCCCGCATCGACGGAGCGTCTGAGCTGCGGATCTTCGCCAGGATCATGCTCCCGCTATGCGGACCGGCCCTGGCAACGCTTGGCATCCTCACGTTTCTCGGCTCGTGGAACAACTTCCTATGGCCGCTCGTGGCCAGCCAATCCCAGTCGATGTACACCCTGCCGGTGGCACTCTCGCTCTATTCGACGGGTCAGTACTCCACCGACTACGGCACCCTCCTCGCTGGAGCGGTGCTCATCATCACTCCGATCCTCCTGCTCTTCGTCTTCCTTCAGCGCTACTTCGTGCAAGGACTCGCGACGGTGGGCCTGAAATGATCGGGACGACTCGAACGGACAGCATGTCAGACTCCACACACTTTCCCGGGGGCTTTCTCTGGGGAGCATCCACCTCCGCGCACCAGATCGAAGGCAACAACGTCCTCAGCGACTTCTGGACCGCCGAGAGCAACGGAGAGTGGGGGCTCGAAGACAGATCGGGGGATGCCTGCGACAGCTACCACCGCTGGCAGGAGGACCTCGACATCGTGCGTGACCTCGGGCTGAACACTTATCGCTTCAGCATCGAGTGGGCCAGGATCATGCCTACGCCGGACCACGTCTCCCTGGCCGAGTTGGCCCACTATCGGCGCATGATCGAGGGATGCGCGGACCGGGGCATCACGCCTGTGGTCACCTTGCACCACTTCACCAACCCGGCCTGGCTGCGCTCCCTGGGCGGCTGGAAGTCCGATCTGGCCCTCGACCACTTTGCGCGTTATGTGCGCGAGGTGCTCCCGATCCTCGACGGCGTCGAACGGGTGTGCACGATCAACGAGCCCAACATGGTCGCTCTGATGACCGCGATGAGGCAGCAGGGGAAGCAGAACGCGGGCACCACCTTCCCCCCGCCAGACGAGGCGGTGACTACGGCCCTGATC
This sequence comes from Leifsonia sp. McL0627, assembly GCF_058244615.1. Lineage (NCBI taxonomy): Bacteria > Bacillati > Actinomycetota > Actinomycetes > Micrococcales > Microbacteriaceae > Leifsonia > Leifsonia sp. McL0627. Next base: position 1,094,866 of record NZ_JBZCGM010000002.1, read on the forward strand.
CGCGCACACGAGCTGAGCAGGGACATCCTCCGCGGTGTTCACGGGGTGAACTCCGGATGGACCGTGGCGAACCAGAACGTCCAGGGTTTCGACGCCGACCCCGCACGAGTCGAAGCGATCTCGTACGCCGTCGAGGACCGCTATCTCGATGTCGCCCGCGATGACGACTTCATCGGCGTTCAGGCGTACAGCAGGCTGCGGGTCGGACCGCACGGTATCGACCTTCCCGGTGAGAAAGACCGTCGTACGAAGATCGGCTGGGAGTTCTACCCGCAGGCGCTGGAGGACGCCGTGCGGCACACGGCGGCCCGCATCCCCGGGGTGCCGATCCTGGTCACCGAGAACGGCATCGCGACTGACAGCGACGACGAGCGCATCGAATACACCGAGCAGGCCTTGGCCGGCCTGCACAGGGCGATCGCCGACGGTGTCGACGTGCGCGGCTATCTGCACTGGTCGCTTCTGGACAACTACGAGTGGGGTTCGTGGAACCCCACCTTCGGACTCGTCGCCGTGGACCGCGCCACCTTCGCCCGGACGGTCAAGTCCAGCGCGCGCTGGTACGGCCGGCACGTCGGAGTCCTGGCGGGCGCCGGTGAAAACGAGGTCGTGCGATGACCCTCCCGCTCGTACCCTGGCCGCAGTCGGTCACGCTCGGCGAGGGCCATGTGGCTTTTGAGCCAAGCCGCGTACGGATCGTCGGTGCGGCGGAGCTGGACCACGCGCGCGGGTGGCTGGCGTCCGAACTCGCCGGGCTCGCTGCCGCGGGCCAGAGTGGTCCCACTGGGCCGGAGCTCGTCGTCGAACTCCGCCTCGGCCCGGCGCCGACGGGGGTCGCTCCCGCTGAGGGTGTCGACGCGTCCGGCATCGCCCACGACGAACGGCACACAATCGAGATCCACCCCGACCGTGTCATCGTCACCGGGCCAGGTGACCGAGCGATACTGCGCGGCGTCGCCGGTCTCCTGCAACTTTTCGCCTGCCCGGATGCCCGGATACCCGAATGCCGGATCGAGGACGGGCCGCGGTACGCCTGGCGCGGGCTCCTGCTCGATGTCGTGCGCCATCCGTTCACGGCCGAAGAAATCGAGCGTGTGATCGACCTGATCGCCCGTTACAAGCTCAACGTGCTGCATCTCCACCTCACCGACTCGCAAGGGTGGCGGCTCCCGTCCGCCGCGTATCCCGAACTGGTTGAGGCGTCTGCAGGCGCGCCGTTCGCTGCGGATGATCTCGCCCGCCTCGCCGAGCGCGCGGCCGCACGTGGCGTGACGATCGTGTACGAGGTTGACCTACCGGGACACTCGGCCGCCGCGATCCGGGCATACCCTGAGCTGGCTGCCGACGATCGTGCCGCCCGTCTCGGATATCTCGATCCGGCCGCTGCCCCGGCGGCCGCTTTCATCGAGGCGCAGGCGAGCGGGTTCGCCGCCGCCTCACCTGCCGCGTTCGTGCATCTCGGCGGCGATGAGGCGTTCGGGATGCCGGCATCTGCGTTCACAGACGCGGTCGGCATCGCTATCGCGGCAGCACATACCGCCGGCAAACGTGTCGTCGCATTCCAAGAGGCGGTGCGAGCCGACGCTTTTTCCGAGACGGACATTGTGCAGTTGTGGATCGGAGACGAGACCCATATCGATTCTGACGCCAAGAAGGCAGAGCTCCCGCCGGAGGCCCATCACTTCGTTGACGAGATGGTCGACCTTTTCGCCAGGGCGACGGGCGATCGAGAACTCATCGCGGCGGCGGGTATCCCTGCGCTGATCTCCTCGAACGACGTGCTCTACCTCGATCGTCCGTACGCGCAACCCGCCGCCAGCCGCGGGGGAGAACGCCGGCGCGAGCGCCTGGGTTTCACCGAATATCCGGCCAAGACCCTCGAGCAGATGCACGACTGGATGCCGGAGGACTTCGTCACCGGTCACGGCATTCCCATTGCGGGAGTCGAGGCCGCGATCTGGGCCGAGACGGTCGAGAGCTTCGATGATCTCGCCTTCCTCCTCCTTCCCCGGCTCGGCTCTGCCGCGGAGCGGGCGTGGAGCAGAGCGCCGACGACGTGGCGGGACCACGCAGCACGCATCGCTACCCATCGCGCCGTCTGGGAACGCACCGGCTGGGAGGCCGCCTATGAATTGGGCGACGATGCCATCCCGATTGAGACGTCGATCGACGAGATATGACGGGAACCGAGGCACGGCCCTGAGACGTTCGGTGTGCTCCTCTCCGTGTCCCCGGTCTCGGTGTCACACGTCTGACGGGAGAACCGACCGCGATGACAGCCCTGCCGGCCAGTCGCCGAGGTGGGCGGCACTGTCGTAGGTGGCGCGGAGGAACGCGAGCGCGGTCGCGTCGGGATCGGGAGACGTTCGGACGACCTCGTACGGCAGCAGGAACTCCCCGTACTCCTCACTGAACGATGCGCCCTCCGGCAGCTCCGCCGAGGCGTAACCGCGCGGCGCGGGATAGGCGTAGGAGTAGAACGCCCCCTCAGAACCGCCGCCCGGCCAGAAGCCCGCGCTGCTGAGTTCGTGCGAGTAGCCTTCGAGCATCACGCTGTCCGGGCAGTTCGGCGCTCCGCCGGGGTGCGGGGGAGCGATGCGGCCGGAGAACCGGGTGACGGCGAGGTCCATCGCACCCCAGAAGTAGTGCACGGGGCTGACCTTGCCGAGGAACTCGGAGCGGAACCGGTGCAGGACGCGGTCCGCCTGGATGAGTTGACGCCAGAACGCGTTCGCCTGCTCGGGCACGTATGTCGCGTGCAGCGTGTCGTCGGCGAACGGGATCGCGGTCTCCACTTCGTTCGGCGCCGCGTGCTGGATGGCGACCTCGACGCCGGCCTGGCGGAGTGCCTTGAAGACCTCGGCGAAGAACTCCGCGACCGACAGGCCGAGAAGGGAGAACGAGGCGGTGCGCCCGTCGCTGGTGCGAACGACGAGGACGTGATCGATGAAATCGAACGCGATCTCGAGCATCCTGGTGTCGACCGGGATCGCCCCGGTCGTCAGGCCCCGCGCGTCGACGCGCAGCGTGACATGCCACCAGTGGTTGATCGGGGCCGCGAGGCCCATCCGGATCTTCCCGACCACCTGGGTCCAGAGGTGGAGGGTGTCGCGGGTCGCGGTCCAGGAATCCAGCGGGAGGGCCGGCCAAGCGTTGTCGCTCATGTGCGCCTTTCGGGTCGTCGGTCTGAGGATGGCCGGGCTCACACCCGGCCGCTGCGCTCGTCCGCGGGCGCGAGCCGAAACTGCTCCGCCAGCGCGTAGGCAGTGCCGCGATCGGTCTCGTCGGCGACGAACACCCGGCCGATGAGCAGCGCGGCGTGGTGCGGGATTTCGATCCGGGTGGCGCCTACCGGCGTCGCGCCGTCCCATCCGGCATCGCACAGCAGGAAGTCGCCCGAGGCGGTCCCGGTGGTGCGCTTTCCGACATACGCGAAGTTGGCGCCGCTGACCCGGTCGGTGAACTGCAGGCTGTAATACCGGCCGTCCAGGTCAGGCACGTGCAACACCGAGGGTCCGGCCTTCACATCGAGCCAGCCGCCGAAATACAGGACGCCGTCGGTGCCCGTCGCGATAACGCTGCCCGCGGAGGCGGACTCCGACGAGCTCTCCCGCACGGCGTAGAGCGTGTTCAGCGGGATCGGACCGCCGCCCAGCCCGCGCTTCAGCATGATGCGCTTGAACCCGCCCACGGTGATCCGCGGCCAGAACACGATGAAGACGAACGCCCCGATCACCCACACGATCAGAGCGGTCACGGCGAGCACGACGATGGAGTCCAGCCCTCCGTCGGCGATCCGGCGGTAGACGACCCAGGCGAAGATCGCCAGGATGACGATCGTCGCCGGCGTCGCGTATTTGAGGATCAACCGGTTCACGACCGCACCTCCACGACCGGCGGCACCTCGTAGTCGCCGGTCACGATGGAGGCTCCGGGCAGGTAGGCGCGGAGGGTGAGCTTGAACCGGCCGGAGGGCGTCGCGACGTGGTTGCCGCGCACCTCGGACGATGGATGCGCGCTCAGCTCGATGTCGACGGAGCCGTCGGCGTTGGTCGTGAGAGGGGTGCGGCTGTCGATGCTCGACTGGCCGGGCGCGGTTCCGGTCTGGTAACCGACGGTGTCCGTCGCCGTGAGCGACCAGAAAGCCTCGTTGGGCGGGAGCTGCCCGGCCGGGAAGCGGAGCCGATACGAGCGGTCACCGGTGAGGCGTCGTCCCGTGTCGTCTCTGTCCGCGGTCCAGTACGCGGCCTCTTCGAACGAGTTGACGACGGGAAGCGCCTTCTGCATCGCGGCGCGCACCAACACCCCGTTTCCGGGCTGGCCGACCGCGCGGATCGTGCTCCAGCCGTTGACGGTCGTCGTCTTCGACCTGGCCACCGCATCCAGCAGCAGGACGGTGGTCAGGAAGGCGAACGTGGCGCCGATGATCACGCCCTGCACGACGCCCGAGTCCGCGATCCAGGAGAAAAACCCGCTCACCAGTCACCTTCGTCCCAGCGCTCCCACGGTGGCGGCATGCCCGTCGTCGTGACCACTACTCGGAATCCTAGAGTCCGAACGCGCCCCTCCGCTCCGGATACGGTGAGGGGATGACGATCGAGTTTCGCCGCGCGGACTTCGCCGATCCGCGGCTCACCGAGTTCCTGGAGGCCTACCTCGACGAGCTCGCTCCCACCGCCCCCGCGGAGAGCCGCCACGCCCTCGACCTGTCCGGATTGCAGCAACCGGCCGTGCGACTGTTCGTCGCGTACGACGGGCAGGACATCGTCGGCACCGGCGCGCTCGCCGCGATCGAGCCAGGACACGAGGAGCTGAAGAGCATGCGCACCGCCCCCGCCAGCCGAGGCTCCGGTGTCGCCTCCAGGATGCTCGGCCACCTGCTGGCGGATGCGCGCCGCCGCGATGTCGCCCGCATCTCGCTGGACACCGGGACCATGGACTTCTTCCGGCCCGCGCGGGCGCTGTACGCGAAGGCCGGGTTCGTCGAGTGCGAGCCGTACGGACGGCATGTGCTCGATCCGAACACGGTCTATCTGACGCTCGCGCTCTGACGCCCGGCGGGCGCGACCGGCTGGCGTGCCGCTGCGGCCGCGAAGTCGCGGACGGCGCCGGGCCAGTCCGTTGTCGCGTGCCACGCGAGTTCGACGGCGGCCCGTTCCGAGGTCGCCGTGATGTGGCGCACGTCCCCGAGCCGATACGCACCCGTCACTTCCGGATGCGGTCCTCCCGTCGCGCGGGAGAGTGCCGTCGCGAAGTCTCCGATGGTGTGCACCTGGCCGCTTCCGACGTTGAAGGTCCGGAACCTCCCGTTCTCCTGGTGCGCCAGCCACGCGGAGGCGGCGAGATTGGCCTCGGCAACATCCCGGGCGTCGACGAAGTCACGGCGCTGACGCCCGTCCTCGAACACCAGGGGCGCGAGGCCCTCCGCGAGCCGGGAACGGAACAGCGAGGCGACTCCGGCGTACGGCGTGCCGCTGGGCATTCTGGCGCCGAACACGTTGTGGTAGCGCAGCGCCGCGGCTCGGCCGCCGGTCGATCGGGCCCACGACCGGGCGAGGTGCTCCTGGGCGAGCTTGCTGGCGGCGTAGACATTGCGTGGGTCGGTGGCGTCCGTCTCCCTGATCAGCACGGGGGAGAGCGGGGTGCCCGACGCGTCGAGAGGGTCGAACCGGCCCGCTCGCAGATCGCCGATCGTGCGCTCGGGCGGCTGGACGGTGCGGGAGCCGTCCCGGTAAAGGCCCTCGCCGTAGACCACCATGGACGAGGCGAGGACCAGCTTCGCCACCCCGGCCTTGGTCATCGCTGCGAGCAGGCGAGCGGTCACGCCCGCGTTCGATTCCATATAGTCCGGTGCGTCGGAGAAGTCCACGCCGAGTCCGACCTTGGCCGCCTGGTGGCAGACCAGCTCGACCGATCCGAGCACGGGCGCCGCCGCCTCGGCCGCGTCGCCGACGAGCAGGTCGACCTCGCCGCGGAGCCCCGCGAACCAGTCCGGGATGTCTGCGGTCGCGTGAACGTCGGGGCGCAGCGAATCGACGACCGTCACCCGCCAGCCGCGCGCGACGGCGGCCTCGACGATGTGCGAGCCGATGAAGCCGAGGCCCCCGGTCACCAGAATGTGCGTCACGCTGGAGTCCTGTCCGGCACCGGCACAGTCGCCGGCACCCGCGGCGCCGCGCCAAGCACCCGGTCCACCGCCTGCGGCGGGATCGAGCGTCGGCCCCGGAAGTCGTGCGGGACCGCTGCGACGATCGCGGCGGTCGCCGCGCGGATGCGCGGTCCGGCCTCGGCCATCCGCGCCAGGACGACGGCGGCATCCGCGGCCTCGGACGTGTCGCCTGCCGCCGTGCCAGCGTCCGTGTCGGTGACGAAGGCCAGCGCGACCAGCGCGATGTTCAGTTCGGCGGCCAGCATCGCCTCGGGATACTGGGTCATGTTCACGATGTCGGCCCCGGCCATCCGGAACCAGGCGGCCTCCGCCCTGGTGGAGAAGCGCGGACCCTGGATGACCACCGTGGTGCCGTCCGGCAGCACAGTCTCTCCCAAGCCCGTCAACGCGCGGAGGGCGAGCGCGTGCAGGTCGACGTCGAACGGCTCGGCCGCCGCCAGGTGCTGGACGTCGCCGGTGTCGTAGAAGGTGTCGGGGCGGCCGACGGTGCGGTCGATGAGCTGGTCGGGAAGCACGAAGGCGCCGGGGACGGCCCGCTCGGAGAGGCCGCCGACGGCTGAGGATGCGACGATGCTGCGGACCCCGAGCGAGGCGAGGGCCCAGATGTTGGCACGGTATGGCACGAGGTGGGGGGCGAACCGGTGGTCAGCGCCGTGCCGGGGCAGGAAGGCCACTCTGCGGCCTCCGAGCAGCCCCAGCCGGATGGGAGCCGACGGCGGGCCGTACGGGGTGTCGATCGTGACGGTCTCGCTGGCGTCGTCATCGTCGTCGAACAGCCGATAGAGGCCGGATCCTCCGATCACTCCGATCGTCGGTGCGGTCATGGTGTCTCCTCTCGAACGGCGGATGGCATCGTGGGCGGAAGGGCGGCCGGTCTCCGCCGTCGTCGGACGACGGTGGCGCCGATGGTCGCCGCGGCAGCGAGCGCGAGCAGGGCCGTGCCCTGCCAGGGCTCGGGAAGGAGCGCCCTGGCCGAGAGGGCCAGCGGAACCGCCAGCCACTCCCACCGCCGGCTGAGGGCGATGAACGGGATGAGCACCAGGGCGTACCAGGGGTAGGCGGGGCTCGCGATCAGCAGGACGAGCCCGATCGAGACGGTCTGGGCGTGCCACGGCTCGTGGGGGTCGGTCCGCCACCAGGCGACGGCGAGCACGGCCAGGATCAGGACCAGCGCCACCGCCGTCGCCGCTGCTCCCGGAAGCATCGAGAGGAGCGCGAAGCGTGACCCGCTGTCGTACCCTTCCTCGTCCAGGTAGCCGGGCAGATAGCCGATCACGGCCCATCCGGTGACGGCGAGGTACGGCAGGTAGGTGACCGCGAAGGTCACGGCAGCGGCAATCGTGACCGTGAATGGTCGGCGACGGGCGATCGGCGGGGCTGCGAGCGCAGGCACGAACTTGGTCGCGGCGGCGAGGCCGATGGCGACACCGGTGAGGATCGCCCTGCCTCGCCCGAGCCGTCCGGAGAGGGACAGTGCCGGCGTCGCGGCGAAGGTCGCCGCGACCACGAGGAGGGCGCCGAGCGCGTCGACGTGGGAGTTCGTCACCGCTTCGGCCGCGACGAACGGACTCCAGCCCCAGAGCGCAGCCCACCGCGCATCCAGCCCGCGTCGTCGCATCCCGACGAGCAGCAGTGTCGTGGTCGCCAGGCTCACCAGGAGCCCGGCCACCTGGAAGGGCCAGTACTGCGCTGACGGAGGAACGACCGAGCGGACCGCGGCGAAGAACCCTTCGGCCACCGGTGGGTAGATCGTGGGGACCTGCGGCCGGTTGAGCGCCGTGCAGAGCAGGTCGCCGCCCGGGACGGTCCTCGCCGACTGGATGCGCGTTCCTGTGCAGTGCGCGATCCCATCCGGGCGGGTGGTCGGCTGCGGGAAGAGCCAGCCCTGCCGGTATGGAGCGAGCGCGTCCGCTGCCGGCACGTGCGCATACGGGGAGACGCCGTCGTTCTGGACGATCCCATCCCAGGCGTACCGGGCGGAGTCGGTGCTGAGGTTCGGCGGACCCGCGAGTGCGGCGAGACCGATGGCAGCTGAGCCCGCGACGACGAGCACGATCGCGGCGCGCCCCCGGATGCGCAGCAGGATCAGGAACGCGCAGCCGGCCAGGACCCACGTGGCGGCCGTGGCGATCCCCAGCGGAGCGCTCTGCCCGGGGACGAACGCGCTGAACGTCGCCGCGGACACGGCTGTCACAACAGCGAGTGCGGCGAGCAGCACGCAGACGGCGATGACCTTCACACCTCGAGTGTCGCGTGCGGCGACCGGTCGGGAGGCCGATTCCGGCCGACCGTTCGTGGACCGTAAGATTTGGCCGCCGTGCGCTCCGGGCATCCGAACGAGAATCGTCGCATGGCTGTCACCGAACGTCTCTCGACCGCGCTCGAGGCGCGGATGGGCGGCGCTCGGGCCCTGTTCGCGTCGCCGGCAAGAACGGCGCGCACGACCGTCGTGGTGGGACGACTGCTCGCACTGGCGTTCGTGATCTGCTTCCTGACGGGGCTCTACAGCCATCTGCTGCAGGATCCGTTGCCCGGCCTGCGATTTCTCGTGTGGCCGGGCGTGTACGCGTTCACGCAGGGGCTGCACGTGACGGTCGGGATCGCCATCTTCCCTCTGCTGCTCGGCAAGCTGTGGACCGTCTACCCGCGTCTGTTCGTCTGGCCGCCGGTGACGTCGGCCGTCGAACTCGTCGAGCGAGTGACGATCGCGGTGCTGGTCTCGTCGGCACTGCTGGAGCCGACGATCGGCCTGATCAACACGTACCAGTGGTACCCGTGGCCGTTCCCGTTCCGCCAGGCGCATTTCGTGCTGGCCTGGGTCATCGTCGGGTCGATCGCCGTGCACATCGCGTTCAAGCTCCCGGTCATCGTGCGGTTCTGGCGGCGGCGCAGCGCGGCGCAGGACAGGAGCGTCACGGATGAGCGCTGAGGACCGCGCGCGGACCGTGTCGAGGCGCGCGCTGCTCGGCACGATCGCCGCGTCCGCCACGACCCTGGTCGCGTTCACCGCCGGCCAGTCGTTCGGATGGCTCGCCCCGTTGAACGTGTTCGCCCCGCGCGTGCAGGGTCACGGCCCGCAGTCGCTCCCCGTCAACAAGACGGCGCGGTCAGCCGGGGTCCTCGACGCCGCGCGCTCCTCCGACTGGCGTCTGAACCTCCGGGGGCCTGCCCGAGAGGTCGCGTTGTCCCGGAGCGGCCTCGACGGGCTGCCGCAGACCTCGGCGCGGCTGCCGATCGCCTGTGTCGAGGGGTGGAGCACCTGGGCGGAGTGGACCGGTGTCCGGATGCGCGACCTCGTCGCCCTGGTGGGCGGCGCCACGGAGGCGACCGTTCGGATCACCAGTCTGCAAGCGCAGGGCGCGTATCGCGTGACGACGATGGGAAGCGAGTTCGTGCAGGACCCGACCACGCTCGTCGCGCTACGCGTGAACGGGGAGACGTTGGACATCGACCACGGCTTCCCTGCGCGGGTGATCGCCCCTGGCCGTCCGGGCGTCCTGCAGACCAAGTGGCTGAGTTCGATCGAGGTGCTGCCGTCGTGAAGGCCACCCGTGTCATCCTGTTCGGTTCCGGCGCAGCGCTGGTCGTGGTCGGCATCGTGTTCGCTTTTCTCGAACTGAGCGTCGGCGAAATGGCCGGGCTCGTCCTTTGGCTGGGTGCGGCGGTCGTCGTGCACGATGGGATCATCGTTCCCGGATTCGCGTTCCTCGGACGGGTGCTCCGCCGGAGGGCGGTCGTCGTTCCGCGCTCGGTTCTCGTCGTCGTCGAGTCGGGGTTCGCGGTCGGCGCGCTGGTCACCGCGCTGGTGATCCCCGAGCTGGTCGCCCAGAGGCTCGGCCCGAGGAATCCGACCGTGGTGCCCGGCGACTACCTCGCCGCGCTCGCCGCTCTCTGGCTCGGAATCCTGACCGTGGTGGCCGTCGTGGCCGGGATCATCGTGTGGCGACGACGAAGGTCCGTGCGCCGTGGCGAACCGTCGTCGCCGACATCCCGAGAGCTTCCGTCAACGACAGAACGGTGAGCGCTCCGGCCTCCGCCCACGGGAACGCGTCGCTCTCCCGGCCGGACGGATGCCGGAGCGTCGCCTCGAATCGGTGGTCGCGGTCGTGGTCGGCGTGCGTCTCGACGAGCAGGCTGCCGCCGGGAGCGAGCAGCTCTGCGCAGCGCTCCAGCAGCGCGTCAGGGGCGCCGTCGATCCCGATGTTCCCGTCGAACAGGGACACAGCACCCCATGAGCCCTCTGCGGGGAGACGGTCGAAGACCGATCGGCGCAGAACGGGCAGTCCGTCGGCCGTCGCGTGTGCGATGGCGGCCGCAGACACGTCGATCCCGAGCGCGAGGCGACCGGCGTCGATGGCGGCGCGAACGATCCGGCCTGGCCCGCAGCCGACGTCGAGCACCGGGCCGGTGGATACGTCGAGCGCCCGCCGTTCGGCTGCGGTCGCCGGAGCCAGATAGGCCGACACGTCCAGGACGGCCCCCCGAGCGTCGTTCTCGCGGCGTCGACCACCGTCCGCGCGCGGGACCAGCGTCACCTGGCCGCCGCCGGAGCGGATCGCCTGATCGAACGGCTCGCCGCCGCCGTGGCCGAAGGTAGCGGTTTGCGGGTGTCCGGTCGGCGGGCGTCCGGCCAGCGTCGTGCTCACGCGGCGTCCCTCTCCTGGTCGATGGACTGGAGTACCAGCGCCAGCGGTGGGCACCTGTCGGCGGCGACCCGCGCATCCTGAGCGGTGTCGATGTCGGTGAGCGGCGGGAGGAGGCGCACGGTCATTCCCGCCCCGGTCAGCCGCTCGAGCTGCTCTCGACCGGTCTGCGCCGTGGACATCGCGACGCCCCGCACGAGCGATCCGTCCGGCTCCCGCATCCCGAGCGCCCAGAAGCCGCCGTCGGTCGCCGGGCCGAACCACGCGTCAAGGTCCCCCCACGGCTCGAAGAGCCCGCTCAGCCAGGCCGGGTCGAGGTGCGGGGTGTCCATGCCGAGCAGCAACAACGGCTCGTCGACCGCGTCGAAGAGGTGCGCGATGCGCTCGTCGAGGCCGTCGCCGCGCTGCGGCAGCACGTCCCAGCCGTCTGTTCCCGGAGGCGCGACCTCCCCGTCGAACGCCAGGATGCGCCGTGTCGCGGGCAGGCAGGAGACCAGCTCGATCGTCGCTGCGAGAGCGGCCGAGGCGATCGCCGCCGCCTGCACGGCGTCGAACTCCGGTTGCAGCCGGGTCTTGACCCGCCCGGGGATGCACTCCTTGGCGATGACGGCCACGGCGGTCACGGGGTCGTCTCCCTCAGTCGCCTGCGCATATCCGCGGTCGCGGTCAGGGCGCCTCGGACGGTGCCGGTCACCTTGGAGCGGCCGATCCGCGGGTGGTAATCGACCTCGACCTGCCGGATGCGCCACCCGGCCGAGGCAGCGTGGAGCACCAGTTCGACCGGGTAGCCGCTCCGGCGATCCTCGACGCCGAGGGCGAGAAGGCCCTCGCGGGACGCAGCCCGCACCGGCCCGAGGTCGCGGAGGTCCGTCCCGGTGCGCGCCCGCAGCATCCGGGCCAGCTGCCAGTTGGCCAGTCGTTGCGGGAGCGGCCAGGCCGACCGCGTGGTCGGTCGCCGGAGCCCGATGGTCAGTTCGGCGCTTCCGGTCAGCACCGGCGCGATGACCGCACCCCACTGCGCAGGGTGAATGGTGCCGTCGGCATCGCAGACGACCACGACGTCCGAGCCGGCCGCCTGGAGTCCGGCGTGCACGGCGGCGCCATAGCCGCGCCGCGACTCCTCGACCACCAGTGCGCCGGCAGCGCGGGCGGCGTCGGCCGTGCCGTCCGTCGACCCGTTGTCGACCACGATCGCGCGGAAGCCGTCCGGGATCCTGGCCAGGAGCCAGGGGATCGCAGCGGCCTCGTTCAGACAGGGGAGCACGACATCGACTTGATCGGTCACGGTCCGACGCTACGCAGCGGCCGGACCGGCCACGGGCTGAGAATCTTACGAAACGCGGACGGTCCGCCGTGCAAGCGGGATGGACGTTCCCCTTCCCAGCGCTCCGACCTATCCTGGGGCCATGACGGCAGGCGCGAGCGCACGGCAGGACAGCGGGGTGAGGGACAGACGCGTGCTCGTCGTCGAAGACGATCCCACCGTCCGCGAGGTCGCCAGCGACTATCTGCGGTCAGCGGGCCTCGTGGTCGACGAGGCGCCCGACGGTTTCTCCGCCCTCCGCTCCGCGGGGCGCACCCCGCCCGACCTGGTGGTGCTCGATCGGATGCTGCCAGGGATCGACGGTCTCGAGGTGGCGCGGCGGCTGCGCGAGACGCGGCGGGTGCCCATCATCATGCTGACGGCTCTCGGTTCGACGGACGACAGGATCGACGGTCTTGAAGCTGGCGCGGACGACTACCTCGCCAAGCCCTTCTCGCCGCGCGAGCTGGTGCTGCGGGTCGAGTCGATCCTCCGCCGGAGCGTGAGCGAGCTGACCCCCGAGTCCGCGTTCGAGCTCGGAGAGTTCGCGATCGACCCGTCCAACCGCACGGTGGCCAAGGCGGGCGTCCCGCTCTCGCTGTCCGCGCGCGAATTCGACCTTCTCGCCTTCTTCCTCAAGCATCCGAACCAGGTGTTCAGCCGCGAGCAGCTGCTGCGCGAGGTGTGGCGGTGGGAGTTCGGCGACCTCTCAACGGTCACCGTCCACGTGCGCCGGGTGCGGGAGAAGATCGAGGCCGACGCGACGAAACCGCTGTTCCTGACCACGGTCTGGGCCGTCGGCTACCGGATGAGCGTGTGAGCCGATGATCGGAGCAGCAGACCTCGCCGCGATCGTCGGCACGACGTTGATCGTCGCCGTCGTGATCGCCGCTGTCGCGATCGCGATGCTCTACGCGGCGAAACGCGCGTCCATCATGCTCCGGATCGGCGTGGTCGTCGTCGCGGCGGTCGCGTCCATCGTCGGCGGCACCATCGCGGTCGCGCAGGCGATGTACATCTCGCCGCACGACTTCGTGGTGCTCTGCTGGGTGATCGGCGTCGCCGCGGTCGTCAGCCTGGGCGTCGCGGCCGTGCTCGGCGTCGGACTCGTGCGCACCAGCCGCACCCTGCGCGACGCGACCAGGGCTGTCGGCGAAGGGCGCATCGTCGTGGCGCAGCCCCAGGACGGCGGCGAGTTCAGTGAGCTCTCCGCCGAGCTCGCCTCGGTGTCGCAGCGTCTTGCAGAGGCCAGGGAAGAGGTCAGGATGCTCGACGAGTCGCGTCGCGAACTGGTCGCCTGGATCTCGCACGACCTCCGCACGCCCCTCGCCGCCCTGCAGGCCATGGCCGAAGCGCTCGAGGACGGGATTGCGGAAGACCCGCAGCGCTACTATCGGCAACTCCGCAGCCAGTCGGACACGCTCGCGCACATGGTCGACGACCTGTTCGAGCTCTCCAAGATCCAGTCCGGCGCGCTCTCGCTCGACCTCGGGCCGCTCTCGCTGTACGACCTGGTCAGCGACGCGGTCGCAGACCTCGGCCCGCTCGCCGCGTCCCGCTCCGTGACCCTGCGGGAGTCCCAGGCCGGGGACCTGACGATCTGGGGCGACGCCCGGGAGCTGTCCCGCGTCATCCGGAACCTGTTGATGAACGCCATCCAGCACTCACCGCCCGGCTCGGACATCCTCGTGACCGCGCGGGAGACCGCAGAGTCGACGGTGGCGCTCAGCGTCATCGACGAGGGCGGCGGCATTCCGGAGGAGAGCCTGGGCAGGGTGTTCGACGCCGGGTGGCGCGGCTCGACCGCACGCACCCCGGCGGAGGGCACGATCATGTCGTCGGGCGCCGGTCTGGGCCTGGCGATCGTCCACGGCATCGTCAAGGCGCACTCGGGCGATGTGTTCGTCCGCAACACCGATCGCGGATGCCGGTTCGACGTCGTGCTGCCTCGTTCGCGTGAGTCGGCGATTCCGCTCTGACGGGCGTGACCGAATCGAGAGCGCTGGAGTTACTGTTGATTCGTGCAGCGCTGCAGGCGGCCGATCGGTCGCCGCACTCGCTGTGGAGGGAGTGCTCCCATGACGACGCAGGAGAAGGTCTACCAGCCGGGCGTGTGCAACATCGGGCCGGCCGAGATCCGCAGACGACGGCTGTCCGGCTACATCGGTGCCGCTGTCGGCGTGGTGTTCCTCGTGCTGGCCTTCGTGTTCGCCTGGCCGGCTCCGTGGCGGCTGTTCGTGGCGTTGCCCGCGTTCCTGTCCGCGCAGGGGTTCCTGCAGGCCGCCTTCCACTTCTGCGTAGGATTCGGCACCCGCGGCCTGTACAACTTCGGCGAGCTGGGCACGGAGGAGACCGTGATGGAGGCGGACTTCCGCACGAAGGATCAGCGCAAGGCGATGCAGATCACGGCGCTCGCCTTCGGGATCGCGGTCGTGGTGGCGCTGATCGCGTTCTTCATCCCGGTCGGCTGACGAGCGGGGAGCGTTCTCAGCGAAACGCGCCGATCAGCTTCAGGGCGTCCGAGACGGCGAGCCCGGGGGACGTGTCGCTCGTGAGTTCGTCGCGGTCGGCCACCGCGGTGGCGGTGATGTCCGTGACGATGCCGTCGACGCCGAGCCGGAGCAGCTCGCGCACGCGGGCGGAGTCGTTGACCGTCCAGACGTAGACCGGTTTGTGCTGCGCGTGGGCGTCAGCGAGGAACTTCTCGGAGAACGACCCCTGCTCGACGGTGAAGAAATCGGCGGGGGTGTCGGGGACGCCGCCGATGCTCATGGCGATGGTCAGGCCGACCGTGAGGCCGGGGCGCAGCCGCTTCAGCTCGGCCACCGCCTCCGGATCGAGAGAGTGGTAGATGGCGTCGTCCGGGCTGCCGAGCGCATCCAGCTGGGTGAGGAAGGCGCGTGTGACGTCTCCGTGTTCGTGGCCGTGGACCTTGAGTTCGATGAGCAGCTTCACGCCGAGTTCCCTGGCGCGGGTGACGTAGGTGGCCATGGTCGGGATGACGTCGGTGTGGCCGTGCTCCGTGACCTGCGTGGCTTCCAGTTCGGCGGCGGTCAGGTCGTAGACGTTGACGTCGCGCCCCGTGAGCATGAACAGGTTCGTGTCGTGCACGGCGACGAAGACGCCGTCCTTGCTCTCTTGCACGTCCATCTCGACGTAATCCGGATGCTCGGCGGCGGCCGCGTCCAGCGCGCCGAGCGTGTTCTCGACGCCGCCCCAGACGTCGCCGCGGTGGGCCAGGATCACCGTGTCTGCGATCGGGGTGGCAGGGACGGCGGTGGCTGCCGTCCCAGACACCGCGGCGACCACGGAGGCGACGATGAGGCTGACGCCGACGCCGACGACGTTCCTTCGCACCCGCCTGGCAGTGCGCGCGGGCGGCGGGGCGGGGGCGGGCTGCCGGTCGAGCGCCGTCCAGGTGTCGTCGACGAGCGCGTTCAGCGCGGTCGCCCAGCCGAGCACGAGCGGGGCGAGTCCGAGGGCCGACCCGCAGCCGATCAGCACGGCCGACGTGGTCTGGCCGAGGCCGGGCGGCAGGGAGGCGACCCAGGAGATCCCGTCGACGATCGCGGTCGAGAGGAGGGTGCCGAGCCCGATCGGGACGACCACGGACAGCAGGAGGGGAACCGTCCGCGTCCGTGTCATCCGGAGGCTCGCGACCATCGCGGCCACCGGCGTCCGGCGCCCGATCAGCATCATCGGGATCGTGTACGCCAGCCGGAGGTTGATGTAGAGCAGCACGCCGATGATCCCGCAGTACGCCGCTGTGCTGAGCGGCGCCTTGAGGAACTCCCTGGTGACGAACGGCGGGATCGCGACCCCTTGGGTCACCGCCGAGTATGAGCCGAACCCGGTCACCGGCACGGCGATCAGCAGGTAGAGCAGCAGGACGGGGCCGTGCAGATGGAAGACCGACCGCAGCGCCCGCCCGATGTCGCGGAGGATCAGCCGTGGGGAGAGCGTCGTGCGGTTGCGCACCTGGGACGAGACCGCCACCAGGGCCGCGACTTGCACGATCAGCGTCGCCCCCATGACGACGACGGCCAGGGCGATGAGGAGCAGGGCGACGGGGTCCGCGAGGACACTCGACAGCGTGCGGTCGGTGAGATTTCGTGCCGACGAGCGCTCCAGGGCCAGCTCGAAGAGCCAGCCGACGAGCGGCACGGACACCGCGATCGCCGCGAGCTGGACGGTGAGCGTGGTGAGGAGGAACGCGCCGGGGCGGGAGCGCGTGCGCCTGGCCGCGTTCCGGATACGCGTGACCTCGACAGCAGTGGATGCGCGCAGTCGGCGCAGCAGGTGCCGGGAGGTTCCGGTCGTGCTGTGTCGCTGAGTGCCCATCCTTCCCACTCTAAACGGAACGTTCGTTCTTTTTTGTGAGAGTGCTGGGAGCGACGTGTTTGCCGTCCCGTTCTGTCGGCGTGGTAGACACGGGCTATGACAGACGCACTGCGTGCCGACCCTCCCGTCGGCGGCACCCTCAGCTACATCGACTCGGTGATCCCCTCGCTCGTGCCGAGTGAGCAGCGGGTGGCCAGGGAGGTCGTCGAGCATCCCGAGGATGTCGCGATGATGTCGGCGGCCGACCTGGCGTCGCGGACGGGAACCTCTGCGGCGACCGTGATCCGGGCGTGCCAGAGTCTGGGCTTCAAAGGGTTTCAGCATCTGCGGCTCCTCCTGCTGCGGGATCTCCCGTCCAGGGTCGAGCTGTCGCCCGTCGACCACGATGGAGCGCCGCGCGACTGGCTCCCGTCGATGTTCCGCTCTGCCGGGGAGGAGCTGGCGAACGCGCTGGCGCCGCTGGACTTCGATGAGTTCGAGAGGGCGGTCGCTGCCATCGCCGGTGCGACGAGGCTGCTGATCATCGGCAACGGGGCATCGGCGCCGATCGCGCAACTCGCCACCTTGGGGTTCCTGAATTCGAGCAGGCCCAGCGAGGCGCCGGCGGACGCCGTGATGCAGCAGCTCACCGCTCGCTCTCTCGGTGCAGGCGACGTCTGCATCTGCATCAGCGCGAGCGGCTCGAACAGGATCACGCTCAGTTCGGCGGAGGCGGCGGCGGGCTCCGGCGCCACCGTGATCGGGGTCACCGGGTATCAGCGCTCCCGGTTGCACGAGCTGTCGGACGTCACGCTGGTGTGCGGTGCGTCGATCGCGAAGTGGTCGACGGGGCTCATTACCGGGAACGTCGCGCACGTGCTGCTCTTCGCCGCGCTCGAGCTGGCGATCTCGGCGGCCGCCGGACTTCCGACGACCGACCCTGCCGTGATGGAGGGGGTCATGACCGTCGTCGACGCCGATACGGAGAGCGACGATCGGGCGAGCGTCAGGGATGACACGGTCGACTGACCGGAGGGTGGCCCGTCAGCGTTGACGGAATGTCTGCCAGGTGGTCGGCTCCGCGTTGCCTGCCGTTAATCTCCGCCGCAGAACATGCTCACGTAACGATAATTCCTAACTACCTCAAGTTGGGAAACGAAATTACTTGAGCGTGAGGAGCAGGCGTGAGCCGCATCGAGATCCTGGGACTGACCCAGCAGTTCAAGGGCCACCGGGCCGTCGACGACATCGACCTCGTCATCGAGGACGGCGACTTCGTCGTGCTGCTCGGCCCGAGCGGATGCGGGAAGACGACGCTGCTGCGGATGATCGCCGGCCTCCTCGAACCGACGTCGGGGCGCATCCTGATCGACGGCCAAGACGTCACGGGGCTTCCGTCGAAGAAGCGCAACCTGGCGATGGTCTTCCAGAGCTACGCGCTCTATCCGCACCTGAGCGTCGCGAAGAACCTGGCGTTCCCGCTCGCCGTGCTCCGGATGCCGAAGGAGCAGCGGGACCGCATGGTGCGCGAGGTCGCGACCACGCTCGGGCTGGAGCAGCTCCTGCACCGCAAGCCGCGCGAGCTCTCCGGAGGCCAGCGGCAGCGGGTGGCGGTGGGCCGCGCCCTGGTGCGCGAGCCGAGCGCGTACCTGATGGACGAACC
Source organism: Leifsonia sp. McL0627 (assembly GCF_058244615.1). NCBI lineage: Bacteria > Bacillati > Actinomycetota > Actinomycetes > Micrococcales > Microbacteriaceae > Leifsonia > Leifsonia sp. McL0627. Next base: position 1,112,964 of record NZ_JBZCGM010000002.1, read on the forward strand.
GCTCTCCAACCTCGACGCGAAACTGCGGACGGCCACCCGGCAGGAGCTCAGCGAGCTGCACGCCCGGCTTTCGGCCACCTTCGTCTACGTGACCCACGACCAGGTCGAGGCGATGACCATGGCGACCAAGATCGTCGTGCTCGACGCCGGTCGCATCGAGCAGGCGGGCACCCCGGAGGAGATCTACCACCGCCCGGCGTCCGTGTTCGTCGCCGGGTTCGTCGGCGCACCGCCGATGAACCTCGTCCCCGGCGTCGTCGGCTCGACCGGAGGGGTGGTCGCCGCGACCGCCCCCGGCATCGACGCCCGGCTGTGGGACGGCGAGGTGGACAGCCTCGATGTCGTGATCGGCGTGCGGCCGGAGCACCTTCGCCCGGCCGACTACGCGATGGGCGCACTCCGCATCGACGGACTCGTCGAGCGGATCGAGAACCTCGGCAGCGAGCACGTGCTCTACGTCCGGGTCGGCGACCGCCTGGTCACAGCCAGGGGAGAAGCGCTCGGCGCATTCCGCCGCGGAGACCCGGTGGGCCTCGGAGCCCAGCTGGAGCGCATCCACCTGTTCGACCGCGCCACCGGCCGCCGCCTCGAATGGGTCGCAGACGCCGACGAGCTCCCCGTCCTCGGGCAGCCGGTGTCCGTCCCGGCTTAGCGCCCCCGCCCCACCCCAGATCCGTTCGACCCAGCGCCACCTCACCCCCTCGCACACCATCGAAGGAGCACTACCGCCATGCCCAACGCACTTCGTTCACTCGCTGCGGTCGCCATCACCGCCGCAGCGGCGCTCAGCCTCACCGGCTGCATCGGCGCCGGCGTCGCCTCCACCCCGACCGGCGACGCCGTCTCGACCGCGACCATCCCCACGCTCTCGCCCGACCAGAAGGTCTCGATCAGCTTCGAGAGCTACAACCTCGCTCAGGCGGGAGCCTGGACCGACACCATCCAGGGCCTCATCTCGGCCTTCGAGGCCAAGCACCCCAACATCACGGTGACCGGCCAGGCTCCGGCCTCCACCGGCGGCGCGAGCACCTCGTACATCTCCAGCGTGCAGACCGAGATGCTGGCGGGCAAGGCGCCGGATGTGGCGCAACTGACGTTCGACGGCCTCGACTACATCGCGAACGACCTGGGCGCGCAGCCGATCTCGAAGCTCGTCGGCAAGAAGGCGGTGCAGGACGCGTTCGGCGGGGAGTACCCGATGAACGCCAACGCCACGAAGCTCGGCGACTGGAACGGCGTCACCTACGGCATCCCGTACGTGTTCTCGACGCCGGTGCTCTGGTACAACGCCACCGCGCTGGCGAACGCGGGCATCACCAACCCGGACTTCTCCACCTGGGACGGCCTCGAGAAGGTGGCCGCGCAGCTGAAGGCGAAGACGGGCACCGCCCCGGTGACCATCTCGTGCACGGTCACGGGCGGCGACTGGTGCATGCAGGGCATCATCAAGTCGAACGGCGGCAAGATCGTCAGCGCCGACCACAAGACCATCGAGTTCGGTGACGAAGGCTCGGTCGGCGCGGTGCAGGAAATGCGGAAGCTGAACGACGCCGGGCTGCTGCAGAACCTCGACTCGACCAGCATGTACTCGGCATTCGCCTCCGGCAAGTCGCTGATCCAGGTGCAGACCTCCGCGCTCCAGAGCATGTTCATGGCCGGGGCGAAGGCCGGCGGCTGGGAACTGAAGAACACCGCGCTGCCCGCCTTCGGCGAGAAGTCGGTCGCTCCGACCAACTCGGGGTCCGCGCTGTTCATCATGTCGAAGGACCCGGCCAAGCAGGCGGCTGCCTGGGAGTTCATCAAGTTCATGACCAGCCCGACCGCCTACGAACAGATCTCCACCAAGATCGGCTACCTGCCGCTGCGCGACACGATGACCGAGGGCGACGGGCCGCTCGCCGCTTGGGCGAAGTCCAACCCGCTCGTCGCGCCGAACATCGCGCAGCTGCAGAAGCTGCAGCCGTGGGAGTCGTACCCGGGAGCGAACTACAGCCAGATCAGCACGATCTTCTCCAAGGCCGTCGAGGACTCCATCTACTACGGCAAGGACCCGAAGGCGACGATGCAGGACGCCCAGAAGCAGGCCCAGGCGCTGGTCAAGTGAGCATCGACTCGCGACAGGCACCGACCATCCCAGCAGAAGAGACGACCGTGACAGACACCATCCCCCGCCGCCAGGTGCCCGTGGAGGGCACATACAACCTGCGCGAGGTGGGCGGCTACCGCGCCGGACCCGCCACCGTTCGCGCAGGCAAGCTCTACCGATCAGACGCCCTGCACGCGCTCACCCCGACCGGCCGGCAGGCGGTCGCCGACCTGGGTGTCCGCCTGGTCATCGACCTCCGCTCCGACGACGAGGTCTCGGCCAGCCCGAGCCTGTTGCACGACGGGACCGTCATCGTTCACGCGCCGATCTTCACCGGCGCGACGCAGCCCGTGCCGCTCGGCGAGGCCGAGGTCACGCTGGCCCAGGTCTACGACGTCATGATCGACCGGCACGGACCGCAGCTCGCCGCCGCGGTCCGTCTCATCTCCGAATCGGGGGAGGATGCGGTGCTGGTGCACTGCACGGCGGGCAAGGACCGCACCGGCTTGGTGGTCGCTCTCGCCCTTCTCGCCTCCGGGGTCGAGCGAGAGGACGTCGTCGCAGACTACGCACAGACGGCCGCCAACCTCGCCGGGCCCTGGGCAGACGGCATGATCCAGCGGATGCAGGAAAGCGGTGCGACGCTCAGCCCTGCGCTCGAGGAGATCGTGACCGCGAGCCCGGCCGAGCTGATGACGGCCGTCATCGCCCGCTGGGACTCCGAATGGGGGTCCGCCGGCGGCTACCTCCGAGCGCACGGACTGACCGACGAGGAGATCGCGGCGCTCGCCGCCTCCTTGCTCGGCCCCAGCTCCACCGCATCCACCATCGACGACTGACCAGACGAAAGGCGAACACCATGACCGACTACGACGCATACCCGACGCCGGACCACTTCATCCTGCACATCAGCGACACCCACTTCGTTCAGAACCGCGACATGCTGCACGAGATCGTCGACAGCGACGCGAACCTGCAGGAGCTCTTCGAAGGTTTCGAGAAGTCGAACACCCGCCCGGAGGCGATCGTCTTCACCGGCGACATCGCCGACACCGCCGCGCCGGACGCATACGACCGCATCCGGGCGATGGTCGAGCCCATCGCCGAGCGGTACGGCTCCGAACTGATCTGGGTGATGGGAAACCACGACGAGCGCGCCGCCTTCCGCACCGGGCTGCTCGGCGAGGAAGGCACCACCGAGCCGTATGACCGCGTCTACGACGTGAACGGGCTCCGGATCATCGTGATCGACTCGACCGTCCCCGGCCAGCACTGGGGCGAGATCACCGACGACCAGCTCGCCTGGCTCGCGGACGAGCTGAAGACGCCGGCGCCGGACGGAACGCTGCTCGCGCTGCACCACCCGCCCATCCCCAGCCACCTCGGCCTCATCCGCCTGTTCGAGCTGCAAGACCAGCAGAAGCTGGACGACGTGATCCGTGGAACCGATGTGCGCGGCATCCTGGGCGGCCACCTGCACTACTCGACGACCGACACTTTCGCGGGGATCCCGGTGTCCGTCGCGTCTGCGACCTGCTACACCCAGGACCTCGTGGTCCCGTTCCCGGCCGCGCGCGGCCAGGCCGGTGCGCAGTCGTACAACCTCGTGCATGTCTACGGAGACCACGTGCAGCACTCGGTGGTGCCGATCGGCCAGTTCCCCACCGCGTACGAGATGGCGGGTGAGGCTCTGGAGAAGTTCCTCGCGATGACGCCCGCCGAGCAGCTCGCCGCCGTACAGGCCTCGGTCGGCGCCGAGTAGGCGAGTCCGGAGCATCCCGATGTTCGTCACAGACGCAGGGCCGGCCAGGGTCGCGGACTCCGCGGCCCCGGCCGGCCGGCGGCGCCCAAACGCCGCATCCCCCTCGCGCCGTACCTCTATGTCCTCCCGGCGATCGTGCTCCTGGGCGTGTGGGTATACCGCCCCCTGGTGCAGACCTTCCAGCTGTCGTTCTACAGCTGGAACCTGCTGCCGACGCAGCCGCTGACCCCGGTCGGGCTGCAGAACTACGCCTCGGTCGTCACGTCGCCTCAACTCCGGGATGCGCTGGTCAACACGGGCATCTACATCGCGGCTTTCCTCGTCTTCTCCGTCGTGCTCCCGATCGCGATCGCGCTGTTGACGCGCCGCGTCGGCGGCCGGGCCAAGACCGTCTACCAGGCGGTCATCTTCGTGCCGTTCCTAGTGACTCCCGTCGCCGCGGCGGCCGTCTGGCGCTGGCTGCTGTCGGACTCCGGCGGTGCCATCCCGACCGTGTTGCACAGCATCGGCATCGACATCGGCGACGTGCTGCGTTCGCCGAGCGGCGCGATCTGGGCGATCATCGCGATCGTCGGCTGGCAGATGCTCGGGTTCGGCGTGCTCGTCGTCTCCGCGGGGATCGCGGGCATCAACCCCGACTATGCACACGCCGCCTCCATCGACGGCGCGAGCGGCTGGCGGATCCTGCGCCGCATCACACTGCCGCTGCTGTCGCCGACGATCGTGTTCCTCGTCCTCATGACGATCCTGCTCTCGGCGCAGTGGACCTACCCGATGATCGACATCCTGACGCAGGGCGGCCCGAGCGACTCGACGACCAACCTGTACTACCTGCTCTACCAGATCGGGTTCCAGAACTTCGACGCCGGCAGCGCCGGGGCGGCGGGCACCCTCTTCTTCATCGCGTTCGGTCTGATCGCACTCGGTCTCGTCACCCTGTCCGACCGGCTGTCCTTCTACGACAACTAGGAGCACCCATGGCTTTCGTCCCCGTCGCCGGTCCCGCGGCCCTCCGCCCCTCCGCACCGGTCGCCGTCGAGGTGCCGGCCGAGACCGCTGCCGCGTCCGGTCTCGCAGCGACCGCAGAACGCGAGAGCGCTCGCCGCCGCACCCGCGCCGTGACCATCACCGGTCACATCGTGCTCGTGGTCGTTGCAGTCGCGAGCATCTTCCCCATCTACTGGATGTTCGTCACGGCGTTCCGCCAGCGGGCGGACGCCCTGTCGCAGTCGCTGTTCCCCTGGCCGCTGTCGCTGGAGAACTTCGTCACGGTCTGGCACCAGATCCCGATCCTCGGCATGATCGGCAACACCTTCGCGATGTCGTTGTCCGTCGCGGTCTGCCAGCTGATCATCGCGATCCTGGCCGCATACGGGTTCGCCATGTGGCAGTTCCCCGGCAAGAGCATCCTGTTCCTGTTTTTCATCGGGTCGTGGCTGGTGCCGTTCCAGGTCACGATGATCCCGAACTATGTGCTCATCTCGCAGCTGGGGCTGCTCGGGACCATCGGCGGCGTGATCGTGCCGACCCTGTGCTCCGCGTTCGCGGTCATGCTGATGCGCCAGCACATGCAGTCGTTCCCGCGCGAGCTCATCGACGCAGCCCACATGGACGGGCGGAACCACTGGGGCATCCTGCTCAGGGTGGTCCTGCCCAACATGCGCCCGGCGCTCGCGGCGCTCGGGATCATGCTGTTCATCGAGGCGTGGAACAACTATCTGTGGCCGTCGCTGATCTTCCAGCACAAGTCGGACGCGCTGATCCAGGTCGGCATCCGGAGCTTCCTCGGCGCAGAGGGCGACAACTGGGGCGCCATCATGGCCGCCGCAGGTCTCGCCTGCCTCCCCATCTTCCTCATCTACCTCTTCCTGCAGCGCTACATCGTCGACGCGTTCGTCCGCTCCGGCCTGCGCTGACCGCTTCCGCACGTCCCCCGAGAGACCCCCTGAGAGGAACACCCCATGAAGATCATCCAGCTCTCCGACACCCACATCTCCCACCTCGGCGGCGCCACCACCGAGAACCTGCGCCAGTTCGTCGACCTGATCAATGCGATCAACCCGACGTTCGTCGTGCACAGCGGCGACGTCGCGATCCTCGACCCGGACAATGCCGAAGACCGCGAGGCCGGGCGAGAACTCCTCGCGGGCATCCAGGCGCCGCTGCGTGTTCTGCCGGGCAACCACGACATCGGGGAGCGGCCGGAGAACGCCTGGGCGGAGCTCGTCGTGACGGAGGAACGGGTCGCGGCGTTCGAGCAGACGTTCGGCGACGACCACTGGCTGGAGCTCGTCGGCGACTGGGCCGTCGTGGGCCTGAACAGCGAGATCATGGGCAGCGGCCTCGCCGCGGAGGAGGCTCAGTGGGCGTGGCTTGAGACCCTACCGGCGCAGATCGGCGCGCGACCGACGCTGATCTTCAGCCACAAGCCGGTCTGGAACCCCTACCCGCAGGTCGTCGAGCACAACATCGCCATCCCGGATGCGTCCAAGGATCGCCTGCTCTCGACGCTCGACGGGGTGCCCATCGCCGCGTTCGGGAGCGGGCATCTGCACCAGTACGCCGTCGCCGTCGAGACGGTGGGGGAGCGCGACATCCTGACGGTGTCCGCACCGGCCACCGGTTTTGCGCACGCCGGCCTCGGAGGAACGGCGCTGGCCCAGCAGGGCATCGTCGAATATGTCCTCGGCGACGGCGCGCAGGCGGGTGAGGTCCGTCCGTTCTTCCGCAACCTCACCTCGCTGGTCGAGGTGCCGCCGACCGAGCTCCCGGAGTTCACCGCAGCACTGGATGCGCTCGGCGTGACCCTCTGAGCTTCGGCTCGGCGGCGGGTCAGCCCGCCTGGATCCACTCCCGCGCGTCGTCGACGGCGAGCCTGGTCGTCGCGCCGAGCCACTCGGTGCCCCGGTAGACCGAGGCGCGGCCGATGGTCTCGATGAGGCCACCGGCCGCCATCTGCACCAGGACGTCCTCGCTGGTGACCACCACGACCAGACGGCTGCCGTGGTCGCCGAGTGAGCGCGCGTACCGGCGCAGCACCTCGACCAGCGACAGCCCGAGTTGGTCGACGCCGCGCAGCCGGATCACGACCACCGACCGGCGGGTGGCGTCGTCGATCCGGGGCAGTTGCGCTTCGAAGATCGGCGCGCTGGCGAAGAAGAGGCTCCCGTACGGCTGCAGCACGATCACCTTCTCCGGGCCCACGACCGGCGCGGGATCCGATTCGCGGCGGCGGCCATCCGGCTCGAACACGATCTGGCGCACGCGGAGACGGTTCGACTGCTGGGCGACGAACAGGATGATGCCGAGCCCGACCCCGACCAGCACCGCGTACTGCAGCGGGATGAGCAGGGTGAGGACGAAGGTCACGGCCATGATCGTGGTCTGGAGCAGCCCCGTCTTCATCACCGACCGGATCCTGGCCGGTTTGATGGCGCCGGCGCCGACCACGATCAGCAGGGCGGCGAGGGACGGCATCGCGACGACCGCGACGACGCCGGAGAGGAGGAGGACGGTGAGCGCCATGACTCCGGCGGCGATGAAGAGGGCGAGCCTGGTCTTCGCCCCGGCCGCGGTGATCAGCGCCGATGCGGACATCGAGCCGCCCACCGGCATCCCCCGGAAGAGCCCGGACAGGATGTTCCCGGCGCCCTGCCCGATGAAGTCGCGGGAGCTGTCGCTGATGCGCCCCTCCGGATTCGGGACCCCGGCCGACACCGCAGCGCCCTGCACCAGCCCGACGAACGCGAGCGACAGGGCGGGCACGATCAGGAAGCCGATGTCGCCGAGCGTCGGGAGCACGGGGAGGGGGAGGCCGGCCGGGATCTTTGCGATGTCGTCGACCACGGCGACCTTCGAACCGAACGACGCGTTGAGCACCTGGGCGAGCACCGATCCGGCAGCCACCGCGACGACGAGCCCCAGCGACTTCAGCGGGGTGCGGGTGAGGACGATGATCAGGGCGAGGGTGACGACGCCGACGGCGAAGGTCGGCCCGCTGATCCTGCCGACGTGGATCAGCAGGTCCAGCGCCCTGGTCACCCGGTTGTTGCCGTTGCCCTCCGCCCCGGTGAAGTTGGAGAGCTGACCGAGCACGATGTTCACGCCGACGGCGGTGACGAACCCGACCATGACGGCCGTCGGCACGAACCGCAGCAGCCGCCCTCCGCGGAGCAGGCCCGCGACGATCATGAAGACCCCGGTGAGCATCGACAGCGTGAACAGCGCTCGGGAGGGGTCGGCCCGGGAGGCGAGGTCGGTGTCGGCGACCACCAGCGCCATCGCGCCGGTTCCCTGCACGGCGAGGAAGGTGCTGCTGGCGAAGAACGCGGACCCGGCGAGCCCGAACATGTACGCGTAGAGCCCGGCGACCGGGTTGACTCCGGCCAGGAGTCCGCTCGCCAGGCCGTCCGGAACGCTCTCGATGCCGAGCACCACTCCTGCGAGGGCGTCCTTGCCGATCGTCTTGCGGCGGAACACACCGAGGGCCGGGGCGAGCGTTCGCCGGAGCGGGCCGTTCATCCCTCTGAACCGGGTATCGCTGACCGATCAGGGCTGACGGCGGGCGGAGGTTCGTCGTCGCCCGTCAGCCACCGTGCGAGCCGTGCCTGCGGGTCGGCGCCGAACAGGGCGAAGCGGAGGAGCAGCGTCAGCGGCACGGCGAGGATCGAGCCGATCGGTCCGAGCAGGAACGCCCACACCACCACGGACGCGAAGGTCAGCGTCACGCTCAGCCGCACCGTCTGGCTGACGAAGTGCGGCTGGACGAGCACCTGGAGCACCACGTTGACCACGCAGTAGACGGCGAGCACGATCAGTCCGAGGCCCCAGCCGCCGGTCACGATGGCGAGGATGACCGGAGGGATCAGCCCGATGACGAATCCGACGTTCGGGATGTAGTTCGTCACGAACGCGAGGACCGCCCAGATGAACGGACCGGGGATCCCGAGAGCCCACAGCGCGAGCCCGTCGATCACGGCGACCGTGAGCCCGAACACCGAGTTGACCGCGAAATAGCGGCTGGTCGCGTCCGCGAAGTTCCGGAAGCTGCGAACGCGGAAGCTCTCCGTCTCGGCCAGCTCACGGGGGAAGTCCCGGAACCGCGCCGCATCCAGTGCCATGAAGATGATGTAGCCGAACACGAAGAAGATCGCCGCACCGGCGTTGAGCAGGCGCATCCCCGCGTCGAAGACGACGGTGAGCACGGCATGAGGGTCGAGCCAGCCGCCGGGCTGCGATCCTGGCTCGAAGCCCAGCCCGGAGAAGAAGGACGACACGGCCTTCGCGCTCTGCTGGAGGTCGCCGGCGGAGTCGCGAAGCAGGTTCGCGAATTGCCCGAGCGCGAGGAGGGTGATGGTCCCGAGCGCGACCAGCACGCCGATCGACACCGCGATCACCGCTGTGCTGCCGAGCCAGCGCGGCACGCCCCGCCGATCCAGCGGGCGACGCACCGGATGCACGACGATCACCACGACGGCGGCGAGCAGGAACGGCGCGAGCACATCCTTCGCCGCCCAGACACCCCATCCGGCGCCCGCAGCGGCCGCAAGCGTCAGCAGCACCCGCGAGGCCTGAGCCAGTCCGGTCGAGCCGTGCTGCGTCATCGGGCTCCTTCCGGAGGGACTCGTTCCACGAGTGACGCTTCCGCACAAACGGGTGTGCGTCAAGAGGGCACTCGTGAGGACGGCCGGCGGCGGCGATCGGCGGCTGCCTAAGCGCCGCCTCGCAGCGCGCTTTGCACATCCAGTTGCCGCAGCCGTGCGGGGTCGGCGAGGACGTCGAGCCCGACGATGCGGTCGCCGACGATGTCGAACGCCATGATCGAGAAGACGCTGTCGTTGAGGACGGCCGCGACGCCCGGCCTGCCCCCGATGAGGATCGGGACGGAGTGCGCGGCCAGGCGGGCGGCGAGCACCGCCTGCTCGCCGATGGCCTGTGCGCCGTCGAGCAGCTGGGTGGAGGTGCCGTAGTCAGCCCGGAGCACCGCGCCGTCGTCGAGGAGCGAGAGGAGCGCGCGCAGGTCGCCGTTCTGGGCGGCGTCGAGCCACGCGTGCACGAGCCGACGGTCGCGCTCGCGCTTCGGCTGCGGCTCCGGCTGCGGCTCTTCCTCCGCGCCGCGCACCCTGCGCCGGGCGCGGGACGCGAGCTGCCGCGCCGCCGCCGGCGACCGATCGAGCACGGTCGCGATCTCGTCGAACGATTCCCCGAAGACGTCGTGCAGCACGAACGCGATCCGTTCGGCGGGGCTCAGCGTCTCCAGCAGCACGAGCAGTGCGGTGTTGATGCGGTCGCTCTCCGCCACCTGTTCGGCGGGGTCCTTCTCCGTGGCGACCGGCTCCTCCCGCCACGGCTCGACCTGCCAGGAGTGCTCGCGGGTGCGGCGCGGGGTGCGCAGGACGTCGAGGCTCACGCGGGACACGACTGTGGTGAGCCACGCATCCAGATTGTCGATGGTGGACGCGTCCGTGCGGGCGAGCCGGAGCCAGGTCTCCTGCACCGCGTCGTCGGCGTCGGCGGCGGAGCCGAGCAGCCGCGTGGCGATGGCCGTCAGCCGCGGACGCTCCCTCTCGAAACGCTTCGCCAGAAAATCTCCGTCGGTCATGTCACATCTCCTCGTCGGTGATCGTCGGAATGTCGACGAGGGAACGCCCTCGGATGTGACAAGGGAGGAAGACCACCATGAACGCTCCACTGCTCGTGACCGGCGGAACAGGGAACATCGGCAGCCACGTCGTGCCCCTGCTCCGTGCTGAGGGCCGCGACCTCCGGATCCTCTCCCGCCATCCTCGCGCCGATGAGCCGGGAATCCAACAGGTCGCCGGTGACACCGTGACCGGCGACGGACTCGCCGCGGCGCTCGACGGCGTGGATGCGGTGCTCCACCTGGCCGGAGGGGCGAAAGGCGACGACGTCGGTGCGCGAACCGTCTCCGCCGCGGCGAAGGCGGCCGGAGTGCGCCACCTCGTCTTCATCTCCGTCGTCGGGGCGGACAAGATGCCGATCGGCTACTTCCGCCGCAAGGCGGAGGCCGAGCGCATCGTCGCGGAGTCCGGTGTGGCGTGGACGGTGCTGCGCGTCGCCCAGCTGCACGATTTCGTGCTCCCGGTCGTGCGGGGCATGGCGAAGCTGCCGCTGCTGCCGGTTCCAGGCGGGCTGCGGTTCGAGCCGGTCGACGTCGACGAGGTCGCCCACCGTCTGGCGGAGCTCACGCTCGGCGAGCCGGTCGGCCGCGCCGCGGACATCGCGGGACCCGAGGTGCTCGACATCCGCCGGCTGGCCGAGGCGTACGCCGAAGCGAACGGGAAGAAGCCGCGCGGTCGGCTGCCGCTCCGCCTCCCCGGCGCCGTCGGCCGGGCGTACCGCGCCGGAGACAACCTCGCCGGAGACGGGGCGCTGCGCGGCCAGCGGACGTGGCGGGAGTACCTGCAGGCTGGCGTCGCGCATCCATCGGCGGCGTCGTCTCGCTAGTCCTGGCCGGACGTGACGGTGGCATCATGGCGTCATGACCCGATACGTCGCACTGCTGCGCGGGATCAACGTCGGCGGAAACAACCTGATCGGCATGAATGCGCTCGCCGCCGCCCTCCGCGACGCCGGATACGACGACGTCCGCACCCACCTCCAGAGCGGCAACGCGCTGTTCACGTCCGCGTCGCGGAGCGGGACGCGCCTCGAATCCGCCATCGAGACTGTGCTGCAGGAGCGGTTCGGCACGCACGTTCCCGTGATCGTCCGGTCGAGGGATGCCCTGGTGGAGACGATCGAGGCGGCCCCGGCCGACCACGGTTCCGCCGACCTCCGCAGCGACGTCTACTTCCTCAAACACCCGCTGACTGCCGCAGAGGTCATGGAGCAGATGCCCGCGCTGCGCGACGGCGTCGACTCAGTGGCGCCGGGTCCGGGCGCGATCTTCTTCTCCCGCACGGTCGCCCAGGCGACCAAGACCCGCATCACCCGTCTGTACGCGCTGCCGGTGTTCAAGCGGATCACGGTGCGCTCCTGGCGCACGACGACCCGGTTGCTCGAACTGCTCGACGACGTTACGAGTTGAGCCGGAACGTCGCCCGCGGGATGTCGTCGACCAGGCGGTGCGCGATGGCGAACGCGTCCTCTTCCGTGAGCTGGTGCGTGACCACCAGCGACGACAGGTACGACGCATCCACGCGCCGGGACATGTCGTGCCTGGCCGGGATGGAGCAGAACGCGCGCGTGTCGTCGATGAAGCCGCTGGTCTTCGTGAAGCCGGCGCTGTCGGTGATCGCCTGGCGGTAGCGGAGGATCGCGGCGGGGGTGTCGAGGAACCACCACGGCGCTCCGGCGTAGACGGACGGGTAGAACCCGGCCAGTGGCGCGATCTCGCGGGAGAACGTCGTCTCGTCCACGGTGAAGAGCACGATGCGGAACGTGCTGCTCGTGCCGAAGTCGCGCAGGATCGGGGTGAGCGGCGCCGTGAAGCCGCCGACGGCCGGCAGGTCGTGGCCGGTGTCCGGACCGAACGCGTCGAACGTCGGGCGGTGGTGGTTGCGGATCACGCCGGGGTGCAGCTGCATCACCAGGCCGTCCTCCGCCGCGAACTCGGCGAGCCGGTAGAGCATGTTGCGCCGGTAAGCGACGGCCTCGGTGGCGGTCAGGCTGCCGTTCAACGCCGCCAGGTGGATGCGCGACGCCTCCGCCTCGGGGAGCGGCTCGCTGCCGGTGTCGATCACACCGGTGTCCGTGGCCGTTCCTCCGGCGGCGATGAACGCCTGGCGGCGGGCGCGGAGCGCGGCCAGGAGGCCGGGATAGGTGGAGGTGTCGATGTCGGCGCGGGCGGCCAGCGCATCCAGTCGGCCGCGCCAGGTGGGCTCGTCCGGGTGCATGTAGCGGTCGGCGCGGAAGGTGGGGACGACGCGGCCGGTGAAGGTGGGGTCGTCGCGGAGGCGCTGGTGGGCGGCGAGGTCGTCGGCGGGGTCGTCGGTGGTCGCCAGCACGGAGATGCGGAAGCGGTCGAACAGGGCGCGCGGCCGGAACTCGGGTCGAGTGAGGGTCTCGGAGAGCTGATCGTAGAGTGCGTCTGCGCTCGCCGCGGAGGGCTGCTCCGTCAGGCCGAAGACGTCGCTGAACTCGGACTCGAACCAGAACCGCACGGGGGTGCCGAGGAAGACGTCCCAGTTCTCGCAGAGCCTCCGCCAGATCTCCCGGCCGGAGGCGGTGGGCGCGGCTCCGTCGCGGGAGAGCCCGAGCTCGCCGAGCGGGACGCCGACGGCGTGCAGCATCCGCGTCACGTAGTGGTCGGGCGTGATGAGGAGCGCGGACGGGTCGCCGAACGGCTCGTCGTCGGCGAGCATCGACGCTGGGACGTGGCCGTGCGGGGAGACGATCGGGGCGTCGGCGACCGTGGCGTGCAGGCGCCTCGCCAGGTCGCGCTCCGCCGGATCGGCGGGGAACAGGCGGTCTGGATGCGGGGCGAGCGTGGTCATCTGGGTCCTTTCTGGTCCCGCACTGGTCCGGTGGAGGACCGCACGGTGAGGTGCGTGGGGAGGGTGGCGCCCTGGCGCATCCCGATCGGCCCCTCGCCGTCGAGGCGGGAGAGCAGCATGGAGACGGCGGTGCGGCCGGCCTGCTCGATCGGTGCGGTGAGCGTGGTCAGCGGCGGGTTGCAGAAGTCGGCGCCGAAGATGTCGTCGCAGCCGACGATGCTCACGTCGCCGGGAACGTCGACGCCGCGCTCGCGGAAGCGGGCGAGCATCCCGATGGCCAGGAGGTCGTTGAAGGCGATGCAGGCGGTGACGCCGGCGTGCAGGATCGCGTCGGCCGCGGCCGCCCCCGCGTACTGCCGGGGTGCGAACGGCCCGAGGCGCGTCGCAGTGACGCCGTAGCGCTCCGCCGCGCGCACCATCGCCCGCCAGCGGCCCTCGTTCGACCACGAGGTCTCCGGACCGGACACGTAGGAGAGCTGCGTGTGGCCGAGGGAGACGAGGTGGCCGACGGCCTGCTCGATGCCGCTCGGGGTGTCGATGAAGATGTGCGGGACGCCGCGGGTCTGCCGGTTGATCGCGACCAGCGGGATGTCCTTCGCAAGCACAGTGAGGCGGCGGTCGGTGAGGCGCGAGGCGGCGAGGATGGCGCCGTCGAAGGAGCGGCGGAGCTTGTGCAGCATCCCGTCCTCCAGTTCGTCGGACTCTTCCGTGTCGACCAGGATCTGCGTGTACCCGGCTGCTTTGAGCTGCTGCTGCGTTCCCCGGATGATGCCGAAGTAGAACGGGTTGGTGACGTCGGAGACGAGCACCGCGATGGCCCTGGTCTTGCCGCTCGTCAGCGCGCGGGCTTGCGAGTTCGGGACGTAGTTGAGGGCCCGGGCCGCCTGCTCGATGCGCTCACGGGTCAGCGCGTTGACGCGACCGGGGTTCGAGAGGGCGCGCGACACCGTCGAGGTGGCGACTCCACTGGCCGCCGCCACGTCTGCGAGAGTGGCGGGGCGATCCGACCCCGCTCCGGCGAGAGGCTGCATGACGACATTTCAGCACACGATGGCAATTTATGGCAATCGGTTGCAGCAACGTTGCCGCGCCTTTTAGAGTCCTCAGCAACCATCCTCCGTGCACCAGCAGAGGGTGCTGACAACTCACGTCCCTGTCTCAAAGGAGAGTCACGAATGAGATCTCGCATCGCGCTCGGCGCGGTCGCCGGCCTGGCCGTCATCGGCCTGGCCCTGAGCGGCTGCTCTTCCTCCGGGAGCAACAACTCCTCCAGTTCCGGCCCCGTCGACGGCAAGGGCAAGACCCTCGACGTCATGATCGGCGCGAACGGCCTCTACCCCACCGAACAGCAGCAGTGGTTCAAGGATGTCTCCGCCCAGTTCCAGAAGCAGACGGGCGCCACGGTCAAGTTCGAGACCTTCGCATCGGCGAACGACGAGCTGACCAAGATCCAGACCTCGGTCCTCAGTGGTCAGGGCCCGGACATCTACGACCTCGGCACCACCTTCACCCCCACGGCGTACTCCACCGGCGCGTTCGTCAAGCTCACCGACGCCGACTGGCAGAAGGTCGGCGGCCGTGACCGTTTCGTCCCGGCCACGCTCGGCATCTCCGGGCCGGACGAGAAGAACGAGGTGGGCATCCCGTTCGCAAGCCGTCCGTTCGTGATGGCGTACAACAAGGATCTCCTGAAGGCAGCAGGCATCGACAAGCCAGCAGACACCTGGGACGGCCTCGCCGAGCAGGCCAAGAAGCTGACCAGCGGCGACGTGCACGGCATGGCCATCGGGTACGCCGACGGCTTCGATCCGTGGAAGTTCGTCTGGGCGATGTCGATGCAGCAGGGCAACACGATCCTCGACCTCAAGAACAAGAAGGCCACGATCGACGACGCCGCTGTGAAGAAGGCGTACGAGACGTACTTCGGCTGGATGACGAACGACAAGGTCGTCGATCCGGCCGCGATCGGCTGGAAGAACGCGAACGCCGTCGCCGCCTTCGCCGACGGCAAGGCCGCGTTCCTGCCGATGGTCTCGTCGTCGTCGCAGGTCTCGCTCGACAAGTCCAGCGTCGCCGGCAAGTACGGCTACGCGGTGATGCCGACCATCCCGCCGGGGGAGACCTCGCTGCCGAGCAAGGGCAAGGCTGCGGCGACCATCATCTCCGGAGACAACATGGTCGTCGCCAAGTACTCGAAGAACCAGGACCTCGCCTTCGCCCTGATCAAGATGCTGACCAGCACCGACAACCAGGTGAAGTACACGAAGACCTTCGGCGACCTGCCGACCAACGCCGACGCCGCCAAGCAGATCGAGACGGGCAACGCGCTCATCGCGCCGATCCTCGAGGCGGGCACCAAGGCGTACGGCACCCCGTTCACCGGGGCGTGGGGTGACACCCAGCTCGCACTGACCAACGTGGTGGTGCAGTCCATCCCGTCGCTGTCGAACGGCTCCGTGTCGTCCTCCGACCTCGACGCCAAGCTCAAGACGGCCCAGGATGCCGCCCAGAGCGCACTGAACAAGGCCAAGTAGCCGGACCCGATCATGTCCAACCCCACCCTGGCCGCGCCGGAAGGCGCGACCGGCCACGAGAGCGGTTCGCCCGCGGGGATCACCCCCGCGGGCGGCCGCCCCGGCCGGACCGACCAGCACGACACGCCCCGCCGCAAGCGCAAGTACGAGCGCAACCGGCCCCTCTGGATGCTGCTGCCCGGCGGTATCCTCATGCTCGTCATCATCGTGGTGCCGCTGCTCGTCGCGGTGGTCATGTCCACGCTCGACCTCGACCAGTACACGCTGCAGAGCTGGCTGCAGGCGCCGTTCATCGGCCTGCAGAACTACATCGAGGCCATCGTCTCGTCGTCGCTGCTTCGCTCGATCGGCATCAGCGTGTCGTTCGCGCTCATCGCCGCTGTGGTGACGATGCCGATCGGCCTCGCCGCGGCGCTCGCGACGCAGAACAAGTTCCGCGGGCGGGCACTCGTCCGTTCGCTGTTCCTCATCCCGTACGTGCTTCCCGCGTTCGTGGTCGGCACGCTCTGGCGCACCATGCTGCAGCCGGGCGGGGTCGTCGACGCCACACTCGGGGCGATGGGCATCCACACCGGTCTGTTCCTCAACGGGCCGCTCAGCTACTGGTCGCTGATCGTCGTGCAGATCTGGACGTCGTGGCCGTTCTTCTACCTGCTCGTGCTCGCCGGGCTGCAGTCGGTCGACCACGAAGTGCACGAGGCGGCGGCGCTCGACGGCGCCACCTGGTGGATCAAGCTGCGCTACGTCATCCTGCCGTACCTGCGCGGGCCGATCCTGCTGGCGTTGATCATCGCGTTCCTGCACAACATCAACGCGTTCACGCTGCCGTTCGTGCTGTTCGGGGTTCCTGCCCCGGAGGCGGTCGACGTGCTGCCGGTGCTGACCTACGTGACCAGCTTCCAGAGCTTCCGGTTCGGGCTGAGCGCCGCCATGGCGATCTGCTCGCTCGTGCTCATCGCGATCCCGCTGTTCGTCTACCTGCGGGCCGTGAAACTCGACTCAGGAGAGGAGGACAAGCGATGACCGCCGTCAAGCCGTCCTCGTCCGACATCACGCGGTTGCTGCCGCGACCGCTGCTCGTCACGATCATCGTGGTGCTGCTGGTGATCGTGCTCGGCCCCGTGCTCTACATGCTGTTCGCGTCGATCAACTCCGACGTCGCCGTGGCGGGCGGCGCGTTCTTCCCGACCGAGCTGCACCTCGACAACTACCTCAAAGTGTGGACGACCGTCGACCTCGGCACCGGCCTGATGAACAGCGTGATCGTCTGCGTGGCAGTCGCCATCGTCTGTGCGTTCCTCGCCGTCGCGACGGCCTACGTGCTCGTGCGCTACGACTTCCGGGGACGCCTGACCTTCCTGCGCGGCCTGCTCGGCCTGCAGTCGATCCCCGGTACGCTCATGCTGCTGCCGGTGTTCGTGCTGTTCTCGTCGACCGCGAGCCTGCTCGGCGTGCAGATCATCGGGACGCGCTGGGCGGTGTTCATCACCTACCTGACCTTCGCGCTGCCGTTCTCGACCTGGGTCATGGTCACCTACCTGCGCGGCCTGCCCAAAGCGCTCGAAGAGGCCGCGCGCATCGACGGGGCGTCGTCGTGGCGCATCCTGACCGGCATTGTGGTGCCACTCAGCTGGCCGGGCATCGTCGTCTCGGGCATCTTCGCGTTCCTGCTCGGCTGGAACGACGTGCTGTTCGCATCCGTGCTGACCAACCCGGAGACCCGCACCGCCGCCGTGGCGCTGCAGGTGTTCGGGGCAACGCAAGAGGGTGGCGCGATCCCGCTCTACGGGCAGATGATGGCGGCAAGCCTGATCTGCGCCGTGCCGGTGGTCGTGCTGTACCTCGTGTTCCAGCGCTACCTCGTCGGTGGCCTGACCTCTGGAGGAGTGAAGTGAGCCAGAACGCTCAGAATTCGGTGAGCTGGGCCCTGTCGGGCTTCGGCGACGAGATCGACCAGGACCCGGTGGTCCAGGTGGCGGTGCTGCAGGCGCTCGGCGCGAACCACATCGAGGTTCGCAGCGCCTGGGTGTGAACATTGTCGACCTCGACGCCGCGCAGCTCGACCGGCTGGCCGCCGTGTTCACCGAGCGGGGGATGGGCGTCTCGGCCATCGCCTCCCCGATCGGCAAAGTGGATGTCTCCCTCCCCGTCGAGCACGAGGTCGAACGTCTCGGCCGTGCCATCGCCGCGGCGAAACGGCTCGGAACCCGCTACATCCGGCTGTTCTCCTTCTATTACGGAGACGGCGTGGCCGTGGAGAGCATCCGCGACGACGTGATGCTCCGGATGCGCGCCCTCGCCGACGCCGCGGAGGCCGCCGACGTCGTCCTGCTGCACGAGAACGAGAAGGACATCTACGGCGACACCCCCGAGCGCTGCCTCGACATCGTCGAGACGGTCGCGTCCCCGAACCTCCGGCTGGCCTGGGACAGCGCGAACTTCGTGCAAGTCGGCGTCGCGCACCCGTTCGACGACGGCTACGCAGCGCTTCGCCCGCACCTGGAATACCTGCAGGTGAAGGACGCGCTCAGCTCCACCGGCGAGGTCACCCCCGCCGGCGAGGGCGACGGGCAGCTGCTCGCCACTCTCACCGCGCTGCGCGACGACGGGTACACCGGCTTCGCCTCGCTCGAACCCCACCTCGCCGACGTGAACAACATGGGCGGCTTCTCCGGACCGGAGGCGTTCGGCCGCGCAGGCCGCGCGCTCCGCCGCCTCGCCGACCAGATTGGAGTGCAGCTCGTATGAGCACGCGCCTGAACGTGGCCATCGTCGGCTGCGGCATCATCGGACTCAACCACGCCAGAGCCATCGCGAGGCACCCCCGCCTCGCGATCACCGCACTCGTGGATGCGGTCCCCGCCGCCGCCAGCGCGCTCGCCGACCAGATCGTGTCCGAGTTCGGCGGGGAACGTCCAGCAGAGTTCGAGACGCTTCCCGCCGCCGTCGCGGCGGCTGACATCGACCTTGTGGTGATCTGCACCCCGAGCGGGCTGCACGTGCAGCTCGCGGAGGAAGCGCTCGCCGCCGGGAAGCACGTGGTGATCGAGAAGCCGCTCGACGTCTCGATGGCGCGCGCCCGGCGCATCCTGGAGCTGTCGAGGGAGGCGGAGCAGAACGGCCTGGTGGTCTCGGTGATCAGCCAGCATCGCTTCGATCCGGCCTCGGTGGTCGTCGCGGAGGCCGCGCACGGCGGAGCGCTCGGCCGGGTGACCAGCGGGATCGCCTCGGTCGCCTGGTGGCGCAGCCAGGACTACTACGACTCCGGGCAGTGGCGCGGCACCTGGGAGCTCGACGGCGGCGGCGCCGTGATGAACCAGGGCGTTCACACCGTCGACCTGCTCGTCTGGTTCCTCGGCCGCCCGGTCGAGATCGTGGCCCAGACCGCTCTGCTGGCGCACGAGAGGGTCGAGATCGAGGACATCGCCGTCGCGACGGTGCGCTTCGAGTCCGGCGCGCTCGCCGTGGTGCACGCGACGACGGCGGCATACCCGGGCGGGTCGGTGCGCATCCAGGTGCTCGGCGACCGCGGCTCGGCGGTCATCGAGGACGACCAGCTCGAATACCTCGGTACAGCAGACCCCGCCGCGTTCGATCCGAGCGGGGCGAGCGTCGTGAACCGCGCCGCCGAGGTCGTCGAGGCGAGCGAGGTGCGCGGGGGCGAACGCGGCGCAGATCGCTTCATCGTCGGCCACCTGCGCCAGTACGAAGACGTTGTCGATGCGATCGAGCAGCACCGCGCACCGGGCGTGACCGTCGAGGACGCGTTCGTGTCCCTCGCCGTCGTGCGCGCCATCTACCTGTCGGCCACCCTCGGCCGGCCGATCACGTTCGACGAGGTGCTCTCCGGGGCGCTCGACGACATCACCGTCACGACAGGAGCCTGACGCAATGAAGTTCTCGGTGTTCACCGCATCCACCCCCGACTGGACAGCAGAGGAGGCGGCGCAGACGCTCGCAGCCCAAGGCTGGGACGGGATCGAGTGGCGCGTCATCGACCAGGGCGACGCGACGCCTCCCGGGTTCTGGGCGGGCAACCGCTCAACCTGGCGGCTGACCGGGCTGGAGGAGTCCGTGTCGGAGATCGCGCGCATCACCAGCGCCTCCGGGCTGGAATACTCCGGCATCGGCGGCTACGCCCGGTGCGACGACCACGCCAACGTCGACAGGATGCTTGCCGCCACCGCCGCCCTCGGCGCACGCCAGGTGCGCGTGACTGTGCCGCGCACCGACTCCGGCGAGGACTACCGCGACCTGTTCGCGTCGGCCAGGCGCGACGTGGAGCGGGCCGCCGCGCGTGCGGGCGAGCTGGGCGTGAAGGCGCTGATCGAGCTGCACCACGAGACCATCACGCCGTCGGCGTCCGCCGCGTTCCGGCTGATCGACGGCATCGACCCGCAGACGGTCGGCGTCATCCACGACCTCGGCAACCTCGTCATCGAGGGTCAGGAGGCGACGCTGGCCGCCTTCCAGCTGCTCGGCCCGTACCTCGCCCACGTGCACGTCAAGAACGTCGCCTGGCTGCCGGGGGAGCCGGAGGCCGACGGCACTGTGCGCTGGCACCACGAGTGGGCGCCGCTGCGCAGCGGCGCGGGCGACGTGGAGGCGTACTTCGCGGCGCTGCACGCGTTCGGCTACGACGGCTGGGTGACGTCGGAGGACTTCTCCACCGAACTGCCGCTCGCCGAGCGCACCCGCGACAATCTCGCCTACCTGCGCCAGGTCGAAGCGTCGACCAGGGCTCTCGCGGGCGCCACGGCCACCGCATGACCACGCCGCCGCGCTCCGAGCGTCACCCCGTCCGCATCGTGCACCTCGGGTTGGGCGCGTTCCATCGCGCGCACCAGGCCTGGTACACGCAGCGGGCGAACGAGCGCGGCGGCACGGTCGGCGACAGCACTGGCGACGCGACCAGCTGCACGACCGGCGACAGCGGCTGGGGGATCGCGGCGTTCACCGGCCGGAGTCCGGAGGCGGCCCGCGTGCTCGCCGCCCAGGACGCGGTGTACACGCTGATCGAACGCGGTCCCGTCTCCGACACCGCGAGCATCGTGGAGGCGCTGAGCACCGTCGCCGACGGCGCAGACGTCGAGCGCTGGCGGGCAGCGGTCGCGGACCCGGCTGTCGCCGTCGTGACGCTGACCGTGACCGAGGCGGGCTACCGGCCGCCCGCGGACGCGCTCGACGCCGACCGCGCCTCGCTGCAGGATTGGGGTGGCGCATCCACTGCCCCCGGCCGGCTGGTCGACGGGTTGCGGGCGCGCCGTGCAGCGGGATCCGGGGGGATCGCTGTGGTGAGCTGCGACAACCTGCCGGACAATGGGCGCGTGGCGAAGGACGCGGTGCTCGGCCTGGCGCGCGACGTCGACCCCGGCCTCGCCGACTGGATCGCGTCCGAGGTGTCGTTCGTCTCCTCGATGGTCGACAGGATCACCCCGGGCACCACCGACGCCGACCGGGCGGCTGCGGCCAGGCTGACCGGCTACGACGACGCGGCTCCCGTGGTCACCGAGCCATTCAGCGAGTGGGTGCTGAGCGGCGACTTCCCGGCCGGGCGACCGGCCTGGGACGCGGTCGGCGCGCAGTTCGTCGACGACATCGAACCGTACGAACGCCGCAAACTCTGGCTGCTCAACGCCGGGCACTCGCTGCTCGCCTACCGCGGACTGCTGCAGGGACACGCGACGATCGCGGAGACGATGGACGACGACGCGATCGCCGCAGACCTCGAACGCCTATGGGCAGAGGCCCGCACCGAACTCCCGTTCGACGACGCGACCCTGGAGGCGGCCCTCGCCGCCCTCCGCAGCCGCTTCGGCAACGCGCGCATCGAGCACCGGCTGGCGCAGATCGCGTCGGACGGCTCGCAGAAGCTCGGGCCGCGCATCCTGGACCCGTTGCGGTCGAGGCTGGCGGCCGGACGGCCGCCGGGCGAGGCGCAGACCGGTGTGCTCGCCGCGTGGGCCCTGCACCTGCTCGGCGACGATGTGCGCGACCCGGGGGCCGCTGCGCTGGCGTCGCGGCTGCGGGGGATCGCATCCGGTGACGACGCTGCGCTCACCGCCGCCGTGCTCACCGAACTCGCACCGGACCTGGCGGGCGACACCGCCGTCACCGACCTCATCCAGAGCCGGATCGCACACCTGCGCGCCGGCGCCACCACCATCATCACCACCATCACCACCACCGAACCACCGCTACCGACAGGAGCACACTGACATGCGCATCACCTCAGCCGAGGTGCTCGTCTCGAGCCCGGGCCGCAACTTCGTGACACTGCGGATCACGACAGACGACGGCTACACCGGCCTCGGCGACGCCACCCTCAACGGCCGCGAGCTCGCGGTCGCCGCCTACCTCAGCGAGCACATCGTGCCGCTGCTGATTGGGCGCGACGCGCACCAGATCGAAGACACCTGGCAGTACCTCTACCGGGGTGCGTACTGGCGTCGGGGCCCGGTGACGATGGCGTCGATCGCCGCTGTCGACACGGCGCTCTGGGACATCAAGGCCAAAGCGGCCGGGATGCCGTTGTACCAGTTGCTCGGCGGACGCAGCCGGGAGGGTCTGCTGGTCTACGGCCACGCCTCCGGCGCCGAACTGCCCGAGCTGTTCGACTCCATCACCGAGCACCTGGAGGAGGGCTACCGCGCCGTGCGGGTGCAGACGGGCATCCCCGGGTTGCCGTCCGTGTACGGCGTCGCGTCGAGCAAGAACGCCGCGGCCGGTGCCGGGTCCGGCTCGGATGCGCGTTACGACTACGAGCCCGCTCGCCGCAGCGCCGTGCCCGTCGAGGAATCCTGGGACACGCGCGCGTACCTGCGCCACGCGCCGACCGTGTTCGAGGCCGTGCGCAACGAGTTCGGGCCCGAGCTGCCGCTGCTGCACGACGCTCACCACCGGCTCACGCCCATCCAGGCGGCGAAGCTCGGCAAGTCGCTGGAGCCGTACGACCTGTTCTGGCTGGAAGATGTGACGCCGGCTGAGAACCAGGCGGTTCTGCGCCGGGTGCGCGAACACACGACGACGCCGCTGGCGATCGGCGAGGTGTTCAACACGATCTGGGACTACCGCGAACTGTTCGAGGAGCAGCTGATCGACTACGTGCGCTCGCCTGTCACGCACGCGGGCGGCATCACCGGACTGCGCCGGATCTTCGATTACGCTGCCGTGTACCAGATCAAGTCCGGCGTCCACGGCCCCACCGACGTCTCGCCGGTCGGCCTGGCCGCAGCGATCCACCTCGGCATCGCGATCCCGAACTTCGGAATCCAGGAGTACATGAAGCACAGCCCGACGACGCACGAGGTGTTCCGCACCACGTACACCTTCGAGAACGGGATGCTCGCCCCCAGCGACGCGCCCGGGCTCGGTGTCGACTACGACGACGTCGTGGCGCAGTCGTTCCCGTACGAGGCGGCCTACCTGCCGGTGAACCGTCTGCTCGACGGTTCCATGCACGACTGGTGAGCGGGGCCGGTGTGGACGGCGTGCCGCTCCGCGTCATCGTCATGGGCGTCTCCGGTTCGGGCAAGAGCACGATCGGCGCACTGATCGCCGACCGGCTCGGGCTGCCGTTCGTGGACGGCGACGCGTTGCATCCGATCGAGAACGTCCGCAAGATGGCCGGGGGCACGCCGCTTGACGACGCCGACCGCGGGCCGTGGCTGCGCGCCGTCGGCCGAGCACTCGTGGAGGCGGACGGCGGCGAGGTGATCGCCTGCTCGGCCCTGAAGGTCGCGTACCGCAACCTCATCGCCGCCGAGGCGCCCGGCACGGTGTTCGTGCACCTCGCCGGGTCGCGGGCCGTGCTCGCCGCGCGGATGGAGGGCCGCACCGACCACTTTATGCCGCCGGCGCTGCTGGACTCCCAGCTCGCGACGCTCGAACCGCTCACCGCCGCGGAGCGCGGCGTGACCGTCGACATCGACGCGCCGGTCGACGACGTGCTGGCGCACGCCGTCGCCGCGGTCCGCGCGCTCGCCTGACCCGCGCCGCTTCGCGCCGCACGGCTCGTGCGAAACGTGCGGTCACGGCCCCCGTAACCGCACTTTTCGCACGAGTCGCGCCAAGAGCGTCCGCGAGGCTCGTGCGAAACGTGCGGTCCCCGCGCTCGCGACCGCACGTTCGGCACGAGTCGTGCGCCTGACGGCGCATCCATAGGCCACAGCGGTAGCATACGAGCCGGGCGGCCGACGGGTCGCAAGAGCGGAGCCGCAGCATGAGCAACACCAACGCACACGTCCCAGCCGGGTGGTACCCGGACCCGAGCGGCGCGCAGCAGCTGCGCTGGTGGGACGGGACGCAGTGGACGGCGCACTACGCGCCGGCCGGTGGTGCGGGTGGTGCCAATGGTGCCGGTTCGGCGGGAGCCGCCTCGGCGCAGCAGCCCGCGTACGTGCAGCAGCCCGTCGCGCCCTCGTATGCGCAGCAGCCGGCATACGGCCAGGTCTACGCCCCCGCGCGCCCTCGACTGGCCGACGGAGCCCGCATCTACAACGCGTACATCTGGCTGGTCGTCGCGCTTCCGTTCGTGAGCATCGTGCTGCTGCCGTTCTACCAGCCACACCTCGACATCGTCGCAAGCCCCGACGGCCACGTCACCTCGATGAACCCGTTCGCGTTCTACACCCCGGTCTACTTCGCGCTGGTCGGCGTCGGCTTCCTCGCCTACGCCCTCAGTGTCGTCTTCGCCTGGCTCGACTACCGTGAACTGCAGCGCACAGGGGTCGTCCGCCCGTTCCACTGGGCCTGGACGTTCCTCAGCGGCCTCGTCTACGTCATCGGCCGCAGCGTCATCGTCCGCCGTGTCGCCCCTCGCCGCGGCCTCGCCCCGATCTGGGTCACGATCGGCCTCTACGTGCTCTCGCTCGTCGTCTCCATCGCCTGGACGGTGAGCTTCATGTCCACCCTGATGAACACCATCCCGAACATGCAGAACCTCGGAGCCTGACGCCCCTCCCTCAAGCTGGGAGGCCGGTGTCCGGCCCCGCCTGAATCGTCCGTTATGATGGCTGTCGTGCGTCCGTCCCACGGACGCTCAGGAGACGTCGCATAGTTCGGCCTAGTGCACCACCCTGCTAAGGTGGAGTGCCCGTCAAGGGCACCGTGGGTTCAAATCCCACCGTCTCCGCGCTGTGATGTCTCAGGACATCCGACTAGCCCGAACCCTCAAGATGTGGGTGCGGGCTATTTCTTTGTGCAGGGTTGGTAGTCGCGTGTGGTGTCGATGGTGATCGGGAGGCGTAGGTGGCATCGTTCGCGATACGGGATGCGCTGAGCGTTTCCGCCAGGCGGTTCCTCGGCTCGCCCGTCCGGGCGACCTCGACCATCGCCGTGGCTCTCGTGCTTGTCGCAGCAGCTGTCGCAGTGCCCATATCGACGGCTTCGGAGCACAGTGCTGCCGTCGACCGCTACGAGGCCGCCAGTTCGCGGCTGGATCGGCTGACTGATCAGCTCTCCGCTGTAGATTCCCGATTCATCGATGTGACAGAGGTCCTCGTCAGTCTTTCCCAAACAGTGGAGACCCTGCGATCCAGTCCCGCCGGTGTCCTGCCGACATCGCATCACGCCGTCTTGGATGCGGCTGCGGTGGACATTGCGAGAGTCCTGGCGCAGAGATCGGGTGAGGCGCCTGGTGAGCAGGAGGCCACAGCGTTCACCGACTCTACGACGGAGGAGCTCACTGCGGCGGCAATCACGGTGGAGAGACAGACACGGCGCGAGGTGGCCTGGCTCGACGCCACACGCGTCGCCCTCCGCAAGGCGGACAGCCAGCGCGACGCGACGAAGGCGCTGCTGGCCCAACTCGTTACGGGTGCGGAACAGTCCGGTGACCGTCCCCCCATCGACCCGCTGGAGACCGCCGGTACGGCACTTCTCGCGACGTATCCGCGAGCGGACGCCGCCACCCGCTCGGCGCTGACGGCCGCCGCCGGTGTGGCACGGACTGCAGCGGACGCCCGGGCTACCGTCGAGGCGGAGCTGCTGGCCTTCGTCGCGCGCGCGCACGACCTCGCCGCATCTCAGGAGGCGGCCGATCGCGCCGCTGCCGAAGCCGCTGCGCGAGCCGCGGCAGAAGAGGCGGCTCGCGCAGCGGCTCGGTCCCGGAGCGAATCCTCCGCCTCCTCCGGCGAGTCTGGGAGCGGTTCGATACCCGTCACCTGGCCGCCGCCGCCCGAATTCCCCATCATGAACCACCCCCCGCAGCTCGACCTGACCGGCCCGTAGGGCTGGGCAGTCTGTCGCTGGACGGAAGTTCCAGGACGACAGGTTCCATACCCCCTCGCGCCTAGCCCTCGACGAGGTCGAATCGCAATCTCCGTGACAGCTGATTACGCAGCACTACCGACTGTGACCGTAGGGGGTGCTGCTGCTACAAGCAGCCTCTAGCTTCGGCGTTGCATCACAACCCATCACGCAGCCCGAAGGAACCGATCATGAAGAGACTTATCCGAAGCGCGGCCGCAGCTTCTGTCGCGACGCTCGCGATCGTCGGCCTCGCCGCGTGCGCCAGCGGCTCCGCCGCATCGTCTGGCGACTCATCCGGCGCGAGCCCTGTGTACTTCGGTGTCTCTGCGGCCACCACGGGACAGTACGCGCAGTACGGGGAGCAGTTCAAAGAGGCGTTCGATCTGGCCGTCGAAGAGGTCAACGCCGACGGCGGTATCAACGGGCACCCCGTCGCGCTCAAGTACGAGGATTCGCAGTCCGACCCGAAGCAGTCCGTGGCCGTGGCCCAGAAGTTCGTCGGCGACGACAGCATCAGCCTCGTCTTCGGCGACTACTCGTCGGCCGCATCCATCCCCGCGTCGCCGATTTACACCGCGGGCAAGCTGGTGCAGTACGGCTTCAACAACTCCAACCCCGACTTCACGGCCAAGGGCACCCAGTACCAGTGGTCGACGTCCATCACGACGAGCGCCACATACACGTGGACGGCCGACTACATCAAGAAGCAGGGGATCCACTCGGTCGGTGTCAGCTACCTCAACACTGCCGACTGGGGCATCCCCGCATACAACGCGTTCAAGGCGGAAGCGAAGAAGGTGGGACTGAAGATCACCGACGCCGAAGGCGTGCTCGACACCTCCGACGACTACCGCCCATCGCTGACGAAGGCCGTCGCCGACAAGCCGGAGGCGTTCGTTCACATCGGCTACGGTCCGGATGCGGCGAAGATCGTCACACAGCTGCGCGCGATCGGCTACGACGGCACCTTCTACGGCGGCCAGGACGAGCAGTCGTTCGACGGAACCAAGGACGCCGAGGGAGCCATCAACGGCGCTGAGTTCCTCGCCTCCAACCCGGCGAAGGAGGTCCAGACGTTCGTGAAGGCGTTCAAGAAGAAGTACCCGCAGGAGACCGAGGTCACCGGATTCGAGGCCGGCGCATACGACGCCCTCCACGTGGCTGTCGAGGCGGCGAAGATCGGCGGCACCAGCCGTGAGGGAATCCTCGCGGGCTTCAAGAAGGTCAAGGACGTCCCGAGCGTCGTCTACGGGAAGATCAGCTTCGACCAGTCGACGCGTCGTGTCGCGTCGCCGCAGCTGACCCCGAGCATCCTCAAGGACGGCAGCTGGGTCGCGTACAACGGCTGACCCGTTGACGCTCCTGAAAACATCATGCTCGACACTCTGATCGCCGGCCTGCTCCGAGGGAACGTCTACGCCCTCGGAGCGGTCGGCATCTCCCTCGTCTTCGGCGTCATGAACGTCGTCAACTTCGCGCAGTTCTCCTTCTTCGGGCTCGGCGCGATGCTGTCCTGGTTCTTCATCGTGAAGATCGGGCTCCCCTTCTGGCTCGCGCTGATCGTCGTGCTCGTCATCTGCGGCGCGCTCGGGCTGCTCATCAACGTGACCGTCGTCCGCCCGCTCGCGAAGTACCTGCCGTTGGCGGCAATGCTCTCCACATATGCCATCTCGCTGATCCTGGACAACGCCTCGCAGATGGCGTTCAGTGCGCAGTTCCGCGTCTTCCCCGACGTGCTGCCCACGTCGAACCTGCAGCTCGGCAACATGCGCTTCGGCACCTCCGACGTCGTCATGCTGGGGACGACCGCCGTCATCATGGTCGTGATGACCCTGTTCCTGAAGTACGGGAAGGTCGGTCGCGCCATCCGCGCAACAGCGCAGGACCAGGAGGCTGCCCTGCAGATGGGGATCCCCGTCGGTCAGGTGCAGCACGTGTCGTTCGTGATCGCGTCGGCGCTCGGCGGCCTCGCCGGTGTGTTCATCGCCCTCTACGTCGGAATCGCGAACCCGACCTCGGGCCTCGACGTCGGACTGACCGCGTTCGTCGCGGCCACCCTCGGCGGTCTCGGGTCGCTCGTCGGGGCGGTGATCGGCGGGTTCGTGCTTGGCGTGCTGGAGGCGTTCGGCATCCACTTCTTCGGCGACACCGCACGCGAGATCATCGTGTTCGTCATCCTGATCGTGGTGCTCATCGTTCGGCCGGGCGGTCTGCTCGGCAAAGTGCCGCTGGTCTCGAGCGAGCCGTTGACGGGAACGTTCCTCGGGAAGGGGCGTCCGATCCGCATCCCGCGCTGGGTGTGGCTCGCCGCTTTCGTCGTCGGCGGTGTGGTCATCCCGCTGGTCGCGAACGACTACGTGCTGACCACCGGAACGCAGGTCCTGATCTACGCGATCATCGCCGCCGGGTTCACGGTGACCGCCGGGCAGGCGGGCGTGCTCGCGCTCGGCCAGGCCGGCCCGATCGCGATCGGCGCGTACACCTCCGCTCTGCTCTCTCTGTATCTGCACTTCCCGTTCTGGGTTGCGCTGCCCGTGGCCGGGATCGCCGCCGCCGTCGTCGCGTCGATCCTCGCCTCGCCGATCTGGGGAGTGAAAGGCCACTACATCTCGATCGCGACGCTGGGCCTCGGAATCGCCATCGTCGCAGTGATCCAGCTGATTCTGCCGCAGGGCCTCTACAACATCCCGGTGCCCGAATGGTTCGGGACGCCGCTGAACACCCCACAGGCGTACTACCTGATCGACTTCGGCGTGCTCGTTCTGACGCTGCTGGTGATGTGGCGAATCCGGCGGTCGCATCTCGGCAAGGTCATCTCCTCCGTCGGCTCCGACGAGGTCGCAGCGCTCGCCTCCGGAGTCCGCGGACGCAACTACAAGGCGCTCTCGTTCGCCGTCTCCGGCTTCTTCGCCGGCGTGGGAGGCTCCCTGCTCGCGCACCAGTACACATACATCGACCCGACGATCTTCACCATGCTGATGTCGCTCCTCGTGGTGACGATTGTGATCCTCGGCGGGATCAACCTGCCGTATGGGGCGGTGATCGGCGCGATCGTGCTGATCGGGGCGATGGAGCTGCTGCGGTTCACACCCGAGTTGCGCATCGTCGTCTACGGCCTGGTTCTCATCCTCGCGGTGCGGTTCCGGCCGGGAGGGATCCTGGTGAAGAACGCATGAGCGAACCACTGCTGGAGGTGCGCGACCTCGAACGGCACTTCGACGGTGTGAAGGCCGTGGACGGCATCTCTTTCTCCGTCGCACACGGCGAGGTCGTCTCCATCATCGGACCCAACGGGTCTGGCAAGACCACGACGCTCAACCTGGTGACTGGCACCTTCCGGCCCAACAACGGGACGATCGCGCTGGAAGGCGAACGGATCGAGCGAGCGGACAGCGCGCGGATCGCCGAGCACGGCATCGCTCGCACCTTCCAGAACGGACGTGTCTTCGCAACCCTCTCCGTGGCGGACAACATCGAGGTCGGACTCCACTCGACCCTCCGGGCGAACCGCCCGTTCCGCCGGCTGTCGAACGTGTTCCTGCTGCGCTGGATCCCCCTGCTCGCCGAGCTGTACATCGCGATCGTCGGTACGCCGGCCTCCCGCAGGGAGCAGAACGAGATCGCGGCGACCGTCGAGTCCGGGATCGACCGGTTCGAGGCGCGGCTCGGGCCGCGTCGCGACGACCCGGCATACTCGCTCAGCTATGCCAACCGGCGGCGCACCGAGATCGCCCGCGCGCTGGCCCTCGCGCCCAAGCTGCTCGTGCTCGACGAGCCGACGGCCGGGATGAACCAGTCGGAGACCGCTGAGGTGCTCGAACAGCTGCTGGAACTCAAGGCGGCCGGGCAGACCATCCTGCTGGTGGAGCATAAGCTCGACCTGGTCATGACCGTCTCCGATCGGGTGATCGTGATGGACGGCGGCCGCATCATCGCCGAGGGGCGCCCGGACGAGGTCCGCACGAACCCCGCCGTGGTCGAGGCGTACCTCGGCCGCCGCCGGGGACTGGGAGGGGTGGACCTCAAATGACCGAGCTGCTCGCGCTGGACGACGTGAACGTCTACTACGGCCCGTTCCACGCGCTGCGTGGCAACTCGCTGACCGTGGGGGAGGGGGAGATCGTCTCACTGCTCGGCGGCAACGCCAGTGGCAAGTCGACGACGATGAAGACCATCCTCGGACTGGTCCGCCCGAAGTCCGGCACAGTCCGGTTCGCGGGTGAGGACGTCACCCACGCGCCCACCCGCCGCCGGGTGGCCGCCGGCATCGCCTCGGTGCCGGAAGCCAGGCGGGTCTTCCCCGAGATGACCGTCGACGACAACCTCATCGCCGGCGCGTACACGCGGCGCGACAAAGCAGGCGTCGCCGAGGACCTCGACAGGATGCGCACCCACTTCCCCCGGCTCGCCGAGCGTCGCCGCCAGCAGGCCGGGACGCTGTCGGGCGGCGAGCAGCAGATGCTCGCCTTCGCCCGTGCACTGATGAGCCGTCCGCGCCTGGTGTGCATGGACGAGCCGACGATGGGGCTGTCGCCGAAGCTCGTCGACCAGGTGCTCGACGAGATCGTGCGGATCAACCGTGAGCTCGGCGTCGCCGTGCTGTTCGTCGAACAGCAGGCGGAACTGGCGCTGTCCATCGCCTCCCGCGGCTACGTCCTCGCGACGGGGGCGATCGTGCTGGAGGGCACCGCGCAGGAACTGCTCGACAACCCTCAGATCCAAGAGGCATACCTTGGAAAGGCAGGACAATGACCGGCGCACCCCAACGGCGGCAGCGGCTCGGGTTCTTCACCCGGCTCCTCGACGACGGGAGCGCACGCGACCGCTACCGCAGCGCGATCGACCAATTCGTGCGCGCCGAGGAGGTCGGTTTCGACAGCGTCTGGGTCGCCCAGCACCACTTCCACGAGGACGAGGGCGGCCTCCCGTCGCCGTTCGTCCTCCTCGCACAGGCGGCGGCGCGCACCTCCCGCATCCACCTCGGCACGGGGATCGTGACCCTGCCTCTGGAGGAGCCGTTGCGTGTCGCGGAGGACGCCGCGGTGCTGCAGCTGCTGTCGGACGGCAGGGTCGAGCTCGGGATCGGGTCGGGAGGGACGCCGTCGTCGTTCCCGCCGTTCGGACACGATTCGGGCGACCGCGCGGCGATCTACGATCGTCACCGGGAGACGTTGGTGGCCGCGCTGCGCGGAGAGACCCTGACGTCGGACGGGGGCGCCCTGTATCCCGCTGCGCCCGACCTGCTCGGAGCGGTGTGGGAGGCGACCTTCTCCGCGGCGGGCGCCGAGCGCATCGGACGCCGGGGAAACGGCCTCATGCTCTCCCGCACCCAGCCGCGGAAGAACTGGACAGACCCGACCTCCCCCGAACTGCAGGATGCGATTGTCGACGCCTACCTGGCGGCGCTTCCCGTGGGTGTCGAGCCGCGCATCCTGGCGTCGCGGTCGGCGCTCGTCGTCGACACAGAAGCGGAAGCGGATCGCTGGGTGCGGCGCGGCATCGACCGTGGACGGAGTTTCATCGACGCGCAGGGTCTGGAGGTGCCGCCCGGGGCCTCCGACGCCGAGCTACTGGCGTGGCTCGACATCCACATCGGGACGCCGGAGCAGGTGCTGGCGACGTTGCGGACCGACCCGATCCTGGCGCGGGCGACCGACGTCGCCTTCCAGCCGCACCCCATCGATCCGCCGAACGACACGGTGCTGCGCTCCATCGAGCTCATCGCCGCCGACGTCGGGCCCGCTCTCCTCGACTGGACGCCGGCGCTGCCCGCATCCGCGAACCACTGACCTCCGCGAATTACGGACATCCGCGAACCTCTGAAAGGACCTCACGTGCCCACCGACATCATCGACCAGCTGGTCGGCATCGCCCCCGGCGACGCCCTCGACGCTCTCCGCGACCAGCGGCCGAACGCCCGCGCCAACGCGCAGGCCAGCTACGACGCCCTCTTCCACTCCGACGAACGTCAGGACGTCAGCCAGCGCGAACGGCTCGCCATCGCATACTGGACGGTCGCGCTCTCGCAGTCGCCGACCGCCGCCCACTACCGTGACCTGCTCGCGGGAGAGGACGCCGCCGTCCTCGACGCCCTTGAGGCTTCGTTGCCTGGAGCGGTCACCGAGGGTCCGTACGGCGACTACCCTGCAGGGCCGCTGACAGTCGAGAACGTCGCAGGCCTGTTGTGGGCCCCCGACTCCGCGCTGACCGCAGCGGTCGGCGAGCGCCTCGCTGCCGCTTTGGCCCACACCCATCTGCTCGTCTACCGGCCGCGGGACTCGTCGGCCGATGCCCTGCAGGTGCTACTCGACGCAGGCTGGTCCACGACCGGCATTGTCACCCTGTCCCAACTCGTCGCGTTCCTCAGCTTCCAGCTCCGCGTCGTCGCGGGACTCACCGTCCTGAAAGGAGAGCTCGCATGAGCGACACCGTCATCCGGCACGACTTCGAGGTGCCCAACGCCTTCACCCAGGCAGAACTCGGCTGGGAGGCATGGCTGGAGCCGCTGCCGCTCGACGAGCTGACCGAGCGCCACTATGAGGGGCTCGTCGACAAGGGGCGGGCGAACAGCCCGTACTTCCGGCTGCTCGTGCGCGACCCCGACATCCTGGGTGCCCGCACCCGCACCGATAACGACATCTTCTACAACGAGAAGGGTGGCCTCTCCCGCGCCCTGCGCGAGCTCTCGGCCGCCAGTGCGTCCCGCACCAACGGCTGCATCTTCTGCGCGTCGGTCCACTCCCGGTTCGCCACGCACAAGTCCAAGCGGCCGGACGACGTGCAGCGCCTGCTCGATGACGGTCCGGCCGGGCAGCAGGACGACCCGCAGTGGCGCGCCGTCATCGACGCGTCGGTCGCGCTCACCGTGATCCCGGATGCGTTCGGCCCGGGGAACGTGCAACAGCTTCGGGAGGCGGGGTCGACGACCTGGCGATCATCGACGCGATCAACGGCGCGGCCTTCTTCAACTGGGCCAACCGGCTCATGCTCTCGCTCGGCGAACCGACTCCGGCCGAGACCAGCTGAATCTCAGTTCCCTGATCCGACGAGGAAACGTCCGATCGTGGTCTCGCCGTCGCTCTTATAGACGGGAAGCCATTGCCCGTTCGGATAGTTCTTCAGGCGCTCCTCTTGCTGTTTCAGTGCTTGAGCCGGCGACGTCGGTTTCGGACCCCCGTTCTCAGCGCGGGTGAGATCCCGGCTGAACACGTAGCCGTTCACCGGTGTCCCGGTCGCGTCTTCGCCCTGCACTTCGAGGAGGTCGGGCGCGATGGGGCTGGAGCCTTGTGCACCATAGGTTTGTCCGTTGGCATTCTTCGGCCAGTTGGGAACCGGACCGTACGAGGGCGAGGCGCTCGGGTGCGTGCTGGGAAGCGCAGTCCATCCGGGAAGACCGATGACGACCGCCGAGGCAGCGACGCTGAGCGCCGCACCAGCAGTGACGGCTCCGCCGAGAACCCATCGCCGGCGGTGGACGCGACGGACCTGTGCGGGATCGGTGTCGAATCGGACCTGGGCAGCGAGGGCTGCTTCGAGCGCTGCGCTGCGTTTCGGATCGAAGATGACGGTCATTGCATGCTCCTGATCTCTTCGGCGGAGAGGTCGATCGAGACGAATGCCGCGAGGCGGCTCCGCGCCCGGGAGAGCCGGGATTTCACTGTGCCGGTTGGCACACGGAGAAGATCGGCGACCTGCTGGGTGGTCAGTTCTTCCAGGACGCACAGGCTCAAGATCTCGCGGTCACGGTCGTTGAGTCGTTCGAACGAGTCCCGGACCCTGGCAGCGATGTCGTCGTGCTGGAGGCGATCCAAGACGTCGCTGCTGTGGTCAGCGATCGGCTCCGGTGCGGGCATCTTGGCAAGGAGTGCCTGGTGCCGTCGGAACGCTCGCACGTTGTTTCGCGCCAGGTTCGACGCGGTGACGAGCAGCCACGGGAGGATGGATGAGTCGTCCGAGCGGATGTGGTTTCGCTTGCGCCAGACCTCGGCGAAGGCCAGGGCGACCAGGTCCTCCGCGTCAGAGGGAGTGCTGGCCAACCGCAGCGTGTGTCGAAACACCCGGTCGCGGTGACGGCGGAATAGCCGGGCGAACGCATCGCCGTTGCCGGCGCTGGCCTGCTTGAGCAGGTCGAGGTCGGTCGGTTCGGCGTTCATACCCTGTAATGTCCAGCCAATCGGTGTCGGTTCCAAGCACAGCAGAAGGGCACGCGGCCCGCGGAGCAGATCTTGTCCGATGAGTCGTTTGTGTCCTGTTTGCGGGGTTGCCTGAGCATCATGGATTCGCTAATCCTGAAGACGGGGAAATGCGGCCTTGGGGTCAGGCGTGAAGTCCAGGTTTGTGGCGGGTGTTGCAACTGCAACGCTTTTGCTCGGACTGGCCGGGTGTGCGCAGAGATTGGCGATCGGATATGAACGACGCAGTGTTCCGGGGTGAGCTGTGACGAGCGAGACGAACATTGTGACCGCCGGCCACATGGGTGTCCTTCGCGTCCTTGTCTGCTTGCAGACGCTGACCCTGTTCGCGAGCCTCGCAATGATCCTGATTGCGGCGGCCCTTCCGTCAGCCGGTTGGCTTTTTGGCGCGACCGCTGTCGTGTTCGTCACCCAGTGGGTGACTCTTGCGGCCTCGATGATCGTCCTTCCGCTTGAAGGCAAGCGACGATTTGCTCGACAGCAGAAGAACGCGGCGCGGTACACGGGGGACTATCTGCGGACTGCCCCGGGGCGGATCGTCGTTGGTGGTTGCCTAGCTATCGGGTTGGGACTTGCGATCTTCGTTGTGTGCGCACTCGTTGTTCATGGGACGCCGACCCTGCTGGACATCAACGGCGCCACCTACCTGGAGAATCGCGGTATCCGCAGGCAGGTGAGTGCGTCGGCGTTCTACTGGACATCTGTCATGAGGACCGTCTGGCCCCCGTTGGCGGCAGTGCTCATTTTCGGAACGCTCACCCTCTGGTTCCAGCGAGCGAGCTTGTGGCACGCCGATCTCCGCGTCACAGCAGTGCGCGAACGGTCGTGACTGGTCAGGATGTCGCAGACTGTGTGGAGCGTGCGGCGGCGAATGGTCGGACGAACCCCTCCTACCGCGGGCGTCGGTACCCGGTCGGACAGCGAGTGACCACCCGTCTCAGGCGGGCTTCCAGCCTTCCTGCGCGCGGATCGCGCCGGTGATCCGTCGGCTGATCGCGAGCAGTTGTCGAGTCTGAGCAGGGGTCAGCGCGTCGAAGACGACGCTTCGCACCAACCGGACATGTCCGGGCGTCGCGTCGATGACGGCCGAATGGCCCTGTTCGGTGAGAGTCGCCAGGGTGATCCGGCCGTCTGCCGGGTCGGGGGCGCGGTGCACCCAGCCCTCGCTTTCGAGTCTGCCGACGGCCCGGGAGAGGCGGGAGAGGGTGCTGTTCGCGAAGTCCGCGAGGTCGCTCATGCGGAGAGTCCCGTGGTCCGCTTGGGACAGGGCGAACAGGATCCCGAAGTCGAAATGGCTGATGCCCGAGTCCCGCTTGAGTTGCGCATCCAGTGTCGCCGGTAGCCACTCGAGGAGGGTGGCGAGCGCCGACCACGTCTCCAGTTCGTCGTGATCGAACGCCTCGGGGGAGTGCTGTGCCGTCATACCCCCAGCCTAGGTTGACTTGCTTGGGAAAGTAAATCGTTCTACGTTTGACTTTCCAAGGAAAGTAATCTGCGCCGCGACAAGCGGCCGGAAAGGCAGAAGGACATGGATCTTCAACTCACCGGCACGAAGGTGTTCGTCAGCGGATCGACGCAGGGCATCGGGTATGCGATCGCGGAGATGTGCCTGGTGGAAGGCGCCACGGTGATCGTCAACGGCCGGCGGGAACAGGGCGTCGCGGCAGCGGTCGAACGGCTTCGTGCCGCCGTTCCGCACGGAACGGTGTCCGGGATAGTGGCCGACCTCGCTGACGCGGATCAGGCCGAATCCCTTCTCGACGAACTCGGTGAGGTGGATGTTCTCGTCAACAACGTCGGGACCTTCGACGTCGCACGGTTCACCGAGTTCGAGGACGCCGAGTGGGCGCGATACTTCGAGGTCAACGTGATGAGCGGTGTCCGGCTGTCGCGGCGTCTTCTCCCGCCGATGCTCGACAAGGGATGGGGGCGGATCATCTTCATCGGAACCGAATCGGCGGTCGACGTGCCTGCCGACATGATCCCGTACGGCGCGACCAAAGCCGCCTCCCTCGCGGTGAGCAACGGGCTTGCGAAGCTCACCCGCGGCACAGCAGTCACGGTGAACACCGTTCTCGGAGGCCCGACGTATTCGGACGGCGTCGCGGGGGTGGTCGCGCAGATCGCGGCCGCCCAGGCGATCTCCCCGGAGGAGCTGGCAGCGAGGCTGGTGCGCCCCACCTCGCTCATTCAGCGGTTCATCGAGCCACGGGAGATCGCCAGTCTCGTCGCCTATCTCGCCAGCCCCCTCTCCTCGGCCACGAACGGGGCGACCCTGCGCGCAGACGGCGGGGTGCTCACCACGATCGGCTGAGTGGACGCGCGCCCGTCACCTCCTGGCGAAGTACGTCTCCGCCGCCTCAAGGCGCGGCGCCGCGACGCCCAGGCGCCGCGCTTCCGCCAGGGTGTCGCGGCAGATCGCGCGGGGTTCCTCCGCCTCCGGGTCGTCGTGCACCTCGAGCGCGCGGCTTGCCAGCGGGACGCGGCGCGTCGCCCACGCGAAAAGGGACGAAGTCAGCCACACAGGTGCGCGGTAGAGCAGCGCGCCGCCGCGGTGCCGCCGCAGGTCGAGGCCGCGGGCGCGAAGGAGGGGGAGGAGCTCGCGGGTGGCCAGCAGCGCCTCGCGAAGGTCGTGCCGTGATCCAGCCAGTTCGGAGAGGGTGCCGAGTCGGAGTCCTTGGGCGTGGATGCCCGCGTCTGCGATGAAGTGGATCCACAGCCAGCCCCGGAAATCGGCGTGTTCCGCGTGTGGGAGCCCGGCGTCGCGGAAAGCCCGGCGCACCGCCAGCTCTCGTTCGGTGGGTGCTGTGGCGAGCGTGCCGAAGACGGTCCGCGGCGCCAGTCCTCCGCGAAACACGCCATCCGTGCCGAAACTCCCGCCTGCGCCGGGAAAGCCCCAGGCGAGCCGGTCGGGCGGAAGGTCGCCGATCGCATCCAGTGGCTCGGCCCAGACGTTGCCGAACAGGAGGACGGTGGCGCGGCCGATGCGCGGGGTGAGGAACTGCGCGGCTTCCGTGAGACGGTGGTGCCCCACGCTCAGCACGATGAGGTCGAAGTCGTGGTCCGGCTCCAGTTCCTCTCGGTAGCGCACCGGCCAGGTCTGGACGATCCGCTGGCCCCACACGCGTCGCCGTGCGTCGAGGAGATCGAGCTCGATCGCCTCCCCGTATGACGCGGCGCGCCCAGGCCGGACGTAGAACTCGACCTCGTGCCCGGCCTGCTCCAGCGCCCAGCCGTAAATGGTGGCGATCGCACCCCGCCCGAACATCAGGATCTTCATGTCGCACGTCCATTCTGTTGCGGGTCAGCCGTCGGCCGACGCGAGAGGGGATCCACCTGATAGCGTTCTAAGTGGAGATGATCTCCGGTAATGAAGATATGGAGATTATCTCCACTTGTCAAACGAGGGGTCAGGAGGCAACGGATGACCAGCCCCAAGCCGTTGCGCGCTGACGCCCGGCGCAATCGCGATGCCCTGGTGGCGCGCGCCAGGGACATCTTCGACGCGGGAGACGAGGACCTGCGCTTCGACGACTTCGCCCGTCTGGCCGGTGTGGGCACCGGCACCCTGTACCGCCACTTCCCCTCCAGGGAGGCGCTGGCTATCGCCGTTCTCCAGCAGGAGACCGCAACCCTGTGCGATCTGGCACGCGAACTGCAGACCACGCTGCCAGCAGGGGAGGCGCTGGCGACCTTCCTGCGCCGCATGGTGGAACACATCGACGCCCACCAGCGCCTCGCCCGCAGACTCGCCGCGCTCATCGCCACGGCTCCCAGCGACCTGGCGCGGACCGGGCACGAGCTGGATGATGCGGTCGCCGCGCTGATGTCGGCCGCCGTGACCGAGGGCGCAATCCGCGACGACGTCCCTGCCGGGGCGGTGATGATGGCGCTCCACGGAATCAGTGCGGCTCAGGACCGGCCGGACTGGCGGGCAGAGGCCGACGATGTCATCACCCTCGTGCTCGACGGTCTGCGTCTCGGCGTCGAATAGTGGCGTGGCGTCACTGAATTCACGAAAGCATCCCAGTGGGCAGGGGTACCGTTGCGCTCATGCAAGGTAGCTGGGTTTTCCGCTCGCGGTTCCGCAGGTCACGATGACCCGGGCGCATCCCACACGGCGGGGCGGCGCTGACGCCGCGCACCCGGATCGTCCCACTCCGCCCGGCAGCGCCGGCCGGAGCGCGGGAGGCAGTGCCGGTCACGGGCGCGGTCCGCTGATCGCGGTCTCCATCGCCGCCCTCGGCGTCGTGTTCGGCGATATCGGGACGAGCCCGCTCTACGCCCTGAAGACGGTCTTCCTCCTCGACGGCGGGGCGGTGCGCGCCACCGAGAGTGACGTGCTCGGCGTCATCTCGTTGATGTTCTGGAGCATCACGATCATCGTCTCGATCAAATACCTGGGCATCCTGATGCGGGCGGACAACGACGGAGAGGGCGGCGTCATGGCGCTGGCCGCGCTGGCGCAGCGTCTGTACGCGAAGCACGCAGGGAAGGCCGGGATCCTGCTCGTGATCGGCATCGTGGGGGTCTCCCTGTTCTACGGCGACTCGATCATCACGCCCGCGATCAGTGTTCTGTCCGCCGTCGAAGGTTTGCACGTCACGGTGCCGGCGATCTCGCACCTCGTCATCCCGATCGCGGCGGTGATCCTGGTCGGGCTGTTCCTGGTCCAGCGGTATGGGACCGGCCGGGTCGGCGTGCTGTTCGGTCCGATCATGGTGCTGTGGTTCGTCGTGCTCGCTGCGGCCGGGCTCGGAATGGTCATCCAGTATCCGTCGATGCTGCTCGGTCTGTCGCCGACGTATGCGGTGGTCTTCATCTTCTCGCATCCCTCGATCTCGTTCATCGCGCTGGGCGCCGTCGTCCTGGTCATCACCGGGGCGGAGGCCCTCTACGCCGACATGGGGCACTTCGGGCGTTCGCCGATCCGCCGTTCGTGGTTCTTCCTGGTGTTCCCCGCGCTCACGATCAACTACCTCGGCCAGGCCGCGCTGATCCTGCATCATCCGGAAGCGAAGTCCAACCCGTTCTTCCTCCTGATCCCGGAGTGGGGCAGGCTTCCCGTCGTCATCCTGGCGACGGCCGCGACTGTGATCGCCAGCCAGGCCGTCATCTCGGGGGCGTTCTCCCTGTCCAGGCAGGCGGTGCAGCTGGGCCTGCTACCGCCGCTCACAGTGCGGCAGACCTCGAAGCGCGAGGGCGGCCAGATCTACATGCCGGCGATCAACGCGCTGCTGTTCATCGGGGTGATGGCCGTGATGCTCGCCTTCGGGTCGTCCGACCGGCTGTCCACGGCGTACGGGATCTCTGTCACCGGCGCCCTCGTCGTCGACACCCTGCTGCTCGTGCTGGTCGCTCGGCCGTTGTGGGGCTGGGGTCCGTGGAAGATGGCAGCGGCGGCCATCGTCTTCGGCGGCCTTGAGCTGGCGTTCCTTGCGGGCAACCTCTCGAAGATCGTCAACGGCGGCTGGGTGCCGCTCCTCATCGCGGCAGTGGTCATCCTGATCATGACGACGTGGCGCCGCGGCAGGCAGCTGGTCCAGGAGGACAGGAAGAAGAAGGAAGGCTCCCTCGAAGAGTTCATCGAGGACGTGCGCAAGAAGAACCTGCCGCGTGTGCCGGGCATCGCGATCTTCCCGCACCCGAACAAGGACAGCACGCCGCTCGCCCTCCGGGCGAACGTGGAGCACAACCACGTCCTGCACGAGAATGTCATCATCGTGTCCGTGACCACGGCTCCGGTGCCGCACGTGACGCGCCGGGAGTCGTTCGCTTACGACGACCTCGGCTACGCGGATGACGGCATCGAGCACCTGAGCATCAGGTTCGGCTTCTCGGACAAGCCGGACATCCCACGTGCACTCCGCGCCGCCTGTTACGCGGGCGTGCTCCCGCTCCGTGCGCGCGACTTCGCGGACGCCTCATACTTCATCTCCCGCGGAGCGATCCGGACCACCCGGACGACCAGCATGGTCCGGTGGCGTCGCTCGCTGTTCGTCGCGCTCGCCCACAACGCCGCGGACCCCGCCGCGCGCTTCGGTCTGCCGGCTCTCCGGACCGTCACGATGGGCAGCGACGTCGAGATCTGACGCAACAGCCACCGGATGCTGGTTCTCGCCTTCACGCCACGGGCGTTCACCAAGCCAGAGTTCCACCGGCCCCATTGCCCACCGTGTTAGTCTCGGCTTCGTTCGCGAACGGGGGGTGGGGTTGCACGACACGGGGGAGATGGCTGACGCCGCGCTGTGGCTGGAAGCTTCCTCTGGCACCGAACGTTCTTTCGCGGTTCTGTTCGACAGGCACCGCAAGCGTGTGTTCCGGAAGGCGTACGCACACGTCCGCCAGGTAGCTGACGCTGAAGATGTCGTTGCCCTGGTCTTTCTGGAAGCGTGGCGAAGCAGAGCGAAGGTTCGCATTGTCGATGGGTCCCTCCTGCCGTGGTTGTTGACGGTCACCAACTTCGTGTTGATGAACCAGGCTCGAACGGCACGACGGTACAGCCGTCTTCTCGCGGCACTGCCAGCGTCCGAGCAAGAACCTGATCACTCCGACGGGGTGCTCGATCGCCTCGACCGGGACGCTCAATTGATCGCCATCCGCGCGACGATGTCTCAGCTGAAACTTCAGGAGCGGACAATCCTCGACCTTTGCATCGTCGAAGAACTCCCGATTGCAACCGTCGCTGCCGTGCTGGATATTCCAGTAGGCACCGTGAAGTCGAAATTGCACCGTGCCAGGGAGAAGGTCCGACAGCGACTACTTACACACGGCGCACCGACCGAGTTCGCCGCCCGGCTGGACGGAGCGCCCCTGTGACCCCCGCATACGATAGCGACGACATGCCGAACATGACGACAGTTCGCACCGACGCCATCCGAGACGCACTCGTCATGCAGGTCCGGACCGGACCCGAACAGACGCGACGCAGACTCCGGCGACGATTCGCAATCTGGGGCGGCGTCGGGATACTCGCCATCGGGGGTGTCGCGACCGCTGCGACAGCGGTCGTGTCCGCCCAGCACGTCACGAACACGAACGGCGTGTACTGCTTCGCGTCCGCAGAGAGGGGCGTCAACGGCGAATTCGACATGTCCGGAGCGACGATGTACGACCCCGAATCGGGCGGAGGGCGCGTTGAGAACGCGCTCGAACTCTGCCGGACGATGTGGCGCCAAGGAGTGTTCGCCAAGGATCACGACCCCCTCGCGGCAACCAGCGCGCCCGGACAGGTCCCGTCAGAACTACAGGTCTGCGTCATGAACGACGGAACCGCGGCAGTCGTGCCGGGGCGGCCCGGCGTCTGCCAAGCAGTAGGGCTCGCCCCGGAGAAGACCGGCTGACTCAGCCAACCGTTCCCGCGGGCCGGAAGACCAGTGATTTCGTCCGGTCGTTGAACGTCGGAAGGCTGGCGCACGTCGGCGAGCAGTTGTACCGCTGGCCGCCGTAGGACGGAGCGTCGTAAAGGGTCACCCAGCACGACGCCGAGGCCTTCGCGCTGCTGATCGAGTTCTGCCAGTCCGACGAGAGACTCGGGAATCCGTACGTGACGCCGGCGCAGGAGCCGGACCCGTAGAACGAATAGCTGGCGCCCCCATAGTTCGCATCCTTGTACATCGTGCCGAGGACCACGGACGAGGCCGCGGAACGGGCGCCAGGGTGAGGCGCTGTGATCGCCCCGAGATAGCTGTCGACCTCGGCTTGCGTCGTGAAACACGCCGGCATGGCCGGCGGCTGCTCAGAGCCGATCGGCTCGATGCGCACCGCGCAGTATTCGGCGGAGACCGAAGGGATCGGCTCGACAGCGAGTGACGGGCTTATCGCGAACGCGGTCGCAAGTGCAAGGGGGAGAACAAAACGCATCGTTTACCTCGGGTGATCTTGGGGCCGGGCGGCCACGTTAGGGTCGCAGCGGACGCTGGGACTCACACGCGTTATGTCCGCCACTGCACCCGTGGTTCCCGAGTCGCCCCCAAAGAGGTGATGATGCGACTCGGGACCTCAGGTCGTCAGAGCGAAAAGTGCAGGGCTGAAAAGCGCCAGAGCGTAGGCGAGAATGACCACGAACCCGAGGACGATCCCGGAAACGGCCAATCGGCGTGTAGCGCCCGAAGGCCGTCTGGCCAGCACGATGAACCCAAGGATGATTCCAACGGGAGGAACGATGAGCCCGAGTACGAGGGCGGTGAGCGCTACCGCTCGCCCTTCCGACGGAGACGCGGTCTCGATATCTTCTGATTGCAATTGCTTCCCTCTTCCTGTTTTTTGTGAACGTCGACTTTCAACCGCGATCGCGAACGGCCCTTCCCATATCACCCCGCGACACCGTCACAGCGGTGAAGAGTGTCGCGATCGCTGCTACTGCGAACGCCAACAGGAGCTGAGTCGCGGCTACGCGGACGCCGAGTACCGACCAGCCTCCCACCCAAGACAACAGCGCGGATGCGGAGACACTCGCAATGGTCACGGCAGGTGTCAGCCAGAAGTACTGTTCCAGCCACGCTAGGACCGCCACATCCGTTCGAGTGAACCCGATGATCGTGTACAGGGCGTACTCGCTACGTCGTGCCCAGATGACGAACCCAACGAAAAGAGCTGCGATACCGCCGGTTGCAGCGCCGAGCCACTGCGTGGGCCTGGATCGCCACGCATCCTGAATCCCCTTTTCGTTGTTCGACCGGATCGTCTGAATGCGGAACGCGGAGTCTGAACTGAACGCGCTCGGGAGGAGCCCACGCACTTCTGTTGCTTCACCGGGAGCCGCCTCCAGCCAGCATTCCTGGATCCGTTGTGTCGGAGCCTGGACGACAAAGATCCAACGAGTGCGGCTGTCGTCCCTGAAATTACCTAAGACTCCGCCGATCCTTCCTTCCACGCCATCGGTGAACTTGATCGTCGAGCCGACCGTATGCGAGACCTCTGCCGCGATCGCGGAACCGAGATACACACCCCCAGGACGATTGGCACGGGAGGGTGCCAGAACATCGATGTACCCAGGGCTGACGGTCGCACGCTGGACCACCACTCCAGGTGCCGATTGCGCAGCCGAGATAGTGCGATTTATGAGGCCGCCGACCGCCAGCACCGCCGCATTGCTGGTGAGAGCGAGACAGCTCCCCGCGTCCAGTGAGCCATTGCCTGAGGTGATGACCATGACGTTCGAACCCGCCGCCTGTTCCTGAACGGCCTCTCGCGATGCGCGCTCAGCTGCCAGGACCTCGGGGACGACCGCACCGAACAGTAGGGCGGTGAGAGATCCGACAATGAACAGAAGACGCCACGGCCGGCAGCTGGCGGAGAGCCAAGCTTCGTGAAATGCGTCGGCGAGATTCATGATGCCCCTCGCCGGGAAGGAGCCTCGATACCTGGTCGCGTCAGAGCGACACCGTCGGCGAGCTCCACCACGATGTCGCAGCGTTCGGCGACAGACGGATCGTGTGTGGCGATCACGAGGATCTTGTCACTGGTCGATGCCGTCACCAGCGCATCGACAACGGTTTCCGTGTTGAAGCGGTCGAGTTGGCCAGTCGGCTCATCGGCGAGGATGATCGGTGCGTTCGCAAGGAGACAACGGGCGATCGTCACTCGCTGTACCTCGCCGCCAGACAAATCCGCCACAGGTGATGCCGCCCGGTCCGCGA
Organism: Leifsonia sp. McL0627; assembly: GCF_058244615.1. Taxonomy (NCBI): domain Bacteria; kingdom Bacillati; phylum Actinomycetota; class Actinomycetes; order Micrococcales; family Microbacteriaceae; genus Leifsonia; species Leifsonia sp. McL0627. Next base: position 1,156,888 of record NZ_JBZCGM010000002.1, read on the forward strand.
GCCCGAGTAGGTCCAGCGCGTGCTCCGCCCGAGGACGTGCAGTGGCGAAGTCAAGTCCCTGGGCCACGAGTACGATAGCCACGTTGTCGATCGCCGTCCGGCCGGCAAAGACCGTGTTCGTTTGCAGGATCCACGAGAAGTACGAGTCTCGCGTGGCCGCGTTCATCTCCTCGTTGAAGCTCACGTTCCCTGTGCTTGCGGGAGACAGGCCCCCGATCACGTTCAGCAGCGTTGATTTGCCAGAGCCAGAGGGGCCGACCAACGCCGTCAAGGTCCCGGATCTGAACTCATGAGACAGCGGGCCGAAAAGCCACCGATCGGATCCAGGGTAGCGAAAGCCCACCTCGTCGAGAGCTAACTGCATTCCCTGCCCTGCGCAAATTCATCAGGGTTGGACACGACGCGATCAATTCCTTTCGAGAGCCCGAGGACTCTGGTGCGTCCGATATCGCCGCCGACGACCCTCACGGGTTCCGGAGTCCACTGCCGGGGCGCGTTAGCCGTCTTTCGGGCGATCACGCACGTTCGTCCATGATCGTCGGTGAAGACCGCGCTCGCAGGGACCGTCCATGCATCGATCGGTGACACCCGTTCCAGCGTCGCACGTAGCTTCTCCGGCTTGTCGGCGGCGAGAGGGTTCAGCAAGGTGAGGTCGCTCAGTGGCTTGTCGGCCGAATGCGCATACGGCACCTTCAGGGTGCCCAGGACGATCTGCCAGTCGGCCGAGGAGGTATCCGGAAGTATCTGACCCTCAGCGCTCAGCGACGCTTTCGTCGCTCGGGGGCTGCCCTGCGCTATTGGTGTCCCCGTACCTGGTGCCGGCGCTCCGACGACCGCCGTGACCGATGCAGCAGCGAACGAGTCGGCGGGAAGCCAAATCGTCCACGCCGGATCGAACAGATCGACATTCGCATCGGGCAAGCCCAATCGCTTAGCCAGTCCACGAACCCCACGAAGTGTTGCGATCCCGAATGTGTCACCATTCGTCGACGGCAAATCGAGCTGCGTCAACAGGGCGTTGAGGTCCCGGACGTCTGACCCGGAAGCCGCGACACCCAGAGGACGGTAGAACGGACTTGTCGTTCTGGCGGCGATCCGCCAGACGCCGTCGATTTGCACGATAGGAGTTCCGGAGACGATCGGCGACGGCAACGGCTGAGTCACCGCCGTTACCATGCCCGACCACGACGGCGACGCGAGCGTTGCCCCGTCCGCCCACGCGACATTGAGGTCCACGGCTACTGCGTCGGAGAACCTCTCGGAGTGGACGCTCGCCAGCACTTCACTCGACCGCGGCTCGATCTCGGGGTATGGAAGAGAGGCAACGACGACGCCTGCAGCGAGTGCAATCACCGGCAGGGAGGTAAGCGCGAGCACGAGTGCCAAACCACGCGAAGTGCGGACGCGCCCAGAGCGAGCCCTCGTTCTAGTGCTCATGATCTCCCGACGAGGGTGCGACCGAGAAGAATGCGGGGTACTTGTGCACGCAGGCACCGGCCTTCGCAGCGTTCTCCTCGTTGGAGACGGCTGCATAGATCTCTTTGACTGTCGCCGAACCCGAGATTTTGATTCCCGCCGCGGATAGACACGCGGCGACGTCGGCCTTCTGGTCCGCTCGTTCCTGGGGGCTAAGGAGTTGCTGGAAGGCCCACACTTTGCCCACATCGGCGAGATAGGCGGGCAGGCACTTCTCTGCTTCGCCATTTACGGAGGCAACCTCGCCTTGCGTGTCAGCTGTGACGTCGTAGTCGAACGTGAGCTCGTTGTTCCCCGTCTTGGTGACCTCTCCCGCATTCGCTCCGGCGTCGATGACGCACTGGCGTTGAGCCAGGACGGCCTTTTCGTACTCAGCGGCGGTCACTGTCCCATCGGCGAGAATGTCCTGTTGGAAGGGCGGAGCGCTAGCGCGGATCGCTGCGATGTCGAGGCTCGGCTCCGGCTCCGGCGTTTCCGCGCACCCACTGAATAGCAGGGCTGCAGCGCTGGTGACGACAAGTGCCGACACTAGGGACTTGAATTTGGTTGTCACTGCTTCTCTTTCTGGTCTCGGCGGACGTTCGCGAGGTGGCCGGACGATAGTCCGGCCACCTGTTCGCTACTGAATGGCTACGGTCGGCACACCGGGAGCCCAGCTGCCATCGTGATAGGACTGCCCAGCGATGTTGGTGTGGAGCTTGAAATTCTGGTTGATGGTCTTGTCGTTATAGAAGGGTGCGACAGTGCACCCACTGGTGTAGCCGAACGTCGAGGAGTACGCGCTCCCGCTTGAGAGCGTTCCCCACGCTTTTGATTGGAACCCGCAGTAGTCGATGAACTGACCTCCGTCGCCGTGACTGACGCGAACGCTGTTCACTGTCGCCCCGCTGCCGACGACCGCCAGACATGTCGTACCCCCGGCACCGTGCGATATCGCGCAGCCATTCCCGCTCGCGAAGGCGGCTCCCGTCGGCCCCAACGCGATCACGCCTACTACCGCAATTCCCCCAACAGCTGCCGCCATTTTGGCAAGCGTGCTCCTTGCTGACATCTTTTCTCCATTTCGGTTTTCGATTCGGCCGTCGTTCGTGCTTGAACGTCGCGCCTTCAAGGAGATGTCCGCCATTCCTCGGTTGGTTCCATCGAGTTCGCATTTTCCAAATGTCGGACATTTGGCTCTATGCTGGAGCTATGAGTCAGGTCGTCAAGAACATCCCCGTGTCGGAGCAGATCGCCTCCAGCCTGCGCGACAGCATCTCCGAGGGCAGGATGCCCGTCGGGTCGCGGCTTCCGACGGAGAACGAGCTCGCCGAACAGTTCGGCGTCAGCCGCAACAGTGTGCGCGAGGCGACCAGGGCGCTCGTCCACTCCGGCCTGCTGAGCTCGCGCGCGGGCGACGGCACGTATGTCCGGGCGGACAGCGAACTCGGGCCTGCGCTGTTCCGGCGGGCGGAGCGCGGTCGGTCCGACGACGTCGTCGAGACGCGGTCGCTGCTGGAGACGTTCGGCGCGTCCGCCGCGGCCACCCGCGCCACGAAGGATGACCTCGCTGCCATGCGGGCGGCCCTCGACCGGCGGAACCACGCCACAGACGCCGCCGAGCACGTCGCGGCCGACCTCGCGTTCCACCGGGCTGTCGTCGCAGCCTCCGGCAACGCTCTGATCTCCGAGCTGTACGGCAGCTTGCACGAAATCGAAGCGCACATGATGTTCGTGACGCCGACAGCGGGAGACTTCGCCGCGTTCATGCGCAGCATCCAACCGCTCAACGACGCGCACGAACGCCTCCTCGAGGCGATCGTCGACGGCGACCCGGTGGCCGCCGAGCGGATCGCGGCCGACCTCGTCGCCGAAGCCCACCGTCTGCCGGCTGCGGGGGATCGCGCATGACCACCCAGCCGACCGCCGCCGTTCCCGCCATCCGCTCACCCAGGGTCAGGGGCGCGCTCCTGCTCGTCGGACTGCTGCTGATCGCGGCGAACCTGCGGGCGAGCATCACCAGCGTCGGGCCCGTCCTCGACCAGGTGCGCGACTCCCTCCAGCTCAGCGCGTTCACCGCGTCGATCCTCATCAGCATTCCGCTGGTGGCCTTCGCGCTCATCTCGCCCGTCAGCCCCTGGCTCGCCAGGCGGATCGGACTGGAGCGGGTGCTCGGACTGGCGCTGGCCGTGCTCGCCGTCGCCATCGTCGTCCGTTCGCTTCCGTGGCTGCCGGGGCTCTGGATCGGCACCGCACTGCTCGGCGTCGCCATCGCCGTCATGAACGTCGCGCTCCCGTCGCTCGTCAAGCGGGACTACCCGGCGCGGATCGGACAGATCACCGGCATCTACTCGGCGGCGCAGTCGGTCGCCGCCGCGACCGCAGCGGGTGTGGCGGTCCCGATCTCCGGGATCGCGCAGGACGGCTGGAGACTCTCGCTCGGCATCTGGGCGGGGCTGGCGTTGATCGCGCTCGCGGTGTTCGCGCCGCAGCTCCGGTCGCCGCGGCGGGACTCGGGGCCGCGGGCGGCGGCCGCGCCGGAGCTGCGCCACCGGTCGCCGTGGGGCACCGCGCTCGGCTGGCAGGTCACCCTCTTCATGGGCCTCCAGTCCACGGTTTTCTACAGCCTCATCACCTGGTTGCCCTCGATCGAGCAGGCGGCGGGGACGAGTGCCGCGGCAGCAGGCTTCCACCAGTTCCTGCTGAACGGTCTCGGCATCGTCGGCAGCCTCGGGACGGCGGCGCTCATCCATCGCTGGAGAGATCAGCGCCCTGTGGTCGTCGTCTCGGCGACGCTCACCGGGCTGGGGCTCGTCGGCGTCCTCCTCCTGCCGGGCTGGTCGGTGGTCTGGGCGTGCCTGCTCGGAGTCGGCGGTGGCGCATCCATCGTTCTCGCCCTCTCCCTGTTCGGGCTCAGGACCGCGCACCACGATCAGGCGGCGCGGCTGTCCGGGATGGCGCAGGGCGTCGGCTACCTCCTCGCGGCGGCGGGACCGATCGGGATCGGCCTGGCGCACGACGTGACCGGGAGCTGGGCGCCCGCCGTCGGCATCCTGGTGGTGGTGATCGCGGCGCAGTTCGTCTTCGGGACGCTGGCGAGTCGCGCGAAGGTGATCTCGTAACTGGGAGGTCGGGGAGTCTCCTGGCCGGAGGCGCCATGATCTGTTTGAATGGTGGCTGTACGGGGGATGCGCCTATCGGGGCGCCCTGGTCAGGTTCGATTTCCTGAATCCTCCACTTCAACGGACCGCGGCTCGTTTCATCCGCAGTCGAACGCGGCTGCGCCAAGATGGTCGGATGCAGCCTGACCTTCCCACCGACGTCATCTTCATCGGCGGACGCAGCGGCGTCGGCAAGTCGTCGGTCGCCGCCGAGGCCTCGCACATCCTGGCGCGCGCCGACCTCCGTCACGCCGTGATCGAGGGCGACAACCTGGACCAGGCGCATCCGGAGCCGTGGCGGGACGGCATCGACCTGGCTGAACAGAACCTGGCTGCGATGTGGAAGAACTACCGCGCCATCGGGTACTCGCGGCTGATCTTCACCAACACCGTCAGTGTGCTGCAGCTGTCGCCGCTGATCGCTGCGCTCGGCGGCAGAGTCCGTCCGTTCGCCGTGCTGCTGACGGCGACCGACGCGACGGCGGCGCAGCGACTCGGGCAGCGGGAGATCGGCAGCGCGCTGGAGGAGCACATCGACCGCAGCAACCGCGCGGCGCAGCGGCTGGATGGTGCGGATGGGACTGTCGCGCGCGTCACCACGGATGGCCGCTCGGTCGGCGAGGTCGCGAGCGAGGTGCTCACGCGAGCCGGCTGGCTCGACGCGCACGGGCAGGCTCGTAACCGGGACTAGCGCTCACCCCACCTGCGTCGGCGCTCCCAGCCCGTTCGCCGCCGCCGTCATCGCGGCCTCCGCGGATTGCACCGTGATCAGGCTGTTTCCTGCCACGATGTGCAGGCCGTATGCGTCTTCCAGGGCCACCAGGTTCATCGCCAAGGTCGGCACGTCCAGGCGGGGCGCGAAGGCACCGGAGGCGGTGCCGCGCTCCAGGATCGCCGTGTATGTCGCGAGCTGGCGCAGGTACATCCGCTCGACCAGGTCGTCGTGCAGTTTCGACGTTCCGGCGAGCACGTCGAACTCGTAAAGCAGGCGCATCAGGGCGTCGTCGGGGCCGCTCGGCAGGCCTTCCCGGATGGCGGCGGCGAGCTGCAGTTCGGGTTCGGCGATGGCGGCGACGACCGCGTCGCGGTGGTCGCAGAAGCGTTCGAGGCCGGCGCGGTGCGCTTCGACGAGGAGGGCGTCGAGGTCTTCGTAGTAGTAGAGGATCGCGCCGCGGGTGAGGCCGGCTTTCTCAGCCACGTCGGCCAGGGAGAGGGAGCGCAGGCCGTGCTCGGAGACGGCGGTGAGCGCCGCTTCCACGAGGTCGGCGCGGCGTTCCTCCTGTCTGCGCGGTCTGGCCATTCCTTGACACTATCCGATCGCCGTGAAACACTTTCGGAATTATTTGACACTAGCGTCAAAGAATGAATCCAGTTCACCGCCGAGAGGGATATCCGTGACCGACCTGCTCCTCACCAACGCGTCCGTGCGGACGTTCGACGACGCCCGACCGTGGGCGCAGGCGGTCGGGATCACGGGCGGACGCATCAGCTATGTCGGCTCCGTCGACGACGCTCCGGACGCCACCGAGACCAGGGATCTGGCCGGTGCGTCGGTCACCCCCGGCATCATCGACAGCCACAACCACCTGCTGCTCGGCTTCGATCAGGATGCGGTCACCCTGGAGGGCGCCGACACGCTCGACGAAGTGAGGCGGCGCATCCGGGAGTTGGCCGCGAGCCGACCAGACCTCGACTGGATTTGCGCGGAGAACGCCGTCTACTCGATCGTCGCCGGCCGCCGTCCGAACGCCGACGACCTCGCCGGGCTGACCGACCGGCCGATCTTCGTCACCACCTATGACCAGCACTCGGTGTGGCTGGACGAGAAGGCCATGCGCGTCCTCGGGATCGCGGACGGCGGGGACATCCCCTGGGGGCGACCGGAGCGCCGCGACGATGGCACGGCCACCGGCTGGGTCACGGACTTCTACACCAGCGCCATGACGACGGCCGGGCTCGCCGGACTGCAGCGCGACATCCCGATGTACTCGCCGGAGCGCCGCTACCGCAAGCTCGTCGGCAGTCTCGCACTCGCGACCGCGAGCGGCATCACCACCGTGGTGGAGCCGCAGGTTCCGCTCGCGGAGATCGACCTGCTGTCCAGGGCGCACGCCGAGGGCAGGCTCAGCTCGCGCGTGATCGCGGCTCTGTTCCACCCCATCGACGCTGATGCCGCGTTCCGTCGCGACCTGCGCGAAGCGGTCGACTCCGCGCCGCAGAACGAACGGCTCCGCTTCGGCCCGGTGAAGCTCTACGCCGACGACGTCATCGAACCGCACACCGCGTGGATGCTCGACGACTACGCCGACCAGCCGGGCCACCGCGGAAACCCGAGCGCGCCGGTGGGCGAGCTCACCAGGATCGTCACCGAGCTCGACAGGCTCGGCTTCCAGACCCACACGCATGCCACCGGCGACGGCGGCATCCGGCTGGCACTGGATGCGATCGAGCACGCCGCGCGAACGAACGGCACGGTCGGCCGCCGGCACGGCATCGTGCACGTCGAGTGCCTGCACCCCGACGACCTCCCGCGGTTCGCCGCGCTCGGCATCACCGCGGCGATGCAGCCGCGGCACTGCTCGCCCGACCTCGTCGCCGGCACCTGGATGGAGAACGTCGGAGAGCAGCGCTGGGATCGCGCCTGGCGCATCCGGTCGCTGATGGCATCCGGCGCACACGTCGCGCTGTCGAGCGACTGGCAGGTGGGGGAGATGGACCCGCTGGTCGGCTTCTACTCCGCCCTCACTCGCGCCGGTCTCGACGGCCGCGACTCCTGGACACCCGGTGAGCGGATCACGCTCGACGACACGCTCCGCGGGTACACCCGCGAGGGCGCCTGGGCCTGGCACGCCGAGCAGGAGCTCGGCGTGCTCCGCGTCGGAGCGAAGGCGGATGTCGTCGCCTGGTCCGACGACCTGTACACCCACGAGGGAGACCCGTCCGGCCTGCTCGATCAGCAGGCCGCGCTCACCATCGTGGGAGGCGAGGTCGTGCACGACGCGGCCACCGCCTCTGCCGTCCCGTCCGTGTACGGCGGGCTCGCGCACTGCTCGGCGGCAACCGCCGACGCGGCGCACGCCGGCCACCTCCACTGATCCGTTCCTCTCACCGTCGCGAAGGAAACCCCCATGTCCCAGCTCGACCCGTCAATCGCGCCGACCCGCTCGGCGGAGGCGCCGCACGCCCAGGGAACGCACGGCGCTCCCGGCCTCCGCCGCACCCTCAAACTCCGGCACATCGTCTTCCTCGGGCTGGCGTACATGGCGCCGCTCGCCGTGTTCGACACGTTCGGGATCGTCGCGGACGTCACCCACGGGCACGTCCCGCTGGCGTATCTGGTGGTGCTCGTCGCCGTGCTGATCACGGCGCTCAGCTACTCCAAGATGGTGAAGGTCTTCCCGCTCGCCGGCTCGGCATACACGTACACGAGGGAGGCGATCAACCCGCACATCGGCTTCCTGGTGGGCTGGGCGGCGACCCTCGACTACCTGCTGCTGCCGATGATCAACGCGCTGCTGTCGGCGATCTACATGTCCGCGGCGTTCCCGAGCATCCCGTCGTGGGTGTGGATCCTGTCCACCATCGTCATCTGCACGGTCCTGAACCTGATCGGGGTGCAGATCGCGGCGAAGGTGAACGTGATCCTGGTGGTGATCCAGGTGGTCGTCGCTGTGGCGTTCGTGGCGCTGACGATCAAGAACATCGCGGACGGCGCGAACGGCTCGTCGTTCACGATGACGCCGTTCTTCTCGCCGGGCCTCGACGTGCCGGCCGTCGCCTCCGGCGCGGCCATCCTGGCGCTGTCGTTCCTGGGGTTCGACGCGGTCAGCACGCTGGCGGAGGAGGCGGAGAAGCCACGGCGCGACATCCCCCGCGCCATCCTGATAATCGTGGCGGTCGCCGGGGTGTTCTTCGTGTCCGTCACGTATGCGATGCAGGCGCTCTTCCCCGACGTGGCGAAGGTCGGCAACATCGTCGGCGCGTCTCCGGAGATCGCGAAGTACATCGGCGGCGCCGCCTTCCAGGCGATCTTCATCGGCGGCTACATGGTCGCCGTGCTCGGCTGCGGTATCACCCAGCAGATGAGCGCGGCGCGGCTGCTCTACGCGATGGGCAGAGACGGCGCGCTCCCGAAGCGCTTCTTCGGCTCGCTGAACCGTGCGGGCGTCCCGGCCGCCAACGTGCTTCTGATCGCGGCGCTGGCCTGCTCGGCCGTCTTCCTCGACCTCGGCCGCGCGGCGTCGCTCATCAACTTCGGCGCGTTCGTCGCCTTCATCTTCGTGAACCTGTCGGTGATCTTCACCTACATCCGGTTCGTGAAGGACCGCGGCTGGCGGGCCAGGATCGGCTACCTCGTGCTGCCAGGGCTGGGCGTGGCGATCAACGTCGCCCTGTGGTTCAGCCTGGAGCCGAGCGCGATGATCGTCGGCGGCGTGTGGGTGGCGATCGGGCTGGCCTACCTGCTGTGGCGCACGCGCTTCTTCCGCGTCAGCCCGCCGCCGCTGCACGGGCCGACCGACCTGTAGGCGCCGGCCGCGGCCTCAGAGGTCGAACTCGAGACGTCCGAACCGGGCGGGATCGTCGCGTTCGTCTCTGAGGTCGGCCGCCTCGACGAGCAGCTCGAACGCCACCAGCCCGGCCGCGACGGCCAGTGCCGCCAGCAAAACGGGAACGATGACTCGCATGACGACAGTGTCCAGTGTGCACTCCAAGAAACCTCCCAGCCGACTGGGGCTTCTCTTGGACTCTTCTGGGGATGCGGACGATTGACTGGGACGTCTCCCCACACCGTCTCCGAAAGGACACCATGATCGTCCATTCCGGTCTGCTCGACCCGCAAGGCATCATCCAGGCCGCGGGCCCGTGGGCGCTGCTCGGCGTCTGCGCCATCGCCTTCATCGAGACGGGGCTGCTCGTCGGATTCTTCCTGCCGGGCGACACCCTGTTGTTCTTCACGGGCGTGCTGACCCTCACCGGGCACTTCCCCCAGCCGCTCTGGGTGATCATCCTGGCGGTCGTCGTCGCAGCCGTCCTCGGCGACCAGCTCGGATACACCATCGGGCGCCGCACGGGGCCCCGGGTGTTCGAGCGGAAGGAGTCCGGCTTCTTCAGCACGGCGAGCGTCGAACGGACGCAGCACTTCTTCGACCGGTTCGGCGGCGCGGCGGTCACGGTCGCCCGGTTCGTCCCCGTCGTCCGCACGTTCGCGCCCGTCGCGGCCGGTGTGGGCCGGATGCGCTGGGGCGTCTTCACGATGTTCAACGTCGTCGGCGCCGCCATTTGGGCGACCGCCGTGATCCTCCTCGGCTACGGGCTCGGGCACATCCCGGGTGTCGCCGACTTCGTGTCCAGCTACCTGGATCTGATCCTGATCGGGATCGTGGTGGTCTCGGTGGTCCCCGTGCTGGTCAGGATGATCACCCTGCGCCGCCGCTCGCGCGTCGATTCTTAGCGGTGGATGAGGGTCGGCTTCGTACTGTTCGAAGTGACCGACCCGATCAACCGAAGGGGAATCCATTGACCGAGCCGACTCGTCTCTCGCTGCGCGAGAACAAGGTGCCAGAGCCGACAGCCACCTTCTGGATCATCAAGATCCTCGCGACGACCGTCGGCGAGACGGCCGCCGATCTGCTGGCGACCAGCCTGCACCTGGGCACCCAGCTCACCTCGGTGGTCATGGCGGTGCTGTTCCTCGCGGTGTTCGTCGTCCAGTTCCGGAGCAGGCGGTACATCCCGGCCGTGTACTGGCTCACCGTCGTGCTGATCAGCGTCGTCGGAACACTCATCACCGACAACCTCACCGATGGTCTCGGCGTTCCGCTCGGCCTGTCCACCACGGTGTTCGCGATCGCCCTCGTGGCCACGTTCGCGGTCTGGTACGCAGTCGAGCGCACCCTCTCCATCCACGAGATCGTGACTCGGCGCCGGGAGGCGTTCTACTGGCTGGCGATCCTCTTCACGTTCGCGCTCGGCACGGCGGCGGGCGACTTCCTGGCCGAGCAGCTCAACCTCGGCTACCTGGCGTCGGTCGGTGTCTTCGCCGCGGCGATCGCGATCGTCGCCGTCGCCCACTTCGTCTTCCGGCTGGGACCGATCACCGCGTTCTGGATCGCGTACGTGCTCACCCGCCCGCTGGGTGCCTCCCTGGGCGACCTGTTGTCGCAGCCCACTGCCGACGGCGGCCTGGGGCTCGGCACCATCGTGACCAGCGTCATCTTCCTGCTGGCGATCGTTGCGCTGGTCATCTACCTGTCCATCAGAGGGAAGCGCCAGACCCGCGCATCCGCGGCCAGCTCGACGGGCATCGAGGAGCCTGCAGCCGTCTGACCGGCAGCGGTCGGTGCGGGGGAGGTCAGCGGCGCTTGACGGCGTAGAGGTTCTCCGGGCGGCCGGTGGTCCCGTACCTCAGCTCCAGCCGGAGCACCCCGCTCTGCTCCAACTGGCTGAGCGCCCGCTGCGCGGTGGTGCGGCTGACACCGATCGCAGTGGCGACGTCGTTCGCGGACAGCGGGCTCGCTCCGGCGGTGATCGCGTCGAGGACGGCCTGCAAGGTCGGGGCCAACCGCCGCAGCTCGTCGGCCTGGGCCGCCGTGGACGGACGGAAAAGGTCGAAGAGCCGATCCACATCCTGCTGCGTCGCGTTGGCGGGGAAGGCGTCGGCGTCGCCGCGGGCTCTCCGGAACGCTTCGAGACGCTCGGCGAACTCGGCGAAGCCGAACGGTTTGACGAGATAGTGGATGGCGCCCAGCTGGATGGCCTGACGAACGGTCGCCAGGTCTTTGGCCGCCGAGATGACCATCACCGCGGGCGGGGCGGGGGTCGTGAGCAGTTCGCGGACCACGCTGAGACCGTCGCCGTCCGGCAAGTAGATGTCCAGGAGCACCAGGTCCGGGCGCAGCGTCTCCGCCGCACGCAGCGCCTCGGCGGCGGTGTGCGCCTGGCCGACCACTGTGTAACCGGGAACAGCCTCGACGAACCCGACGTGCACGGACGCCACACGGAAGTCGTCGTCGACGACCAGCACCGAGATGGATTCGTCGGTCATCGCTGCCTCTCCTCCGTGCCGAGCACGGCGTGGGGGAGCACGATCGTGAAGGTGGCGCCCGGGCCGCCGGAAACGGTGACGGTCCCGCCGAGCTTGGTGACGGTGGAGTGGACGAGGGAGAGCCCCAGCCCGCTGTGCCTGGTCAGGGAGCCGCGCTTGGTCGTGTAGCCGTCGTTGAAGATCCGGGGCACGTCCGCGCTCGGCACGCCAGGGCCGTTGTCGGTGACCCGTACGGTGAGCGACTGTGGAGACTCGACGACGCTGACCACGCAGCGCCGCGGACCAGGGGCTCCGGCGAGGGCGTCGAACGCGTTGTCGATGAGGTTGCCGAGGATGGTGGTGAGGGCCTGCACCCGGCCGGGCGCGTCGCCGAGGTCGGTGTCCGGTGCGATGACCAGCTCGATGCCGCGCTCGTTGGCCTCAGCGGCCTTGCCGAGGAGCAGACCGACGATCATCGGAGAGCCGACGTGCGTGCGCAGCGTCTCATCCAGGTCGGCGGTGGTGCCACGGATCTCGTTGACGTATTGCAGCGCCTCGTCGATGCGGCCGAGTTCGAGCAGCCCGGAGACGGCGTGCATCCGGTTGGAGAACTCGTGCTTCTGCGCCCGGATGGATTCGGCGAAACTGCGCTCGCCGTCCAGCTCCCTGGTGAGGCCGATCAGCTCGGTGCGGTCCTGCAGGGTGAACACCGCGCCGTGCGGGCGTCCGCCGAGGGTGATCGGCATCCGGTTGATGACCAGGACGTAGTCGTCGGTGACGGCGATGGCGTCCTTCACCACAGTCGTGCCCGTGAGGGTGTCCCTGATCGGACCGGCGACCAGGACGTCCTCCAGCAGCCGCCCCCTCGCTCCCTCCGGCAGCCGGAGCAGACGCTGGGCCTCGTCGTTGACGACCGTGATCCGTCCGGCGGGGTCGATCGCGATGACGCCCTCCCTGATGCCGTGCAGCGTCGCTTCCCGCTCCTGCAGCAACCGAGCGATCTCGTCGAGCTCCAAGCCGAACGTGCGCCGTTTCAGGAGGCTCGCCAACCCGAACGACGCCGCAGCGCCGATCGCGAGGACGACGACGAACCAGGCGGCGTATGTCGGCAGCTCGGCGAGGAGTTCACTCGACACCGAGCTCTCCTGGATGCCGACGGAGACCTCGCCCGCGAGGCTCCCGGACGGCCCGTACAGGGGAACGCGGGCGTTGGCGTTCACCCCGGTCGACCCGTTGTCTGTCCCGAGATGCACCTTGCCGTCCGCAGCGATCAGCGGCTCCTCGATCCTCTTGCCGATCAGGGCGGGGTTCGGATGCGAGTGCCGCACCCGGTTCGTGTCGATGACCACGACGTAGGCGGCGCCCGTCCGGTCGGCGGTCTGCGTCGCAAGGTCCTGGACCGTCGCCGCGCATCCGGGGCCGTTGGTCGTCATGCACGACCGGATGTCCGGGATGCCCGCGAACGTCTGCGCGATGGCGGCGGCGCGAGCCTGGAAATCGGTATCGAGATTGCTGCGCGCGGTCTGTGCGAACAGGAGGAAGCCGATCGCCATCGAGGCAGTGAGAATCACCACCTGAGCCAGGAGTATCAGGCTCGACAATCGTCTGATCCGTCGTCGCATCACAACCGATTGTTTCACCCCGCGGTGTGAACGCGGTCCGCACAGAACGCCCAAAACGTCGCACAACGGGCAGAACAGGGCGAATAGCTCAAAAGCGCGACAGCGCCCACCGGCGACGGGCAGCATCAAGGCCTACCTGCACCAAGAGACAGAGAGGTCTTGACAGATGGGTGAATACGAATCCGCGTCACCGGACGATGCCGGCCGCATCGACATCGTCGGTCTGACGAAACGCTTCCTGACGCCGAAGGGCGAGACCTTCACGGCCATCCGGGATGTGACCCTGACGGTCGAGCCCGGCCAGTTCTGCGCGATCGTCGGACCGACAGGATGCGGCAAATCGACGACGCTCGCTCAGGTCTCCGGCCTGGAGCGACCGAGCGCCGGCTCGGTCAGCGTCGGCGGGCGTCTCGTCGACGGCATCACCAGCGGCGTCAGCTACATGTTCCAGGCCGACTCCCTCTTCCCCTGGAAGACGGTGCTCGCCAACGTGATGATCGGCCCGATCCTCCTCGGGACGCCGAAGAAGGAAGCAACGGCGCTCGCCATGGACTGGTTGCGCCGCGTCGGGCTCTCCGGCTTCGAGGACCGGTACCCGCATCAGCTGTCCGGCGGGATGCGCAAGCGCGTCGCGATGGCGGCCGCGCTGATCAACAACCCGCGCATCCTGTTGATGGACGAGCCGTTCGGTGCGCTCGACGTGCAGACGAAGGCGATCATGCAGACCGAGCTCCTGCAGCTCTGGGAGCAGTTCCGGCCGTCCGTCCTCTTCATCACCCACGACCTGGATGAAGCGGTCGCGCTCTCCGACCGGGTGGTCATCATGACGAGCAGCCCCGGCACCGTCAAGGACGTCTTCGACGTCGACCTGCCCCGCCCCCGTGGCGACGTGCAGGAGATCCGGCACGAGGAGCGCTTCCTCGACATCCAGGGCCGCATCTGGGAGTCCCTCCGCGACGAGGTCACCAGAGCGTACGAGCAGACAGCAGGAGCGGCAGCGTGACCACCATGACAACCATCGACACCGCGAAGAGCACGACCACCGAGAAGCGCGAGATCGATCTGCAGGTGGCGGCCCGTCAGGCCAGGAGCAGGCGTACCGCCTGGATCTGGGTGGGACGCGTCGCCGTCGCCGTCTTCGTCATCGGCGGCTGGCAGTGGTTCACCGCGACCGGCTGGGTCGACAAGTTCTTCTACGGCCAGCCGTTGGGCATCTGGGACAGCCTGGTCCACCTGTTCACGGTCGGGACCGCTTTCGGCACGATCTGGGAGAACCTGTGGATCACCGTCCAGGAGGCGTTCCTCGGCTTCCTGCTCGGCACGCTCACCGGCGTGGTCTTCGGCATCCTCCTCGGCTCGAACCGCTACCTCGCCGCCGTCTTCGGCCCGTACATCAAAGTGGTCAACTCGATCCCGCGCATCGTGCTCGGCTCGATCTTCATCGTGGCGTTCGGCCTCGGCGTCTTCCCCAAGGTGCTGCTGGCGTCCGTGCTGGTGTTCTTCGTCGTGTTCTTCAACGCCTTCCAGGGCGTGAGGGAGGTCGACCAGAACCTCGTCGCGAACGTCAGGGTGCTCGGCGCATCGCCGTTCCAGGTGGCCCGTCACGTGACCATCCCGTCGGCCATGACCTGGATCATCGCCAGCCTGCACACCGCGTTCGGGTTCGCGATCATCGGCGCCCTCGTCGCCGAAGTCCTCGGCGCCCAGCACGGCATCGGCCTGATCATCAGCCAGGCGCAGGGCAACTTCGACCCCGACACGGTCTTCGCCTGCATGGTGATCGTCGCCGTCGTCACCCTCGTCGCCGAATACCTCATCACCCTGCTCGAAGAAGTCGCTCCTGAAGTGGCGGCCGCCGGTCCGCAACGACGTGCAAGCGATCTGACCCCCCTCCTACCTGCAATGAAGCAGACGCCGGTCTCCGGCATGACGAAAGGAACACGCACCATGAACAAACGCAGCATCGGGATCTTCGCGGCCGCTGGCGTGATCGCCCTCAGCCTCGCAGCGTGCAGCGGCGGCGGAGGCGGAACGGCCGGTGGCGGCACCAGCGCGGCGATGCCCACCGTCAAGATGATGGTCGGCGGCATCGACAAGCAGATCTACCTGCCGTACCAGCTCGCCCAGAGCCTCGGCTACTACAAGAAGTACGGCGTCAACATGGAGCTCTCGACCGAGCAGAACGGCGGAGTCGGCGCCGAGGAGGCGATGGCCTCCGGGCAGGTCGACCTGGCGGGCGCCTGGTACATCCACACGGTCGACTTCCAGTCCAAGGGCAAGGACGTCGTCAACCTCGTCCAGCTCTCCGGGGCGCCGGGGGAGCGCGAGATGTGCGGCCCGAGCAGTGGGGTGAAGTCCGCAGCCGACTTCTCCGGGAAGAACCTCGGGGTGACCGACCTCGGCTCCGGGACGGACGAGCTCACCCAGTTCCTCGCCGCCGAGAACGGGATCAAGAAGAGCGCGTACAACACCATCGCGGTTCACGCCGGGTCCACGGCCATCGCCGCCATCCAGCGCAAGTCGGCGGACTGCGTGATGACGACCCAGCCGACGGTCGGCGCGCTCACCTCGCAGAAGCTCGCCACGACCGCTGTCGACCTCGCCACCACCGACGGCGCGAAGAAGGCGCTCGGCGGCGCGTGGCCGGCAGCCGGACTCCTCGCCAACGCCAGCTGGGTCAAGTCCCACGAGGATGCGGCGCAGAAGGTCGTGAACGCGCTGGTCGCCACGATGCACTGGATCGACAAGCACTCGGCGACCGACATCGCGAACAAGCTGCCGCAGGACTTCGTGCAGAACGCCACGATCAGCAAGCAGCAGTACATCGACGGTCTCACCACCGACAAGGGCCAGTTCCTGCCGGACGGCATCATGCCGGCCGGTGGCCCGAAGGTGATCTTCAACATGGAGAAGACGCTGGGCATCGACACGTCGAAGATCACGTACACGGACACGTTCACGAACAAGTACGCGGACGCGGCCAACAAGCTGGAGGGCTACACGCCCACGACGACGCCGGCCGGCGCGAACGGCTGACGGCTTCGCTGCAGAGTCACCCGCACAGACACAGGCACCGGCCCGCCCCCGACAGGGTGGGCCGGTGCCTGTGCGTCAGACCTGCGGGACCTCCCGCGCATCCTGCGCGAAGAGGGTGCCGAGGAGCTGTGTGATGTCGATCGGTTCGGTCGGCGGCAGATCGAGTGCGGCCGGATCGATGGTGCGATGTGCGGACATGAAATGCCTTCCTTCTCCTGCGATGCCACACTGTTGTGCAGCCGGTTCCCGTTGGCGGACTCCTTCGGGTCGGTGGGTGCCCGCCGCCGCCTACCCCCAGGCGTCGAGGCGGCGGGCACCGTCCCTCATTCCGCGGAATGCCCCTTGTCATGCGCGCGGAGGTTGTCACCGGTTTCGAGACGATCTCGCGCCGGTACGATTTCGGTCCCCATACCTTGTAATGTCCGGCAGACGCGCTCTGGTTCCATAAGAAGCAGAACGAATCGAACGAGTGGTCCCGAATTGCCGCGTGGAATCCATCCCCACGGCAATTCGGGACCACTCGTTCGGTCGCGGCGGTCTCGGGCGCGGCAGCTAGGCGGTCGGGAGCGTCAATTCGATGCGGAGGCCGCCGGAGGCGGGGGCGGACAGCGCGAGCGTGCCGCGGTGCGCACCCGCGACACTCTTCACGAGGGCGAGGCCGAGTCCGTGACCGCGCGGCGCCCCCCGCCGGGTGGTACGGCCCTGGCCGCGGACGAACGGCTCGACCAGGGACTCGACGACCTCCGGAGGGAGGGTCGACCCGCTGTTGGCGACCAGGAGGTTCGCGCCGCCGGGCACCAGGCCCGTCGACAGCTCGATCGTGCCTCCCTCGACGTTGTGGCGCACAGCGTTCTGCACCAGGTTGCGCACCGCCTGGCGCACGAGCACGCCGTCCCCGCGAATGGTGGCGGGGGAGAGGCGCGTGTGAACGTTCAGCCTCGATTCGGCGATCGCCGCGCTCTCCTCGGTGATGGCCGACCGGACGAGGGCGGCGAGGTCGATGTCGTCGGTGCGCGGCGGCGAGCCTCCCGCCTCGGCGAGATCGAGGAGGGACTCGACGATCTCCAGGTTGCGCTTGTTCGTCGCGTAGACCCGCTCGGCGACCGTGCGGAGCGTCGGCAGGTCGAGCTCGGGGTCGGACAGGGCGACGTCGAGCAGTGTCTGCGTGGTGGCGATGGGGGTGCGCAGTTCGTGGGAGGCGTTCGCCGAGAACCGCTGATGCTCTGTGAACGAGCGTTCCAGTCGGCTGAGCATCTCGTCGACGGTGTCGGACAGGTCGCGGATCTCGTCGCGCGGGCCCGTCGCGGCCACTCGCTGGTCGAGATCGCCCGCGGCGGCGCGCTGCGCGACCGAGTTGATCGCCTGCAGCGGCTTCAGCACGCGGCCGGAGATGACCCAGCCGATGACGGCCCCGACGATGCCGAGCACGACGAACGCCGCGATGGAGACGACGAGGAGCAGGTTCAGCAGATCGTTGGTGCTGTTCACCACGGGCGCCGTGGTGGCGGTGACCGACAGGCCGCCCGCGTCCTTCATGATGGCGATCGAGTCGTCCACGGTGGCCGCCGGAGCCATCGACGTCGCGCTGGTCAGCTCGTAGGTGGGCACGAAGCGCATGAAGACGTAGACCACGCCGAGCATGAGGCCACCGGTGCCGCCAAGCAGCGCGGCATAGGTCAGCGCCAAGCGCGCGCGGATCGTGAAGTGGCGCGCGCTGCGGAGCGGTGGCGCATCCATCGTCGTCATCGCGGCATCTCGAAACGGTAGCCGCTGCCGGAGACCGTGTGGATCACCCACGGCTCGCCGAGCCTTTTACGAAGGTTCGAGATGGTGACCCTGATGGTGTTGGTGAACGGGTCGGCGTTCGCGTCCCACGCCTTCTCCAGGATGGTCTCGCTGCTCACCACCCCTCCGCCCGCCTGCATCAGCACGTCGAGCACAGCGAACTCCTTGCGGCTGAGGCGGACGAGGCGGCCGGCGCGGTAGACCTCCCGGCGGAACGGGTCCAAGGTCACCCCCGCGGCCTCGATCACGGGCGGCCGGGAGGCGGCGGGGCGTCTCTCCAACGCGCGCAGCCGCATCACCAGTTCCGGGAAGTCGAACGGCTTCGCCAGGTAGTCGTCGGCGCCCAGCTCGAAACCGCTCACCTTGTCGTCGAGCGTGCGCGCGGCCGTCAGCATGATCACCCGGCACTCCGGCCGGTTCGCCGCCACCCACGCACACACCTCGTCGCCGTGCATCCCGGGGATGTCGCGGTCGAGGACGACGACGTCGTAGTCGTTGACGCTCAGGAACTCCACGGCGGTGTCACCGTCGTTCACCAGGTCCGCCGCGATCGTCTCGCGGCGCAGACCGGTCTGCACGGCCTCGCCCAGATACTCCTCGTCTTCGACGATGAGCGCGCGCATCCGTTCTCCTCACTGTGTTCCGGTGCCCGGCCGGCGCGGTGTCGAATCACGCCGGCCGGGCGTTCCCCCAGGACAGAAGCCAAGCACGCAGCATGTCATCGGAACGTAAAGGATTTCCTGAACGTCGTCGCAACGTCGATCCGGGTGGACTCGTGTCAGCGGACACCCTGTCCGTTCCGACCGAAAGGACGACACCATGCCACTGCTCCGAAAGCGGCACGCGAAGACCGTCGCAACTCTGCTCGCCGTTCCTGCCCTTCTGCTCGCCTTCACGGCCTGCGCGGCGAATCCGGGCTCGGGTTCCGGTTCCGGTTCCGGCCAGGGTGGTGGAGGTTCGTCGGAGTCCGCCCACAGCGCGCGGGAAACCTGGCAGCTGAAGTTCGCGCAGTGCATGCGTGACAACGGGGTGGACATGCCCGACCCCAGCGGCTCTGGGACGGCGGCATTCAGTGTCGACGACAGCAACCAGGACGCCATGATGGCCGCTTCCGACACCTGCCAGAAGAAGGTCGGCACGCCGCCGCCGTTCAGCCCGGAAGAAAAGAAGGAGATGGAGGCGAACATGCAGAAGGCGATGCTGAAGACCGCGAAGTGTTACCGCGACAGCGGCTTCGACGTGCCGGACCCGCGGCCGGGCGAAGGGGTCACCCCGCCGGCCGGTGCGCCGGACGACGTCGTGGAGAAATGCGGCGGCGGCATGTCCGCGACGGCACCGATCCAGTGATGTCGGAGCAGACAGTGAACGAATCGCGTTCCCGCCCGAATCGCCGCGCCCGCTGGATCGCGGGCGTCGTCCTCGCGGTGTTCCTCGTCTCCGGATGCGGCGTTGTCGCCGCGTACGGCATCTCGGCTTCCGATCGCCCGGCGCCCAAGCGCCCGATCACGTCGGCGACCGCGGCGATCGAGCGCGGGACACTCACCGGCAGCAGCAAGGCGAGCGGCTCGCTCGCGTTCGCCGACCCGCACGACCTCGGATCCGGCTCGGCCGGGGTGGTGACGGCTCTCCCACAGCCAGGCTCGACGGTGGGCATCGGCCAGCCGCTCTTCTCGGTCGACAACGTGCCGGTGTACCTGTTCCACGGTGACCTTCCCGCCTGGCGAGCGTTCGCCTCCGGGATGGACGACGGACCGGACGTGAAGCAGCTCGAACAGAACCTTAAGGCGCTCGGCTACTTCGCCGCAGAGCCGGACGACGAGTTCAGCTGGCGCACCGTGAGCGCGATCAAGGCCTGGCAGAAGGCGACCGGACAGGAGCAGACCGGCAGCGTCGACCTGGGCCGTGTCGTGTTCCAGCACGGCGACGTGCGCGTCTCGGCGCTGAAGGTCGCGGTCGGCGACGGCGCAGCGCCCGGCGCCCCCGTGCTGTCGGTGACCGGCACCGAGAAGCGCGTGTCGGTGGATCTGCGGCTCGCCGACCAGCGCCTCGCGAAGACCGGAGGGAAGGTGACCATCGACCTGCCGGGCGGCACGCAGACCGGCGGCACCGTCACCTCGGTCGGCACGCCCCAGGAGAAGAAGGACGGCACCGGGGGAACTTCCGTGAGCATCCCGGTCGTCATCACGCTCGACGATCCGGCGGCGGCGGGTGAGCTGCAGCAGGCCACGGTGACGGTCAACTTCCCGTCCGACACGCGAGAGAACGTGCTGTCGGTTCCTGTCGGCGCCCTCGTCGCGCTGTCCGGCTCGCAGTTCGGCGTCGAGGTCGTGAAGAAGGACGGCACGACGGAACGCGTACCGGTGAAGACCGGCCTGTTCGCCGGCGGGCGGGTCGAGATCTCCGGCGGCGGCCTCACCGAAGGGCAGAAAGTCGTGGTGCCGACGCTATGAGCGAGATCATCGTGCTCCAGGATGTGGAGCGAACGTACGGGCAGCCTCCCGTTCGGGCCTGCGACGGCGTGAGCCTCACGATCGAGACGGGTGAGCTCGTCGCGATCGTCGGTCCGAGCGGATCCGGCAAGTCGACGCTGCTGAACATGATCGGGACGCTCGACCGGCCCACCGCCGGGACAGCGCTGATCGACGGCGTCGACGTGCACTCCCTGTCGGACGCCGCGCTCTCTGCGCTGCGGGCGCACAGGATCGGGTTCGTCTTCCAGCAGTTCCACCTCGCGGACGGGGTGTCGGCTGTCGACAACGTCGCCGACGGTTTGCTCTACGGCGGCGTGCCGCGTCCGGAGCGTCGACGTCGAGCACGCGCAGCGCTCGACAGTGTCGGACTCGGGCATCGCCACGGCCACAAGCCGAACGAACTCTCCGGCGGGGAACGGCAGCGCGTGGCCATCGCGCGGGCGGTGATCGGCGATCCTCCGCTGCTGCTGGCCGACGAGCCGACGGGCAACCTCGACTCCGAGTCCGGCGCAGCGGTCGTCGAACTGCTGCACGACCTGAACGCGCGCGGGACCACCATCGTGCTGATCACCCACGACGTGGAGATCGCGGAGCAGTTCCCCCGCCAGATCGCCATGCGCGACGGCCGGGTCGTCTCCGACTCCGCACGGGCGGTGGCATCGTGAACGCCGTGACGGTCGTTCCGGACACGCCCGCCGACGACCGGCACCGGGCGGCACGGACGACAGCTCAGCGCTCGACCGTGCGCTTCGCCGATGTGCTCCGGCTGGGCACCACGGGGCTCCGTGCCAGGCCGGTGCGTGCCGTGCTCTCCGCTCTGGGCATCGCCATCGGGATCGCGGCCATGCTCGCGGTGGTCGGCATCTCCGCCTCCAGCCAGGCGAGGCTCAACGACCAGCTCGCGAGCCTCGGCACGAACCTGCTGACTGCCCAGGCGGGGAAGTCGATCTTCGGCGAGCAGACGAAGCTCCCGCCGGACACCGTGGGCAAGGTCCGTCTGGTCGACGGCGTCGAGAGCGCCAGCTCCATCGGGGTGCTCACGGGCATCAATGTGTTCCGGAGCGAGCTCGTCGATCCGGCGGCGACCGGGGGCATCCAGGTGGTCGCCGCAGACCTCGGCCTGCTCGACGTCGTCGGTGGCACCGTCCGATCGGGGGACTGGCTGAACACGGCGACCGGTTCCTTCCCGACCGTCGTGCTCGGTGCGACGGCCGCCCAGCGCCTCGGCGTCGTCGGACCGGGCGCGCAGGTGTGGCTCGGCGGCCAGTACTTCACCGTCGTCGGCATCCTCGACCCTGTGCCGCTCGCACCGGAGCTGGACACCTCGGCGCTGATCGGGATCCCCATCGCAGGCTCCGCGTTCGGGTTCGGCGGCAACCCGACGACGGTCTACGAGCGGTCGAGCGACTCCGCCGTGGATGCGGTGCGCCGGCTCCTGCCCGGAACGGTCAGCCCGCAGTCGCCCGGCGACGTGTCCGTGTCCCGACCCTCCGACGCGCTCGCGGCCAAGAACGCGGCCGATCAGGCGTTCACAGGGCTATTGGTCGGGCTCGGCTCGATCGCGCTGCTCGTGGGCGGGATCGGGGTCGCGAACACGATGATCATTTCGGTGATCGAACGGCGGCGCGAAGATCGGGCTCCGCAGGGCGCTGGGGGCGACGCGAGGGCACATCCGCGCGCAGTTCCTCGCAGAAGCGCTCGTCCTGTCCGCGTTCGGCGGTGTGCTCGGCGCGATCCTCGGCTCGGGGGTGACCGCACTGATCGCTGTGCTCAACGGCTGGCCGGTCGCGATCCCTCCGGCAGCGGTGGGGATCGGCATCGTCTCGACCCTGGTGATCGGGGCGGCGGCGGGCCTGTATCCCGCGATGCGAGCCTCGGCGACCCCGCCGACGTCGGCATTGAGTTCGTAGCGGGCGGGCGGCGGGGTGCGCGCCTACTCCCGGCGCGGGTGGGGAGACCTGCACGGTCGAGTCAACGCGCCACGTGGAACGTCCGCGCGAACCGGCCGAGCAGCTCTCCCCGCCCGCGCAGCACCTCGACGGCGCCGGTCGAGATCGCCCGCTCTGCCGGCAGCTCGCCGGAGATGAGCCTCCGGATGTCCGCCCCGGCCGCGAACGCCAGGTCGGCGTCGCCGTCCCCACGTCGCACATCCAGTGTCTGTCGGTCGACCCGGATGAACAGCTCGGCCTCGCCGAGACGGGCGGCGTATGCGGTCGCCGGTAACGCCGACGCGACGTGGGGACGGAACGCCGCACGGAGGTCGATCGTCATCGAGTCCGGGGTGATGATCTGTTCGTCCCGTTGGTCGCCGAGCGCCCTGTACCCCCAAGCGCCGAGGGCGAGGACGATCGGTTCGAGCTCGCGGCCGTACGGCGTCAGCTCGTAGACGATGATGCGCGAGTGCGGCGCGCGGCGCAGCACGCCCGCCGCCTGCAGCTCTTTGAGGCGCGCCGCCAGGATGTTGCTCGGGATGCGCGGGAGTCCGGCCGCGAGCTCGCCGTAGCGGCGGGGGCCGACGAGCAGGTCGCGGACGATGAGCATGGCCCACCGTTCGCCGACGAGTTCCAGGGCGCGGCTGACGCCCGAGTATTGCCCGTATTCTCGTGCGGCCAACGCTCCTAGGCTCCGGCGCCCGCGTCCGCGGCGGTCTCCGCGCCTGCAGCCGTGTCGGGCAGCGCGGCGGACGGGTCGAACCATCCGAACTCCAGCACGTTGCCGTCCGGGTCGTTGAGCTGGCGCTGGTACATGAAGCCGTAGTCCGTCGCCGGGTGCGGCTCCACGCCTCCGGCGGCGATGCCGTCGGCGAGGAGGGCGTCCACGTCGTCGCGACTGTCGAGGAAGATTGCTGTCGACACCGACGGGTTCTGGGCCGGGTCTCCGATGGGGAGGTCCGTGAAGGTCTGGAAGTAGTCGCGCGTCAGGACCATCAGGTAGCTGTGGTCCTGTTCGACCACGAAGCAGGCCCCGTTGTGGTCGGACATGGCGGGGTTGGCGGTGAAGCCGATCGCCGAGTAGAACGCCTTCGAGCGCTCCAGATCGGCCACCGGCAGGTTGACGAACATCGCGGTCATCATGGTCCCCTCTCGCGGGTCCGATTATGTCGATGACGCCTACACTTGCAAAAAACAAGTGGCGAGTCAAGACCCCGTATCCGCAGAAAAGGGGACTAGCCCCCTTCTGAGGGGTCCCCGTAGGCTGCGAAATGCACGCAAACGAACGGGGGTTCGGTAGCGATGATGCGCACGACGACGCGTACCGGGGCAGCCCGGGTGGCTGGGGGTGTGCTCGCAGCGCTTCTCGTGCTCGCCATGATTCCGCTCGGGACGACGCCGGCTGCAGCCGAGGGGCCGAGCCAATTGAGCCTCACCAAGACGGCGTCCGTGACCACCGTCGTCCCCGGTCAGACGTTCAGTTACACGCTCGAAGTCGGGTGCACCGCCGTCGATGTCGGCACCGGATGCACCAACGCGACCCTCACAGATTCGGTGCCGCCGCAATTCGAGGTCGTCAGCGTGACCGTGGGCACCGGCTTGTCGGCGGAGACGCCGCAGGTGTCCGGCCAGGATGTCACCGTCGTCTTCAACTCCCCCCTCGACGACCCGCCGGGCGCGGTCGGGCTCCCCGCCTCGGCAACCGGCACCGTCACGATCACCGTGCGCGCGAGAGATGACCTGCCGTATGAGGCGAACGGCATCCCGGTCAGCAATACGGGCGAGCTCACGGCGTCGAACCAGATCGCCCCGGCGAGCTCGAGTGCGAGCGTCACACCCGACGTCGCCCTCGACCTCGCCACGACCGCGGCCAAGTCGTTCGATCCGACCGGGGCGCCCGCCTCTCCCGGCACCCCGACCACGCTGACGCTGAGCGGCACCAACACCTCCAACGCCGGTGTGGACAGCATCGTCCTCACCGACCCGACCGACCCGACCGCGACCCCCAACCCGTTCGACTATCTCGAAGTGACCGCGCTCGGAACCGTGACGTTCCCCGCCCCGGCCGACCAGGTGCAGGTGGACGTCTGGGACGGAACCCAGTGGGTGACGGGCACCCCCGGCCCGACCGCCGTGCTGCCGAGCAGCGTTCCCACAGCGCAGATCTCCGGTATCAGGTTCACGTTCACCAACTCGGCGGGGGAGCACATCCCGGCCGGTGCGACGGGAAGCGTGGATGTCGACCTGCAGCAGCGACCGGAGGTGGCCACGCTCCCCGCCGCCCTCACTGTCGCGAACACGGTGCAGAGCCAGGTCGAGCTCGGCGCGAATACCGCGACCGGCAGCGGAACCGCCGACTACACCATCCAATCGAGTGTGGTGACCATCGGCGCGACCAAGTCGTTCAGCCCGAGCACGGTCGTCGCGGGGAACCCGACGACCGTCACCATCGGCGCGACCAACCAGAGCGCCGTGCCGCTGACCGAGCTCACGCTCACCGAGCCGACGCAGACCGGCGCCGACCCGTTCGCCGGGGGATTCCCCGCCGGAACGTCGTTCGCCGGGTTCACCAGCGGTGTCGCCTGGCCGACCGGCGCCACCGGGGTCAGCGTCCACTACTACTACGCGGACGGGACGGACGAGGTCCTCACCTCCACGACGCCCAACACGATCCCCGCACCGGACCCCGCCAAGGAGGTCGTGCGCTTCAGCGTCACCTTCACCGGGACGATCCCGCCGAACGCGAGCGCGAGCATCCCGTTCACGCTGGACACCGACGCGAGCATCACCACGGACTCGACCACCGTCCCGAACAGCCAGACATCGTCTGGCACCTCCGCGGAGGGCACGACGGGGTCGGCCGACGCGACAGCCGACCTCACCGTGTACACCAGCAGGATCGCGACCGTCATCGGCAAGACGATCAGCCCGAACGAGATCGCGTCGAACCCCGGTGAGTTCGTCACCGTCGAGCTTCCGGGCGGCACCAGCCCGTTCCCGGCATCGACCGTGGATGCGAACACCATCGTCGTGCAGGACCCTCCCGGGGATCCGCCGGCGCTCACCGACTGGTGGAACCACTTCGACGCCACGGCGATCACGCAGACGGCGGTGCCGGCGAACGCGACCCTGACCATCCAGTACTGGGACGGCACGCAGTGGATCGACCTGCCTGGCGCGGTGGACATCGCCGGTCCCACCGTGTTCTCGATGAACATCCCCGCCAACCTGCAGGACGACATCCAGGGGCTCCGCTTCGTCTACACGTCTCCGGACGGTTTCCCGCCGGGCACCACGGTGCAGCCCAACGTGACGATGTCGCTCCGCGACCAGCTGCGTGACGGAACGGGTCCGGCCACCGGCACGGACCAGACGATCGAGAACTGCGCCGCGTCCTCCGCGACAGGCTCCGGCGGTGAGTCGGCGAGCGCCGTGATCCCGTCTCCGTGCCCGACCGTGGACCTCATCGCCGGAGGGTTGCCAGGCGCTGCCGATTTCATCGACAAGAGCTGGGCGGCCCCGAAGGTCCTGACGGCGCGCAGTGAGGCGCAGACCACGGCCACGCTGAACTGGTCGACCGGTGGACGCGCCAACCTCGGCACGATGGTGATCTCCGACACGGAAGACCCGACGACCACCCCCATCGACAATTCGGTCTTCAACGCGTTCGACCTGGTCGGCGTCCCCGCGATCACAGCAGCACAGGATCCGCTGCTGAAGTACGACCAGGTGACCTCCGTGCAGCTCTACAACGGCACGGCCTGGGTCGACGCGGCCAACGATCCGTGCCCGGCCGCGTGCATCGGCGCCTTCCCCGGAGTGACGCTGACCACCGCTGAGCGGGCATCCACTGTCGGCGTGCGGCTGACATACGTGGAGAGCCCGAACAGGGCGGCGGCCTCGGCTGGCGACCCGACGGCGCCGCCGGTCGGCTCCGGCGTCGCCAGGTCCACCGGCAACAACCGCGCGATCGTGCTCACCTTCCAGCTCAGGGACGATGTGCGCAACCCGGTCACCACGCCGGACCCAGTGGTCGCCACCCGGGTCTACAACACAGGGACGGCCGGGGAGATCGAGAACACGGCGCGCGCGACGGGCACCTCGACCATCGACGCATCGACGGTCACCGACACGGCCTCCGATATCGTCCGGCTGCTCGACGTGCCGCTGAACGTCACACTCACCAAGCAGTGGGAGGGCGGCCCGCTCGGCGTTCCCCAGCAGGGCGTCGACCCTGCGCTGTACCCGTCCGGCCGGATCACCCTGGTCGCCACGAACAACACGGCGGCGAGCGTCGACAACCTGACCATCAGCGACCCGGCGCCGACGAGTCCGTCGAACCCGTTCGACATCTTCGACCTCGTCAAGTTCGAGAGCATCAGCGTGCCCGCCGGGGCGACGGGCACCACGGTCGAGCTGACAACGGCCGGCGGGATCACCACCGGGTACACGATCGCCCAGGCGCTCGCGCTGAGTGCCGCCGCGATGGCGGACGTGGTCTCGGTCAAGGTCATCAACACCGGCAGAATCCAGGCGGGCCAAGCATCCACTGTTGTGTTCGACACGCGGCTGCGGGCGACGAACCGCTCGGACGGCACCGCGGTGACGGCAGCCGCCGACTCGCCCGTCGAGAACTTCGCGCTCGCCGGTGTCAGCGACGAGGGAGGCGCGGCGGGGGGAGCGACGACAGCCCCGGCCAACGCGTCCATCCTGCTCGCCGACGGCACCCTGACCGTCACAGCCACCAAGGACATCAGCCCCGCGCAGCAGACCGAGCCGGACGACTCGCCCATCACCGTCACGCTGTCCGGGGAGCCGGGCGGCACCATCCGGGCGCGCAGACTCACCCTGACAGACGAGTCCGGCACGTTCTGGAACGCGTTCGACTACCGGGGCTTCGCGTCGCCGCTGGTCCTCACCGCTCCGATCGACCGGGTGCAGATCGACGTCTGCACGGGGCGGACGTTCGCCGACCCGGCAGCCGGATGCGTCGCGGACGGCGGGACCTGGATCCTCGGTGTTCGCAAGACCGAGGCTGACGCGAACGCGGCGCCGCTGCCGTCGGGAGTGACGGACGCCCAGGTGGAAGGCATCCGCTACACGTTCACCGAGTTCAACGGGGGGCTCTTCCAGCCCGCGCCGCTGCAGACCGTCCCGATCAGCGCGCAACGCCGGGCGGACCTCCGGTCGGGCGGCGCCGTCCCCAGTGACCTCTCGACCAACAGCCCCGCGCCCGGCGAGACGAGCGCGGGAACCTTCACCAATACGGTCGGCGCGCTCGCCGAGGGCACCTTCGACGCCGGCGGCGCGATCTTCACGGCGACCGATTCTGCGACGGCGACCGTGCAATACCTCCACGCCATCAGCGCTGTGGATGTGACCAAGACCCCTGCCGGCGTGCAACAGCCTGGCACGATCATCCCGTACATGCTCACCGTGACGAACACCGGGGCCATCGCGGTCACCGACCCGGTGATCACGGACCAGCTCCCGACAGACGCCACCGGTCCGCTGCTCGTCTTCGACCCGTTCGCCGACCCGACCACGAGTCCGTACACCTACGCGTTGAACGGCGCGGCGCCCGTCCCGCCGAGCGGGCCGCCCATGCCGACCGACCCGACGCAGGTGACCCCCACCGTGAGCCAGGCCGGTGCGCGCATCCAGTTCACGTTCCCGACCGGCACCGTTTTGGAGGTCGGGCAGACGTACACGATCACCGTCGCGCTGATGTTCCGCACCGGCCTGCCCGCCGGGACGACGGTGACGAACACGCTCGACGTCACAGGCGACCGGCCGTTCGACTCCTGCGGCGGCACCCTCGATCCGGCGACCGGGGCGTGCTCGACCGACACGACGGTGACGGTGCAGAGCGCCGGGGCGCTGCGCGGGATCAAGGCCGTCCGCTCGACCGACACCGAACTGGGTGTGGACGAGACCAACCCGGCCGTGACCTGCGTGCCGGACGCCGACGGCTTCTACGTCGGGCCGTGCGTCCCGATCACCAAGCCGGGCGGCACGGAGGTCTGGCGGTTCAACCTGATCAACACCGGCACGCTGCCGATGGACAGGATGGTCGCCATCGACAAGCTGCCGACCCCCGGTGACACCGGCGTCCTCACCCCGCTTCCGCGCGGCTCGCAGTTCCGGCCGACGTACACCGGCACGACCACCCTCGCCACCGCCCCGCCCGGAGCGACGCTCACGCAGTACTACACGACCGACGCCGCGCCCTGTGTGGACGACCTCTCGACCACCGGCATCGCCTGCCCGCCGGGAGCGTGGACCGTCTGGGACCCGGCCGTCGACCCGACGACCGTGACCGGGCTGAAGTTCGTGGTCGCGTTCGCGCCGACCATCGCGCCGGGCGGGGCGATCGCGATCGACGTCACGACGAAGACGCCCGCCGTGCAGCCGGCCGGCATCGACGAGCCGATCGCCTGGAACACGGTCGGCGTCGCCGGACGCGTCGAGATCGCCGGCACGCCGACGGTGACAGCCCAGACCGAGGGCAACAAGGTCGGCGTCGCCCTCGCGACCGGGCCCATCTCGGTCGTGAAGCAGGTGACGGGCGACGGAGCGGCGTTCGCGCCGACGACGTTCACCGGAACGGTGCAGTGCGTCTCCGCCGGAGTGACGCTCGACCCCATCCCGATCACGCTGACACCGGGCACGCCGACGACGGTCGACGACCTTCCGTGGGGCGCCGACTGCACCGTCGTCGAGGACGACGCGGGCCAGACCTCGTCGACGGCCACCCACGTCACGGTCGGCACCGACACCGATCCCGTCCCGGTCGTCACGGTCACCAACCGGTACGACCTGGCCGGGCTCGTCGTGATCAAGCACGTCGACTCGCCCGCTGTGGACACCTCCGGTGACCCGATCGTGTACGGGCCGTTCCCGGTCACTGCCGAGTGCACGTTCCTCGGGAACCCGGTCTACGCCACCGGATACGGGCCGGCCACACCGATGGCCGCCGACCTCGCCGATGGAGGGACGCTGGTGCTCAACGGGCTGCCGGCCGGCGCATCCTGTGTCGTCACGGAGAGCGACGCGAAGGGGGCCGACGCCACCACCGTCACGGCGACGAACACGAACGGGACCACCGGCCCGACCTCCGGCACGACGACGACCATCGCGCTCACCCCGGACACCGCGGGGGGCGCATCCACCAACGTCGTCGCGGTCGCCAACAGCTTCGGGGTCGGCTCGCTGCACCTGCTGAAAGTGGTCGACGGCGACGGCGGCCCCGCGTTCGGTGCCGGACCGTTCCGCCTGCACGCCACCTGCACTCTCGACGACGCCACCGGCACCCGCACCACCTGGGACGGCACGGTCACACTCGGCGGCGGCCAACCCCTGGAGACCACGATCGGCGACATCGCGGCCGGCTCCGTCTGCGACGTCACCGAACCGGGAGCCGGGGGTGCCAACGCGTCGGCCGTCACGCCAGGACAGGTCACCATCGGCACCGGCGGCACCGTCACCGTGACGGTCACGAACACCTTCGACACCGGCTCGATCCACATCGACAAACTCCGCGACGGAGCCGGCGTCGCCCTCTACGGCGCCGGATCGTTCACCGTCACGCTGACCTGTCTGAGCCAGGTCAACGGGCTGCCGCGCCTCGTCACCATCCCGGGCGGAGCGACGCGAACGCTCAGCGCGGCCAACGGGTACGCGGCCGACTATGCACTGCTGCCCGCGGACGCCGTCTGTGTCGCGCGGGAGACCGGCACCGGAGGCGCGACCTCCTCCCAGCTCCTCGATGCGAACGGCGACCCGGCGCGAGCCGTGACCGTCGTCGCGGGGGAGACCATCACGCTGACCGCCGTCAACACCTTCGACGTCGGCTCGATCGCCGTGACCAAAGTGATCGACGGCAGCGGCGCGGCGGACTTCGGCGGCGGCACGTTCGCCGTCCACCTCACCTGCACGGCCATCCAGGACGGAATGCCCGCCGCGGTCGCCATCCCCGGCGGCCCGGACAGGACGCTGTCCCGCTCGACCACGCTCACCGCGGTCTACGAGAACCTGCCGACCGGCGCGGCCTGCGAGCTGACAGAGCCGAGCCCGGGAGGCGCAGCGACCACCACGATCACCCCGAATGCCGGTGACCAGAGCGTCGGCGTCGCCACCGTCGGCGACGGGACGACCATCGACCTCACTGTCACCAACACCTTCGACCCCGCCGCTGCCGGCGGGCTGCCGGACACCGGCAGCGACCTCTGGCCGATCCTGCTCCTGGGGGCTGGCCTCCTCGGCGCCGGACTCATCCTCCGCGATCGGTCACGCCGACGCAGCTCCTGAACACCCATCAACGCATCAGCCTCACGGACGGAGTCAGCATGACGACACTCGGAATCCCGCTTGGCAACACGCCCAAGAAGGGGACGGACATCCATCTGGTCCGCTGGGCCCAGACGGACGACGGCTGGCGGCCGGAGACGGTGCTGGCCACCTACGTGGCGAGCACCTCCGACGAGTGGATCGTCAACCAGGCCGGCCAGCAGCGCAGGCTCCCGCGGGATCAGTGGCTGCAATTCGCGATGTGGATCTGATCCGACCGGCATCATGGATCAGGAAACCAGGGTCAGCACTCGTCAGACCAGCGTGTCGATGACGATCGCCGACTACGTCAACGTGGATGCGGCGGGCAAGGCCAACCTCGTCGGCGCCGGCATCCGGGTGCTCACCTGCACCCCGGACAGAACGGACTCGGCGCCGTTCGCCGTCTGGGCGGCGGTCAGTCTCACCGAGGCTCCGTCGCGCTCCGTGGTCGTCGAGCTCGTCCTGGCCGGGAAGGACGGCAGCAGCGTCCGCCTGCCCGACGCGATCGGCGCCCTGAACGAGATCCGGATCACCCAGTCGGTGCCGTTCGATGCGCACCTCCCGCTCGACGCGGACATCCCGCTCGGGCAGTTGCCGGTCACGCACGTCCTCGCCGCGAACTTCACGACCGGTCTGCGCTTCGCGCCGGACACGGTCTACCGCTGGCAGGTGGAGTCGGACGGCGTGGTCGTCGGGACGTATCCGTTCTATGTGATCGGCGGCTGACGCGTCGCTGCGGCGAATTCGCGATCGCTGTCACAAACTCCCGCACCTCCCGGTCTGAGCTGGTGTAACGACCGCGTGGCGCACGCCCCGCGGGCAGACAGAGCGGAAGGAACGTCATGAAGATCGTCGTCATCGGAGGCACAGGGCTGATCGGTGGAAAGGCCGTCGAGCTGCTTCGGAAGGGCGGCCACGACGTGGTCGCCGGTTCGCCGTCGACCGGAGTGAACAGCGTGACAGGGGAGGGGCTCGCCGACGCGCTGGCCGGAGCCGACGTCATCCTGGACATCCCGAACTCGCCGTCGTTCGAGGACGCAGCCGTGCTGGACTTCTTCCAGCGGTCGACAGGGAACCTCGTCGCCGAGGGGAAGGCGGCCGGAGTCGGTCATCACGTCGTGCTGTCGATCGTCGGCGCCGACCGGATGCACGACATCGGCTACATGCGCGCGAAGGTCGCCCAGGAGGAGATCGTGAAGGGCGGCGGCGTGCCGTTCAGCATCGTGCGCGCGACCCAGTTCTTCGAGTTCGTCCCGCAACTGGCCGAGGGTGCGGCCGACGGGGACACCATCCGGTTGTCGCCCGTGCTGATGCAGCCCATCGCCGCCGCCGACGTGTCGGCTGCGCTCGCCGAGGTCGCGACCCAGCCTCCGAGCAACGGCACCGCCGAGCTCGGCGGCCCGGAGCAGCTGCGCCTCGCCGACCTCGCGCGCCGCGTGCTCGAAGCGCGCGGCGACACCCGCACTGTTGTCGCCGACCCCGCCGCCGGATACTTCGGCGGCACCGTCACCGACACGTCGCTGGTGCCGGGAAACGATCCGGCGATCACCGCGCTGCGGATCGCGCCGACCCGGTTCGAGGACTGGCTGAACGCATCCACCGGTCGCTGAACACCAGGCGCACCACCCCCGCCGTGCCGTTCGCACGGCGGGGGTACCATCAGTGGATGCGCGACCAGCCGACAGCGGACGACCGGCCGGTCGCGAACGACCTCGCGATGGCGACCGCCGTGTTCCAGCAGACGCGGCCCCGGCTGTTCGGCATCGCATACCGGGTGCTGGGCAGCGCCTCCGAAGCGGAGGATGTGGTGCAGGACGCGTGGCTGCGCTGGCAGGGCTACGACCGCTCGGCTGTCGAGGATCCCGCCGCGTTCCTCGCGACCACCACGACGCGCCTCGCGATCAACGTCGCCCAGTCAGCCCGCGTCCGCCGAGAGACCTACATCGGTCCGTGGCTGCCGGAACCGGTCGACACCCGCTCTGACCCGACGCTCGGGGCGGAGACCGGCGAAGCGCTCGGGTTCGCCGTGCTGCTGCTGATGGAGAAGCTCCCTCCGACGGAGCGCGCAGCCTACGTGCTGCGCGAGGCGTTCGACTACCCGTACTCCCAGATCGCGGAGATCGTCCAGACCAGCGAGGCCAACACCCGGCAGCTGGTCAGCAGAGCACGCAAGCACCTCGCGGCGGAGCGTCGCGTGGAAGCCGTGGATCCTGACGCGCAGCGGCGGCTGCTCGACACGTTCATCGACGCCGCCCAGTCGGGAGACCTGGCGCGGCTGGAGAGCCTGTTCGCCGAGGATGTCGTCAGTTACTCCGACGGCGGCGGGGTGGTGCGCGCCTCCCGGATCGTGGTGTCCGGCCGTGTGGTCGTCGCGAAGTTCATCCATGCGTTCGCCCCGCGGTTCTGGCCGGGCGCCACGGCACTCGCGATCGACGTCAACGGCGAACCGGCGGTCGCGCTGCTGCGCGACGGCGCGGTGTTCTGCGTCGTCACGGTCACCTCGGGCACGGACGGCATCGACCAGCTGCTCTGGATGATGAACCCCGAGAAGCTGTCCGCGGTGGCAATCGGGGGCTAGCTGTCACATTTCCCGTCGCCCGGCTGTCTTGTGTAGTGAGACAGGAGGTCGTCGTGACAAAGACCAGTGCACAGCAGTCGTTCACCGACCGCGCGGCGGGAGTCGCGAGAGGGACGGGCGCTGGGCGCAGACTCGCAGCGCTCGCGGCCGAGCTCCGGCAGCGGCACGTTCCGCTGCACTGGACGAACCTGTTCGGCGTCGTCTCGCTCGCCTGCGTGTTCGTCCTGTTCGTGAGCGGTCTGTTCCTGATGTTCTTCTACACGCCGTCGAGCACCCCCGTCACCTACCGCGGTGCGTATGCGCCGCTCGACGGCGTGACCATGTCGAAGGCGCTGTGGTCGACCCTGCGGATCTCCTTCCAGGTGCCGGGAGGGCTGCTGCTGCGGCAGCTGCACCACTGGGCCGCCCTGCTCCTCCCGGCCGCGATCATCCTGCAGCTGCTCACCTCGTTCTTCACCGGGGCGTTCCGGCGGCCGCGCCGCCTGGGCTGGGTGCTCCTGTTCCTCCTCCTGATCGTCGCGCTCGCCGGAGGGTGGAGCGGGTACGCGCTCCCGGACGACATGCTCTCCGGAACCGGCCTGCGGATCGTGGAGGGGATCGTGCTCGGGATCCCGGTGGTCGGCACCTGGCTGTCCACGCTGCTGTTCGGCGGCGAGTTCCCCGGCCAGATCATCGAGCACCTGTACCCCGTGCACGTCGCCGTCATCCCGGTGCTGCTGATCGGGTTGCTGTGGTGGCGCATCCGGAGCGGCTACCGTCAACCGCCGGCGCAGTTCATGCGGGAGGGTGTGACGGAGCAGAACGTGATCGGGGTGCCCGTGCTGCCGAACGCCGCCGTGCGGGCCGGGGGACTATTCGCGATCGTCACGGGGCTGCTCGTGCTGGTGGCATCGACCGTCACGATCAGCCCCGTCTGGCTCTACGGCCCGTCGTCGCCGGGCGACGCCTCCGCGGGCAGCCAGCCGGACTGGTACACCGGCTTCCTCGACGGGGCCCTGCGACTCGTTCCGTCCGGCTGGGAGTTCGTCTGGCTCGGCCACACCTGGACACTGGCCGTCATCGTGCCGCTCGCCGTCCTCGGCGCCTACCTCGGGCTGGTGCTGCTCTACCCGTTCATCGAGGAGTGGATCATCGGAGACGGCCGGGAGCACCACATCCTGGATCGGCCGCGCAACACCCCGTCGCGCACGGGAGTCGGTGTCGCAGGGGTCGTGTTCTACGGGGCGCTGTGGGGTGCGGGCAGCGCCGACCTGGTCGCGACGCACTTCCACGTGGGCGTCGAGACGGTGGTCACGGTGTACCAGGTGCTCGTGATCGTCGGGCCGATCCTGGTGTTCGTGCTGACCAGGCGCGTCTGCCTCGCCCTGCAGAAGAAGGACAGGGAGATCCTGCTGCACGGCTACGAGACGGGCAGGATCGTCCGTCTGCCCGGTGGCGAGTACACCGAGGTGCACCGGCGGCTGGATGCGCACGAACGGTGGCGGCTGCTGGACACCAGTGCCTCCGAGCCGGTGCTCGCACGCCCGGACGAGCGGGGGCGACTCGGCGTCATGGTGCGGCTGCGCGCCGGGATCTCGCGGTTCTTCTTCGAGGACAGGCTCACCCCCATCCCGCGTGCCGAACTGCTGTCGGCGGGCGATGGTGACGGAGCCGGTGGCGGGGCCGGTGATGGAGTCGGTGACGGCGACCCCAGCACGGTGGAGGCGGACGGGGCCACAATGGTGGCATGCAGCAGCGCATCGGCCGGCTGACGAACGACGCGTACCCGCTGGCGTACGCGTCGGTCGGCGAGGGGCGCCCGCTGCTCTACGTCTCCGGCTGGCTCAGCCACCTGGAGCTGAGCTGGGCTCTGCCGGAGGAGCGCGCCTTCTACGAAGGACTGGCGGACGGCTGCAGGCTGGTCCGCTACGACCGCGCAGGATGCGGGCTGTCCGCATCCACAGGTCGGCCGCCGTCTCTCCGCCAGGAACTTGACCAGCTGTCCGCGCTCGCCGCGACCCTCGGCCCTGAACCGTTCGACCTGATGGGCACGTCGATGGGGGCGCTCGTCGCCACGGCCTGGGCGGCCGAGCATCCGGAGCGGGTGCGCAGGCTGGTGCTCTACGGAGGCTGGGCGACCGGCGCGGAGCTTTCCCGCCGGAGGTGCAGGACAGCATCCTCGCCCTGGTCGAATCGCACTGGGGCCTCGGCTCCGACGTGCTCACCGACATCTTCGCTCCCGATGCGCCCGCCCGCTCCCGTGCGGCGTTCGGCCGGTACCAGCGCGCGTCGTCGGATGCAGCCACCGCCCGGACGCTCCTCGCGCTGAGCTACGCGCTCGATATCCGGGAGGTGCTCGGCCAGGTGCGCGCCCCGACGCTGGTCGTGCACCGGGAGCACGACCGTGCGGCTCCGGCGTCACAGGCGGCGGCGCTCGCCGACGGCATCCCGGATGCGCAGCTCGTGATCCTCCCGGGACGCTCGCACCTGCCGTGGGCGGGCGACACGCAGGCCATCGTCGCGCCGATCCGCCGCTTCCTCGGGCTGCGCGCCTCCCGGACGCCGGTCGGCAGGCTGACGGCCAGGCAGACCGAAGTCGCAGCCCTGGTCAGCGAGGGCCGCACCAACCGCGAGATCGCCACGACCCTCGGCATCGACGAGCGCTCGGCCGAAGGCCACGTGGAACGGATCCGGGTGCGGCTGGGGTTCCGCTCGCGCGCGCAGATCGCCGCCTGGTACGCGGGGGAGCGGGGTGGGGCCGGGTAGGTGGCCTGGCGTCGTCAGCACGATCGAGTGGTCCCGAATTGCCGCAGGCGCACGTGCGCGCGCGGCAATTCGGGACCACTCGATCGGCCCACGCGCCGTCGAGTCCCAACCCGCGAACTGAGGTACTTCCCCGCCTGCCCTCCGCCCGGCGTCGGCGCACTGTGGTGTTACCACTCACGACAGGAGCCCGTCATGACAGAAACCACCACTCCGGCACCCGCCTTCGAACTCCACCCCGCCCGCGGCCGGTTCAACGCGGCCTTCTTCCACACCCTCGGCCCGACCCTGGAGCGCAGCCTCCATCGCCAGAAGCAGCGCGTCTTCGCCGACCTCCCGCCGGTCGTGGTCGAGATCGGCTCGGGCGTCGGCGCGAACCTCCGCTACCTGCCGGAGGGTGCGACGCTCGTCGCCATCGAACCCAACCGGTACATGCACGCCAAGCTGCAGAACGCGGCGCTCGCCCGGCGCATCCAGCTGGACCTGCGGGAGCGGATGGGGGAGGAGACCGGCCTCCCGGACGGCAGCGTCGACACGGTGATCTCGTCGCTGGTGCTCTGCACGGTGCACGACCCGGATGCGGTGCTCGCCGAGGTGAGGCGCATCCTGAGGCCGGGCGGGACGTTTCGGTTCGTGGAGCACGTGGTGGCAAAGCAAGGCACCCCGACCAGGACGGCGCAGCGGATGTTCCGGCGGCCGTGGGCGTGGACGTTCGAGGGATGTTCGTGCGAACGTGATCTGGAGTCGGCGGTGCGCGGGGCCGGGTTCCGCAGCGTCGAGGTCGAGCACTTCCGGGTGCACACGCCGTTCGTGACGTTCAACACCCAGATCGCCGGGACCGCGCGGGCCTGATGGGTGCGCGCGCGACTCGTGCTCAGTGAGCCGAACCGCCGATGCGGAGCTCGTCCAATGCTGCGACGACTTGTTCTTGTATGCCCTCGCCAAGCCGACGCGGCGACCAGAAGCGATCGTCTAAGAGCAGGATGCGCACCTCTGCTTCGCCGATCCCGTCGCTGACCCGGACGTCGATCCTGCCGCGCGGCTGACGCGTGATCGACCGCACCTGGTCCCACGGGATCAGCGCCTGAGCACCGAAGGAGCGCCGGCTTCCTATGAGGGACAATCCCTGTTGCGCTCCGACAACAGAAAGTGACCGCTCGGGCAGTCGCACCCCCGTGGCCGCGCCGAGTATCCGACGATTGCCGCCGCTCACGGCGGCAGCGCACACGACGGCACCAGCGTCCTCACGGCGGAGGCGAGCATTTCGCCGTTGCGTTTCGATGCGGAGGACGAAGAACCACCAGAAGAGGGCAAGGATGACCACTATCCACGTTGCAGCCCATGCGGCTGCGCTCGGGCCACCCGAGGTGAGCGAACGGCCACCGCTGGCTACTGCGGAGACGACGATGCCAATGAGGCAGACAATCAGGATCGCACCCCCGATGACGGAGGCGATGCGACTCACCCTGTTCGCAACAGAGATGAGCCTCGTCTCGGACGGCGACATGGCGTTCTTCGGGGAACGGTTCTCCTCCATCGCGCCATCCTCGCACGCTGACCAGCCCTACCCCGCCCGCCCCGCCTCCCGCAGCGTCACGAACCACGCCGTGCGCTCCAGCACCGCGAGCACCGCCGGCGCGAATCCGGTCAGCACGAGCGTCACCTCGCGGCCCGCGAGCTCCCGGTCGAGGTCGCGGAAGCCTTCGATGACCGTCACCGAGATCTCTTGCATCACGGTGCAGTCGATGGTGAGCCTGCGCGCGTCCGGCGCAGCGTCCACGGCCTGCAGCACCGCCTGCTCCGTCGCCAGCACGCTCGCCGTGTAGAGCGGGGCGAGCAGCGTCACCACGAGCTCTCCGTCGGCGGGCGACGACACCCGGATGCGCGGCTTGTTCAGCGCGGACAGCAACAGGATCAGGGTCAGCACCACGCCCACCACGACCGCCTGCAGCAGCCCGGCGATCAGTCCCACCGCCATCGTCACGATGGCGACGGCGAAGTCGCGACGGCTGACCCGCCACAGCAGGCGGAGGCTGGGGATGTCGATCAGCGCGAACACCGCCACGAACACGAGGGAGGCGAGCGTCGCCTGCGGCAGCAGGCTCACCACGGGGCCGAGCCACAGCCCGACCAGCAGCGCCAGCGCCGCCGTCACCAGGGCGGCCACCTGGGAGCGGGCGCCCGCGGCTTTGCTCACGGCGCTCTGCGAGAACCCGCCGGCGGCCGGGAGGGTCTGGAAGATGCCGCCGACCAGGTTGGCCGCTGCATCGGCGAGGAGTTCCTGGTTGTTGTCAATGGTGCGGTCGCCCGTGTCGCGGATGCCGCGGGCGACGGCTGTGGTCTCCAGGAACGCCATCAGGGCGATGGCGAACGCGCCGGGGATGAGCGCGACGATGTGCTGGAACGACGGCAGCGCGGGCACCGGGATGCCCTGGGTCACCGGCATGATC
The DNA here is from genome assembly GCF_058244615.1 of Leifsonia sp. McL0627. Lineage (NCBI taxonomy): Bacteria > Bacillati > Actinomycetota > Actinomycetes > Micrococcales > Microbacteriaceae > Leifsonia > Leifsonia sp. McL0627. Next base: position 1,195,474 of record NZ_JBZCGM010000002.1, read on the forward strand.
AGCTGGACCCCCGCGTCCGTCAGCCCGGTGAACGCGCTCAGCAGAATGCCGGCGGCCACGACGAGCAACGGTCCTGGCACCCGCGGGGCGAAGCGTTTGAGCAGGAACAGCGTGGCGACGGAGCCGACCGAGAGCAGCACCGTCGCGAGGTTCGCGTACGGCACCGCTTCGACCACCGCGACGAACGACCGGATGAAGCCGCTGCCCGTCGTCGTCTCCGTTTCGCCGAGCAGCTTCGGCAGTTGGCCGAGCGCGACCGTCGCGCCGACGCCGACCTGGATGCCGAGCAAGGTCGGCTTGTTGATGATCTCCACCAGCGAGCCGAGTCGCAGCACCCGTGCAACGGCCAAGATGGCGCCGACCAGCAGGGTCAGCGTCACCAGGTCGCGCGGGATGTCGTCGGAGCCGGCGACGACCCCGGCCGACACGAGGGTCGTCGCCGTCAGCGTTGCGATGGTGGAGGTGGTGGAGACGCTCATCGCGCGGGAGCCGCCGAGCAGCGCGTACACGATCATCGGGACGATGCAGGTGTACAGCCCGGCTTGAACGGGCAGGTTCGCGATGGTCGCGTACGCCATGCCCTGCGGCACCACGACCGCCCCGGCGGAGAGCCCGGCGAGCACGTCGCGGCCGATCCACGACCGCTGGTAGCCGGCCAGCGTCGGCAGCAGCCAGGATCTCGTTCTCGGTTCTGTTCTCGGCGTCGTCGTCATCGGAGGCCGCTCAGAAGCTCCCGATGCCCTTGCCGATCACGGCGACGCCGAGGATGAGCAGCAGCACGGCCATGACGGTCGCGTTGTTGTGCACCAGCCAGCCGCGCAGGGCGTCGAGCGGTCCGTGCATCCGGTCGGAGGCGACGAGGTAGGCGATCACGGGGGCCGCCACCGAGATGGCGGCAATGATCGTGAAGATCACGACCACGAGAATCGTGGAGCCGACGCCGAGGGCGGCCGAGCCGATGGTGACTCCGGCGCTGACGGCCAGCAGCAGGTTCTTCGGGTTGACGGCGCTCAGGATGAAGCCGAGCGCGAACCCGCGGCCGGTGTTCATCGAGTCGATGGCGCCCATCCACTTCGGCAGCGTAGGCTCCGCGCCGTCCTTCGGGCGCGACCGCCACTGCCGCACTGCCAGGAGCAGCAGCAGGACTCCGAGAACGAGCTGGATGGTGCCGATGATCGGCTGCGACGCGTTCGGGTCCTTCTCCGGCAGGACGGCCGACAGCAGGACGAAGATGGTGACCGCGACCAGGATGCCGACGACCCAGCCGAGCAGGAAGCCGACGCCCGTGCTCTTCGCCCGGGGCGAGAGCAGCATCAGGATCGCGGCGATGATCGGCACCGGGCTGATGGCGATTCCGATCGCCAGGGGGAGGATCGCTCCGATCACCTGTGGCATGACGGTCTCCTTCGTGTCTCACGCGTCGGCATGGCTGGCCTCTCCCTGCCGTGGGGGCGGAGTGAGGCGGGCGAGCGCTTCCCGGTTGGTGTCGTAGATCGTGACGCCATCGAGGAGCTCGAGGTGCTGCATCCGCTCGCGAAGGCCCGGCCGCAGTCTGGTCAGGCCGAGGTCGACGTTGCGCCCGGTCAGCCACGTGTGCAGCTCGGCGAAGCCCTCCGCGCCCGTCACGTCCACGTCGGTCACCGCCTCCATGTCGAGCACGACGTGCGTGACACCGTCGACAGAGCGCACGGCACGCCGCACGGCCTGCCCGAAGGTGGCCGCGTTGGCGAAGAACAGCGGAGCGGCGAGACGCACGACGACGACGCCCGGCGCCGTCGGCTCGCCCGGCTCCGCGGCGTCGAGGAGGGAACTCTGCGGGTCGCCGTCCGCCGCGAGCGTGTCGATGGCCGGGGCGGAGGCACGCCGGGTCACGTTGATCACCGCGAGCACGAACGCCACGACGATCCCGGCGATCGAACCGACGAACAGCGTCACCAGGAAGCAGACGACGCCGATGGTGAACTCGAACCTGTCCTGCTTCCACAGCGTCCGGAAGTCCGCGATCCCGAGCAGCGGCACGACGGCGACGGCCACGATGGCGCCGATCGCGGGCGACGGGATGTGGGTGAGCAGCGCCGTGCCGAAGATCAGCAGGAGCAGCGTGCCGACCGCCGCGACGAGCATCGGGAGCTGGGTGCGCGACCCGGCCTGGTCCATCGCCGCCGTCCGGGAGGTGGACGAGCCGACCGCGAAACCGCCGGTCACCCCGGCCGCGAGGTTGCTCGCGCCGAACGCCAGCAGCTCCCTGTTCGGCTTCGTGCGATACCCGCGCTTCTCGCCGTACGACCGGGAGACGAGCAGCCCTTCACCCATGGACACCACGGTCAGGGCGATCGCCGACGGGATGAGCGCGAGCCACATGGACCAGTCGATCACCGGCCAGGTCAGCGTCGGCGGCCCGGCGTCGACGGGGCCGAGCACCGAGACGCCGGCGCTCTCCGCGTGGCTGAGCACGTCGACGACGGTGGCGACCACGAGCACCACCAGCGCCCACGGGACGGCGCCGGCGAGCCGCTTGCCGACCAGCAGGATGATGAGCGCTCCGACGGAGATCAGCAGCGACCACGGGTTGACGTGCGGCAGTCCGGTCACGAGCCCGACGAGTTTGTCGGTGAACTCGCCGCCGGAGTCGATCTTCACCCCGAGCATCTTCGCGACCTGCGACACCAGGATGTCCAACGCCAGGCCGCCGACGAACCCGATCAGGATCGGTTTGGAGAGGAAGTCGGCGAGGAACCCGAGCTTGAAGAAGGAGCACAGCAGGAACATGACGCCGCAGATGATCGCCTGAGCGAGCGCCAGCGTGAGGTAGTCGGCGCTTCCAGCGACGGCGAGCCCGCCGATGGAGGACGCGACGAGGGCAGCCGCCGCCGCATCCGGTGAGGCGACCAGCTGCCGGGACGACACGAGGAGCGCCCAGACGATGCCGGGCAGCACCAGCGCGTACAGTCCGGCGGTGGGCGGCAGGCCCGCGATCTGCGCGTAGCCGATGTTCAGGGGGACGGCGATGGCGAGCAGGGTCACGCCCGCGACGCTCTCCCGCACGGCGTTGTGCACGGTGAGCCCGGCGAGTGGGCGTGTCGACATCGCGATCCCCTCCCTGCCAGCAGCCCCGCGACTGTGCTCGAAGGCTAGCCACTGCCGCGCGCCCGCGTCTAGGGGGCAACGGCGGTACTAGACGCGCCGGTACAGCGGGGTTAGGTTCAGGCTCAAACGCAGCGGGGAATGGACGCAGCGGGGAACGAACGCAGCGAGGAACGAACGCAGAGAGGAACGACTGTGGCGAGGGAATTCCAGGGCAAGATCGAACTCGACGTGCGCGACTCGGTGTCGGATTGGGACGCGTTCCTTCCACCGAAGGCGCCGGACGGCGCGCCCAACGTGCTGCTGGTGCTTTACGATGACACCGGCCAGGCCGCGTGGTCCCCGTACGGCGGCCGCATCCAGATGCCGACGATGGAGCGGCTGGCGGCGAACGGTCTGACCTACAGCCAGTGGCACACCACCGCCCTGTGCTCCCCGACGCGCTCGACCCTGCTGACCGGGCGCAACCACCACGCGAACGGGTTCGCCACCATCTCAGAGTCGAGCACAGGCTTCCCCGGATACAACTCCCACATCCCGGCGTCGAACGCCACGATGGCGACGCTGCTGCGGGATGCCGGCTGGGCCACATACTGGGTCGGCAAGAACCACAACGTGCCGATCGACGAGTGGACGGCGGGGGCGTCGAAGAAGAACTGGCCGCTCGCGCAGGGCTTCGACCGCTTCTACGGCTTCGTCGGCGGCGAGACGAACAACTGGTACCCGTCGCTCGCCGAGGACAACCACTACATCGACCAGCCGTACCTCCCCGAGCAGGGATACCACCTGTCCAAAGACCTCGCGGATCAGGCACTCCGGATGCTGCGCGACGTCAAGCAGACCGAGCCGGACAAGCCCTGGTACCTGTGGTTCTGCCCCGGAGCGAACCACGCACCGCACCACGCCCCGCAGGAGTACATCGACAAGTACAAGGGCGTGTTCGACGACGGCTACGAGGCCTACCGCGAGTGGGTGCTGCCGCGCATGATCGAGCGTGGGCTGCTCCCCGAGGGCACCGAGCTGACCGAGATCAACCCGATGCCGCCAGGAACGTTCTCCCCGGCCGACGAGGTGCGCCCCTGGGCGGAGCTCTCCGCCGAGGAACGGGCGCTGTTCTGCCGTCTCGCCGAGGTCTTCGCCGGGTTCTCCGAGTACACGGATGCGCAGGTCGGCCGCATCGTCGACTACCTGGAGGAGAGCGGGCAGCTCGACAACACGCTCATCATCTACTGTGCAGACAACGGCGCCTCCGGTGAGGGGAGCCCGAACGGCTCCGTCAACGAGGGCAAGGTGTTCGGCGGGTACCCGGACGACCTGCAGCAGAACCTGACCATGGTCGACAAGCTCGGCTCGCCGGACACGTACAACCACTACCCCACGGGATGGGCGACCGCCTTCTCCACGCCGTACCGGATGTTCAAGCGCTACGTCTACCAGGGCGGCGTCTGCGACCCGCTGGTGATCTCCTGGCCGAAGGGCTTCGCGGCGCGCGGCGAGGTGCGCAACCAGTACCACCACTCCACCGACATCGTCGCGACGATCCTCGACGTCTGCGGCGTCGAGCTGCCCGACACATACAACGGGGTGGAGCAGCGGCCGCTCGACGGCGTCTCGATGGCGTACAGCTTCGACGCGCCCGCCGACGGCGAGACGACGAAGGAGACGCAGTACTTCGAGATGTTCGGCAACCGCGGCATCTGGCACCAGGGCTGGAAGGCCGTCACCGAGCACGGTCCGGTCAGCGGCAAGGGTCATTTCGACGACGACACCTGGCAGCTGTTCCACACCGACGTCGACCGCTCGGAGGCGCACGACGTGAGCGCCGAACACCCGGAGAAGGTGGAGGAGCTGAAGGCACTGTGGCTGGAGGAGGCGAAGCGCAACCTCGTGCTGCCGCTGAACGACCTGCAGATCATCGGCAACCCGAAGGACTACGAGACGTTCCTCGGTATGGAGTTCAAGATCCCTGTGCCGCCGACCGGCCAGTACACCTACTATCCCGGCACGACGGAGATCCCGGAGCGCTCCGCCGCCAACACGCACGGCGTCTCGTACAAGGTGCTCGCCGAGGTCGACCTGACCGAGACGAGCCAGGGGGTGATCTTCGCCCACGGTTCCCGGTTCGGCGGCCACGCCCTGTTCATCAAGGACGGGCAGCTGAACTACGTGTACAACTTCCTCGGCATCCCGCCGGAGAGCGTCATCTCCGCGCCGGTGCCCGGTCCGGGCCGCCACGTGCTCGGTGCCGCCTTCACCAAGGAGCGGATGGGGGAGTACCGCGAGGGCATCGGCCCGCTCGCGCTCTACATCGACGACGTGAAGGTCGCCGAGCAGGAGATCCGGACGATCCTGGGGCACTTCTCGCTCTGCGGCGAAGGCCTCTGCATCGGCTACGACTCCGGGGACGCCGTCTCGAGCGCATACACCGGCTCGCAGTTCCCCTTCGAGAACGGGGAGATCGTCAAAGTCGTGTTCGACATCGCCGACGACGCCTACGTCGACGTCGAAGCACACCTGGCAGCGGCGATGGCTCGCGACTGAGCGGAGGGGGACGCCCGGATGCGGGCGGTCAGCGGGACTGCGCCTAGGTGCGCAGCAACCCCCGCCTGAACCCCTCCGCCACCGCCGCAGCCCTATCGCCGACGCCGAGCTTCGCGTAGACGCTCAGCAGGTGCGTCTTCACCGTCGCTTCGCTCAGGTGCAGCCGCGCGCCCGCCTCGCGGTTGGTCGCGCCGTCGGCCACCAGCGCCAGCACCTGTAGTTCGCGAGGGCTGAGCAGGCTCGCCTCCGGCGTTCGCACCCGGTCGACGAGCCGGGAGGCGACGGACGGCGCGAGCGCGGAGTGCCCGGCCGCCGCTGCGTGGACGGCGCGGACCAGCTCGTCGCGCGGGACGTCTTTCAGCAGGTAGCCCGTTGCTCCCGCCTCGATCGCAGGCAGCACGTCCGCGTCCGAGTCGTAGGTGGTGAGGACGACGACGCGGGTGGGCACGCCGAGCCGGATCAGTTCGCGGATCGCGGCGACACCGTCGGTGCCGGGCATCCGCAGGTCCATGAGCACCACATCCGGTTGCAGTGCGCGGGCGAGCTTGACCGCCTCCGCGCCGTCGGACGCCTCGCCGACGACCTCGATGTCCGGGTCGGAAGACACCATGCCGACAATGCCGTCGCGCACGACAGGGTGGTCGTCGGCGACCAGCAGGCGCACCGGGCTCATCGCGGCACCTCCACCTGGATGCGCGTCCCGTGCCCGGGGGACGACTCGATGTCGAGGTGGCCGGCCAGCGCTGTGATGCGCTCGCGCATAGCGATCAGGCCGTAGCCGCCGTCCGCGGCCTCGTCGACGGGCGCGGCCGGGTCGAATCCGCGGCCGTCGTCCGACACGTCGAGACGCACTCCGCGCTGGTCGTGCCGCAGTGTCAGAGTGACCGTGCGTGCGTCCGCGTGGCGTTCGACGTTGGCGAGGGCCTCCTGGGCGATCCGCAGGAGGGCGACCTGCGCATCCACCGGCAGGGTGCGGGCGGCGCCGTCGACGTGCACCTCCACCGGGATGCCGGTGCGCTGCGACCAGCGCCGCGCCGTTTCCGTGATGGCTTCCGGCAGCCCTGCCGTGTCGAGGGCGCCAGGACGGAGCGCCTGAACGGAGCGCCTGGCCTCGGCGAGCCCGTCGCGGGCGAGGGAGAGAGCGGCGTCGGTGTGCCTGGCGCGCGCTCCGTCATCCGGCGCGTGCTCGGCGGCCTGCAGTTGCGTGACGATCCCGGCGAAGCCCTGGGCGAGCGTGTCGTGGATCTCCCGCGCGAGCCGTGCCCGCTCGGCCTCCGTCGCCGTCACCTCCAGTTGCCGCTGCGACAGCCGGAGCCCCCAGGACAGACCGCACATCGCGACGACGTTGAGGATGATGACCAGGATGCGCCCGATGGTTCCCGCCGCGTCCGCGCTGAAGCTGGACGCCTGCGCGAACCCCGCGACCACGGCCGTCGCGCCGACGGCGAGCAGCTCCCACGGCCAGGGGACCAGCGAGTACGCGATCGAGAACGTCGCGATGGTCAGGAAGGCGAACCAGCCCTGGGACAGCACCAGCACGAAGTTGAGGACGATGAGCGCGGGCATCAGCACCGCGATGGCCGCCGGTCGTCCATGCCACGGCGACGGCAGGTCGCGCAGCACGAGCACCAGCACCGCGTATGCGAGGCAGAGCAGCAGTTCGGCGACCAGGTGGGCCGGGTCGGACCGCTGCATCCCGATGGCGAAGGCGGCGAGCATCCCGACCACGACGTACGGCGCGACCGCGAGCACGGCCCGCCAGCGGGGATCGACCATAGCCAGACCCTACGCGCCCTTCACGAAGTGACGCCGCATCCTGGGCAGGTTGACGAGGATCGCGGCGGGCAGCACGAGCAGCCCGCACAGTGCCTGCTCCACCCGCACCCAGTCGGGCAGGAAGCCGGGGATCGACACGATGACGACCACCGCGGCGAACACGATCGGGCTGATGATCCGGAGGCGCACCCATGACGCCCGCGACCCTCGCGCAGCACTCCGTGCGATCAGCAGCAGGACGAGCGCGCTCGCGAGCACGATCGAGCAGCGCACCCAGACGGCGATGTCGACGGCGATTCCCGTCGTGCCCTGGATGATGAGCACGACGATCATCGCCAAGCTGATCGCGCAGAACGCGGCCAGCAGGACGAGCACGGGACGGAAAGCGGCGCGGCGGCGGGCGGCAGCCTCCGGGCGGGCGGTGGTGGAATCGATGGCGTTTGTCATGCTTCCAGCGTCGCGAGAACGCGCGAGCGGCGAATCCACCGGTCGGTTAGAGCCGGCCGCCGATCGGTGGATGCGCCGCGTCTCACGCCTCGTCGGCCGGGAACTCCGCAGGGTACGGCTCGCCGAAGTCCGCCGACCGGCTGACCGGCGCCCAGGCGAGGTCGTCGGCGAGCAGGCGGCGGTCCTGGGCGACGCTCATCTCGGCCGCGTTGACGCCGAGCGGCAGGTGCTCCGGGATGTTCGTCCGCTTCGCGACGGACACCAGGATCTCCGCTGCGCGCGCCGGGTCGCCCGCCGGTCCGCCGGTGTTCTGCCGCATCCTGCTGTTCATCGCGCCGACCGTGCTCTGGTACTGCTCCGGCACCTCGCGCACCTCCATCGACGATCCTGCCCAGTCGGTGGCGAAGCCGCTCGGCTCGACGACGAGCACCTTCACGCCGAAGGGGGCCGTCTCGACGCGGAGCACCCTGCTGAAACCGTCGATCGCGAACTTCGCCGCCTGGTATGAGGCGATGCCGGGGGAGCCGCCGACCCGTCCGCCGACCGAGGAGAACTGGATGACCAGGCCGCCTCCCTGCTGGCGGAGCAGCGGGATGGCTGCCTTGGAGACGTTGTAGACGCCCCAGAAGTTGGTCTCGAACTGGGTGCGGAAGTCGCTGTCGTCCGTCGTCTCGATCGGCGACACGTTGGCGTAGCCGGCGTTGTTCACGATGACGTCCAGGGTGCCGAACCGGCGCTGGGCGGCGTCGAGTGCATCCCGGGCCTGGGTGGGATCGGTGACGTCGAGTCGCAGGGGGAGGATGCGGTCGCCGTACTGGGCGACGAGCTCGTCGAGCTGTTCGGGGCGGCGGGCGGTGGCGGCCACGCGGTCGCCCGCTTCGAGGGCGGCGACGGCGAGTGCACGGCCGAAGCCGCGGGAGGAGCCTGTGATGAACCAGGTCTGTGCTGTCGGGGTCTGTATCATGTCTCTAATAAAACACCGTTTCATTAAATAATGCAACTGTGTTGCGATAAACTCACGGCATGACTTCCGCCGAACCCGCGAACTCCGCCTTCCAGCGCGCCAGATCTCCCGAGGCGAAAGCCGCCAGGGAGCAGGCGATCCTGGATGCGGCGCGAGCGCTCGCCGGCAGCCGCGGCATCCGCGAGGTCACTCTCACCGACATCGCCGACGAGGTCGGGATGCACAAGTCGGCCATGCTGCGCTACTTCGAGACCCGCGAGGAGATCTTCCTGCGCCTGACCGCCGACGGCTGGCGCGAGTGGACGCCCGTGCTCTGCGATCGTGTGCGCGCTGCACATTCGGCGTCCGGGGTCGCCGCGGCGTTCGCGTCCACCCTGGCCGAGCGCGGCGGCTTCTGCGACCTGCTCGCGCAGGCGCCGCTGAACTTGGAGCGCAACGTGTCGGTCGATGGCGTCCGCACCTTCAAGCTGACCACGGGGGAGTCGCTCGACCTGATCGTCGGCGCCGTCCGGGAGACCATCCCTGCGCTCACCCGCGCGGCAGCCGTCGACCTCGTCGCCACGGCCACCTCGCTGGCCGGCACGTTCTGGCAGATCTCGACGCCGCCGCCGGAGATCGCCGAGCTCTACCGCACCGACCCGCGGCTCGGGCACGCGCTGATCGACCTGGAGCCGCGGCTCACGCGGATCCTGACCGCCTACCTGGTTGGGGCCGTCGAGGCGTAGTCGCGCGGAGTGCGCACCGCCCGCAGCGCGCTCACGGTCGTGATGGCGAGCACCACCACGCCGATCGCCTCGACGATCACCGTCTCGGGCACGAGCGTGAAGCTCCACGTCTCGGTGATGCCGAACAGCCCGACCGTCAGCGCCAGCAGCAGCGAGGCGAGGCTCGCGATCACGAACAGCAGGCTGAGGACCGTGGCGACGGCGAGCAGCTTCCCGCGGAGGAACAGCATCGCGAGCGCCAGGACGATCCCGGCGATGCCGTTCAGCACGAACAGCACGCCGAGGAGGCCGCCGACGCCGTCGAACAGCAAGAAGATGTGGATGGCGGCGATCACGAGGAGCACGATCGCGCTGACGACGCTCAGCACCCGGAGGGCTCTGCTGCTTTCGGTCATGGGAGTACCTGCTTCCGATTCGAGCTGGTGGAGGGGGACCACAGGGAGAACACGAGGTTGCCGGGCGGATGGTTCATGCGTCCTCATCCACCGTAGGCCGACAGGAACCGGTTGCGGAACGCATCCATCGGCCAGACCGGGGCGGTCGGGGATGGAGCATCCCGGGCTGCCAGCCCCAGGACGAGATGCGCTGGGTCACAGCCGGGTCTTTCGCGATGATGCTGATGGGCACCTCGTGGTTGGCGCCCGCGCCGCTGACCACGCTGGCCGGCTGGTGGTCGCCGAGGACGACGAGCACCAGGTTCGGGTCGTCGAACGTGGTGAGGAAGGAGAACAGCGAGCCCATCGTGTACTGGATGGACTGACCGTAGAGCTGCTGCACGTGCTCCGGGTTCTGCCAGACGACGCTCGGCGACAGGCCCTGTTCCGGCTGGCCGTTGTAGATCGAGCCGTCGCCGATCGACGCCCACGGCACCTGCTTCGGCAACGGGGTCCACGGCGTGTGCGAGGTGACGAAGTCGATCTCCGCCATCAGCGGCGCGTGCGGCTGCGCGAGCTCGTGCTGCTGGAAGTAGGAGAGCGTGTATTGGTCGGGGATCCTGGCATAACTGAATTTCGGCCCCTTATACCCGACGTTCGTCGCGTTGAGCTGCGTGCCGAAATGGTAGAACGAGGTTCCGACCGCCCACGGCTTGGTGTCGGACGGGACGTCGCTGATGGTCCGCCAGCCGGCCTTCCGGAAGGCGTCCGCGAGGGTGAAGCGGGTGCCGGAGGTCACCTGGTCGTACTTCTGCTGCGAGTCGACCCAGAGGCCGGTCTGCAGGGTGGAGTGCGCCAGCCAGCTGATGCCGCCGAACGTCGACGAGGTGAGGAAGGCGCTCCGCTCCGAGTACCCGTGCGCGGCGAGCTGGGCGTCGCCGTCGCGGAGCACCGCATCCACGCCCGAGGAGAACGGCGTGCCCTGCACGGCCACCTGGCCGTAACTCTCGACGAACGCGATGATGACGTCTTTGCCCTTCAACCCGGTGAGCAGGTCGGATCCTGGAAGCTGCGCGTACGCGTCCGTCGCGCCCGACTTCGCGAACGCGGCCTGGTCGCGGACGGCGGCGACGGCCTGGTCGGTCTTGGTGACGGTGGATGTGAACGAGTCGGCCGCCGCCACCGGTTCGCCTGGCACGAGTTGCGCTCCCACGAGTGTGAGCGCCAGCCAGCCGGCCGTGACAGCGGAGGCGCCGATCAGGCTGGGCGCGCGACGGCGGCCGAGCGCCGCGGCCAGGTGGAGCAGCGACGCCGCGACGGCCGCGGTCGCTCCGATCGCGAGCCCCGCCACGAGCAGCACCAGCAGGAAAGCCACGATCGACCCGGTCGAATCGCTCACCACCCCGTAGCCGTCGGCCAGTTCCGGCCAGCCGGTCAGCACGTTGAACGGGCGTCCAACGCTCGCCGTGAAGGCGTGGTCGAGTGCGGCGCTCAGCGTCGCGAGCACGATGAGCAGCGCGGCGAGGATCGCGACGACGCGCCGCGCGAACCGCCACGGCAGCAGCACGATCACGACCAGCGCGACGACCGCGTCGAGCGGCACGCGCAGCAGCGCGAGCGGCGACCAGGATGCGATCAGCCCCGGCGCGAGCGACGCCACGAACAGCGTGACCGCGGAGAGCACGGTGGCGATGGTCGCGCGCGTGCGCACGGACTTCGGGTGCAGTTCCTGTGTCACCGTCGCACCGCCGCCCTCGCCGCGTCCGCCGCCATCGTCAGCCCGGAGGCCTCGTCGTCCGTGAATCGGCTGGACAGCGCATAGCGCAGCAGCACCACGTCGCCGATCGTGCGTGCGTCGACCAGGGCCGCCCTGCGTTCGCCTGTCCACGGAAACAGACCGTCGCCGACGAACCGGGGTGCCCGCCGGTCGCCGACGAACAGCGGGGCGACCGCGAGCTGCAGCTCGTCCACGAGGTCGTCGGCCAGGAACTGGGTGAGCGTCCTGCCTCCTCCCTCCACCATCAGGCGCAGCACACCGCGGTCGCCGAGGTCGGAGAGCAGGTCGGTCATCCGCACCTCGTCGCCGAGCGCGATCACCGTCGCCCTGTCGCCCAGTCGTCTCCGGAGGCGCCGCTCCGCCCCGCGCGGGCAGTACACGAGCTTGGCGGTGTCGCCCTCCGTGAAGAACGCCGCCAGCGGGTCGAGGTCGCCGGAGGCCGTCACCGTCACCTTCCACGGCGAGAGTCCCAGGCCGGATTCCGCGCGCCGGCCCCGACGTTCGGCGCTGCGAACGAGCAGACGCGGATTGTCGAGCCGGACCGTGCGGGCGCCGACCAGGATCGCGTCGCTGCCCGCCCGAACCTCATCGACCCTGTCGAAGTCCGCTGCGTTGGAGAGCGCCAGCCTCGGCGGGCGAGCCGTGTCGAGGTAGCCGTCGAGGGAGACGGCGCAGCTGAGGGTCACGTACGGGGTGTCGATCACGATGATTCCTCCTGGTGATGATGGATGCGAGCCAGGTCACGGCCACGCCGGGTACGAGCGAGACGATCGCGAGGACGCCGAACAGGGTGGCGGCAGAGACGCCGGCCGCCGCACCGAACCCGGCGACGGCGAACGCCCAGCCCGCCGCGCCCTCCCTGGGGCCCCACCCGCCCACGTTGAGCGGGATGGAGGCGGCGAGCAGCACGACGATGGCGAGCGTGAGCATCCGGAGAGGCGGGATGTCGGCGCCGACCGCCGCCGTCGCGATGGCGAACGTGGCCACGTGGCAGGCCACGACGACGATGGATGCGCCGATCGCCTGCGCCGCGACCGCCGGGGAGCCGAGACCGACACGGAGTTCCGCCGCCTCACGCCGGAGCACCCGCCGCACGCTCGCGCTGGCCAGGGTCGCGATCCCCGCGGCGACCAGAACAACCGCCAGCCCGACCCCGATCGCGGGCAGGAGCACGCCGCCGAACGCGGCCCCGGCGAAAGCGATGACCACCACCGTGATCGCCAGCTGCACCGCCTGCCCGACCGCGCGCTCGACAGCGACGGCGCGGGCGGCCATCCCGATGCTGTCGGCGCTGCGGCCGTGGTCGACGGCACGGTGCACGTCGCCGATGACCCCGCCGGGCAGCACCGAGTTGAGGAACTGGGAGCGGTAGTACAGGCCGACCGCGCGCGTCCAGGGCAGCCCGATGCCGAGACGGCGGGCGATGACGCCCCACCGCCAGGCGGCCGCGGCCGTCGCGATCGCCGCGAGGACGACCGCCGCGCCGACCGTCTGCACATCCAGGCTCCGCAGGCCGTGCAGGAAGGGACCGGCTCCGACCCGTGCCACGATGGCGACGAGCACGCCACCGCCCACGACGACCCGCACGGCGACCCCGAACCAGCGCGACCGCAGCAGGGGCCGCAGCCTGGAGAGCAGGGCTGGCCGCATCCTGGACGGCATGGTGCTGGCAGACATCAGCGGGGCCACGCGAGCACGTCGAGGTGGTAGACCACGGCGGAGAGCGCGCCGCGGTCGAGCTGGTCGTGTCGCACCGCCCGGTAGTCGGCGATCTCGGCGCTGCGCTCCGGAGCCTGTTCGTCCGCGGCGTCGACCCACCCGTCGAACCACTCGCGCGTCAGCTCCGGCTCGCTGCCGTCGAGGCGCCAGGTCGTGCGCGCCTGGCGCACCGCCCAGCCGGCCTGCTCGAAGAGGCCGCGCACGATCGGGCCTCCGTAGCGACCAAGGAGCCTGCGCCCCTGCACCTCCCGGCGCTGGTGCGCGTTGAACGCGTCGCCGACCGCCTTGTCGCGCGCATCCCAGGGCCGCAGTTCGACCTCGCCCGTCACGCTCAGGGAGAGGAAGGCTGGCGCTCCGACCTCCACGCAGGCGTCGACGATCGCGTGCGCTTCGGCGGCGGTGAGCACGTCGAGCAGGGCGGAGGCGGTGACGAGGGACGCACCGGCGAGGTCGTCGGCGCGGAGTCGGTCGAGCTCTCCGACCCTGGTGCGGATCGTGACGGGCTCGTCGTCGCTGCCGCGCGGGGGCGGCCCGTCGAAGGCGCGCCCGGTGAGGCTCTCGTTCCAGTCGTGCAGCACCCACGTCTGCGGTCCAGGCAGCATCGGCGCGAGCCAGCGCATCATCGAGCCGGTTCCGCTGCCGAGATCGTGCACCGTGATCGGGCCAGGCCCAAGCGGCGACGGGATGCGCAGCGACGGGATGCGCAGCGCGAGATCCGCGGAGCGCGCCCGGGCGTCCTCGGTCTCGCGGAGGGCCAGCCAGTCGCTGCTGACGTCGAGGATGTCGCTCACGATGCCGCCACCGATCCGGCTGCCGATCGCGCGTCGGTGACTGGGAGGCGCGCAGCGTCGGCGAGGGCCGCCGCCACCGTGCGCGTCGTCTCCGCCCACGGTGTGGACGCGCCCCGAGCCTCCAGTGCCGCCGCCTGCAGCCGCCGTCGCAGCGGCGGGTCGGCCCACCACCGCCGGAGCATCATGCCCAGCGCCCACGGGTCGTCCGGCGGGACGAGCATCGCCGCCTCGCCGTGGCCGATCGCCTCCGAGAGTCCGCCGACGCCCGTCGCCAACACCGGGACGCCGTGTGCGAGCGCTTCAGCGACCGCCATCCCGTAGCTCTCGCTGCGCGACGGCATGACCAGCAGGTCGGCGTGCGCGTACGCCCGCTGCAGCGCCCGGCCGGTGAGCACGCCGGGGAAAGCGACCCTGGCGCCGATGCCCGACGACACGGCAGCGGCCGTCAGCTCTGCGGCGAACTCCGGAGCGACCGCCAGCGACCCGGCGAACGTGCACGTCCACCCCTCCACGGCGGCGGCTCCGGCGAGCGCCGTCACCAGCAGGTCCTGTCCCTTGTGCGGTGCGATGGCGGCGACGCAGAGCAATCGGCCACCAGAGGCGGACGGTTCCGTCACCGGGGCAGTGTCCGTCCCTGGATGCGCGACCACGATCCTGCGCGGATCCGCGGCGTCCTGGGCGATCAGCTCCGCCCGCGTCCACCTACTGGTCGCCACGATGCTCACGGCCGTCCGCAGTGCCTCACGCTCAAGTGCGCCGAGGTCCGCCGCGACCATGTGCGTGAGCACGACAGGGCGGAGGCGCGCGCCGTGCGTGAGAAGCCCGTCCGGTTCACGACTGACGAGCAGCCCGTCGATCAGCACCACGGCGTCGTCCGGGAGCGCGGCCAGCGTGCGAGCCAGGTTCCGGGCGGTGGCGGTGGCGGTGGCGGTGGTGGCGGCAGTGGCGACCGGCCGCATCCGCACCTCCCAGCCGTCTGCGGCGAGGCCGTCCCGGAGGCGCTGGTCGTAGACGTTGCCCCCGCTTACGCGCTCCGGGTCATCGAGGTCGTCCGGGACGACGAAGAAGACCGTTCCCGCGTTCACAGCGGCCTCGAATAGCTCGCCCACGCGATGTGCGATTCGTGCAGGGTCACGGCGATCGAGGTGATCGTGTTCATGCCGAGTCCGCCCTCCGCCACGCGGTCGGCGAGACGGTCGGCGATCACCCGGCAGAGCACCTCCGTTGTCGTGTTCGTCCCGGCGAAGTCTGGCTCGTCGTCGAGGTTGCGATAGGTCAGCGTCCCGGTGATCTCGGACAGCGCGGCCGTCGCCCTGCCGATGTCGACGACCACTCCGTTCGCATCCAGCTCGTCCGCGCCGAAGCTCGCGTCCACGACGAACGTCGCGCCGTGCAGCCGCTGCGCCGGGCCGAACAGTTCGCCGGTGAAGCTGTGCGCGATCATCAGGTGGTCTCGCACCGTGATAGTGAATGGCATCAGTCCGTCCAATCGATCGTGTGGCAGAGGCCCGTGCTCCGGCCGTCGGCGAGCGCGGTCATCACCTCCGGCAGCTCCCGCCACGACGACGCAGCGGTCAGCAGAGCGTCGAAGGCGGGGTCGTGCAGGAGGTCGAGCGCTAGTGCGAGGCGGTCGCCGGTCGTCCGGCGGTCGCGTCTGCGAGCGGGGACGACCCCCACCTGACTCGACCGGATGGTGAGCCGCCTGGCGTGGAAGTCCGTTCCGAGCATCAGGGTCACCGGCCGATCCCCGTACCAGCTCGCCTCGATCACCTCGCCCTCGGTCACGACGGTCTTCAGGGCCAGCCGAAGCCCGGCCTCGGACGCGCTCGCGTTGACCACCAGGTCGCGGTCGCGGGGAGCGTCGTCCGGCAGGGAGAAGCCGACGCCGAGCCGCTCAGCGACCTCGCGCTTCGCCGGGTCGGTGTCCACCAGGACCACCTCCACCCCCGGGATCCCGCGCGCGAGGCGGGCGACACTGCACCCGATCATCCCGGCGCCCACCACGGTGAGCCGGTCGCCGAGCAGCGGTGCCGCATCCCACAGCACGGTGATCGCGGTCTCGACGGCCCCGGCCAGCACCGCCCTCCTGGCGGGGACCCCGTCCGGCACGGGCACGACCGCCGCGGCGGGGACGACGAACGCGGACTGGTGCGGGAACAGCGTGAAGACTGTCCGGCCCTGCAACGCGTCCGGGCCGGACTCGACGACGCCCACGTTGAGGTAGCCGTACTTCACCGGTCCGGGGAAGTCGCCCTCCTGGAACGGGGCGCGCATCCGGTCGTGCTCGCTCGGCGGAACGTGCCCGCCGAACACGGTGGCCTCGGTGCCCCTGCTCACGCCGGTGTGCGTCGTTCGCACGAGCACCTCCCCGTCACGCGGCGGCCGGAGACTCTCCGACCGCAGCGAGCCGACGCCCGGGCGGTCCGTCCAGAATGCGGTCGCCTCCACTTTTCATCCCTCCGCGGTGAACCTTCGCTGTGCGCCCGGCGTGTTAACCACACACGCCGCATACACAGAGACACGAGGGGAATGTGAAAAGGGTTCAACGGACAGCAGCAGGATGGGCGGGGGCCGGGCTCGTCCTGGTCGTCCTCGCGTATGTTCTCGCCACGTCGATCACCCCGCTGCCTGCGATCGGCTGGATCGCCGCCCTGGTGTATCTGGCCGTCTCGAACGCGCTCCTCCTGATCGGCCTTCGTCGTCGCGGAGCCGGCAGCTTCGGTCAGGCGAACGTCGTCACCTCCCTCCGGTCGGCACTCGTCGGGGCGATCACCGGCCTGGTGGTCGCATCGTTCATCGCAGCGATCCCCGTCGCGCTGCTCACCGCGCTGGTCGTCCCCGCGCTCGCCCTCGACGCTGTGGACGGCTGGGTCGCCCGCCGCACCGGCAGCACGAGCGAGCTCGGCGCGCGCTTCGACATGGAGGTGGATGCGTTCCTGCTGCTCGTCCTCAGCGCATACGTCGCCACGACCCTGGGGCTCTGGGTGCTCGCCATCGGTGCGCTGCGATACCTGTTCGTGCTGGCAGGGTGGGGGCTGCCGTGGTTCCGCAGGCGCCTGCCGTACCGCTACTGGCGCAAGGTGGTCACGGCGGTCGCGGGGATCGCGTTGGCGCTCGCCGTGTCCGGTCTGCTGCCCGGCGTCGCTGTGGTCCTCGTCGCCGTCGCCCTGGCGCTGCTGATCGAGTCGTTCGGCAGGGATGTCGTCTGGCTGGTGCTGCGGCGAACGACGCCGGAGCAGACCGCGGAGCAGGTGCCGGGGGAGACTGCGGAGCAGCCGCCGGGCCTCGGTGCGACGGCGTTCGGCGCCCCCGTGCGCGGCCGGTCGAGTCGAGCGGGATGAGCCTGCGTCAGTCGCGTTCGGCGCCGACCACGGCGTCCGGCGTGAGCTTCGTCGCCGCCTTCGTCGCCGTCACCGCCTCCGCGTCCGTCTCCGCCTTGTCCGACCGCACGAACCCGATCCCCACCAGGATGAGCGCTCCACCGACGAACTGCAGCAGGCCGAGGTTCTCGCCGAGAAGCAGCCAGGCGTAGAAGGTCGCCGCCACCACTTCGAGCAGCCCGGTGAACGACGCCAGCCGCGATCCGAGGATTTCGGTGGCCGTGATGCTGGCCGCGTACGCGATGGCGGTCGCGAAGACGCCGATCACCAGGATGGGGATCCACCAGGCCGTCTCCTGACCGAACAGGTGCACGGGCGAGAAGCTCACCTGGAACGGCACGAGCCCGGTCGCGCCCACCGCGCCGAGGGCGATCCCGCCGACCAGCAGACCGGAGGAGGCCAGCGCCACGGGCGGAAGGCCGTCGCTCGGGCGCGCCGCGATCAGGTAGAAGGCGGCGCAGCCGACCATCGCCGCGATGGCGAGCGCAAGCCCGAGCGCGTCGATTCCCCCTGAGCCGTCCGGAGACACCACCATGACGAGTCCGCTGACCGCGACGACCGAGCCGATGATGACGACCGCCTTCGGGGCTCGCCTGGTCCGCGCCCAGGCCACGGCGACCAGCAGCAGCGGCGCGATGTACTCGATCAGGATGGCCGTGCTGACCGGGATGCGCTGAATGGCGGCGAAGTAGAGCAGCTGCGTCGCCGCCACGCCGAGCAGCCCCATCCCGAGCACCCGCCAGCGCCCTCGCCACAGGGTGGACCACCGGCCGCGCAGCAGAAGCACCGCGATCGGCGCGAGCACGATGCCCCCGGTGAGCGCGCGAACCGTGACGGCGGCGGCCGGGCTCCAGCCCGACTCCAGGAGCGGTTTCACGAACGCGCCCGACAGGCCGAAGGTCGCCGCGGAGACGACGGCGATGAGGAGTCCGAGAGAGGTCCGGCTGCGCGTCATGGTGAATCCTGGTCAGGGTCTAGATGGGTGATGCTCCTGACGCTAGTCTTGTCGGAAGTAAGGAGTCAACTTGCATTTTGCCCCTGACACAGAAGACGCTCTGGTCTTCGCCGTCGCCCTCTGCAACACCGTGCCCAGCGCATCCAGAACAGGCGACGACGAGCTCGCCACCGCCGACCAAGTGGCGGACTTCGTGATCGGCCAGCAATACTCCGGCCGCATCGACCGCAACGACACCGAATTGCGCGAGGTGCACGAGACGCGTGAGCGCCTCCGCCGCACCTGGTCGCTCTCCCGGGACGACGCGGCGGCCGAGGTCAACGCCATGCTCGCCGACGCCAACGCCCGCCCATACCTGATGCGGCACGACGGCTTCGACTGGCACCTGCACGCCACCGCCCAGGATGCGCCCCTCGCCGAACGCATCAGGGTGGAGGTCGCGCTCGCCCTCGTCGATGTCATCCGCTCCGGCGAAACCGGCCGCCTCCGCGTCTGCGCCGCCGACGACTGCACCGGCCTCCTGCTCGACCTCTCCCGCAACGGCTCCAAGCGCTTCTGCAGCGTCCGCTGCGGCAACCGGATGAACATGGTCGCCTTCCGCAAGCGGCAAGAGGGGGACGCGGCCGATTGAGGGAGCGGACGAGGGGACCGGAGCAGATTCTCCGACGTGGTTCGCCCGCCGCTAGCGCCTCGTCCAGTCTTTCGGTTGCTTCGCACAGTCACGCGAGCCAGAGCGGGAGGTACTTGGCCAGCGCCCAGAACAGGGCCAGACCCCCGACGATTCCGAACGTCCGCAGGCTGACCTTCTTGACCAGCCGGCGGCGCTCCTTCTTCGAACGCCGACGCGGAAGTTTCTCCCAGTAGTCACGATCCTTCGACTTCAGATACGCGAGATACCCGAACTCCACCGGCAGGCTCGGCATCACACACGCAAATAAGACCAGCGCCATGGCGGCAGTAAAGTTCATGAGGTATTGGCCTTGCGTCAACACGTTCGGGACCACTACCACCACGGCGAGGATGATCCAGTACATCTTCGACCGGTTCGATCCCGACACCGCCCCGATATTCCCCAGCGTGCGCTTCTCCGAGTGCCCCATCCGTAACCGGTGCCGCAACATCAGCAGATGCACCACAGTCGCACCAAGCACCAGGGCCACGGCGATCACAGCCCCGATGTTGAAGAGCATCGCGAATTGCCCCTCGCCCTGCGGGTTACTAGTGGCCATCAAGGGAACTGTGATCAAACACACGGTGTAGACCACGCCTACTGCCATGCCTGCCATGACCGCTGAGGAAGCCGCCTGAAACCGGTAGGTGAGCTTCCTAAATATCCACAGAATCGAGACGGCTACTGTTGTCCAGATGATGACCACGTTGACGTCGTAAAGGAACGAAATCACCGGGGGACCCTTGAAAGTCGTCGGTGCGTTCGACAGGCCAACGTTGAAAACGAGCAATATGAAGATGATCGGGCCCGCCAGGTTGGGAAACATTTCTAGGGATCCCCGGGTGTTGGCTAAGACCAGAAAGTAGGCGCGGTTCCCTTCAGCAACAGTGAGCTTCTTAGTCTTTGCCACGGGTCACCGATACGCCTTCTTGATCGCATCTTTGGCCAAATCCATGGCTGACGATCCGCCGCCCCACCCATAGTCGAGGAAACCTCCCACGAGGAGCCCGATACCTGCTCCAACGAGGGTGCCCAACGGCGGCAACAAGAATGAGCCGAGCGCAGCGCCAACGCCTGCCGCGGCTGCCGCGCTTGCGAGGTCGACCCCGGTATCGACGGCGAAATCCTGCACGTCGGTTCCCTGTACGCCGTCACCGAAATACTCGACGGCATTTCCCCCAACACTCAGGACCGTACCCGCGACACCCAAACCCTTCCCCGCCTTCGCGAGCTTTGAAGCATCCTTCCACCTGGTGAAGTCATCCGTAGGAGACGCCAGCGCAGCACTACCATCGGCCTTGAGCGGATTCCTATAGTGATCGATCCTGGTCCCGGTCGCCTTGTTGAAGTCTTTCCCGCGCTTGTAAAGGTTCTCGGTTTCGGTCCGATAGAAATAGCGACCACCCGCGTTCACCCGGCCCTTCGCATCCACGGTGAGCTTGTTGCCGGCCAAGTTGTCGAGGATCGACGTCCTCGTCGCGAACGCGCCAAGCCCGAGCCCGGTAGCACCCACGACGTTCAACCTCATCCCAGGGGCAACGGCCGGTTCGCTCAACTGCTTCAGCAACGCGACGGTATCGCCGGTGACCGCCGCCAGATTCTCAACCCTGCCCAGAAACAACCCCGCCGTGGTCGCCGCGAAGTCGCGTAACGCTTGCAGCTTCGCTTCCAACTCACGAATATCGTTCACTAACTGGGTCAACACCAGTTCCAGCCCAGCATTCGCGGAACGGAACGGCTCACCCACCCCGGGCAACGACACCGCCACCGCCTCGTTGGCCTGGATCTGTCGCTCGGTCGCGTCCCGCTGGGTCCGCGACGCCGTAAGTTGCACCTTCAGCTCGTCCTCTTTCAGCACACCAAACGGACTGACCTTCGCATCCGCCACCGTGTACCGATCAAGGTCCGTCTGAATCGCGTCCAGCTCCCCCTTCGCCGCCACCACACACGGGGCGATGATCTGCGCGAACAACGCATCAACCGCCGAATACCCCTTCCCCGACAACTCCCCCGTCCCCAACGCAGCCACCAGACGATCGGTCGCCCGCTCCGACGCATCCAACACAAACCGGGCAGCGGCAAGATTCGCCGACAACGCACCCTTCACACTGCCCGAATCACCCGAATCGTAAATCAACCCCACGATTCACCACGCATCAGCAGAAGGTCCGAGACGTCTTCGTCGGGCTGAAGAGGTGCGGCTGCGTGACCGCTCAGAGATGACATACATCCAGGATGCATGAATGGTCAATGCAAATGCAAAGCCACTAACATTTTAACGAAGACAACAAGACCGCAGGACGCCGCGTCGGGCGCCCTCACGACCGCCCTCCTACGCACCCAGCCCCAACTCCTGCCGCCAGTGCGCCAGGAACTCCGCGCCGGCCGTGTCGTGGATCGCGTCGCCGATGGTGATCACCTCGTAGGGCCGCTCCAGGATCCCGTCGGCTGGTCGCACATCCACGTGGGCGACGTCGTAGCCGGCGCTGTGCACGTAGTCGGCCATCAGGTAGTCGCTGCGGGAGTCGCCGATGGAGCGCCAGCGGCGGGGGAGCGGCCCGCGCTCGGCAAAGTATTCGAACGCGCGCTGGGCGCCGCGGTCCTTGTCGAGCAGCACGGATTCGATGTCGGTGGAGATGATCGTCTGGTCGATCCGGAACGGCAGTCCGCCGTCCGCGTCCGGGGAGGTGCGGTCGCCGTAGCGGAGTCCGATGCCCTGGCCGGTGAGCAGGGTGAAGGCGTCGTCCTGGAAGCGGGCCTGCGCGTCGGCGTAGGTGTCCGCATCCACGTCGGTGCGCTGCTCGACCGAGATCATGGCCTGCTTGGTCTCGTCGAAGAACATCGTGTCCGCGTAGCGCTCGCGTACCAGGCCCCGGATGCCGTCGACCGCTGCCGACCCGAACGCGACCGACCCGTCGACGGTCACCTCGCCCATCCCGTCTCCGGTGATCGGCGCCCAGGCTCCGCCCTTCTCGAACACCCCGAACATCCGGGCGCCGTGCTCGTCGAGGGCGTCGCTGAGCCCGGCGTCGCAGAGCGGCCGGACCACTTGGTTGCGGATGAAGTCGCCGGAGCGGCCGGTGATGAACGCGATCGGCACGCCCGCCGCCGTCATGGCGACCAGGTCGGTGACGATGCTCCGGATGTTGATGGTCCTGGTGATCGGGCTGGCGATGGGGCCGTCGACGTCGAAGAGGAGTCCGAGATTGTGCACACCCCATTGTCGCCCGTCAGCGGAGGCGAATCCGGCGACGGGGGAGCCGTCAGTGAAACCGACCGTGCGGCCGTCAGTGCTTCAGGTCGTTGCGCAGCCCGTCCAGGATGTGGTCGAGCGACGCCCGCTTCTGGTCGGTGTCGACGACGCTCGACGGGATCGTCAGCTCCAGGCCGGAGCCGTAGTACGCCTTCATTCGGAACTTGCCGGGCCATTCGCTGAACGCGGAGGGGTCGAACGCGGGGATGCCGCCGCTGATCTCCAGCCGGATCAGGTCGGCTCTGCGCTGCAGCTTGGTCAGCACCGACGCGTCGCCTACCGCACCACCGCGTGCTTCGCCGACGGCGATCGTGTCGGCGGTGAAGGCACCGACGCGGAAGGTGAAGCCCAGCTCGGACTGTTCCAGTGCTGCGCCGAGGTAGACGAGCTGGTCGTCTCCGATGGCGAGCGTCAGCCCGGTCAGGAGCCTGCCGTACCAGTTCGGTCGTGCCTGGAGCATCGCCTCCAGGCCGGTCTCCGCAGAGATGAGGCGGTGCAAGGCGTCTCTGGTGCCCTCGAGTGTTGCCATGCAAGCAATCTACGCCTCAGACCGGATGCGTGTGAGCCGTCCTATTGCAGCGCGGAGGTCAGCCGCGCCGCGTTGTCGGCGACCCGCGTCAGCGCCGGACGCGCCAGCCAGCCGTCGAGCGTGAGCTCGGTGCTCTGCTCCCGGTAATGGTCCTCGACCGCCCGGAGCCGGTCGACCGCCTCTCGCCCATGCAGCAGCACCGACACCTCCATGTTGAGGCTGAACGAGCGGATGTCCATGTTGCTCGACCCGACGATGGCCACGTCGTCGTCGATCGAGAAGTGCTTCGAGTGCAGCACGGTCGGCGACCGGTAGAGGAAGATCCGGACGCCGGCGCGCAACAGCGCCTCATAGTATGAGCGTTGCGCGTGATAGACGAGTGCCTGGTCGCCGACCTCCGACGCGAACAGCTCGACGGCCACCCCGCGCGCCGTCGCCGTGGCGAGCGCGAGCATGATCGACTCCTCCGGCACGAAGTACGGGCTCGTGATGCTGATCCGCCGCTCCGCCTTGTGCAGGAGGGCGGCGAACAGTTTGAGGTTGTTCTCCGCGTCGAAGCTGGGGCCGCTCGGGAGCACCTGCAGGTCGAACCGGTCCGCCCCGGAGGCACCGACCAGCGTCACCGGCGTCTCGTCGATCGGCAGCAGCTCCCTGCTCTCGCTGAACCAGTCGGTCACGAACACGGCGTCGAGCTCCCGCACCGCCGGTCCCTCGATCCGGATCATGAGCTCCAGCCAGTGCAGCCCGCGCACGATGTTCTTCCTCTTGTTGTAGCTCGCGTCGACCAGGTTCTGCGAACCGGTGAAGCCGACGCGCCCGTCGACGACCACGAGCTTGCGGTGGTTGCGCAGGTCGGGCCGCTGCCACTGACCGCGCAGTGGACGGAGGGGCAGCATCCCGTACCAGTGGATGCGGTGGTCGGCCAGGAATTGCCTGGTCCCTTTTCGTCCGGGGTTCAGGAAGCCGGCGAGGTGGTCGGACAGCACGCGCACGTCGACGCCGCGCGCCGCGGCGCGGGCGAGCGCGTCGAAGAACGGCCGCGTGCTCTCGTCGAGCACAAGGATGTAGAACTCGACGTGCACGAACCGCTCCGCCGTGTCGATCTCCGCGATCATCGCGTCGAACGATCCGGCGTACTCCTCGATGAAGTCGACGGTGTTGCCTCCCACCATCGGCAGCGCGCCGAGGCGCTCCGTCATGGCGACGATGCCGGGAAGCCACGCGGGCCACTGGTCGCGGTGACCCCCCGCATCCAGACTGGGGACGCGCTCGCGCATCCGGTCGGTGACGAACGCCTGATCGCCGCGCCGCCCGGCGGGCAGCCTGGTCCGGCCGACCAGCAGGAACGCGATCAGCGCGATCACGGGCACGAACACCACCGCGAGCAGCCAGGCGATCGCCGTGGACGGCCGGCGGTTCGCCGACACGACCACGGCGGCGACGATCACGAGCACGCCGTGCGCGATCAGCAACAGGATCGCCAGCGCGTCACCGTCGATCATGCGGCGGTGGAGGGGGAGACGCTGGCGGACACAGCACGGAGCCTAGCGGGTGCGCCCCACCCCGCACTGGGGTCGTGTGAGCGTCAGCGGCTGTCGATAGCGTGTGGCGTACCCGAACCGAGTCTGTACGACTCCACACCCGAAAGAAGCTCCGTGAGACGCTCGATCCTCGCGGTGGCCGCGCTTGCCCTTGCCGCCTCCGTCTTCGTCGTCGCCCAGCCGGCGACCGCCGCCTCCGCGAACGGCTCGACCGTTCTCGCCGGACTCACGACCGCCTCACCGGTGCAGACCACGACGTACCAGCGCAGTCTGTTCCCCACCTGGGTCGACACCGACCGTGACGGCTGCAACACCCGTGCAGAGGTCTTGCAGGCTCAGACGACCGTGCCGGTCACATACACGACGGCCACCGGATGCACGGTCGCGACCGGCACGTGGAACTCCTGGTACGACGCGCAGACCTGGACGCTCGCCTCCGACGTCGACATCGACCACCTCGTCCCCCTCAAGGAGGCCTGGATCTCCGGCGCCTGGGCGTGGACCACCCAGCAGCGGCAGGACTACGCGAACGACCTGAGCATCCCATACGCGCTGCAGGCGGTGACGGACAACGTCAACCAGTCCAAGAGCGACAGCGACCCCGCCGCCTGGATGCCTCCGTCGGCGGCCGCCGCCTGCCAGTACGCGCAGGACTGGGTCCTCGTGAAGTACAAGTGGAAGCTTGCGGTGGACGCGACCGAGCGGGCAAAGCTGAACTCGCTGTTCTCGACGGGCGGGTGCGGTGCTCAGCCGCTCGTTCTGCCCGCCCAGGCGACGACGACCAGCGGAGCTACTGCCACCGTGGAGCGCCTCGCAGGTTCCGACAGGTTCGCGACGGCGGTCGCCATCTCGAAGAGCGGGTATCCCGGCGGAGCAGCCGTGGCGTACCTGGCGACGGGGACGAACTACGCCGACGCGCTGTCGGCCGCACCCGCTGCCGCCGTTCAGGGCGGACCGCTGCTGCTGACGACGCCGGGCGGCCTTCCGGCCGGGGTGGCGTCCGAACTCGCCAGACTCGCGCCGCAGCGCATCGTGATCGTCGGAGGAACGTCCGTCGTGTCGACGGCGGTGGAGCGGCAGGCTCGCAGCTATGCGTCGCAGGTGGAGCGGATCGCCGGCGCCGACCGGTTCGCAACCTCCCGGGCTGTCAGCCTGGCCGCCTTCCCGACCGCCGCGACCGCGTTCGTGGCGACGGGACGTAACTTCCCCGACGCCCTGTCCGCTGCTGCAGCGGCTGGAGCATCCGGGTCCCCTGTCGTCCTCGTCGACGGCGCTGCCGGCGCTGCGGACGGCGCGACCACCACGTTGCTGCGTGGAATGGGCGTCGGCTCGATCGTCATCGCCGGTGGCGCGAGCGCGGTGAGCGCAGGGATCGCATCCACGCTGGCGTCAGTGGCACCGGTCACCCGGCTCTCCGGTGGCGACCGTTACGAGACGTCGAACGCGATCAACAAGAACCGGTTCGCCGCCGCATCCCGGGTGTACTTCGCGACAGGCAGCACGTTCGCCGACGCACTCGCCGGGGCGGCGCTCGCCGGACGCAACGGCTCGCCCCTGTTCGTGGTGCCGTCCGGGTGTCTACCCCCGACGACGGCGGCGACGATCTCGGCGTACGGAACGGTGAGCACGGTGCTGCTCGGCGGGCCCAACGCGCTGAGCAACGCTGTAGGGCAGGGCGCGATCTGTGCGCCTCCCGCGCCACCGGCTCCTCCGGCTCCTCCCGTGCCGCCGGCTCCGCCCGCACCGCCCGCCAACCCCGGAGACAGCGTCAACTGCTCGAACTTCGCAACGTGGGCAGACGCGAACGCCTGGTACCAGCGCTACTTCCCGTACTACGGCGACGTCGCGAAGCTCGACGCTGACCACGACGGCATCGTCTGCGAGAGCCTGCCCGGCGCGCCCTGAGCGGGCGCTGAGAGAAAGCGCAGATTCTCGGCGCGACGGAATTCCGCTCCGCAGCCCACGTTGTACGCGGCATGACCAACGTAGGAATCATCGGTGCGGGCCACATCGGCTCCGCCCTCGCACGCACGTTCATCGAGCACGGCTACACCGTCACCATCGCCAACTCGCGCGGACCGGAGACGCTCTCCGGGCTCGTCGCCGACCTCGGGCCGTCCGCGACGGCGGCGACGGCGGCAGAGGCGGGAGCGGCCGGGGACTTCGTGGTGGTCACGGTGCCGCTCCGCGCGATCGGGGACATCCCTGTCGAGCCGCTCGCCGGCAAGATCGTCATCGACACGAACAACTACTACTTCGAGCGCGACGGTCACATCGCCGAGCTCGACGACGGCACGGCGACCGTCAGCGGGCTGCTGCAGGCGCACCTGCCGGAGTCCAGGGTCGCCAAGGGCTTCAACCACATCGGGGCCGGGGACATTCAGACCACCGGCGCCCCGGCAGGCACCGCCGACCGCCGCGCGCTCGCGACCGCGAGCGACCACGACGACGCCGCCGCTCTCGTCACGGCGATCTACGACGAGTTCGGCTATGACGCCGTGAACATCGGCCCGCTCTCCGAGAGCTGGCGCGTCGAGCGCGACCGCCCGGCCTACGTCGTGCGCCAGAACCGCGCCGAGCTCGAGGCGAACCTCGCCCGAGCCCCGCGCACCATCTAGCCCGAACCTCCGGGCTGAGGCTACGGGGTGACGATGTTGAAGTCTGGGTCGCCGGAGGAGAGCACACCGAGCAGCGCGGTGAGCGCCGTGGCGTCGCCGCCGACCTCGATGCCGGGGGAGGTGGCGTCGCCCGCGAGGACACCGGTCAGCCTCGCCTTCGTCAGCGTGAGGGTGGCGCCCGCGCTGTCGTCGGCCGGGCGCACCCGGTAGATGAGCACGCCGTTCCTCAGCGTGACCCGGTAGTTCCTGTCGAGGTCGGTGAGCGTGATGTCCAGGACAAGGTCGAGGTCCCACGCCTTCGGGCCGTCCACCGACAGTGCGATGGAGTCGAAGAGCTGCTCGGCGCTCAGCTGGGCGACGATCGCCGGCGCCGCCGTCTCCGTCGGCGTGCCGAAGTTGCCCTCGCGCAACTCGGTCGCACCGGAGAGGAAGAAGTTGCGCCACGTCCCGTTCTCGGCGCCGTACGCCAGCTGTTCGAGGGTGTCGGCATACAGCGCGCGTGCTGCGGCGTGCTCGGCGTCGGTGAACACGGCGTGGTCGAGCAGCGTCGCCGCCCAGCGGAAGTCGCCGGCGTCGAACGCTTCCTGCGCGAGCGTGACGACGCGGTCGACACCGCCGAGCGCCTCCACGTAGCGTTTCGCCTGCTCGACGGGGGGATGCGGCCACAGCCTCGCGGGGTTGCCGTCGAACCAGCCCATGTAGCGCTGGTAGATCGCCTTCACGTTGTGGCTGACCGAGCCGTAGTACCCGTGCGTGTTCCACGCTTTCTCCAGCGCGGGCGGCAGCTGAATCGCCTCGGCGATCTCCGCTCCGGTGAGGCCGTGGTTGAGCATCCGGAGCGTCTGGTCGTGCAGGTAGGCGTAGAGGTCGCGCTGGGTGGCCAGGAACCCGGCGACGTTCTCGGTGCCCCAGGTCGGCCAGTGGTGCGAGGCGAAAGCCACGTCGGTGCGTTCGCCGAAGGTGTCGATCGCCTCGGTGAGGTAGGTGGACCAGACATGCGGGTCGCGCACCAGCGCCCCGCGCAGCGTCAGCAGGTTGTGCAGGTTGTGGGTCGCGTTCTCCGCCATGCACAGCGCGCGGCGCTGCGGGAAGTAGAAGTGCATCTCGGAGGGCGCCTCGGTGCCCGGCGCCATCTGGAACTCGATGTCGACGCCGTCGACCGTGTGCTTCTCGCCGGTCTCCGAGATGTACAGCGTCGGCACGATCAGCCCCACCTCGCCGGTGGAGGTCGTCTGGCCGAGTCCGGCGCCGACCTGTCCCTGCGGGCCGCGGTCGAGCGCCGCACCGTACATATAGCCCGCGCGGCGGGACATCGCGGTTCCGGCGTAGACGTTCTCCGCGACTGCGTGCTCCACGAACCCTTCCGGCGCGATCACCTGGATGCGACCGGCCTCGACATCCTCGACGGAGGCGACTCCGAACACCCCGCCGAAGTGGTCCACATGGCTGTGCGTGTAGATGACCGCCACCACGGGCCGGTCCCCCCGATGCTCCCGGTACAGCCCGAGCGCGGCGGCCGCCGTCTCGGTGGAGATCAAAGGGTCGATCACGATCACGCCGGTGTCGCCCTCGACGAACGTGATGTTCGAGAGGTCGAGGCCGCGCACCTGGTAGATGCCGTCCGTCACCTCGAACAACCCCTGCCGGGCGACCAGCTTCGACTGCCGCCACAGGCTCGGGTTGACGCTTGCCGGCGCCTCCCCGGTGAGGAACCCGTAGCTGTCCGCATCCCAGACGACGCGCCCGTCGGCGGCCTTCACCACTCCCGGTTTCAGCGCAGCGACGAATCCGCGGTCGGCGTCGGCGAAGTCGGCCGTGTCAGCGAACGGCAACGAGTCGCGCAGGGCGTTGTTGGCCGTTTCGATGGCGGTGGTCGGTGGCTTCTGGTCCATAACGCGCTCCCCTTCGACAACTGCCCCCGTCCGAGGACAGACCCGTACACCGACGACTATGCCTCGTGCAGCGTCCCGCGTCGAGATGGCAAATTCCGCCCCTTGCCGCAGGTGGATGCGCGGTCATAGCCTCGACTCGTGAGCACAGCGCCAGAAGGTGTCGCCACGTCCCTCGATGGACGTCAGTTCCGTTTCCGCAGTCCGGTGGGCACGCCGTTCGTGCCCGGCGGGTTCGTGACCCTCCGCGACGGCGGTGCTGTCGGCGAGGGCGGAGGAAACGAGCAGCTCGGTCAGGTCGACGACCTCGACTTCGACGGCAAGGACCAGCTCGCCGGAACCGGCAAGCTGCTGGGCGAACGCAGAGAGGACGGCACATTCGACACCGGTTCGACGCATCCGTTCCCCTGGGCGACCATCGACACCGCGGACGACACGGCCGTCGAACTCGTCTTCCAGGCCGCGCGGGCGACCCTCGACATCGGCTCGCTGATCGGGGTCGACGACGTGCGGGCGCGCCTCCTCGTGCACCGGTTCAACCGCCACACCTTCTGGTGCGGCCAGAGCGGCTCCGGCAAGACGTACGCGCTCGGCGTGCTGCTCGAACAGCTCCTGGTCGAGACGGCGCTGCCGATGGTGATCTTCGACCCGAACGGCGACTTCGTGCGCCTCCGCGAACTGCGCACCGCCGTCGACACCGACGCGGAGCGGGCGCTCGACGCGAAAGACATCCGGGTGCTGCGTCCTGGCGACGCCGAGCATCCACTGCTGGCGAAGTTCATCGACTTCCCGATGAGGTCAAAGGCGGCGGTGCTGCGGCTCGACCCGATCGAGGACCGCGCAGAGTACAACGCGCTCGTCCACCTCGACGTGCGGATGGAGGCACAGCACCCGGACGGGATCGTCCCCGCACTGCTCGCCTCCGGGGACGCGGCCTCCGAGCAGCTCGCCCGTCGTATCGAGAACCTGCGCCTCATCGACTGGGAGGTCTGGGCGGGGGGCAGGGGCGCGGTGACCGACGTGCTCGACACCCGGCCGGATGCGACCGTGCTGGATCTGGGCGGTTTCGCCTATGCGGACGAGCACCTGGTGATCGCGCTCGCCGTGCTCGACGACCTTTGGGCCAAGCGCGAGTCCCGCCGCCCGCTGCTGATCGTCATCGACGAGGCGCACAACCTCTGCTCACCGGACGACGACCGTCCGCTGCAGCGCGCCGTCCGGGAGCGGATCATCCAGATCGCGGCGGAGGGCCGCAAGTTCGGGCTGTGGCTGCTGCTGTCGACGCAGCGGCCGTCGAAGGTTCATCCGAACATCGTTTCGCAGTGCGACAACCTGGCCCTGATGCGCATGAGCTCGCCGCTCGACCTCGCCGAACTCGGCACGATCTTCGGATTCGCGCCCCCGTCGCTGCTCGCCCACGCGCCCAGCTTCCGGCAGGGCGAAGCGCTGATCGCGGGCGGCTTCACCCCGGCCCCGATGCTCGTGAAGGTGCGCGACAGGCTCACCGAGGAGGGCGGGGCGGACGTGCACGTTCCGCTCCGGACGGCGACGCGCTAGGTTCGGAGCCAGCGAGAGCCGGCACGAGCCGACCGAGCGAGAGGGGACCCGTGTCGACCCAGGAGCCATTGTCCGTTCAGGAGCCGGCAGCCGTTCGCGAGCCGTCGTCCGCGACACCGTCCCCGCATCGCCCCTCCGGCATCGCCCGCGTGCTGCGCCGGCCTGTCGGGACCGTGGAGTCCGTCGAGTCGTCCGCGCTGCTCATCGGCGCCACCGTCTTCGTCATCGGCGGGGTCGTCGCCCTGTTCGTGTTCTGGAACAGGGACCTCCCGATCTCCGGCCGCGGCTCGATCGGCGAGTTCGCCGCGATCGGCGGAGCGGTGACGGCCGCCGTCGTGTTCGCGCTCGGCCGCATCCTGCTCGGCGCCCGTCCGCCACGGGATGGGGGTGCCCACCCGCCCCTCCACCTCGCGGCGTTCGACGTGGTCGCGCTCGCCGTCGCGGTGGGCTTGATCGCGCTGCTCGGCTGGACCGCGATCTCGGACGTCGTCGAACGCAGCTTCCTCGGCGCCGTCGTGTTCACCATCCCCGGCGCGGTGCTGGCGGGCGTCGCGCTCGCGCTCACCGCCTACGTCGTCTTCCTGACCGCCGTGCAGCTCACGTCGATGCTGCTCTCGCTGGTGCTCGCAGTCTTCCTGGTGGTCGGCATCTTCACGAGCATGCTCAGCTCGTCCGATCCGCTTTGGTGGCAGAAGAACCTGTCCGCTCTCGGGATGACCGACGACCTGTCTGCGCTCGCGTTCAACCTGACACTGATCGCGGGCGGCGCGATCGTCGTCATCATCGCGCGCGTCGCGACGGCGGGCGTTCCGACCCCGGACCATGCCTCCCGTCGAGGACGCGACCTGGTGCGCTGGGCGTTCGTGCTGATCGGGGTGTTCCTCGGCTGCGTGGGAGTCTTCCCCGTCGATCGGTTCTTCGTGATCCACAACAGCGTGGCCACCGGGATGACCGTGGTGTTCGCCGCCCTGGTGATCGGGCTGCACCGGTGGATCCCTGCGATGCCGCGGGTGTTCATCCTGCTCGGCTACCTGTTCGTGGCCGTCGTCGTGGTCCTCGCCGTGTTCTTCGCGGTCGGCTACTACAACCTCACGGCCGTCGAGCTGGTGGCCGCCATCCTCATCTTCAGCTGGATCATCGTCTTCCTCCGCAACACGTCCGCCCTCCAGCCCTCCTCCAGCGACGACGGAAGCAATCGAGCCCTGCCTTCCTCCCCTTAAAACACGTTCCTAGCGGGAGAAAGCCGGGGCTCGATGGCTGCGGGGGCTAGGAGGAGAGGGAGACGACGCGCGGGGAACGCGCGGGGACGGTGAGCGAGCCGGCGACGGGGGCTCCGGTGAGGAGTTCGCGTCCGGTGGCGGGAACCGTGAGGTCCGCGTCGGTGTGGTTGAGGTACACGCGGTAGCGGGCGGCGCCCGCCGTCCGCTCGACGACCTCCAGGCCGTGCGGCGTCCTCGGCACGTCGATGCCGGCCTCGGTGAGCACGCGGGCGACGAGCGTGCGCAGCGTCTCGGGGTCCGGCCGCGTCGACACATACCAGCCGACACCCGAGCCGAACACGTTGCGCGTCACAGCGGGCTCGCCCTCCGCACGCCCGTCGGCGAAGCGCGTGACCGGTAAGGCGGTGCCCAGCTGGAGGTCGTCCGCCCACACCGTCGCGGTGCCTCCGGTGTCGAGGGACGCCGTCTCGCCGGAGCGGAACGGCAGCAGTTCCTCGATGGTCAGCCCGAGCGGTTCGCGCAGCGGGCCAGGGAACCCACCAGGATGCACGGCGTCGAACTCGTCGACCAGCCCGCTCCCGAACGACACCAGCAGGTGCCCTCCGCCGCGCACATACTCGGTCAGCGCCCGGCCGCCGCGCGACGTCACCGCATACAGGCTGGGCGCGATCAGCACCTCGTACCCCGACAGGTCCGCCTCCGGATGCACGAAGTCGACGGTCACCCCGAGCTGCCAGAGTGCGGTGTAGTACGCCTCGATCCGCTCGCGGTGCCGGAGGTCGACAGACGGCCGCCACTCGAGGTCTTGAGCCCAGAACGACTCCCAGTCCCAGAGGATCGCGACCCGCGCATCCACCGTGCTGCCGCGCAGTTCGGCCAGCGCGGCCAGGTCGTCGCCGAGCGCCGTCACCTCGCGCCAGACCCGGGAGTCCGTCCCGGCGTGCGGCAGCATCGCCGAGTGGAACTTCTCCGCCCCCGATCTGGATGCGCGGAACTGGAAGAACATGATCGCGTCCGCGCCGCGCGCAAAGTGGCTCAGGCTGTTCAGCGCGAGCTCGCCGGAACGCTTGGCCAGGTTGCGCGGTTGCCAGTTGACGGCAGAGGTGGAGTGCTCCATGAGCATCCACGGGCGCCCGCCGGCCAGGGAGCGGGTGAGGTCGGCATCCAATGCCAGCAGGATGTGGCTGTCCTCCCGTTCGGCAGTGAGGTAGTGGTCGTTGGAGACGACGTCGACCTCCCGTGCCCATTTCCAGTAGTCCATCGACGGGCAGCTGGATGCCATGAAGTTGGTCGTCACGGCGAGCTGCGGCGTGTGCGCCCGGATGATGTCGCGCTCGGCGACGAAGCATTCCAGCAGCGAGTCAGAGGTGAAGCGTGCGAAGTCGAGGCGCTGGGCCGGATTGGTGACGGTCGCGGCCAAGCGCGGGGCGTCGATCTCCGACCAGTCTTGGTATCGCTGGCCCCAGAAGGCGGTGCCCCAGGCGGAGTTCAGGGCGTCGATCGTGCCGTAGCGGCCCGCGAGCCAGCGCCGGAACGCGGCGACGGAGTGCTCATCGTACGACTCGCTCACTGGGGCGCCGTACTCGTTGTGCACGTGCCACATCGCGAGCGCGGGATGCTCGGCGTAGCGGCGGGCGAGCTGCTCCGTGACGGCGGCGGCCGCCCTGCGGTAGTGCGGTGAACTGGGCGATGCCATCCCGCGCGACCCGAAGCCGAGGGGGACGCCGTCGCGGGTGACCGGCCGGGAGTCGGGGTACTTCGCCCAGAACCAGGCGGGCGGTGAGGCTGTTGGGGTGCCGAGGTCGACGTCGATGCCCGCCCCGGACAGAAGGTCGAGGATTTCGTCGAGCTGCGCGAAGTCGTACTCGCCCTCGCGCGGTTCGAGGAGACCCCAGTTGAAGATGCCGACGCTGACCAGGTTCACCCGCGCCTGCTTCATCAGCTCGATGTCTTCGAGCCAGGTTTCGCGGGCCCACTGCTCCGGGTTGTAGTCGCCTCCGTAGCGGAGGTCGGCGGTTCCCCGCGGCCAGCCGAGACGGGCGTCCTGTGGGTTCGGGGCGGTGGTGGGCTGTGGTGACAGCGACATTGCTTCTCCTTACTGTGTGCGCTCCCAGGTATAGCACACCTGAATACTCCCGGATGTTATGCCCTGAATGAATTGACAAGGCGCAAACCCGTGTGCGTTACTGTAACCGCTCACAGCCGTACTCAACGAGGAGAGATCTTGCGCACATCACTGAGGGTCGGCGCTGTCGCCCTGGCAGCAGCCCTGGCCTTGACCACAGCAGCCTGCAGTTCCAGCGGAGGCGGAGCTGACAACTCCGGACCCGTCAAGCTCACGTACTGGGCCTGGGCGCCCAACATGGACAAGGTGGCCGCAATCTGGAACAAGTCCCACCCGGACATCCAGATCACCGTCAACAAGCAGGACGGCGGAGACGCCGCCGTCACCAAGCTCCTCACCGCCATCAAGGCAGGCAGCGGGGCACCGGACATCATGCAGGCCGAGTACCAGAAGATCCCCACCCTGGTCTCCTCGGACGCCATCGTCGATCTCAAAGACCAGGGCGCGGCGGATCTCAAGAAGGAGTTCACTGACGGCACCTGGAACGCCGTCACCCTCGGCGGCCAGTCCATCTACGCCGTTCCGCAGGATTCCGGCCCGATGATGTTCTACTACCGCAAGGACATCTTCGATCAGTACGGCCTCAGTGCTCCGAAAACCTGGGACGAATACGCCCAGGATGCGCGCACCATCCACCAGGCCGATCCCACGAAGTTCCTGGGCACGTTCTCCTCCGGCGACCCCGGCTGGTTCGCCGGCCTCTCGCAGCAGGCCGGCGCATCCTGGTGGGGCATCGACGGCAAGTCGTGGAGCGTCGATATCGACTCCTCCGCCACCAAGAAGGTCGCCGACTACTGGGGCGGCCTCGTCAAGGACGGCGTCATCGACAACAAACCCATGTACACCCCCGCCTGGAACACCGCTCTGAACGACGGAACGCAGGTCGGCTGGGTCAGTTCAGTCTGGGGCCCCGGCGTGCTGGAGGGCAACGCGGCGGACACCAAGGGCAAGTGGGCCGCGGCGCCGCTGCCCAACTGGGATGCGTCGAAGCCGTCGAACGGCAACTGGGGCGGATCGTCCACCGCAGTCACCGCGCAGTCGAAGCACCCGAAGCAGGCGCTGGAGTTCATCACCTGGCTGAACACCGACCCGGAGGCAGTCAAGGCGCTCGCCCAGGTCGCGAACATCTACCCGGCCGACGTCAACTCGTCCGCGGCTCTCAGCACGCCTCCGGCCTTCTTCGCCGATCAGTCCGACTTCTGGTCGATCGCCGCGCAGTCGTCGAAAGTCGTCTCGTCGTTCACCTACGGCCCGAACGTCAACGTCGCGTACAGCGCGTACACCGACGCATTCGCCAAGGCGGCCGAGTCCAAGGACCCGGCGCAGTTCGAGTCCGCGCTGACCACGATGCAGTCCACGACCAAGGACGACCTGGTCAAGTCGGGGTTCTCCGTCAAATGAGCCGGCGGCGGACGGGAGGGCACGGCGCCCTCCCGTCCGCCTGACGCTCGCCCAGCAAAGGACTCCCTGTGGCCACCACCAGCATCACCCGCCCCGCCCGTCCGGCCGGCCCGGACCGCACCCGCATCACCCGCACCCGCGTCAAACGCGTCGCCATCCCGTATGCGATGCTCACCCCCGCCATCGTCCTGTTCGCCCTGTTCATGGCCGCCCCCATCCTGTACACGGTGGTGATGTCGTTCCAGACGGTCAAGGTCGAGGGTCTCGGGCTCGGTTCCGGCAGCAAGAAGCTGCAGTTCGCCTGGCTCGACAACTACGTGGATGCGGTCACCGACCCCGAGTTCCTGGCCAGCGTCCTCCGCGTGCTCCTCTACGGCGCCATCCTCATCCCGGTGATGCTCGGGCTCGCCCTCGTCTTCGCCCTCCTGCTCGACTCGCGCCGCTCGCGGGCGGTGCGGTTCAGCAGGGTCTCGATCTTCCTGCCGTACGCGGTGCCCGCCGTGATCAGCTCTCTGCTGTGGGGCTTCCTCTACCTGCCGTCGGTGAGCCCGTTCGCCTACATGCTCAAAGCCGTCGGCATCGCCCCGCCAGACATCCTGAGCTCCGGCCTCGTCATCTTCGCCGTCGCGAACATCGCGCTCTGGGGCGGGGTCGGATTCAACATGATCGTCATCTACACGGCGCTCCGCGCCATCCCCAGCGACATCTACGAAGCCGCCCGCATCGACGGCGCGTCCGAGGTGCAGATCGCGTGGCGAATCAAGGTGCCGATCGTGCTGCCGTCGCTCATCATGACCGGATTGTTCTCGATCATCGCGACCCTGCAGGTGTTCGCGGAGCCGACCACCCTCAAGCCGCTGACCAACTCGATCTCGTCGAGCTGGACCCCGCTGATGAAGGTGTACCGCGACGCGTTCATCCGTGGAGACATCTACTCCGCGGCGGCGACCAGCGTGCTGATCGCGCTCGGCACGTTCGCCCTCTCATTCATTTTCCTGCGGGTCGTCCAGCGACGCGCCTTCGGTCAGGAGGACTGACATGACCGCCACCATCACATCGCAGGACGTCCCGTCGCTCGAACCTCGCGAGCGCGGCGGCAGCGGCACCGGCCGAGGCCGCGGCCGCGATCGCAGCCCCGCCGAGCGCCCGAGCGCCTTCGGCACCGCCGTGCTGCTGCTCGGCGCCGTGTACTGCCTGCTGCCCGTCCTCTGGGTGATCACCGCCTCCACCAAAGACGGCTCTGAGCTGTTCTCGACGTTCACCTTCGCGCCGAGCTCGCACCTCTGGGACAACATCGTCGCTCTCACCCAGTACCGCGACGGCCTGTTCTGGCGCTGGATGGTCAACACGGCCCTCTACGCCGGCGTCGGCGCGCTCGTCTCCAGCTACATCTCCGCCCTCAGCGGGTACGTGCTGGCGAAGTTCGACTTCCCCGGCAAGGGCAAGGTGTTCGCGATCCTGCTGATGGGCGTGCTCGTGCCCGGCGTGATCCTCGCCATCCCGCAGTACTTCCTACTGGCGCAGATCGGCCTGACCAACACGTACTGGTCGGTGCTGCTCCCACAGCTGATCAGCCCGTACGGCATCTACCTCGCCCGCATCTACGCCGCAGCAGCAGTGCCGACGGATGTGGTCGAGGCCGCCCGCACGGAGGGCGCGGGGGAGATGCGCATCTTCACCCGCATCGCGCTGCCGATGATGGCGCCGGGGCTGGTCACGATCTTCCTGTTCCAGTTCGTGGCCATCTGGAACAACTTCATGCTGCCGTACATCATGCTCGGCAACGACCAGCTCTTCCCGATCACTGTCGGCCTCTCCGGGCTGCTCAACCAGGGCGCGACCGTGCCTGCGCTGTACACGCTCGTCATCACCGGTGCGCTGTTGTCGATCATCCCGCTGGTGATCCTGTTCCTGCTGCTGCAGCGGTTCTGGAGGGTCGACCTCGCAGCGGGCGCCGTGAAGGCCTGAGCAGGTCGCGCATCCCTAGAATTCAGTCATGGCCACCGACGCGCCCAAGAGGCGCCCGACGATCAACGACGTCGCAGACGCAGCAGGGGTATCCAGGGGGACCGTCTCGCGGGTGCTGAACGGCGGCCATTGGGTGAGCCCGGATGCGCACGCCGCGGTGACGGCGGCGATCAAGAAGACCGGCTATCGCATCAACGCGGCGGCCCGGAGTCTCGCGACCAACCGCACGCACTCGATCGCGTTCCTGCTGACCGAACCGCACGACCTGCTTTTCGAGGACCCCAACTTCTCCATCCTGATGCGCGGGGCAGCGGATGCGCTGGCCGAGCGCGACGTGTCCCTGGTGCTGATCATGGCGTCGACGGAGGACGAGCAGCGCAGGGCGCTCGACTTCATCGCGGCGGGATCGGTGGACGGCGTGCTCCTGGTCTCGTCACACAGCGGAGGGCAGAGCTTCGTCTCCGCGATCAACAAGCTCGGGCTGCCAGCCGTCGCCTGCGGCATCCCGTTGGGGTTCGAGCGCCGGATGGGCTACGTCACAGCCGACGACGAGCACGGGGCCCGCACGATGGTCGAGTATCTGCGCGACCAGGGCAGGCGTGTCGTCGCGACGATCGCCGGGCCGCAGGACACCTCGGGAGGGCAGCTCAGGCTCGCCGGATACCGTGCAGCGCTCGGCGACGACTTGGACGAGTCCCTCGTGGCCGAGGGCGACTACGGCCGCGCCAGCGGTGCCACCGCGATGCGCGCCATCCTGGAGCGTCGACCGGACGTGGATGCGGTCTTCGCCGCCAATGACCGTATGGCGGCAGCGGCGATCGCCGTCCTCGAGGAGAGCGGGCGACGGGTGCCGGAGGACGTTGCCGTCGCCGGCTTCGACGACTCGCCGGCGGCCGAGCAATCCACCCCCGCGATCACCACGATGCGCCAGCCGTTCGGCCGTATCAGCCGCGAAATGGTGCGCATGCTGCTGGAGCAGATCGACGGCGGGGACTTCGCCGCGATCGTGCTCCCGACGGAGTTGGTTCGCAGGGCCTCAGCCTAGGCTGAGCATTCGCCTGGGTGCAGGCGGTCGCACAGGTTGCCCGGGATATGGTTGGGCCATCCGGGCGAGCAGCCCACCACCATATTGGCTGGGAAGTCGATCCGATCGAACGGCCTGCCCATGGTATCGCTTGCCCCTACCCCCGCACTGCCGGCGTCCACGCTTGGTCCCATCCGTCGCACCGGCCCGCGCATCGAGCAGTCCGCCCCGGTCACGCAGAGCTTCAAGATCCTGCTGAACACGGTCCGCGATCAGGGCTTGCTCCGCCGGGCCCGCCTGTTCTACGCCCTCGTGGCCGGCGGTCTCGTCCTCGCACTCGGCGGCGCGGTCGCCGGGATGATCCTGCTTGGCGACAGCTGGTTCCAGCTGCTCATCGCCGCGTCTCTCGGCATCATCTTCACCCAGTTCGCCTTCCTCGCCCACGAGGCGTCGCACCGCCAGATCGCCAAATCCGGCCCGATGAACGACCGCCTCGGCCGGATGCTCGCCACGCTGGTCGTCGGCATCAGCTATTCGTGGTGGATGACGAAGCACACCCGTCACCACGCCAACCCGAACACCATCGGCAAAGACCCGGACATCGAGGTCGACACCATCTCGTTCATCGAGGAGGACGCCGCCAAGCGCACCGGCTTCCTCGCGGCGATCACCAGGAAGCAGGGCTACCTCTTCTTCCCGCTGCTGCTCCTCGAAGGCTTCAACCTGCACGGACGCTCGTTCAGCACGCT
The DNA here is from genome assembly GCF_058244615.1 of Leifsonia sp. McL0627. Classification (NCBI taxonomy): domain Bacteria; kingdom Bacillati; phylum Actinomycetota; class Actinomycetes; order Micrococcales; family Microbacteriaceae; genus Leifsonia; species Leifsonia sp. McL0627. The sequence continues at coordinate 1,234,551 of NZ_JBZCGM010000002.1, forward strand.
CTTCCAGCGCGGCAAGGTGGATGGCAGGGCCAAGGAGTTCACGTTCCTCGCGATCCGGTTCAGCCTCTACTTCGGCGCCATCTTCTGGCTGCTGCCGCTCGGCATGGCGTTCGCGTTCATCGGCGTGCAGCTCGCGGTCTTCGGCCTCTACATGGGTGCGAGCTTCGCGCCGAACCACAAGGGCATGCCCCTGATCGGCCGCGGAGTGAAGGTCGACTTCCTCAGCCGCCAGGTGCTCACCTCGCGCAACGTCGTCGGCCCGGGCATGACCGGTCTGCTCGGCGGGCTCAACTACCAGGTCGAGCACCACCTGTTCCCGAGCATGGCCAGGCCGCACCTGCGCAAGGCCGCCGCGATCGTCCGCGAGCACTGCCAGACCGAGAACATCCCGTACACCGAGACGACCCTGATCAACTCGTACGGAATCGTCATCGACTACCTCAACCGCGTCGGCCTCTCCGCCCGCGACCCGTTCGACTGTCCAGCAGCCGCCTCCATGCGCTAGCGGACCCAGCACCCCATCGAGTGGTCCCGAATCGCCGCACGCGCATCACGCGCACGGCGATTCGGGACCACTCGTTCGTTCGTCAGGCGCCGAGCGCCCGCACCTCGACGGGGGCGAAGCGCGCCTCGACGAAGCGCGACGCCAGCTCGACGGCACGGTCGATGCTCGCGACGTCGACCAGGTAGTAGCCGCCGACGAACTCCTTGCTCTCGGTGAACGGGCCGTCGGTGACGTGCACGCCCGCCGCATCCGTCCGCACCACGCGCGCGTTCGTCACGCTCAGCTCGTTCGTCTCGACCAGCTCGCCGTTCGCGATCAGCTCGCGCTGCACCTCCTGGTGCGCCTGCTCGAACTCGTCCTTCAGGTCCGCGTCCATCCTGGTCACGAACTCGTCGGTGTTGTAGATCGTCAGCAGATACTTCATCGTCGCCTCCTAGTGGCTCTCACTGTCACGTCGAACGGAACGACGCGGAATCGACACCTTCCCGAATGTACGCACGTTCAGGCTGAGCAGTGGCCGGAATCGGCATTTGCAGTGACCTTCGCGAAGCCTTTTGCTACTGTCGAACGGGTATGCAGTCCGCATCCACCAGCCCCCGCAGTCACGGCCGCCGCTCAGCGGTCCGTCGTGCTCCCCTGGCGACGGCGGAGTTGCGGTCGCCCGTCCATCACAGGATCGGGGTCGCGCTCGCGGTCATCGCGCTCGTCACCGGCTTCTCGATCGTGCCGACGGACGCCGCCCTCGCCGCGACCATCGCGGCTCCCGCAACCACCATCGCGCCGGACCAGGATGCGCCGGGCAACGCCCCACAGCAGCGCATCGACGTGGATGCGACCATCGCCGCCCCCGTCGTCTCCCGCGACGACCTCACGGCGACCGACGGCGTGCAGACGCTCAGCAACAACGGCACGAACGGCGACTGGGCCAAGCTGGTCCTGATGTTCGGCGGCTGGCCGCAGACCGACGCGAACGTGCAGGTGATGCTGCGCTGGATGCGCCAGGAGAACGGCCCGCCCGACTGGTGGAACCGCAACAACCCGTTGAACAACGGCTACGGTTCCGGCGGTGGCGCCGGACTCGGCAGCTACCCCGACCTCACGACTGCGGCCAAGTACGCCGCCGAGAACCTGCAGCGCGGCTACCCCGGCATCGTCGCGGGCCTCACCGCCGGCACGTCCGCCGACGCGACGGCCGCCGCCATCTGGGCGTCGCCGTGGGCCTCCAGCCACTACGGCAACGGCTCGCACTGGAGCACGGCCCCCGTCCAGCTCGTCAAGGCCCCCGCCTCCGCCTGGGGCCAGTAACCCTCATCATCGAGTCGGGACTTATGCACGCGACACACTGGCGTGTCGCGTACATAAGTCCCGACTCGATTATCTGGGGGCGAGCCAGGCGCGGAGGCGAGGGAGCGGCCAGGTGGTGATGATGCGATCGGCGGGCACGTTGTTGGCGGCTGCACGGGCCGCGCCGTATGCGAGGAAGTCGAGCTGGCCGGGGGCGTGGGCGTCGGTGTCGATGGAGAACAGGCACCCGGCGGCCAGGGCCAGTTGGATGAGGTCGTCCGGCGGGTCCTGACGCTCGGGCCGCGAGTTGATCTCGACCGCGACGTCGTTCTCCGCGCACGCCGCGAAGACGCGTTCCGCGTCGAACTCCGACGGCGGCCGGGTGCCGCGCGACCCGCTGACCAGGCGGCCGGTGCAGTGCCCGAGCACGTTGGTGTGCGGGTCGCGGATGCCGCCGAGCATCCTGGCGGTCATCGTGGCCTTGTCCGCCCGCAGCTTGGAGTGGACGCTCGCCACGACCACGTCCAGCCGACGGAGCAGTTCCGGGGTCTGGTCGAGTTCTCCGCTCTCCAGGATGTCCACTTCGATCCCGGTGAGCAGCTGCACCGGCCCCGCGTCCAGTGCCTCGATGATGTCGAGCTGCTCGGTGAGGCGTTCGGCGCTCAGCCCGTTGGCGACCGTGAGGTTGGGGGAGTGGTCGGTGATCGCCTGGTACTCGCGGCCGAGCGTCACGGCCGCCGCCGCCATCGCCTCGATGGGCGTAGTGCCGTCCGACCAGTCGGTGTGCGCGTGCAGGTCCCCGCGCAGGGCGGCTCGCAGCGCGTCCCCTCCTTCGGCCAGTGGATGCGCGTTCTTCTCCCGCAGGTCGGCCAGGTAGTCGGGCACCTGCCCGTCCACCGCTTGCGAGATCACCTGGAAGGTGCGGTCGCCGATCCCCTTGGTGCGTTTGAGTCGGCCGTCGGCCACCCGGTCGCGAAGGTCGTCCGTGCTGAGCGGCGCGATCGTGCCCGCCGCCCGCCGAAACGCCTGCACCTTGAAGGTCGGCGCAAGTTCACGCTCCAGCCAGAAGGCGATCTCGTTCAGGGCGTCGACGGCATCCATGGTGCCCATCATGCACCCGTTCAGCGTCGGCGGAGCAGGACGACGACGCCGGCTCCGATCAGGGCGAGGATCGCCGCACCGACGAACAGCGCGGAGAATCCGTCCGAGAGCGCGGTGGCCTGCGTCGCGCCCGAAGCGAGCCCCGCCGACGTACGTCCGGCCGCGATGGTGCCGAGGATGGCGAGGCCGAGCGCCCCGCCGATCTGCTGGCTGGTGTTCACCATCCCGCTCGCGAGTCCGGAGTCCGCTGTGGATGCTCCGTCGACCGCGAGTTGCGTCGCGGTCACGAACCCGGCGCCGAGGCCCGCACCGATCAGGATGCTCGGGCCGAGCAGTCCGCCGACGAACGACGCGTGCGGCCCCGCAGCGGCGAGCCAGAGCATCCCGGCGGCGAACACGACGAGTGCCGCCGCGAGCGTGGGCCGGAGGCCGACCTTCGCGACGACGGGCGGCACGACGGCGGCGATCACCACGAGCGCTCCGGCGAGGGGCAGCTGGCTGATCCCGGCGGTGAGCGCGTCGTAGCCGAGCACGTCCTGCAGGTAGACGGACAGCGCGAAGAAGAGGGCCGTCGTCGCGCCTCCGGCGAGGAGCATGACGAGGTTGCCGGTCGCCGCGTCGCGGTTGCGGAAGAACGCGAATGGGACCAGTGGATGCGCGGCCCGGCGCTCGACCACGACGAACGCGGCGAGCAGCGCGAGGGCGGCGGCCGCCGTTCCGAGCGTCACCGGGCTGGCCCAGCCGAGCTGCCCGGCGAAGCTGAGCGCGGCGACGAGGGCGGTGAGTCCGGCCGTGATCGTGGCGGCGCCCGCCGCATCCATGCGGGTGCGTTCGCCGGACGGGTCGCGGGAGATGAGCGACGGGATCACGGCGAGCACCACGATGCCGACGGGCACGTTCACGAAGAACACGGCCTGCCAGCCGAGGAGTGCGGTGAGCACGCCGCCGAGCAGCACACCGGCCGCGCTGCCGATCCCGGCCACCGCGCCCCAGACGCCGAGCGCTTTGACGCGGTCTCGGCCGGTGACGAACAGCTGCGTGACCAGGGCGAGCGACGCCGGGGCGAGCAGCGCGGCGGACGCACCCTGCACTGCGCGGGCCGTGAGGAGCATCCCGCCGCTGACTGAGAGCCCCGCGAGCGCGGACGCCGCGACGAAGCCCGCGACGCCGATCAGGAACATCCGGCGGTGGCCGAACCGGTCGGCGAGCCGCCCGCCGAGCAGGAGCAGGCCGCCGAACGGCAGCACGTACGCGGTGATGACCCAGGCGAGGGCAGCGGTGTCGAGGTGGAGCTGCGCGCCGAGCGTCGGGAGGGCGATGTTGACGATGGAGGCGTCGAGCACGACGAGGAACTGGGCGAGCGCGAGAACGCTGAGCGCCCACCAGCGGTGGGTGCTGCGGGTGGCGGCCGGAGCCGGGGCGGTCTGGATGGACATGAGCGATGCCTTTCGTGTGGTGAGTGACTGATCAGTCACTCTTGTGGGTGTGAAACGGAATGCTGGAAGAAGCGGAAGGGGTGGAAGAGGGGGCGGAAGCGGTGGGGTTGTGAACGTGGCCGCGCGAAATGCCTGCGACTACGCCGACGGCTCGGGGTGCCGGATCCCGGCGGTCAGGATGCGCGCCCAGTCGTCGCCGGCGTCTTCGATGCCGGTGGTGACGATGAGGTGGCACAGCTGCCCGAAGGCGATGAATCGCTGCACCTCGTCGTCGGTCGCGCCGGAGCGCGCCTTGGTGAAGCGAGTGATCCTCGCCAGCCCGCGGCGGAGGGCTGCGCCGATCTCGGGCACGGACGCCGCAGACTGCGCGTGCACCTGAAGCATGAGCAGCGAGCGGTCGGCGATGAGGTCGGCGTACGTGTCGCCCATCGCCCACAGGATGTCGGACGGCGCTTGCCCCTCGCTCGCCGCCGCGCCCGCCTCCAGCGCCTCCTCGATCCGGTCGAAGCAGCGTTCCAGGGCGGCGACGAACAGGGTCTCTTTGCCGGGGAACAGCTTGAATACGTACGCGGTGGAGATGCGAGCGTGCTCGGCGACGGCCGAGATGGGCGTGCCGAGGTAGCCGGAGGCCCCGAAGACGTCGATGGCGCTGGCGATCACGGTCTCGCGCCGTTCGTCGGCGGTGGAGAGGGTGGAGCGCGAGGTGGATGGCATGTGAGTGACTGTACACTCACTCTCCGCGCCGGGTCAAGCGTTACGCCCGCTTACGCCTCCCCGCGGCACCCCCTCCGCGCCCCCGCTACCGTCGAACGGGTGAGCTCCACCATCGAGAACCTCGGCCGCGAATCCCGCCTGTACCCGCCGTCCGCCGCCTTCGCAGCCCAGGCGAACGTCGGCGCGGAGGCCTTCGACGACGCGCGCGACGCCGTGTCCTTCTGGGAGCGGCAGGCCGCCCGCCTCGACTGGGCCGAACCGTGGCACACCGCCCACACCTGGGAGCCTGCGACGATCCAGGCCGACGGGGAGCTGAGCATCCCGCGCGCGGAGTGGTTCGCGGGCGGCAGGCTCAACGCCGCCGTCAACTGCGTCGACAGGCACGTGGATGCGGGCAACGGCGACAGGGTCGCCATCCACTTCGTCGGCGAGCCCGGCGACACCGAAACGATCACATACGCCGAGTTGCAGCGCCGGGTCGCGCAGGCGGCCAACGCGCTCACCGCGCTCGGCATCGGCCAGGGCGACCGGGTGGTCGTCTACCTGCCGGTGATCCCGGAGACCATTGTGATCACGCTCGCCATCGCGCGGGTCGGCGCCATCCACTCGCTGGTGTTCGGCGGGTTCTCCGCCGAGGCCCTGCGCTTCCGGGTGGAGGACACCGGCGCGAAACTGTTGGTCACCTCCGACGGGCAGTACCGTCGCGGAGTCGCCGTGCCGGTGAAGGCCAACGCGGATGCGGCCGTCGCGGGGGAGAACGCGATCGAGCACGTGCTCGTGGTGCGCCGAACCGGCGCCCTGACCCCGGACATCCCGTGGCAGGACGGCAGGGACGTCTGGTGGCACGATGTGGTCGACACCGCCCCCGACACCCACGAACCGGAGTTCTTCGACGCCGAGACGCCGCTCTTCATCATCTACACCTCGGGGACGACGGGAACACCGAAGGGTGTCGTGCACACCACCGGCGGCTATCTCACGCAGGCGTCGTGGAGCCACTGGGCGCTGTTCGACGCGAAGGAGTCCGACGTGTACTGGTGCACGGCCGACCTCGCCTGGGTCACGGCGCACACCTATGTGCTCTACGGCCCGTTCTCCAACGGCGCGACCTCCATGATCTACGAAGGCACCCCGAACACGCCGCACCCCGGGCGGCACTTCGAGATCATCGAGCGGTACGGCGTGACCACGTACTACACGGCGCCCACGCTCATCCGGACGTTCATGACGTGGTTCCCGGACGGTCTGGGCGACGACTGGGACCTGTCGAGCATCCGGTTGCTCGGCACGGTCGGCGAGGCCATCAACCCGGAGGCGTGGGTCTGGTTCCGCGAGCAACTCGGCGCCGGGACCGCCCCGGTGGTCGACACCTGGTGGCAGTCCGAGTCTGGCGCGGCCATCGTCGCGCCGCTGCCGGGCGTCACGGCGCTCAAGCCGGGCTCTGCGACCAACGCCGTGCCGGGGGTGACGGTGCGCGTCGTGGACGAGAACGGCGTCGACGTGCGGCGCGGCTCGGGAGGGTCCATCGTGATCGACGGCACCTGGCCGTCGATGGCGCGCACGGTCTGGGGCAACCCGGAGCGCTACCGCGACTCGTATTGGAAACCGTTCGCCGCGCACGGCTACTTCCTCGCCGGTGACGGTGCCGCCGTTGACGACGACGGGTACATCTGGCTGCTCGGTCGCCTCGACGACGTGATCAACGTGTCAGGCCACCGCCTGTCGACGATCGAGATCGAGTCGGCGCTGGTCGCGCATCCACAGGTCGGCGAGGCGGCCGTGGTCGGCGTGGACGACCCGACCACCGGGCAGGCCGTCGCCGCGTTCGTCGTGCCGAGCGGGGACGCCCCGGCGGAGCAGGTTCTCCGCGATCAGGTGACCCGCGAGATCGGCGCCATCGCGAAGCCGAAGCACATCGTCATCGTGCCGGACCTGCCGAAGACGCGCTCCGGCAAGATCATGCGCCGCCTGCTCGTCGACCTGTTCGACGGGCGGACGCTCGGCGACACCACGTCACTCCAGGACGAGACGGTCCCCGCCACCATTCGCGCGCTCCTCGACGAGCGCGTCTGACGCGATCACCGCCTCCCGGAACGCCGAGGTGAGGGCCGCGAACGTCGGGCGCGCAGCCGGGTCGCGCACCGTCATCGCGGTGAGCAACGGCGCCCAGTCGCCGGGGAGGTCCACCGGGATGGGCGGGTCGGCGCGCAGCCGCGCCAGCGCCGAGCCGACGGGATCGCCCGGAAAGGTGACCGTGCGCGTGAAGCACTCCAGCAGCACCAGCCCGAGCGAGTAGACGTCGCTCGCGGGGGTCGCGTGCTCCCTGGACGCCTGCTCGGGGCTCAGGTAGGCGGCCGTGCCTGTCGTGGTGCCCGACTCGTCCGGCTCCGGGCCGACGACGCCGCTGGCGATGCCGAAGTCGGTGATGCGCGCCCGCGCCCGGAAGCTCGTCGTGCCGTAGGAGACGAGCATGATGTTGGACGGCTTGATGTCGCGGTGGACCACGCCGTTGGCGTGCACGTACTCGAGCGCCTCCGACACGTCGTACGCGATTTCGGAGATCTCCCTGACCGTGAGCGCGCGCTGGCCGATGACGGTCTGCAGGTCGCTCCCGGAGACCAGCTCCATGACGAGGAACGGGCGCGGGTCGTCGAGCGTCGAGTAGTCGATCCCCGCGTCGATCAGCGAGACGATTCCGTGGTGACTGAGCCTGGCGAGCGCCGACTGCTCCCGCCGGTACTGGGCCATCTCCTCGTCGCCGCCGGAGCGGTACACCTTGATCGCGACCTCGCGGTCGAGCAGTTCGTCCGTCGCGCGGAACACCCGCGCCTCCCCTCCCCGGCCGATGAGGGTGTGCGCCCGGTAGCGTCCGAGCAGCGCGGGAACTTCGGCGTCCGCCATCACTCGCGCCTCGAACGCAGCAGCGCGAACGACGTCTCGCCGACGATCAACGACGCGGGATGCTCGACGGAGAGGTCCGGATCGCTCGTGAGTTCCAGCTCCCACGACCCGCCGACAGCCTGCGGCAGCGTGAACTCGACCCCGTTCTCCGACGCGTTGAGCAGCAGCAGGAAGCTGTCGGAGCCTGCGTGCCGCAGCTCGAACGCGATCGACTTGGCGTCGGCGTCGTCCCAATCCTCGTCGGCGAACGGCTCGCCGTCGGCGCGCAGGATGCACACCACGTCTGTCGTGCCGACCTCCGGCGCCTGCCGGTACCAATCCGGCCGGAGCGCGGGTTCGGCCGACCGCAACCGGATGAGCGCGGCGGTGAAGTCGCGCAGCTCGGTGTCCGCAGTCTCCCAGTCGAACCAGGAGATCTCGTCGTCCTGGCAGTACGCATTGTTGTTTCCCTGCTGGGTGCGGCCGATCTCGTCGCCGCCGAGGATCATCGGAACCCCGGCAGAGAGCAGCACCGTAGCGAGGAAGTTCTTGCGCTGCCTGGTCCGTCTGGCGAGGATGTCCGGATCGTCCGTCGGGCCTTCGGCGCCGTTGTTGCTCGACCGGTTGTCCGATTCGCCGTCGGCGTTGTCCTCGCCGTTTGCTTCGTTGTGCTTCTCGTCGTAACTGGTCAGGTCGGCGAGGGTGAAGCCGTCGTGGGCGGTGACGAAGTTGACGCTGGACAGCGGCGAGCGGCGGGAGTCCTCGTACACGTCCGGGCTGCCGAGGATGCGCTGCGACACGGTCGCGAGCATCCCGTCGGTGCCCCGCCAGAAGTCGCGCACGTCGTCGCGGAACTTCCCGTTCCACTCCGACCAGCCGGCCGGGAACCCGCCCACCTGATAGCCGGCGGTGTCCCAGGGCTCGGCGATCAGCTTGACCGTCGCGAGGATCGGGTCTTGCTGCACCAGGGTGAGGAACGCGCTGTGCAGACTGGCGTCCCCTCCCTGCCGGGTGAGCGTGGTCGCCAGATCGAACCGGAAGCCGTCGACGTGCATCTCGGTGACCCAGTAGCGCAGCGAGTCCATGATGAGCTGCAGAGCGGCCGGGTGGCTGACGTTGACACTGTTGCCTGTACCCGTCGTGTCGAAGTAGTGCTCGGGGTCGTCTTCGACGAGCCGGTAGTACGACGGGTTGTCGATGCCTTTGAGGCTGAGCGTCGGGCCGAGGTCGTTCCCCTCTGCGGTGTGGTTGTAGACCACGTCGAGGATCACTTCGAGACCGGCCGCGTGCAGCGCCTGCACCATCCCCTTGAACTCGTCGACCTGGGAGCCCGTGTCACCGGATGCGGAGTACTCGCCGTGCGGTGCGAAGAATCCGATGGTGTTGTAGCCCCAGTAGTTGCGCAGCCCCTTCTCCTGGAGGTGCGCATCCTGGAGGAACTGGTGAACGGGCATCAGCTCGACGGCGGTGACGCCGAGCGACGTCAGCTTCTCGACGGCCACCGGATGCGCGAGCCCGGCATAGGTGCCGCGCACGTCCTCCGGAACACCGTCGAGCAGCTTCGTGAAGCCCTTGACGTGCGTTTCGTATACGACGGTCTTGGACAATGGCGTCGCGGGCGGCCGGTCGTCTCCCCAGTCGAAGGATCGCGGGTCCGTCACGACCGCGAGGGCGACGTGCCCTGCTCCGTCCGTGTGATCGAGCGCTTCCGGGGCGTCCAGCTCGTGACCGAAGACCGCCTGTCCGGTGTCGAAGGCACCGGTGACGGCGCGAGCGTGCGGATCGAGGAGCACTTTGGCGTCGTTGAACCGGAGCCCGGCCTGCGGCTCCCAAGGACCGGCGACACGGAGGCCGTAGCGCGTGCCAGGGGTCAGCTCTGGGACGATCGCGTGGAACACGTGCCCCGTGCGCTCGGACAGTTCGTGCCGGGTCTCCGAGCCGTCCTCGGTGAAGATGCAGACGGTCACCGCGTCGGCGTTCTCGCTGTAGACGGCGACGTTCGCGCCATCGTCGACCAGCGTGACGCCAAGGGGGTGTGGGCGGGATGCCGTCGTCGTCATGCACGTCCCGTCGTATATTCCGTTGTGTTCATATCCGCCTCGCGCTCGACCGAATAGCTAGATTATCTAGATAATCGACCACACCACCACCCGTTGACACGGACGACCCACTCCGCTAACCCTGCGTGACCAGCACGGCATCGTCGAACCGGAGACGCGCCTCCACGTCGCCCGGCACGGACAGGCCGCTACCGGTCAGGCCGTCCCCGCTCAGGCTCACGAGTACGCGGAGCCTACCGCGGCGGAAGCCGAACACGTCGCCGTCGGACACCACCTCGGCGGCCGGGCTGTCGGCCGGGAGCTCGCGCCGGAGGGCGATCAGGTCGCGGTAGAACGCCAGCAGTCGCGCATGCTCCGGCTGCTCCGCCTCCGCCCAGTCGAGGCGGGAGCGCTCGAAGGTCGCCGGATCCTGGGGGTCGGGCACCACGGAAGGGTCCCAGCCCATCCGCGCGAACTCCGCGATCCTCCCGCGCGCTGTCGCCTCCCCGAGCTCCTTCTCCGGATGCGAGGTGAAGAACTGCCACGGCGTGGTGGCGCCCCACTCCTCTCCCATGAACAGCATCGGCGTGAACGGCCCGAGTAGCGTCAGGGTCGCTGCGACCGCGAGCTGGCCCTGATTCAGGGAGGCGGTGAGCCGGTCGCCGGTCGCGCGGTTGCCGATCTGGTCGTGGTCCTGGCTGAACGCGACCAGCCTGGCGTGCGGGATGTCCGCATCCAGTGGGCGGCCGTGATGGCGTTCGCGGAAACTCGACCAGGTGCCGTCGTGGAAGAATCCGCGCTCGAACACCTTGACGACCGAGCCAGGCCCGGCGAAGTCGGCGTAGTACCCGGCGGTCTCCCCGGTGAGATTCGCGTGGATGGCGTGGTGCACGTCGTCGTCCCACTGCGCGGCGATGCCGTAGCCGTGCCTGGCGCGGTCGCGGATCAGCCGTGGATCGTTGAGGTCGCTCTCCGCGATCAGGGTCAGCGGCCGGCCGAGTTCGGCGCTCAGCTCGTCCACCCGCGTCGCCAGCTCCTCCAGGATGTGCACGGCCCGGGCGTCATGGAGCGCGTGGACCGCATCCAGCCGCAGTCCGTCGACGTGCAGGTCGCGCAGCCAATAGAGCGCGTTGTCGACGATGTAACGGCGCACCTCGTCGGACTGCGGCCCGTCGAGGTTGACCGAGGCGCCCCACGTGCTGTGACCGTCTCCGAGGTACGGCCCGAACACCGGGAGGTAGTTGCCGCTCGGCCCCAGGTGGTTGTAGACGACGTCCTGCACCACGGCGATGCCGCGCGCGTGGCAGGCGTCCACGAACCGCTGATAGGCGGCAGGGCCGCCGTACGGTTCGTGCACCGCGTACCAGAGCACGCCGTCGTAGCCCCAGCCGTGCACCCCGTTGTAGGCGTTGACGGGGAGCAGCTCCACCGCATCCACCCCCAGGTGCACCAGGTGGTCGAGCTTCTCCGCGGCGGCGTCGAGGGTGCCATCGGGCGTGAACGTGCCGATGTGCAGTTCGTAGATCACCGCGCCGGTCAGGTCACGTCCTGCCCAGCCGTCGTCGGCCCAGGCGTGGGTGGACGGGTCGAACTCGCGGCTGAGCGCGTGGACGCCGTCCGGCTGCCGCAGCGAGTGCGGGTCGGGATGCGGTCCGTCGCCGTCGACCACGAACCCGTAGTCGAGCGGCTCGCCCCCAGCCGCCAGCGGCTGGTCAAGTCGCCACCACCCGTCGTCGCCGCGGCCGAGCGCGTTCTCCTGGCCGCCGACCACGACCGCCACCGTGGATGCGCCAGGCGCCCACACGGGAAACCGCCGGTTCACAGCGCCACCAGCAGCGCCACCGGATACCGCTCGAAGATCCGGGCGACGGGAGTCACGCCCTCGTGCTCCGCGCCGGTCAGCTCGTCGCGCATCCTTCGTCCTCCCAGATCGACGGTCGTGTGCGCCCATCCTCCCGCCGCCGCGAGGCCGATGGACAGCCGGGTGGCGAGCGCGAGGACGCCGCCGCGGTCGAACCCGATCACGTGCGCGGCCCGTTCGCCTGTCGCGAGCACGGGTCGGTAGGTCGTGAACAGGTCCGGTCTGTCACGACGCAGCCGGAGCGCGCGCGACGTCACGAGCAGCTTGGCCGCGCCGGACGAGTCGACCTCCGGGAGCCAGCCGTCGTCGAGGCGGGCGAGCAGTGCAGCGGCCACCTCGAACCCGACCGGACGCCGGTTGTCCGGATCGACCAGCGACTGCTCCCACAGCTCGCTGCCCTGGTAGACGTCCGGCATCCCGGGGGAGAGGAGCTGCAGGAGCTTCGCCCCCAGGCCGTTCGCCGCACCGGCCGCATCGATCCTGGCGACGATCGCCTCGACTTCTCCGCGCACGACGTGGTCGTCGTACGCAGCATCGACGAGCCCGAGCAGTCGCTCTTCGAACTCCGCGTCACCGTCTGTCCACGCTGTGCGCGTTCCCGCCTCGCGCGCTGCTTTCAGCGCGTAGTCGCGCAGGCGCTCGCGCGAGATCGGCCACGCGCCGACCGCCGCCTGCCACAGCCCGTCCTCCACGGAGGCGTCACCGATGGATGCGCGAGCCGAGACCTCCCGCAGGAAGCGAGCCCACGCCTCCGGCACCTCGGACAGCGCCGAGACCCTGGCCCGCGTGTCCTCTCCGCGCTTCGTGTCGTGCGTGCTGAGCACGGTCATCGAGGCGGGCAGCCTGCCCTGCCGGTCCAGCTGCCTGTCGTGGAACGTGGCGACGGGCACGGCGAATTCGGACGGGTCCGCCCCCACCTCGGTCAGCGAGATGAGGCGGGTGTACCGGTAGAACGCGTTGTCCTCGACGCCCTTGGCCATGATCATGCCGCTGGTCTGCTGGAAACGGATCGCGGCGGGGTCCGCAGGGTCGGCGAGGCGTTCTGCGACGCGGGCGACGGCGTCACCGAGGTCCGGCCGGGAGGCGATGGCCGCATCCCGTGCAGCGTGCAGGTTGTCGAGACCGAACGGAAGGTAGCTGCGGTATACCGGGAAGCACGCCGCGAGCTCCGCGACCGCGTCGACCGTGGCGTCCTCCGCGGTGCCGCCGTCCAGCAGCCGCGCGATGCGCCGCACCTCCGAGTTCAGGATGCCGTCGGCCACGGCGCGCTTGCGGTCGTGCACCAGCGCCGCCCAGTCGTCGGTCCCGTTTCGCGCACCGGCGAGGGTGGTGAGCGCCTCCTTGCCGGCCGGGTCGACGAAGGCGCGGTCGATCAGTGCGAGGGCGTCGTAGCCGGTGGTGCCGGCTACCGGCCAGTCGGGGATGCGCTCGTCACCCTCCAGGATCTTCTCCACCCACACCGGCTTCCCCTCCGCGAGCGCGGACAGGCGTTCCAGGTAGCCGCCGGGGTCGGCGAGGCCGTCCGGATGGTCGACCCTCAGCCCGTCCACCAGCCCGTCGCGCATCCATCGGCCGATCTCGGCGTGCGACTCGTCGAAGACCCGCTCGTCTTCCACCCGGATGCCGGCCAGCGTGTTCACCGCGAAGAACCGGCGATAGTTGAGTTCGCTGTCGGCGCGGCGCCACGAGACCAGTTCGTAGTGCTGGCGGTCGTGCACCTCACCGGGCGTTCCGTCCTCCGTGCCGGGCGCGAGCGGGAAGCGGTGCTCGAAGTATCGGAGCTCTCCGTCCTCGATCCGCAGCTGCGCGATGTCGTCGTCTCCGCCCAGAATCGGGAGGCGCACCCGACCGTCCGCGGCCGCCCAGTCGATGTCGAAATGGTCGGCGAACGCAGAATCCTGACCGTTCGTCAGCACGTCCCACCACCAGGCGTTCAGCCGCGGGGTCGCGATTCCCATGTGGTTGGGGACGATGTCGACCAGCACGCGCAGACCGCGCCGGTGGGCCGCGTCGGAGAGCGCACGGAGAGCCTCCGCCCCGCCGCGTGCGTGGTCCACCCGCGAATGGTCGACGACGTCGTAGCCGTGGGCTGAACCCGGTTCCGCCTCCAGCAGAGGGGAGAGGTACACCCAGCCCACCCCGAGCCTCCGCAGGTAGCCGAGGGTCTGCGCGGCGTCACGCAATTGGAAGTCGGGCGAGATCTGAAGGCGATAGCTACTGGTGCTCACCTCGCCATCCTCTTCGCGTCCGTCCGTGCAGGGAAGGGGGTAGCCACCCTTCGAGAATGCTGGCAAGGGGGTAGCCCACATTGCGGAGGCGTGGGAACGTCGAAGACAGGTCGGCAGGATTGCCGGCCGCGACAGCTTGAGAAAGGGAGGATCGTCATGGGACTCGACGACAAGATCCAGAACGCTGCAGAGAAGACCGGCGGCCAGGCCAAGGAGACCACGGGCAAGGTCACCGGCAACGAGCGCCTCGAAGCCGAGGGCAAGGCCGACAAGGCGAAGGCCGACCTCAAGAACGCCGGCGAGAAGGTCAGGCGGCTTTGAGCAAGGACTGACGGGTTCAAGGATTGACGCGTTCAAGGACTGACGCCCGCTCGTGCGGGTGACGACGGCCGGACCCGGAAACGGGTCCGGCCGTCGTCGTCTGCCAACCGTGCGGCCGGCACCGAGGATTCACGGGGTGTTCACATGGCGTTTACCGACTTCCGGGAGTAAATTCCGGTGAATGGGCGATCGTGTTGATCGCGTCAGGGCCTGGCGCGGAGTGGGCATCGGGATCGCGCTCGCCGTTTTGACGCTGATCGCGACCGCTGCGCTCGCCGTGGCCATCCCCACGCAGGGTGAGAATCCCGGGGCGTGGGGTGTGATCGTGTGCGGTGTTCTCACGCTCGGGCTATGTGTTCAGCTGGCCAGGCGGAACTGGCACAGGATCCGCCATTACCGCGGCGACGACCTCCCGCTCGGGCATCAGGGCGCAAGAAACCGTACGACCGGTTAACGCGAGTATTTTGTTCACGAGGCGCCGGTGTGGGCCGACGTCGTCACGGGGGTTACGGCGCGCCCGCCGGCGCCTCAGCTATCCGTGCGACTCTGTCACGCGGCAGGGGCGGTTCCGTCGGCCTCCGGCACCAGGATGACCTTCCCTCCCGGATGACCGGACTCCACCAGCCGTAGCGCGTCAGCCGCTTCGGCGAGCGGGAACGTCCTGGCGATCTCGACCACGAACTCGCCGCGCGCGATCAGGTCGAGCGCCACCTGGTAAGCCTCCGCTCGCCACGCCTGCTCCTCCGGAGTGAGCGGCAGCGGGTTGCCGCCCGCCCACGCCAGGATGCCGAGCCCTGCCGCCTTGGCGCCCATCACGATCGTGCCGATGTGCGAGCGCTCATCCGTCAGCTCGAACGACGCCTCCAGTGCTTCGTCGGTGCCGATCGCATCCAGGATGCGGTCGTAGCCCTCCGGCGCCGCCTCCCGGAGGCGACCGACCAGCCCAGGACCGTACGCCACCGGGATCGCCCCGAGGGCGCGCAGCGCAGCGTGGTTGACCGGAGACGCGGTGGCCACCACCGTCACGCCGTCGCGGCGCGCGAGCTGGATCGCCGCGCGTCCGACACTTCCGGAGCCGCCGTGGATCAGCAGCGTCGACCCCGGCGCGACGCCGAGCGACCGCAGCGCCTGGTATGCCGTGCTCACCGGAACGCCGATCGCGGCGGCCTGCTCCCAGGTGACGGCGGACGGCTTCCGCACCAGCTGGCCAGTGGATGCGGTGAGGTGCGTCGCATAGGCAGCGTGCGCCCCGCGCACCACCACTTCGTCGCCCGCGTTCCAGCCGCTCGCCCCCGCCCCGAGTTCGGCGACAACGCCCGCGGCGTCCGTCCCGACGCCCCGAGGCCCGGTGATCGGACCGCTCGGCCGCAGCCCCGACCGGATCTTCCCGTCGATCGGGTTCACGCCAGCGGCGCGCACCTCCACGACGACCCCGCCGTCCGGCGCGTGCGGCGTCTCCACCTCCACGACCTCCAGCACTTCGGGTCCGCCGAACCGCTCATACTGCACTCGCTTCGCCACTGTTCTCTGCTTTCTGTCCGTCCGCGTCTCTCGAAACTATCGACTCCGAACGCCGGACGACTATCCTTGGGCTGTGATTACCGGATCGGCTCCATGCCACGCACAGGTTGGTAAACCGGTCGTTCTCTGAGGTTCCAGCGGTCAGTGCGACCGTCGGCTCCGATCTTCTTCTGGCTCGAGCAACTGGCTCGCCGCGCACGGGCGCCCCCGCGTTCTGTCGCGCCCTTCGTCTGCCACCGGCAGCGAACGGCATCGAGGACACCCAGACACACGACACAGATAAGGAGAACCACCATTTCAGCAACGTTCAACCACACCATCATCGCCTCGAAGGATCGCACCGAGTCCGCCGCGTTCTATCGGGAGCTCATCGAAGCGTCCGAAGCCCCATCGTGGGGCCCGTTCACCAACATCCTCCTCGACGGCGGAGTGATGCTGCAGTTCGCGGAGCCACCCGTCGAGATCCAGATGCAGCACTATGCGTTCCTGGTCGATGATGAGCTCTTCGACCGCGCATACGCGCGCCTGGTCGCCTGGGAGCTGACCCACTGGGCCGACCCGCAGATGACCCGCCCCAACGAGACGAACACCGAGCACGGAGGTCGCGGGGTCTACTTCAAGGACCCGGCCGGACACGCCATCGAACTCCTCACTCAGCCGTACCTGTAGGAGCTCCGGCAGCAGGGGACGCCCGTCCGGCACACGCCGGATGGGCGTTCCCTAGCGCTGAAGGAGCCGGAGCCTTTCCGGTGCGGGAAAGGGCAGCGTGTAGTAGATCTGGGGCGCGGTCATGTCGCCCCAGTCGTCCTTCTTCACCCGGATCTCCTGGGCGGACACTTCCGCCAGGCGCACGCGCAGCCAGCGACCGTCTTCGAGTTGAAGCTCGAAAGGCTCGGCGAGATATCCGATGCCGAGAGCATCGAGCGCTTCCTCAGCGTCGAGCCACGGGACGACGCCGGTCACCTCGCGCCCGAGAAGATCGATCGCGACGAACCCGTCCCCGACGGGTTTCATCCACCCCAGGATCTCCCCATCCATCCCCCGGCGATGCTCGATCCCGTTTTTCGACATGCTGAGGAGCCTACCGACCCAGCCGCCCGGGATCGCTCAGATGACCGACGCGGACTCGCGGCGGGCGAACGCGGCGCGGTAGCGCGTCGGCGCGACGCCGACCTCCGCGTCGAAGTGGTGACGCAGCAGGGTCGCGCTGGCGAACCCGCAGCGGCGGGCCACCTCATCCACGGGAAGGTCGGTGGTCTCCAGCAGCAACCGGGCGTGCAGGATGCGCTGGGTCGTCAGCCACTGCATGGGCGACACCCCGGTCTCCGCCACGAACCGCCGGGAGAAGCTGCGGGTGGACATGTGCACGCGCTCGGCGAGCGCTCCGACCGTGTGGTTGCCGTCGAGGTTGTCGGTGAGGTGGTCGAGCAGTTCGGTGAACGTGTCGTCGGTGCAGTCCGAGACCGGCCGTTCGATGTATTGCCGCTGTCCGCCGTCGCGCTGCGGGGGGACGACCATGTTGCGGGCGATCGTGTTGGCCGTCGCGCTGCCGAGCTCTCTGCGGACGAGGTGCAGGCTCGCGTCCACGCCCGCCGAGGTGCCGGCGCTGGTGATGAGGTCGCCGTCGTCGACGAACAGCACGTCCGGGTCGACGTCGGCGGCAGGATAGCGGCGAGCCAGTTCGTCCGCGTACCGCCAGTGCGTCGTGACCTTGCGGCCGTCGAGCAGACCAGCCGCACCCAGGATGAACGCGCCGGAGCACACGCTGAGCAGGATCGCACCGCGAGCGGAGGCGCGGCGCAGGCCGTCGAGCAGTTCCGGAGGGTAGTCGTCCCTGATGCGGGCGGCGGGCACGGCGATCAGGTCGGCGTCGTCCATCGCTTCCAGGCCGTATGGCGCGATGATCGGGGCGCCTGTCGGATTCGGGATGGGGACGCCGGGCTGGATCGCGCAGACGCGGAAGTCGAACGGGGTGATTCCGGCGTAGCTGCGATCGAGGCCGAAGACCTCGCAGACCACACCGAACTCGAACATGGCGAAGTCGTCAATGAGCGGCACTGCGACAGAGCGGATCATGTCCACAGCCTAGTGGCCGAATCTTTGCGAAGAAAGACCTCAGGCCATCTCGTGGCCGAATCTTTCCCTCCGTAACGTTAACGTCATGGCACAGGGAATCTTCACACAGGGAATGGAACACGGGTGGATCGGGCGCGTGGCGAACACGCAGAGCGCGACCGAGCGCATCCCGCGTCGTCGGCGCTTCGTGCTGAGCGAGTGGCTGCCGGCGGCAATGCAGGCACGCGGACAGCGCGTGGACCGCGAGACCGATCGCGCGTACTCCGATCTCAGCGCGGCGAGGGATGCGCGCGAAACCGGTCGCTGAGCTGATTCGGCCCGTCGAGACGAACCGCAATACGGTCTAGACGAGCCTGACCACCCCGCGCTACTCTCAGCGCAAACCCAGCTACGTCCGGCTCGGGTCACGGAGGGTGGAGTAAAACATGTGGGACAACTTCTGGAACATCATCTGGCTCTTCTTCTGGAGCTTCGCGTTCATCGCGTATCTGTTCGCGCTGTTCTCGATCATCGGTGACCTGTTCCGCGACCACAAGCTCAACGGCTGGTGGAAGGCGCTGTGGATCATCTTCCTGATCTTCGTGCCCTTCCTCACTGCGCTGGTCTACCTGATCGCGCGCGGCCCAGGCATGGCAGAACGCAGTCAGAAGGAAGCGCGTCAGGTTCAGAGCGCGACCGACGACTACATCCGCACGGTAGCGGCAGCGAGCCCGGCGGACGAGATCGCCAAGGCCAAGCAGCTCCTCGACCAGGGTGTCATCACCCCGGAGGAGTTCGCGCACCTCAAGGCCCGCGCGCTCGCGCACCCCGGAACAGCGGCTCCGGCTGCGCCCGCTGCGGCCCCGGCTGCGCCTCCCGCGCCGCCCGCCGCTCCCACCGTCTGACCCCAGCCATCGAGCCCAGGCTTTTTCGCGGAAAGTATGCCTCATACCGCGAAAAAGGCTGGGCTCGATTGCGTAACGGGTTGACCGGTCGGTATGTGACGCGCTTTGCTAGAGGGGTCGGCCGGTGCAGCCGCTGGGATTCAGGGGCCCATTGGGGAGTGCCGGCTACTTACCCGCTGCGTGTGTGGGGGCGAGTGATCTCTCCCACACGCGCCGGGCGGTTGTCACTCCGGCATGGTGACGACGACCTTGCGGCCACGCGCGGCCCTGTCGGCCTCGCGGTGCGCCTCCCGGATGCGCTCGAACCGCACGGCGTCGACGGCCGGCGCCGTCAGTTCGCCGGCCGCGAGCATCCCGAGCAGTGCGGTGAGGCTGCGCCGGTAGTCGTTGCGTCTCGTCGCCACCAGCAGCGGCACGGAGCAGACGCGCTCGCGCTGCTCTCCCCACCGGCGTGAGGCAGCCGTCAGCGATCCGCGCAGCGAGTCGCCGCGTTCGTGTCCTCTGCGCCCCACGAACGCCGTGCGCACCACCGTGCCGCGCGGCGCGAGGGCGCCGAGAACGGCGGGCGAACCCGTGTGGTCGATCACCGCGTCGACGCCTCCGCCGCTCGCGTTCTTCACGCGCGCCGCCCAGAGCGGGTCGGTGTAGTCGACGAATGTCACGCCGAGCGCCTCCGCGTCGGCGCGCGACCGCAGCGATGCGCTGCCGAACACGCGCAGTCCGTCGCGCGCCGCGAGTTGTGCGGCGAACGAGCCGACCGGCCCGGTGACGCCCTGCACGAGCACGCTGCCGCCCGTTTGCACTGCCGCGAGCCGCAGTGCGTGGGAGGCGGTGATCAGGTCGAGCGGGGCCGTCGCGGCGACCGCGGAGTCGAGAGTGTCCGGCACGGGAGCGAGGAGGTTCGCCGGGATCACCAGGCGGGTGGCGTGCGCACCCATGCGCGGGAGCACACCTGCGATGCGCGCGCCCGGACGCAACCCGAGCACGGCGGAGACGGCGGATTCGGTTTCGAGCACGCCGACGAAGTCGTAGCCGGTGACGAACCCCGGCACCGGCTGGAGGACGTACCCTCCGCGGCGCGCGAGCACGTCTGTCGAGCCCAGGGAGGCGTGGGTGACGCGCACGACGACCTCGGTGCCGCGCGGTCCGCGGACCTCCTCGTCGACGAGGGTGACGACGTCGGCGTCACCGAACGCGGTGACCCGCGCTGCGACCCGCGCGATGACCCGCGCTGAGCCCCGCGTCGAGACCGTGGCCGCGCTCTGTGCGGCCACCCGTCAGCCTGCCTGGCGGGCGAGCAGCCCCGCCCGTTCCTGGTGCGCCTCGAACCAGTCTGCGACGTACCAGCACATCGGCACGATGCGCAGTTCGGTGTTCGCCTCGATGTCGTCCACCGCGTATTCGACCAGCTGGGCCGCGTACCCATTGCCGCGTTTCGCCGGGGTGGTGAACGCCCGTGTCAGCGAGATCGACCCGCCCAGGATGCTGTAGTCGAGCACGCCGACCAGCTCGCCGTCGATGTGCATCGCGTACCGTTTCGCGTCGGTCTCGTTGCTGAACTCCGTGGCCATGCGCCCATCGTACGTCCGTCGCGCGCGAAGGGAACCCGAGGTAGGCTGACGACGTGGGAACCCGACCCGCACCCCTTCGGGCTTCCGCGCGCAATTCCGCGTTCGAGCCACAGCAGGCCAGGCCGCAGGCGACATCCGTCGCCCGTGCACGTCGATTCTGGAGCCGCTGTGACGTTCGATTCCCCGTCGCCCCTCTCGCCCGCCCATGAGGCACTGCTCGCGCAGGTGCCCATCCGCGATCACACGGTGATCGAGGCGGAGACGATCGCGTACGAGCACGAGGGGGTCGCCCTCGAAGGCTATCTGGCACGGGATGCGCAGGCCGACGAACGGCGCCCGGCGGTGCTCCTGCTGCACGACTGGCACGGCGTCGGCGACACCGTCAAGATGCGCGCCCAGATGCTCGCGCGCCTCGGCTACGTGGCGTTCGCCGCCGACCTCTATGGCGCGGGCGTCCGTCCCCAGGGTGATGCGGCGTCCGCGGAGGCCGGCAAGTACTACCGCGACCTCCCTCTGCTGCGCAGCAGGGTCGCCGCCGGGTTCACGGTGCTGCAGCAGCACGCCACCGTCGACCCGGCCCGGCTGGCCGTGATCGGATACTGCTTCGGAGGAACGGCGGCCATCGAGTTCGCGCGCACCGGCGCTCCCGCTCGTGGGGTGGTGTCGCTCCACGGCGGCCTGATCGCCCACGATCCGCCCGACGCGGCCGCGATCGCCGCCTCCCTGGTGGTGCTCACGGGGGGAGACGACCCCGTCGTCCCTCCCGAGTCCGTCGTCGCGTTCGAGGACGAGCTGCGCACTGCGCCGCACGTGGACTGGCAGCTCACGACGTACTCCGGCGCCCCGCACGCGTTCACCATCCCCGGAACCGACCGCTACCGGCCGCGGGCGGATGCCCGGAGCTGGCGGGCGCTCGTCTGCTTCCTCGACGAGGTGTTCGCCTGAGCGGTACCCTCGCAGCCATGGACCACCCGGAACTGTTCGACCCAGACGACCCGTTCGTCGAGCGGATGCGCACCATCTGCCTGCGCTTCCCGGACGCCGTCGAGGTGTCGGCGTGGGGTCGCCCGACGTTCCGCGCAGGCAAGAAGGTCTTCGCGCTCGCCGGGAGCGGCCTGGCACGCCCGTACTCCCTCGTGTTCAAGCCGGATCCGGAGGAGGCGCTCGGCGTTCCACGAGGACGCCCGTTTCTTCGTCCCGAAATACTGGGGCGCATCCGGTTGGCTGGGCATCGACATCGCCCAGGAAGCGGGCGATCCGGTATGGACAGAGGTCGCAGAATTGATCGAGACCTCGTACCGGCAGGTGGCGTTGAAGCGCCAATTGGCGGTACTGGACGGTGTCATGTAAGCTCTAATCCGGCCCGCGAGCAGCAATGTTCGAAGGCATTGCGCCCGTAGCTCAACGGATAGAGCATCTGACTACGGATCAGAAGGTTGGGGGTTCGAATCCCTCCGGGCGCACACTGGTTGAGACAGTAGACACAACCCCCGCTTCGAGCGGGGGTTGTGTCGTTAACGCCTTCAGCGAACCATTCAAGCGGCGGACCCACGATAGTTGCCCAGCGAGCTTCGAGGACTACTTCAAGCAGACTGAGATGCTGGTGCGTGATCGTCCCGGACACGAAAGGCCGTGGGTCAGAATCGTGCCAGAATTCACACCCGCGCCACTACATGAGCCCGGTGAAGGATCGCAACAGGAATAAGACGGCCAATGTGATCGCAGACGCTCCGACAATGATGCCAGCGACAGCTAGCCCGCGACCGCGCCGCGTCTTATCTGCGTAGCCGCCAATTGAAACGATCAAGCCGAACAGCCCCAGCAGAATGCCGAGCACGGAGATGGCGGCAAACACGAAGCCAACGCACGAGAGGATGAATCCGGCGATGCTGATTCCGCTGAATGGCGTATGGGGCGCCTGAACCACGACTGGCGCGTATGCGTCAGTCCAGCGGAAGCCGTCCCACCACCGCAGACGTCCCTGTCCGTCGTTATACCAGCCTGCCGGGACGGTCGGGGGTGGTGTGATTGATTCGCTCATGGGCAGATCGTAAAGCCTTCCTCCTGTTTCGGCCATCGTGGCGGTACGGGACTTGCTTAAGGGTGTGTGCACTTGTGTGTGCACACGGTGGGAGACGAGGCGGCACCACCTGCACGATGACCCATATCTACCAGCGGGAATCCCCGTGTTTGCGGTATCCAGCACACTTGGTGCACCCAGTGCCACGACCGCCCCTTTTCTACGGAGAAGGTTGGGGGTTCGAATCCCTCCGGGCGCACACTGGTTGAGACAGTAGACACGGCCCCCGCTTCGAGCGGGGGTTGTGTGTCTTAACCGCCCAGCGCCGCGACGATGGTCTGGGCCTGGTCCCAGTACTGCGAGTAGTAGTTCGCGTCGGCGTTCACCTGGACCGCGTGCGCGAGGGCGCTGGGGTCCATCGTCTGCCAGCCGTCGATGCTGGTCAGCTTCTGGAAGAAGTTGGACGCCGCCGTGTACGGATCCATCCGATCGGCGAGAGTGCCCCACGCGCCGTTGTCGCGCTGCTGGAACAGGCCGCGGCTGTCCGCTCCTGCTGCGTCGCCGTAGTCGAGGTTGCGCAGCCCGGTCTCGCCGATCGCGGTCATCACTCCGACCGCTTGCGTGTGCGTTCCGATTCCTTGGTCGCGCGCGGCGTTCATGATGTGGGCGGCCATGATCAGTTGCGGCTGGCAGAACCCCGCCACCGGCCCAGCGGGCACGATGATCGTGCCCACCGTCGCCGGAGCGGCGGCAGGACAGGTGGGTGCCGGCTTCGCGGCAGGCTGCGCTGTGAACGCCGACGACACAGCGGGGCCGACCCATGCGGCGGCGAACCAGCCGGCCGTCGCGATCAGGATGACGGCGATCAGCCCGATGAGCAGCTTTCTCAGAATGACCTCCTGCCGTCGTGACGAGGCTTCGACATTACTGTCGGCGGCTGCGTCCAACCTATGGCAGACCTGATCATGTGCCGGATTCGGGCGGGACGCCCTGGCTGCTCACCCCGCCGCCTACCGCCGCCGCATACCGCCGCGCCAGCGTGCCGAACGCCTCCGCCAACGGCTCAGGATGCGCGTCGGACACCTCCGTGTCGAAGCGCCCGAGCGATGCCGCCAGCGCCACCCACGACCACGACCCCAGGTGGATGCGGCACCGCCCGTCGCCGAGGTCGTCGACCACCGCGTCGCCCGCGAACGGAAGCACAGCGGCGGGGGGAAGGTGCAGGGTCGCACTCCCGCGGCACGGCCACTCGTTGCCACCGGTCGAGCCCTTGAACCGCGCGGACACATACGCCTGAACGTCACCGCCCGGCACCGTCCGCGGCACGAACCGACGGCCGTTCGGCGTGCGCGGCACGATCCGGTCCACCCGGAAGATGCGCCAGTCGTCGAGGTCGAGCTCCCAGGCGACGAGGTACCAGCGTTCGTTCGCGACCACGAGGCGATGCGGTTCGACGCGTCGCGGCGGGAGGACGGGCTGGTCCGACGTGTCCGCCTCGCCTCCCGCATCCCGGCGCGCGTAGTCGAAGCGCAACGTCTCCCTCCCGTGCACCGCAGCGGCCACCGCCAGCAGCACCACCGCATCCACTGGTGGTGTGGCGTTGTTCTGCTCGTTCGGGATCGCCGAGAAGTCGAGCGCATCCATCCGGTGCCGCAGCCGGGAGGGCATGACCTGCCGCACGGTGGTGAGCGCCCGTAACGCCGCCTCGCCGATGCCGACACCCGCTCCGCCTGGTCCGCCTACTCCGCCGCCCGCTCCGGCCCCGGCGCCGCTGAGCGCTGCCGAGCGCAACGCCACCGCGATCGCGATCGCCTGGTCGTCGTCGAAAAGCAGCGGCGGGAGGTCGGCGCCGGCGTCGAGACGGTAGCCGCCGTCCGGGCCTTTGGTGGCGAGGATGGTGTATCCCATCTCGCGCAGGCGGTCCACATCGCGGCGCACGGTCCGGTGGCTGATGCCGAGTCGTTCGGCCAGGATCCCGCCCGGCCAGTCTCGTCGCGCCTGCAGCAGCGACAGCAGTGTCAGGAGGCGGGAGGTGGTCGTCGGCATGACCTCAGACTAGGTCGAGTAGAGGACCGAAGCTGTCCTCTTCACCCGAGAGAGTGGTGCTGCCCGGACAGACCGGGCGAACGTCAGCGAGGAGCAGACATGTCCGTCATCACCACACCCCACCTCAACTTCCGCGGAGACGCCGCGGCGGCCTTGCAGTTCTACCACTCCGTCTTCGGTGGGCAGCTCGTCGTCGTCACCAACACAGACGCCCACTCCGTCGAGACGCCCGCGGAGGCCGACCAGGTCAAGTTCGGCCAGGTCGTCGGCGCGAACGGCTTCCAGATCATGGCGTTCGACGTACCGGCCAGCGTCGCATACGACCAGGGGGAGAAGTCCGTCTACGTGTCCGTCCGCGGCGACTCCGCCGAGGAGATCGCCGAGCGCTGGGGCAAGCTCGCGGTGGGCTCGACCATCATCGAGGACCTCGGCCCGTCGGCGTTCTCGCCCGTGTACGGGATGCTCAAGGACCGCTTCGGCGTCGTGTGGGTGCTCGACGTCGCGGTGGCGTGGGACGCGTCCTGAGCTGATGGGTGGCGCCCGCCCACGTGACCGTGCGGCGGGCGCACCCGGAGTCACCCGGTCGCATCCGGCCCCACCGGGCCTGCGGCGTCCGGCCGGGCGGCCCCCGCCGCGTCCCCTTTGAGCTCGATCAGGATGGTGTGCGTCGGCGTCGCTCCGACGTTCTCGCCCGAGTGCCGCTGGGCAGGCAGCCAGACCGCCTCACCCGCCTCCAGGTGCACGGAGCGTTCCCTGCCGGGGGTGCGCAGGTGACGGTCGAAGTCGGTCAGGGCGACCAGCACGCTGTTCGGATGGTCGTGGTCGTTGGTGCGGACGCCGGGCGTGTCCGTGTATTCGAGCACGCGGACGAACTCGTTCTCCCAGAGCAGTCGGTAATTCTGCGGGTCGGTGCTGATCGGGTCGTCGGTGACCATGCGGCGAGGATACGCCGGTTCGGGTGTCGGCCGCGAGCGGGTGACGGGATTGTGAGTGGGACGCTCTCGCGCCGCCCGGCGACGACGATGGCTTGACGCGTGGACAACTATGTACATAGACTCACTCATGTTCATAGTTGTCCACGTACAAGGAAGTACCCAGAATCAATGAAGATCGCTGTTGTAGGTAGCTACGGTGCCGGCCTCACCATGCGCGTACCGCTGGCTCCGGAAGCCGGAGAGACAGTATCGGGCGGCACGTTCGACAGCGGCCCCGGCGGCAAAGGCTCGAACCAGGCGGTCGCCGCCGCGCGGCTCGGTGCCGAGGTGTCCCTGCTCACGGCGGTCGGGGATGACGACTTCGGCCGTGCCGCCCGCGAACTCTGGCGCGCAGAGGGGGTCGACGCGGCCAAGGTGATGACGGGCGCCGGGGCGACGATGGTCGGCTTCATCCTGGTCGAGCCGTCCGGCGAGAACCGTATCGCGATCGCCCCCGGCTCCCTCGACGAGCTGGACGCTGCCGCGGTCGAGACCTTCAGAGCGGAGATCGCCGCAGCCGACATCCTGGTGGTCTCGATGGAGATCCCGATGGATGCGGTCGTCGCGGCCCTGCGCATCGCGCGTCAGGAAGGCACCACCACGCTGCTCAATCCCGCCCCGGCGAAGGTTCTGCCCGACGAGGCGTGGGCGCTCATCGACATCGTGACCCCCAATCAGACGGAGGCGCCTGTCCTGCTCGGCCTCGACGCCGACCACGGCCGAAGCGAGCAGGAACTCGTCGCGGCCCTTCGCGAACGTTTCGACGGTGCGGTCATCCTGACGCGCGGCTCACACGGCGCACTGCTCGCCGACGGCGACACCATCGCGACCGTGCCGCCGACTATCCCGGCCAGGGTCGTCGACACCACGGGAGCAGGCGACGCGTTCACCGCGGCACTCGCCGTCGGCATCGCCGAGGGCAGCTCCCTCGCGGAGGCGGCGGCTTTCGCGGCACTCGCCGGCGCCCACACCGTATCCATTCCAGGGGTGATCCCCGCTCTCCCCACCCGCGCCCAGCTCACCCCGACGATTGGATCCACCCGATGACCGCGACAACAGCCGCACCGCGCCGCACCGCGATCGACTTCCGCAAGGTCCTGCACGCTCGCGAATCCGGAGTCTTCGCCGCGCTGGTGCTGCTCTTCATCCTCGGCACCGTGCTGTCGCCGAGCTTCCTGCAGGGCGGCAACCTGCTGTCGGTCGGCCAGCAAGTCTCGCAGATCGGAATCATGGCCGTCGGCGCGACCTTCGTGATCGTCAACGGCGAGATCGACCTCTCCGTCGGCTCCATCTACGCGCTCTCTGCGATCAGCACTGGCATGGCGATCGCCGCAGGGATGGCGTGGCCGGTCGCGATCGTGATCGGTCTGCTCGTCGGGGTCGTCGCCGGCCTCCTCAACGGTCTGGCGGTGGTGCTGCTCGGTGTCCCGTCGTTCATCGTGACGCTCGGAAGCCTCAGCGTGTTCCGTGGCGTCGCCCTGCTCATCTCCGACGGCGCCCCCATCTCGCTCAGCGCGAGCAAGCCGGGTGTCGCCGAGTTCAACCTGCTCGGGCAGGGACGGCTCTTCGGGGTCATCCCAATGCAGCTGCTGATCTTCATCGTCATCGTCGCCCTGGGCGTCGTGCTCCTCTCGCGTTCCCGGCTCGGCTTCAACACCTACGCGGTCGGAGGGAACAAGGAGGCGGCCAGGCTGGTCGGCATCAATGTCTCCGGCGTGAAGGTCGCCGCCTTCGTGCTCTCCGGATTCACGGCGGCCCTCGCGGGCATCCTCGGGCTCTCGTTCCTTTCATACGTGCAGGGCGTCACGGGCACCGGCCTCGAACTCACTGTCATCTCGGCCGTCATCATCGGCGGCGCTGCTCTCTTCGGCGGCTCGGGAACCATGTGGGGGACCGTCATCGGCGTCGTCTTCATCGGGGTGCTTCAGAACATCCTCAACATCAACGGCATCTCATCGTTCTGGCAGACCGTCGTCACCGGTCTCGTCATCGTCGCCGCCGTCGCGGCAGACACCTGGCAGCGCAAACGCAAAACCCGCGCGTGACACCGGATGCGCCGACGAAGGCGCATCCGGAAGCAGCACCGTTCAGCACCACGTCATCACACACGAAGGAGTACTGATGTCTTTCCGCACCATGTCCCGCCGCGTCGTCGCGGCGGGAGCCCTGACCGCCGCACTGGCCATCGCCATCACCGGCTGCGGCGCGATCACCAACGCAACGGCAGATTCGACTTCCGGCGGCGGCTTCCAGCTCGCCGACTACATCCAGAAGCGGGTGGACGGCGGCGAGAAGCTGCGTATCAAGCTCAGCTACCACGACCCCTCCCTCGCGTTCGCGACGCCCATCGGGCAGGGAATGAAGAAGGCGGGAGCCGAACTCGGCGCCGACGTCCAGCTCATCGGCCCGACCGGCGGGGACGCGGCGAAACAGGTCGCAGAGCTGCAGACGCTGATCCAGCAGAAGTCGGTCGATGGGCTCGCCGTTTCGTCCGCGAGCTCGGACGCGCTCAAGCCGGTGATCGCCGAGGCATACAACGCAGGCATCCCGATCATCTCGTTCAACACGGACAACCCTGACTCCAAGCAGATGGGGTTCGTCGGTCAAGACCTGAAGGCGTCAGGGAAGTCGGAGGCCGAAGAGCTGCGCAAGGCGCTCGGCGACACGGCGACGGGCAAGGTCGTCGTGTTCTCGCTCGACACCGGCGCCGGCTGGTCCAACGACAGGTTCGGCGGTTTCAAAGAGGGGATGAAAGGCTCCCCTCTCGAACTCGTCGGGCCGGTGAACGTCGGCAACGAGCCGAACGCGGCATACAACGTCGTCGACTCGACCATGTCAGGGCAGACCGGCGTCGTCGCCATCGCCGGCCTCGACTGCTGCAGCACCACCGCATCCGCCAAGTGGGTGCAGCAGTCGGGCAACGCAGGGAAGATCACCACGGTCGGCTTCGACCTCCTCCCGCAGACGGCGGAGTTCATCAAGGACGGCGTGATGACGTTCACCATCAGCCAGAACCCGTCCGAACAGGGCTACCAGGCGGTGAAGGTGCTCGTCGACTTCCTGAAGGACGGGAAGAAGATCTCGGGCGTCGACACCGGTGCGCAGATCATCACCAAGGACAACCTGTCCGAAGCAACGGTGGAGGGCTAGACCATGACGCTCCCGTCGTTCGGCGATGTCGCAGCCGTGAAGCCGCGCCCCGCCATCCGCATCACCGGGCTCAGCCGCCGGTTTGGCCCTGTGCGTGCGCTGGAGGACGTGACCTTCGAAGTTCCGGAGGGCGAGGTGACGGCCCTGCTCGGCGAGAACGGCGCAGGCAAGTCGACACTGCTCAAGGTGCTCGCAGGTCTGCAGCCGCCGAGCGACGGGAGCATCACCGTCGGCGACGCCCCGGTGACCCGGTTCGACCCGCACACCATGCTCACAGAGCACGGCATCGCCATCGTGCCGCAGGAGCTGTCGCTGCTGCCGGAGCGAACCGTGGCAGAGAACATCCTGGTGGGGGTGGAGCCAGGACATCGCTGGTTCCCGTCGAGGCGCAGGATGACCGCCCGCGCCCTCGAACTTCTAGCGCAACTCGATCTCAGTCTCGACCCGGCCGCAGCGGTCGGGACGCTCGATCTGGCGACACAACAGCTGATCGTCGTCGCACGCTCCATTGCACGCGGCTGCCGCATCCTGATCCTGGACGAACCGACGTCGGTGCTGACGCCGGCGGAGTCGGAGCGTCTGTTCGCCCTCATGGCGACCCTCAAAGCGCAGGGGACGACCATCGTCTACGTCTCCCACCGCATGCCGGAGGTGTTCCGGCTCGCCGACCAGATCGAGGTGCTGCGGGACGGCAGGCACGTCGCCTCCTGGCGTCGGTCCGAGACGACACCGGAGCAGGCCGTCGCAGCGATGGTGGGCCGCGAGCTCGGCAACCTCAGCCGGCGAGCGGAGACCACCGACCGGAGCAGCTGGCTGGATGCGCCTCCCGCGCTCGCCGCGACGGGTCTCACCGGCCGGGCGCACCACGATGTGACCTTCGAGGTGCGCCCCGGCGAGATCCTGGGCTTCGCGGGGCTGCCGGACAGTGGGCGCGTCGAGATGCTGCGCAACCTCTTCGGGGCCGACAAGGGTGCAGGAGGGGACGTAACGCTGCTCGGGGCGCCGTATCAGCAGCGGTCGCCCGGCGAGTCTGTGCGACGCAGGCTCGCTTTCGTGCCCGGCGAGCGGAGAGCGCAAGGGCTGCTCAGCACGATGAGCGTCGGTGAGAACATCGGCGTCCTCGAGGTGCGCAGGCTCACCAGGTTCGGCCTGGTGCGCCGACGTCAGTTCGACCGCGATGCCGCCGCGCTCTCCGCCGCGATGACCGTGAAGACCGCCTCGCTCGACACCCCCATCGTCAATCTCTCCGGCGGCAACCAGCAGAAAGCGATGCTCGGACGCTGGATGGCCATCCAGCCCGGCGTCCTGGTGCTCGACGAGCCGACCAGGGGCGTCGACGTCGGGGCACGGGCCGAGATCTACGAGCAGCTGTACGCGCTCACCGCCAGCGGGGTCGCGATCGTCTGCTCGTCGTCCGACCTGCCGGAGCTCCTGACGATCACCGACCGGATCGCCGTCATGGCGGAGGGGCGCATCGTCGCGGTGCTCGACACGGCCCACGCGACGGAGGAGTCGATCATGTCCGCCGCCACCGGCGCGAACGCGACCGCCGCCTGACCTGCCCGACCTTCACCGAAAGGACCTGACACATGAAGAAGAACGGCATCCTGAACGCCGAACTGAGCGGCGCGATCGCCACGCTCGGTCACACCGACCTGATCCTCGTCGTCGACGCAGGGTTCCCGATCCCGCGCGACGCCCACCGCATCGACCCGGCGCTCGCAGAGAATCTTCCCGACCTGCGCACCGTGCTCGGCCTGATCAGCGACGAGCTGGTCGTCGAAGGCGTCATCCGCGCCGACGACGTGGTCACCAACAATTCGCGACTGGACGAGTGGCTGCTGTCCAGGTTCACGGGCGCGGAGTTCAGCACACGCACGCACGCAGACATGCTGGGCGCCGTGGCAGCCCAGGCGAAGGTCATCGTGCGCACCGGCGCCTTCGAGCCGTGGGGCAACATCGGCCTCGTCTGCGGCGTGGATGTTCCCCGCTGGTTCGGGGGAGACGGAGTGATCGCGCCCGACTACTACGCCGACCGGCTCTGAACGAGCCGCTTCGGCCCCGACCTGCACCACCACCAGATGCACCGCACCAGCGGTGCCCGCGAAAGGAAACAGAAACCGTGACTGACACTTCGACCACCGAGCTGACTCTCGCTCCGGCCGAGCTCGCCCCATACATCCAGCACACCAAGATCGAGGCGGGCCTGACCCGCGACGAGATGATCGCCCACGCCAGGGAGACGGTCGAGTACGGCTTCAACGCCGCGATGGTCCCCGCATCCTGGGTCGACGTGGTCGCAGCCGAGCTGGCGGGCACCGGGGTCGGCATCGCCACGGCACTCGACTTCCCGACGGTCGGCGTGACGACCAGCGCGGGCAAGGCGGCGGAAGCCGAGTCGATCGCCAAGCTCGGAGCGACCCAGCTCGATATCGGCGTGCAGATCGGCTGGCTGAAGAGCGGGATGTACGACGCCTTCCGCGACGACATCGCCGGTGTCGTGAGGGCGGCCGGCATCCCGGTCAAGGTCATGCTCGAACTGCCCCTCCTCACCCCGGACGAGCGTCGCGCGGCCGTCGAGCTGTCGATGGATGCGGGCGTCGCCTTCCTGAAGAACGCGTCGAGCGGGCAGATCGAGACCGCCAGCCCGGAGAGCGTCCGCTACCTGGTCGGTCTCGCCAGGCCCGGCGTGCTCGTGAAGGCGTCCGGCTCGATCAAGAGCTACCCGCAGGCGCTCGGCCTGCTCCGCGCGGGGGCGAGCCTGCTCGGCACCAGCGCAGGACTCTCGATCATCACCGACTCCGGCGACGAGAACACGACGAGCTACTGAGAGGCGCCGCCGTCCCGACTGCCGTAGTGTCGGGACGGCGGTGAGCAACCGAAAGAGGGGGAACGTGACCGACGACCTCGACAGAGACGCGCCCGTCGCACTGCACAGCCAGATCTCCGAACGCATCCGCACCAGGATCGCGTCGGGCGAATGGCCTGCTCACTACCGGCTCAAGAGCGAGCCGGAGCTCGCACACGACCTCGGTGTGAGCCGCGGCACCCTGCGGCGCGCTCTCACCACGTTGATCGAGGAAGGCCTGCTGCGGCAAATAAGGGGCAAGGGGACGTTCGTCACCTCGACCACAATCGAGCCGGCCATCGCGCAGAGGCTCAGCACGCTCTCCGAGGATTTCGCCAACCAGGGGATCGTCACGCAGACGGACGTGATCGAGTGCCGGCTGATCGAGCCGCCTAGACCCGTCGCAGCGCTCCTCGATGTGGCGGTCGGCGCGAGAGTGCTTAAGCTGGTGCGTCTGCGCAGCACCGACCGTGGCCCCGTCGCTCTGCTGTACAACTACGTCAGGGCGGATCTGGCGCCTGGCATCGAGAAGACCGACTTCCGCACGGCGAGCCTGTTCGGCACGTTGGAGGGCGCCTACCACCTCAAGATCGGGAGCGCCCGCCGCACCTTCTCGGCTGAGGCCGCCTCCGGAGAGGCCGCCTCGGCACTCGATCTGCCACCCGGTGCTCCCGTGCAGTATCTCCAGCAGGTCACATACTTGGCGGACGACCGGCCGGTCGAGTACTCAGACGTCTGGATCCATAGCGAGAAGCTGCGGGTCACGTCGCTGCTCTCGCGGCGCTGAGCCGGGGTGTCGCCGGGCGCCGTCCTGCGCAACGACTTGGATCTCGACGGCCTGGCCCGCTGACCGGGCTCGTGTTAACGTCTCACTCGTAGCGCCTCCGCTGAGGCATCCGCGAAAGGAATGACCGTGGTCAGGTTCCGAACGACCCTGCTGGGAGCAGGCGGCAACAACGTCGGCATCGTCGTGCCGGAGGAGGTCGTGCTCGGTTTCGGGCGTGGCAAGCGCGTACCCGTCGTGGTCACGATCGACGGCGGGTACTCGTACAGGAACACCATCGCGTCGATGGGAGGACGTTTCCTGATCTCGTTCAACGCCGAGACGAGGGCTGCCACGGGCAGGGGTGCAGGTGACGAGGTCGAGGTCACCCTCGAGGTGGACGACGCCCCGCGGACCGTCGATGTGCCGGCGGAGCTCGCCACCGCTTTCGAGGCGGAGCCCGGCGCTGCGGCGGCCTGGGCGGCGCTGTCGTACAGCAAGCAGCGCGGCCACGCCGAGGCGATCCAGCGAGCCAAGGGTGCTGACACCAAGGCGCGACGCGTCCAGAGCGTGCTGGAGGCGCTCCGCTCGTAGACCCCGCGTGAAGAATGCGACGCTGCAAATTTCAGGTCCGGTGTCACGAATGTCGGAGGTCTCTGACAAACTCTTCAGGTACTGCAAAAGCCACCTGGGGGAATTGTGATCCTGCTCCGTCTGACCCTGCGTCACGCGCGCCCCTATGTCTGGGGCATCGTGGGTGTCGTCGTGCTCCAATTGGCGTCCACCATCGCCGCCCTTTTCCTGCCGAGCCTCAACGCCCAGATCGTCGACAAGGGCGTCGTCACCGGCGACACCGACTTCATCTGGAACACCGGCATGACCATGCTGGTCGTCTGTCTTGCTCAGGTGCTCACCGCCGTCGGCGGCATCTATTTCGGCGCGAAGGTGTCGATGGCGGTCGGCCGCGACCTGCGCCGTGAGGTGTACCGCAAGGTCGACTCCCTGAGCGCGCTCGACGTCGGCCGGTGGGGAACGGCCACGCTCATCACCCGCAACACGAACGACGTGCAGCAGGTGCAGATGCTCGTGCTGATGACCCTCAACTTCATGGTGTCGACGCCGATCATGTGCATCGGCGGAATCATCATGGCCGTGCGAGAAGACCTCGGGCTGTCCTGGCTGGTCTGGGTGTCCGTGCCCGTCCTGTTCCTGGTCGTCGGCATCCTGGTCGTGCTGCTGCTCCCGATGTTCCGCGAGATGCAGGATCGCATCGACAAGGTCAACGGTGTGCTGCGCGAGCAGATCGTCGGCATCCGGGTCATCAGGGCGTTCGTCCGTGAGCCGTTCGAGTCCGAGCGCTACGCCGAAGCCAACCTCGCCCTCACCAGGATCTCGGTCAGGGTCGGCAACATCTTCGTCCTGATGTTCCCGGTGATCATGGTCATCCTGCACCTTGCGACCGCCGCCGTCCTCTGGTTCGGTGGGCAACGAGTGGATGCGGGTCAGATGCAGGTCGGATCGCTCACCGCGTTCCTGCAATACCTGCTCATGATCCTCACCGCGGTCATGATGGGCGTGTTCATGGTCATGATGATCCCGCGCGCCGTCGTCTGCGCCGGTCGCATCGACGAGGTGCTGTCCACCGACCCGTCGGATGCCGGACGCACCGGGGATGCCCCGCTGCCGCCCTCGGGGCGCGTCGAGTTCCAGGACGTCAGCTTCGGATACCCCGGTGCGGAGAAGCCGGTGCTGAGCGGCATCGACTTCGTGGCCGAGCAGGGCAAGACCACCGCGATCGTCGGCTCCACCGGAGCGGGCAAGACCACGCTGGTCAACCTCGTGCCCAACCTCTACACCCCGCAGCAGGGCTCCGTGACGGTCGGCGGCGTGCGGGTCGACTCTCTCACCAGGTCACAGCTCGCCGGTGTCCTCGGGCTCGTGCCTCAGCGTCCGTACCTCTTTTCCGGCACCATCGCGTCCAACCTCCGCTTCGGCCGACCGGACGCGACGGACGCCGAACTGTGGGAGGCGCTGCGCGTCGCCCAGGCGGACGACTTCGTCCGCGCCAAAGAGGGCGGCCTGGATGCCCGCATCTCGCAGGGAGGCACGAACGTCTCCGGCGGCCAGCGCCAACGTCTCTGCATCGCCAGGGCGCTGGTCTCCCAGCCGCACGTGTTCCTCTTCGACGACTCGTTCTCCGCGCTCGACGTCGCGACAGACGCCCGCCTCCGCGCGGCCCTCGCCGACGCGACGAGCGATGCGGCGGTGATCGTGGTCGCACAGCGCGTGTCGACCATCCGGGAGGCCGACAGCATCATCGTCCTCGACGAGGGCCGCATCGTCGGCCGCGGAACGCATGACGAACTCCTCGAGACGAGCGAGACCTACCGCGAGATCGTCGAATCGCAGCTGAGCCTGGAGGTGGCCTGAGATGGCACGCGACAAGCGCGCAGACGACGTCCTCGAACGCGACGACGTCACCGCCCCCGAGGTCGAGGACCTCGAGTACACACCCACCGAGGCCGACGGCGACATGTTCGGCGGAACGCCCGCCAAGAAGGCGCAGCACTTCTGGCCGTCGCTGCGCCGCCTGCTCGGCCTCCTCCGGCCTGAGCGCGTGAAGTTCGCGTTCGTGGTCGGCCTCGTCGTGATCTCGGTCGTCCTCACGGTGATCGCACCCAAGATCCTGGGCTCTGCGATGGACGTCATCTACCGTGGCGTCCTGGGCAGGGCCCTTCCCGCCGATCAGTCGCTCGCGCAGCAGATCGACGCGGCGCGGACGGCTGGCAACGACCAGTACGCCGACATGCTCGCCAAGACCAAGCCCGTCCCCGGCGAGGGCATCGACTTCGTGCTGCTGAGCAGATACATCTTCATCGTGCTGGCCATCTACCTGGTCGCGTCGTTCCTGATGTGGGCGCAGGGCTACGTGCTCAACGCCCTCGTGATGCGCGTCGTCTACCGGCTGCGCGCCGACGTGGAGACCAAGCTGAACAGGCTCCCGCTCAGCTACTTCGACACCCGCCAGCGCGGCGACCTGATGTCGCGCGTCACGAACGACGTCGACAACATCCAGGCGGCGCTGCAACAGGCGTTCTCGCAACTGGTGCAGTCGGTGCTCACCGTGCTCGGCATCACCATCATGATGTTCATCGTGTCGTGGCAGCTGGCGCTGATCGCGCTCATCGCGCTGCCGCTGTCCGGCATCATCGCCGGGGTCATCGGCTCGCGGTCGCAGAAGCTCTTCGCTGCGCAGTGGAAGAACACCGGAACGCTCAACGGGCACATCGAGGAGTCGTACTCCGGCCTCGAACTGGTGCGCGCCTTCGGTCGCGACGAAGTGATGCTCGCCGAGTTCGACGAGCGCAACGAGAAGCTCTACCGGGCGTCCTTCGGCGCGCAGTTCGTCTCCGGCACGATCATGCCGGCGATGACCTTCGTCTCCTACCTCTCTTATGTGCTGATCGCCGTGGTCGGCGGTCTCCGCGTCGCGACGGGGCAGATGACCCTCGGAGACGCGACAGCGTTCATCCAGTACTCGCGCGAGTTCACCCAGCCGATCACCGAGGTCGCCAGCATCGCGAACATGCTCCAGTCCGGCGTCGCGTCGGCCGAGCGCACGTTCGAGTTCCTCGACGCGGACGAGCAGGAGCCGGACCAGGTCGCGGCCGAGCTTCCGGAGCGCACCGACGGTCACGTCGAGTTCGAGAACGTGTCGTTCAGCTACTCGCCGGCCACGCCCCTCATCGAAGACCTGTCGTTCTCGGTCGAGCCGGGCCACACGGTTGCGATCGTCGGACCGACCGGAGCGGGCAAGACCACCCTGGTCAACCTCGTGATGCGGTTCTACGAGCTCACCTCCGGGCGCATCCTGCTCGACGGCATCGACATCACCGAACTGGCGAGGGCCGAACTGCGGGAGCAGGTCGGCATGGTCCTGCAAGACGCGTGGCTGTTCGGCGGCACGATCCGCGAGAACATCCGCTACGGACGCCTCGACGCCACAGACGACGAGGTCGTCGACGCAGCCAAGGCCACCATGGTCGATCGCTTCGTCCGCCAGCTGCCAGACGGCTACGACACCGTGCTCGACGCGGACGGCGGCAGCGTCTCGGCCGGTGAGCGCCAGCTGATCACGATCGCGCGCGCCTTCATCGCGAACCCGTCGCTGCTCATCCTCGACGAGGCCACCTCCTCCGTCGACACCCGCACCGAGCTGCTCGTGCAGCAGGCGATGGCCGCTCTCCGCACCGATCGCACATCGTTCGTGATCGCCCACCGTCTCTCCACCATCCGGGATGCACACACCATCCTGGTCATGGAAGACGGCGCGATCGTCGAGCAGGGCAACCACACGGCTCTCCTCGCGCGCAAAGGCGCGTACTACGACCTCTACATGACGCAGTTCCGCGGAGAAGACGCGGAGGCCGACGCCGAACTGCTCGAAGCGGGCGGCGAATCGCCCGTCGCTGAAGTCGCCGGGGAGGGCGGTCCGTCCGCGAGCTAAGCTGACTGCCACCGGGGCCGTTCGGTGCCCCGACGCACGAGGGGGTTGTTCGTGAATCCGACCGTTCCGCTCTGGGCTCCGTACTACGGCGCGCCACTTGGCGCCGCGTTCACGCGGTTCTGGAAGAAGTACGCCCGATTCGACGGCCGGGCGAGCCGCAGCGAGTACTGGTGGTGGGCGCTCGCGAACGCGATCGTCATCGTCGTGCTCTACCTGCTCCTGCTCGTCCTCGGTCTCGCCGGTGCGTCCACCGACCAGAACGGCAACTCGGTTCCCGGACCTGGCCTCGCCGTCGGCGCCTTCCTGCTGGCCGCCTGGGGTCTCGCCACCCTCGTCCCCGGCATCGCCCTGTCGGCCAGGCGACTCCACGACGTGAACCTGAGCGGGTGGTTCCTGCTGCTCGTCCTCATCCCCAGCCTCGGCGGCATCGCCATCTTCGTCATGACCCTGCTTCCGCCGAACCCAGCGGGCGCCCGCTTCGACCGCCCAGACGGCGAAGTCCCCGGCTTTGTCCCCGTCGTCCCCGGAGCAGCCCTCCCGCCGCGCGACTACGGCTGGCCGCAGTCCCCGCTGCCGTACGCAGGACCCGCCGGCGGCCAGCCCCTCTACGCGTCACCGATCGGTTCGGAGCAGCCGTCGCCGCCACAGTGGCCTGCTCCGGGAGAGCCCCAGCAGCCTGCGCCCCAGCCGCCTGCGCCCGGTGCGCCGGGTGCGCCGCAGCCTCCTGTGGCACCCGAGCCTCCCGTGCAGCCTCCGGCCCCGCCGACCCAGCCTCCTGCGCCTCCGGCGCCACCTGCTCCGCCCACGCCGTAGCGCCACGCAGAGAACGGCCCCCGATGCCTGAG
The DNA here is from genome assembly GCF_058244615.1 of Leifsonia sp. McL0627. Taxonomy (NCBI): domain Bacteria; kingdom Bacillati; phylum Actinomycetota; class Actinomycetes; order Micrococcales; family Microbacteriaceae; genus Leifsonia; species Leifsonia sp. McL0627. Next base: position 1,272,125 of record NZ_JBZCGM010000002.1, read on the forward strand.
CACCGGGGGCCGTTCCGTTCGTGCCGCGTCCGTGGCACCGGATCGGGGTCGCTACGCGAGCGCGCCGATCGCAAAGCTGACGGCGCCCTGGTCGTCGACCTGGGCGTCGAGGATCTTGTCGTCGAGGGCGTCAGCCGCTCCCTCTTCCAGGAAGAGCCGGGCGCCGCCGGTCTCCACCACCTGATCGGCGGGCTCCGGGGCGGGCGCGACGGCCGCTGCGAACGAGGTGTTCTGGGGGTTGCTGCTGCTGATGCGCAGCCCTGCATCGTCCTGCGGGGCCTGCTCGGTGAGCGTCTTGACGATCGTGCTGGCGTTCTCTGTCAGGGTGAGCATGTGCTCTCCTTCCGTTTGGTTCCAGGAGTCGCCTACGTTCCCGCAGCCTCCACCATCACGCAAGGCCACAGACCGGCATTGCCAGGGAACACTCACCTGGACCGCTGACCTCTCCTCTCAGCCCCGAGGTTCCGCTACGCTCGCACGATGGATTCTTTGGTACCCGTCATCTGGTTGTGGCTCGCCATCATCACGGGAGGGCTCGCACAGGCGAAGGGCCGCTCCGGATGGACGTGGTTCGTCCTCGGCCTCCTCCTCGGTCCCATCGCAGCCACCTGGCTCGTCGCCTGGAAGCAGTTCCAGCCGGCCAAGCCGGACAGCCCGACCTCGCCAGCCGCGCCGTAGCTGAGGGCGAAACACAATCGCGAGGTCAAGGTCTATCCGCCGACCACCCGCACGAACTCCCGGTCGAACGCCGGCAGGTCGTCCGGCTTCCGTGACGACACCAGCGTGAACGGGCCGTCGTCCACCACGACCTCCTCGTCCACCCAGCGCGCCCCGGCGTTCCGATAGTCGGTCTGCAGGCTCGGCCAGCTGGTCAGGGTGCGATCGCCGACGACGCCGGCTTCCACGAGCACCCAGCCGCCGTGGCAGATCACCCCGATCGGTTTGCCCGCCGCAGCGAACGCCGCGACCAGGGCCACCGCATCCGGTTGCGTTCGCACCTGGTCGCCGTTCGCCACACCGCCGGGGAGCATCAGCGCGTCGAAATCGTCCGCAGAGGCCTCGGCGGTAGTCACGTCGACCGGGAAGCTGTCCGCGGGGGTCAGATGATTGAACGCCTGCACATCGCCGGCCTTCTCGGAGACCAGCGTCGGGGTGCCACCGCTGGCGGCGACCGCCTTCCACGGCTCGACCAGTTCCGCCTGCTCGATGCCCTCCGCCGCGACCAGGAACGCGACTCGTTTTCCGTCCATTGCCATGTCTTCCTCCTTCGTCCGACCCCACCTGTACTCCGTCGACGCGGCAGAATGAACCCATGGCGAGCATTCCGGACCTTCTTCTCAACGACGGCAACCGCATCCCGCAGCTGGGCTTCGGCGTGTACAAGATCCCCGAAGCCGAGACGGCGGAGGCGGTGCTCACCGCCATCGACGCCGGGTACCGGCACATCGACACCGCCGCGTTCTACGACAACGAGCGGGGTGTCGGAGACGGCGTCCGCCGCAGTGGCCTCGACCGCGACGAGGTGTTCGTCACCACCAAAGTCTGGTGGGACCAGAACGGCTACGACAGCACGCTCCGGTCGTTCGACCAGAGCCTCGAACGGCTCGGCTTCGACACGGTGGACCTGTTCCTCATCCACTGGCCGGCACCGAAGAACGACAAATACGTCGACACCTGGCGGGCCCTCGAGACGATCCGGGATGAGGGGCGAGCCAGGTCGATCGGGGTCGCCAACTTCCACATCCACCACCTCGAACGACTCGCACGCGAGACGGACACCGTCCCCGCCGTCAACCAGGTGGAGCTGCACCCGTGCCTGCCCCAGCGCGACGTGCGCGCCTACGACACGGCGAACGGCATCGTCACCGAGGCGTGGTCTCCGCTCGCCCGCGGACGCATCCTCGGCAACGAGCCGCTGGCGCGCATCGCCGAGAAGCACGGCGTGACGCCGGCGCAGGTCGTGATCCGCTGGCAGGTCCAACTCGGCAACGTGGTGATCCCGAAGTCGGTCACCCCCGACCGCATCCGCCAGAACCTCGACGTGTTCTCGTTCGCCCTCGACGCCGAAGACATCGCCGTCATCGCCACCCTCGAGTCCGGCGAACGCACCGGCCGCGACCCCGACGACCTCGGCTAGCAAGGGGACGTGCGCGCGCGACGGGACGCGACGCGACGGGAGCGGCTACTCGCCGGTGGGGTGGGCGCCGACGGCGTCGACGAGCCAGGCGTACGCGAACGCGCGCTCGCGCCACGCGGAGTAGCGGCCGGAGACGCCGCCGTGACCCGCCGCCATCTCGATTTTCAGCAGCGCGTCCGCCCCGACTTCGCGGAGGCGTGCGACCCACTTCGCCGGTTCGACGTAGAGCACGCGCGTGTCATTGAGGCTGGTGACCGCCAGGATGCGCGGATAGTGCGTCTCGTGCACGTTCTCGATCGGCGAGTACGACTTCATGTACGCGTACACTTCCTCGTCGTGCAGCGGGTCGCCCCACTCGTCCCATTCGATGACCGTCAGCGGCAACGACGGGTCCAGGATGCTCGTGAGCGGGTCGACGAAAGGCACCTCGGCGAGGATCCCCGAGAAGTACTTCGGGGCCAGGTTCGCGACGGCGCCCATCAGCAGCCCGCCCGCGCTTCCACCCTGGGCTGCCAGCCGGTCCGGTGACGTCCATCCGGTGTCGATGAGGTGGCGGGCACTGTCGACGAAGTCGGTGAACGTGTTCTTCTTGTGCAGCTTCTTGCCGTGCTCGTACCAGAGCCGTCCGAGCTCGCCTCCGCCGCGCACGTGCGCGATGGCGAACACGATGCCGCGGTCGAGCAGGCTCAGACGCGGGATTCCGAACGACGGGTCCATGCTCGCCTCATACGACCCGTAGCCGTAGAGCACGAGCGGCGCGGGCTCGCCCGGGGTCACCAGGTCGCGGCGGTAGACCAGCGAGATCGGGATGCGCGTCCCGTCTTTCGCGGTCGCCCACTCTCGCCGCTGCGCGAACAGCTCCGGATCGAACTCTCCGAGCACGGCCTGCTGCTTGCGCATCCGGAGCTCGCGGGTCCGGACGTCGTAGTCGTAGACGGTCGACGGGGTGACGAAACTGCCGTAGCCGAGTCGCAGTGTCGGTTGCGTCCACTCCGGGTTGCCGCCGGCGCCGACGGTGAACAGCTCTTCGTCGAAGTGCAGTTCGTGGAGGGTGTCGTCGTCGGTGCGGCCGTCCTCCGGCACGCAGGCGACGGCGATGCGGGTGAGGCCTTCGCGGCGGTATTCGACGGAGACGAAGTCGCGGAAAGCGTCGACTCCTTCCAGCCGCACATCTGGGTTGTGGGGGAGGAGCATGCGCCGTGCGCCCTGCGGGTCGTCGGCGGAGACGCTGACGAGCTCGAAGTTGACGGCGTCGTCGTTGTGGACGATCAGCAACCGGTCGCGTCCACCCACCACTGCGTGCTCGACGTCGTATTCGACGCCCTCCTTCCGCGGCCAGACCACGGCGAACTCGCCGGTCGGGTCGCTGGAGCGCAGCAGCCACGCCTCGCTGGTGATGTTCGACCCGGCCTCGATCACCAGGAAGTCCCGGCTGCGGGTGAGCCCGACGCCGATCCAGTAGCGCTCATCCGGCTCGTGGAACACCTGCGCGTCGGCCTCAGACACGTCGCCGACCCGGTGCCGCCACACCGTGTCCGGCCGCCAGGCGTCGTCCACTGTCGTGTAGAAGATGTACTCGCCGCTCTGGTCGAACAACGCCCCGGATGCGGTGTCCTCGATCTCGTCGGGGAACTCGACCCCGTCGTCCACGAGCGAGCGCACCCGGATCGTGTACCGCTCGTCCCCTTCCAGGTCGACCGCCCAGAGCAGCCGCGTGCCGTCGGCGCTCACGTCGAAGCTTCCGAGCGAGTAGAACTCGGTGCCCTCCGCCTCCACGTTGTCGTCGAGCAGGATCTGCTCGCCCGGCAGGCCGTTGCGCTGCGCATCCTCGTCGAGAGCTGGCGGCTCCCAGTCGTCCGCCGACACGATCGGCGCCCGGCAGTGGATCCCGTACTGCTTCCCCTCGACCGTCCTGGTGTAGTACCACCAGTCGCCCTCGCGAGTCGGAACGCTCAGGTCGGTCTCGCGGGTGCGCCCCTTGATCTCTTCGAAGATCTGCTCCTGCAGCAGCGACAGGTTCTCGGTGCGGGCGTTCGTGTACGCGTTCTCCTCGTGGAGGTGCGCGACGACGGCCGGATCGTCTTTGTCGCGCAGCCACTCGTAGTCGTCGATGTGCACGTCACCGTGGTGGATGCGTTCTGTCGGCTTCTTCGGCGTGATCGGCGGCGTGAGCATGGTTTCAGGCTACCGTCCGGCGCCCGGATCGCGTCCGTCGAGCTCGGCGGTCAGCGCGAGGAGCGCGGCGCGGAGGTCGGCGTAGTCGACGGGAGCCGCCAGACTCTTCCGTGCCCTCCCGACGGCCCGCCGCAGCCGGGCTGCGGATTCGGGATCGGCCGGGCTGGACCTCCCGGCCGCGAGTCGCGCATCCACTGCGGTGGGAAGCTCGCGCGCGACCTCGATGCAGTCGATCGCTCTGGTCGTCCGCCGCCCGGCAACGGCGCGGTGAGCGCTGTGCGCCGGCGCGAGCTGTTCGATCCTGGCAATGGATGCGCGGAACACGGCCACGCGATCGGCCAGCGGCGCATCGGGAACCCCCGCCACGTCAGGCCCGTCCGGCGCGAACACGGCCCCGAGCGAGACGAGCATGTCGGAGAACCGCCTGCGGGCCACATCCCCGGAGCGCACGGGCAGCACGAACCAGCTCGCCGCGATCCCGAGCGCTGCCCCTGCGACGATGGCGAGCATCCGCTCGATCAGCACCGCGCCGATCGAGCCGCCGGTCGGTGCGACGCCGAGCATTCCCTGCAGGAGGGCGACGGCCAGCGTGACGGTGAGCGCCCAGAACGCATAGCTGTACGTGCGCAGCCACGTGCCGATGAACAGTGCAACGAAGATGACGACCACGGCGAGGATCCCGGTCGGTTCGGCGACGAGCGAGAACGCGACAGCCACCACGGTTCCGCCGAGCGCGCCCGCCACCCGGAGTGCGCTCTTGTGCAGGACGTCGCCGCGCCCGCGATTGCCGGAGCAGACGATGAACGCCGTCAGCACGGTCCACATCGCGTGGTGGGGGAACAGCAGCCACCCGGCGACGAACGCGGCGGCGAGGGCGACGGCCATCTGCAGTGCCATCCGCGTGCTGGCGGGCAAGCGACGCGTAGTGGGTCTCGCCGGGCCGGCGGGCTCGCCGGGCGGCGCCACGGCTGGCTCGCCGGGCGGCGCCACGACAAGCTCGCTCTGCACCCCGACGCCGACCAGCACGCCGACCTCCCGCGCCAGCGCCACCCACGCGATGGCCACGGTGGATGCGGCGACCAGCAGGAGCAGATCCAGCCACCACCGCCCGGTCGGCTCGACCGCCCCCGGAGCGACCAGGATGGCCAGGAACGGCAGCGTGAGCAGCCCGCCGAGTCTGGCGATCCTTCCGCCGAACCTGCGCATCCAGATCGGCAGGCTCATCCCCGCGATGAACGCCGCCGCTCCGAAAGGAGGGACCGCGACCAGCAGCCACCCGACCCCGGCCGCCACCAGCCCGATCACCGGGAGCAGCGCAGCAGACCTGCCGAACTCGGCGCGCGACGCGAACGTGCGCCGCGACAGCGTGAGCGCGACGACCGTCGCGAGCACCGCCGTGCCGTACCCGCCGCCGGCGGCCACGGCGATCCACCACATGGTCGCGCACGCCCCGGCGGCCGCCGCGACGGTGATCAGGGCGGAGAGCCCGGCGCGGGCGGCGGAGTGCATGGGTGCATCTTCTCACCCGAGCCGAAGGAGACGTCGGACGAGGTGCTCACCCGCCAGGTGCCATCGTCGCCGAGTGGTCGTGCCGACTACTCTGAGCAGATGACCCAGAAGTGGTGGCAGTCTGCCGTCGTGTATCAGGTGTATCCGCGAAGTTTCGCCGACAGCAACGGCGACGGCATCGGCGATCTGCGCGGCGTCATCGACCATCTCGACCACCTGGATGCGCTCGGCGTCGACGTGGTGTGGCTCTCGCCGATCTACGCGTCGCCGCACGACGACAACGGCTACGACATCAGCGACTACCGCGCCATCGACCCGGCGTTCGGCAGTTTCGCCGACTTCGATGAGCTGCTACAGGAGATGCACGCCCGCGGCATGAAGCTCGTCATGGATCTCGTCGTCAACCACACGTCAGACGAGCACGCCTGGTTCGTCGAGTCGGCGTCGAGTGTGGACAGCCCCAAGCGCGACTGGTACTGGTGGCGACCTCCGCGCGAGGGGAAGACACCTGGCGAGCGCGGCGGCGAGCCGAATAACTGGGGCTCGTTCTTCTCCGGGCCGGCCTGGCAGCTCGACGCGGCGAGCGGCGAGTATTACCTGCACCTGTTCTCGCGCAAGCAGCCCGACCTCAACTGGGAGAACCCGGAGGTGCGGGACGCCGTCTACGAGATGATGAACTGGTGGCTCGACCGCGGCGTCGACGGGTTCCGGATGGACGTCATCAACCTGATCTCGAAAGTGCAGGATCTGCCGGACGGCACGGTCCCTCCCGGCGCTCTGTACGGAGACGGTTACCCGTTCTATGGGCAGGGGCCGCGCATCCACGAGTTCTTGCACGAGATGCACGAGCGGGTGTTCGCCGGCCGGGACGACCGTTACCTCACGGTGGGGGAGATGCCCGGTGTGACCATCGACCAGGCGCAGCTCTTCACCGATCCTGCGCGCGGCGAGCTCGACATGGTGTTCCAGTTCGAGCACGTCGATCTCGATCACGGGCCGGGCGGCAAGTGGGATCCCCGGCCCGCCAGCGTGCTCGCCCTCAAGCGGTCGTTCGGGAAGTGGCAGGACGGCCTGGCCGAGACGGGCTGGAACAGTCTGTACTGGAACAACCACGACCAGCCGCGCGTGGTCAGCAGGTTCGGCGACGACGGCGCGGCGCGCATCTCGTCTGCGAAGGCGCTCGCGACGGTGCTGCACCTCCAGCGCGGCACTCCGTACATCTACCAGGGCGAAGAGCTCGGGATGACCAATGTGCCGTTCAGCGGCGTCGAGGACTTCCGCGACATCGAGACCCTCAATCACTACGCTGAGGCCGTCGACGTGCTGGGAGCCCCGGCGGACGAGGTGCTCGCCGCACTCCGAACGACGAGCAGAGACAACGCCCGCACCCCGGTGCAGTGGTCGGATGCGCCGAACGCCGGTTTCACCACCGGCACGCCGTGGATCCCCGTCAACCCGAACTTCCGCGAGATCAATGCGGCCGCCGAGAGACGCGATCCTGACTCGGTGTTCGCGTACTATCGCCGGCTCATCGACCTTCGGCACGACGACGATCGGGTGTCCGACGGCACGCTGGAGCTGGTGCTTCCCGAGCATCCCCAGATCTTCGCGTACACCCGCACGAAGGGGTCGCGGCAGTTGCTCGTGCTGGTGAACCTGACCGGGGAGCGGGCCGACTATGAACTGCCGGACGCGGAGCGATGGGCGGGCGCGACGACCGTGCTCAGCAACGTCCGGGATGCGCAGGGCGGGGTCACAGGGACACTCGGGCCGTGGCAGGCGCTCGTGCTCTCCCGCGACGACGCCTGAACAGCACCGGTGAGGCCGCCGCGAACTGGTTGCCAGGATCGGCTCGAGGGTGTCTGATGATGCCCAGAAGCAGGGCGGAACCGAGGAGGCCCTCATGGGTAACTATGTCGCGCGCGCCGAAGCCGATGTGCGTGCGCCGCGTTCGGCGGTCTGGCGGGTGCTCACGTCCAACGGTGCGCATCCGGAGATCATGTTCGGGGCTGACATCGAGTCGGACTGGCGCATCGGAAGCCGCATCGTCTGGCGCGGCGAGTGGAAGGGGCGCACGTTCGAGGACCACGGCCGGGTGATCGAATTGCAGGAGCCGAGCAGGATCGTGCTCACCCACTTCAGTCCGCTCAGCGGCGCCGACGACGTGCCGGAGAACTATCACACGTTGCGGTTCGAACTGGATGAGACGCCAACCGGCACCCATGTGACGCTTGACCAGGACAACAACCCGACGGTGGATGCGGCGACCCACGCCAGGGAGAACTGGACGACGATGCTCGCCGGGGTGAAGGCGGTCGCCGAACGGGGAGCCTGAACCCGACCGGTACGTTCCGGACGCCGTGGCGCGACCGGCTTCGGCGCGACCGGCTACGGCCCGACCGGCTACGGCCCGACGGCCTCGCGAAGGTACGCACTCAGGAACACGTCGAACGCTGACACGGTCTTCTCCGTGTCTCCCGTGATCAGGAACCCGAAGTGGAGCCCGGCGACCGTGTCGGCGAGCCAGTGGGCGAGCACGTCCGCGCGCTTCTTCTCGATCCCGTGGCCGATGAGCCAGCGTCGGACGAGCGCAAGCCAATCGGTGAACGACGTCGTGATGCGGTTCCCGAGCTCCTCGTCGATCTGTTCCAGCGCTCCCGCCTCGAACTGCAGCCGGAGGCCGGTCAGGTTCCCTTCGCGGAGGGAGTGGCGGAACGCCGCGCGGTACCACTCGGCGAATTGATCGCGGTCGAACGCGACGATGTCGACGCCCGCTGAGGGCTCCGACTGCTGACGGACGCCCTCCTCCAGGATGGCGTCTATCATGTCTTGCCTCGAGCCGAAGTGGTAAACGAACGAGTACGTGCTCACGCCCAGTGCGCTCGCCAGGCTGCGGAAGGTCATCCGCGACAGAGGCTCGGTCGCGACATGTTCCATGATGCGACTCAAGAGCTCTGGCTTTCGGCTGGGGTCTGGCGTCCGTCCCACGCGATAACCCTAAACGAGTTGCCGCGAGAGGGGCAGGTAAATCAGGGTATAAAAGCCGGTATTCCAATATCAGTTCTGACGGGGGCCTCCGCGCTGCTCACTCGTGCGCCCCGACGCAGGGTGGATGCGGAGGCGCAGGGTGGATGAGGAGGCGCAGGGTGGATGAGGAGGAAGGAGCTATCCGTTGCCCTTGCCGCCGTTCCCGTTGCCGTTGCCATTCCCGTTCCCGGCACCGCCGGTGCCACCGCCGGTCGCAGGGGGCGCGGGGTTGACCGGCGCAGTGGGCGTCGGCGGCTTCGGCGCGACGGGCGCCTTCACATACTTCGCGCCAGGCGACGGGAACGCTGTCCCGCCGTAGACGGCGTTCAGTGCGGCCAGGATCGGCTTCGTGATCGCGAACTTGACGTTTCCGCCTCCGATGCCGTTGAACGACTGACTGCGGAGCGCGACGGCGCCTTCCACGTTGCCTACCCAGGTGGCCTGCGCGACCTTGGTGGTGGACGTGACGAGCCAGTTCTCCAGCGAGTCGTCCGTCGTGCCGGTCTTGCCGAAGATCGGGATGCCGTCGTTCGGGTTGGCCGAGGTCGCGGTACCTCCGCGCAGCACGCCCTGCAGCGCGTAGATCGCAGCGGCGGCGACGCCGGGGTCGATCGGAGTGGTGGAGCACTGCGTCTTGGGCACGGCGTGCTCGCTGCCGTCGGCGTTCAGGATCTTGTCGATCGCGATGGGGCTGCAAGCGACACCGTTGTTGGCGATGCCGGCGTACGCGGTGGCCATCGTGATCGGGGCGATGTAGTTGGTGCCGAGCACGGAGGACGGGTTGGCCCTGAGCGGGTTGGCCTGTTCGTCGGCACCGTGGACCAGCAGGTCCTGGGCGCGCTGCTTGATTCCGCAGAGGTCGAGCTTCGTGGCCATCTGCGCGAAGATCGAGTTGATCGACTGGGCCGTGGCGTTCATCACCGTGGTGCTGCCGACCGACTCGCCTTCGTCGTTGGAGACCGGCCACGGAGCGCCGCCGATGTCGTTGCACGGATCGCTCTCGTGGAACGCCGACTGCGGGAAGAGGTGCTGCGTGCCGTTGACGGTGTCGTAGAGGGAGTGCCCCTCCTGCAGCCATTCGAGCAGGTCGAACGCCTTGTACGCCGATCCGGTCTGGAAGCCTTCCGAGCCGCCGTCGACGTAGTCGGTGTTGTAGTTGACCGCTGTGGTCGCCGGAGACGGATTCGCCGTATTGTCGTACGGCCTGTTCTGCGCCATGGTGATCACGCGTCCTGTGCCGACCTCGACGGAGACGTTGGACGAGCCGAGGTCGAGGTATGGGCTCGCCGGCGGGATGTACGCGGCGATGGATGCCTGCGCCGCTCCCTGCAGGTCGAGGTTGAGGGTGGTGTAGATCTTCAGGCCGCCGCGGTTGAGGAAGCTGCTGCGGTCGTCGCTCGTCTTGCCGAAGATCGTGTTGTTCTCGATCTGGCGCTCGACGTAGTCGCAGAAGAACGCCGCGTTGAACTGCTGCGCCGTCATGCAGCCGTTCTGCACAGGCGAGATCTTCGGCTCGACCTTGGTCGCCTTGGCCGCGTCGTGCTCCTCTTTGGTGATCTTGCCGTTGGCGAGCATCCGGTCGAGCACGTAGTTGCGGCGCTCCAGCGTGGCCTTGTATCCGTTGGCGGCGCCGTTGTCTTTGCTGGTCGGCTGGTCGATGCGCAGGTTGTCCGGGTTGTTGAGGATGGCGACGAGCGTTGCGGCCTGCTGCAGATTGAGAGCTTTCGCAGAGACGCCGAAGTAGTACTCGGCCGCCGACTGGACCCCGTAGGTCCTGCCGCCGAACAGTGCGATATTCAGGTAGCTCTGCAGGATCTGGTTCTTGGTGTATTCCTTCTCGAGCCCGATCGCGTACCGCATCTCCTTGAGCTTGCGGACGGGGTCAACCTTGGTGGCGTCGTTGTAGCAGGACTCGTAGGCGGTCAGCTGCTTCTTCTGCACGGCCGCCGTGGCTGTGACGTCGGGCTGCTTGTTCTCACAGCGCTGCACCAGGATGTTCTTGACGTACTGCTGCGTGATGGACGAGCCGCCCTGCACATCTTTGTGGAGGGCCGTGAGCATCGCGCCGCGGATCGAGCCGGTGACATCGACACCGCCGTGTTCGTAGAAGCGTGGGTCCTCCGTGGCGATGGCGGCGTCTTTGAGGTTCTGCGAGATGTCGTCCCAGCCCACCTCGACGCGGTTCTGAGAGTAGAAGGTCGCGATCGGGACGTCTTTGCCTCCGGCCTTGGCATACATCGTCGACGCCTGGGCCAGCGGCTCGACCTTGATGTACTCAGGGAGACCGTCGAACACGCCGATGGTGGAGTCTGCTGCCGACCCGGTGAGCGCCACCGCCGGTGTGACGGCTGCGGCGCTGAGCACGCCGGCCACGGCGCTGAGCGCCACGAACCCCAGGAGCGCGGGCGCCCATCCCCATTTGCTGCGACCCGAAGATTTCATGGCGTCATGATACGCGGCGAGTGCCGGGGTTTCACCGGGACACCCGTCAGGTTGGGGACAGTCACGGCTTGTGGAGAGTTCGTGGTCACGCGTCGCGGAGTTTGTCGCAGAGTTCGACGAGCCGTTCGAGCTCCGCCGCGTCGAGTCGTCCGCCGACGCGATCGGTGATCGTTCGCATGTGCTCGACGGCGACCCTCCGGAACATCTCGAAGCCGGAGTCCGTGAGCCGGATGACGGTGCCGCGTGCATCCGACGGCTCCGGGCACTTGGCGACCAGGCCCCGCGCGACCAGCCTGTCGACCAGGCGGCTCACGCTCGGCTGCGTCAGCAGCACGTGCTTGTTGAGGTCGCGCAAGCGCAGTGAGCGGTCGGGCTGCCTGGACAGGTTGAACAGCACGTCGTACTCGTTGAAGGAGATGTCTTTGGTCGGGAACTCGGCGGCGAGGCTGCGCATCACGGCGACCTGGGCGCGGAACAGCGATTCCCACGCCGAGACGGCGTTGACGCGTGCCGTCGCCCGCTCTCCGGTGCGTGATCGTTCGCCGGTGCGTGTCCGCTCGTCTGAACGCATGATGCTGTGGCCTCCTCGGGTGGACGAATGCTCGATGCATTCGCATCCTTCCACCAACGGGTGACAGTTCCATCCGTGCCAGCACGGGGATGATCACGCGCCGTTAAGGATTGAGGGCCGGCCGCAGAGGCTAGCGGCCGGCCCTCTCCCTTGCACCAAGAGTGTCCTGCAATCACATTCCGCGCTTCGCTGCCACAGCAAACAACTAACGCTCTTGAACTATATAACGAAGAGGTAACGGGCGGTAGTTATCTGTTCGTTATTTTTGCTGCGAGTTTTCTATGTGTGGCTTTCGGCGGTCACAGGAGGGCCTGCGAAGCGGGCGGATCAGCGCTGAGGGCGGCGGGAGGGCGTGTTGACGGGGGCCGGCGACGCGTCGATGCGGTCGACCACGTCGCGCAGCCGCTCGAGGAACGCGACGATCGTGGCCGCGTCCGCGTCGGAGAGCACGCCGGCGACGTCGATCAGCTCTTCCCGGAGGTCGCCGAGAATGGCGCGCTGCAGCTGGTCCCTCGGTGCCGTCGGCACGATGATCAGCGCGCGCCGATCGAACGGGCTCGGCTCGCGCCGCACGTGACCAGCCTTTTCGAGCCGATCGAGAAGGATCGTGATGGAGGAGCTCTGCACTCCGAGGTAGTCTGCGAGCTCCTTCGGCCCGACGCTCACGCCCCGCTCGTGCGCGCGGAGTAGATAACGCAGGGCGGAGATGTCGTTCTCGCCCATCCGCATGGCGTGCTCCGAGCGCCGTTGCATCGCCGCGTCGGCTGCTCCGTACGCCCGCATTGCTTCCAGGACGGCGACAGCGCGCTGTCGCTCGGCCTCCGGGTGACGCACGTTCTGAGGCGTCGAACCGTTGGTGTCCGTCGTCATGCACTAGATGATAGACCAACTACAAGTTAGGTGATCTAGCTATCCCTGACCCGAGCTAGTAACGCATCGAGTATGCCAAATCAACCCCCTCGGCCGGATTTGTCTCGATTCCTGACTAACTAGAGAATCTAGTTATTCAGACCATCGAGAGCTCGAAAGGGCACATCATGACGATCGCGACAGTCGCCCGCGACACCGAATACATCACCTGGCGGGTCCCGGCCGAGGGGCTCTGGGTTGCCGAGACGCCCACCGCATACCTGGGGATGGTCGATCGAGGCCGCGATGGATTCATCAGCACCAGCAGCACCGGCCGCGACCTCGGCGTCTTCGAAACGCTCGCCGAAGCGCAGCGCGCCGTGTATCGGACGTGGGCCACGCCGGAGCCGGCGCCCCGCGCAGGCTGGTTGTTCCGCTCGCGCGCAGCGCACTAGTCCTTCCCTCGACCACCCCACCAACAAGGAAAGAGAATCATGCTCGCCCTCATCATCGTCCTGCTCGTCATCTGGGCCATCCTCGCCGTGCTCGGCTTCGCTGTCAAAGGGCTCCTCTGGCTCGCGATCCTCGGCCTTGTCTTCTTCGTGATCACGGCGATCGTCGGCTTCATCCGCCGCAAGAGCAGGGCCTGACCCGCAGGGAGAAATGGCGGATCGCCCGGCGCACCAGCGCCGGGCGATCCGCTTTTTGTCGTGCCAGTGGACAGATCACTCGAAAGCGAATACTCTAAACAAAGTATTCGGAGGTGAGTATGACGAAGCGAGCGATCTCGAACCCGCTGGCCCTGGCGGTGCTGTCCTGCCTGTGGGAGCGGCCGATGTATCCGTACGAGATGACCACGTCGATGCGCGAGCGCGGCAAGGAAGACAGCATCCGCCTCAACTTCGGTTCGCTCTACGCGGTCATCAAGTCGCTGGAGAAGCACGGCTTCATCGTCGCGACGCAGACCGAGCGTGAGGGCAACCGTCCGGAGCGCATCGTCTACGAGATCACCGACGCCGGGCGCCAGGAGGCGGACGAGTGGCTGAGCGAGCTCATCGACACCCCTGTCAAGGAGTACCCCGCCATCGAGACCGGGCTGTCGCTCCTGCCGATGCTCCCTCCGCAGACCGCGCTCGAACTCCTCGAGAAGCGGGTGGGGCGTCTCGACGACGAGATCGCCGACCGGCACCGCCAGCTCGACGAGATCGACGACAGCCTTCCCGAGCTGTTCATGGTCGAATTCCACTACCGCCAGGCGGTGCTGGATGCGGAGCGCGCGTACATCGCGGGGCTCGCCTCGCGCATCCGGGATCGGTCGATCGGCGGCATCGAGATGTGGGAGGGGCTCCACGAGCTGCTCCGCCAAGGACTCAGCATGGCCGACATCCAGCAGCGGGTGTCGGCGGGCGACTTCGGGCAGGAGGTGGCCGACCTGCTGGGCGGTTAGAGCTGCACCACAACGAAGTGATGGCCGGAGAGCGGCAACTCTCCGGCCATCCAAACCCCAGTCGTTCCGTGAGGAACCTGCGTCAACAGTCACCGAGGGTCCATCTCCAATGGTATCGCGCGGGTTTCCCACGAACGGCTTCACTCAGAAAGGAAGCCATCGTGGCAACCGAAAACCCGTCGGCGCTCATCGCCGACGACCTCAAGAAGTCCTACAGCACGGGCAGGGGCAAGCCGCCTGTTCGCGCCATCGACGGGCTCAGCTTCACCGCTGAGACCGGAACCGTCTTCGGGCTGCTCGGCCCGAACGGCGCAGGCAAGTCCACCACCATCAAGGTCCTCTCGACCCTGGCGCGCGCCGACTCCGGCCGTGCTGTCGTCGCGGGGATCGACGTCGCCAAACATCCGGGACGGGTGCGACGCTCCATCGGCTTCGTCGCGCAGAAGTCGGTCGCCGACCCGGTGGACACCGGCGCGGAGAACCTCGTGCTCGCCGGGCGGCTGCAAGGCCTGTCCGCCCGGGATGCACGTGCCAGGGCGGCCGACCTGCTCGACCGGTTCGGGCTGACCGAGCACGCCACCCGCCAGGTCAAGACGTACTCGGGCGGCATGGCCCGCAAGCTGGATGTCGCGATCGGCCTGATGCACCGGCCCGCCGTGCTGTTCCTGGACGAGCCGACCACCGGCCTCGACCCGGAGGCGCGCGCCGAACTCTGGGCGGAGATCGAGCGGATGACCGCCCACGAGCACCTGACGGTGCTGCTCACGACGCACTACCTGGAGGAGGCGGACAGGCTCGCCAAGCGGCTCGCCATCGTCGACAGAGGGAAGGTCGTGACCGCGGGAACCCCGGAAGAGCTCAAGAACGACCTCCGCGGCGACGCCGTCATCGTCGAACTCACCAGCGAGGGCGACCCGTTCGCGGCGCTCGAAGCCCTCAACCGGGTGGATGCGCTCAGCGAGATCGGCGAAGACGGACGCACCCTGCGTGCCCGCGCCGACAGCGGAGCCGCGACGCTCCCGCTCGCGCTCGCTGCCCTGGATGCGGCGGGCGTCGCCGTCGCGTCCGCGACCGTCGCGAGGCCCAGCCTCGACGACGTCTACCTGCGGCACACCGGCCGCACCCTCACGAAAGCTCAGGAATCCGCGCAGGACAAAGCATCGGAGAACGCATCATGACCGCCATCGCACCCACCCGCATCCAGTCGGAGCGCACGGCGTCAGGGCCGTCGTTCTTCACCCACACCGTCGTGCTGACCGCGCGGCTGCTCAGGGCGGCCTGGCGGATGCCGGTGTTCCTGGTGATGAACCTGGTGCAGCCGATCATCTGGCTGCTGCTGTTCGGGCAGCTGTTCAAGGCGGTCGTGGAGATCCCCGGGTTCGGCAACGGGCAGAGCTATCTGGAGTTCCTGACACCCGGCATCGTGATGATGATGGCGCTGTTCGGCAGTGCGTGGTCGGGGACGGTGTACATCCAGGACATGCAGCGCGGGGTGATGGACCGGTTCCTCACGTCGCCGACCAGTCGCGCCGCGATGATCGTGTCGACGCTCGTGTACCAGTCGATCCTCGCGGTGTGCCAATCGTTGATCGTCGTGGGCATCGCGTTCTGGGCGGGCGCCCGGTTCGAGGGCGGCTTCGTCGGGATCGTGCTGCTGCTGCTCGCGGTGGTGCTGCTGACCGCGGTCTTCTGCTCGCTGTCGAACGCCGTCGCGCTGCTCGCTCAGGACCAGACGGCGCTGATCGGGATCTCGCAGCTCATCACGCTTCCGCTGATGTTCCTCAGCTCGGCGATCATGAACACCAAGCTGTCGCCCGAGTGGGTGCAGAACGTGGCGGCGTACAACCCGTTCGAGTGGGCGGTGATCGTTGGCCGCCAGGCGCTGAGCGCGCATCCGGACTGGTCGTCGCTCTGGGCCCACGTCGGCCTGCTCGCGGCTCTCGCCGTCGTCATGGCCGCCCTGGCGACCTCCGCCTTCCGCGCCTACCAGCGCTCGGCCTGACCACACGCCCGGGTCCCCACATAATCGAGTCCGGACTTATGCACGCGACACGCCGAGTGGCACCGTGCATAAGTCCGGACTCGATGGCGTCGGAACGGGTGGGGACGGGTTGGAACGGTCGGAACGGGTCGGAACGGGTTGGAACGGCTTAGAAGAGGTCGGGGGAGGGTGCGGACGCGTGACGGATGGAGACGTCGGCGTGACGGTCGAAGCGGTAGCCGACGCCGCGCACCGTGCGCACGATGTCCTCATAGCGTCCGAGCTTCGAACGCAGGCGGCGGACGTGCACGTCGATGGTGCGCTCGTTCGGCACCTCGTCGTCGGCCGAACCCCACAGCGACGAGATCAGCTCGGCCCGCTCGATGGTGCGGCCCTCGCGGAGCACGAGGTACTGCAGCAGCTCGAACTCCTTATAGGTGAGCGCGGCGGTCTGGTTGTCGAGGATGAGGCGCTTGCGCGAGATGTCGACGACGACGCCACCGGATGCGCGGTCCTCGTCCTCCTCCGGCGTCACCTGGTGGCGGTGCTTGGCGATGGCGGAGGGGTCCTGCAGGGCGAGGCGGACCACGTCCACGTCGCGTCCGCCGGCACCCTCCGGGGCGAGCGCGACGGCGGCGTATGTCTCGGCGGACGGGGCGATCTCGGCGGTGAGGCGCTTGAGCGCTTCGACGATGCGGCCGAGGTCGGTGCCGGCAGCGGCGGCCTTCGCCTCGTCGATGCCGACGTAGAGGACGAAGCCGCGGGCCTCTGTGCCGTTCGGCACGGCGCGGATCTGCGGGGCGGAAGCGGCGGGCGCTGCGGCCGCCTGGACGGCGGGTGCCTGGACGGCGGGCGCCTGGACGGCGGGGGCGGCGGCGAGGTGACGGCTGGGGGTGTACGCGGTGTCGATGGTTGCCAGAGACATGGGATGAGTCCTTTGATGATGATGCGGTGAATCCCCTGCCGGATACGGCGTCCCCGGTGGCGTCGAAGCGTTCGACGAGCTGAGGTGAGTGGCGGGGTGCGAGGATTCGCGAATTCGTGTTGGGCCTGGAAGCGGCCTGTGCGCAGATGCGTGAGTGTGGCGCATCCGGGGAGCTCGTCAGCCCGGTCCCGACTCAGTGGGTCGGCGGGCGGGTGGCTCGGCGAAGGGTCGTCAGATTAGCGACACATTCGGCAACACATGACCGTGTCGCGGCCGGGCATCATCATGCCGGCATCCCCAGGGGCCTCGAAGGAGGTCAGGGTACGCGAGTTGTCAGTCATGCATTGAAGTAAAGCGCCCCATGTCGCCTCGTGTCAAATCATTACGCATTATTGCGTCCAGCGTCGGCCCCGCCAGAAGGCGACTAGACCGTGCCGTAGAGGCGGTCGCCGGCGTCGCCGAGACCGGGGACGATGTAGCCGTTCTCGTTCAGGCGCTCGTCGAGGGCGCCGAGGACGATGGTCACGTCGCGGCCCTCCGTCGCCTTCTCGAGGGCGGCGATGCCCTCCGGAGCGGCCAGGATGCAGATCGCGGTGACATCGACGGCCCCGCGCTTGAACAGGAACTCGATGGCGGCACCGAGCGATCCGCCCGTCGCGAGCATCGGGTCGAGCACGAAGCACTGGCGGTCGGACAGGTCGTCCGGCAGGCGCTCGGCGTACGTGGTCGGCTCGAACGTGACTTCGTTGCGCGCCATGCCGAGGAACCCGACCTCGGCGGTGGGCATCAGGCGCACCATGCCCTCGAGCATCCCGAGCCCTGCGCGCAGGATGGGGACGACGAGCGGCCGCGGCTGGGTGAGGGTGACGCCGATGGTGGTGGTCACCGGGGTTTCGATCTCGACGGGTTCCACCTTGACGGCGCGCGTTGCCTCGTAGGCGAGCAGCGTCACCAGCTCTTCGGTGAGAGCGCGGAACACCGGAGATGGGGTGTGCTTGTTGCGCAACACCGTCAGCTTGTGGGTGATGAGGGGGTGGTCGGCAACGTGCACTCGCATAGGCTCAAGGCTAACCGACGTTTCACCCGTGAGGAGTGCCGAGTGAGCCTGGCCGTGCCCGACGACTACGAGCAGTGGATGCGCCGCGCCATCGCGGACGCCAGACTCGCCTTCGGTACGGGTGACGTCCCCGTCGCCGCGCTGGTCCTGGATGAGCAGGGCACCGTGATCGGGACCGGCCGCAACGAGCGCGAGCTGCACCACGATCCGACGGCGCACGCCGAGGTGCTCGCCCTGCGCGAGGCCGCCGCATCCCGCGACGACTGGCACCTGGAGGGATGCACGCTCGTCGTCACCCTCGAACCATGTGTGATGTGCGCGGGAGCGGTGCTCGCCGCGCGCGTGCCGCGGGTGGTGTTCGGGGCGTGGGACGAGAAGGCGGGTGCTGCAGGATCGGTGTACGACGTGCTGCGCGACCGGAGGCTGAATCACCGGGTAGAGGTGTACGCGGGCGTGCTCGCCGAGGACTGCGCCGACCTGCTGCTGGACTTCTTCCGCGCCAAGCGCTGAGGGGCGCGGCTGCTATGACCGCTCAGGCAGCTGGGCGAGCCACTCCGAGAACGCGGCCCTGGATGCGGCCTGCATCGCCGCCGAGTACTGCGTGCGGTCGCTGCGCATCGCCTCCGGGTCGATGGCGTGCTCGTCGAGCTCGTTGTACCCGTCCGACACCCAGCTCTCGTGCATCTCGTCGGTGACTTCCGGGTGGAACTGCACCGCCAGGGCGAAGTCGCCAATCGCGAACGCCTCGTTCGAGTAGTCGCTGGACGACGCGAGCAGCGTCGCCCGCTCCGGCAGCTCGAATGTGTCGCCGTGCCACTCGACAACGGGCACGCCGTCGAAGTGCCGGATGGGAGAGGTGGCACCGGCTGCGGTGGGCTCGACCCTGCGGAACCCGATCTGCATCGTGTCGCCCTTGTAGACGCGCTCGCCGAGTGCGCCGGCCATGAGCTGTGCGCCGAGGCACACGCCGAGTGTCGGGCGCTCCGCGTCGAGCCGCTCCTTGATCAACCGCTGCTCGTGGGCGAGGTGCGGGAACTCGTCGGTCTGGTACGCGCCCATCTCTCCGCCGAGGATGACGAGGAGGTCGGCCGAGTGCGCATCCAGTGCAGACACGTCCTCGGTGGTCGCGTCGACCACGTGCACGTCGTAGCCGTGCTCGACCAGGACAGGACCGATGTTGCCGAGGTGGATGGTCGGGTCGTGCTGGAGCACGACGGCGCGCTTCACTCGAGCCCCTTGATCACGATGGTGTCGGTGGCCGGGTGCTTCTCGTTCGGGTCGATCCAGACGTCCGGCTCGATGTAGATGACGCGCGCGGCGGGCACGGCGGCCCGGATGCGTCGCTCGATGCTGTCGATCGCGGCGGCGACGTCGGCGAGTCTGTGCTCGCCGTAGATGGCGACCTTCACTCCGACGAGCAGCTCGTCCGGGCCGAGGTACAGGGTCTTCATGTGGATGATGCGCTCGGCCTCGTCGCCGTCGAGGATCGCGTGCTCGATCGCTGCGACGTCCTCGTCGCTCGCGCCTTCGCCCACCAGGAGGCTCTTGGTCTCGATCCCGAGGATGACGGCGACGGTGATTAGGAGGAGGCCGATGAGGAGCGTGCCGATCGCGTCGAACGCCCCATTGCCCGTGATGACCGTGAGCCCGACGCCGAGCAGCGCGAACACCAGGCCGGTGAGGGCTGCGACGTCCTCCAGCAGCACCACGGGAAGTTCCGGCGCTTTGGCGCGGCGGATGAACTGCGGCCACGACAGGTTCTTCTTGTGCGGGCGCGACTCGTGCACCGCTGTGCGCAGCGAGAACGACTCGAGGCCGATGGCGATGACCAGCACGAGCAGCGGCAGCCACCAGTTCTCCAGTGGATGCGGGTGCGTCAGCTTCTCGACGCCCTCGTACAGCGAGAACACGCCACCGACCGAGAACAGGATGATCGACACCACGAACGCGTACACGTAGCGTTCGCGCCCGTAGCCGAACGGATGCTCCTTGTCCGCCTGCTTCTTCGCCTGGCGTCCGCCGAGCAGCAGAAGAAGCTGGTTGCCGGAGTCGGCGAGCGAGTGCACGCCCTCTGCGAGCATCGACGACGAGCCCGAGAAAGCCCACGCGATGAACTTCGTGATGGCGATCCCGAGGTTGGCTGCGAAGGCCGCGACGATTGCCCTGGTTCCACCCGATGCGCTCATGCCAACATCCTAGGATGACGGCATGACCGACACGCAGAACGTCACGCTCCCGACGATCGCCATGCTCGGAGCAGGCTCCATGGGCCGCGCCATCCTGAGCGGCCTCCTCGCCCCCGGTGTCACCGTCGACGGCGGCATCCGGGTCACCAACCGTTCGGCGGCTCGGGCGGCGGAGTTGTCCGGGATGGCCGGCGTGACCGCGTACGCCACCGAGTCGAAGGCCGACGCCAACCGTCTCGCAGTCGACGGCGCCGAGATCGTGATCGTGGCAGTGAAGCCCGCGATGGTTCCCGATCTGCTGCGCGAGATCGCCGCCTCCCTCACCCCAGGCGCTGTCGTCGTGAGCGTCGCGGCCGGTGTGACGACCGCGACCTTCGAGTCGTTGCTTCCGGAGACCGTCACCGTGGTGCGGTCGATGCCGAACACGCCTGCCGTCGTCGGCAAGGCCGTCACCGGCATCAGCGGGGGCGTCCGCACCCGCCCGGACGACCTCGCCCTGGTGCGCGCCCTGTTCGAGACTGTCGGCGAGGTGGTCGAGGTGCCGGAGACGCAACTGGATGCGCTCGGCACCATCTCCGGATCCGGTCCGGCATACGTGTTCTTCCTGATCGAGGCGCTGACTGCGGCGGCCGTCGACAAGGGGTTCACGCCCGAGCAGGCGGCGACCCTGGTCAACGGCACGTTCCTCGGCGCCTCCGAACTGCTCGTCTCCTCCGGCGAGGAGCCGGCCGAGCTGCGCCGCCGCGTCACGAGCCCCGGCGGCACCACGGAGCGCGCGATCGCCGTCCTCTCCGAGGCCGACCTCGCCGCCCTCTTCACCCGCGCCACCGACGCCGCCCTCGCCCGCTCCCGCGAGCTCGCCGCCTCCTGACCCGCGCGTCCCTGCCCCCCCCCGCAGCAATCGAGCCGGGACTTATGCACGCGACACGCCGGATGAGAGCGTGCACAAGTCCCGGCTCGATCTCTTCAGAGCGGCGCGGATGAGGGGGACTGCACGAGGGACGGGGCCGGTCAGGTCGGCGGTCGTGATGAAGACAGTGTTCCAGCCGATGGATGCAAGGCGTTCTCGACGATGGATGTCTGCCCGGTAAAGGTCGGCGTCTGTACGGTGATGGTCACCGAGGTACTCGATGGCCAGTCGTCGGTCTGGATATGCGAGGTCGACCATCGCCACCAGCCGGTCGTCGTGAACGACGTGGAAGTTGAGTTCCGGCTCTGCCAGGCCCGCGTGGACCAACGCGACCCGGAGAACGGATTCCTGCGGGGACAGCGAGCCGTATCGGACCAGCTCGCTGGCAATGCGGAGCGACTGGACGCCCCGGCGTCGACCATGGTGGCGAACGGCTCGTTCCAGCTCAGCGCGTCCCAGCGGACTCGGCTGACCGGAATACGGCTCGTCGCCCGTGACGAGGAAATCACCGATCGCCACGAGTTCGGGAATGTCGAGCCGCTGGGATAGCTGCGCCCACGTGTCCTCGGGCGAGACGCACGGCAGCCCATCCACGGTGACGACGCGGTGACCGGTGGCTTTGAGCTCGTGCGGGATCACGCCGTTCATTTCGGGCGGCCATTGCGGTGCGAAGACTGCGACATGTACTTCGCTGGGGTGATGGCGATACGGCAGAGGCATCCGGTGGATCAGAGCGGCCGACTGGTGGCTGAAGAAGTGACCGTGACGGTGCTGCGCCGCATAGGCCCGGCACCTCTGAACGTGGTCGTCGAGATCCGCATCCATGGTCCGGACGCCGCGAAATGGCCGTTGAAAGTCGGCGTGGTCTACCCTGCGTCGGCTGTACCCTGCCTCCCTTGCGAGCGCATACGTGAATCCCGAGGCGTCAAGCTCTCCGTCTGTCCCTAACTGCATCTCCCCAGGCTGCCGCGAGTCACGCCCACTGCCGGGGTTCTCCACAGCGCAGCCATCGAGCCGGGACTTATGCACACCCCGCGTCGGCGAGTCGCGTACATAAGTCCCGGCTCGATTTTGAGGGAACGGGACGGGAGGGAACGGGACGAGCGCGCGCCGGGGGTCAGGAGTCGAGGGCGGCGAAGCGCTCGATGTCGGCGGAGTTGCCGGAGACGATGATGAGGTCGTGGTTGGAGACGACAGTGTCGGCGGTCGCGTAGGTGAACGGCTTGCCGGGGGACTTCACGCCGACGACCGTGATGCGGTATTTCGTGCGAACGCCGGACTCCGTCAGGTTGAGGCCGCGGACAGGCTTCGGCGGGTACATCTTGACGAGCGCGAAGTCGTCGTCGAACTCGATGAAGTCGAGCATCCGGCCGGAGACCAGGTGGGCGACGCGTTCGCCGGCCTCCGCCTCCGGGTAGATCACATGGTTCGCGCCGATGCGTTCCAGGATCTTGCCGTGCGACT
Organism: Leifsonia sp. McL0627; assembly: GCF_058244615.1. NCBI lineage: Bacteria > Bacillati > Actinomycetota > Actinomycetes > Micrococcales > Microbacteriaceae > Leifsonia > Leifsonia sp. McL0627. Next base: position 1,294,805 of record NZ_JBZCGM010000002.1, read on the forward strand.
GCGAGATCGCCTTGGCCCAGATCTGCGGCACTTTGAGGTCGACCAGGTTGGCTGTGATGAGCACGCTGGCCTCGATGGACGAGCCGACGGCGACCACCGCGATGGAGAAGTCCTCCGCGCCGATCTGCCGCAGCGTCTCGATCGAGCGCGCGTCGGCCTGCACGGTGTGCGTCACCCTGTCCGCCCACTTCTGCACGAGGGCGGCGTCCGTGTCGATGGCGAGCACCTCGCGGTCGAGCCGGTCGAGCTCCCCGGCCGTCGCCGCGCCGAAGCGCCCGAGTCCGATCACCAGGACGGGGGCGTTGTGCTTGATCCTGTCAACCAACGAGCGGCCTCTCCTCCGGGTTCTGGTACAGCTGTTTCCGCTGGCTCTGGGCGAGCGCCGCGGCGAGTGTCACTGTACCAACGCGCCCGCAGAACATCGTGGCCGCCATCACGTACACGCCGGCGTCCGGCAGCTTCTCCGTCAGCCCGGTGGAGAGGCCGCAGGTGGCGAACGCCGAGATCACGTCGAACAGCACATGGTCGAGCGGCGCCTTCGTGATCTGCAGGATCAGGATGCTCGCCACGGCCACGATCGTCGCTCCCCAAAGGGCGACGGCGACGGACAGTCGCAGCACGTCGATCGGGATGCGGCGACGGAACGCATCCATCGACTCCACACCGCGTGCCTCGGCGAAGGCCGCGAGGAACAGCACCGCGAGCGTCGTCACCTTGATGCCACCGGCCGTGGATGCTGACCCTCCTCCGATGAACATCAGCATGTCGGTCACGATCAGGCTCGATCCGTGCAGGTCGTCGATCGGGATCGTCGAGAATCCGCCGGATCTGGCCATGGTCGAGAGGAACAACGACTGGAAGATCGTGTGGCCCGCATCCAGATGGCCGAAGGTCTTGGGGTTATCCGCCTCCAAGACGATGTAGAGCACGGCGCCGGCCACAAGCAGGATCACCGAGGTCACCAGCGTCAGCTTGACGTGGATGGACCAGCGGCGGCGCTTCTTGCGCAGGTTCGTGGCGATGGCGAGGATCACCGGGAAGCCGATCGCCCCGAGGAAGACGCCGATCATCAGCGCGCCGAGGAACCAGAAGTCCTCCGCATACGGCGTCAGCCCCTCCGCGTTGGGGCTGAAGCCGGTGTTCGTGAACGCCATGGCTGCGTAGTAGACGCTCTCCCAGAGCGCGGTGCCGATTGGGACGCCGGCGATGAGCATCCGGGGGAAGAGCAGCAGTGCGACGACGCCCTCGATCACCACCATGCTGAGCGCGACGGTGATCAGCAGCTTGCCCACCTCGCCCAGCCGCACCGCCTGACCTTCGGCGACGGGACCGGCGTGGATGCGCAGCGGGTTGCTGTCGCTCGCCGCCATCAGCTTGGCGCGCAGCCCGAGCTTGCGGGAGACGATCAGGCCCAGGATGCTCGCCATCGTCAGCACGCCGACCGCGCCGATCTGCACGCCGAAGAACACCAGCAGATGGCCGAAGACGCTCCAGTGGGTCGCCATGTCGACCGTGGACAGCCCGGTGACGCAGATCACGGAGACGGCGGTGAACAGCGCGTCGGCGAGGGGCGTCCTCGACCCCTGCGTCGTGGCGATCGGGAGGGAGAACAGCAGCGTGAAGACGAGGATGAGCAGGGTGAAGACGAGGATCGCGAACCGGGAAGGGCTCCTGCTCGCGAAGCCGTTGAGACCGTCACGGATGCGACCGCCCGGCCCGAGGCTGATGCGCCCGGACGTCTGTGTCGCTCGCATGACCGTTCCCTCCGCCGACAGCTTGGGACATGGTACTCCGCTGGGCGAGTGACTAGCCTGGGGTGATGGCCGACATCTTTGACGTGATCGCGGATGCGACGCGGCGCGACATCCTGAGAGTGCTTCTCGACCGCCACGCCGACGATGTCCATTCCTCCGGAGAGATATCCGTCTCCGAGATCGTGTCGACATTGGAATTGAGCCAGCCGACGGTCTCCAAACACCTCAAGGTGTTGCGCGAGGCAGGGCTCGTCTCTGTCCGCGAGGAGGGTCAGCACCGCTATTACCGGCTGGATGCGGTCCCTCTGGAGGCCGTGGAGGACTGGGTCATTCCGTTCACGGCATCCGAGGTGGACCTGTCGGCCATCGACGATCAGCTCGCGGACGAGACGCGTGAGTTCGCGAGCACGGTCGGCAAGGTGCTCGCCGACACCGGCTACCGGGTGACCACCGCCGTCGAGCGCGTGACGCCGCGCAAGTGGCGCCGGGACTGATCGGCAGTCGCAGCGCCAGCCGGACTGCCACGAACCGGCACTTGTCGCGAGGGCCTGCCGGGTTCTAGAGTTCGTGTCACCACTCGTGTCACACGAGTACCATGACAGCAGAAGAAGGACTTGGCAGAATGGCACGCGATCTCTCGGATGTGCGCTTCCTGACGGTCGCCGAGGTGGCCGACATGATGCGTGTCTCCCGCATGACCGTGTACCGTCTCGTGCACTCGGGAGAGCTCCCCGCGATTCGTTTCGGGCGGTCGTTCCGAGTGCCGGAATCGGCTGTCACCCAGGCTCTCGACAATCACGTCGCCGATACCGCCTGACGTCGGGTAGACTGTTGGCTTGTGTCGCCGCGCATTCCGCGGCCTGCCCCCTAACTTTGTGAGGTCTACGTGGGTTCCGTTATCAAGAAGCGTCGCAAGCGTATGGCGAAGAAGAAGCACCGCAAGCTTCTTCGCAAGACGCGCCACCAGCGTCGCAACAAGAAGTAGACCTCGAGTCTGCAGCTCAAGCGTCGACCCGTCCGGGCCGACGCTTTTTGCTGCCCGCATCCGGCTAGGGTTGGAGGCGTGTCCAGCGTCTCCCTCACTCTGATCGGCAAGCCCGGCTGTCATCTGTGCGATGACGCCCGAGACGTCATCGGCGTCGTGATCGGCGAGTTGCCCGCTGACGGGCCGTCCGTCGTGGTCGACGAGAAGAACATCCTGGAAGACCCCGAGCTGCACGCGCAGTACGTCGAGGACATCCCCGTGGTGCTCGTCGACGGCAAGGTCCACACATACTGGCGGGTCGATCCGGCTCGTCTCCGCACCGCTCTCCTGGAGGTCCGATGACCATTCGCCACGTCGTCTCGTGGAAGCTCGCCACCTCGGACGAGACCGAGCGTGCAGAGCAGGCCGCCGCCGTGAAGGCCGGGCTGGAATCGCTGCCAGCAAGCATTCCGGAGATCCTCGCGCTGGAGGTCGGACTGAACGCGCTCGGCGCCGACAACTTCGACGTCGTGCTGATCAGCGACTTCGCTGACGCCGACGCCCTGCAGCGCTACGTCGACCACCCGGACCACCAGCGCGTCGCCGGGTACATCCGGTCGGTCGTCGGCGGCCGTTCTGCCGTCGACTTCGTGGTCTGACGCGCTCCGTCAGCCCGCGCTGAACCGTTCGCGCAGCCAGTCGTCGATGTGCGCGACCGCGGCGCGCCCCATCGGGGTCGGATGCCCGGAGAAGCCGTGCGGAGACGCCGGGTAGATCCGCAGGTCGATGGCGACGCCCGCGGCAGAGAGCCGCGCCGCCATTGCCAGGTTGTCGTGCAGCACGAGGTCGTCCTCCCCGATCACGATCAGAATCGGCGGAAGGCCGGGGAGTTCGGCGAACAGCGGTGAGAGTCCCGGGTCGGTCCGGTCGGGAGCTGTCCCCGCGTACGCCTCCAGGAAGTACTCGTCGGCGATCAGCCGCCCGGCGGGAGTCCGGGCGGCGAGGTCGTACGTGCCGAACTCCAGCACGCCTCCGCTGAACGCGTCGATCCCGCTGTCGCGCACCCGGAGCAGGGTGCCGATCGCGAGCGTGGCGCCGGAGGAGAAGCCGGTGACGGCGAGCCGTGTGGTGCCGAAGATGCCCTGCGCGTGCTGCACCAGCCAGCGGGCCGCCGTCTCGCAGTCGTCCGGGGCAGCGGGCCAGGGATGCTCGGGGGAGAGCCTGTGGTCGACGCTGACGACGGCGATGCCGAGCGCGTCGGCCGTGCGTCGGTTGCGCACGTCGCTCGCCGCCGCGGAGCCCAGGTAGAACCCGCCGCCGTGGATCTCCAAGAGCACACCGGAAGGCTCCGCACCCACGGGCCGGTGGATGCGCACGGGCACGCTGTGCCCGCCTGCCTCCGCGAGCACGAGCTCCGGCCGCGGATCGCTTTCAGCAGGAGCAGCCGCAGCAGCAGCCGCAGCAGCCGCCTCCCGCACCGCGAGCAGTTCGTCGAGGCTGCTCGGACCGCGCCTGGCCGGACGGTTCGCGTAGAACGCGGCGGTCGCCTCCACGTGGTCGTACAGGGCCGGGTCGATCAGTGACGGCAGGTCGAAGCGCACGGGAACCACCATACAAACGGATCGAGCCCGGGCGTGTGGTGAACACGCTCGGGCTCGATCGGTGGTGCCTCTGGACGCGCTAGACGATGGGGGTGTCGTCGATCTCGGCGTCGGTGCGGCGGTAGTCGGCGAGGAACTGCTCGTGCGACGGCGCGTAGAGCGCCTTGACGAGGTCGCCGGCCTTGGCGCCGTCGCGTTCCTTCGCCGCTGCGGCGATCTCCGCGATCCTGGCCGGCAGGTCGTCGGTGTCGAACGGGCGCTGCCAGGCGGTGATGTAGCGGAGGAGCTGCGGGCTGAGGCCCTCGCTCACGCTCACCAGGACCTCGTTGCCGGTGTTCCGCTCGAACTCGAGGAAGAACTCGTTGAGCGCGTGGCCGAGCGCGGTGCGGTCGCCGGACTTGGCGAGCTTCTTCGCCTCCTTGGACAGCTTGTCGAGGCGCGTGACCGCTGCGTTGTCGAGCGTGGGGACGGCGCCGCGCGCCGCCTGCTCATGCAGGAGTCCGGAGATGTAGACGGCCTCGTCGATCGCCCGCATGTCGATGGGCGCGACACGGGTGTACCGGTTGGGGGCCATCTCGACCAGCCCGATCTCCGCGAGCTTCATCAGTGCTTCACGGATCGGAGTGCGGGAGACGCCGAGCCACGCGGTCAGCTTCTCGTCGAGCAGGGTCTCGCCCGGCTCGAGGGTTCCGTCGAGGATGCCGTCGTAGAGACGGTTGTACACGACGTCGCGGAGGAGCTGGCGCTCGACAGGTGCGGTGTCTTTGACGGGGAGCGGCATCAGTTCTCCTTCTTCTCGAGCGCGGCGAACTCGTCGACGAGCTGGGAGAGTGCTTTGGTCCAGTAGCCGTCGACCGCAGCTGCGGCTTTGGCGGCGTCGCCGGCGACGGAGGCGTCCACGATGGCCGTGACGTACGGCAGTCCGGCTTTGAACGCGTCGGTGCTCGGCGCGGCGATGAGCGCGCGGCGGATCTCCGGCAGATGGCGGCTGAGCAGGCGGGCAGCGGTCTTGTTGTCGAGCCTGCGCACGTAGACGTTGATCAGGTCGTCCGAGAACGCCTTGTCGCGCACGAGCGCTCCGAGGTCGTCCGCGTCCTTCGCCGTCGCGGCGATGCCGCGCAGGGTCTCCTTGTCGTCGTCGGTGAGGAGGTCCGTGGTGTCGCGGACGATGCCGTGCAGCAGGGTTCCCACGGTCTCGATCAGTCCGCTGAGGCGAGCGGGGTCGATCGGGGTGACGCGGGTGCGCTTCTGCGGCATGATCTCGACGAGACCCATGGATGCGAGCTGGTTCAGCGCCTCACGCACCGGAGTGCGCGAAACGCCGACCCACTTCTCGATCTCCGCGTCGTAGAGCTGCTCGCCGGGAGTCAGATCGCCGTCGACGATCGCGTCGAGCAGGCGAAGGAAAACTTCGTCTCTGATGAGCCGTCGGGGGCTGACGGTCTCGGTGATGGGTACAGGCATACATGTATATTACATCCGCCGCGGTCGAATTCAAGTCCATCGGAACGCGAGTGTCGCAGATGTGGGATAGGGCCACCTGGGATGCAGGGGGCTGCGGTGAGGGATGCGGGATTCTCCGTCTGTGAAGTCTCCTATGTAAGATATGAGTATAGCTGATCCGGCCTAAAAGCACGAGCGCGGCGCCCCGCGTTCACGGGACGCCGCGCTGGCGTCGTGCTGGTGGCGTGCCGTGCCGTTCGGCCTGCCGGCCTGGTCAGAACTTGTTGCCGAGGGCCTTCGCCTTCAGCGCGTCGAACTCGCCGGCGCTGATCACGCCCTGGTCGAGAAGCTGCTTCGCCTTGGCGATGTCGTCCGCCGGAGACGCGGACGCCTGGCGGATGTAGTCGTACGAGTCGTCGCGCACCTTCTGCAGGTCTTTCGCCTGGCGCTCCGCCATGCCGCGACCGCGAGCGATCAGGTAGACCAGGGCCGTGAGGAACGGCAGGAAGATCAGGAAGATGATCCACAGCGCCTTCCACCAGCCGTTGAGCTTCTGATCGCGGAACAGGTCGCCGATGATCGTGAACAGCGCGAACAGGTATGCGACGAAGGCGAACGCCCAGAAGATGAGCCAGATGATGTTCCAGAAGTTGTTCCACATGGTTCGACTGTCCTTCCAGTGCGCCGCCCAATGCCGCGTCTGAGCACACGCTAGTGCTCCGGTCCGCCGTGGCGCCCTGATTTCCGGCTAATGCAGCTATTGCGGCCAGGGCTGTCGGAGGGTGCGAGCTAGGCTGACGCCATGCTGCCGCAGATCCCTCCGCACACGTGGCGGGGGAGGAGCGCTGCGGCGACACTGCTCTTCGCGCTCTGGCTCGTCGTCGGCATTCCTGTCGCCGTCGTGGCCGGCCTGGCGCTTCTCGTGCTCGGCGTCGTGATCGCGGTCGCCGGGCTCCTGGTGTGGCTGGTGTGGGCGGGCATCGCCTGGCTGTGGTTCGCCGTCGAGCGCCTGCCGCGCATCCCGTATCCGTTCCGGCTGGGGCCGCCGGACGGCAAGCGCTCGCGCCGTCTGGTCGGCAGCTCGCTCTACCTGGATCTCGCGCCGCGCGTCGTCGGGAGTGCTGCACGGCTCGCCGGCGTCGTGTTCGGGCCGCTCCTGTTGGCGACCGGCGTCGCAGGCCTGTTCTCGGCGCGTTGGAGGGCACGACCGTACGTCGCGGTGTTCACCCTCCCTGCCGTGCTGCACAAGATCGTGAACCTCGGCCGTCGCCGCGGCCTCCTGCGCGACGGGCACGACGCGGAGATCCTCCTCTACGACGACTTCCTGGCCGCGGCGTTCCCGCACATCCGTGACTTCCTCGACTGGTGGCGCAACCGGGATGCACCCGTCGCGTACACGCCGTCGCCGACGCTCGTGGACGTCCCGGCCGCGCTCCTCGGCCTGGACCTCGAACCGTATCCGGACCCGCTCGGTTACCCGGGGCTCGCCGCCGGAGCGCTCCGGCGCCGAAGCATCAGAAGCCTGCGCGACGTCTTCCTCAGCCAGCGTGAGATCGACGACCTCTGCGACCCGGACCTCGATGACCGCGCCGATGCCGGGCTGATCCGCGTCGCATCCAGACAGGATGCACGCGGGCTCAGACACTGGATCGTGCAGTTCCCGAGCACCAAGTCCTGGCATCCGAGGGCCGGTGCTGCCCCCAACGACCTCACGGCCGATCTGGTGATCGGGGCCGATCAGGAACCGACCGTGACGCGGGCCGCCATCGAGACGATGCGGGCGGCGGGCATCCGGCCGGAGGAGCCCGTGCTGCTCACCGGGTTCAGTCTCGGCGGCATGGTGGCCGCCCAGGTCGCCGCGCGCGCTCCGCGAGCGGAGTTCACGATCGCGCATCTCGTGGTCGCCGGCACCCCGCTCGGCCGGGTGCACCTCCCGGCCGGGGTGCGCGTGCTCGCCATCGAGCATCTGCTCGACCTCGTGCCGCGCATCGACGGCCGGGAGAACCCGGTGCGCCGGGCGACGGGCGCGGACGGGTTCGTCACCGTCAAGGCCGGTCCGATGCTCCCGGCCGGATTCCGGCTCGGAGCCCTCCACCAGTCGACCGCGTATGCGGACACGGCGCAGGCCATCGAGGCCCAGCCACCGGATGCGCTCGTCGCCTCGATGCTCGACGAGCTGCGGGTGTACTTCGGCAGGGGGCAGAGCATCGTCGACCATGCGGCACTGCGGACCGGAAAGTACGGCCCGCAACCCTCCGTGCCGTTCTACCTGCACAGCACCGTTCAGGAAGGCATCACGAGGGGGACCCTGCGGCAGACACTGCGGCGCATCCCCGGCGTGATCGCCGTTGACGTGTATCAGTCGCGGGCCGGGTTCGCGACGACCATCCTCTGGAACGCCGACGTGCTCGTGCGGAGTCTTGGGCCGTGGTTCACCACGGTCGAACGGTTCGCCGTATACCGCGGCCTGCTGTCGCTGCTGAAACGCCGGCGCGCGGTGGGCATCCATTTCCGGTTGCAGGCGAAGGAGACTCCTGGCGTCACCTGGGAGGCGACGGTGCAGCAGATGGCGGACGGCCGGTGGAGGGAGATCCTCGACGTCTCCTTCGATGACGCTGCTTCGGAGGCCGAGTTCGAGCTGGCGTTCCCCGGAGGGGCGCAACCGGCGGTGGTGTTCTATCCGCCGACGGCATTCGAGCCTGTCGTGGATACTGCCTCCCGGCGCTGAGCTGCACGTACGATGGACCCCACTGCGAACGAGGAGGTCCCCGTGGGACGCGAGAGTTTCTGGACGACAGAGCCGGTTGACCTGATGCGCGTCCGGCCGGGCTTCCGGCTCGACGAGCAGGATGCGGGCGCGAAGCACGGGTTCGACGGCGGCAAGTCGGACGGCGAGAAGGCGCTCGCCGACGGTGCCGTGATCCTCGCCGACCTGCAGGAGCGCCTGTACGCGGCGGGGACCGTCGGTGACAAGCGGAGGCTGCTGCTGGTGCTGCAGGCGATGGACACGGCAGGCAAGGGCGGCATCGTCTCGCACGTCGTCGGAGCTGTGAACCCTGGAGGCGTGCGGTACCGGGGGTTCAAGAAGCCGACTCCGGAGGAGCTTGCGCACGACTTCCTCTGGCGCGTCGACAAAGAGGTGCCTGCTGCCGGTCAACTCGGAGTGTTCGATCGCTCGCACTACGAGGACGTACTGATCGGGAGGGTGCGCCAGTTGGCACCGGCGGACGAGATCGAACGCCGGTACGGCGCGATCAACCAGTTCGAGGACGAACTGACCCAGAGTGGCACGACCATCGTCAAGGTGATGCTGCATCTGAGCAAGGACGAGCAGCGGGCGCGGCTGGCCGATCGTCTCGACAGGCCGGAGAAGCACTGGAAGTACAACCCGGGCGACGTGGACGAGCGCGAGCTGTGGGATGAGTACCAGGGCGCGTATCAGGTCGTCTTCGACAGGACCTCCACGGAGGACGCGCCCTGGTTCGTCGTCCCGGCAGACCGCAAGTGGTATGCGAGGCTCGCGGTGCAGCACCTGCTGATCCATGCGCTCGAAGACATGGACCTGGGCTGGCCCGAGCCGGACTACGACGTGGAAGCGGAGAAGAAACGCCTCGCGGCGTCCTGAGCCGGATCAGCCGAAGGCTTCGACCACCGGCCGGAACTTCATGGTGGTCTCCGCCAGCTCCCGCTCCGGGTCGGAGTCTGCGACGATTCCCGCACCGGCATATGCCGTGATGTCGCCGGACTCGGCGACCTGTGCGCAGCGCAGGGCGATGGCCCATTCGCCGTCGCCGTCGCCGCCGACCCAGCCGACAGGTCCGGCGTACCGGCCACGGTCGAACGGCTCCAGCTCACGGATGACGGCCATCGCATCCCGCGTGGGGGTGCCGGCGACCGCTGCGGTCGGGTGGAGGGCGTCGACCAGGTCGAGCGAGCTCGACCCGTCGCTCAGGGTGCCCTGGACGTCGGTGGCGAGGTGCCACAGGTTGGGGAGCTTGAGCGTGAACGGGAGGTCGCTCGCCGCGAGGTCGGCGCTGTGCTCGCGGAGGGCGTCGACGACGCTCGCGACGGCGTAGCGGTGCTCGTCCTGGTCTTTGGTGCTGCTCGCGAGGGTGACGGCCGCGTCGTGGTCGCTGACGCTGTCCGTGCCCCGCGAGATGGTGCCGGCGAGGACCCTGGCACTCACGCTGCCGTGGTCGACGCGCACGAGCGTCTCCGGGGAGGAGCCGACCAGGCCGTCGACCGCGAACGTCCAGCATTCCGGGTAGCCGAGGGCCAACTCCACCAGGGCCCTGCGGAGGTCTGACTCGTGCGGGAGATGCCCGGTGAGATCGCGCGCGAGGACCACCTTGCTCAGGTCACCGTGCTCGATGCGCTCCACCGCGCTCTGCACCGCGTTGCGGAAGCCCGCCTTGCCGAGCGAGCCGGGCAGAAGCGACAGACGGTATTCGTCGCCGAACGGGGTGGGATGCGGGAGCGACGAGGAGTCGACGGCGTCGTCGGCGGGACGGATGCGGGTGATCCAGCTGCGGCCGTCGCGGCGCCCGACGATGAACTCGGGGACGATGAGCACGCTCGGAGCGCTGCTGTCGTCGGCGAAGGCGAACGTTCCGAACGCGACGAGTCCCGTTCCAGGGCGACCGACGGTGTCGGTGACGGACGCTTGCGAGACGACCTGGCGCCAGGCGGTCGCGGCCGCGCGCATCCGGTCGTTGCCGGAGAACTCGAGCCGGAGGGCCTCGCCGATTCCGGCCATGCCCTCACCCTTGCGGAGCCACAGCAGCGGGTGCCTGGCATCGAGGAACGGGATGAGCTGGCGGACGTCGTCGATGGGGGTGGTTTCGACCAGGAGAGCCGTGGCGCTCGTCGTGCGGGGCGTGGTCGCTGTTGCTGTCACCTCACCAGCCTACGCCCGGGATGCTGGGCACCGGATGCGCGCGGGCTGGGGGTTCGCGGGACGCGAATTCGCGTGCCTGCCCCGCCTCGGAGAGCAGTTCTGGTTGCTGCGTCACCGATGCCTGCAGCGGTCGGCGCCGGCTCACAGGCAGCTGGAATGCATGGCGGTGCGGTGCCGCCTAAGCTAGAGGGGTGAGTAAGGCCGACCTCAGTAAGCAGCCCGCCCAGGTCGCCGCCATGTTCGATCAGGTGTCGACGCACTACGACAGGACCAACAACGTCCTCTCGATGGGCAATGCGGCACTCTGGCGTGTGGCGACGACGAAGGCCGTCGGCCCGCGCGCCGGCGAGACGATCCTCGACGTCGCGGCGGGGACGGGCACGTCGAGCGCGTCCCTCGCCAAAAACGGCGCCACCGTGGTGGCCGCCGACTTCTCCGAGGGCATGATCGAGGTCGGGCGTCGCCGGCAGGCGGACAACCCGTTCGTCCGGTTCGTGCAGGCGGACGCGATGGAACTCCCGTTCGACGACGACCAGTTCGACGCCGTCACCATCTCCTTCGGCCTCCGCAACATCGTCGACCCCAAGAAGGCGCTCGCCGAGTTCTATCGCGTGACCAAGCCGGGCGGACGCGTCGTGATCTGCGAGTTCTCCCAGCCCCCCGCCTCCATTGTGCGCACCGGATACTCGGCGTACCTCCGTTTCGGGATGCCCGTGCTGGCCAAGGTGGCGAGCTCAAACCCCGCCGCCTACGAATACCTGATGGACTCCATCGAAGCCTGGCCTTCCCAGCCGGTGCTCGCCGACTGGCTCCGCGAGACCGGGTTCGAGCACGTTGCCTACCGCAACCTCACCGCCGGCATCGTCGCCCTGCACCGGGGGTACAAGCCTCGGGATGCGGGTGGAGCGCGCGCGACGGACGCTGTGGCCGCCAAGAGGACGCCCGCAGCGAAGTCCGCCGACGCGAAGCCCGCGGCTGCGAAGGCAGCTACGGCCAAAACCGCCGCCGCGAAGCCTGCGACCGCGAAGGTTGCAACCACCAAGCCTGCAGCTGCGAAGCCCGCGACTGCGAAGCCCGCCGCGGTGAAGGCGGCCGCTGCGAAGCCTGCGACTGCGAAGCCTGCCGCTGCGAAGACGGCTGCCGCGAAGCCTGCCGCGGCGAAGCCCGCCGCTGCGAAGACGGCTGCGAAGCCCACCACCACCAAGCGCACCACACGCACCACCGCAGAACCCACCACCGCCAAGTCCGCGCGCTCTGACCGAGCGACGGGCGCCACGGGGGCGACGGATTCGTCCGGCGTCCCACCCGAGGGGGAGTAGTGCCACCAAGCGTCCCCGCTGTGCGACGCACCGCGTCGCTGTCCAGCCAGATCGGTCTGACCGAGCGGATCTTCTCGTCCGGGCAGGACAGGGAGCTCGCTGCCGCCGTCGACGCGGGCCTCGCCCTCGTCGAGGAGGGACTGCACGCCGAGATGCGGTTCGCAGACAACCTCGCCGATGTCACCGCCCGGTATCTGCTGGAGGCGGGTGGCAAGAGGGTGCGTCCATGTTGACCCTCCTCGCGGCGCAACTCGGGCAGGGGAACCCCCCGAGGTGCTGCAGGCGGCGGAGGCCGTGGAGATCACGCACCTCGCCTCGCTCTATCACGACGACGTCATGGACGACTCGCAGATGCGGCGCGGGGTGCCGAGCGCGCAGTTCGTCTGGGGCAACTCCGTGGCCGTGCTGACCGGAGATCTGCTGTTCGCCAGGGCGAGCAAGATGGTCTCGATCCTGGGCGAGCGCGCCATCCAGTTGCAGGCGGACACGTTCGAGCGACTCTGCCTCGGACAGCTGCACGAGACGATCGGCCCGCAGGACGGTGAGGACCCCGTCGAGCACTACATCAAGGTGCTCGAGGACAAGACGGGCTCGCTCATCGCCGTCGCCGCTCAGATGGGTGTCGTCTTCGCGAAGGCTCCGGAAGAGTACGAGCAGCCCGTCGTGACGTTCGGCGAGAAGATCGGCGTCGCCTTCCAGATCATCGACGATGTCATCGACCTCTCGTCGAAGGGCGTCAAGGAGACGGGTAAGACGCCCGGCAACGACCTCCGCGCCGGTGTCGCCACGCTTCCCGTGCTTCGACTGCGCGAGCTGGCCGCGACCGACGCCGACGCGCGCGCTCTGCTCGAACGACTCGAGCGGGACGTGATCGGCACCGCGGAGGACGGCGCGATCACCCCGGAGGCGACGGCTGCCATCGCGGCGCTCCGCGACCACGAGGTCACCGCCCAGACACTGCAGGAAGCCCACCGCTGGGCCCGCGAGGCCGTCGAAGCGCTCGAACCGCTGCCGACCGGTCCCGTCAAGAAGGCGTTGATCCGCTTCGCGGACACCATCGTCGAACGTTCCAGCTGAGCAAGAAAGACACAACGAATGACCAAATTGCGACTGGCCATCGTCGGTGCGGGACCCGCCGGCATTTACGCGGCGGACATCCTCCTGAAGGCGGAGCGTGCCTTCGACGTCTCCATCGACCTCTTCGAGCAGCTGCCTGCGCCGTACGGCCTCGTGCGCTACGGCGTCGCCCCTGACCATCCGCGCATCAAGGGCATCATCACCGCGCTTCGCGAGGTGCTCGACCGCGGTGACATCCGCATCTTCGGCAATGTGACCTACGGCACCGACATCACCCTCGACGACCTCAAGCGTCACTACAACGCCGTCATCTTCTCCACGGGCGCCGTGCACGACGCCGACCTGGACATCCCGGGCGTCGACCTCGAAGGCTCCTACGGCGCGGCCGACTTCGTGAGCTGGTTCGACGGTCACCCCGACGTTCCGCGCACCTGGCCGCTGAAGGCCGAGTCTGTCGCCGTGATCGGCAACGGCAACGTCGCGCTGGACGTGTCGCGCATCCTCGCGAAGCACGCGGACGACCTCCTCCCCACCGAGATCCCGGACAACGTCTACGAGATCCTCAAGAGCTCGCCGGTGACCGACGTGCACGTCTTCGGTCGTCGTGGTCCGGCGCAGGTGAAGTTCACCCCGCTGGAGCTCCGCGAGCTCGGCGAGCTGCGGGACGTCGACATGATCCTCTACGACGAGGACTTCGACTACGACGAGCAGTCGAAGGCCGCTATCGCCAGCAACAAGCAGGTCATGGTCATCGACCGCGTGCTGCAGCAGTGGCGCCAGCGTGAGGTGGGGAACGCATCCCGCCGGTTGCACTTGCACTTCTATGCCAAGCCGCTCGAGGTCGTCTCCGACGGCGAAGGGCACGTCGCCGCCTTCCGGTACGAGCGCACCGCGTCCGACGGCGAGGGCGGCGTGCGCGGCACCGGCGAGATCCGCGAGGTGCCGATCCAGGCGATCTACCGCGCTGTCGGCTACTTCGGTTCGCCGCTGCCCGGCATCCCGTTCGACAAGAAGCACGGTGTGATCCCCAACCACGAGGGTCAGGTGCTGCGCAAGGGCGACAACGAGCGCATGTACGGGGTGTACGCCACCGGGTGGATCAAGCGCGGACCCGTGGGACTCATCGGTCACACCAAGTCGGACGCCATGGAAACCATCAAACATGTGATCAATGATCAGGGGAACTGGTGGGCGCCCACCGACCCGTCCGAGGAATCTGTGGAGAACCTGTTGCGCGAGCGGGGTGTGGAGTACACGAACCTCGACGGCTGGCACAACCTCGACACGCACGAGCAGGCTCTCGGAGCCGAACACGGGCGCGCGCGCATCAAGGTCGTTCCCCGCGACGAGATGATCCGGGTGTCGAACGCGACGCCGGTCGAGGCAGCCACGGAGACCGCGACCGAGAACTGATCGGCCGCCCCTCCGTTCCGGCCGCCCGTTCCGCAGGTGCGCTCGCGCGAATTCCTCCACGCCTGCCACGCTGGGGTCATGACGCGCGCGCAGGAGTGGACGCCGGATGTGCTGGGGGAGCCGTTCGAGCAGCTGACGCTGCCGCTGAGACCGGACACGGAGGGCGAGGTCGTCGCGACCCTCGTGCGCTACGCGCCGCCGCCGCGCCTGTCCGACCTACGGCTGCACCGTCCCGTCGCTGCGGACACCGACGTGCTCTACGTGCACGGCTGGTCCGACTACTTCTTCCAGAAGGAGCTCGCCCGGTTCTGGCATGACAGCGGAGCCCGGTTCTACGCGCTCGACCTGCGTAAGTACGGCCGGAGTCTGCGCCCCTGGCAGACCCCCGGCTTCGTGGACGACCTCGCGACCTACGACGAAGAACTGGATGCGGCCCTGTCGGTCATCCAGAACGGCACACGCGACGGCGAGCAGAACGGCGCGCAGAACGGCCGCCGCCTGCTCCTGCTCGGCCACTCCACCGGAGGTCTCACGCTCAGCCTCTGGGCGGACAGGCATCCCGGCCGGGTGGATGCGCTGGTGCTGAACAGCCCGTGGCTCGAGTTCCAGGCGCACTCCGCCGGGCGTGCAGCGCTCGCGCCGCTGATCGGCCTGACGGCGCGCGTCGACCCGAAGGCCCCGCTGCCGAACGTCGACCTCGGCTTCTACACGCGGAGCGTTTCGTCGACGATGGAGGGGGAGTGGGACTACGACCTCGCCTGGCGACCGGTGCGCGGCTTCGCCGTGCTCCCCGCGTGGCTGAACGCGGTGATGGCCGGGCACGCGAAGGTCGCGGCGGGGCTCAGCATCGAGGCGCCCGTGCTCACGATGGTGTCAGCGCGCTCGACGATTCTGCCGCGCTGGACGCCGGAGATGCTGAGCTCCGACATCGTGCTCGTGGTCGACGAGATCGCGCAGCGTGCGCTCAAGCTGGCACCGACCGTCACGGTCTCGCGTATCGACGGCGCGCTGCACGACATCTTCCTGTCGCGCGAGCCGGTGCGGCGGGCAGCCTACGCCGAGCTGCAGCGTTGGCTGCGCGGCTACCTGCACTGAGCAGGATGCGGACGCAGACGATCGGGATGCGCGGCCACCCACTCGGCGCCGGCCGCGCATCCCGTTGCTGTTAGCGGAAGTTGATGAACTGCAGCGCGACGTCGAGGTCGGCGTTCTTGAGCAGGTTCATCGTGGCCTGCAGGTCGTCGCGGCTCTTCGAGCTGACGCGGAGCTCGTCGCCCTGGATCTGCGACTTGACGCTCTTGGGGCCCTCGTCACGGATGAGCTTGTTGATCTTTTTGGCGGCGTCCTGCTCGATGCCGTTCTTGATGCCGGCCTCGATGCGGTACTCCTTGCCGGAGGCGTAAGGCTCACCGGTGTCGAGGGAGCGGAGCGAGATGCCGCGCTTGATCAGTTTCGACTCGAACACTTCGAGGACGGCCTTGACGCGCTCCTCGGTGTTGGCCTTCATCATGACCTTCTCGCCGCTCCACTCGATGGAGGCGCCGACGTTCTTGAAGTCGTAGCGCTGCTCCACCTCTTTGCGTGCCTGGTTGAGGGCGTTGTCGGCCTCCATCTTGTCGACCTTGCTGACCACGTCGAACGATGAGTCTGCCATTCGTCGCCACCTTCCTGAGAGAACTACGGGTGCCGTGCGGCACCACACAATTCAAACAGGGTCTCGCGCGAACGCCAATACGGCGCGGCTACGCGGTCTGCTGCAGTTCGGCCAGGTAGGTCACGTGGCAGCCGTCTCCGCCGCACTCCACGCACATCGTGACTTCGTCATCGTGCTGGAACGGGTCGGCGCCGGTTCCATCGCACCGTTCGCAAATCTCCAACGTTCTCATGCCGACGATTCTGCGCCGCACCACCGACATTGCGGGCAGTGGATGCGGGGTGTCGCGGATCGGCGCGCGTCCCGTCGTGCACACGTCCTCCTCGCGGAGAACGCGACGTGGTACGAGAGTCCGACGACACGCCGCAACCGCCTTCCTAGGCTCGACGCATGCGCATCACCTACGACCCGGAGCTCGACGTCGCGCACGTTCGACTGGATGTCCCGGCGGATCCGTCCCTGCCGGACAGGTCCGCCGTTCCGGATGCTCCGGCCGCCGGCGCGCACATCGACGCGGAGTTCGACGCGGCCGGCTTCCTGGTCGGGTTCGAGGTGCTCGGGGCGCACCTGGTTCTACGGCCGGACGTCCTCGCCGCAGCGGAGCGGTCGAGCAGCGCCTAGCGTGCTTGCGGAGCGCCCACCGCATCCACTGGTCGCACCAGCGGGAGGTAGATGGTGTCGATGATCTCGGCGACGCTCTCCGCAGGCATCGGCCGGAAGGTCATGATCGCGTCGTGCCGGAACAGGTCGAACGGCAGCGCCTTGATGCGCGGCGTGAGGCGGGCCGGGTCGATCTCGCCGCGCTCGATGGCGCGGTCGGTGATCGTGTCCAGGGCCGACGCGCTGCCACCGAGTAGCACAGTGCGGAGGTCGGACAGGCTGGTGCCGGTCTCCACGAAGTAGCTGCCGAGGTGGACGCTGAGCGCCGCCGCGAAGCCGAGGCGCGTCCGGTTGGCGATTTCCAGGAGTGCGATGAGGTCGCCGCGCAGGCTCCCCGTGTCCGGGGTGGCCGGGCGGTCGCGGGAACCCGCGCGGCCGATCGCGGCTTTGACGAGGTCTTGCTTGGTCGGCCAGCGGCGATAGACGACGGGACGGCTGGTGCCGGCCCTGCTCGCCACCGCGTCGATCGTGAAGGCTGCGTATCCGTGCTGCACGAGCTGGTCCCAGGCGGCGTCGAGGATCGCGTTCTCGAGCTCTTCGCCCCGGCGACGGCGGGCGGGCGCTTCCTGTACAAGATCCATTTGCGTATCTTATCGCGCGGACCTATGATCGCCATAAGATACAGTCGCGTCTTAAGGAGTCATGATGGCGGAGAAGACCAAGCTCGATCCCGGGGTGGTTCGCATCGCGGTCGTCGTGATCGTCGGCGCGCTCGCCGTGATCTTCGACACGACCATCGTCAGCGTCGCGCTGCACACCCTCGCGACCGACCTGCACACCTCCATCGACACCATCCAGTGGGTCAGCACCGGCTACCTGCTCGCGCTCGGCGTCACCATCCCGATCGTCGGCTGGGCGCAGCAGCGCATCGGCGGCAAACGGCTCTGGATCATCGCGCTCGCTGTCTTCCTGCTCGGCTCGATCCTCTGCAGCCTGGCCTGGGACGCCCCGAGCCTCATCACGTTCCGTGTCGTGCAGGGCGTCGGCGGCGGCATCATGCTCCCGCTCATGTCCACTATGGTCATGCAGGCCGCCCACGGTCAGAACCTCGGAAGGCTGATGTCCGCGGTGAGCCTCCCCGCCGTGCTCGGCCCGATCCTCGGACCGGTGATCGGCGGCCTCATCCTCAGCTTCCTCGACTGGCGCTGGCTGTTCTGGGTGAACGTGCCGTTCTGTGTCGTCGGCATCGTCCTCGCCATCCGGATGCTGCCGCGCGACACCCTCGGAGCCCGCCCGAAACTCGACTGGGTGGGGCTCGTGCTCCTGTCGCCCTCGGTGGTCGGCCTGCTCTACGGGCTGTCCAACGTCAGCAAAGAGGGCGGATTCGGCCGCGCCGACGTGCTCATCCCCGTGATCGCCGGTGTTCTGCTGCTCGTGGCGTTCGTGCTCTGGTCGCTGCGACGCGCAGACGGCGGACTGGTCGACGTGCGGCTGTTCCGGAACCGGCCGCTCGCCTCCTCGTCTGCCCTGCTGTTCCTCTCCGGGGCATCGCTCTACGGCGCGATGCTGCTCCTTCCCCTCTACTTCCAGGAGGTCAGAGGAACGGACGCGCTCGGCGCCGGGCTGCTGCTGGTGCCACAGGGCATCGGCACCCTGTTCAGCCGGCGCGGCGGCCGGACGATTCACCGACCGGTTCGGAGCGCGGTGGGTGTCGATGGCCGGCTTCGCAATTGTGGGGGTTGCGACGGTGCCGTTCGCCTTCACCACCGCGACAACGAACGAGTGGATCCTGATGGTCGCCCTCCTTGTGCGCGGCTTCGGGCTCGGCGCTGTCACCATCCCGCTGATGGCTGTCGCGTTCGTGGGGCTGGAACGCCCTGAAGTGCCGCACGCGAGCATCCTCACCAGGATCGCCTCCCAGCTCGGCGGATCGTTCGGGGTGGCGCTGCTCGCCGTGATCCTGCAGGGCGCCGCGGTGGGTGCGCACTCGCTCGACGGGATCGCGGACGCGTTCGACCAGGCGTTCTGGTGGGCGATCGGGTTCACGGTGCTGGCGATCGGGCTGTCGCTGTTCCTGCCCGGCCGACCGGCGGCCGTGCCCGGTGCGCAGGAGACGCCGGGCGAACCGGTGGAGCCTGCGAAGGCGCTGCCGCAGGCGCCCCGAACAGGCACCTGCGTCGACGGGGGATATCCCTCTGCGGTAGGGGTCGCCGGGTACCGTCGGGTGACGCGCAGCCGCACTCCGCGTTCGTAGCCTCTGGAGATGGGCGGAACCCTCCGCCCGCATCCGGACGGAGTGCGACGTGGACGCAGTGAACGAACTGATCGTGCAGGCGGTGTCGTCGCCGTGGATCTACCTGCTGGTCGTCGCCGTCGTCTTCGTCGACGCGTTCTTCCCGCCGGTGCCGAGCGAGTCCGTGGTGATCGCGGCGGCAGCGGCGAGCATCAGCCTCGGGCAGCCGAACATCGCCCTGATCGTGCTGTGCGCGGCAGTCGGTGCGATCGCGGGGGACAACGTCACGTTCGCCATCGGCCGCGGCGTCGGGGTCACCAGGTTCCAATGGATGCGACGACCCAGGATGCAGGCCGCCGTCGGCCGGGCGCGCGCTGGCCTCGACCGCCGCGCCGCCGTGCTCCTGCTGACCGCCCGGTACATCCCGGTCGGCCGGGTCGCCGTGAACCTGGTCGCCGGTGCGTCCGGCTTCCCCCGCCGCCGGTTCTTCACACTCTCGATCCTCGCCGGGCTGTCCTGGTCGGCGTACTCCGTTACGGTGGGACTGCTCGCCGGGCACTGGCTGCACGGCAACCCGCTGCTCGGGATGCTCGCCGGGATCGCGATGGGAGTCGCGACCGGGCTGCTGATCGACGCGGGGATGCGGTTCACGAGGCGTGCTTCGGCAACGCAGGCACGCCGGAACGCAGCCCTGGTGCCGGCACAGTGCGCCGACGGACACGCGGAATGACGGCGCGAGCAATGACGATGAGCGGAATGACGATGACCACCAGCCAGCCCCCACTGCACACCAGGCTCGACGGGATGCTCGTTCTCCTCTGGGGGATCGGGTCGACTGCCGCCGTGGTGATCCTCGCCCTGACTTCGGCGCTCGGCGCCTCTCTCTACGGCATCCCCGTGGTGCTCGCGCTCGGTCTCGGGCTGGCGCAGGGCGCATCCATTGTTGTCGCCATCGTCTCGCCGCGGCTCGCGGTCGTCGTCTCCGTCGTCGCCCTGGTCGCCGCGGGGTTCGCCTCCGTGCCGGACGGCGCGAGCCCGTGGCCGATCGCCGTGCCGACGATCGTCGCGCAGTCGCTCGTGCTCATGATCGCCACGCTGCGCTCCGACTGGCGCGTCGGGCTGACCGGGTGGGCAGGCGGTGCGCTCGGCGGCATCCTGGTCGCCCTGGTGGCCGCCCGCCCGCCCGCGACATCCGGTGCCGTCGTCGCCGACCTCATCGTGTTCGCGTCGATCAGCGCCGCGGCGCTGCTGGGGGCGACGCTGGTCACGAAGTGGCAGGACGTGCGCCGTCAGCTCCTCCGGGAGAAGCAGATCTCCGCGTCGGAACTGACCCGCCGCGAGCTCGCGGAGGAGCGCACCCGCATCGCCAGGGAGCTGCACGACGTGGTCGCCCACGGCATGTCCGCCATCCAGGTGCAGGCGTCGAGCGCCCGATACCGCATCCCGTCGCTGAGCGAGGAAGCGGCGGACGAGTTCGACGACCTCGCGGCGACGGCGCGGGCGGCGATGGGCGAGATGCGCAGACTTCTCGGCGTGCTGCGCAGCGAGGACACCGTGGTGGAGACGGCCCCGCAGCCGGGGATCGGGGAAGTCGCCGCGCTGGTGGCCCGATCGGCCAAGGCGGCGGGGGCGGTCAGGCTCGACGACCGCCTCCCCGCGCAGGACGCCGCGGCGCTCGACCCCGCCGTCTCGCTGACGGTCTACCGCATCGTGCAGGAGGCGCTCAGCAACGTGGCCAGGCACGCCACGGGCGCGACGACGGCCGTGCTGCTCGACCGCTCGGGCGACACGATCGAGGTCTTCGTCCGCAACGACCGCGCCCCTGGGCGCCCGGCCTCGGCCCCGGCACCGGATGCGGGTGGGCACGGGATCCGCGGGATGCGCGAGCGCGCCGCGCTGCTGGGTGGCAGTCTGGTGGCGGAGCGGACGGACGACGGCGGCTTCGTCGTCCGTGCGAGCATCCCCGCAGCCTCGAAAGGAACAGCATGACGATCACCGTACTCATCGCCGATGACCAGGCGATGGTGCGGGCCGGCTTCGCCGCCATCCTGGACGCGCAGGACGACATCACGGTCGTCGGCCAGGCGGCGGACGGCGAAGAGGCCGTCGCGCAGGCCAGACGGCTGAAGCCCGACCTCGTGCTGATGGACGTCAGGATGCCGGGGATGAACGGCATCGACGCCACCAGGGAGCTCGTCCATCCGACCACCCGCGGTGAGCCGCACATCCCGCTGGTGCTCGTGCTCACCACCTTCGACGCCGACGACTACGTGCACGAAGCGCTCTCGGCAGGAGCCAGCGGGTTCCTGCTCAAGGACGCGACGCCCGGCGACCTGGTGCAGGCGGTCCGCGTCGTGGCCGCCGGGGATGCGCTGCTCTCTCCCCGCGTGACCAAACGGCTCCTCGAACGTTTCGCCGCCCAGCGCCCCGCGGGAAGCGCACACGCATTGCAGCTCGCCGACCTCACCGACCGGGAGCGCGAGATCCTGGTGCTGATCGGTCGTGGCCACTCCAACGGCGAGATCGCCGCCGAGCTGTTCATCGCGGAGCAGACGGTGAAGACCCACGTCAGCCGTATCTTCAGCAAGCTCGGCCTCCGCGACCGGGTGCACGCGGTGATCCTGGCGTTCGACGCCGGACTGGTGGAACCGGCCTCCTGAGTCGGTGCCGCCTGCCCGGGCTGCCTGCCCGTACCGCCGTACGGGGTCGGGTTGGCTCCGCGGGCGGACGACCGCAGGGCGAGCGCGCTGAGACGCTTCCGTCGACGGCCCACCGTGGGCCGCGATGGGAGCGCAGCGGATGTCGCAGTCGGCAGTTCTGGAGGACGCGGGTCGCGCGTCAGGTGGTGCCGCATCGGGTGCGGTGGTGGGGTCAGCGCGGGATGTGCGCGCCGGGCGGGATGTGCGCGCCGGGCGGGACTCGGCGGTGGACGTCGCGCGGGCGGGCTGTCTCGTGATGGTGGTGCTGCTGCATTCCCTGATGGTCGGCGTAAGCGTCACCGCGGGCGCGCCGGTGCTCGAGAACGCCCTCGATGGCTGGTCCGGGCTCCCGGCGCTGACCTGGCTGGCGCAGGTCATGCCCCTCTTCTTCGTGCTCGGCGGATTCTCCAGCTCCCTCCACTGGTCCGGGATGCGCGCCCGCGGCATGACGCCGGCCGCATACGTGGCGGGACGGATGCGCCGCCTGCTGCTTCCTGCGGTCGCCGCGATCGGCGCGTCCGCCGTGGTGCTCTCCATGTTGACCCTCGTTGGCGTTCCGGCGACGGTGGTCGCGACGGCGGGGTTCCGGCTGAGCCAGCCGCTCTGGTTCCTCGGGGTGTACGTGCTGTGCACGGCCGCGGTGCCCCTGACGGTCGCCGCACACCGGAGGCATCCCCTTGGCTCCCTGGCCGTGCTTGCGGCGCTGGCCGTCTCCGTCGACGTGGTCCGCCTGTCGACCGGGGTGACGGCGGTCGGGTTCGCGAACCTGCTGTTCGTCTGGCTGCTCGTGCAGCAGCTCGGCTACGCGCTGGCGGACGGCACTGTCGCCGCCTTCCCACGCCGGGCGCGCTGGATGGTCGCCGTCGGCTCCCTCGCAGCACTGTTCGTCCTGGCGGCGACGGGCGTGTACTCCTTCGACCTCCTCGCCGACCTCAACCCGCCGACGTTCGCCCTCGTGCTGGTCGGCGTCGCCCAGCTGTGCCTGTTCGACCTCGCGCGACCCGTCGTGAGCCGCCTCGCTCGCCACAGGATGATCGGCGCGGCCGTGCGCGCGATCAATGCCCGCGCGATGACGATCTACTCGTGGCACATGCTCGCCATCATCGGGCTGACCGGCCTGCTGCTGCTGTCCGGAATGCCGCTGCCGGCGCCGCGCTCGCCGGAGTGGTGGGGGACGCGCGGGCTGTGGTTGGCGGCGGTCCTGGTGGTGGTCGCGGCGGTGGTCGCTGTGGCCGGGCGGGTGGAGGCGGGACGTGGGCGTGCCGTGAGTGCCGAACGTGCTGTGCCTGCTGTGCGCGCCGAGGTCCGGCGTGATTCCGCTCCGCTCGCGGGCGGCTCCGGTCTCGGCTGGCTGTCCGCCGCCTCCGGAGCAGGGGGCGTTCTCGTGATCCTGCTCGCCGGGTCGTCCGTCGCCGGGTGGGTCACCGGATGCGCGTTCGTCGCCGGAGCACTCGTCGCGGCGCGGAGGTGCGAAGCGCACCCGGACGCTGCCCCCGATTCTGCCCTGAGCAGAATCCGCGGGAGGGTGGTGCGCGTCAGCGGGCGCGCGCCTAGGCTGGCGGACACGTCGACGGATGAGGAGGGGACATGCTGCTCAGACACGCGATCGGCGCTGTGCTCCGACGGCTGAGGCTCGAACGCGGGGAAACCCTGCGGCAGCTGTCCGAGACGGCCAGCGTCTCCATCCCGTACCTGTCGGAGATCGAGCGGGGACGCAAGGAGGCCTCGTCGGAGATCCTCGCCACGCTGTGCCGGGTCTTCGGCATCGGCGAAGGCGAGCTTCTCACCCGAGTCGCCGCCGAGTTCGCTGCGACGGAGCTCGTCCACCTTCGATCCGTCGATCTCCGCAGTGTCGATCTCCGCAGTGTCGATCTCGCCAGTGTCGATGTCAGCAGTGTCGATCTCGCAACTGTCGAGCCCCTTCTTACCGCTCCGCAAGACGCCATCGCCCCGCGCATCCTCCTCGCGGCCTGACCGGCTCGGTGCGTCCGACACCAGACGCACCGGCCTGCCCGCGGTCTCTCCGTCCACCTCGACGTGCAGCACGGTTCACCCCTTCGGCAGCGCGCGGGTCGAACCGATCACGTGGTCCACGAAGCCGTACGCGAGCGCTTCGTCGGCGGTGAACCAGCGGTCGCGGTCTCCGTCGTCGAGGATCTGCTCGATCGGCTCCCCGGTCTGGACGCTCGTCAGCTCCGCCATGCGCTTCTTGAAGTAGAGGATCTGTTTCGCCTGGGTCTGGATGTCCGCCGAGGTACCTCCGAAGCCGCCGTGCGGCTGGTGCATCACGACGCTCGCGTTCGGCAGCGCGTACCGTTTGCCCACTGCGCCGGACGACAGCAGGAACTGCCCAGCCGATGCGGCGAAGCCGAGGGCGACGGTCGCGACATCGGCCTGCACGAAGTTCATCGTGTCGAAGATCGCGAACGCCGCCGTGATGGAGCCGCCCGGCGAATTGATGTAGAGGAAGATGTCGCGCTCCGGCTCGATCGAGTTGAGGATCAGGAGCTGGGCGCAGATCTCGTTGGCCGAGTCGTCGGTGACCTCGCTGCCGAGGAAGACGATCCGCTCCTCGAGCAGGCGTTTGAAGATCAGCTGGTCTGGTGGGTTGTCCGTCATCGTGGTCATGAGCCCATCCTGCAAACGGGGACCGGTGCGGCGCGAGCGTTTCTGCCGGGGGCGAATCTGCCGACGGCAGACCAGGGGGCCGGCTGGGTATGCGCTGATTTCGTCTGCGGGCGTTGCATGAGTATCCTTGGTGAGCGCCTTCGATCACGAGAACACTGGTGGTCGGGAGCGCCACGGCGGGTTACCCAAGCGGCCAAAGGGATCTGACTGTAAATCAGACTGCTCAGCATTCGGGGGTTCGAATCCCTCACCCGCCACATCGCCTGAAAGCCCCGGTCTCCGCGACCGGGGCTTTGGGTTTCTCCCGCCCTCTCCGACGCGCATTCCCGTTCGGTCATCCCACGAACGAGTGGTCCCGAATTGCCGTGCGCACACGTGTCGCCGCGGCAATTCGGGACCACTCGTTGGGGTGGCGCGTGTTGTTACGGCAATTCGGGACCACTCGTTTCTTCTGGACCACTCGTCGCCCAGCGACGGCGGGTCTGTCAGGCTGTCGTCATGCCTTCCAACGCCGAACTCCGAGACATCGCGCTCAGCATCGCGCGTCGCGCCGCCGACCTCGCCTTCCTGCGGAGGGCGGAGGGGGTGGAGGTCGCCGCCTCCAAGTCGACGCTGACCGACATCGTCACCCGTGCCGACCGTGAGGTGGAGAACCTGGTGCGCGCGGCCATCGCCGCCGCCCGCCCGCGCGACGGGTTCCTCGGCGAGGAGTCCGGGGGAGGGGAGGGCACGAGCGGCCTCACCTGGGTGGTCGACCCGATCGACGGCACGGTCAACTACTTCTATGGGCTCCCCGCGTACGCGGTCAGCATCGCGGTCGTCGAGGGCGACCCGGATCCCGCGACCTGGCGGACGCTCGCCGGCGCCGTCGTCAACCCGGTCAGCGGGGAGTCGTTCACCGCGTCGGCCGGAGGGGGTGCGAAGCTCAACGGCCGCGAATTGCACGTCAACCAGGGGGTTCCCCTCGAACTGGCTCTCGTCGGAACCGGCTTCGCTTACGACGCGGAGAAGCGGGAACGCCAGGCGGCCTTCGTGGCGCAACTGATCGGCAAGGTGCGGGATGTCCGGCGGATCGGGACGGCGTCGCTCGACCTCTGCAACGTGGCGTCCGGACGATTGGATGCGTACTTCGAGCGCGGCCTGAACCCGTGGGACCACGCGGCGGGCGCGCTGATCGCCCGGGAGGCCGGCGCGACGGTCGGTGGTCTCGGGGACGCGCAGGCCGGGGCCGAGCTCATCGTGGCGGCACCGCCGGCCGTGTATGACCAGCTCAACCCGTTGGTGCAGGCCTACTACGCGGACTGGCGCTGACATACCCATGCGTTCGCATATTTTTTGCTGCATGTATTGGGAAGTTGGTTATCTATTCGTTACATTGGGGTAGTTGTCCTGCGTCCGCGCAAGTGCATCCCCCTGTGAACGTCTGAGAAAGATCGAAAGCCGAACATACCGTTGACTCCCGACCGCCTGCCCTCCCCGGTGCCCGAGCGCCCGGACCAGGCATCGGCGACTCCGGATGCCGCGACCCAGGATGCGACCCCGGCACTCACGCGCCGGGAACTGCGCGAGCGTGAGCGCATGGCGGAGGCCGCGGGGTCGTCCGCGGCGACAGCAGCGACCGGAGCGACCGCAACGTCCGCATCCAGTGCGGCCTCACCTGACCGCCGCACCAGCACCAGCACCAGTACCACGCCGCGTCCCGCCAAGACCGCACCCTCCTCGAGCCCCACCCGCGTCAGCAGGGGCGTCAGCATCGCCGCCATGGCGTTCGTGCTCGCGATCGGCGTCGCCACCTCCGTGCCCGCGATGGCGTTGCTCACCGAGGACGACGTGCGTGCTCAGGCGCTCCAAGCCCAGTACGTCGCGTCGCGCGCGCAGGACGCCGAGCTGCAGGATCTGTCGGCTCCCGCCCAGGGCGGCGTCGCCTCCATCGTCCGCGAGGGCGCACAGGTGACCTCCCGCGAGAAGATCGCCGGGTTGCGTTCGATGCGCATCGCCGACACGTTCACGAACAACCCGAACGGCGCCATCCAGTGGCCGTTCCCGGTCGGCGTTCCGATCTCCGACTGGTTCGGGCCCAGGGTCTCGCCCACGGAGGGCGCGTCCAGCAACCACATGGGGGTGGACTTCGCGCCGGGCTCGGGTGTCCCCATCCAGATCATGGCGGACGGCGTCGTGCGGGAGGTCGTCCTTGGCGACAACGGTGGATGCGGCGTCAACGTGACCATCGACCACATGATCGGCGGACAGCTGGTCAGCAGCAAGTACTGCCACATGCAGTCCGGCTCGGTGCGGGTGACCGCCGGCCAGCAGGTGCGGGTGGCGGAGATCGTCGGGCTCGTCGGCAACACCGGCGTCTCGACCGGCGCGCACCTGCACTTCGAGGTGCTGCTCGACGGCACCCGTCAGGTCGATCCGTACGCCTGGCTCACGGCCAACGCGTCCTGACCTTCGCCCCACTCGTGCGAAAGGCGCGGTGCAGGAGACCCGCACCGCGCCTTTCGCACGAATCATTCCGGCGTCGGACCGCTACGCGCGCAGCCAGACGGTCGTGTCCTGCGGCAGCGCACGGCCGGTGAAGTCGTGGCTCGTGAGCAGGATGTCCCCGTCCGGCAGAGCGACCGGTTCTGTGCCGACGTTCGCGATCACGAAGATATTCCCCGAACGGAATGCGAGCACGTCCGGCCCGAAGTCGGCCCAGTCGAGCGCGCCGAACGCCAGGTCGTGCTCGCGGCGGGCGGCCAGCGCATCCTGGTACATGGTCAACGTCGAGCCTGCGACGCCCTCCTGCGACGAGCGCGTGTACGACGCCCAGGATGCGGGCTGCGGCAGCCAGCTGGCGGCGCCGGGACCGAAACCGTACGACGGGTCCGTCCCCTCCCACGGGATGGGGACGCGGCAGCCGTCTCGGCCGTACCGCTCGCCGTTGGTGCGGAACCAGGTCGGGTCCTGCCTGGCGTCGTCCGGAAGGTCGATCGCCTCGGGGAGCCCGAGCTCCTCGCCCTGGTAGAGGTAGGCGGAGCCGGGCAGCGCCAGCATCAGCGCGGTCGCGGCACGGGCGCGACGCAGCGCGAACGCCGTGTCGGGGATGCCCGCGGACTTCGGCCCGATGCCGTGGCCCTGCAGGTTCTCGCCTTCGAGCGCTAGGCGGGTGGCGTGGCGGACGACGTCGTGGTTGGAGAGCACCCAGGTGCTCGGCGCTCCGACGCTCGCGAACACCGAGATGGAGCGGTCGATCACCGTGCGGAGCGCCGCAGCGTCCCACGGGGTCTCCAGGTAGCCGAAGTTGAAGGTCTGCTGCATCTCGTCCGGGCGCACCCAGCGCGCCAGCTTCTCCAGCGGCTCGACCCAGGCCTCGCCGCAGAGCACGCGGTCGCCTTCGTACTCTTCGAGGACCGTGTGCCAGTCGCGGTAGATGGCGTGAACGCCGTCCTGGGCGAAGTATGGCGGTGTCGGCGGCTCGGTGTCGGCGTGCGCACCGATCTCGGGCTCCAGGGCGACGCCGCCCATGCTGCCGGAGTTGGCGGGGGGCGTGTAGTCGGGGAGGCCCGCCTCCTTGACCATGCCGTGTGCGACATCCACCCGGAAGCCGTCGACGCCACGGTCCAGCCAGAACCTCAGGATGCCGCGGAACTGCTCCCACACCCACGGGTTCTCCCAGTTGAGGTCGGGCTGCGACTTGTCGAACAGGTGCAGATACCACTGGCCGGGCGTGCCGTCTGGCTCGGTCACGCGGGTCCAGGCCGCGCCGCCGAAGATCGACTCCCAGTTGTTCGGCGGAAGCTCGCCGTTCTCGCCCTTGCCGTCGCGGAACATGTAGCGCTCGCGCTCGACGCTGCCGGGAGCTGCGGCGAGCGCCTCCTGGAACCAGACGTGGTGGCTGGAGCTGTGGTTGGGGACGATGTCGATGATGACGCGCAGCCCGAGGCTGTGTGCGCGCTGCAGCATCGCGTCGAAGTCGGCGAGCGTCCCGAAAAGCGGGTCGACGTCGCAGTAGTCGGCGACGTCGTATCCGCCGTCGTTCTGCGGCGACGTGAAGAAGGGGGAGAGCCACACCGCGTCGACGCCCAGGCTGCGCAGGGCGGGCAGCCGGTCGGTGATGCCGGGCAGGTCGCCCATGCCGTCGCCGTTCGCGTCGGCGAAGGAGCGCGGGTACACCTGGTAGATCACCGCAGAGCGCCACCACTCCCTGCCCGGCGTGCTGGGCGCGAGTGCGCTGGTGGATGCGGTCGGCTCAGTGGACGCGCTGGAGGCGCTGTCGTGCGAGGAAGTTGTGGGCGTGATGGTGATCACCTGTCTCGGGAGGGGCTCGGATGGCGGCATCGTCGGCGCTCACGGATATGGTATCCGCCTCCGCTTTGTGGTTGATGTGCGATATCTTCGCTGCGGGCGCGGTGCTCTCCGTGCTTCCGGTGATGGCGCTGTTCCTCGTTCTGCAGAAGTGCATCGTCGGCGTCTCACAGCCGGGAGTCTCAGATGTCGGTCGCGTCGTTCCACCTTCCCCATCACGACGGTTCGCCCGTTCACGTCTCGACCCAGAGCCGTCGCTCGGCGATCAGGTGCAGGTCCGCCTCCGCATCCCGCGCACCTGGGGAGCAGTGGAGGCGGTGCGCACCCGCTCGAATCCCGACCACGAGCCGCGGTTCACCGACGCGCAGCTCATCCGCTCCTCCGACGGCTGGGACTGGTGGGAGGCGACGGTCATCGTCGAGAACCCGGTGCACGGCTACCGATTCCTCATTTCGAGGACGGACGGCCGCAAGGTGTGGGTGAACGCGACGGGCGTGCACGACATCGAAACGCTCGACGCCGAAGACTTCAAGCTGGTCACGTACTCCGCGCCTCCGGATTGGGTGAAGGAGACCGTGCTCTATCAGGTCTTCCCCGACCGGTTCGCGCGCTCGGCAGCCGCCGACGCGAGGGCGCTGCCGGACTGGGCGATCCCCGCATCCTGGTCGGACCCCGTCGACGACGTGCCTCCCGGACGCGCGCAACAGTTCTACGGCGGCGACCTCGACGGGGTGATCGAGCACCTCGACCACCTCGAACGGCTCGGCATCTCCACGATCTACCTCACCCCGGTCTTCCCCGGCAGGTCCAACCACCGCTACGACGCCGCCAGCTTCGCGATGGTCGATCCGCTGCTCGGCGGCGACGAGGCGCTCGCGCGTCTCACCGCCGCCGCGCACGAGCGCGGGCTGCGCGTGATCGGCGACCTCACCTCCAACCATTGCGGCAACGGCCACGAGTGGTTCCAGGCGGCCTACGGCAACCCGGATGCTCCGGAGAGCGAGTTCTTCCTCTGGCTGAACGAGGAGCACACCCAGTACGTCTCCTGGCTCGGCGTCCCCAGCCTGCCCAAGCTGAACTGGAACTCGAACGAGCTGCGGCGCCGGTTCATCGACGGCCCGGACTCGGTGGTCGGCCGCTGGCTGCAGCAGCCGTACGGGCTCGACGGCTGGCGCATCGACGTCGCCAACATGACGGGACGGTACGGGGATCAGGACCTCAACGAGTCCGTCCGCCGGATGATCCGCGCGACCATGCTGGCGGTCAACCCGGACACGATCCTGCTGGGCGAGTCGACGAACGACGCGTCGAGTGACTTCCAGGGCGACGCCTGGCACGGCGCGATGACCTACGCGAACTTCACCAGGCCGGTCTGGGGGTGGCTGTCGGAGGAGGGTAGGGAGTCCAGCTATTTCGGGCTTCCGTTCGGGACGATCCCCACATACACGGGCGAACAGTTCTTCGCGGCGCACCGGCAGTTCACCGCCGGGTTCCCCTGGCGGACGCGGCTCGGCACGATGAACGCGCTCGACACCCACGACACCCCGCGGTTCCTGACCGAAGCGAAGCCGGGCACCGTTCCGGTCGCCCTCGGTCTGTCCGTGACGTTGCCGGGCATCCCGGTGGTGTTCGCCGGCGACGAGTTCGGCCTGACCGGGATCGACGGGGAGGCGTCGCGGACCCCGCTGCCGTGGGGCACGGAGAACACGTCGGCGGCGGACTCGGTCGAGCTGTACGCGAGCCTCATCGGGCTGCGGCGCGCCCACCCGGCGCTCAACGGCGGCGGGATGCGGTGGCTGCACGTCGGCGACGACGCGCTCGCTTTCGTGCGCGAGGCGGAGGACGAGTCGGTGCTCGTGCTCGCAGCGAGGGCTGATGCGTCGTTCGTGCTCGACGTGGATGCGGTGGCGGGGATCGCGGAGGCGCAACGACTGGTGGGGGATGCTTCTGTCGCGGTCGGGGATGACGGCATCCGGTTCACGTCGCGCGGGCCCGTGTTCACGGCGTGGGCGCTGCCGGGGGTTGTGACGGAGTAGCCGGGGGGTGGTTGCGGGCCGGCCGCTGTGGCGTCGCCGGGGGCATCGCGGGCCGGTCGTGGTCACGAGGAGGGCTGGCCGCCCGGCTCTCAGCCGGCCCAGTGCGACGGCCGTTGCACGCCGTCGGGGAGGCGCGTGCGCGCATCCCCTCGCGCCGCATTAACC
The DNA here is from genome assembly GCF_058244615.1 of Leifsonia sp. McL0627. Lineage (NCBI taxonomy): Bacteria > Bacillati > Actinomycetota > Actinomycetes > Micrococcales > Microbacteriaceae > Leifsonia > Leifsonia sp. McL0627. The sequence goes on from NZ_JBZCGM010000002.1 coordinate 1,325,578, forward strand.
TGCACCTGCGTGAGATAGATCGCCGTGCGCAGGTCGGCGCCGCAGAGGTTCGCGTCGCGGAGGTCGGCGCCGATGAGCTCGGCGTCGGAGAGGTCGGCGCCGCTCAGGTCGGCAGCGATCAGGAGAGCCCCGCGCAGTTCCGCACCGCGGAGGTCGCGGCCGGAGAGGTCGGCGCCGAGCAGGTCGGCGCCGGGGGCGATGCGGGGGTCACGGCGCGCAGACGTCGGCACGGTCGCGGCCTCGCGAGTGAGGCGGCTCGCCGCGCGCAGCAGCTCGGCGGCCGGAGCGCGAAGCTCGTCCACCTCGATGCTCAGGATGCGATCGGCCGGTGCGGCGGCGACCAGAGCGACCTCGTCGCGGGCAGCGCTGAGCTGCGGGCGCAGGGGAGCGGCGGCGGGCATCCGGATGGCCTCGTCGAGGTACCAGAGCAGTTCGTGAAGCTGACGCACGATCGGGAACACGGCGAACATCTCGCCGCGGAGTTCCGGTCGTTCGCGCCAGTCGCCGCCGCCGAAGGTGTGCTGAGTGACCTGCTGACCCGCCCCGAAGCAATCGAACACCGTGCATCCGCTGAACCCGCGTTCGCGCAGTTCCGGGTGGATCCCGCAGCGGTGGTCGTCGGCGAGGTTGACGCACGGCTCGCCGGCCGCCTTGTCGAACGCGAACTCGGACGAGCGGGCGAACGCGAGAGCCACGCAGCACAGGCCGACGCAGCGCGCACAGTCGGCGAAGAGGTCGGCGCGGCCGCCGCTGTCTCGGCTGTCTGCGCGGTCTCCGTTTTCCCCACGGTGTCCGATTCCTCCGCGCTCGGTGGTGTCCATCCCTCCACAGTACGAACTCCGCGCAACATTTCCACATCTTCATCCGATCCCGGAATAGCGCCAGACACCCCGCGTTAGCGTGAGAGCACCGTCAATCGACGCCCATCGAAGGAGAACCACGAATGACAGCACCGCGCCGCACCATCGGATCGTCCGACCTCTCGGTCTTCCCGCTCTCGCTCGGAGGCAACGTCTTCGGTTGGACGGCCGACCAGGCAACGTCGTTCGACGTGCTCGACGGCTACGTCGGCGCCGGAGGCAACTTCGTCGACACGGCAGACGGATACTCGGCGTGGGTGCCTGGCAACACGGGCGGCGACAGCGAGCGCATCCTCGGCCAGTGGTTCCAGGCGCGCGGCAACCGCGACGACATCGTGCTGGCCACCAAGGTCAGCCAGCACCCCGACTTCAAGGGGCTCGCGGCAGACAACATCCTGCGCGCCGCCGACGCCTCCCTCGAACGCCTCGGCAGCGACCACATCGACCTCTACTACGCCCACTTCGACGACCAGACGGTTCCGCTGGAGGAAACCGTCTCGGCACTGTCCGGCCTGGTCGACGCCGGGAAGGTCCGCTACATCGGCATCTCCAACTACTCGCCGGAGCGCATCGAGGAGTGGTTCAGCATCACCGAGGCGAACGGCCTGCACCGCGCGGTCGCCCTGCAGCCCCACTACAACCTGGTCGAGCGCGACTACGAAGAGAAGTACCGTGCGCTGGCGGAGCGCGAGAACCTCGGCGTCGTGCCCTACTTCGCGCTCGCCGCAGGCTTCCTCACCGGAAAGTACCGCGACGGCGTCACGGTCGACAGCGCCCGCGCAGCCGGAGCGTCGAAGTACCTCGACGACCGCGGCCGTTCGGTGCTCGACGCCCTGGACACGGTCGCGGAGGCACACGGCGCATCGGTCGCCTCCGTCGCCCTCGCCTGGCTCGCGGCCCAGCCGACGGTCGTCGCCCCGATCGCCAGCGCCCGCACACTCGACCAGCTCCCCGACCTGCTCGCCTCGGTGACCCTCGACCTCACCGCCGACGAACTGGATGCGCTCTCGGGCGCCTCGGAGGAGCGCGAAGCCGCCTGAGGCGTCGGCACCCGCGCCCTCCACCGCCTGGTCGCGGCGAGATACCAGTAACTGTCACGAAACGCCCGGGATACGGCGCAGATACTGGCATCTCGCGTTAGGCGGTGGCGGGGTTGTGGAGGGAATTCGACGCCGTCGCCGCACCGGTGTGGGGTGCCTCGGTCCGGTGCCCGTCCGCGTGTACAAAACACCCTCGCGCGGATGGTATCCTCGTACGGTTGCCAAAAAACGCGGAGCGGAAGCTCAGCGCAGGCTTCGCCCCCTTAGCTCATTGGTAGAGCACTTCCTTGGTAAGGAAGAGGTAGTGGGTCCGATTCCCACAGGGGGCTCCCTCCTCCCGCGTTAGACAGCGGGAGGCAGCGGCGGGGTAGCTCAGGTGGTTAGAGCACACGGCTCATAATCGTGGTGTCGCGGGTTCGAGTCCCGCTCCCGCTACTGGCCCCGAGATCTCGCCATCTCGGGGCTTTTTTCATGCCCGCTGATCGGGCTTGTCATCTGTTCGCCGGCCATTCGCTGCTTTCAGCCGAACAGGATGTGAAGGAGCCTCGGTGTGTAGGTATCGGGTCCGGCGTTGTTCCAGTCCGAGGCGAGCCAGATGCCTTGCCCGAGGAACTGGGACTCGCCGATGGAAACCCCAGTGTGCGAGTCGTCCGTCAGGCACCACTGGCCACCGTACTCAGCGGTGCACGTCCAGCCGAGTTCGTTCAATCTCGTGATCGCGGCTTGTTCGGTCGCGTCATCAACGTGACGCAGCTGAGTGGTGAGGAACGTGGTGCTGGGGCCGGTGGGGGGAGCCCAATCGCAGATCATGCCCGGATCGGTCGACAGCATGCCCGCCAGCGTCGGGTCGTACGTGCCGTAACCAACCGAGACGGATCGCGCTTCGCCCGGCCCTGACTTCCACGTCGGATTGAGCACCAGCGAACCATCCGGTGAGATGAACGTCTTCTGGCCGGAGAAGAACGCGTCGCAATTGGCGGGTAGCCCGTCGACGACGCTCGGACTCGGGTCAGGTGCCGGGGCGCTGGACGCGGCGCTGGCCGAGGCCTTGGATGCGGTCGGCGCGCTGGCGGAAGACATGCTGCAACCGGCAAGGGCGAGGACGACGATGCAGACGAAAGCGGGTGCGGCGAGCTTCACATCGATGACATTACCTCCCCGGATGTGCACTACCGACCGTGTCGCCCTAGCCGGAAAGGCGCACGATCTCGCCGTCTCGGGCCTTCTTCCTGTGCAAAAACGCCACCATCGGTCGGGCCTCTCCGCAAGGCTCGACCGATGGTGGCGGTCAGGTCGCCGGCTCTGCGGCCGGCGGAGTGTTCAGGCGAGGACCGCCTCTGCTTCGACATCGGCGGGGTTCTCCTCGATGGCCAAGCGACCCTGGTCGCGGAAGTGGCCGATGACGATGAGGATGAGGCCGCCCACGGCCCATGCGGTCAGCACGAGGATCGGGAATGCGGGGTTGGCGTCATGGAAGTATGACGTGTCCCGCAGGAGAGAGATGCCGGCTCCCGGGGGCAGGAACTGGCCGATCGCGCCCCAGGGGACGGGAAGGAACTCCTTCGGGAACGCCGCCCCCGAGATCGGGTTGCCGATGAGCATGAAGAGCACCGGCCCGACGGCGACGCCGATGCGGCCGAGCAACGAGGCGAATCCGACGATCGTCGCTCCCATCGCGAGGAGGGTGAGCGCGAAGGCGCCGGCGTTGGCCCAGTATGAGCCACCGAGGAAACCGAACCAGCCCTGCATGATCCCGGCGATGGCGAGGCCGCCCACGACGGCATACGTGAAGAGGGACACGACACGACGCCACGCTCCGCTGACCGCGAACGTGATGCCGATGCCGCCGATCATTCCGCCGAACACCAGGGGAAGAGCGGCAGCCGTCAGCCCGACGCCGCGCGGGTCGGTGCTGACCAGGGGGACGACGTCCGTCAGAGGCACGGTCACCGTCGGCACCGTCGGGGACCCGGCGGCCTTCGCTGCCGCGGCCGCCTGGGCCTGCGCCTGCGTCTCGAGCTGGGTGTGCAGCTGCGTCATGAGCTGGTTGGTGGCGGCGCCGGCGGCCGACGCGGTCAGGACCTCCGGAGTGGTGCCGAGGATGATCGCGCCGTAGGCGTCGCGGGTCTTGATCTTCGACACGGCGGCCGCGCGATCGGACACGACGATCAGGTCGAATGCTCCGTCGGCCTGCTTGTCGAGAGTGGTCTTCACCTGATCGACCGCCTGAGCGGGGCCAGCGATCACGACCGGCACGTTCTGCGGGTTGACGGTGGCGCTCGGCCACGAGAACGCGAGCACGATTACGCACACCACGGCCGAGAGCAGGACACCGAGGACCCCTGCGCGCAGCCACGGAGTGTGGGGCGCAGCTGGTGCTGCTTGCCCTGGTGTTTCTGGCGACGTCATCGTAATCTCCTGGTTCGACTAAAAAACGAATACTCGTTCTTTATAGTTGAACTTCGCATAGGATGCAATCGGAAAGGGGTGGCCGGTGCCCAAGGTAACCGAGGCGTATCGCGAAGCACGGAGGGATCAGATCATCGATGCCGCGATCGCCTGCTTCATCAGGAACGGCATCCACGCCACGACGATGACCGATGTCATCGCCGAGTCCGGGCTGTCTGCTGGTGCGATCTACGTCTACTTCGATGGCAAGCAGGAGCTCGCGCTGGCCGCCGTTCGACGCGAAGGGGCAGGGCGGTCGTCGGGGATCGACGCGGCCAGTCTCGACGGACCCATTTCACCCTCGAACCTGCTGAGGGTGCTCGACTCCGACTTCTCCCGCCGACCGCGCACCAGGACGATCGTGCTCCAGCTCTGGAGCGAGGCGGCCACCGACCCGGAGTATGCGGAGGTAGCGACGAGTGCATTCGCAGCGCTCACCTCCACGCTCTTCGCGCCGCTCACGAGGTGGGCGCAGCAAGCCAGAGGCATGGCTCCGGATGCGGCGTCGCAGTGGGCGGAGACGATCCTTCCTGCGATGCTCGCCCTTCTGCAAGGACTCGCACTGCAGCAGACCGTCATCCCGGAGTTCGACAAGGAGCGTTTCCTCGCGGGAGTCGACCTCCTCTTCGCGCAGGCGTGAGTCGAGGGCGACCTCTTCGCGCAGGGGTGAGCCGAGGGCGACGCCTTACGCGATGGACGCCGTCACTCCGCCGAACGCTCGCGGTTCGGGCGGCGCCGGAGTGAGGCGTCCGCCACCTCCGGTCCCCGATAGACCATGTCCATAGCGCCGATGCTCTCACCGGGCGGGACGATCGCGTCGATCCGGTCGAGCACGTCGTCGGAGAGTGCGACGTCGACCCCGGCAAGCGTGTCCTCGAGCTGGTCCATCGTCCGGGGGCCCGCGATCGCGGAGGTCACGCCCGGGTGCGCGATCACGAAGGCCATGGCCAGGTGGGTGAGCTTCACGCCCACCTCGTCCGCCAGTGCGATCAGCTGCTCGACGGCCGCGAGGCGCCGCTCATCCCGGAAGTGCTGCATCCCGGTGCGAGACGACCGGAAGTTGTCGTTGTCCTGCCCGGCCCGGTAGCGGCCGGTCAGGGTGCCGCCGGCGAGCGGGCTGTAGACGAGGGTGCCCATGCCGTAGCGCTGGGCGACCGGCAGGATCTCCCGCTCGATCTCGCGGTCGAGGATGGAGTAGTTGGGCTGCTCGGTGCGGAACCGTTCGAAACCGCGGCGCTCGGACATCCACTGGGCTTCGACGATCTCGGAGCCGCGCATGGACGACGATCCGATCGCACGGACCTTGCCCTGGCGCACGAGGTCGGTGAGCGCGGAGAGTGTCTCGTCGATGTCCGTGTCGGTGTCCGGCCGGTGCAACTGGTACAGGTCGATGTGGTCGGTCTGGAGGCGGCGGAGCGACCGCTCGACCGCCTGGACGATCCAGCGGCGGGAGGCGCCACGGTGGTTGAGGTCGTCGTCGACCGGACCCCAGAACTTGGTGGCGAGCACGACATCGTCGCGGCGGCCTTTCAGTGCCTCGCCGACGACCTCCTCCGAGTCGCCGTAGCGGTCGGCGGTGTCGACGAAGTTGATCCCGGCGTCGAGTGCCCGGTGGATGATCCGGACGCCCTCGGCCCGGTCGGGGTTCCCAAGCGACCCGAGCATCATCGCGCCGAGCGCGAACGGGGTGACCTGGATGCCGGTGCGGCCAAGAGTTCTGTACTGCATGATTTTCTGCTCCTCGCGGGTGTGAATCGTGACAGCGGCCCCGCCGCTCCCGTAGAATCGATCAATCGGAACATCATTCCGGTTAGAACCGACCCTAAGCGGAACGACGTTCCGTTTACACAGACTGTACACGCGAAGCGTGCCGTCCGCCAGAGGAGCGACCCCATGCCCGCCACCGCGGACCGCCCGAAACGCGCCGACGCCCGGCAGAACGTGGTGACCATCGTCGAGGCCGCGAAGGCGGTCTTCGCCGAGTCCGGTGTGGATGCGCCGGTCCGGTCGATCGCGGAGCGCGCCGGTGTCGGGGTGGGCACGCTCTACCGCCACTTCCCGCTCCGCTCCGACCTGATCTCGGCGGTGTTCCGCCGCGAGATCGACGCCTGCGCAGACGACGCGATCGACCTCGAAGCCGCCTACCAGCCGGGGGAGGCGCTCGACCGCTGGATCATGCGGTACACCGGGTTCGTCGCGACGAAGCGCGGGCTCGCTGCCGCGCTCCACTCGGGCGATCCTGCGTACGAGCCGCTCGCCGAGTACTTCGCGACGCGGCTGTCGCCGACACTGGAGCGACTTCTCGCGGCTGCCCGCGCGTCCGGGGACGTCGTGCAGGAGGTGGAGGCGACCGAGTTCCTGGGTGCCGTCGCCAACCTCTGCCACGGCGGGGAGCCGGGCGGCGCACCGACCTCACCGCGCGCGGAACGGATGGTGCGACTCCTGCTGGCGGGCCTGCGCGCACCCGCGACGGAGTCAGTGCACGGCTGACAGCCGCACGGCGACCGCGGGGGCGAAACCGGCGGACACCAACGCGACCTCGAACCCGGCCACAGCCTCAAGGTGCCTGGCCATCCGCAGCGGGCCCGCATCCACCGGCGTGAGGCCCAGTTCGGCGGCGAGCGCGATGACGAGCGCCTTCGCCTCCGGATCGTCGGACGCGACGAAGGTCTGCGGCGGCTCGGCATCGGCGGGCGCGGGAACGGCGAGGAGTTCGGCGTAGACCGTGTTGAAGGCTTTGACAACGCGTGCGCCGGGAGCGGCCTCCGCGATCCGCTCGGCGAGCGAGGGGCCGCTGGAGTAGCGGCTCTCCCAGTGCGGGGGATCGAGCGGGTTGCCGAGGTCGATCAGCACGGCGCCGTGGAGGGGGTCGCTGAGCTCGGCGACCAGGTCGATCGCCACAGGGTCGTGGACCGCGACGATGACGATCTCGCAGGCCGCCGCCTCCCGATAGCCGGCGCCGCGAGCCTCCCCATCGATCTCGTGCGCGAGCTCCGCTGCCCGCAGAGGGTCCCTGCTGCCGATAACGGCAGCGTGGCCGGCCAGGACGAGCCGGGTGCCGATGCCCCTGGTCATCGAGCCGGTGCCGAGGATCCCAACGCGCATCCCGGTCACTCCTCGTCCGCGATCACGACGGTCACTCCTCGTCCGCGATCACGATCTGGACGCCCGCCGAGCGCAGCCGCTCCAGTTCGTCCGGGTCGGCGGAGCTGTCCGTGATGAGCAGTTCCATCTCCGACGCGTCCGCGATCTGGGCGAGCGCGACGGTGCCGAGCTTCGAGCCGTCGGCGACGACCACCGTGCGCTGGGCCTTCGCGACCATCGCCCGGTTGGTGCGGGCCTCCGTCTCGTCGTGCGTGGTGACCCCCGCGGACGCGCTGACGCCGTCAGCTCCGAGGATGGCGGTGCCGACGTTGACGGCGTTGAAGGTGCTCTCGGCGAGGGCGCCGACGAGTTCGAGCGACTCGGGGCGCAGAAAGCCGCCCGTCATGGCGAGGCGGACGCCCGCGTAGCCGGAGAGCAGGTTTGCGATGGTGAGCGAGTTCGTCACCACGGTGATGTCCCGGTGGTTGGCGAGCGCCCTGGCGACGCTCGCCGTGGTGGTCCCGCCGCCCAGGGCGACGACGTAGCGCTCCGAGGGGAGGCGACGCACCATCGCGCGGGCGATGGCGCGTTTCGCATCCTGGAAGCGGGTGTCGCGGAGGACGACGGGGAGCTCTCGGCGGCGTTCGAGGGCGGAGGCGCCGCCGTGGGTGCGCAGCAGGAGGCTCTGGTCGGCCAGATCGGAGAGGTCTCTGCGGGCGGTCGCGGCGGAGATGCCCAGCGTCTCCGACAGCTCGCTCAGGCTGATGGTGCCGTGATCGGTGACCAGATCCAGGATGGCGACCAGGCGCTCGGCGCGTCGCCCGGTGGTGACGCGCGCGATGAGGGATTCGGTGGTCGGAGGCAGCATAGGCGGACCTTTCGGCGTCGTCGACTGAAACGATCAATCGTTCTGAGCACTTTATTCGCGATTCGCTCATTCTGTTGCGCAGAGTTGACACAGTACCGCAGGATCGCTCCATGCCACAGATTGTTTTCCTCGGCGCGGGTAGCGTCGTCTTCACCCGCCAGCTCCTCGCCGACCTGTTCCGGTTCGACGACCTCCCGACCCTGCGCATCGTGCTCCACGACATCGACCGGGAACGCCTGGAGGTCGCCCGCGGCACCGCGGAGCAGGTCGCCTCGCGGTTCGGCCGCGACGCGGAGATCGTCGCGACCCTGGACCGCCGCGCGGCCCTCACCGGCGCCGACTTCGTCATCAACATGATCCAGGTGGGCGGCATCGACGCTACGCGCATCGACCTCGAGGTCCCCGCCGCAGCCGGACTCCTGCAGACGATCGGCGACACCACCGGCGTCGGCGGCGTCTTCCGCGGGTTGCGCACCTTCCCCGTGCTCTCCGGCATCGCAGCCGACATGACCGAGCTCTGCCCCGACGCCTGGTTCCTCAACTACACCAACCCGATGGCGATGAACGTCTGGTGGATGTCCGTCGTCGCCCCCGGCATCAAGACCGTCGGACTCTGCCACAGCGTCTACTGGACCGTTCACGACCTCTGCGAACTGATCGGCGTGCCGATGGAGGGCACCCACTACCGCGCGGCCGGGGTGAACCACCAGGCGTGGCTCGTCGAGTGGTCGCGCGACGGAGAAGACCTCTACCCGCTGCTCCGTGCCGCGATCGAGAAGGACCCTGAGCTTCAGCGGCGCGTCCGCGTCGAGATCTTCCGGCGCATCGGGTTCTACCCGACCGAGACGAGCGAGCACTCCTCCGAGTACCTGGACTGGTTCCTGCGCTCACCGGAGCAGATCGAACGCTTCCGGATCGACCCGCTGCAGTACATCGGCATCTCCGAGGAGAACGTCGCCGAGTTCGAGCACGCGAAGGCGGCGCTCGCCGCCGGAGCCGACCTGGAGCTGGAGGACGGCGCCGCGGAGTACGCCCCGCAGGTCATCCACTCGATCATCACGGGCACCGAACGCATCATCCACGCGAACGTCGTCAACCGCGGGCTGATCGACAACCTGCCGGAGGGCGCGGTGGTCGAGGTGCCGAGCCGGGTGGATGCGGATGGCGTGCATCCACTGCCGTTCGGCGCCATCCCCGTGCAGGGGGCGGCGCTCAACCGCACGTACCTCTCGGTCGCCGAGCTGGCGATCGAGGCCGCGAGGACCGGCGACCCCGAGCTGGTCCGCCGCGCCGTGCTGACCGACCCCAACGCGTCGTCGTCGCTCACCCCGGAGCAGATCTGGGAGCTCTGCGACGAGCTCACCGCACGCCACGCGGCGCTCCTTCCGGTCGCGCTGGGCGGGACCGCCGAAACCTCCCTGTAACAAACAATCACACCGAGTGAGCGATATGCGCATTGTGATTGTCAATCGCTCACTTCCCATCAAGGATGAAGCCAGCGCGCGCTGCCGCGCTGCAACTCCCCAGACCCGCAGGAGCACCACGTGTCATTGACGTCCATCGAAATCGCCAGTCAGCCGGCCATCTGGCGGGAGGCCCTTGAGAGCAGATCTGCCATCGCAGACGAGCTGCTCGCCCTGCCGGGCTCACGCGTCCTGGTTCTCGGCTGCGGCACGAGCGCCTTCCTCGCCGAGTCGTACGCCGCACTGCGCGAGCGCGCCGGATTCGGCGTGACCGACGCGGCGTACGCGTCGGAGCCCTGGCCGTGGCGCGACTACGACGCCGTCGTGCTGCTCAGCCGCTCCGGGACGACGACCGAGGTGATCGAGGCTCTGGACGTGCTCCCGGCCGGGGTCCGCACGATCGCCGTCACCGGCGTCGCGGACTCGCCCCTCGCCGCGCGGGTCGACGACGTGCTGCTGCTCGACTTCGCCGACGAGAAGTCCGTCGTGCAGACCCGTTTCCCCACCACGTTCCTGCTGCTGGCGCGACACGCCCTCGGCGAAGACGTCGCCGGGCTGCCGGACGAAGTGGATGCGCGCCTCGCCGCCCCGCTCGACATCGAGACCGGCGCGCTCTCCCACTTCGTCTACCTCGGCAGCGGCTGGACGTATGGACTCGCGCAGGAGGCCGCGCTCAAGATCAGGGAGGCGGCGCAGGCCTGGTCGGAGTCGTACCCGGCGCTCGACTACCGGCACGGCCCGCTCGCCGTCGCGGACGAGCGCTCGATCGTCTGGATCCTGGGGGATGCCGAGCCGAGCCTGATCGCCGACATCGAACGCACGGGAGCCCTCGTCCGCAGTTCCACCGGCGACCCGCTCGTGGAACTCGCCGATGCGCAGCGCCTCGCGGTCGCGATCGCCGAGCAGCGCGGACTCGACCCGGACAACCCGCGTCTCCTGACGCGCTCCATCGTGCTCGGCTGACCCAGCCCCGAACATCCCGAACATCCCGAACAGCAGCACCGAGAAGAGGAACCGACGATGATGACTCCACTCACGAAGCGGATACTCCGCACCACCGGCATCCTGGCCGCGGCGGCCGTGGTGACCGCCCTGGCCGGATGCAGCGGCTCGCAGGGCGCGACGACGCTCGACACGAAGGCCAAGACGAACATCCAGGTGTGGTCAGGTCAGTCCGACGCGGCGGAGAAGATCGTCGAGTCGCTGGCGAAGGAGTTCGAGAAGCTCCACCCGAACGTCAGTATCGACATCTCGCCGGGGGCCTCGTCGACCGACCAGCTGCTGCAGAAGCTCTCTGCGGGGTTCGCGGGGGACCAGTATCCCGACATGTCGTACGCGTTCGGGTCGTGGGCGGGCCAGCTGGAGTCGTCGGGCCGCACCCTCGACATCTCCGCCGATGTGAAGAAGCCGGACGTCAAATGGGACGAGTTCACCGAGGCTGCCCGCGGCACCGCGCAGCCCAGCGGCAAGAAGGTCATCGGGTTCCCGGCCGTGGTGGACAACATCGGGCTGCTCTACAACAAGACCCTGTTCGACAAGGCAGGGCTTGCGTACCCGACGGCCGACTGGACCTGGGATGACTTCCGCACCGCGGCGAAGAAGCTGACCGACACGGCGAACCACGTCTACGGCTACGGATACTCCGTCTCCGGAAGCGAGGAGACGACCTGGCAGTTCTGGCCGCACCTGTGGCAGAACGGCGGGAAGATCCTGAACGACGCGGGCACGAAGTCGGAGTTCGCCTCCCAGCCCGGTGTCGACGCACTGACCTTCCTCCAGTCGATGGCCGTGAACGACAAGAGCGTCTACCTCGACCAGACGGACACCAAGTTCGGCCAGCTCTTCACCAGCAACCGCATCGGGATGATCACCTCCGGCCCGTGGCAGCTCTCCGACCTGAAGACCGGAGGCACGAAGTACGGAGTCGTGCAGTTGCCAGGCACGAACGGCGATCACCAGACCGTGTCCGGCCCGGACATCTGGGCGCTGTTCGACCACAAGGACAAGAACCGCGCATACTGGGCCACCCAGTTCGCCCAGTGGCTCACCTCCGCCGAACAGGACGAGCGGTTCAACGTGGCTCTCGGCAACCTGCCGCTTCGCTCGTCGGAGGCCGACTCCGACGCCGTGAAGAAGGAGGCGGCAGCGTTCCCGGGTTACGAGGTCTTCGTCGCCAACTCGGCGAACGTGAAGAACACACGCCCGACGTCGACGGGCTACGCAGCCCTCTCCGTGGCCATCGGCAAGTCGATCTCCTCCGTGCTGCAGGGCGACGGCGAGCCGAAGAGCTCGCTCGAACAGGCGGCGAAGGTCGCCGACCAGGCGCTGAGCAAGAAGTAGCGGAGCCCACTGATGACAGGCAGTACTGCATCGACGCTCGGCCGGCCGGGTGCGTCCTCCGACGCCACCCGGCGGCGCCGGGCGAAGCGACCAGGATTCACGGCGTCGCTGACCGGCTGGGGGTTCGTCGCCCCCGCGACCATCATCATCCTGGGGCTCTCGATCTTCCCCGCCCTGTGGGCGTTCGTCCTCTCCTTCCAGAGCTGGGACGGCTTCAGCGAAGCCACCTGGGTCGGCGGCGAGAACTACGCCAACCTGGTGACGGACGCCGACTTCGGCAACTCCGTCCTCAACACGCTCGGCTTCACGGTGCTGTTCGTGCCGGCCTCCGTGCTGCTCGGCCTGTTCCTCGCCGTCGCCCTGAACAGGCGCATCCGGTGGATGGGGTTCTATCGCACGGCGATCTTCGTCCCGTTCGTCGCATCGGCGGCCTCCACCGGCATCCTCTCGACCTACCTGTTCAGCCCGCAGTTCGGGCTGGTCAACAACATCCTGCGGGTGTTGCACCTGCCGCAGCAGGGCTGGCTCGACGATCCGCACCAGGCCATGCTGGTCATCGCGATCATGTCGCTGTGGGGCTCGGCGGCGTTCACCACCGTGATCTACCTGGCCGCCCTGCAGGATGTGCCTGCCGACCTCATCGAGGCGGCGCGCATCGACGGGGCCAACCCGTGGCAGACGTTCTGGCGCATCGTCTGGCCACAGCTGGCTCCCGTGACGGTGTTCGTCTGCATCTGGCAGACCATCCAGGCCATCCAGCTGTTCGATCTCGTGTACACCACGACGCGCGGCGGGCCATTGGATGCGACGAGGACGATCGTCTACTTCCTCTACGACAAGGCGTTCCACGCCCTGCAGTTCGGCTACGGGTCGGCCGCCGCGTATGTGCTCTTCGCGGCCACCCTGCTCATCACGATCGGCGTCGTGGTCATCCAGCGACGCCGGGGCTCGGAGGCGTTCTGATGGCGACGATTCTCGACGAGGTCTCGCAGGCCTCCGACCAGGTGGCACGGGACACGGTCCGTGGCGCAGGCAGGCGCATCAAGATGAGCGGGTGGCACTTCGTGCTGTTCCCCATCGCGATCCTGTTCCTGGTGCCGTTCCTGCAGATGGCGCTCGCGTCGTTCTCGCCGGCCAAGGAGCTCGTGGCGTTCCCGCCGCCGTTCGTGCCGTCGCACTTCACCATCGACGGCTACGTCAAACTGTTCGGCCAGACGGACATCCTGCTCTGGCTGGGCAACACGGTGATCGTGTCGGCGACGGCGATCGTCTCCAACATCGTCCTGTGCTCGCTGGCGGGCTACGGCTTCGCACGTCTGAAGTTCGCCGGGCGCAACTTCGGCTTCCTGATGATCCTCGCGACCATCATGATCCCGACGCAGCTGCTGATGATCCCGACATACATCCTCTTCGCCAAGCTCGGTCTCCTGAACGGTCTGGGAGCAGCGATCGTGCCGTGGCTGGCGACGGCGTTCGGGATCTTCCTGATGCGGCAGTTCTTCCTCAGCCTGCCGGCCGAGCTGGAGGAGGCCGGGGCGATCGACGGCTGCAACCGCTGGCAGATCTTCTTCAGGATCGTCCTCCCGCTCGCCCGTCCTGCACTCGCGACCCTCGCGATCTTCACTCTGCTCGGCGCCTGGAACGACCTGGTCTGGCCGCTCATCGCGATCAACAATCAGTCATCGTTCACGCTGCAGCTGGGCATCGCGAACTTCCAGGGAGCCCACCAGACGGACTGGAGCCTGATCATGGCGGGCAACGTGATCGCCACGCTGCCGCTGATCCTGTTCTTCCTGTTCGCGCAGCGCCAGTTCATCGCGACGATGACGTTCTCCGGGCTGAAAGGGTGAGCGCGGACCGTCCACCCGTTGATGTCCTCGTGGTCGGGGACGCCAACCCCGACCTGCTCCTCACCGGGGACACGGTTCCCCGCTTCGGCCAGGCGGAGCAGCTTCTTCGACACGGCCGACCTGCTGCTCGGCGGGAGCGCGGCGATCGTGGCCTGCGGGCTGGCGAGGCTCGGCCTGCGGACGGCGCTCGCCGCCGTGGTCGGCGACGACCAGTTCGGCGCGTTCGTGCGCGACCGGTTGCGCGAGGCCGGCGTGGACGACGCGGCCGTCGAGACGAGCTCCGCGTTGCCGACCGGTCTGTCGGTGGTGCTGTCCGAGCCGGGGGACAGGGCGATCCTGACGCTGCCGGGCACGATCCCCGCCCTCACTCCGGATGCGGTGCTCGCGGCGGTCGCCACGTTCCGTCCGCGCCATGTGCACGTCGCGTCCTACTTTCTGCAGCCCGGCCTCGCGGCGGGGCTGCCCGCTCTGCTCGACGCCATCGCGGCGACCGGAGCCACGGTCAGCCTCGACACGAACTGGGACCCTGCAGAGGAGTGGGGAGGACTGGCCGACGTGCTTCGCCGCGTCGCGATCTTCCTCCCCAACCGCGAGGAGGCGCTTGCCATTGGCGCGGCCGTGCTCGGCAGGGAGGTCAGCGGGCTCGATGACGCAGCATCCGGGCTGTCCGCGCTGGGCTGCCGGGTGGTGGTGAAGGCCGGAGCCGACGGCGGCGTCGCGTTCGAAGACGGCGCCACGATCGCGACAGCTCCCGGCCTCGTGCTGGACGTCGTGGATACGACGGGCGCGGGCGACAGCTTCGACGCCGGCTACCTCGCCGCGATGCTCGCAGCCGTCCCGACCGAGGAAGAGCGACTGCGCTGGGCGGCCGTGGCGGGATCGCTCTCGGTGCGCGGCCGGGGCGGGACGGGCGCGCAGGCGACCCCAGACGAGCTGGCGAGGCTCACGCGCGGGACGTGAGCCTGCCGTCGGAGCGCGTCAGCTGGGCGCCTTCTGTGGCCCCGCGGAGGACGAACGCGACCGACGCGAGTCCGACCACCATGGCGACGATGTAGAGGATGCTGGCAGTCCCGGCGAGCGGCGACGCCGTTCCGTGGCCGACCGCGAAGGTGGAGAAGTCCCAGAGCCCGTGCAGCACCATCGCCCAGATCAGCGAGCCGGTGACCCGGCGGAGGATGTAGAAGATCGTGCCGCCGCCGAACGCGAAGAGCACCTGTTGCGCGGTCGGGCCGACGGCCTGGCCGGTCAGCACGTTCACGAAGTGCATCAGACCGAACATGGCCGAGGTGAGGAACCAGACCCAGCCTTCGGAGAGCCTACTGCGGAGCCCGGTGAGGAGCAGGCCGCGGGTGGTCAGCTCTTCGGTGAAGCCGACGAGGATCAGGACGAGGGACGCGGCGAAGAAGGCGCCGTCGTATGAAGCCCAGTCCGTCGAGGTCAGGTTCAGGATCAGGGCGACGGCCATCAGCGCCGGCGCGATGATCGGCCACCGGTGCTTCGCCCGCACCCGATCGAACAGAGCGGGGCGCCACCAGCCGAGCAGGCTGGTGGTGATCGCGAGCAGGATCGCGCCCACGATCAGCGACAGTCCGGCGCCGAGGAACAGGTTCCCCCCGTTGTCCCCGAGCGCAGTGTATGGAACGCCGCTGAGGGACTGGACGACGAAGACCACCAGCACGTACCCCAGGTAGATCGCGAACCCGATCCACACGCGGGGCGTGACCTTGTACTCCGGTGAAACGATCGACATCTCGTGTGCTCCTCTTCGGGGTTTGCGGGATGGTTCACCGTATCGGGCGGAGCGTGTTCCGAGCTAGAGAGCGCAGGGTCGATGACGGTCTCAGCGTGCGGCAGGATCCCGGTCGTCGACGTGCGGCGGCGCCTTCGCATCGAGCTCCTCGGGGAGTTCGAGGGGGCGGCGCGTGTAGTAGCCCTTCGCCTTGCGGTAGTAAATCGCGACCGGTACGAGGCCGAGCACGATGAGGCCGACGCCCAGGATGTTGACGATCGCGTCGTTGTTCGGAATCGAGAAGGCGAACATGCACCCCATGAAGATCGCGCCGACGAGGGGCCAGAGGAAGATCAGGAAGAAGTTCTTCACCGAGGCGAAGAGCACTTTCCGGTAGGCGACGATCACCGCAAGGCCCGCCAGCGCGTAGTAGAACGTGATCTGGACGCCGATCGAGCTGATCGCGTTGGACATCACGTCGCCGACGCTTCCGATGAAGGTCGAGCCGAGGAAGAGGACGAGGGAAACGCCCACGATCACGAGGGTCGCGAATGCGGGGGTGCGCCACTTGCGGTGGATCCGGCCGAAGGCGGCGGGGATCGTGTTGTCGCGTCCCATTGCGAACAGGGTGCGCGTCACCTGGACGAGCGTCGTCTCCAGGGTGGCGATGGTCGACAGGGCGACCGCGACGATGAGGATCTTTCCGCCGATGCCGGGCCAGACGGCCTCGCCGAGCGGGACGAGGATGTTCGCCTGGTTGTCTTCGATCGTCTTGGACGGCAGCATCATCAGGGTGCCGATCGTGAACAGCACGAACAGGAGGAAGACGATGAGAACGCCGATGATGCCCGCAGAGCCTGCGGACTTGTGGCCGTTCTTGGTCTCCTCATTGAGGTTCGCCGACACGTCCCAGCCCCAGAAGTAGAAGGCCGCCGTGAGCGCTGCCGTTACGAACACGCCGGGTCCTGCGAGGTGGGAGAAGCCCAGCCAGTCCCAGGAGAAGCTGGGGCCGGCGTGCGTCGACGTCGTCGCCCGCACGATCATCAGGACAGCGAACACCACGAGAATGGCGACCTCGATCAATGACATGATCCACTGGGCGCGCGCGGTGATGTGGACGCCGAAGAGCACGCAGGCGGCCATCACGAGGAACCAGACCGCGCCGATCGACGTGATCAGGATGGTGTTGTTCGCCTGGTCCGGCGCGAAGAGCGAGACGGTCATGGCTCCGGCCGGGAGTGCTCCGGCGACCATGAAGATCGTGGCCGAGATGACGAGCGCCCATCCCGAGAGGAATCCGAGGATCGGGTGCAGCGCTCGCGCGACCCAGGAGTACGCCGCGCCCGCGTTCACGTCCATGCGTCCCAGGTAGAGGAACGCCCACGCGATACCGAGCATCGGGATGCCGCACCACAGCAGCACACCCGGTGCGCCGAGTCCCGCTGCGCCGACCAGGATCGCGGTGGTCGCCGCGATCGAATACGCCGGCGCGCTGCCGGCGACGGCCATCACGATGGAACCGGCGGCGCTGACGCCGTCCGCCTGCAACGCGTGCTTCTCTTCGCTCCCGCTGTTGAGGGCGCCACCGACGTTGGTGGCGGAGTCCTCCGGGGATTTCTGTTGCGTCATTGCTCTCCCACATTCGGGTCGTGTGTGCGACAGGGGGACGCTAGCAAGGGAACGACGCGCAAACAAGCCTTTTCCTACGAAATCTGTTGCAATATTCGAGAAAGCATACGAATACGGAACAATTTTGACGACGAGACGGTGGTTCTCGGCACTCGTTCGACGACCGGCGCGAGGCTAGCGAGACCCTCCGCCGACGCCGGTCTGGAAGTAGTGGCGCTCGGTCGGCGTGCCGTCGGTGTGTGCGATGGCGTCGGCGAGGAACTGACGATCCGCCCCGGTGAGCCGTTGCGTCTGCTGGCGTCGGAACTCGCCCCAGGAGGGGACGATGAACGACTCGAGCAGCACATCCGGATCCTCACCGCTGCGGTAGAGGCGCCACCGGTATCCGCCGGTGCGTCGACGGGACTTCTCGACGGCGCGCATCGAATCCAGGAACGCGGCGACCGCATCCTGCCGCACCGTGTACGCGACGGTGACGAGCACCGGGCCGTCTGTCGGTTCCGGCTCGAAGATGAGGGTGGGTGTCGCCCAGGTGAGCGAGATCGTCCGATCGATGGTGCCTGTGCCGTGCAGCAACGGCAGGATGCGCGTGCTCGCGGCCACCAGGACCAGGAGAACGGCCGCAGCCGCGAGCGCTTCACTCGTTCCCGCCAGCTGCGCGACGATGCCCCAGAGGAACGACCCGATCGCCATGGTGCCCATGAACACCAGGATGTACACGGACGCTCCGCGCGAGCGCACCCACTGCGGCAGCGTCAGCTGGAGCGCGGCGTTCAGCACGGTCAGCGTCCCGATCCAGGCGACTCCGGACAGGATCAGCAACACGAGGGCGGGCACGAACGGAAGCAACGCCGCGGCCAGCGTGCCGACGGCGAACAGTAGCGGGCTCACCGCGATGACGACGTTGTCGGAGAACCGCTGACGAGCGAGGGGCAGCACGAAGATCCCGGCGACCGCGCCGACGCCGAGCGCGCCGAGCAGGAGTCCGTAGCCGCCGGAGCCGACGCCGAGCCGCTGCGCCGTGACCGGCAGCAGCGCCCAGAGCGCGCTCGCCGGCAGGGCGAAGAGCGCCGAGCGGAGCAGTATGCGCTTGATCAGTCCCGCCGACGCGACGTAGCGGACGCCGGCGAGGAGGGCGGGGGTGAACTGCTCCCGGTCGTTCAGGTTCTCCTGGGGAGGTCGTTTCCACCAGAGGAGGGCGATCGCGGCGGCGACGAAGCTGAGCGCGTTGATGCCGAACACGACCGGCGCACCCGTCACAGAGAGGACGAGGCCCGCGAGAGCCGGTCCGACCGCGCGGGCGCCGTTCACCGTGACGCCGCCGAGCGCCGACGACGCCCCGATCTGCTCGCGAGGCACCAGCTCCGGCTGGATCGCCTGCCAGGCCGGGGAGGTGAGGGAGGCGGTGACGCCGAGCAGGAAGGTGAAGGCGAGCAGGGTCCACGGCGTCAGGGCGTTCGCCGCAGCGACGACGGTCAGTGCCACGGCGACGACCGCGCTCGCCGCCGATCCCCAGATCAGCAGTTTGCGGCGATCGAAGGAGTCCGCGAGCACACCGGCCGGAAGCGAGAACAGCATCGCGGGAGCCAGGCTGGCCGTCTGGACGAGGGCGATGACCGTGGCCCCTGCCGCGGCATCCACCAGATACCACTGCGCGCCGAGCGTCTGCATCCAGGTGCCGATGTTGCTGCCCAGCTGAGCGAACCACAGCACACGGAAGGCGGGGATCGCCATCGGCGCCCACGCAGAGACCTTCGAACCGACCGCTTGCGACGCCGACATGTTCCTCAGGATAGTCAGCGCGCGTACCATTCGTTAGGTGGCATACGAATCGTGTGCGAAGAGGAGTGATGGCAATGGCGAAAGATCGTATCGCGCTGGTCACGGGCGCCAATCAGGGCGTCGGCTTCCAGGTCGCGAAGGAACTGGTGGCGGACGGCGTGACCGTGTTCGTGGGCTCTCGAGGACTCGAACGCGGCGAGGAGGCGGCGAAGCGGATCGGACAGGGCGCCATCCCGATTCAGCTCGACGTGACCGACCCCGATTCGATCGCCGCCGCCGCGGAGCGCATCCGCAGCGAGTTCGGGCGGCTCGACCTGCTGGTGAACAATGCGGCCATCTCGAACACGCGCAAGGGGGAGCTGTCCCTCGACGAATACCGGGAGCAGTCCCTGCCGAGCATCGTGCCGCTGGATGAGGTCCGCGCGGTCTGGGAGACCAACGTCTTCGGAGTGCTCGCCGTGTATCAGGCCATGCTGCCGCTGCTGCGGGAGTCGTCGGACGCGCGGATCGTGAACGTGTCGAGCGGGGTCGGCTCCCTCACGAACAACGCAGATCCGGCCTACCCGTATCACCCGAACTTCGGCCCGGTCTACCCGGCGTCGAAGGCTGCGCTGAACGCGATCACGCTTGCCATCATGGTCGAGCTGGAGGGGACGGGAATCAAGGTCAACCTCGTCTCGCCCGGCTTCACGAGCACCAACCTCAACGGCTACGAAGGCACGCAGTCCGTCGAAGACGGGTCACGCGAGGTCGTGCGCGTCGCACTGCTCGGCCCGGACGGCCCGACGGGCACGTTCACGCGCTGGGAGGACTCGACGATCCCGTGGTGAACGACGGCGACGATGCGCAGCACGACTCGGTCGGCGGATGGGCGAAGCGGTATCACTACGCCAGCCGCTCCATGATCGAGGCTGTGCTGCGCCCGTTCGGCCTCGGCTCGACGCAGTGGTACGTGCTGTATCAGCTGGCGAACGGCGGCCCGACGTTGCAGCGCGACCTCGGGCAGCTGCTCAGCATCGAGAGGGCGACGCTCAGCGGAGTCGTGGCGACCCTGATGCGCAAGGGGCTCGTCGACCAAGCCCCCGATGTGGCCGACCAGCGCCAGCGAATGCTCAGGATCACCGCAGCCGGCAGCGCGCTTTGGCGCGAACTCCCCGACCCGATCGCGATCATCCGGGCGGTCTCGTTGGACGGCGCGGACCGCGACGAGCTGGAGACGACCCGCCGTGTCCTGCGGGCGGCGACGGAGCGTCTGAACGCGTACGCCGCGACGATCGACAGGGGATAGCGGTCGCGCAGGCCGGTCGCCGATACCGCCACCCTGTCGAAATGACTCCGGCGCTCTGTACAGTGCGTATATCCGTGGTGACCGCGGCCGTGCATACGATCGCCGTGGGTCGAAGAACGATGAACCCCGACTGGACTGGACGGAAGACGGACTATGAGCAGCATCGAACGTGACGTGGTGATCGTGGGCGCAGGCGCCTCCGGTCTGACGGCAGCCACCGAGCTGAAGAAGGCCGGGCTGAGCGTCGCCGTGCTCGAAGCGCGCGACCGGGTCGGCGGCCGGCTCTGGACGGAGGACATCGACGGCGTCACGCTCGAGATCGGCGGTCAGTGGGTCTCTCCCGATCAGGATGCGCTCATCGACACGCTCGACGAACTCGGACTCGACACCTACGAGCGCTACCGCGACGGCACCAACATCTACATCAGCCCGACCGGAGAGCGCCGCACCTTCGAGGGCGAGATCTTCCCCGTCCCGCCGAAGACCGAGCAGGAGATCGTCAGCCTGATCGACAAACTGGATGCGCTGGTCGCCGAGATCGACCCCGACCGGCCGTGGGAGCACCCGCGGGCCGAAGAGCTGGACGAGATCTCGTTCCGCCGCTGGCTGGAGACGCAGACCGACGACGAGGAGGCCCGCCTCAACATCGGCATGTTCATCGCCGGCGCGATGCTGACCAAGCCCGCCCACTCCTTCTCTGCCCTCCAGGCGCTGCTGATGGCCGCCTCGGCCGGCAGCTTCTCCCACCTGGTCGACGCCGACTTCATCCTGGACAAGCGGGTGAAGGGCGGCCTGCAGCAGGTGCCGCTGCTGCTCGCCGAGCGTCTCGGCGACGACGTGCACCTGAACGCGCCCGTGCGGGTGCTGCGCTGGGACGACGCGGGCGTGACCGCCGTCGCCGACGGGGTCGAGGTGAAGGCGCGGTTCGCGATCCTCGCCCTGCCGCCCGTGCTGATCAGCCGCATCTCGTACGAGCCGCCGCTTCCGCGTCGCCAGCAGCAGTTGCACCAGCACCTGTCGATGGGCTTCGTCATTAAGGTGCACGCCGTCTACGAGACGCCGTTCTGGCGCGAGGACGGCTACTCCGGAACGGCGTTCAGTCCGTACGAGCTGGTGCACGAGGCCTACGACAACTGCTACGACGGCGATCCGCGCGGAACCCTGGTCGGCTTCGTCTCCGACGAGGAGGCGGATGCGGTGTTCCACCTCTCGGCCGAGGAGCGCAAGGCGCGCATCCTGGAGTCGCTGTCGCACTACTACGGCCCGAAGGCCCTGGACACGGTCGTGTACTACGAGAGCGACTGGGGCAGCGAGGAGTGGACGCGCGGCGCGTACGCGGCGAGCTTCGACATGGGCGGGCTCGCGCGCTACGGCGCCGATCTGCGCACGCCGGTCGGTCCCATCCACTTCTCCTGCAGCGACATGGCCGGTAAGGGATACCAGCATGTCGACGGCGCCATCCGGGTCGGACGCGAGACAGCGGCCGCCATCATCGCGAAGGCGTAGCTCCCGCTCGCCTTCCCCAGAGCTGGACGCGGCCCGTCGTGGAGTGCCGCGCCCACCGCACCCCGTCGTGATCCGCTCACGACGGGGTGCAACCTAGACTGACGACGTGGAATCGGGCCCGGTCATCGTCACGCTGCAGAACGTCGCAGACCGGGCGGGAGTGTCGCGTTCGACGGCCTCGCTCGCCCTTGCGGGCAAAGGCCGGATGTCGGACAGCACGCGCCAGAGGGTCCGCGATGCGGCGGACGAGCTCGACTACGTCGTCAACATCATCGCGCGGAACCTGCGCACCGCCCGCTCCGGCGCGGTCGGGCTCTACGTGCCGGACCAGACGCTGAGCTTCCGGTACTACATGGATGTCGCGTTCGGCGCCGTGGAGCGCGCCCAGGAGTCCGACCTGCTGGTCACCCTGATGCCCACCGCCTTCACGCCGCGGTCGGGGATCACCGACCAGCTGGATGGCTTCCTGGTGATCGATCCGGTGGACGACGACCCCATCGTGGAGCGGCTTCTGGCCGGTCGCAGCCCGGTCGTCGCGGGCGAGCACGTCTCCGAGGCGATGACCGAACCGTGGGCGACGGTGTACGGCGACCATCGGGCGGGCATCCGGATGCTGCTCGACCATCTGTGGGAGCGCGGCAGCCGCCGTCCGGCGGTGATGCTGCCTGACCCGGCGATGGCGTGGGGCCGCGAGATGGCGGACGGCTACTTCGCGTGGTGTGCGGAGAAGGGCGTCGAGCCGCAGCGGCTGCTCGGCTGGTTCGACACGACGATGGACGAGGTGCGCTCGGCCCTCGATGAACTGCTGGCGGGCGAGCGCCGACCGGATGCGGTGATCACGGCGCCGGAGGGGGTCGCGATCGTGGCGCTCGAGTCGATCCGTGCGGCCGGGCTCGAACCGGGCCGCGATGTGCTCATCGCGAGCTACGTGGACAGCGACTCGCTCGCTGTGACCCAGCCGACCATCACCGCGCTCGACCTGCGGCCGCGGGAGATGGGCCGCCAGTGCATGGACCTGCTGGTGCGCGCACTGGAGGGTGGCGTGCCCGAGAGCGTCGAGGTGCCGATCAGCGTCGTCGAGCGGGGCTCGACGGCGGAGGGTGTTCGCTCGGCCTGAGCACGTCGGGGTGACAGCAAGCGTTCGGTGCGCTTTCAGCTTCGGAATCAGTTGTGATGAATCGGTTTTGCAAATGGATTCTTTCGTGCATAATCGATTCACTTACTGAATTCGGTTGAAACACAGAATCACCACTGACGCCTCGAGCAAAGGAGCCGGGCCAATGGGCCTCACCGAAACCACCCCCACAGAATCAGCCGACGTCGGCGGCGCCCCCAGCGCGCTGCGCACGAACGCCCTCGGCACCGGCGGCATCGTCTTCATGGTCATCTCGGCCGCCGCCCCGCTCACCATCGTCGCCGGCATCGCGCCCCTCGCGATCCTGATCGGCGGCATCGCCGCACCCCTCGTGTACACGGTCGCCGGCATCGTGCTCGGAATCTTCGCCATCGCGTTCATGGCGATGACCAAATACGTCAGGGCGCTCGGCGGCTTCTACACCTACATCAGCGAGGCCCTCGGCAAAGCGGTCGGGCTCGCCTCGTCGTTCGTCGCGCTGTTCTCGTACAACGCACTGCAGATCGGACTGTACGGCCTGCTCGGCGCGCAAGGGCACGACCTGCTCAAGAATGAGTTCGGCGTCGACGTGCCGTGGTGGGTCATCGCGATCGCCGGTGTGCTCGGGGTGTTCTTCGTCGCATACCGCGGGGTGGACGTCGGCGCCAAGGTGCTCGGCGTCCTGCTCACCTGCGAGGCGCTCATCCTGGTGATCTTCGCCGTGGCCGTGCTCGTGCAGGGCGGTGCGGAAGGCATCACGTTCGGCACCTTCAGCTGGGACGCGCTGCTCAACCCCGGCCTGCTCGGCATCCTGGGGTTCGGCTTCGCCGCGTTCATGGGCTTCGAGTCCACCGCGCTCTACCGCGAGGAGGCGCGCGATCCGGAGAAGACCATCCCGCGCGCGACCTACATCTCCGTGGCGTTCATGGCGGTGTTCTACGGGTTCGTCGTGTGGGCCGTGATCATCGCCGTCGGCGAGTCGCACGTGCAGGAGGCGGCGGCCAAGGACGCGGCCGGTCTCGTCTTCGCGCAGGCAGGGCACTACCTGGGGCCGTGGGCAGAGCTCACGATGTACCTGCTCGTGATCACCAGCGTCTATGCGAGCCAGCTCGCGTTCCACAACGCCATCAACCGCTACACCTTCTCGCTGGCTCGGGACGGCGCGCTGCCGGGCATCCTGCACCGCACCAACAAGGCGGGCTCGCCGTGGATGTCCGGCCTGGTGCAGACGGTGCTCGCGCTGGCGGTGGTCCTGTTCTTCGCCGCGATCAACGGCGACCCGTACATGCAGCTGCTGCTCTGGGTGAACAGCCCGGGCGTGCTGGGCGTGATCGCCCTGCAGATCATCACCTGCGTCGCCGTCGTCGTCTTCTTCGTGCGCAACCGCACGTTGCCGCGCAAGTGGTACGTCATCCCGAGCGCGGTGGTCGCCGGCCTCGCGATGCTGGTGGTGCTCTACCTGCTCTGCGCCAACCTCGACCTGCTCACAGCAGGAGGCCCGGTCGTCAACGCGATCATCCTGGCGTCGGTCGCCGTCGTGTTCCTGGTGGGCCTGGTGCTCGCCCTCGTCTGGAGGCGGACACGGCCGGACGTGTACCGGCGCATCGGCGGCGCATCGGAGGTGGCCGATGTCTGAGCGACTGGATCTCGTCATCGTGGCGTCGACGGTGCTGACGCCCGAAGCGATCGCCGGGGACAGGCAGGAGGGCGGGCAGCACGGCCGCGTCGCCGTGGCCGTCCGGGACGGCCTGATCGCCGGGGTCGCCGCCGAGCAGGACGCGCGGAGCGCCGGCTGGTTCGACAGCGCCGACCGCGTCGTCGACGTGGGCGACGCCACGGTCACCGCAGGCTTCGTGGATGCGCACATCCACCCGGTCATGGGACTGCGGCTCACCCGCGGGCTCGACCTGTCCGGGATCACCGAGCGCGACGCCGTGCGACAGGCGATCGACGATTACGTCGACTCGCTCGGCGGCGCAGGCTCCGACGCCGCGGCGGGGGAGTGGGTGCTCGCGTGGGGTCTCGACCCTGCGGTCTTCGGCGGCGGGGCCTTCGGAAACGATCTGCTCGACGACGTAGACGGCGGCCGCCTGTTGTTCATCACGCTGTTCGACGGCCACTCGGCCCTCGCCTCCAAAGCGGCGGTCGCCGCGGCGGGCATCCGGGGCGACGAGGTGTTCCCCGACGCTTCGTCGCTGGGGCTCGACGATGCCGGCCGCCCCACCGGGATGCTCTACGAGTTCTCCGCGCAGCAGCTGGTGCTTCCGCACATCCCGGATCTGACCTTCGACGACCGGGTGGAGCAGCTGCTGCTCCTGCTGCGGGGGATGGCGGAGACCGGCATCGTGGCCGGGCAGATGCTCGACCTGATGGACCCGGACTCGTTCGACCTGTTCGCCGAGGCGGAGCGCCGCGGCGACCTGCCGATCTCGGTGCGGATCTCCCCGTCCGTGTTCCCCGGCTTCACGGACGCCGACCTCGAACGGTACGTCGGGTATCAGTCGCTGGCCGGTCGCCGCTGGCACGTTCGCGGGGTCAAGCTGATGATCGACGGCACCATCGACAACGGAACGGCCTGGCTGTTCGCGCCGGACTCCCGCGGCGAGTCGACCGACTCGCTCTGGCTCGACCCGTCCGAGTATCAGCGCGCCGTGCGGTTCTTCCACGACCGGAGCATCCCGACCACGACGCACGCGATCGGTGACAAGGGCATTTCGTTCGTCGCGACGACCCTCGGCGCGCTCGAAGCGAACGGCACCCAGCACCGCATCGAGCACATCGAGACGCTGCCGGACGAGGTGCTCGACCAGATCATGGCCGCCGGCGCAGCGGCGAGTATGCAGCCGACGCACTGCACTCACTACACGCGGGCGGATCACACCGACAACTGGTCGCAGCGACTCGGCGACACACGTGCCGACCGGGCCTGGCGGACGCGCGACCTGCGCGAGCGCGGGGCGATCGTCACGCTCGGCTCCGACTGGCCGATCGCGCCGTACGATCCGCGCGGCATCCTGGCGGCCGCGCAGCTGCGACGGCCGGCCGGGCGACCGGAGATCGAACCCGTCGTGCCCGACCAGGCGCTGACCGCACGGGCCTCTCTGGAGGGGTACACCAGCGAGTACTGGCGTTCGGTCGGCGAGATGGGCGGGATCGTCGCAGCGGGGATGCCGGCGCACCTGACGGTGTTCGCGGACGATCCGCTGAGCACCGACCCGGATGCGTTCGCCGAGACGGCGGTGCTGCTCACGGTCGTGGCGGGCGAGGTCGTGGTGGACGCGGTGGGGGTGCGGTAGCCGCGCGTCCCTGGCGTCGGCAGGCGGCAGGCGGCGGGCGGCAGGCGGTGATCCGGGGTGGACTCAGTGCGCCCTGCGGCGACGCACGACTCCGACCACGATCAGGACGACGCCGACGATCAGGACGATCGGGCCGATGGTGGCCCACATCGACGACCCGCTCATGGCGGAGCCGCCCACGATGTTGAAGCCCTGGAGGCTCCACAGAAGTCCGACGGCGGCGAGGATCACGCCGGGAACGAGAAACGGCCAACTGCGCTTCATAGTGCTCAGCGTACTGCTGTGCGAGCGGAGTGGCGCGGGCGATTTTCTCCGCCGTCACGCGTCCGCGCCGCCCGAACCGGTGTGGAGGCTGGGCGGCGCGGCGTGCGCGGCGTGCGGCTGTCCGTGGTCAGGCGACCGAGGCGGCGGCCTGCCTGATCAGGTCGGCAACGACCCTCGGCTGCGAGACGTAGATGGCGTGGCTCCCTGGCGTCTCCGCGACCGTGGAGCCCATCCGCTCGGCCATCGTGGTCTGGGCGGCCGGCGGGATCATCCGGTCGTCGGCGACGTGCAGATACCAGCTCGGCTTCGCCCGCCACGAGGCCATCGACACGATCCCGCCGAGCGCCTCCAGACCCCACGGCACCTGCGAGTCGGCCAGGAACGCCGCATCCGGTGCGGCCACGTCGCCGGCGAAGGCTTCCGCGAATTTGGAGCGGTCGAGGAAGAGGAAGCCGTTCACCGGCGGCAGGATCGGCGGCTGGGGGCCGTCGGCGGGGAACGACGCCAGCAGCGCATTGACGGACTCGCCCTGGTCGGGCGCGAACGCCGTGATGTAGACGAGGGCGCGCACCGCATCGTGGGTGCCCGCCTCGGTGATCACGGCGCCACCGTAGGAGTGGCCGACGAGGACGACGGGGCCGTCGACGGAATCGAGGACGTCGCGCGTGGTCGCCGCGTCGGCGGCGAGCGAGACCGTCGCGTTCTGCACGACGCGGACGTCGAACCCGTCCGCTGTCAGGTCGTCGTAGACCCCGCGCCAGCCGGAGCCGTCGACGAAGCCCCCGTGCACGAGGACGATTGTTGCAGTCATGTGTTTCTCCTTCCGAATCGTATGGACACCAGCGAATCTATGCAGTGCGTCGCTGGACCGAATCTGTCGAATGACCTAGTCGCCCCCTGACTCCGGGCCTGCCGTTCCGGGCGCTCGCGGGTCTAGAGTCGGCATCGTGCCGCACTGGACCTCCGCCCTGGGGCTCGTCGGTCGCGACCGCGAGTTGGCCGCGTTGCGCGAATTCACCGACCACGCGCGAGCAGACGGTGGAGCTCTGGTCGTCGTCGGGGAGGCCGGTGTCGGCAAGACGGCGCTCCTCGAGGCGGTGGCGGCCGCGGCGGCGGTGTCGGGAACACGCATCCTGCGCGCATCCGGTGTGGAGTTCGAAGCGGAAGTCAGTTTCGCTGGACTCCACCAGCTGCTCTCGCCCATCGCGCCGCAGCTGACGGGACTCCGCCCGGACTTCCGGGACGCGATCTCGGTCGGTCTCGGGATGGAGGACGGGGTGGCACCCGACCGCCTCACGCTGGCGAACGCCGTGCTCGCGCTTCTCGCCCAGAGCGTTGCCTCCGCGCCCATCCTGATGGTCGTCGACGATCTGCAGTGGCTCGACCACGCGAGCGCCGTGCTCTTCGCCACGCTCGCACGTCGGCTCTCCGGCACGGGCATCGGATTCATCGGCGTCGCGCGGGAGGGAGAGGGCAGCCTCTTCGAGGATGCGGCTCTGCCTGAGCTCGCGCTGGGGTCGCTCGACGAGTCAGCCTCCACGACGCTTCTCGCCGGGACGTTCCCACAGCTGGGCCGTCACGCCACGCAGCAGGTGCTCATCGAGGCGCAGGGGAACCCGTTGGCCCTGATCGAACTGCCGGCGGCAACGGTTCCCACAGACCCCGGACACACGATCGCCAGGACGCCGGTGGGCAGACGGCTCCGGCTCTACTTCGCCAGACTGATCGACGCCCTCCCCGCGGCCACTCGCGATCAGCTGCTTCTGGCGGCGCTCGACGGCACGGGCGACCCGTTCCAGAGTCTTCCGGCCGGTGACCTGGAG
This sequence comes from Leifsonia sp. McL0627, assembly GCF_058244615.1. NCBI lineage: Bacteria > Bacillati > Actinomycetota > Actinomycetes > Micrococcales > Microbacteriaceae > Leifsonia > Leifsonia sp. McL0627. The sequence continues at coordinate 1,353,962 of NZ_JBZCGM010000002.1, forward strand.
CCGGCGGAACGGGTCGGCCTGATCCGCGTCCATCCGATCAGCCACGGCATCCAGTTCCGGCACCCGCTCACCCGGTCGGCGGTCGTCGAACTATCCACCGACGAGCAGCGCAGGGCGGCCCATCGCCGCCTGGCCGACCGCTACGCGAACGACCAGGACCGACGAGTGTGGCATCTCGCCGCGGCCAGCTCCGAGCCGGACGAGGCGATCGCCCGCCTGCTGGAGGATGCGGCGATGAGGACCAAGGGGCGCGGCGACCCCGTCGGCGCGATCGGGATGCTGCTGCGAGCGGCGGATCTGAGTCCTGGTCCCGCCGACTATCAGCGCCGGGCCATGTTCGCGAGCTACCTCGGCGTCGACGTGACCGGCGAGCTGACGGACCCACGACGGGCGGGAGCAACCGGTGTCCCTGGGCAGGGGCAGACGATCGCCGCGGCCGTCGCCGCCGCCGCGTACATGGTCAACAGCGGCGGCGACATCGACACGATCCATCGCATCCTGGTCAGCGCTCTGCAGACTGTCCGGGGCCCGGTCGCAGCGTGGGACGAGCCCCTCGTCGAGATCGTGTATGTGCTCCAATCGAACTGCTCGTTCGGCTCCCGAGCCGATCTGGTCCACGACTACCGGGCCATGCTCGATCAGCTGGGACTCGAACCGCCGGAGATCCTCGCATTGCTCGGCGACACCTTCCTCGAACCCGTCACCCGTGCCAAGCCGGCGCTGGCTCGCCTGGACGAGGCGATCGCCGGCATCGCCGAGGAGTTCGACCACGCGCACGCCGTGCGGTTGGGGATCGCCGGGATGTACGTCGACCGGCTCGCCGGATGCAGGGACGCGCTCACGCGCATCGTCGAGCACGGCCGTGCGGGCGGGGCGGTCGCTTCGGCGATCAAAGCGTTCGTCCTGCTCGGCTTCGACGCCCTGCTGACGGGTGACTGGGACGAAGCGCACCGGCTGGCGGAGGAGGGACTGACGTTCACAGACCGCCACCACTACCGGCTGCTGGGCGGATTCCTGCAATACGACCTGGCCATGATCGCCGCCGCCCGCGGAGACGCGGCAACGGCGCAGCGGATCGCTGACGACCTCATCGGGTGGGCCGCTCCCAACCGGGTCGGCTTCGCGCTGCAGCTCGCCGCGCACGCGAAAGCGCTCGCCTCGCTGAGTTCTGGGGAATTCGATGTCGCGTATCGACAGGTCGTGGAGGTGTGCAGTCCCGGCACGATCCCGAGCCACAAACCGGCGGCGCTCTGGATGCTGTTCGATCTCGTCGAGGCCGCCGTGCGGGCCGGTCGAGCGCGCGAGGCGGCCGCTCATGTCGCCGAGTTGCGGGCATCCGGGATCGCGGACATCTCGCCTCGCCTCGCACTCGTCGTCTTGGGCGCGACCGCTCTGATCGCGGCCGAGGCGGACTATGACGAGGCGTTCAAGCACGCGCTGGCGACGCCGGACGCGAGCAGATGGCCGTTCCTGCTGGCACGGATCCGGCTCGCGTACGGCGAACGCCTGCGGCGAGGAAAGGCGCCGACCGACGCGCGCATCCAACTGGAAGGAGCCAGGGATGCGTTTCAACGGCTGGGCGCCGAACCGTGGGCTGTGCGTGCGCGGACCGAGCTCAGGGCGACCGGGCTCGGTGCCCACGAACACGTCGCGGGAGCGCTGACGCCGCAGCAGCGCGAGATCGCCGAGCTTGCGGCTGCTGGGCTCAGCAACAAGCAGATCGGCGAAAGGCTCTTCCTGTCTCCGCGCACCGTCGGAGCGCACCTGTACCAGACCTTCCCCAAGCTCGGCATCACGTCACGAGCCGCGCTCCGAGACGCACTCGACGGCGAAGAAGGTGTGCAGACTCCGGGCGCTCACGCCTGAGTACGCCTTCATTGACCAGGGTCAATTGTAAAATTTGGCATCCGGCATGTAGGATCGACAAAACGAGGCCGTGAGTCATCCGGCTCCTCGTACGGACGGATCACCTGAACGGGTACAGGCTCCGTCCGGATTACGCGAGCGTCCTAGCGCGCCGCGTCGATGCCCCCAGCTGTTTCGGGTTCAGCTGGGGGCATCGCTCTGACTGGGCTCGATGAGGTGGGGGCGAGTCAGACGGCTCGGATGGTCCAGGATGCGGTGTGGGAGGCGCCGGGGGCGAGGACGATCAGGTCGGTGCCCGAGTTGAAGGCGTCGGGCGGGCAGGTCATCGGCTCGACGGCGAGGCCGATGCGGTCGGTGGCATCGTCCGACGTGTCGGCGGTGTGCACCTGAACCCAGGGGCACGCGGCGTTCCAGGAGATTGCGACCCCGCTGCCGTCGGCGGCGTGCAGCCACACCGTCGCAGCATCGGACTCGTCGCGCTGCAGGCCGGTGAAGGCGTGGTCGATGAACGTGTCGCCGATCGTGCGCGGCTCGCGAAAGTCGAAGGAGCCGTCCGCCTCGGTGGCGACGTCGGCGAGACCGGTCGGGATGAGTCGGTCCTCTGTGACCGTGAGGATGGTCGCTGCCGGGAGGGTCAGTGTCCAGTCGTCGACGCGGCCGTCCCCGGCGACGAGATACGGATGCGGGCCTGTGCCCCACGGCGCGTCGTCCTGACCGGTGTTCGTGGCGGTGACGGAGGTGTGCAGGCCGTCCTCGTCGAGATCGAAGGTCACGACGACGTCGACGCGGTGGGGGTAGCCGGTCTGCGCCTCGATGGTGGCGGAGAAGGTGACGCCGCTGGCCGATCTGGCCACGGCTGCGAAGTCGAGCCAGCTGGCGAGGCCGTGCAGAGCGTGGCCGCGTGCCGGCTCGGTGAGGGGGAGTTGCTGCTCGACCCCGGCGAAGGTGTACCGGCCGTCGACCACCCTGTTGGGCCACGGTGCCAGCGTGGCGCCACGGTATGCGGGTCGCACCTCGTCAGCGTCGAAGGGGACGACGAGCGGGCGGCCCTTGTGCTCGAGGGTGCGCAGGGATGCGCCGACGGACGCGATCGTGGCGTGGTAGTCGCCGACGGTCAGGCCGAAGTGCGTTCCGGAGATGGGTGTGGTCATCCGCCCATTCTCTTGCACGGGATGCGCCCGCGTATAGCGGGAGGCAGAACGCTTATGCGATGCACATAAACACTAGAATATTCTAAATAAAAGAATGTTTAATGTGGTAGTAATGCCTCATGAACTTGAAACATTCTTCGCGACCCGCAACGCGAAAGAAGCGGATCGGGTGGGCGTCTCTGGCGCTCGTCGCCCTGCTCGGTGCCGCACTCCCAGCACTTCCCGCCGCGGCAGCCTCCACCGCGATGTCCGCGATGTCCGCGACGATCGTCGCGATCGACGACACGGTGCTGTCCGGCGGCCAGGCCGTCTACCGGGTCGCGTACCAGTGCTCCAATCTGACATTCGGCGACTGCGTCGCGCCGACCATCACCGTTCCCGTCCCCATGGGTGAGGGACCGAACGGCCTGCCCGCCGCCTTCGATGGGCAGCCGACCGTGCACGGCGGTGCCGACATCGTCTCTGCCGACGGGTCTCCGCTCACGGTCGTGCTGCGCGATCTCGGCCCTGGCCAGTCCGGGGAGTTCACCCTCGCCTGGAAGGTCCCCAACTTCACGACGCTCCCCGGCACCACTTTCCCGGTGACCGTGGAGCTCGGCTATGCGGATGACGCGGCTACCGGCGGGCGAGTGGCCATCGAGGTCACCACTCCGACGCCGGTGACGATCGGGGCGACTCCGGCGCTCACCGCGGTGAAGCAGATGGTGACACCGGAGCGCGAGACACTCGTCCGCCCGGACGAGCCTGTGACCTACCGTGTCTACGGCTGCAACCCGAACGCCGCCAGCCTCGGCGCGCTCGACTACACCGATCTTGCTATCGTCGACACCCTGCCGAAGGGGGCGACCTTCGTTTCCGCCACCGGGGGAGGCATCTACGACCCGGCGGCCGAGACCGTCACCTGGGTGTCGGCGACCCCGGCCCGCGACGACTGCGTGAACCCGTCCGAGGTGTTCGACATCACGGTGATCTACTCGGACGAGAAGTTCGTCGCGTCGATCCCCGCCGGTGAGTCGGTCAACTCCTTCCAGAACAGGATCAGCGCCACAGCGACCGCGCTCGACGGACAGACGCTCACGGCATTCGACCAGCGCAACCACGCGTTCGTGTCGCCGAACGCGGAGGGTCTGGCGAACTATCTGGCGGCCAAGACCGCGTCGCACAACAACTACCTGCACACCGATACCACGAGCGAGTATCAGTGGGGACTGCTATCGCACTGGCACGGAAGCATTCCAGGCTATGAGTCGGACCAGCTGCGCCCCGCTGCAGCGGTCGACCGTCTTCCCTGTGTGGTCGAAGGCAGGGCGGCCTCCCCGGCCATGCCCGCGAGCGATTCACTGAGCATGTCCTACCCTGGGCAGCTCGGCATTCCGTCCGGCCAGTGCACGACTCCCGCGTTCAGCACAGAGCAGTTCCGTTTCGACGAGACGACGGCGTCGCACCTGGTGCAGGTCGATCTCGTCACCTGGAACGGCGTGCTTCCGCAGACGCACAGTTACGTCAAACCGGTTGCCATGGTCGGCCCGTTCCGGCTGAACATCCACCGCGCGAGCGCTGGAGCGGACGAGGTGAGCTTCGGGCTTCCGGCGAATGAGATCGTGACGGACCTCCGCATCGTCAGCATCGGTAAGGACAACGTCCCAGACTGGTGGGCCGTGCGCGGCGTGAGCACGCAGGCGTTCGCCGATTCCGGACTCCTCACCATGAGCAACACGTACGCACCGTTCTACGGCTTGGAGTTCGCGCCGGGAGACAGCCCTGTCGCCGGAATCGTCTCTGATGCGATCCAGCGAAGCGCTCCGGAGTTCTTCGCGACGCCGCAGCCGGACCCGCAGGTGGTGAAGACCGCCGTCACCGATGTCGATGGCCTGCGCCCAGGCGTGACCGCCTCGTGGAAGATCCAGATCGCGAACGGCGCGAACGGCAAAGTGCCGCTGCGCCCGATGCTCGTCGACGTCCTTCCGCTCGGCCTTGAGCCCGACGTCTCCTCCATCGCGTGGACCGGTCTGGATGCGGTCGGCCAGCCGACGCTGACGCAGGGCACCAAGGAGATCGACGGCGTGACGCGCCAGCTCCTCACCTGGACCTGGCCGTTCGGCACCGAACTCGCTGTCGACGACCCTCGGCCGACCGTTACGTTCGACACGAACGTCACGCTCGCCGCCACCGAAGGCGCACACGCCACCGGCGACGTCCAGCGGGCTGTGCTGTTCGACATGAACAACACGCTCATCAGCCAAGGCACCGGCGCGGCGACGGATGTCGACGACCTCAACGGCAACGGAAACACCGACGAGATGGTGTCGGAGAGCACGGTCGGCTGGACCGTCCTCGCCAGCTCCGGCGCCGCCATCCAGAAGTCGGTCAAGGGTGCGCTCGACGCCGACTGGAGCCGTGACGCACTGACGAACGCCACGTTCGACGGTTCGGACACCCAGGTCGACTACCGGCTCGCGATCTCCGACCCCAACAACACCGCCCTGAAAGACCTCGTCGTGTACGACGTGCTCCCGCATGTCGGCGACACCGCGATCAGCGGCGTTCTGGCCGGTATGGAACGCGGGAGCCAGTGGAACGTCACGTTCGACTCGATCCTGAGCAAGCCCGCCGGCGCGACCATCGAGTACTCCACGTCCTACAACCCGTGCCGTCCCGAGCTGTTCGACCGTCCCGCTGGGCAGGCACTGCCCAGCGGGTGCGACGCAGACTGGTCGGCGGCTCTGCCCGCCGATCACGCGAGCGTGAAGGCGCTCAGGATCGTCTTCGCCGAACTGGCCCCGACGCTCGAGCCCGAATACCTCGAGTACCGCACGACGGCGCCAGGTCTGAACGGTCGTGACGACCTCGCGCTGACGGATCCGTCGGCGGTCGCCAACAACAACATCGCGTGGCAGACGTCGCGCGTCACGAGTGCCGGATCGACGGCTGCGCTGCTCGCCTCGGAGGCTCCGGCGGTCAGCGTGCGCCGTGCCGCGGGACAGATCGGCGACAGCGTCTGGCTCGACGCCGACCGCGACGGCCGGCGGTCGGCCGGCGAGGCGGGTGTTCCCGGGATCACGATGGAACTTCGCGATGAGAACGGCCAGCCGGTCACCGGCGCGGACGGCTCACCCGTTCGCACGGTCACCGGCGAAGACGGCGGCTACCTGTTCACCGTTCCGCTCGGAACATGGAGCGTCGCGATCGTGGCACTGCCTGCCGAGTACGAGCTGACCGCTCTGCAGGCGGGGGCGGACGACGCGATCGACTCCGACTTCGGGGCTGTCGGAGCGGCCACCGCACCGGTGACCATCGCCGATCCGGTCCGGAACGGCGACGGCGCGAACATCGTTACGACGCTCGACGCCGGCCTGGTCAGGGCGGGAGTCACCATCACCAAAGACGATGGTCTGTCGATCGTCCGGCCGGGTGAGTCGACGACATACGCGATCACGGTGACCAACACAGCCGTGACAGCCGTCGCGGACACCGTTGTCGTCGCGGACGCACTGCCGAGCGAGCTCGAGTTCGTCAGCGCCACGGAGAACGGCGCGTTCGACGAGGACAACAGCGTGATCGTGTGGACGCTCGGCGCCCTGGCGCCGGGGGAGACGCGCATCCTCGAGGTGACCGCGACGGTCGCAGCCGGCACAGCACCGGACACCGAGATCGCCAACGTGGCGACGCTCACCGGAACGCTGGACTGTCTGACGGCATGCGCGGCCACCGACGTCGACCGCACTCCGCCACGCGTGACCGTCCTGAAGGACGATCACCAGGCGACGGCCGGCAACGGCGACACCCTCCGCTACGACCTGTTCGTCGAGAACCACTCGGCGGCGGCCACCGCGACGGAGGTGACCGTCGTGGACACGCTTCCTGAGCATCTGGAGTTCGTGAGCGCGTCCGACGACGGCGTGTTCGACGCGGACGCACGGACTGTCACCTGGACCCTGGGCGACCTCGCACCGGGCAGCGGACGGGTGGTGCAGGTCCACGTGACCGTCGCCGCGACGACCCCGGCCGGCTCGAACATCGTCAACGGCGCCTCCGTCGCCACGGTCGAGGGCTGTGTCGTCGCCGGCGACTGCTCCGCAGAAGACGTCGACCACACGCCGGACGTCTCGATCGTGAAAGACGACGGCGAGAGGGTCGTGTCCATCGGCCAGACGCTCACCTACGACCTGACCGTGACGAACAACGCAGCCTGGGAGGCGCCGCTCACCGTGGTCACCGACGTGCTGCCCGCAGGCGTCGGGTTCGTCTCGGCGACCGACGGCGGTGTCTACGACCAGGAGACGCGAGCAGTCACCTGGGAGCTGGGCACCCTCGACCCGGAAAGCGAGCGCGCCGTCAGTGTGACGGTGCGGGTGACCGAAGGGAAGGCGGACGGTGACGCCATCGTCAACACGGCGACGGTGACCACCGAACACGGCTGCGCTGACGCGTCGCAGTGCGCCTCCACGGACACCGACACGGTCTCTGTGCCGGACAAGACGAAGACGCAGCCCCCGGTAATCCAGAAGCCCTGGACGGTCGACGGCGGACCCCCGGGCGACGGCGGAAACTCCGGCGGCGGCCCCACCGCGGCGACGACGGACGGGCTGGCGACGACCGGTTCGGCCATCGCGACGCTGGCCGGTTGGCTCGGCGGACTGCTCCTGCTCGCCGGTGCGGTGCTGCTGCTGATCCGTCGCAGGAAGACGGCAGGAACGCGGTAGCCCCACCGGATGAAGCACGACCCTGAGCGGGGTGGACGGTCAGCCGTCCACCCCGCTCACTCGTGTGTGCCTGCGGCGCGCAGGGCCGCGTACAGGTCGGCCCGGGCGGCGAAGACGCCGAGGTCGACGCCGAGGAGGCGTTCGGCTTCGCTGACGCGGGTGCGGAGAGTGTGCCTGTGCATCCCGAGTTCTCGCGCCGCGACGTCGTAGACGCCGTTGTGGTCGAGCCAGACCAGGAGGGTTCGCGGCAACTCCCTGTCGGCCTTCGCCAGCGGGGCGATGGCCGCGGTCGCGACCGCGCGGGCGTCCGCGGTGTCCAGCATGGCGAGCATGCCCCCACCCGCGATGTCGTCGAACCCCCTCAACGGGCGGTCGGTGTCAGCCCGGTCGCGGGCGGCAGAGGCCTGCGCGAGCGAGGACGGCAGGTCGGTGAGCGGACCGGCGGCGGAGATGCCTCCGCGGAGGTCGAGGCGGGACGCGAGCTCCGGCAGGCCGGACGGGGCCGCGTCCTCTTCGAGGACGACGAGGTCGTGCCCGTCGCGGGCGAAGAACAGCCCCGGCCGCGTCTCCAGGACGTCCGCGGCCGCGGCGACGGCGCTGCCGCTGAGCACCGCGACCCGCACCGGACCGGACGGGAGCGCGCCGAGCACGGGCTCCGCCACCGTCTCCGCGAGCGCCCTGTCCCCGGCGAGGAGCGCACGCCACACCGCTGTGCGCAGCCGGGTTCGCGCCGCATCCGTCGCCCTGCTCTGCTCCAGAGCGAGACCGGCCAGCGCGACCACGCCCGTGACCACCTGCTGGGCGGCCTGGTCGAGTCCGGAGGAGCCGACGGCGAGCACGCCGCGCAGGCGGCCGGCCGCGCCGAGGGTCTGGAGCGAGAATGTCTCGTCGTGGCCGCCGCTTCCGCCGCTACCGCCGCCGCCGGCGGTGCCGGCCGCGCGACGGCGGGCGCGCAGCAACGGTTCGGCCGCCGCGCCGATCGCAGCGCGGTCGACCGCGGAGAGCGCGCCGGGCGGATACGCCCTGTCCATCTCGCCGTCTGCGCCGATCAGCGCGACCGGCCGCTCGATCTGGCGCGCGAGCTCTGCGAGGACGGCGCCGAGCGCATCCGGTCGCAGGGCCGCGAGCGAGATCGCCCTGGACGCACGAAGTGCCCAGGTGTTGCGCGCGTAGGTGTCGGCGGCGACGCGCTCGGCGACGAAGCGCGCGATGGCGATGAACGGCGTGCGATACGGCACCTCGAACAGCGGAAGCCCGAGCCGGGTGCACGCCTCGACCAGTGCGTCGGGGGTTCCGGCCCGCATCACCTCGGTGCCGAAGCCGAGTCCGGCGATCCCATGCTCGACCAGCCGGGACACGTACGGTTCCACCTCGTCCGGTGCGCGCGTGACAAGCAGCACCTGCCCGGGGGCGAGGAACGGCGTCGGATCTTCGAGGTCCGAACTGTGCGCCCAGTGGATGCGCGCATCCAGTGCAGCGGACACGTTCGGTGTCAGAAGCCGCAGCCCGAGGTCGGGGCGGGCGAGCAGCTGGGCGACGGTGGCGGGCACGATCGACTCCGATCCGCCAGTCTGTCCAGTGCTGGCGAAGCGATTGTACATCGTGGCTAATGGACAGGACCGCGTGCGTCCATACGATTCCCCCATGACCATCGTCGACACTCCCACCGTCATCGGCGGACCCGCCCTCCCTCAAGAGCGCCGGCTCGTCACCTCCATCCCCGGCCCTGAGTCGCGCAAGCGGGCGGAACGCAAGGCGCAGGCCGTCGCCGCGGGCGTCGGCAGCACGCTCCCGGTGTACACGGTCGCAGCCGGAGGGGGAGTGCTCGTCGACGTCGACGGCAACTCGCTCATCGACTTCGGCTCCGGCATCGCCGTCACCGGTGTCGGCAACTCCGCACCGCGCGTCGTCGAGGCCGTCATCGCCCAGGCCGCCCAGTTCACGCACACCTGCTTCACCATCGCGCCGTACGACTCGTACGTCGACGTGGCCGAAGCGCTCAACTGGCTGACCCCTGGCGACCACGCCAAGCGCAGCGCACTGTTCAACTCCGGCGCGGAGGCGGTGGAGAACGCGGTCAAGATCGCCCGCCACTACACCGGCAAGCAGGCCGTCGTCGCGTTCGACCACGCCTATCACGGCCGCACCAACCTCACGATGGGCCTCACCGCCAAGAACCAGCCGTACAAGAACGGCTTCGGCCCGTTCGCCCCCGAGATCTACCGCGCTCCGCTCAGCTACCCGCTGCGCGACGGCGGGCTGTCCGGCGCCGAGGCGGCCAAGCGTGCCATCACCATGATCGAGAAGCAGATCGGCGCAGCCAACCTCGCCGCGCTCATCATCGAGCCGATCCAGGGCGAGGGCGGCTTCATCGTCCCCGCCGACGGCTTCCTGCCCGCACTCGCCGACTGGGCCGCTGCGAACGACGTCGTGTTCATCGCCGACGAGGTCCAGACCGGCTTCGCCCGCACCGGAACCATGTTCGCCTCCGAGCAGTTCGGCATCGTGCCCGACCTGATCGTCACAGCCAAGGGGATCGCGGGCGGCCTCCCGCTTTCCGCCGTCACCGGCCGTGCAGAGATCATGGATGCGCCGCAGCTCGGCGGACTCGGCGGAACCTACGGCGGCAACCCGCTCGCCTGCGTCGCGGCCCTCGCCGCGATCGAGACCTACGAGACCGAAGATCTCGCCGCCCGCGCCCGCGAGATCGGCGCGATCCTGTTCGACAAGCTCGGCGCCCTGCGCGACGCCGACCCGCGCGTCGCCGAGGTCCGTGGACTGGGCGCGATGGTCGCCATCGAGCTCGTCGACGAGAACGGCGAACCGGATGCGGCACTCACCGCCAAGGTCGCCTCCGCCGTGCACGCGGCCGGCGTCATCCTGCTCACCTGCGGAACCTACGGGAACGTCATCCGGTTCCTTCCGCCGCTGAGCATCCCTGACCACCTCCTCATCGAAGGACTCGACATCGTCACGGAAGCACTGGTGAACGCATGACCATCGCAGAACAGACCCCCACAGCCACCCTGTCCGCACGGGAGAGCGAACTGCTCTCGCGTGTACCTGACGGCCTGTACATCAACGGCCGCTGGGAGGCTGGGACGCGCGACCCCATCGAGGTCAGCGACCCGGCCACCGGCCGCGTGATCAAGCGCATCGCCAATGCGACGCCGGAGGACGGCATCCGTGCTCTGGACGCGGCAGACGGCGCGGCGGAGGCGTGGGCGGCGACCCCGCCCCGCACCCGCGCCGAGATCCTGCGGCGCGCGTTCGACCTGCTGCAGGAGCGCAGGGACGACTTCGCGCTGCTGATGACGCTGGAGATGGGCAAACCGCTGGCCGAGGCCAACGGCGAGGTGACCTATGGCGGTGAGTTCCTGCGCTGGTTCAGCGAGGAGGCCGTGCGCATCGGCGGGCGGTACGGGCAGAACCCCGAGGGCACCGGCACGATGATCGTCTCGCAGCGTCCCGTCGGGCCGTGCTTCCTGATCACGCCGTGGAACTTCCCGCTCGCCATGGCGACCCGCAAGATCGCCCCCGCGCTGGCAGCCGGATGCACGGTGGTGGTCAAGCCCGCCGAGCTCACCCCGCTCACCACCCTGTTCTTCGCGCAGCTGCTCGAGGACGCTGGCGTTCCCGCCGGTGTCGTCAACGTGATCCAGACCAGCACGTCGAGCACGGTCTCCGGGCCGATCATCGCCGACCCGCGTCTCCGGAAGCTGTCGTTCACCGGTTCCACCCCCGTCGGCCAGCGGCTGATCGCCCAGGCGGCGCAGAACGTGCTGCGCACGTCGATGGAGCTCGGTGGCAACGCGCCGTTCGTCGTCTTCGACGACGCTGACGTCGACAAGGCCGTGCAGGGCGCGATGCTCGCGAAGTTCCGCAACACCGGCCAGGCGTGCACGGCGGCCAACCGCTTCATCGTGCACGAGTCGGTCGCGGAGGAGTTCGCGCAGAAGGTCACCGCCAAAGTCGAGGCGCTCCGTCTCGGCGCCGGCACGGAGGAGGGCGTGACCATCGGGCCGCTCATCGACGCCAAGGCCGTCGCCTCCATGGTGGAGCTGGTCGGCGACGCCGTCTCGCGCGGCGCCCGCGTGCTCACCGGTGGGAACGCGCCGGAGGGCGACGGTTCGTTCTTCGAGCCGACCGTGCTCGTCGACGTGCAGCAGGGCAGCACCATCCTGGCCGAGGAGATCTTCGGGCCGGTGCTCGCGATCACCACGTTCTCCACGGAGGACGAGGCCGTCGCGCGCGCCAACGAGACCGAGTACGGACTCGTCGGCTACGTCTTCACCGAGGACCTGGCGCGCGGCCAGCGCATGATCGACCGCGTCGCCACCGGCATGATGGGACTGAACACGGGCCTCGTCTCCAACGCGGCGGCCCCCTTCGGCGGCATCAAGCAGTCCGGCCTCGGCCGCGAGGGCGGCGCAGAGGGCATTCACGAGTACCTGTCCACCAAGTACACGCTGATCCCCGCCGGCTAGCCGCACCCACGCACAGCACCACTCGTGCAAAAAGCGCGGTCCCGGACTCCGGGACCGCGCTTTTCGCACGAATGCGCGCGGCGCGCTAGAGGCCGTTGGCGCGCGCGACGCCGCCGAGCCACGCCAGCGACGGCTTGGGCGTGCGCACGAAGGTCTCGCGGTCGACCGCGATCAGGCCGAAGGTCGGGCGGTAGCCGCTCGCCCACTCGTAGTTGTCGAGGGCGCTCCAGTGCAGGTAGCCCTCCAGCTGGACGCCATCCTGGATGGTCGCGTGCAGCTCGCGCAGGGCGGCGTCGGTGTACGCGATCCTGCGCTCGTCGTCGCTGGTCGCGATGCCGTTCTCGGTGATCATCACCGGGACGCCGCCGGACAACTCCCAGGCGCTGCGGACGCCCTCGGCGGCGGCGGGCGGGTAGAACTCCCAGCCCGTGAGGGTGGTCTCGACGTTCTCGTCGACCGGCAGCGGACCGGTCGGGCCGATGAACGTGCGCGTGTACGCCTGCACGCCGACGAAGTCGTCGCCGGCGGACTGCTCCAGATACCAGTCGTCGCGCGGGTAGCCGTATTCGCGCAGCATCTCGTCAGAACCAGGCTCGCCATTGGAGCGGAACGCCTGCGTGGCGATGGTCCAGCCGGACTTCAGGCCGGAGACCTGCGACAGCACGTCGCGCGACCGCTTGTGCGAGGCGAGCAGCGCATCCGCGACCCCGAGGTCGGGGTTCGGCAGGCCGTACGCGACCAGGTTGGCGGCGTCCTCTCCGCCCGCGAGCATCGCGGCGATGTTCGGCTCGTTGATCGTGCAGACGTAGTCCACGCCGTCGGAGACGATGGGGAGGGCCAGCTCGGTGTAGCGCGCGAACAGGTCCGCCGCATCCGGTGCACGCCAGAAGCCGTCGCGCTCGAACCAGCGCGGAACGGTGAAGTGCATCAGCGTCACGACCGGGTTGAGGCCGAACTCGTGCGCGGCGTCGACCATCCGGCGGTAGTGGTCGATCTCGGCGCGCGAGACGAAACCGCGCTCCGGCTCGATGCGCGCCCACTCGACGCTGAACCGGTAGGTGTTGAGGCCGGCGTCCGCGAGCAGCTTCATGTCTTCGCGGTAGCGGTGGTAGCTGTCCATCGCGTCACCCGACGGTTCGACGATGGAGGTTCCAGGCGTGTGCTCGTGCACCCACCAGTTGCTGTTGATGTTGTTGCCTTCGATCTGGTGCGCGGCGGTCGCAGCGCCCCAGAGGAATCCGTCGGGGAAGGTGAGCACAGTTCTCCTGGTGTGTTTCAGTGGATGGTCGTGAGGAACGTGTCGAGCGCGGCGACCGTGGCCTCCGGCGCTTCGAGCTGGGGGGAGTGGTGGCCGCCCGCGATCACGGCGTACTGGGCGCCGAGGCGTTCGGCCATGTGCTGCTGCATCGGGATGGGCCAGGCGTCGTCGAACTCGCCGTGCGCGACCAGGACAGGCAGGCCGGAGGCGCGGAGCGCGTCGGTCGTGTCGTGGTCGGCGCGCAGGATCTCGGCCCCGGCGAGCAGGTTCTCGCTCGACGTGCGCTCCGCACGCAGGCGCAGGAACGCCTCGTCGGGCGTCAGCGCGGAGTCTGGCTGGCCGATCGTGTGCGGGTTGTCGCGGTTCCACAGGCCGATCGAGCCGGATTCGGTCACCGTGTCCGTGGTCTGCTGGTGGCGGCCCGGCCAGCCGGTCGGGCCGGAGCAGAGCATGGTGAACGAGCGGAACGCCTCCGGTGCGGCGATCGCGGCCTCGCGGGCGATCACGCCGCCGAGGCTGTGGCCGATGAGGTGCACGGGCGCGCCGTCGCCGATCAGCCGCGCGACCTCCACGGTGTCGGCGGCGAAGTCGTCGAGGCGGTAGTTCTGCGCGCCGCTCGGGGACACCGAGTCGGCCTGGCCGCGCTGGCTGTACGCCCAGACGTCCCAGCCCGCCGCGGCGAGCAGCGGCAGGAAGGTGCGGAAGTCCTCCTTGGAGCCGGTGAAGCCGGGCACGAAGAGCACGGTTCCCCGCGCATCCTGTGCTGGCGCATGCAACGCCGTCAGCGTGCCGATCCGCGCGGGGAGGCCGACGACCTCCACGCCGTCCGGGATGGGCAGCGCGCCGAACGGGGCGATGGGCGGGAACGCGGTCACGCGAGCGCCTCCCGAGCCCTGGCCGGGTTGGGGACGGCGTCGAGCAACTGCACCGTGTACGGGTCGGTCGGGTGCTGCAGCACGTCGGCGGTCCGCCCGCGCTCCACCACCTGTCCGGCGTTCAGCACCATGATGTCGTCGGTCACGAGGCGCGCGGAGAGCAGGTCGTGCGTGATGTAGAGGAGCGACAGGCCCCACTGCTCGCGCAGGTCTTCGAGCAGAGCGAGCACACCGGCACGCAGTGTGACGTCGAGCATCGAGACAGGCTCGTCGGCGATCAGCACCTGCGGGTCGCTTGCCAGGGCGCGCGCGATGACGACGCGCTGGCGCTGCCCGCCCGAGAGCTGGTGCGGCAGCTTCGAGGCAAACTGCTCGACGGGCGTGAGGCCGACGGTCTCCAGCAGTTCGAGCACGCGGCGACGCGCGTCCCGTCCTCGGAGCCCGGTGAAGTTGACCACCGGACGGGTGAGCGCGTATTCGACCGTGTGCAGCGGGTTGAGCGCTGCGTACGGGTCCTGGAAGACCATCTGCACGTTCTTGTGCAGCTCCCGGATGCCGCGCCGGTTCAGCTTCGCCACATCGGCGTCGCCGAAGTGGACAGTGCCAGAGGTCGGCTTCTCGACGCCGGTGAGCAGCTTGGCGATGGTCGACTTGCCGGAGCCCGACGCACCGACGAGCGCGAGCGACTGGCCGGGTTCGAGCGTGAAGGAGACGTTGTCGACCGCTGTCACCTCGTTCTCGCCGCGGCGCGGAGCCGGGTACACCTTCGAGATGCCGTCCACGACGATGGCCGCCTGGGCGGCGCGTCCCTCTCGCTCGCGGACTGGAGCGACCGCGGCAGCACGGGATGTGCCGTCACCCGTCGCGCGGTCCCGTCGTGCAGGGAACCCCGGCAGCTCCACGACTTCGGCCCGTGGGTCGGCGTAGTGGCTCAGCAGCATCTGCGTGTACTCGTGCTGCGGCGCCTCCAGGATCTCCCTGCTCGACGAGTCCTCCACGATCCGGCCGTCGTGCATCACGAGCACGCGCTGGGTCGCTTCGAGCACGACGCCGAGGTCGTGGCTGATCAGGATGGCCGTGAAGCCCTCCGACTCCTGCAGCTCGGTGATCGTGTCCATGATCGCGTGCTGCACGAGCACGTCGAGCGCCGTGGTCGGCTCGTCGAACACCATCAGGCGGGGTTCGAGCGACAGCGCGAGCGCGATCGAGACGCGCTGGCGCATCCCGCCGGAGAGTTCGCCGGGGAAGCGCGCGAGCACCTTCTCGTCGAGCCCGACCTTGCGGATCAGCTCGCGCATCCTGTCGTCCCAGCGGTCCTTCTGAACGTGGCCGTGGGCGTGGAAGATATCGGTGAAGTGCTTGCGGATCGTGCGCACCGGGTTGAGGGCGTTCATCCCGGACTGCAGCACCATCGCGAACCCGCCCTGGCGCTGACGGCGCAGCTGCTCGTCGTCGAGCTCGCGGATGTCCTGGCCGCCGAACAGGATCTGGCCGCCGTTGGTGCGCGCCGGCGGCTTCTGCAGCCGGGTGAGCGCGAAGCCGAGGGTGGACTTGCCGGAGCCGGACTCGCCGACCAGGCCGACGAACTCGCCCGCCCCGACGCTGAACGACACGTGGTCGACGGCCTGCACGGGCGTCTGCCCGGCGGACTCGTAGATGACGGAGAGGTCGCGGACTTCGAGAAGGTCGCTCATCGTGCGCTCTTTTCTTTCGCTGGACGGCCTTCGCGGAGGCGCGGGTTGCTGATGGCGTCGACGCCGAAGTTGATGAGCGTGAGGCTCATCGCGAGCAGCGCGATGCACAGACCGGGGGCGAACAGCAGGATCCACTGCCCGGTGAGGAGCGCGTTGGAGTTCTGCGCCCAGTAGAGGATCGTTCCCCAGCTGACGATCGACGAGTCGCCGAGTCCCAGGAACTCCAGGCCGGCTTCGGCCAGGATGGCGGCGGTCGCCGCCCCGAAGAAGCTGCCGGTGATCAGCGAGGTCATATTGGGCAGGATCTCGTTGAACACGATCCGGAAAGGCCGGTCGCCGGAGAACCGGGCGGCGGTGACGAAGTCGCGCGATCGCAGCGACTGGGTCTGGCTGCGCAGCACGCGGGCGCCCCACGCCCATCCGGTGATCACGATGACCGTCACGATCATGAACAGGCCGCCGTTCTGCAGATACGCGGCGATCACGATCATCAGCGGCAGGCCGGGGATGACCAGGAACAGGTTCACGAAGAAGTTGACCACCTCGGCGCCGAAGCCCCGGATGTACCCCCAGCTGAGGCCGATCAGCACGGCGACGATCGTCGAGAGCAGCCCGGCGATGAAGCCGACGGCCACGCTGACGCGTGCACCGTAGATGAGCTGGCTGAGCACGTCCTCGCCCGCCGCCGTCGTGCCGAACCAGTGTTCAGGGCTCGAATCGGCGTTGCGGGGGAAGCCGTCCTGCGTCGCGCCGTACGGCGCCAGCAGCGGGGCGAAGATCGCGACGAGCACGAAGAACGCCAGGATGATGAGGCCGAGCCTGGACTTCCAGTTCGACCACAGGGTGGAGGCCGCACGCCCGAGGAATGCGAGCTTGTGCGGGGGCTTCGCCCCGTCTGGCGCGGTGGACGCATCCACGGCGATTGACTTGAAACTCTGTGTCGTTGTCATCGGCGGGTCCTTGGGTCGAGTACGCCGTACAGAATGTCGACGAGGAAGTTGGCGACGAGGACGCTGACGGTGATGAGGAGGAACAGCGCCTGCATCAGCGGGTAGTCCTGGCCGATCACGGCGTTGAAGAGGAGGAAGCCGATGCCCGGGTATCCGAACACCTGCTCCACCAGGATGGAGCCGCCGACCACGCCGCCGAGCGCCAGCCCGAACCCGGTCAGGTTGGGCAGGATCGCGTTGCGGGCCGCGTACTTCATCGCGACGGTGCGGCCCTTGAGGCCGTTCGCCTGGGCGAAGGTCACGTAGTCGTCACCGAGCGTGTTGATCATGGCGTTGCGCATCCCGAGGATCCAGCCGCCGATCGAGGTGATCAGGATGGTGACCGCAGGAAGCACCGCGTGATACGCGACGTCGACGATGAAGTCCCAGCTGAACGACGGGGTCGCCGTCGGCCCGAAGGCTCCGGAGGTCGGGAACCAGTGCAGCACGTAGCCGAGGAAGAACAGCAGGAGCAGCGCCGTCCAGAAGTACGGGAACGTGCTGGCGAACGTTCCGGTCAGCGTCGGCAGCGAGTCGAGCCAGGTGTTGCGGCGCCACGCGGCGAGCACGCCGAGCAGCGTGCCGAGCACGAACGCGACGACGGTCACGATGCCGAGCAGCACGATTGTGTACGGGAACGCCTGGCCGACGAGCTCGGACACGGTCTGCGGATAGAACGTGTACGAGACCCCGAAGTCGAACGTGACCACCTGGTGCAGGTAGCTGACGTACTGGTCCCAGAGGTTGCCGCCAGGCACGCCGAGCTGGGCCTCGATGGCCGCGCGGGTGGCCGCGGTGACCGGGCCGTTCTGCGAGAGCTTCGCGATGGCGGCGTCGGTGGGGGATCCGGGCATGAGCCTCGGCAGGATGAAATTGAGGGTGACCGCCGCCCACAGGGTGAGGACGAACAGGCCGAGCTTGCGGAGTGTATACGCCATCGGCCTACTCACCGTCCTTCCTGAGTTTGAGATGCGTGAACACGAGCAGCGGGGTCTGGTCGTAGGTCTGCGGAGGCGCATACGGGTTCTTGGCGTCCGGCCAACCGGTGAACTTGGCGTCGTTGTAGAGACCCCAGCTTCCGCCGTAGTAGAGGCCGATCACGGGGAGCTGGTCGAAGACGACACGCTGCAGCTCGTGGCTGAGCTTCAGGCGTCCGGCTTCGTCCGTCGTCACCTTGTACTCCTGCAGCAACTCGTCGGTGGCCGGATCGCTGTAGCGCTCGAAGTTGCTGGCCGTGGCCTTGCCGATCGGGGTGGCGAACTCGCTGGAGAGCAGGCCGTTGAAAGCCTGGAAGATGATGCCGCCTCCCATGCCGCCCATCGCGACCTGGAAGTCGCCGTTCTGGATGGCCGCCTGGTAGCCCGGCGGCTGCGGCTGCTTGATCGACACGTCGATGCCGAGGGCGCTGAGCTCCTTGCGGACCTCCTGCACGGCGCGGAGCCAGTCCGAGTACCCGTTCGCGGTGGTGATGGAGAAGGCGAACTGCTTGCCGGACGCATCCACCAGCTTGTCGCCCTGCTTGGTGTATCCGGCACGGGCGAACGCTTCGAGGGCCGCTGCGGTGTTCTGCGCGATGATCCCCTGATCAGGGATGCTCGGGTCGAGCTCGCTCTGCTGGTTCGGCAGCATGAGGCCGGTCTGTCCTGCAGCCTTCAGGTAGCCCTCGGTGGCGGAGTCGGCGATCTTCTCCTTGTCGAGCGCGAGGGCGATGCCGCGGCGCACATCCACGTTGTCGAACGGCTTCATCGTGAGGTTGGGCATGAGGCTGATGACGCCGGCCGGCGGGAACCAGTACTTGTTGTTCTTGTTCGCCCCGACCCAGGTGCCCTGCACATCGCTCATGAAGGCGTACGCCCAGTCGAAGCCCTTGGTCGCGATGTCGAGCTCGCTGGTGGAGGCGGGGAGCACGAGGTGCTTGACCTCCACCTTGTCGGCCTGCCAGTACGACTCGTTCTTGTCCATCGTGTATTGCTGCGAGGAGAAGTTGCCGAGGGTATACGGGCCGGTGCCGACCGGGTTCGGGTCGCGCCAGGTGCCCGGGTCCTTGATGTCCTTCCAGATGTGCTGGGGAACGATCAGTGTCTGGGAGATGATGTCGGACGCGGGGGCGTCGGCCTCCTTGAGGTGCACGATCAGGTGATCGCCCTGCACCTCCAGGGTCTTGATGTGCTGCCAGGCGCCCTTGAGGTCGAGCGTCGGGAACTTCTTGATCAGGTCGAGCGTGAACTTCACGTCCTGGACGGTGAACGGCTTGCCGTCCGACCAGGTCGCACCGCTGCGGATCGTGTAGTCGATCGTCTGCGGATTCGGCAGATCGATCTTCGACGCGAGCCAGGGCGTTCCCTTGCCGTCGAGCACGTTGATCACCACGAGCGGCTCGTAGATATAGCTCGAGGCCGCTCGCTTGTTCACGAGGTACGGGTTGAAGTTGCGCTCCATCATCGGAGTGCCTTTGTCTGCGGCCAGCAGCATCGTGTCCGCCGGGATCGACGGGTCCTGCTGACTCTGGATCTTGATGCTGCAGCCCGAGAGGGCGAGAGCGGCCGCGGCCAGCGTCGCGAGCATCGCGAGTCCCCGGCGGCGGGTGCCGGTGTGTTTCGTGTGCGTCATTGCCACCATCCTTGCTTGGTACGCGGACCACTGTAAGCGCATACATTCATTTATGCAAGGTGAGAAAGCCTGAATGAATCCCAGAAACCCCCCAAAATGGGGTCCGCACTATAGAGGACAGGCGGCTATAGTCGGGGTACACCACCGGCTTCCCGAAAAGTCGATCGTGGCTTCCCGGCACCGTCGGGAGGGCTTTACCCGCTTCGTCTGTCGATGCGGTGCATGGGGGAACGTGCTTAGGACCGCGGCTTCCGTGACCCGTCTGCGGGCGTGACCGCTAATGGAAAGTACCCGAACTTCCATGTACAACACTCTAGATACACCTGTGCCCGCACCCCTTCTGTCCGTCGTCGACGACGTCGAACCCGGTCGCTGGATCGCCATCTCCTCCCTCGACGCAACCCGTGGCGTCGGCGTGGCGAGCGGCGTCTCCGTCGAACGGCTGACCGCCGCTCTGTTCCCGGTGCTCCCGATCAGCGCCGACACCGCCACCCCGCTCGTCGCCTGGCTCGCCGACCCCTCGGACGACGCCAGCATCGACGCGTTCTACACCGTCCAGGGCACTGCCCGCGATGCGGAGCGCCGCTCGTTCGAGATGCTGAGCCTCGCTGCCCTGCCCGACGACGTGTGGCACGCCGTGGATGCGGTGATCACCGTCGACGCGCCGGAGGACTTCGTGTTCTTCGTCTGCGTCGGAGGGCGCGAGCCGCACACCGTCGTCGACCTCCTGCGCGAGCGGGTCGTCCTCGCCGCCTAACCCCGCCCCCAAGCAATCGAGTCGGGACTTATGTACGCGACACGCCCGCGTGTCGCGTACATAAGTCCCGACTCGATTGCCTGGAGGGTCAGGCGGGCTCGGAGCTCTCGCGGAGGTAGACCTCGACGGGCAGGCGCACCGAGCCGGCCGGACGGTCGGGGTCGGCGAGGCGCCGGACCAGCAGCTGGACCGCCGCGCGGCCGAGCAGCTCCATCGGCTGCTTCACGGTGGTGAGCCTCGGCGTCGAGAGGCGCCCGGCGTCGATGCCGTCGAAGCCGGTCACCATCAGGTCGCGCGGCACCTCGACGCCGCCGATGCGCGCGGCGTCGATCACGCCGAGGGCCATCTGGTCGTTGGCGCAGACCACCGCGCGCGGCAGCTCGCCGGCGGCTAGCAGTTCGCGACCGGCCCTGCGGCCGCCGTCGCGGGTGAAGTCTCCGCGGTATTCCGGCGCGTCCGGGACCGGGAGTCCGCGGTCGGCGAGCGCAGAGCGGTAGCCGTCCCAGCGCTCGGCGTCGTCGGGGGAGTCGAGACTGCCGGCGACGTACGCCAGGTCGCGCACGCTCAGATCGTCGATGAGATGGCCGACGAGGGCGCGCATCCCTTCGGCGTTGCTGACGGAGACGTGGTCGAAGCCGTCGCCGATGCTCGCCCCGGCCATCACCACGACCGGGATGCGGCGGGCGAGCTGGGCGAGTTCGTCGTCGC
The DNA here is from genome assembly GCF_058244615.1 of Leifsonia sp. McL0627. Lineage (NCBI taxonomy): Bacteria > Bacillati > Actinomycetota > Actinomycetes > Micrococcales > Microbacteriaceae > Leifsonia > Leifsonia sp. McL0627. The sequence goes on from NZ_JBZCGM010000002.1 coordinate 1,375,060, forward strand.
TGGCACTCCCCGCCAGTACCACGAGGCCGTCGACCCTCCCTGCCATGTCGCGGACCGTCTCCGCCGACGTCGAGCCCCGGCCGACGCCGACCAGCAGCACGAAGCCGTTCCGCCACGCCTCCAGCTCACTGCCGCGGAGCACCTCGTCGAAGTACAGGTTGAGCTGCCGGGTGTCTGCCACACCGCCGACATCCCGGATGATCGTGGTGCGCCCGGCGTCCGCGTCGTCCAGCGGGAGGTCGGAGATGTCGTCCATCGCATCCAGGCCGGGGAAGAACAGCCCGAGCACGCCGGTCTTGTTGGCGGCGAGACCGCGGGCGGCTCCGCTCGGGACGTAGCCGAGCGCCTCCACGGAGGCCTGAACGCGCTCGCGCGTCGCCTCCTTCACGGTCTCCGGACGGCTGAACACGCGCGACACCGTCGCGATCGACACACCGGCGTGCGTCGCGACGTCGTAGACGGTCGGATTCCGGCCCATGTATGCGCTTCCTCACTGCTTCGAGCACCCCCACTATACGCACGGGCATCCGCGCGCGCCTGGTTCGTGGGAGGCTGAGTGCATGGACGAATCGATCGAAGTAGTGGTGGTCCGCGTCTTCACGGACGACCGTGGCGCGAACGGAAACGAGCTGGGCATCGTGCGCAGCTCGCCGGTGACGGCGGGACGCGAGCAGGCCATCGCCTCGGCGCTCGGCTTCAGCGAGACGGTGTTCCTCGACGCGCTGAGCGAGGACGGCGAACTGGGCCGCGTCGCGACCATCCGCATCTTCACCCCGGCCTCCGAGCTGCCGTTCGCCGGGCACCCCAGCGTCGGCACCGCGTGGTGGCTCGGCGAGCAGGGCACTCCGATCACGATGCTGCGCGAACCGGCCGGCATCGTCGATGTCACATACGGTTCGGAGGACGAGCCGACCTGGATCACCGCGGAGGCCGAATGGGCGCCTGCCTTCCAGTGGCTGCCGCTGGAGTCGCCGGAGGACGTGGAGGCGCTCGACGCATACGCGTTCACCGACGGTCAGCACTACGCGTACGCCTGGATCGACGAGTCCGTGGCTCACCTGCGCGCGCGGATGTTCGCCCCGGCGATGGGCATCGTCGAAGACGAGGCGACGGGCGCCGCCGCCATTGCACTGACCGCGCGCCTCGGGCGCGACCTGCGCATCTCCCAGGGCGAAGGCTCCGAGCTCGTCACCGCGATCGAGGGCGACGACCGGATCGCGGTCGGCGGACGCACGGTGTACGACCGCACGATCAGCGCAACGCTGTGACAGCGGAGCACGGAGCGGCCGCGGCGCGCGTGAATGTGGTCGAGCATCCCGTCGGGGAGCCGGGCGAAGGCCCGTACGCCGTCGCCGTCACCCGAGACGGCGGCGTCTGGTTCACCCTGGTGCACGGGGGACGCGTCGGCCGTCTCTCTCCGGACGGCACGGTGGCCTACCTGTCGCTCGGCGACGGATCACAGCCGTCCCTCCTCGCGGCGGCCACCGAGTCGACCGTCTGGGTGACCGACAGCACCGGCAACAGGCTCGTGCACCTCGGGGTGCGGGATGCGGTGATCGACCTGATCGGCGAGGTCGCCGTGCCGACACCGGATGCGCAGCCGTTCGGCGTCGTCGCCCTCGACGACGGCACCGCGTGGTTCACCGAGCTCGGCGCCGACGCGCTCGGCCGCATCGACATCCTCGGCAGGGTGGAGGAGTTCCCGGTCGGCCGCGCCGGATCGTTCGTGTCGATGATCGCGACGACGGGCGACAGCATCTGGTTCACCCTCAACGCCGCAGGGCTCGTCGGCCATGTGCGGGGCGGGGATGCGGCGATCGCGTTCACCGAGCTGCCCGGCGACCCGTCCGGTCCTGTCGGCATCGCCGTGGCCGCGGACGGCGCCGTGTGGGTCGCGCAGATCCTCGGGGACGCGCTTGCGCGCATCCATCGGGGTGCACTCACCGAGGTGAAGCTCGCGCACGGATCCAAGCCGCACGCGGTCGCTGCGGACGACGACGGAGGCGCCTGGGCGACGCTGTGGGGGTCGAACCAGCTCGCGCACGTCAGCGCCGCTGGCGACCTCGCTCTCCACGACCTGCCGACCCCGGACTCCGAGCCGCACGGCCTGGCCGTCGCGCCCGACGGCACCGTCTGGGTCGCCCTCGAATCCGGCGCGCTCGCGGAGGTCATCCCCGGCTGACCCGGCGGCGCGCTCTCTCCCGCCCCAACAACGAGTGGTCCCGAATCGCCGTGCGCGCCAGTGGCGGCGCGGCCATTCGGGACCACTCGATCGTTGCGGTGGGCTAGCCGGCGACGCCGACGTACTCGGCGGACTCGTCCGGGGTGGACGTGCCGGAAGCCAGGTTGGCGCGGAGCGCGGCGCCGAGCGTCGCATCCACGTTGGTCCAGTACTGGATGGCGCGCTCGCGGATCTCTGCATCCTTCACGCCGCCGACGGCTCCCGTGATGGTCTCCAGGAAACGCTCCTTGGCCGCTGCGTCGTAGACGTCGCGATAGAGCGTTCCGGCCTGGCCGAAGTCGGAGTCCTCAGCGTGCAGGGTCGCGGCCGAGCGCACCAGGGCGCCGTCCGACTCCCACGAGCCCTCACCGGCGCGAGCGGCGTCCGCCACGGGGCCGCCCTTCGAGTTGGGGGCGTAGACCGGAGCGGACGCCGGCTTGAAGCCGTGCCGGGTCGCGCCATCCTGCGAGTAGTTGTGCACCGGGGCGACCGGCGCGTTGACCGGAAGCTCGTTGTAGTTCGTGCCCACGCGGTATCGCTGGGCGTCCGGGTAGGAGAACACGCGCGCCATCAGCATCTTGTCCGGGCTGATGTCGACGCCGGGGACCGTGTTGGCCGGCGAGAACGCCGCCTGCTCGATCTGGGCGAAGAAGTTCTCCGGGTTGGTGTTCAGCGTGTGCACGCCGACCTCGATCAGCGGGTAGTCGCTGTGCGGCCACACCTTGGTGAGATCGAACGGGTTGAAGCGGTACGTCTTCGCATCCTCGTACGGCATGACCTGCACGGAGACCTTCCAGGCGGGGAAGTGACCGCGCTCGATCGCCTCGTAGAGGTCGCGGCGGTAGTAGTCGGCGTCCGCACCGGCGATGGCCTCCGCCTCCGCGCCGTGCATCTCCTCGTTGCCCTGCAGGGCGTGGAAGTGGTACTTGACCCAGAACTTCTCACCGGCGGCGTTGATCCACTGGTAGGTGTGCGAGCCGTAGCCGGGCATGTGCCGCCACGAGCGAGGGATGCCGCGGTCGCCCATCAGGTATGTCACCTGGTGCGCAGACTCGGGGGACAGGGTCCAGAAGTCCCACTGCATGTCCGCATCGCGCAGGCCGGAGCCCGGCAGGCGCTTCTGTGAGTGGATGAAGTCGGGGAACTTGATGCCGTCGCGGATGAAGAACACCGGGGTGTTGTTGCCGACGATGTCGTAGTTGCCCTCGGAGGTGTAGAACTTCACCGAGAATCCGCGCACGTCGCGCCAGGTGTCCGGGGAGCCCTGCTCGCCGGCGACGGACGAGAACCGCTGGACGGTCTCGGTGCTGGTGCCGGGCTGGAAGACGGCGGCCTTCGTGTACGCCGTCACGTTGCCGGTGACGACGAACGTGCCGAACGCTCCGCCGCCCTTGGCGTGGACGATCCGCTCCGGGATGCGCTCGCGGTTGAACTGCGCGAGCTTCTCCACCAGGTAGCGGTCGTGCAGCGCGGTGACGCCGTTCTCTCCCGCGGTCAGCGAGTGTGCGTCGCTGCCGACCGGGCTTCCGGTCTGGCTGGTCGTGTAGTTCTCCGACATTCGTTCTCCTTCGTCACTCGACGTGCGACGGGGCTTTCGCCGCACGCTCCTGGCAGGACGGGCACAGCCCCCAGAACGTCACCTCGGCCGTGCTCACCGCGAAGCCGGACGCATCCGACGGGGTGAGGCACGGCGCGTGGCCGACGACGCAGTCCACATCGGCGACGGCGCCGCACGAGGTGCAGACGATGTGGTGATGGTTGTCGCCGATGCGCCGCTCGTACAGCGCAGGCGAGCCTGCCGGCTCGATGCGCCGGAGGAGTCCGGCGTCCGTCAGGTCGCCGAGAACGTTGTGCACGTTCTGGATCGACGTGCCGGGAAGCGCGTCGATCACACTCCGGAAGACGGCGTCTGCGTTCGCGTGGGGATGCGTGGCGAGGGTCCCGAGGACCGCGAGGCGGCCCGTCGTGACCCGCAGCCCGGAGGCGCGCAGTGCGCTTTCGAGCTGTGCCGTGTCCATTCGACGAGCCTAGCCTGTTTTGAATGATTCAAAAAATGCTGGCATTCAGTGCCGCACGTTGCGGGACTGCAGCCTGGTCTCCTCCAGGTCGAGCATCGACTCGGCCTCGGCCAGGATGCGCGACGGGTACGCTCCGCGGGTTCGCTCCAGGAGCAGCCTGTCGCGCTCGGCGTCCACGACCGCGAGTCGCAGCGTGCGGTAGAGCTGGTGCGGCCTGCTGTCGGCCGGGATGTCGTTGAGCACGATGCGCTCCCAGGCGGCCTCGGCGCGCAGATATGACGACTGGCGGACCCGCTCGACCACCTCCGGGTCGATCGGATCGGTCGCGCCGACGGCTCCTTCCGGGTCGTCGAGCACCGCCAGACCGTCGTTGCTCAGGTCGTCGAGCAGGTGGGCGAGCTGCTGCCTGTCCGAGCGGGTGTCGATGCCCTCGATCTTGAGGAGGCGGATCAGCCAGGGCAAGGTTCCGCCCTGCACGACGAGGCTCACCACCGCGACCGTGAACGCGATCAGGATGAGCTGAGGCCGGTACGGGATGCTGCCGTCGTTCGGCAAGGACTGGGCGGCCGCGAGGGTGACCACCCCGCGCATCCCCGACCAGCCGAGCACGATGCCGCCGCGCCAGTCGATGTCCTCCTGGCGGAGTTGCTCCAGGTCGGCTCTGCGCCGCGCATACCGGACTTCGAGCCGCTGCTTGCGGAAGGCCTCGCGTCTGGAGCGCACCGGATGGTCGCGGAAGTAGCTGATCATCAGCCACTCCTTGAAGGTGGCCTTCTCCGCGCGCCGCGCGCGTTGTCGCAAAGCGAGGACGAGCGGGCCGATCAGGATGAACCGGATGATCACGAGCGCGAGAGTCGCGAGCAGGCCGATGCCGACCGCATCCCAACCGCTCAGCACCTCGGGGTCGACATCGCCGACCAGCGTGCGGATCTCCAGACCGATGAGCAGGAAGACGCCGTTCTCCAGCAGGAACTGGATGGTGCGCCAGTTGATCTTGTCGCTGATCCTCGCCTGCGCCGTAAAGTGCCTCGGTGCTGCGTGCCCGGTGTAGAGGCCGGCGATCACGACCGCGAGCACGCCGGAGCCGTGCGCGGCCTCCGTCGGCATGAAGGCGGCGAACGGGACCACGATCGACAATGCGGTGTCGAGCACGGGGTCGTGCAGCTTCGAGCGCACCCAGACGGAGATGAAACCGACGACGACGCCGATGACGATGGCGATCACCACCGCTGAGAAGAAGTCGAACACTCCTGCCCACGGTGTCGCGAGCGCTCCGACGGCGGCGGCGATGGCCGTGCGGAGCAGCACCAGCGCGGTCGCGTCGTTGACGAGGCCCTCGCCTTCGAGAACGGTCAGGAGGCGCGGGGGGAGACCGAGCTTGCGCCCGATCGAGGTCGCGGCTACTGCATCCGGAGGGCTGATGATGGCACCGAGCGCGATGGCGGCGGCGAGGTTGAGGTCGGGCAGGACGGTGTAGAGCATGAACCCGGCCGCGAACGCCGTGATGACGACCAGGATGACCGAGAGTCCGGCGATCGGCGCGAGATTTCGCCGGAAATCGGTGAGCGGAACGCTGATGGCCGCCGCATACAGGATGGGAGGGAGCAGCCCGTCGAGGATGATCTCGTGCGGCACTTCGATCTCGGGGACGCCGGGGAGGTAGGACAACCCGACGCCAACCACGACCAGGATGATGGGGGCCGCGACCCCCAGTTTCTTGGAGAACGCGGCCACGCCGACGATCACAGAGACAGCGATCACCGCGTAGAGGCCGAGTTCCATATATCCAATCCTAGAGGCTACCTGCGCAGTCGTCGGTCGGTGGTTACCCGGTCAGCGCGCGCGCAAGCCGTCCATCGCGATCGCGATCACTCTGTCCCTCTGCGCATCGTCGTCGAAGGCGACGCTCGCGATGCCGGAGATCATGCGGACCACATCCTGGATCTGGGCATCGTCGCGCATCTCGCCGGCGGCCTTGGCGCGCTCGAGCAGCGGCTCTCCCGCGTCGTAGAGCGACGTGCGGCAGGTGAGCAGAACGGGGGAGTCCTTGTTGAGGCCGTCGACCAGGGCCTTCTTGGTTCCGATGTAGCTGACGAACCGGCGCACCCAGGTCTCGACGGCGGCCCACGGTTCGAGGGACGCCGCGTTCTGGGCGGCCTGGACCACCGCATCCACTTCGTCGACGTAGACGGCCTCGACCAGGGCGTCTCTGGTGGGGAAGTTGCGGTAGAGGGTGCCGATGCCGACCTCGGCGCGGCGCGCGATGTCTTCGAGCGATGCGCTGGTGCCGTTGGCCGCGAACGCCTCGCGCGCGGCGGCGAGCAGCGCGTCGAAGTTTCGGCGGGCATCCGCGCGCTGCGGACGCGTCGCCGCGACGGTCGGGGTGGTGCTGGCCAAGTTTCTTCCTTCAGAGGGTTGCAAAACGGAGGGGCCCTCCGCTACTGTCATTAAGCGGAGGCTTCCTCCGATCGGAGCCAGCCTCCATTCTAGCCGATTTCTGCCTCGGCAACACCCCATCGAGAACGGAAGAACTCAATGTCTCGAACCAGTCCCAGCCTCACCTTCGCCGTCCTGGCGCTGAGTGCGGGCTCCTTCGCCACACTGCAATCCCTCGTCGTCCCCGTCCTGCCCGTCATCCAGACCGACCTCGGCACCACGACTGCCGGCGTCACCTGGACCATGACCGCCTGGCTGATCTCCGCCGCTGTCGCCACCCCGCTGCTCGGCCGGGTGGGGGACATGGTCGGAAAGCGCCGCATCCTGGTTCTCGCCCTCCTCGCCGTGGCGCTCGGCAGCGTCATCGCCGCGGTCGCGCCGACCATCGGCGTGCTGATCGGCGCGCGCATCATCCAGGGCCTCGGCGGCGCGATGTTCCCGCTCGCGTTCGGGATCATCCGCGACGAGTTCCCCGCGCACCGCCTGCCGTCCGCCATCGGCGCCATGGCCTCCATTATCGCCATCGGCAGCGGACTCGGCACCGTGCTCGCCGGACCATTGGCCGACGTGCTCAGCTGGCGCGGCCTGTTCCTCGTGCCGGCCGTATTCACCGTCGCGGGCGCCGTGCTCGCGATGCTGATCATCCCCGAATCGCCCACCCGCGCGGCCGGAGGGGTCAACCCGTGGTCGGCCGTGCTGCTCTCCGGCTGGCTCGTCGCCCTCCTGCTCCCGCTCAGCACGGGCGCGCAGTGGGGCTGGGGGTCTCCGGCGGTCGTGGGGCTGCTGGTGCTCGCCGCTTTGCTGCTGGCCGGCTGGATCGTGGTGGAGCTGCGCTCGCGCACCCCGCTGGTCGACATGCGGCTGATGCGCGAGCACGGCGTGTGGACGATGAACGCCGCTGCCGTCTTCATCGGCGCCTCCATGTTCGCGGTGTTCGCGTTCTTCCCGCGCTTCGTGCAGACACCGGTCTCCACGGGCTACGGGCTCGGCGCGTCCGTCGCCGAATCGGGGATGCTGATGCTCCCGATGCTCGTCACGATGGCCATCACCGGCTTCCTCAGCGGACCGCTCGCCCGCTGGATCGGCTTCCGCGTGCAGATCGTGATCGCCGCCGGGCTGATGGCGCTCGCCGGCGTCTCGCTCGGAGTGCTGCACGGCAGCCTCGTAGAGGTGTCCGTCGCCTCCGGAGTGTTCGGGATCGGCCTCGGCCTGGTCTACGCGGCCATCACCAGCGTGGTCGTGCAGAGTGTCCCCGCCACGCAGACCGGCGTGGCCAGCGGGATGAACGCCAACCTGCGCACCGTCGGCTCGGCGATCGGCGCCGCCGTGATGACGGCGCTGGTCACCGGCTCGACAGCCGCGGATGGCCTCCCGACCGAGGCCGGATACAGCGAGGGCTTCGTGGTGGCCGGGCTGCTCTCGGCCGGAGCGCTCGTGGTGACCGTGGTCGCGATCGTGCTCATGCGCTCGCCGCGTGCGGACGCGGCGCTCGCGCCTGCAGACCCCGCAGTGCCCGCGCTCGTGGCGCCGACGGCGCTCGTCCCCGCCGACGCCCCCGAGCCAGAACTCGTCCCCGCCGCCTGACCCCCCCTGACAATCGAGCCCGCAGTTTCTCCCGCTCTGAGACGTTCTGAGCGGGAGAAACTGCGGGCTCGATTGCGTCGAGCGGGCGGGTGCGACACTGGAGGTGGGGGCGAGCGAGCGGGAGCGGAGGCGAGAGGCGCTGATGGGTGTTTTCGGCAGGGGCCGGCCGTCGCGGAGGGCGGACATGCGTCCGTTCGACGGCAGCGCGCTCGAGTCGCCGAAGCCGACCACGCTGGCGCATGCGCTCGAGGAGGGGCTACTCATCGCCGACTACGCCGTGCGCATGGCGGTGCGCAACCGGATGATGACCGAACTACTCACGACCGACCGTGCGTTCGACGCCGGGCACTTCGCCGACGTCGCGCGAGAGGCCGTGCTGCGGCTCGCCGACGAGTCGGAGGCGTCGGAGGCGCGGATCGTCCGCGAGCAGGCCTGGGCCGAGGTCCAGGATGGCCGCGCTGAGCACACCCACGACTACCGCACGGCCGACTCGCTCAACCTCCGCAGGCGCGAGGCGCTCGCGCAGGCGACGGCCAGGTCGTTGCGGGCCCGCGCCGCCGACGAGGAGTACCTTCGCCAGGATCGTCGAGGAGTCGCGGCTGGAGGCATGGCGGGAGCTGTCCGGCGTCGTCGAGGAGACCGTGCGCATCCAGTCGATCGGCGGCGAGGATCGGGGCAAGCCGCAACGACTGGATGCGTTGCGCGCCGACATCGCTGCGCTGCGGAAGTCGCGTACGGCGCGGGCGGCGCGGAAGAAGCGGCGCTAGGCGGTCGTCAGCGCGCGGCGGGCGGGTGCTCGTCGCCCTCCGCGTTCGTTGTGATGCGTGCTGCGGCGATCTCGACGTGGGCGGCCATCGCCTCGGCCGCACGGGCCTGGTCGCCGCTGGCCAGCGCATCCACCAGGGCGTCGTGGGAGCGGGCGTGCGCGACGAGCTCGTCGGGGGCGAGGCTGGCGTTCGCGGCGCGCAGGAAGCCGTTGATCCTGCTGCGCAGCTGGGACGCGATGGTCAGGAGGGTGCGGTTGTCCGCCATCTCCCAGAGGGTCTCGTGGAAGCGGCGGTCGAGGGCGAACATCGTGTCGATGTTCTTACGTTCGGCAGCGGCGACCATGGAGTCGACGATCTTGCGCAGCTGCGTCTCCGTCTTGGGGGTCCAGGTCTGCTGCACGCGCTGGGCGACGTACTGCTCCAGCACGATGCGCAGGCTGGAGATCTCCGCGAGCTCTTTGTCCGTGAGCAGTGCGACGCGGGCTCCGCGGCGCGGGGTCCGCTCGATCAGGCCCTCCTCGGCGAGCTTCGCGAGGGCTTCCCTGACCGGAATGTGGCTGACGCCGAGGCGATCGGCGAGTTTGCGTTCGACCAGGCGCTCGCCGGGCTCGAACGTGCCGTTCTGAATCGCCTCGCGCAGTTCGTCGGCCACCTTCGCCGAGATGTTCCTGTCGGAAACGCTCCCGAGTGTCATCGCTCTCCTCTGTGGCGGCCATTCGTGCGACCCACCGTGATCGTGCTTTGCTACAAGCTATAGGACGCAAGGATGGAATCGCGCGAATCGTGTCGGCGCCAGCTCTTTGTTTCGAACGGGTAAATCTTCCGCCCCGAAGTTTTCATTTGCTACATGCTATAGCAATAATGCTATCGTGGGAGCGTTCGACGGCGAACCCTCCCGGGCACAGCCGCAGCAACGAAGAGAAGGCCTAGGAGCGATGGAAGACACCCCAGAGACCACCCGACCCGTGCGCATCGCGCTGATCGGCGCTGGCAACAGGGGGCAGTCGTACACGCGCTGGATCCACGCCAACCCCGAGCGGGCGCGCCTGGTCGCCGTCGCGGACCCGAGGCCGTTCCAGCGGGAGATCGTGTCGCAGGGCGACCAGCGCATCCGGCAGTTCGACGATTGGCGCGAGCTGGTCACGCTGCCGGAACGCATCGCGGACATGGTGATCATCGCCACCCAGGACAGGCAGCACGTCGAACCGGCCATCGCCTGCGCCGAACGCGGATACGCCATCCTGATGGAGAAGCCGCTCGCCCCGACGGAGGAGGAGAGCAGGCGCATCGTCGACGCGGTCGAGGCCACCGGCGTGCTGTTCGGCGTCTGCCACGTGATGCGGTACATGCCGTACACCGACCTGGTGAAGAGCGTGGTCGACTCCGGTGTCCTGGGCGACATCGTCAACGTCCAGCACCTCGAACCGGTCGGCTGGTGGCATATGGCGCACTCCTACGTGCGCGGGCCGTGGCGCAGGGAGGACCTGGCCGCGCCGATGCTGCTCGCCAAGTCGAGTCACGACATCGACTGGATCAGGTACGTCACCGGAAAGCGCATCTCGACCGTCGCGAGCTTCGGTTCCCGCCACCACTTCCGGCACGAGAACCGCCCGGCAGAGGCGGCCGACCGGTGCCTGGACTGCCCGCTGCAGAACACCTGCCCGTATGCGGCGCAGAAGCTCTATTTCCCCGTGCTGCGCGATGAAGGCGCCGTCTGGCCGGTCACCGTCATCACCGACGACGCCACGGAGGCCGGTGTGACAGAGGCGCTCAGGACGGGACCGTACGGGGTCTGCGTCTACGCGGCGGACAACACAGTCGTCGACAACCAGGTCGTCGCCATCCAGTTCGAGGACGGCGCGGCAGGCACCTTCGTGATGACGGCGTTCAGCGAGCAGGAGCACCGCAAGACCCAGCTCTTCGGGTCGCACGGGGTGCTCGACGGCGACGGCGAGCAGGTCAGGGTCACAGATTTCCGCACCGGAGAGTCCGTCGTCTACGAGACGGGACCGACTGGCGCGGCCAACGCCGGGGGAGACCACGGCGGAGGAGACGGCGGCGTCATGAACGCCTTCGTCGAGGCGGTCGCCACCGGCGATCCGTCGCACATCCGCTCCGGACCGCGAGAGTCGCTCGACAGCCACCTCGCCGTCTTCGCCGCAGAGCGGTCCAGACACCACGGCACCGTCGAATCCGTTCCCCGGGCCTGACAGCGTTCCACCCCACCCGAGCGACCTCGCGTCGCGCCACCGAGAAGGAGCAGCATGCGGTACAAGAGAATGATCACGGCCACCGCCGTGGCAGCAACGGCAGCGGTCGCTCTGGCCGGCTGCAGCGGAGGGTCGGGCCAGTCCGACTCCTCCAAGAAGACCGTCACCATGTGGATCTACCCGGTGATCGCGGACGAGACGGCTCACAAGGCCTTCTGGGACTCGACGATCAAGGCGTTCGAGGCGAAGCACAAGGACATCACGGTCAACTACGAGGTCTACCCGTGGGCGAACCGCGACGAGTCACTGGCGACGGCGATCGCGGCCGGCAAAGGCCCCGACCTGGTGTACCTCATCCCTGACCAGCTGTCGACGTACCAGAAGTCGATCGAGCCGATGGACTCTTACCTTCCGGCCGCCCAGAAGAAGGACATCCTCGACAACGTCACCGAGTCGATCACCATCGACGGCAAGCTGATGGCTGCGCCGATCCTGACGAGCGCCAACGCGCTGATGTGCGACGCCAAGGCGTTCGACGCCGCCGGCATCACCGAGTACCCGAAGACCTGGGACGACCTCGAGGCGCTCGCCCCGAAGTTCAAGGAGAAGGGCATCTACGTCACCAACTACTTCGGCTCCCCGGATGTGACGCTCAACATGACCTTCTACCCGCTGCTCTGGCAGGCGGGAGGCTCCGTGTACAACAAGGACGGCAGCAAGGTGGCGTTCGACAGCGCGGCGGGCGAGAAGGCGCTGAGCCTCATCTCCGGCTTCGCCAAGGACGGCTACATCGAGAAGGACCTCATCTCCACGATGCCGAGCCTCGAGCAGACTGCTCTCGCGACCAACAAGGTCGCGTGTACCTGGCAGTCCGGTCCGTCCGACGTCACGTCGTTCTGGGGTGCTGACTCGATCAAGATCCTGCCGCCGCTGACCGACAAGAAGTCGGTGTCGTACGGCACCGTCGGCTCGCTGGCGATGCTGAAGGGCTCGAAGGCGAAGGATGCGGCGGGCGAGTTCGCCTCGTTCGCCACGGACGCGGAGAACTCCAAGAAGTACGACCTCGCGTCGAACTTCTTCTCCCCGCTGAAGTCGACGGGTGAGCTCTATGCCGGCGACCCCATCCAGAGCGCGATCGAGAAGACGATCCCGACCAGCCGCGTCGGTGAACTGCAGCCGAGCGCACGCGCCGTGATGGGCGTGCTCGCACCGGAGATCCAGGCGGCGCTGCTCGGCACGAAGACGCCGCAGCAGGCGCTGAAGGACGCGGCAGCGGCCGCTCAGCCCCTCATCAAGTAACGAACCCTGTGCCCGGGGCGGGGAGCGATCCCCGCCCCGGGAACGGAGAAGGAAGACCCGTGACATCGACCAGACCGGCTCCGGCAGCGCCCCGACCTGCCGCCCAGCGCGAGACGCGGAGAGACCCCGACCGCCCACCTGGCCTGACCAAGCGCGTGCTGGCCAGGCGCGAGGCCCGCATCGGGCTGTTCTTCGTGCTGCCGGCGTTCCTGCTGTTCCTGGCGTTCCGCTTCGGTCCGGCCATCGCGGGCGTCGGGCTGAGCTTCTTCGACTACGACATCTCGGGCGAGCTCGACTGGAAGGGCGTCGGCAACTTCCAGCGGATGTTCGCCGACCCGGTGTTCTGGCAGGCGCTGCGCGTCACGCTCGTCTATGCCGTGCTCGCCGTGCCGATCTCTGTTGCGCTGTCGATCGCGATGGCGCTCGGCGTTCGCAGGGCGTTCCGCGGATCCCGGATCTTCCGGTCCGTCTTCTTCCTTCCGGTGATCACGTCCCTCGTGCTCGCCGGAGCGATCTTCAAGTGGATCTTCTCCAGCGACGGCCCGTGGTCGACGCTGATGACCCCGCTCGGCCTGGGCGGCTCGTGGCTGAACTCGACCGTGCTCGTCATCCCGGCGCTCGTGATCGTCGGCGTCTGGTCGCGGTTCGGCTACGGGATGCTCATCGTGGTCGCCGCGCTCCAGGATGTACCGCGAGAGCTCGAGGAGGCGGCGCTGATGGACGGCGCGAGCGCGTGGGCACGGTTCAAGTTCATCGTGTTCCCGCACCTCAAGCCGACGATCTTCTTCCTCGCGGTGATCGAGACCACGGCATCGTTCCAAGTCTTCGACCTGGTGTACGTGATGACCCAGGGCGGACCGGCGCACGGGAGCTACTCCCTCGTCTACATGCTCTACGACCAGGGCTTCAAGTACACCGACTACGGGTACGCCGCCGCCATCGGCGTCGCGCTCTTCGTCATGACACTCGTCGTCGCGCTCATCCAGCGCCGCGTGATCGGAAGGCAGAAATGACCACCGCGACCCAGCGCATCCCGCGCACTAGGCGCGCATACCGGGCGCTCGAACCGACGCGGCTCGGTCTGGTCGTCCGCTACATCTGGCTGACGGTCGCCGCCGTGGTCTGCTTCTTCCCCTTCTACGCGATGGTGATCCTCAGCCTGAAGCCCGGTCTCGCGGTCGACTTCCCGGCGAGCCTGATGCCGTGGAATCTGTCGACCTCGTCGTACGACCAGGTGCTCGGGAGTCAGAACATCCTGGTCTGGGTGGGCAACACGCTGATCTACGCCGTCGTGAGCGTCGTCGCGGTGCTCCTGCTCTCCGCCATGGCGGGCTACGCGTTCGCGAAGAAGCGGTTCCGCGGCAAGGAGACGATGTTCTGGTCGTTCCTCGCAATGGTGATGGTGCCGTTCCACGTCACGCTGATCCCGACGTTCATCGTGCTGGCCAAGCTCGGTGGCGTCGACACATACTGGGGCCTCATCCTGCCGACCCTCGCGAATGCGCAGGCGGTGTTCCTGATGCGCCAGTTCATCCAAGGTCTCCCCGACGAGCTGTTCGAGGCGGCCAGGATCGACGGAGCCGGCGAGTTCCGCATCTTCCTCACCATCGTGCTCCCGCTCTGCAAGCCGGTGCTCGCCACCCTCGGCATCTTCATCTTCCTCTGGCACTGGAACGACTTCCTCTGGCCGTTGATCATGGCGAAGAGCTCCGACATGTGGACCCTCACCGTCGGCGTTTCGTCGCTGCAGCAGCAGAACGTCCCGCTCAGCGTGATGCTGGCCGGGTCGGTCGTGGCGCTCGTCCCCATCTTCTTCGCCTATGCCGTCGCGCAGCGCTACGTGCAGGAGGGCGTCACCTCGGCAGGCATCAAGGGATGACGGGCCCCGCAGCAGGACAGCACGCAGCAGACCAGCCAGCAGCAGGAAAGGCAGCAATGTTCACCTCCGAGATCGAACTCGAAGACGCCCTCGCGACCCCGCGGCCGGAGCTGGTCGCCGACCTGGCGGAGTCGTCCGGCGACATCGTCATCCTCGGCGCCGGCGGCAAGATGGGGCCGAGCCTGTCGCGGCTCGCCCGCAACGCGCTCGACCAGGCCGGCCGTTCCTCCGACACGGTCTACGCGGTGTCGCGGTTCTCCGATCCGGCGGCCAGGGACGGCCTGGAGCAGAAGGGCGTGACGACGATTCCGTTCGACCTGCTCTCCGACGACGACTTCGCCGAGCTGCCGGATGCGCAGAATGTGGTGTTCATGGTCGGTGCGAAGTTCGGGGCGGCGACCAACGCATCCTGGGCGTGGGAGGTCAACGCCGCGTTGCCGGACCGGGTGGCGCGCCGCTACCGCGACAGTGCGATCACCGCGATGTCCACCGGGAACGTGTACCCGTTCGTGGCTCCGGCGAGCGGAGGGTCTGTCGAGTCGGACGCCCCGGCGCCGGTCGGCGAGTACGCGATGTCGTGCCTCGGCAGAGAGCGCGTGTTCGAGTTCGCGGCGCTGACCCGTGCCACGCCGGTCTCCATCGTGCGGCTCAACTACGCCGTCGACCTGCGCTACGGCGTGCTGTCGGACATCGCCTCCACCGTCCTCGCCGATGCGCCGGTGTCGTTGACCACGGGAACCGTGAACGTGGTCTGGCAGGGCTACGCGAACGAGGTCGTGCTCCGGTCGATGCGTCACGCGAGCGAGTCCGTCTTTACGGTGAACCTGACCGGGCCGGAGCAGCTCTCCGTCCGCTCGGTGGCAGAACGGTTCGGCGAGCTGCTCGACCGCGAGGTGCGGTTCGACGGGGCGGAGGCCCCGACCGCGCTGCTCAACAACGCCGGGCGGTGCTTCGAGCTGTTCGGCTACCCCTCCGTGCCGGCGGGCACCCTGGTCGAGTGGCAGGCGGACTGGCTCTCGCGGGGGCTCCCGACCTCGGGCAAACCGACAAAGTGGGCCGTCCGCGACGGGAGGTTCTGAGATGCCTGGCACACCGCACACCGTCCCCGTGCTGCCGCGGGACCTCGCAGACCTGCTCGCGGCCGGCACGGTGATCCCGGCGCATCCACTGGCTCTGGATGCGCACCGCACGCTCGACGAGCGCCGCCAGCGGGCGCTCACCCGCTACTACCTCGCTGCGGGCGCGGGTGGCATCGCCATCGCCGTGCACACCACGCAGTTCGAGATCCACGAGCCGGAGCGCGGGCTGCTGGAGCCGGTGCTCGCCCTCACGGCCGACGTGCTCGACGCGGAGGCCGACCGGCCGCTCGTCCGCATCTCCGGCGTGGTCGGGGACACAGCCCAGGCGGTGCGCGAGGCGGAGCTGGCCTCTGCCCTCGGCTATCACGCGGTGCTGCTCAGCCCGCGGGTCGCCGGGGCGGACGAGCACGCGCTGATCGAGCGCGCTGCGGCGGTCGGCGAGGTGCTGCCCGTCGTCGGCTTCTACCTGCAGGAGGCGATCGGAGGCCCGGTGCTCTCCCGGTCGTTCTGGCGCCGGTTCGCCGATCTGCCGTCGGTCGTGGCGGTGAAGGCCGCGCCGTTCGACCGCTACCGCACGGCGGAGCTGGTCCGCGGGGTCACCGAGTCGGACAGGGCGGGCGAGGTGAGCCTCTACACAGGGAACGACGACGCGATCGTGGCCGACCTGACCGCCAGCCACCATGTCGAGACTGCGACCGGGCTGCGCGACGCACGCTTCGTCGGCGGCCTGCTCGGGCAGTGGGCGGTCGGCACGCGCGCCGCGACGGGCGTGCTCTCGCTGGCGCATCGTGCGGCGGACGGCGACACGGCGGCCGCGGCCGAGCTCTCCGGTCTCGCGGCCGACCTCACCGACCTGAACGCCGCGGTCTTCGACCCGGCCAACGGCTTCGCCGGCGTGATCGCCGGGGTGCACGAGATGCTGCGTCAGCAGGGGCTTCTCGACGGCATCTGGTGCCTCGACGAGAACGAGACGCTGTCGCCTGGTCAGTCGGAGGAGATCGAGCGCGTCCGGCGCCAGTACCCTCACCTCAACGACGACGCGTTCATCGCGGAGCACCGCGACGAGTGGCTGCGCTGATGGCTGCGCTGATGGATGCCCCTCCGTCCGTCCTCGTGGCGGTGCCGTCCGGGCTGCGCGCAGAGTTCTTCACGCGGGACGACCTCGCTGTGCTGACGGCTGCGGCGACGACGCTCGGCGGGGGCGGCCTGGCCGTCGCCGAGTCCGTTGAGGACGGCAGGACCCGCTTCGACCTGACTGCGACGCAGGTGGCCGTCATCGCCTGGGGCGCCCCCCGCTTCGACGCCGCCCTGCTCGACCGGATGCCGGGGCTGCGGCTCATCGCGCACACCGGCGCGAGCGTGAAGCCGTTCGTGTCGGCGGAGTGCTTCGAGCGCGGAGTGCAGGTGACGCAGGCTGGAGCGGGGATGGCCAGGTCGGTCGCCGAGGTGTCGCTGGCGTTCACGCTCGCGCTGCTGCACCGCCTCCCGCGGTTCGATCACGCGCTGCACGGCGGCGCGGAGTGGAGTGTCGCGGAGGACGCGCCAGCCCGGCATGAACTCCTGGATGCCCCGATCGGCGTGGTCGGGGCGTCGCGCACCGGCCGCGCGTACCTGGAATTGCTCCGCATGCTCGGCGCGCGCATCCTGTTGGCCGACCCGACGCTGGACGCCGCAGACGCGAACGCGCTCGGCGCGACGCTCGTCCCGCTGGAGACCCTCCTCGCTGAGAGCCGCATCGTGGCGCTGCACGCGCCGTCGTTGCCGGAGACCAGACGGATGGTCGGGGCGCCGGAGCTGGCGCTGATGCCGGACGGCGCTGCGCTGGTCAACACGGCGCGCTCCTGGCTGGTCGACGAGGCGTCGTTGATCGCTGAACTGAAGACAGGGCGGATCGACGCAGCGCTCGACGTCTTCGACGACGAGCCGTTGCCGGTCGACCACGAACTCCGGACGCTGCCCAACGTGCTGCTCGCCCCGCACAAGGCGGCCGGCACGACGGAGGGGCGGCTGCGTCAGGGTCGGATCGTCACGGAGGAGGTCGGACGGTTCGCCGCGGGCGAGCGCCTGCTGCACACTGTCTCGTCCGCCGACCTCGAACGGATGGCGTGAGCGTGCGGGTGGCGTTCGCCGGGGTCGCGCACACGCACCCGTTCACCGACGCGAAAAACCTCCAGGAGCTGGGGGCGGAGATCGTTGGCGTCTGGGACGCCGACGACCCCGACAGGCTCGCCACGTTCTCCGAGCGGTTCGGTGCGCCGGTCGTCTCCAGTCTCGACGCCGGTCTCGACGCCCTGCTCGCCCTCCGGCCGGACGTGGTCGTCGCGACGCCGCGCACCGCCCGCGCGGCCGACGTGGCGGCCGCCTGCGCGGCCGCCGGGGTGCCGGTCTTCCTGAACAAGACCGTCGCCACCTCGGCGGCCGACCTGCGCAGGCTGGAGGCGCTCGCGCCGGCGTCGCGCTGGTTCAGCTCCTCCGTGCTGCGGTTCGCCCCGGAGGCCGTCGCGTTCGCCGACCGGATGCGCTCCGAACGTGCACTGTCCATCCAGGTGACCGCGCAGCACGACATCGGCGGGTTCCTCATTCCGGAGCGACGCTGGCAGGACGAACCGGACGGCGCGGGCGGCACCATGCTGAACGTCGGCATCCACGCGTACGAGCTGCTCGACCTCGTGACGGGAGGCACTCGCATCGAGATCGTCGACGCGACCTCCGCCCGTGGTTCGGTCGACACGATGTCGGAATCGTCAGCGCTCGTCAGGGCGCGCACGTCCACCGGCGTCCCGGTGAGCATCTCGATCAGCGGCGTCCCCGGACCGGACGAGTATGGCGTGCGGGTGGTGGCCGAGAGCGGCGTCCACACTCTCGCGCTCGGCGACGGCTCCGACCTCGGATACGCGGCGCTCGCCGCGGCGGTCGTCGCATTCGCCGGGAGAGCGGACGCGCCCGTCGCACCCGCGCGCACCATCGCCGTCTACCGATCGGCCATCGCCGCCGCGACCATCGCGCGCGGCCGGACGCTCGCAACGTCGGAGGCGCCGGCGTGACGGGCGTGGTGACACTGCGGGCCGCATCCACAGCAGACGACACGGGCATCGCCGCCCTCTGGGCCGAGGCCTTCGCCGAGCCGGGGATGCTCGACCAGTGGGAGCTGGACCCCAACCGGCACGCCTCCACCATCGTGGCGGAGGACGACAGCGGACTGGCCGGGAGCGTGTACCTGCTCGATCACGGTGTGCGTGGCGCCGGCGGCAGGATCGTCAGGGTGCTGGGGCTCGCGAACGTCGCCGTCGCGTCTCGGGCACGCGGCAGGGGCGTCGCCAGGATGCTCACCGGCGAGGCCGTCTCGTACGGGAGGCGCACCGGCTACGACTGGGCGCTCCTCTTCACCGGCACCCCGCACGTCTACGAGGGCGCGGGCTTCGTGGTCTTCGAGCAACGCAGACGCCGCGCCGGACACCTCGCGGCGGTGAACGACGCGAGCGGGCCGTCGACCCTGCGCACCAGCAGACGCCCGCTCGCGGACGTCGAGTCCGCTCGCCTCGCCGGGATGCACGACGCCGCCACGGCGGCGCTGCCGCTCAGCGCGATCCGCGACCAGCTCGGCTGGCGGCGTGCGTTCGGCTGGTACGCGGGCGCCGAGCTTTACCTCGCTGCCGGTCCCGACGCTCAGGATGCGGCGTACGCCATCGTCCGCACGGCCGGTGCGCAGCACGGCGGGTCGGACGCCGCCGTGCTGGAGGTGGGCGGCCACGCGGACGCGCTGGCGGCGATCGGCCGCTCCGCGCTCGTGGACCTGACCCGCGCCGGCGTCGGGACGATCGAGTTCGACCTGCCGGACGGCGCACCCTTCGACGCCATCGTCGCCGCCCTCAGCGCCGACGCCGTCTGGCAGCCGGACAACACCGGCATGATCCACCCGCTCGACGGAACGCTCGACGACGCCCTCGCGACGGCCGCGCATCCGCGAGCCCACCACTGGACGGGAGACTACCTGTGACGGCATTCGGAGCACGGCACGCTGTTCCTCACACCGACGCCGCCGTCGGAGTCGCCCGGCGCGACATCACGCCGCCCGTCGGGATCAGGGCCAAGAACTGGGGCCCGGCAGACTGGGAGCGCTCGGAAGGCGCGCACCGTCCGATGACGCTCACCGCGCTCGCCGTCGGCGGAGCGGACCCGCTTCTGCTGATCGCCGTGGACGGCACCTGGTGGCGGCGCGTGGACGACGAGTGGTCGGTGCGCTCGCGGGTGCTCGACGCCCTCGGCCTCCGCGACGAACAGCTCCTCATCGCCCTGTCGCACACTCATGCCGGGCCGGTGCTCTGCAGCGCAGACGCCGACCTGGACGGCGGGGAACTCATCCCCGCCTACCTGGACAGGCTTGCGGAAGCGGCGACCGCCGCCGGCCGCGAGGCGCTGCAGTCGGCCGAGCCCGCACGCATCGACTGGACCTCGGGCCGCTGCGCTCTCGCCGGTGACCGGGAACTCGACGTGGACGGCCGCGCGCTCGTCGGATTCAACCCGGAGGCGGAGGCGGCCGACGACACGGTCCTGATCGGCAGGGTCAGCGCGGAGGACGGCACGACGCTCGCGACGATCGTCAACTACGCCTGTCATCCGACCACCCTCGCCTGGCAGAACCGCCTCGTGTCCCCGGACTACGTCGGCGCGATGCGCGAACTGGTGGAGGAGGTGACCGGCGCCGCCTGTCTGTTCCTGCAGGGGGCGTCCGGCGAGCTCGCCCCGCGCGAGCAGTACACGGGTGACCTGGATGTCGCCGACCGGCACGGCCGCGCACTCGGGCACGCAGTGCTGTCGGCGCTCGACCTCCTGCCTGTTCCCGGCCACGAACTCGAACTGTCCGGCGTCGTCGAGTCCGGGGCGCCGCTCGCGCTGTGGACAGAGGCACGGCAGGCGCCGAGCGGCAGGATCGCCGCAGCCAAGGAGGCAGTCGCCCTCGACCTCGGGCCCCTTCCCTCCATCGCCGAGCTGGAAGAGCAGTGGGCCGACATCGACCAGCGCAGCAGAGCCGAGCGTCTCGGTCGGGCGCGCAACCTCCGCGACGGCTATGTCACGGGGCCGCAGGTGGAGCATCCGGTGTGGACCTGGTTGCTGGGCGACGCTGTCGTGGTCGCGCACCCCGGCGAGGCGTACTCGCGGCTGCAGCGCACGGTGCGCGCGGCGTTCCCCGACCGGCCCGTGATCGTGATGAACCTCACCAACGGGCCAGGGTTCGTCTACCTGCCGACGCGCGACGCCTACGAGCGCGGCGCATACCAGGCCTGGCAGACCCCGCTCGCCCCCGGCTCCCTCGAACGACTCGAGGACGCAGCACGCACCGCCATCCGCACGATCATCGAGGAGCAGCAATGACGCAGCCACCGGTTCCACCCCGCACCGCCGCGAGCTCGCGGCGCGGACTGATCGTCGGCCTCGGCGCCGTCGCTCTCGGAGGGGCAGGGGTGCTCGGCAACTCCGCTCCGGCCGGCGCCGCTGTGCCGCAGACCCCCGACTCCTCCGGGTCGTCAGGACAGGTGCGGCAGGTGCGGACCGTCGCCGACCTCGGGCGCATCCAGGCGCGCGACGGAGAGCTCGCCCTGGCGGCCGGCTATCGCCGCTCGGGGGACGCCGGGCGGCTGATCTTCCGCGGGGCGAGCGGCAAGGGGCAGCGCGTCAACGGCGGCACCGTCGTGCCGGGCAAGGGCGGCACCGTCTGGCTTCTGCAACACGACGGCACGCTCGACTTCCGCGTCTTCGGCATCACCGGGCCGGATCGCCCGGCCGACGACGCGCTCGACGCGCTCGTGGGTGACCCGTCCGTGGAGCGGATCGAAGCGCACACCGACCTGAACTTCGTGCGGCGGCACGTCTTCACTCGGTCCCGCATCGAACTGGACTTCGGCGGTCACCTCGTCACCACCGAGGGCATCGAACCGAACAGCCACGACAACCCGTTCGGCGCGGTCCTCTTCTTCACCGGAACGCCGGACGGCACCACCGTGAAGCACGCACTGGCCGAGGCGTGGCCCGAGCTTACGGACGCCGTCGCCGTCCCGGACGCCGCCGCGTTCCCCGTGGACACCTGGTGGGCTGTTCAGGTAGACCCGGTTTCCGGCGGCGGCTCGGACGAGCGCGAACTGCAGCGCTTCGTGCGGGTGACGCAGCAGCTCGATGCGTCGCACATCCGGGTCGACTACCTGAACGGCTGGCCGCTCGACGCCGGTCGGGGCATGACCTGGCGCCGGGTCGCGCCGGTCGAGCGCGTGCAGGTGCGCAACCTGCGATTCGTCGGCTCAGGGCCGTACACAGGGCCGACAGACGGATCGCTGCCGGATGCGCGCGAACTCACCGGCTCGCACCCCACCGCGTTCGAGTACGCGGTGCACTGCGACGTCTCCGACATCCACGCCTCCCGCACCTGGTGGCCGGTGGTGATGCGGAGGTGGAATACCCACTTCGTCACCGAGCGCTGCTCGATCGAGAACCCGCCCACCGTGTTCTATGGAGGGGCCGGGTATCTCACGCAGCAGATCTACTGCCTCTACGGTCACGTCCGTGACTGCACGTCATCGAACGCCAGGCACCTCAACGACCTCACGGCCAGCGCATACTGCATGGTCGAGAACTGCCACGGAGACGGCGACGACCAGGGCGGCAACCCCTTCACCACCCACGGTCAGTACGAGCACGACCTGACGTTCATCGGATGCTCCGGCCTGATGGACATCGCCAACTCCGGCGCGCAGTGGGGCACGTCGGCGAAGCGCATCACGGTGCGCGACCACGTCTGCTCCTGGTTCGTCGCCGGCACCAAGATCACCGACCTGACGCTGGAGAACGTCCGGGTGGTCGGGCGTTCCACCTTCGATCCGCAGGCGACGCTGACCATCAACGCCGACGGCGCCCAGCTGCGTGGATGCACGGCCGGACTGTTCGCGGTCGGCCAGCGCAGCGCCCGCTCCAGCCGTCCCACCGTGATCGAGGACTGCACGTTCTCCCTGCCGAAAGGGCAGGTGCTGGTGCAGACACCGGTCACAGCGACGGTCTCGTTCGTGCGCTGCCGGATCGACGGAATCGACGGGACGGTCGCCAGGGGCGCGGGCGCGGTGCGCTTCACCGACTGCGACCTCAGCGGTCCGGCCGCCGGCGACCCGTTCCAGCTCGCCGGCGTGGAGGTGAGCGTGCGCGGCGGAACGATCGACGGCGTCGCCCTGGTCGCGACGGCCGCGAAGGATCAGCTCGTGACCATCGACGGGGTGCGGCTCAGCACCGTGCGCACCTCGGGAGCGACGATCAGCAGGGCCGCAGGATCCGGAGTCGTCACCTGGCGCGTCGACGGCGTCAGCTCCACCGCTCCCGGCGGCACGCCGCACCTCGCGATCGAGTCGGGGGTCAACCACGCGCGGATCGTCGGCTCCCAGTTCGCAGGCGGGCGCATCCAGTTGCCGTCGGCCGGCTTCTCCGCACCATCCACACTCCTCTACGACGCGTCGATCGAGCGCGGCGTCGAGCGGACCATTCCCGAAAAGACGACCCGAATCATCGTCGGCGACAGCATCGTCGTCGACTGACACGAAAAGGAATCACGGATGAACAGTCTCCAGGGCACCAGGCGCGGCATGATCGTCGGCCTCGGCGCGGTCGTGCTGGGCGGGGCCGGCGCGATCGGCGCCGTCTCTCCGGCCGACGCCGCCGTCGCGGCCAAGAACGACAACTCCGGATCGCTGCGGCAGGCGCGCACCGTGCGCGACCTCGCGGGCATCAAGGCGTCCGACGGCGAGCTGGTCGCGGTCGCCGGGTACAGCACGCCGGGCGACGCGGGGGACCTCGTCTACCGCGGAGCGTCGCGCTTCACGGGCGAGCCGAACGGTGGCACCGTGATCGCGGGCAAGAACGGCACGGTCTGGCTGCTGCAGCACGCCGGTACCGTCGACTTCCGGCAGTTCGGTGTCTTCGGTCCTGACAAGAATGCCGACGACGCTCTGGATGCGATGGTCGCCGACCCGGCCGTCTCGCGGATAGAGGCGCACACCGACCTGAATTTCGTGCGGCGGCACGTCTTCACCCGCTCCGGCCTCGACCTCGACTTCGGCGGTCACCTGATGACGGCGGAGGGCATCGAGGCCAACTCGACCGACAACCCGTTCGGCGCCGTCCTGTTCTTCACGGGCGTCGTGTCCAAAGACGCGCAGGCGGCGACTCTGACCGAGACGATCCCCGATCTCGGGGACATCTTCCAGGTCGCAGACGCCTCGTGGTTCGCCGTGGACTCCTGGTACGCCGCCGACGTGAACGCGCTCAGCGGACGCTGGGAGAAGGAGCTCCAGAAGCTGGTGCAGGTCACGCAGATCGTCGACGCGACCCACATCCGCGTGAACTACAAGAACGGCTGGCCGCTCAAGGCCGGGCGCACGATCACCTGGACCAGAGTCGAACCGGTGCAGAACATCCGGATCAGCAATCTCGTCTTCCGCGGAAAGGGCACCGATCCGATCACCGGCGCGCACCCGATCGCGTTCGAGTACGCCGTGCGCTGCGACGTGGAGAAGGTGGTCGGCTCTCTCACCTTCTGGCCGCTGATCATGCGCCGCTGGAACACCTTCTACTCCACGATCGAGTGCACGCTCTCCAACCCCACCTCGGTCACATACGGCGGCGCCGGCTACCTCACGCAGCAGATCTACTGCCTCTACGGCTACGTGGCCAATTGCCACACCTCGAACGCGCGGCACCTGAACGACTTCACCGCCAGCGCGTACTCGATGGTGGAGAACTGCCACGGCGACGGAGACGACGAGGGCCCGTTCGTCACCCACGGCCAGTACGAGCACGACCTCACGTACACGGGCAACTCCGGCCTGATGACGTTCGCGAATTCGGGCGCGGCCTGGGGGTCGGCGGCGAAGCGCATCACCGTGCGCAAGCACGTCTGCTCCTGGTTCGTCGCCAGGGTCCGGATCACCGACCTCACCCTCGAAGACGTGAAGGTCATCGGCAAGCCGTCGCTGGCCGGCTCCGGGATGCTCTGGATCAACGCCGACGGCGCCCAGCTGACCGGATGCACGGCCGACAGCACCCTGGTGATCAGCCAGTCGTCGTCGGCGTCTTCTCGGCCGACCGTGATCAGGGACTCCTGGTTCCGGTTCGCCGCGCCAGGCAATCTCACCGACGCGAGCGTCACGGTGCCGGTGCTCTTCGACGGGACCACCCTCGAAAACGTGGGCGGCATGAAGATCCTGGGCACAGGGGACGTCACCTTCCGCGGCAGCACCCTGACCGCCCCGGCCGGCGCGGACGCCGTCCAGACCTCCTCGGCGCGCACCCGGTTCAGCGGCAGCACGATCGACGGCGTCTCCGTCGTCGCCACCGGCGGAGCGGCTCAGACGGTCGAGGTCACGGGCGGAAGCACCGTGACCGGTGCAGGAGGGACGGCGCTCGGCCGGGGAGGGAGCGCGGCGCTCACCATGCTCCTGGCCGACAGCACGTTCGCCAGGTCGGAGGCCGGCGGCGCCCACGTCTCCCTGACCGGCGGCACCAACCACTACCGCGCATCCGGGTGCCGCTTCGACGGTGGCAAGCTCGAGTTGTCCAGCGCGGCGTTCGGGTCGGGCTCGACCCTCCTGCACACGGCGAACGTGGAGACGTCGGTGAAGCGCGTCGGCTTCCCGGACGACTCCGACCGGATCGTCACCGCAGGCAACATAGCGGTCTGAACCGCGACCGCACCCCCGTTCCACCAGGAAGGACCATCATGACCGCAACCACCTCCGCAGAACCCACCCCCTCGGCATCGTCCCCAGCCACAGCGTCCGGCTCCGCCCCCGTCGCCGTCGTCACCGGCGGGGCGGCCGGCATCGGCTGGGAGATCGGCCGCAGACTCGCCGCCGACGGCTACCGGGTCGTCGCCGCCGATCTCGTGCCGGGCTTCACCGAGACCGCACCCGTCGACGGCATCGTGCATCGCCCGCTCAACGTGACGGACCCCGACGACGTCACAGCGGTGTTCGACGGGATCGCGTCCGAGTTCGGGCGGATCGACGTGGTCGTGAACAACGCGGGCATCCAGCGGCACCGCGCGATCGAGGACCTGGCCTGGGACGAGTGGCGCGCCGTCGTCGACGTCAACCTGCACGGGGTCTTCCTCTGCCTGCAGGCCGCCGGACGGCACATGCTCGCGGCGGGTGGCGGGCGGATCGTGAACATCTCCTCCATCTCGTCCCGCGGTTCCGCCGGTCGGGCGCCGTACGCGGCGACGAAGGCGGCCGTGATCGGACTGACCGCGACCGCCGGGGCGGAGTGGGCTGCCCGAGGGGTGCGAGTCAACGCCGTCGCGCCCGGCTACGTCGACACCGGTGTGTTCCGCCAGGGCGTCGCGGCGGGGACGCTGAACGAGCAGACCATCCTCGCGCGCATCCCGGCCGGGCGGCTCGCACAGGCGACCGAGATCGCCGCGGGGGTGTCGTTCCTGGTGTCCGACCAGGCGTCGTACATGAACGGACAGACCATGTACGTCGACGGCGGCTTCATGGTCGACTACGGCGTGCCGCTCGCCTCGGTGCCCAAGCCGTGACCGTCGCCACCTCGTCCGCTCCGGATGCGGTGGTCCGCGACCTCCGCACCGCCACCGTCTCCGTGCCCCTCGCCCGACCGCTCTTTCTCGGCGCGATGACCGTCACCCGGCGCGAGTACGCCGCCGTGCAGGTGTCCGACGGCGACGGCAACACCGGCATCGCTTACGGCCTCACCCGCGAGGCCCCGATGGGCGAGCTGGTCGAACGGCTGATCGCGTCGCACGTGGTCGGCGGCGCGCTCGACGTGCCGGAGCTGTGGCAGCGGGCGCTGCGCGGCAGCGCGATCGTCGGACGCGTCGGCCTCGTGCGCCGGGCCATCGGACTGGTGGACATCGCCATCTGGGACCTTCTCGGCCGGCGCCTCGGCACTCCGGTCTGGCGGCTGGTCGGCGCGGACGACAGCCCGCGCAGCACGATGCTGGTCGCGGCGTACCCGACCCCGGGGCGCACCGTCGCCGATCTCGTGGACGACGTCGTCGCACAGGCCGAAGACGGCTGGCCGCTCGTGAAGCTCTCCCGCTCGCCGGACCCTGCGCTGATGCGCGACCTGCTCGCGACCCTGCGGCGCGAGCTGCCGCCGAGCACCGGCATCGTGGTCGACGTGGGCTTCGGCTGGCCGGATGCCGACACGGCCATCGCCGAGGTCGCGGAGTGGGGAGATCCCGAGCTCGCGTGGCTCGAAGACCCGCTCCTGCCGGAAGACATCGCCGGATGCGCCAGGTTGCGTGCGGCGACGGGCCTCCGTGTCGGGGTCGGCGACGAGGTCACCGACCCCGGCGTCCTGAAAGCTCTCGCCGATGGCGGCGCCATCGACCTGGCGCGGCTCGACGTCGTCGCCATCGGCGGGATCACCCCGGCACTCGACTTCGCCGCCTGGGCGGAGGAGAGGGGGCTCCCGGTGTCCTGCCACATCAGTCCGGAAACCAGCGCGCACCTCGGCCACGGAGTCGGACTGGAGACTTTCGGGCGCGGACGGGGAGGCAACCCATACGATCCATCGCCGACGCTGATCGACGGCGGCCCGGTGTTCGCGGGAGGGACGGCCCGTCCGACCCAGGAGCCCGGTCTCGGCTTCTCGTTCGCTCCGGGTACCTTCGACTTCGGGAGGAACGCATGAAACGCAGCGTCGTGGTCACCGGAAGCGGCAAAGGCATCGGACGCGGGATCGCCGAACGGCTCACCGCCGACGGGTGGGTCGTCGTCGGCGTCGAGAGGAGCGCATCCCGATCGGTGGAGGACGGCGTCTGCGCGGCGGTCGTGGTCGGCGACAGTGCGGACAGGCAGACGCACCTCCGGGCCGCCGAGCGCGCCAGAGAGCTCGCGCCCCTCGGCGGCTGGGTCAACAACGCCGGGATCACCCGCCGGACCCCGTTGCACGAACTGGACGAGGCCGCCGTGCGCGAGATCGTCGAGATCAACGGGCTCGGTTACCTGTGGGGATGCTCGGCCGCCGTGTCCGCATTCGTCGACCAGGGAACGCCGGGGGCCATCGTCAACGTCGGCTCCATCCACGGTCGCGCGAGCTTCGTCGACCACGCGGCATACGAGTTCACCAAGGGCGGCATCGACGCCCTGACCAGGAGCGTCGCCGTCAGTTACGGGCCGTACGGCATCCGCGCGAACACCGTCGCTCCCGGCGGCGTGCGTACCCCCCACCTGGATGCGCAGATCGCCGCGGCCGCCGATCCGGAAGCCGAGGAACGCGGCCTCGCAGAAGGCCCGCCGATGCGCAGGATCGCCACCGTCGAGGAGGTCGCAGCGCTCGCCGCGTTCCTGCTCGGCGGAGAGGCGTCGTACATCAGCGGCCAGTCGATCGCGGTCGACGGAGCCTGGACCGCGTCGTTCGGCGCACCGTCGCCCGACCAGGCGCTCACCGAACGGTTCCGGCTCAGGCCTTGAGCATGGAGGCGCGGCGGATCAGGCCGTCGCGCACGTCGAACGTCGCGATGGTCTCGGTGCCGACGCCGTCGTTGACCACGTTCTCTCGCGCGACCACCCAGCGGTCGCCGAACAGCGTCGTCGCGTCGATGCTGCAGCTCAGCAGCGGGTTGTCGAGACGCCCGGCGTAGAACGCGCGGATGGCCGCCCGGCCGACCAGCGGAGCCTCGGCGACGCCCGTGACGACGGCGTCCTCGGCGTAGGTCGCGACGAAGGCGTCGAGGTCGTGCGCGTTGAACGCATCCACTTGGGCTGTCACGGTCTGCAGGGCGGCGATGGCCGTCATCGGTGTCTCTTCTCGTCTCGTGGTGGGCTGGACTCGGCGTGCTGGTCGCGTCGACGTGCTCAGTCGATGCGGACGCCGCCGTTGACGTCGTAGGTGGCGCCGGTCACGAAGCCGGCCCTCGGCGATGCGAGCGTTCCGATGATCCACGCCACGTCGTCCGGCACTCCGAACCGGCCGACCGGGATCGACGATTCGAGCGCAGCGCGTCCCTGGTCGGAGAGTTGGTCGGTGATCGCGCTGGTGACGGGTCCGGGGGTCACCGCGTTGACGCGGATGCCTTCCGCGGACAGGTGCCTGGCGAAGCTGCGCGTGATGGCCAGGATCGCGCCCTTGCTCGCCGCGTAGTGCATCCCGGTCTGCAGGGCGCCGACCTGTCCGGCGATCGACGAGAGGTTGATGACCGAGCGGTCGCCGTCGGCGGCGCGCAGTATGGGGAGGGCTGCCCTGGTGAGCAGGAAGGTGCCGCGCCCGTTGGTCTCCATGACGGCGTCCCATTCGTCGATGTCGATGTCTTCGAAGCTGCGGTACGGGCACACGCCTCCGTTGTTGACGAGGACGTGCAGCTCGCCCCAGGCGGCGGCGACCTCGGCGACGAGCGCGTCGATGGAGGCGGGGGAGCGCAGGTCGAGCCTGCTGATGCGCACCTCCGGCGCTCCGGCCTCGGCGCAGAGGTCGGCGACGCGCCGCGCCGCCTCCTCTCCCGAGGTGTACGTGAGCCAGACGGCGTTGCCGTCCGCGGAGAGCTGCACGGCGGCCGCCGAGCCGATTCCGGAGCTTGCGCCAGTGACGAGTGAGCGGCGAGGAGTCATACCCAGAACGCTATAGCATTTCCTCCGAATGCGTCGGGAGCGAGCGTCGAATGTGGCGCAAAAACGCTAGATGCTATAGCGTTTTGGCATGACTTCCGACCTTGTCGTGATCACCGACTGCGACCTGCCGGGCAGCGCGGCCGAAGACACACTGCGCGCGGCCGGCCTCACAGCGAACAGAGCAGCGTCCCCGTCCGCCGACGACATCGTCGCCGCGGCGGAAGACGCATCCGCTCTCATCGTGCAGTGGGCGCCCATCACCGCAGCCCTGCTCGACCGGCTCCCCTCCGTGCGCTTCATCAGCAGGCTCGGCATCGGCTACGACATGATCGACGTTGCGGCGGCCAGCGAGCGTGGCGTCCTGGTCGCGAACACGCCCGCGTACTGCATCGACGAGGTCGCGACGCACACCATCGCGATGATCCTGGGGCTCGGCCGCGGCCTGCTCGGCCACGACCGCGCCGTGCGCAATGGGGAGTGGTCGGCCGTCGCCGCGACCCCGATGGCCGTGCGGCCGTCCGCGACCACCATCGCCGTCGTCGGCTACGGCCGCATCGGCTCCCTCGTCGCCCAGCGGTGCAGCGCCCTCGGTTTCCGCGTGGTCGTCGCCGACCCCGTGGTGCCCGCCGACCGCATCCTGAGCGATGGGCTCGAGCCGGTCACTTTCGCCGACGCCGTCGCCCAGGCCGACGTGCTCACCCTGCACGCGCCCCTCACAGCGGCGACCCACCACCTCATCGGGGCGCCGGCGATCGCCTCGATGAAACCGGGCGCCGTGATCGTGAACACCTGCCGCGGCCCGCTGATCGACGAGGACGCTCTGGCCGACGCGCTCGAGACCGGGCGGATCGCCGGCGCCGCGATCGACGTCTTCGCCACCGAGCCGCTGCCCGCAGGCAGCAGGCTCCGGATGCTCGACAACGTCCTGCTCACCCCGCACGCCGCCTGGTACTCGCCGCAGGCGCTGGCCGACCTGCCCGTGCACGCCGCGGCCAACATCATCGACCACTGGGCCGGCAGGCCCGTACCCGCCATCGTGAACGCCGCGGCGGCGCAGCCCGTCCGCTGATCCCGCCCACCAGGCAACAGAAGGAGAACCCCGGATGCGCTTCCTGCGACTCGGAGACCAGGGCGCCGAACGCCCGCACCTGCGCGACGCTGACGGCACCGTTTACGACCTGAGCGGCGTGACGGACGACATCGACCCCGCGTTCTTCGCGACGGACGGCGTCGCCCGCTCCCGCGAGGCGCTCCGCTCCGGAACGCTGCCCGTCGCCTCCGGCTGGCGGGAGCTCCGGGTCGGCGCGCCGGTCGCGCGCCCGGCGGCGATCATCTGCATCGGCCAGAACTACGCCGCGCACGCCGCCGAATCCGGTGCGGAGCCGCCCAAGCATCCCATCGTCTTCTTCAAGCACCCGAACACGCTCGTCGGCCCGGATGACGACGTCCTCCTTCCGCCGGGGGCGCAGCGGGCGGACTGGGAGGTCGAGCTCGCCGTGGTCATCGGCCGCCGGGCACGCTACCTCGCCTCCCCGGCCGATGCGCTCGACCACATCGCGGGCTTCGCCGTCTCCAACGACGTGTCCGAGCGCGAGTACCAGCTCGATCTGTCCGGCGGCCAGTGGTCCAAGGGCAAGTCGAGCGAGACGTTTAACCCGTTCGGCCCGGAGCTGGTCACCCCCGACGAGGTCGACCACACCGCCCTGCGGCTGCGTTCGGCCGTCAACGGCTCGCCACGACAGGACTCGACGACCGCCGACCTGATCTTCGGCGTCGAGCACCTGGTGTGGAACCTCAGCCAGTTCCTGGTCCTGGAGCCGGGGGACATCGTCAACACCGGGACGCCGCAGGGTGTCGCGCTCTCCGGTCGCTTCCCATACCTGGCGGACGGCGACACGATGGAGCTGTCCATCGACGGTCTCGGCACGCAGCGCCAGCGGGTGCGGCGGGTGGTGCTGGCGGCGTAGTCCGCCGGACTCCGCGTTCAGGCGAAGGCGTACGGGCGGTCCGGCAGCCCGGTCGCGTCGACGCGGGCGGTGAACAACGCTCCGGATGCGGGGAACTCGCGGAGCTGCTGCGGCGTGAGGTGCTGCTGTGCGGTCGTCACCACGAGCAGGTCCAGGTCCGGCCCGGCGAAGGCGACGCTCGACGTGTGCGGCGCGAGCGGGGTGGTCACCACATCCAGCGGCCGTCCGTCCACGCCGAAACGGCGCACCTCGCCTGCGCCCCACAGCGCGATCCAGAGTGCGCCGGAGCTGTCGACGCACATCCCGTCGGGGAAGCCGTCGACCAGCAGGTGCCGCGAGCGTGCGCCGGTGGCGCCGGTGTCCGCGTCGTAGTCGCGCGCCCAGACCGTCCGCGCCGCCGTGTCGACGCTGTACAGGACGGCGCCGTCCGGCGACCAGCCGATGCCGTTCGAGAGGCCGAGGTCGTCGTCGATGACGCGCACGTCGTCGCCGGTCACCTGCAGCAGCCGTTCGGCTCCCACCGTGTCGTCGAGCGTCATCGTGCCGACGAGCAGCCGACCGTCCGGGCCGACCGCCGCGTCGTTCGTGCGGCTGACCGCACCCGGCCCGACCAGCACTGGGCCGCGCTCCCTGCGTCCGTCCTGGCGCAGGACGACAAGCTCGCGCTCCCCGGCGACCACCAGCGACCCGTCCGCGGCGGGAACGACCGCGCCCACCATCCCGTCGAACGTGTGACGACCGACCACGTCGATCTCGTCGCCGTGCAGTTCCCCCTCGAAGACCGCGCCGCCCAGGATGTCCACCCAGAGCAGGCGGCCACGCCGCGCATCCCAGACCGGACCTTCGGCCAGTTCGAACGCCTCGGTGGTCGCCCTGCCGGCGGCATACGCAGTCATCCATCGATCCTTTCACGCCGGCGGGGCGCGTCCTGGCAGAGAATGAGGGGATGACCTTCCACGCCTCCGACCGGCTCGTCCCCGTCACGGTCAATCGGATCGAGATCGAAGCCCACGTGCCGTTCGAGACGCTGCGGCGTGCGTTCGAGGCGGAGGTGCCTCTGGTCGATTCCGCCCGGTTCGAGCAGTTGGTGGCCGACGGCGCGGAGTGGAAGAGGTTCGCTCAGGAGGCTGAGGGGAACGGCATTCACCGGTTCGTCGCGTTCTGGCGGCACTACCCCTCCGCGATCATGCGGGTGGGCGGGGCGGACATCCCGAGTGCGAGCTATCTGATCGGCGACTACGTCACCGTATCCAGAGTGTTCCGGCACGACCCGGGTGCGATGCTGTACACGCCGACCAGGATCGAGCTGCACGCCGGTCGCAACGGCGGCACGATCCTCACCGTCGACCAGCCCAGCTCCCAGCTGGTGAGCCTCGGGAACAACAAGATCACGCAGGCGGGCTACGAACTCGACCGGATGCTCGGCGACCTGCTCGAAGAGCTCGGCCTCCCGCGCCCGGAGGCGCTGCGGAGGTAGAGCTACCCCTCCGCCCGCACCCCTGCATCCACCGCCTGCACCGGCACCAGTCGCCGCAGCTGCGTCACGTGCTTCGGGCTCAACTCGTCGAGACTCGCGACCTCCAGCAGCTGCATCGTCCGGATGATCTGGTCGCGCAGGATCTCGATGGTGCGGTCGACGCCCGCGCGGCCTCCGGCCATCAGGCCGTAGAGGTATGCGCGGCCGATCAGTGTGAATTTCGCGCCGAGGGCGTATGCGGCGACGATGTCCGCCCCGTTCATGATGCCGGTGTCGATCGCGATCTCGGTGTCCGCCCCGACCTCGCGCACCACCTGGGGGAGCAGGTGGAAGGGGATGGGCGCCCTGTCGAGCTGCCGCCCGCCGTGGTTGGAGAGGACGATGCCGTCGACGCCGAGGTCGACCAGGCGGCGGGAGTCTTCGACGTTCTGGACGCCCTTCACCACGATCTTGCCGGGGAAGAGGTCGCGGATGATCGCCAGGTCGTCGAAGCTGATCGACGGGTCCATCGCCGCGTTGAGGAGGTCGCCGACCGTGCCCCCGGTGGCCGAGAGCGACGCGAATTCGAGCTTCGGGGTGGTGAGGAAGTCGTACCACCACCACGGCCGGGGGATCGCGTTGACGATCGTGCCGAGAGTGAGCTGCGGCGGGATGGAGAAGCCGTTGCGCTTGTCGCGCAGGCGGGCGCCCGCGACAGGGGTGTCGACCGTGAAGAAGAGGGTGTCGAAGTCGGCGGCCGCCGCGCGGCGGA
Organism: Leifsonia sp. McL0627; assembly: GCF_058244615.1. NCBI lineage: Bacteria > Bacillati > Actinomycetota > Actinomycetes > Micrococcales > Microbacteriaceae > Leifsonia > Leifsonia sp. McL0627. The sequence continues at coordinate 1,408,352 of NZ_JBZCGM010000002.1, forward strand.
CCAGCTCGTAGGAGATCTCGCGGTCGCGCATCACGTAGAGCTGGAACCAGTTGCGGCCGACCGGGTTGGCCGCCTTGACGTCCTCGATGGAGGTGGTGCCGAGCGTCGAGAGAGTGAACGGGATGCCGGCGGCGGCGGCGGCGCCGGCCCCGGCGGTCTCGCCCTCCGTCTGCATCAGCCGGGTGAACCCGGTCGGGGCGATGCCGAAGGGGAGGGCTGAGCGGCCGCCGAAGATCTCGCATCCGGTGTCGACCGTCGACACGTCGCGCAGGATCGACGGGTGGAACTCGATGTCCTCGAACGCCTGGCGCGCGCGGGCGAGCGAGAGCTTCTCCTTCGGCGGCGCCTTCGGTGTAGTCGAACGCAGCTTTGGGGGTGCGGCGCTTGGCGATCGTGCGCAGGTCGCCGATGGTGAGCGCGCCCTGCAGGCGGCGCTTCTTGGCGTCGAGCTCCGGCTTCTTGAACTTCATGAGCTCGAGGAGCTCGGCGGGCTTGGGGACCTGGCGAGTGACCATGGATGTGCCTAACGGGGTTCGAGGTGAGAGGGGGACGTTGACGTGGAAGTGGGGAGGGGCGCGGCGTCGCGGTAGTACCCGCTGATGTGGTCGTGCACCAGGGTCTGTGCACCCGTCCGGTCTCCGGAGCGGATCGCGCCGACGATCGCGCGGTGCTCCCCGCGCAGCCGGTCGGCCATCGCCTCCCAGTCGTGGATGCGTTCGAGTCCGGAGACCACATAGCTCTCGATGGAGCTGCGCAGCCCGGCCATCATCGCCGCGACGACGGTGTTCCCCGACGCCTCCGCGAGCGCCAGGTGGAACTGCGCGTCGAGCGCGAGGAACTCCTGCGGGGTGAGCGCGGTGTCGTCCATGGCGTCGAGAAGCTGCTCCGCGTCGTCGAGCGCGATGTCTGCAGGCCGTTCGGCGAGGTCGACGGCGACGGCCGTCTCCAGCAGGAGGCGGGTGCGCACGACGTCGGCGACAGGGAACCCGCTCGCCGCGACCTGAAGGCGCATGAGCGCCTGCATCCCGCCGACTGGTCGCGCCACGATGATCGCACCGGAGCTCGGTCCGGAGCCGGTCTGTGTGCGCACGAGCCCCATCGCCTCCAGGACGCGGATGGCTTCGCGCACGCTGGACCGGGCGACGCCGAGGTCGGCGGCGAGCGCGCGCTCGGCGGGGAGGTGATCGCCGAGGCGGAGGTCGCCGTCGACGAGCCTGGCCTCGATGGAGGCGAGAACGCCCTCCCAGGCTCGCGGCTCTGCGGTCGTCATCGTGCTCCCTCGCTGCGGTCGGCCGGAGGTTCAGCGTGTGGTCCGACCATGTGGTCCGTCCACACTATCCGCCGGACCGTCCGCTGTCCAGAGCCGAGATCAGCTCGCCGCGACCGGCCGCACGCCGTCCACCTCGTCCGCGTCCACCTCGTCCGCATCCACCTCGCTCGCCGCGGCGACCGCCTCGGCCGACGGAGCAGCGTTCAGTGCCCGGCGGCTGAGCAGGAACAGCCCGGCGCCGAGTACGAACGTCAGCAGTTCGGTCACCGTCATCGCCCAGATCACGCCGTTCAGCCCGAACACGGCGTTGCCGATCAGCACCACCGGGATGAACAGGACGCCCTGCGAGACCGCCATGATCGTGGCGTTCCTGATCTGCTCCGTCGCCTGGAACACCGCGATCACCAGACCGGTGAACCCGTTGAAGAGCGTGGAGACGAGCATCGCCGTGAGGATGAGCGTGCCGTCCTCGATCACCGACGGGTCGGCGCTGAACGCGGCGAACACCTGGTCGCGGAACAGGAACACGATGGTCGAGAACACCAGCGTGATCCCCGCGATGGCGATGGCGCTTCCGGCGATGGCCTTGCGCAGCCTGGCGTGGTTGCGGGCCCCGTATGCGTAGGCGAAGAGCGGGATCGCACCCATGAACACGCCCATGCAGATCATCTCCGGCAGCTGCACGATCCGCAGGGCGACGCCCATCGCGGCGAGCAGGGAGGCGCCGTATGCGATGGCGATCCAGTTCATCACGAGGGTCGTGACGATGAGGAACGACGACATCAGCAGCTCGGAGGCGCCGACGCCGAACACGGTCTTCACCAGCTCGCGGTCGGCGCGGAAGTGCTTGGGCGAGAGCGAGACGGCACTGCTCTTCTTCGTCAGCCACCACACGTAGTATCCGACGGTCACCACGTTGGAGAGCCCGAGCGCGATGCCCGCTCCGAGCACACCCCAGCCGAGCACCAGGATGAACAGCACGTCGAAGACGAGGTTGGCAACAGTGGATGCGATGAGCCCGGTCATCGAAGCGACCGCCGCGCCCTCCGCCCGCACGAGCTGTTCGAGCGAGAACGCCGCGACCAGCACCGGCGCGAAGCCGAACATCGCTCCGATGTACAGCGCCGTCGGCTGCAGGGAGTCGCCGCTCGCGCCGACCGCCATGGCCAGCGGTTCGGCGAACACCAGTCCGAGGACCCCGATCACCACGCCGGCCGCAAGCGCGCCCCACATCGTGAACGAGGAGACCTGCTTGATCCTGGTGGATGCGCCCGCCACGGCGGCCTGGTCCGCATCCGGATCGTCGTGCATCCCGAGCAGGCGGGACACGAAGGTGCCGCCGCCGACCCCGAACACCCCGCCGATCGCCATCAGCAGGGCGAAGACAGGGAGGGAGAAGGTGAGCGCCGCGAGCAGCGGCGTGGAGTGGAGGGCGCCGATGAATCCGGCGTTGATGATGTTGTAGACGACGCCGACCGAGAAGCCGGCGATCATGGGCACGCAGAGGTGCACCAGGGAGCGCCAAATGGGCGCAGAGGCGAGGTAGGTACGGTTCGAGGACATGACGGAACCTCCGTTCCGGTAACGGCTTGTGAAGTGGGTGAGTAGAGGAGTGGGCTGGCTGTGTCAGCCGGCCCGGCGGCCGCGCTCCGGCGGTCCGTCTGGGAACGGTTCGATGCGGTCGGCGACCCGTTGCAGGAGCTCGATGAGCTGGTCCTGCTCCGCGGCGTCGAGCACCGAGAACGCCTGTTCCTGTTCTGCGGCGAGGTCGTCCTGGAATCCGGCGACGACCGTCGCGCCCAGCGCGGTGACGCTGATGAGCTTCACCCGCGAGTCGTCTGGGGACGCCGTGCGGGTGATGTAGCCGCGCTCCTCCAGCCCCTGCAGGAGGCTGGCGACGCTGGCCGGGGTGGTGCCGGACATCTCGGACAGTTCGCGGGCGATCACTCCGCGTTCCTGGTGCTCCTCGATGTAGCCGAGGGTGAACGCCTGGGACCTGCTCAGGCCGCTGCTGCGCACCCAGGCGTCCGCCGTCGCCCGCTGGGCGAACGACAGCGTGCGGATGAGCGCGGTCAGCTGTTCGGATCTCTTCGACATAGTTAGAAACCTAATAGTTAGAAATCAAACTGTCAACCCCCGGATGCGCACCCCTTCACCGCCAAGATGGTGCCACGGTCCCACACCCCCGTCGGCGGCCCTGGCACCGCCGCCCGATCCGCCGGAGAGGCCCCTCCCATAGCGTCGAAGCATGAGCGACAACACCCGTCCGACCATCGAGTCCGCCGCCCAGAATCCCCCGCCCAGGAAGCGGGGACGGAAGTTCCTTCGCGTCACCCTCGTGACCGTCGTCAGCATCGTGGCCGTGGTGGTGCTCACCCTCGCAACCACCACCACGATCAACGCCATCGCCAGCGCCTCCGAGGCGAAAGAGCTCAAGAAGTACGGCCGCCTGGTCGACGTCGACGGCAAGAAGATGAACGTCGACATCCAGGGCGCCGGCGCGCAGACCGTCGTGCTGCTGCCCGGTTTCGGAACGGCATCGCCGGTCATCGACTTCGCGCCACTGGTCGAGAAGCTGAAATCGCACTACCGGGTGGTCGTCGTCGAGCCGTTCGGCTATGGACTGAGCGACGAGACCGACCGGCCGCGGACCAACGCCAACATCGCCGGCGAGGTGCACGGAGCGCTGCAGGCGCTGCACATCGACCGGTATGTCCTCGGCGGCCACTCCATCGCCGGGATCTACGGCCTCCAGTATGCGAACACCTACCGCGACGAGGTGACCGCATTCGTCGGCATCGACAGCAGCGTCCCCACCCAGCCGGGGATGGACGAGGAGTTCCCGATCGACGCGCTGCGCACGCTCAAAACCCTCGGCCTGCTCCGGATCATGACGGCGGCCGCCGGAGACCCGTATGCCGGGCTCCCGTACACCGACGAGCAGAAGCAGCAGATGACGATCCTGTCGAACCGCAACGGCTTCACGGCGACGTACGCGAGCGAGATGGAGCACTTCGCCTCCAACTTCCGCGACGCGCAGAAGCTCTCCTTCCCGAAAGACCTCCCGCTCCTGCTGTTCGTGCAGGCGGACAACACGGACGTCGACGGCTGGATGACCCTGCACAGGGAGCAGGCTGCGAGCGTCGAGCACAGCGAGCTCGTCCCGCTGGACGCCGACCACTACCTGCACCACACGAAGTCGGCGGAGATCGCCTCCGCGATGGAGGCGTTCCTGACGGCCGGGTAGCGCGCCTCCGGCGACCTCGTGACAGGATGCTTGCGATAGGCATCCACATCGCCAGGAGGTCGCCATGCCGTCCAGCAATCACCGGGTCGCCGTGCTCGTGCTCGACGGCGCGAAACCGCTCGATGTCGGCATCCCCGCCCAGGTGTTCTCGCACCGGCCGAGCATGCCGTACGAGGTGCGCGTCTGCGGGGCCGCTCCCGGGCTCGTCACCGGCGGTGACGGCCTCTCGTATCACGTGGCCGACGGCCTCGACGCCCTCGAAGATGCGGACACCGTCTTCGTCCCCGGCTACCGGGAGCCGGCGACGACCGAGCCGTCCGCTGCCGTCGTCTCCGCGCTCCGGGCCGCCAACGAACGCGGCGCGCGGCTGGCCGCCATCTCCACCGGCGCGTTCGCGCTCGCCGCGGCCGGGCTCCTCGACGGCAAGCGTGCCACGACGCACTGGCACTACACCCGGGCGCTCGCCAGCAGATACCCGCTCGTGCGCGTGGACGAGAACGTGCTGTTCGTCGACGCGGGCGACGTGCTCACCTCGGCGGGAGCGGCCTCCGGGATCGACCTCAGCCTGCACCTGGTGCGGCGCGACCACGGCGTCGCGCTGTCCAACCACGTCGCACGCCGCCTGGTCGCCGCGCCGTACCGCAGCGGCGGACAGGCGCAGTATGTTCCGCGCAGCGTCCCAGAGCCGCTCGGCGACCTGTTCGCCTCCACTCGGGAGTGGGCGTTGGAGCACCTGGCCGAACCGCTGACACTGGATGCGCTCGCCGCCGATGCCCGCGTGTCCCCGCGCACGTTCTCCCGCCGCTTCGTGGAGGACACCGGATACACCCCGATGCAGTGGGTGCTCCGGGCGCGCGTCGACCTGGCCAGGGAACTCCTCGAACGCAGCGACCTCGGTGTGGAGCAGATCGCCGACCGCGTCGGTCTGGGCAGTGGCGCCAACCTGCGGCTGCACTTCCAGCGCATCCTGGGCACCTCGCCGACGGAGTATCGGCACACGTTCTCCGCCTAGGCCGTCGCGACGCGCACGGCAACACGAGGCGAGATCCTTGCGCACACTGTCGTTCGAGCCACTGTCGCAGCCGGGCGTGGCCACCGAGCATGGAAGGCGGAACGAAAGGAACCCACCCCATGACCCGCATCGCCATCAACGGTTTCGGCCGGATCGGACGCAACACCCTCCGTGCACTGCTGGAGCGCGGCAGCGACCTGGAGGTCGTCGCCGTCAACGACCTCACCGCTCCGGAGACCCTCGCCCACCTGCTGAAGTACGACAGCACCCTCGGCCGTCTCGGCCGCAGCGTCGAGGTCGACGGGACGGACCTCGTGGTCGACGGCCGCCGCATCCGGGTGCTGGCCGAGCGCGAGCCCGCCGACCTGCCCTGGGCGGAGCTCGGCGTGGAGATCGTGCTGGAGTCCACCGGCCGCTTCACCTCCGCCGACGCCGCTCGCGCCCACCTCCGCGCCGGTGCGAAGCGCGTCCTCGTGAGCGCACCGTCCGACGGTGCGGACGTCACCCTCGCCTACGGCGTGAACACCGCAGCGTACGACCCGGAGAAGCACGTCATCGTCTCCAACGCGTCCTGCACGACCAACGCCCTCGCGCCGCTCGCCGCCGTGCTGGACGACCTGGCCGGCATCGAGCACGGCTTCATGACCACGGTCCACGCATACACGCAGGAGCAGAACCTGCAGGACGGCCCGCACCGCGACCTCCGCCGCGCCCGCGCCGCGGGCGTCAACATCGTGCCGACCACCACCGGAGCAGCCAAGGCGATCGGCCTCGTGCTTCCGAACCTCGACGGCAAGCTCTCCGGCGACTCCATCCGGGTTCCTGTTCCTGTCGGCTCGATCGTGGAGCTGAACACGACGGTGGCGCGCGAGGTGACGCTCGACGAGGTGCTCTCCGCCTACCGCGACGCCGCTGCCGGACCGCTGAACGGCGTCCTCGAATACGCCGACGAGCCGCTGGTCTCCTCGGACATCACCGGCCAGCCCGCGTCTTCGATCTTCGACGCGGCGCTCACCAGGGTGAGCGGCACGCACGTCAAGGTCGTCGCCTGGTACGACAACGAGTGGGGCTTCTCGAACCGCGTGGTGGACACGCTGGAGCTGCTCGCGAGCTGACCGGGCGGCAGGCGCACGCAGCGCAGCGTTCATGTCGCCACAGCGTGACGAGGCCGGCGAAGACCGGCTCTGCGTGCGTCACGCCGGTCAGGGTCCGGAAGCACATCCTGAAAGGCGTGGGAACCTCCTGGGAATCACCGGGCGCGGATCGGGAGCGAGTTGGGACGGTTCCTTCGCCGACGGTAAGGTAAGGCTATCCTCAGCCCCCGTACCAAGGAGAAGTTTCTGTGCGACGCATACTCACGGTCACCGCCGGTCTCACGGCCGCCGCGCTTGCGCTCACCGGCTGTGCCTCGTCCGGCGGCGACACCTCGTCGCCGTCCGCGACCGAGTCGATCCGCGGCACCAGCCTGACCGTGTACAACGCTCAGCACGAGGAGCTGACCCAAGCCTGGGCCGACGCGTTCTCGAAGCAGAGCGGCGTGAAAGTCATCCTGCGCAACGGCGGGGATGCGGAGCTCGGGAACCAGCTCGTGCAGGAAGGCGCAGCGTCACCGGCAGACGTGTTCCTGACGGAGAACTCACCGGCGATGTCACTTGTCGACAACGCCAAGCTGTTCAGCGAAGTGGATGCTGACACGCTGAAGAACGTTCCGAGCGCGTACAAGCCGTCGACGGGCACCTGGACCGGAATCGCTGCGCGTTCGACCGTGGTCGTCTACAACCCCGCGAAGATCGCGGCCGGGGACCTGCCGAAGTCGATCATGGACCTGCAGAACCCCGAGTGGAAGGGGCGCTGGGCCGCCTCGCCGTCCGGAGCGGACTTCCAGGCGATCGTGTCCGCGATGCTCGCAGAGAAGGGCAAGACCGAGACTCTCGCGTGGCTGAAAGCGATGAAGACGAACTCGGTGGCGTACAAGGGCAACAGCACGGTGATGAAGGCGGTGAACTCCGGCGAGGTCCCGCTGGGGGTGATCTACCACTACTACTGGTTCATCGACCAGGCCGGCACCAAGGAGAACAGCGCGAACACCAAGCTCGCCTACTTCAAGAACCAGGATCCTGGGGCCTTCGTCAGCATCTCCGGAGGCGGAGTTCTGAAGTCCAGCAAGCACCAGGCTGCCGCGCAGGCGTTCCTCGCGTTCATCACCTCCAAAGCCGGTCAGGACATCCTCCGAACGGGCACGAGCTTCGAGTATCCTGTCGCCAGCGATGTGGCCCCCAACGCTGTCCTGCCGCCGCTGGACACGCTGGAGGCTCCGACGATCGACCCGAGCAAACTCAACAGCAAGACCGTGACCGATCTGATGACCGAAGCAGGGCTGATCTAACTGACCGATACTGCACGCCGTGCATCCGCAGCCTCTGTCGCGGGAAAGGGCGCTGAACAGGGGGGTCGGCGGCCATCGCCTCCGGCCTCCCTCATCGTCGTTGTGGCGGCGATCGCGCTGTTCATGCTCGTGCCGATCGGATTCGTCTGCTGGGTCGGCATCGACGTCGGATGGGAGGCGCTTGCGCCGCTCGTGTTCCGGCCGAAGGTCGGCGAACTGCTCGTCAACACCATCCTGCTCGTGGTCATCGCGGTGCCCATCTGTGTCGTCCTCGGAATCGCCGGCGCGTGGCTGGTGGAGCGGACGACGCTCCCGGGCCGCCGGATCTGGGCCGTCGTCCTGGCCGCACCGCTTGCGATCCCCGCGTTCGTCAGCAGCTACGGATGGGTGAGCGCAGTCCCGACGCTCGGCGGCCTCGGCGGAGGCGTGCTCATCGCGGTGCTCGCGTACTACCCGTTCGTCTATCTGCCGGTCCTCGCCTCGCTCCGGGGGCTGGATCCTGCGCTGGAGGAGACGGCCAGGTCGCTGGGATACCGCCCGGCCTCGACGTTCCTGCGCGTGGTGCTGCCACAACTTCGGCTGGCGATCCTGGGAGGTGCGCTGATCGTCGCGCTCCACCTGCTGGCAGAATACGGCGCGTTCGCATCGATTCAGTTCGACACCTTCACGACGGCGATCGTCGCCCAGTATCAGTCGACGTTCGCCGGCCCAGCGGCCAACGCACTGGGCATCGTCCTCGCCCTCCTCTGCGTCGCCCTCCTGGTGGGGGAGTCGTCGGCGCGCGGGCGAGGGCGGTATGCCCGCGTGGGAGCCGGAGCGCCGCGCCCAGCGACTCGTGAACGGCTCGGATACTGGCTCATTCCCGCACTGCTGTTCCTCGCCGGGATCGCGGCTCTGTCGATCGTCGTCCCCGGGTTGAGCATCGTCCACTGGCTGACGTATCCGGCGGCCTGGCAGCAGTCCGACCTCCTCGGAACCCTCCTCCAGACCATCGGGCTGTCCGTAGCCGGCGCAATCGTCGCCACAGTGGTCGCGCTGCCTGTCGCGTGGCTCAGTGTCCGCTTCTCCGGCCGCACGGCGCGCTTTCTGGAGGGTTCCATGTTCGTGGCGTCAAGCCTGCCGACGATCATCGTCGCGCTGGCCCTCGTCACCGTCACCCTGCGCGCCGTTCCAGCTCTCTATCAGACGCCGGCGACGGTGATCGCAGCGTATGTGATCGTCTTCCTTCCCCGTGCGCTCGTCGCGCTCCGGGCGGGCCTGGCCCAGATCCCGACCGAGCTGGAGGACGCTGCGCGATCGCTGGGACACAATTCATTCGGCGTCCATGCGCGGGTCACGTTCCCCTTGCTGGCCCCCGCCATCGGTGCGGCCGTCGCCCTGGTCGGCCTGGGTTGCGCGAACGAGCTCACTGCCACACTCCTGCTGGCTCCGAACGGGACCCGGACGCTGGCCACTCAATTCTGGTCCGCGAGTTCGGCGGTCGCGTACCCGGCCGCGGCACCGTACGCGATCCTGTTGATCGCGCTGGCGATCCCGTCCGTCGCGTTGCTGTTCGTCAACGCCACAAGGAGATCACGCTGACATGAACGAGCTCGCCATCAGAAACGTCGAGAAGTCGCTCGGTCGGCAGAAGGTCCTCCACGACATCGATCTCGCCCTTGCCACGGGATCGCGCAGCGCGATCGTCGGCCCGTCCGGCAGCGGTAAGAGCACCCTCCTCCGGCTCATCGCGGGATTCGAGCGGGTCGACCGCGGCGAGATCCGCATCGACGGACAGATCCTGTCCTCCGTCGAGCGTCATCTGCCTGCCCATCGGCGCCGCATCGGCTACGTCCCGCAGGACGGCGCCCTGTTCCCCCACCTGACCGCAGCTCAGAACATCGGATTCGGGGTCAGGGGCCGGGCCGACAAACTAACGCGCGTGCGCGAGGCGGCGGAACTGAGCGGGTTGGAGACCGAACTGCTCGATCGGTACCCCCACCAGCTGTCCGGCGGGCAGCAACAGCGCGTCGCGCTCGCCCGGGCGTTGGCCCCGCGGCCGCGCCTGATGCTGTTGGACGAACCTTTCAGCGCTCTGGACACCGGACTTCGGGCAAGCACACGGCAAGCAGTCATCGACACCCTCCAGGCCGCCGGGATGACGACCGTGCTCGTCACGCACGATCAGGATGAGGCCCTGACCTTCGGCGACCATATCGCGGTCCTCGAGGGGGAACGGTGCAGCAGGACGGCCCACCCGACGTCGTCTTCGAGCAGCCGCGAACACTTGAGATCGCCCGCTTCCTCGGCGAAGTGATCCTTCTGAACGGTCGTGTCGACGGAGGCCGGTTCGCGACAGCGCTCGGGGACCTCGCCATCACGTCGGATCGTCGCACCGAGCACGCAGGCGCCGTCCTGCTGATCCGCCCGAGCCAGGTCACCCTCCACGCGGCCGACGGCGCAGCGAACGCGCGAGTCTTCAGCGCCACTCCCGAAGGGCAGTACGCGCGGGTCGAGGTGGAGCTCTCCGATCAGACCAGGCTCGGCGTCCTCGTGCCCACGCACCAGTTGAGCTCGTTCGCCGTCGGCGCGGAGGTGCGGGCAACCGTCGACGGTCCAGGAACCCTCTTCGACGAACCGGCCGAGAGCGCGGACCGCTGACGGCTGCCCGCTCTAGCGGCGTGACGGTGCGCGAGAACGCGACGCCACCAGGGCCGCGTAGACGATCACCGTCGCTGCCGTCGCGTAGAGCAGGCTGGCGATCACGTCGGTCAGGTAGTGCACTCCGACGTATATCCGTGCGAATGCGGTGAGCACAGGCACCACACTCGCGACCACGATCAGCGGAAGACGCCACCTCCCTGAACCGAGCACGATCACGAGGGCCAGGCAGAACGCCACCGCGAAGCTGGTGTGTCCGCTCGGATAGCTGAATCCTGTTGCGGTCAGCAGATGGTTCGGAAGTGCTCCGGAGTCCGGACGCGGCCGGTGGACGATCGCTTTGATCAGGGAATTGCCCAGCCACGGCACCAGCGTCAACGCAACGACCATCACGGAAGCCCACACCTCGCGGCGCACAACCCAGACCGCCACGGCCGCCAGGATGACAAGAGCAACCGACACCGCCGGCGAGAACAGCCAACTCATGCCCAGTGCAATGAACTCGAGCACAGGCGAGCGCACGCTTTCCAGGGCCTGGAGAACCGAGAGGTCCCACGCCGTTATCGACGCCGAGCCCCGAATCGCGATGCCCGCGAACGGAACGGCAATGATCACAGCGACAGCGATGACGATGGCCGCCTGCAAAGGACCGCTCAGTCTCGGTGTCCTGAGGGCGGTGTCGTTTGCCACGGGAGTTCCCACGACGCCACTCTGCCGCGACGTCTCCAAGGATTCACCAAAGATTGGGTTGCCGGTTCCGTCAGCGGAGGCGCGCGGCGGCCGCGGCGGCAGCGCCGAGAACTCCGGCACGCGCTCCATTCGCGGCAATGAGGAGCGGTGGTGCGCCTGTGCGGCGCATCCGCCGGCCGAATTCGGTGCGCAGGGCGGATGCGACCGGGGTGCGTGCCGTGCCCAGGCCGCCGCCGATGACGACTGCGGCGGGGTCGAGGACGCTGACCAACGCTGCGCACGCACGGCCGAGTTCCGTCCCGGCTGAGACGAGTACGTCCAGCGCGACAGCGTCGCCGTTCGCGGCCGACGCCACGAGCTCCCTGGTCGCGCGTTCGACGCCCGTTGCCGCCGCGTACCTCGCCGCGATACCTGCACCGGACGCGTACTCCTCCAGCGACCCGGCGAAGCTGCCGTCCCGCACGTCCCACTCGCCGAGCGCGATGGCTTCGCCGCGCGCGCCGGGCCAGCACACGCCGTCGGCGACGAACGCCGACGAGAGCCCGGTGCCGAGGGAAACGAAGACGAACGAATCGAAACCAGCGCCAGCACCGAATGCGGCCTCGCCCAGGGCGCCGAGCCGGACATCGGACTCGATCACGACGGGCAGGTGCGTGTGCTCGCGTCGGGCCAGCTCGCTCCGCAACAGGCTGCCGGGCTGGTGCGCCCACGAGAGCACCTCGCTCGACGTCAAAAGTCCTTCGGAGACGTACTCGGGGAATCCCGCGCCGACCGCTTGCAGGTCGTGGGCGCCCCAGCGCGCGACGGCTTCACCGGTGAGGGAGACGACATGCTCGATGTCGTCGAGTCCCTGTCTCGTCGGATGCTCCTCCAGGTCGAGGATGTCGCCGTCTTCCGAGACGACGGCGATCATCGTCTTGGTGCCGCCGACGTCCACGCCGACGACGTTCACTGGTCGCTCTCGGAGGTCGCGCGCCGGAACAGGGTGGCCTGGAATCGGTACATCTCGTTTCGGTATGTCGCCTGGCCGAGGAGGATGGCGGTTCCTCCCGCGTCGTATGCGATCTCCTCACCGACGAGGACGGGATCGCCGTCGTCGATGCCGAGCAGAGCGGCGAGATCGGGGTCGGCCGCCGCGGCGCGGACGGCGTAGTCGCTGCGGACGATCCTGACCCCGGCGGCGTCTTCGAGCGTGTCGTAGAGCGAAGCGTCCTCCAGCGAGGCGCCGACCAGGCCTTCGGCGCGGGAGAGGGGAATCACGGAGACGTCGAAGCAGGCGCGTCGTCCGTCGAGGCTGCGCAGGCGGCGTGTTTCGAGGACTGGGGCGTCCGCGACGATGGCGAGGGAAGCGGCCTCCTCGGACGTGCTCGGCCGCACCTCGGACAGGACGACGTGGGATGTCGGGATCATCCCGCGTCTGCGTGCCATCTCGGTGAAGCTGGTCAGCTCCACTCGCTCCGCCATCTGCTGACCGCGCACGAACCAGCCGCGCCAGGGGGAGCTCTCCAGGATGCCGTCCGCTGCGAGCGAGGCGAGAGCGTCGCGCAGCACGGATCGGCTGACGCCGACGAGCTCCGCGAGGTCCCGCTCGCCTGGCAGTTTCTGGTTCGGTGCGAAGACGCCCTCGGTGATCAGGGCTTCGATGCCGTCCCGCGCTCTGGTCGCCGCGCGCCCCAGCTGCTGGGTCTCTGTGTCGCTCACGTTCGCTCCCTCGTGCCTCAGCCGGCGATGGACGCGACCGGCGCAGCGGCAGCGTCAGCGTACAGCCGCACGCCCGGCATGGTGCGGAACACGGTGGCCGGCCAGGATGGGTCGTAGCCGTCTCCGTCGAGCAGACGACGGACCGCCTCCCGCTTGTCGGCGCCGACCGCGATCATCACGGCGTGCTTGGACTGCGTCGCGATCGTGGCGATGCCGACCGTGACGCCGTGGGTGGGGACCTCGTCCAGCCCGGCGAAGTCGGGGAACGTGGCCAGGTTGTCGCGCCTGGTCTGCTCGGCCAGCTCGACGATCCGGGTGATGGAGTCCACCGCGCTGCCGGGCGGGTTGAAGGCGACATGGCCGTCGCCTGCGCCGCTGGCGAGGATGAAAAGGTCGACGCCGCCGGCCGCCGTCAGGCGCCGATCGTATGCGGCGGGGTCGGCGGGGTCGGGAAGCCAGACGTTCGCATCCGGGACGCGGTGCCCGGTTGGAACACCCGCGTTGAAGACGGCCTGGATCTGCTCGCGCGCGAAGCGGCGGCAGGAGTTGTGCGCGGTCTCCGGCACGTGCATCCACCCGGTGTCGCCGCGCACGACGTAGTCGTCCATCATCGCGATGGTGAGGCTGCGCAGATCGGTTCCCCTTCTGGCGAACTCGTCGCCGAGCGCGAGGTAGGTGGACATCGGGGTGCGGCCGCCCGGGCAGCCGAGCACGAATCCGTCCCCGGCGGCGACGGCTCGCTCGATGCGGTCCGCGATCTCCGCAGCCAGCGTGCTGCCGAGTTCTGCTGCGTCGGCGAAGACGGCGAGTTTGTCGTTGATGATGGTCATTCCTTTACTGCTCCCGAGACGATGCCGGAGATGAAACGTCGCTGCAGGATCGCGTAGACGACGATGATCGGAACCGCGACGATGACGGCAGCCGCCGCGGTGACGGAGGGGTCGAAGTTGCGGGTGTTGCCCGCGAAGAACGACAGCGCGAGCGGAGCCGTCTGCACCGCCGGGTTCTGCGAGACGAGCACGAGCGGCATGAGGAACTCGTTCCAGGTGAAGAGGAACAGCAGCGTCGCCAGCGTGCCGACCGCCGGCCACGAGATCGGCAGGTACACCCGCCAGAGGGTCGCCCGCTTGCTCGCGCCGTCGATTTTGGCCGCTTCGAGCAGCGAGCCGGGGACGTTGGCGTACGCGGTGCGCATCCAGAAGATGCCGAGGGAGACCGAGGTCGCGATCTGCGGCAGGATGAGCGCCCAGTACGTGTTCAGCAGGTGCAGCGAGTCGAGCAGGTAGTAGAGCGGCACGATCAGGCCCTCGTACGGCATCACGAGGCCGATGAGGAGGAACCCGGCAAGCACTGCTTTGCCCCAGAACTTCATCGTGGCGAACGCGTAGCCGGCCAGCACCGACAACAGCACGGAGCCGAGCACGACGCCGAGCGCGACGACCGCCGACGAGAAGAGCGCCTGGCCGAAACCGCCCTGCGTCCAGGCCGTGACGAAGTTGTCCATCGTCACCGAGCTCGGGATGGTGAACCCTGTCGCGCGGTCCGACTTGGGCGTGACCGCGAGCAGCAGGATCGACAGGAACGGGTAGAGGGCGACGATCGCGCCGATCACCAGGACCGCGTGACCGAGGATCTGTTCGGAACGTGGCTGTCTCATGGCGCCTTCCTCCGTCGCACGACGTCCGGACGATCCCGGATGAGCCACATGACGATGCCGAGCACGCACAGGATGAAGATGGTCATCAGCACGGCGATGGCCGAGGCCCTGCCCACCTGGTGCACCGTGAACGCCTCTTGGTAGATGTAGTACGAGGGCACCGTCGTCGAGGTCCCAGGGCCGCCCGACGTGGTGTTCCAGACGATGTCGAAGTTGCGCAGCGCCGCGGTGATCATCAGCACGAGCGCGACCCGCATCTCGCCGCGGAGGCTCGGCAGCGTGACGGTGAAGAACTCGCGAACGAACCCGGCGCCGTCCAGCCTGACCGCCTCGAACAGTTCCAGCGGGATGTTCTGCAGCCCGCTCACGAACAGGACGAAAGCGAGGCCGAACATGATCCAGGTGCCGATGAAGCCGACCGACGGAAGCGCCGTGCCGAAGTCGCCGAGCCAGGCGCGGGTGATCCCGTCGAGCCCGATCGCCCGCAGCAGTGAGTTCAGCGGGCCGTCCTGTGCGTAGATCCAGCGCCAGGCGATCGCGACGACCACCGTGGAGAGGATGTACGGCACGAACAACGCGGCACGGAAGAAGGCCAGCCCGCGCACCTTGATGCGCGAGATGATCGCCACGAAGAACAGCGCGAGCGCGATCGGGAGCACGGCGTAGAACACGATGAACACGAGCGAGTGGCCGACAGCTGTCCAGATCGCTGGGTCGGTGATCACACTGACGAGGTTGCCGGCGCCCGCCCACGTCGACGGCGTGATGCCGTCCCAGTCGAACAGCGAGATCCAGGCGGACTCGACCACTGGGCGCACCAGGAAGATCACATAGAAGATGAGCGCCGGAAGGATGTAGAGATAGGCGGACCAGTCGTACCGGGTCCGGAGCCCCTTCCTCCGGACCCTCGGCACGGCCGCGGCATCGCGCCGGGTTTCGGTGAGAGCGGTCATGGCTTGGCCTGGAACTCCGTCCAGTTCTTCTGGACCGCGCTGAGCATGTCGGCCGAGCTGAGCTTGCCGGCCATCACCTCCTGCAGGTCGGAGGTGAACAGGTCGAACATCGTCGGGGTGGACCAGTCGTAGTAGTAGAGCGCTCCGTTGTTCGACAGTTGCGTCTTGGAGGCGTCGATCAGGCTGGTGAACATCGGGTCGGAGACGTTGACGCCCTTCAGCTGGATCGGCACGCGGTTGACGTCGGCGAGGTAGTGACCGCTGTCCGGACCGTTGATGAGGCCGACAAAGGCGATGGCCGCGAGGGTCTTCTTGGACTTGCTGCTGATGTGCCACGGCAGACCGAACGACCCGTTGGATGCGGCGGTGTTGCCTGCGCCGGACGGTGCGGGAGCGAACCCGAAGGTGGCGCCGTCCGAGATGGTGCCCGCCTGCCAGTTGCCGCCGAGGTAGAAGACGCCGGCCCCCTTGGCGAACGCGGCTGCCGCGTCGTCCGGGCTGGTGCCGTCGTAACCGGCCGAGATGGTGCCGTCCTTTGCCCAGGACGCCCAGAGATCCAGGGCCTGCTTGTTGGTGTCGGCGTCGAAGTCGGCGCCCTTCTTGCCGGTGATCCAGCCGACGGTGTCCGCGGCCGGGGTCATCGCGCCCTGGACGACCGAGAAGGCCTGCATGGCAGAGCCCTTGTCGGAGTTGCCCAGCGTGATCGGCGTCTCACCCGCCGCCTTGGCCTTCGCCAGGGCGGTCTTCAGCTCATCGAGCGTCTTCGGGACGGCGAGGCCGAGCTTGTCGAGCTTCGTCTTGTTGTAGAAGAGGCCGACCATCTGGTTGTCCGGCGACATGCCGTAGTAGCTGCCGGTGCCGAAGGTCTTGCCGTCGGACGACCACTTGAGCTGGCTCGCCGCTGCCCCCGCAGCGTCCGCGTATCCGTATGCTTTCACGACATCGTCCAGCGGCCGGATGAGGTGGGCCTTCACGAGCGAGCCGTCGGTGGCCCAGCCCTGGTTGCCCTGGGTCACATCCGGTGCGCTGTCGGAGTTCATCGCGTTGAGGACCGTGGCGGTCAGGTCGTTGAAGCTCTTGAACTGCACCTTCACGGTGACATTCGGGAAGGCCTTCTCGTAGGCGGGGACGATCGACTTCATCAGGTCTTGCTCGCCCTGGTCCGCCCAGACGTTGAGGGTGGTGTCGCCGAGCGCCTTCACCTGGGCGGCGGTGACAGGGGCGGTGATCTGATCGGCGACGGTCGTGCTCTGCTGGCTGGAGCCGCCCGGCGCGGAGCAGCCGGCGAGGGCGAGCAGGCCGGTGGCGACGACGGCGACGGATGCGAGCATCCTGGATCGGCGGCGGGCCGCCGTGGGTGGGTTCGTGCGCGATGAAGACGACATCATTGGTTCCTCTCGTTCGGGTGGGGGTGTTCGGGTGTGGTGCTGGTTCTGGGGCGGGTGGTGGTCTTACCTGGCCACGCGGGCGCGCAGCCAGTCGGCGTTGGCGGCCTGGGAGGCGACGACGCCGGGGAAGTCGCCGTCGCGGAGCGGTGCGCGGTCGTGCTCGACGACGTACCAGCCGTCGTAGCCGCTGGTCGTCGCGGCCGCCAGGAAGGCGTCGAGGTCGATGTCGCCTGCGCCCAGCGGGGTGCAGAGCTGGGCCCACCAGGCGTCGAAGTCGGTGCGCCCGCTCTGCACGGCCTGTTCGAGCACGGCGAGGCGGACGTCCTTCACGTGGATGTGGTTGACGCGTTCCCGCCAGGCGCCGAAGTCGGCCACGGCGTCGCCGCCGGCCAGCACGATGTGGGCGACGTCGAAGGTGAGGCCGACGCCGGTGTCGTCGAGTAGCCGCTCGATCTCGGATGGCTGCTCGACGTACGTCGAAATGTGCGGGTGGAACGAGGTGCGCAGGCCGCGACTCTCCGCCTCGACGCGCGCCGCCTCGACGACGGCGACGAGCCGCGCCCAGGCTTCCCGGTCGAGGGCGTACTCCGCCGCGTGGCGCGGGTGGGCGAGCAGGGTGTCGCTGCCCTCGTCCGCCAGGATCACGAGCCCGGAGCCGCCGAGCGCCTCCAGCTCGTCGAAGGTCTGGCGCATCCTGGTCAGGTCGCGGGAGAGTTCGTGCTCCGGACCCTGGGTGTGCAGCGGGACGTAGGCGCCGACCGGCTCCAGGCCGGAGGTGGCGAAGGCGGAGACCGTGTCGTCGATCGTCCCGAAGAAGCCGGGAGGGCCGAGCTCGCTGCCCGCGTATCCGCCCCGCGCCATCGTGCGGAGGAGGGCGGCAGGAGTGGTCGCCTCATCCACCGTGATGGTACCGAACACGCCGTAGGAGACCGGCGCGTTGGCGATCCGGGCGGTCATCGCGCGGTCTCGATCGCGAGCTCGACGCCCTGGGAACGGCCGATCGCCCGCGCGAGGCGCTGGACCTGCTCGATGTCGGCGCGCGCGCCCTCGAGGGTCGAGACGACCGGTGCGCCGTCGGCGACGGATGCGGCGAACGCGTCGAGCTGACGGAGGAAGCCGGTCTCATAGGTGTCGAAGAAGCGCGTGTCGGTGCGCTGGAGTCCGGTGTTGCGCTGAACTTCGAGGTAGCTCCTGGCCTCGAGCAGGTACGGCTTGGCGAGGGTGAACGTCAGGCGTCCGGTAGAGGCGAGCACGGCCAGCTCCTCGTCGTACTCCGGGTATTCGGGCAGCCAGTTCCAGCTCAGCACATAGCGGGATCCGCCGACCTCTGCCTGCGCGAGCAGGCAGGCGGGCGCGTCGCCGCCGAGGGCGGGGAAGACCGAGGCGGTCCAGTCGGCCGGCAGGTCGAGACCGAGGGCGCGCAGCAGGCTGAACTCGTGGATGACCGAGCCATTGAGCACACCGGCGTAGTAGGCGAGGAGGTCGTCGCTCGCGTCGCCGATGGCTTCGCGGGCGCGCGCCGTCTCGTACGCCTCGGCCTCGGCGATGGCCGCGGGGGAGGCGTCACGGGGCGGAGGGGACATGCGCAAGTGGGCGATCTGCGGCCAATCGGCGGGGTGCGCGACGGTCACCCGCACGAGACGCACATCGTCGAGCGCGTCCAGTTCGGCCTTGGCCGTGGCGGTGAGCGGGTCGTACATCTTCATGTACCCGACCTGCACCACGCGGTCGTGTTCGGCGGCGACGGCGATCAGCTCGTCGATCTCGCGCACGGTGAGGGCGACGGGCTTCTCGACCAGGACGTGCTTGCCGGCGCGGATGGCCTGGGCGGCGAGGAACGCGTGCGATCCGGGGGTCGCGATCAGGACGGCGTCGACATCGTCGGCTGCGAACACCTCTGCCGGGTCGGACGATGTGCGGCTGCCGTTCGCCTGAGCGACCTCGGCCGCGCGGGTGGGGGAGAGGTCGCAGACCCAGGCGAGGGTCATGCCCGCCCTCCGGATGCTCGGGATGTGCACCGACTGCGAGATGGTTCCTGCTCCGATGACCGCGATCCGCAGGCCGGGAGTGTTTTCGGGCATGGCCGTGTCGTCCTTCCGTTGACTGTCGAGCCGACGATCGGGACTGCGTCGTTGCTCCAGATCAGAATGTCATGACAAAACCAGATAGTCCAGTTTTGATTTGTGAGACAAATGTCAAAGAAGGCTTGGCGCACGGTGGCGGCGGTGAGGTGAACATCCACCGCGAGGACAACGCGTAGGTCGACTCACCTGCCTTTTGGAGGAAGTCGGCCGGCGGCCGTTGCCGAGGGACGGGACCAGCGCATCGCGAAGGACGTCGGCGCGATCTGTTGCTCGGGTGCGACCCATTTGCGGTAGGCGGCGGGGGAACGGCCGACGATCTCGGAGAACGTGCGACTGAACGTGCGACCGCCGCTGCCGTTATCGCCGGCGCTCTCGCCCTCACCGGCTGCTCCGCTGGCGGGACAGCCGCCGGCGGCGGGTCCAGCACCGGCGCCACAACCGCCGCAGCCCCACAGGTCGCTGGGTTGAACACGCCGGTGAAGGTCGGATCGTTCGAGTACACCGCAACAGGGTCCAAGGACGCCGGCGCCACCGTCGGCGCGTCCCCTTTGACGCAGACCGCACAGGGCACGTTCCTCGAGGTGGACCTGACGATCAAGAACGTCGGCAACAGCGCCGCCACGTTCCTGTCGAACTACGTGAAAGTCGTCGACAGCTCCGGGAAGACCTTCGACGCTGACCCGACCGCGACCTTGTACGCCAGCCCGAACCAGTCCGCATGGGTCGCAGCGATCAACCCCGGCAACGCCATCACCGGCCCCATCCTCTTCGACGTCCCCGCGGGCACGAAAGCGGTCAGCGTTCAGGTGTCGGACAACGCGTTCACCAAGGGTGAGACCATCAACCTCGGCTGAACGATACCGGCAGGACGGCGGACGGCACCCGAACCGTCCGCCGTCTTGGCGGTCCCTCCTGCTGCTGGCCGCTGCCCGCAATCACGGTGTCACCAGAAGATGGACAGTGCTACATACTTCGGTTCCTCGGACCCGGCGGCACACCGTCCCAGCAGGTGGAGTCACGGTCGGCGAAGGTCGCCTTGATGAGGATGCAGTCACCCATCACCGGGACATCGCTAGTACAGCGCGGCGCGGAGCGATGCGGCCGCTGTGAGCAGTTCGCGCGTGTACTCCTCCTTCGGTTCCCGAACTATCTGATCGGCCGGCCCCTCCTCGACCACCCGTCCGCCGTTCAGCACCACGATCCGATCGGCCAGTGAGCGCACCACGGCGAGATCGTGGCTGATGAAGAGGTAGGACACCCCCGTCCTCTCCCGCAGGTCGGACAGCAGCTCGACGATGCGCGCCTGGACGGACACGTCAAGGGCGGAGGTCACCTCGTCGCAGACCACGAGCGGCACCGGGCCGGCGAAGGCGCGCGCGATCGCGACGCGCTGCTTCTGGCCGCCGGAGAGCTCGCGCGGCAGCTTGTCGAGGGCGTCGGGTGGCAGGCCGACGGTGTCGGCGAGGTGGTGCGCATCCTGGTCGCCGCCGAGCAGCCGGATCGAGCGGGTCAGCACCTGGCGTACGGTGCGGCGCGGGTTGAGGGACGCATCCGGGTTCTGGAACACCATCTGCACCGGGATGCGCGCGGCATCGTGGAGCACGCGGTCGCCGTCGAACGAGGTCAGCCCGGCGACGATCCGGCCGATGGTGGACTTGCCGCTGCCGGACTCGCCGACGAGGCCGACGATCTCGCCGGCGCCGATGGTGAGCGACACACCATCGAGGGCGTGTTTGCGGCCGAAGTGCTTGTGCACGTCGCGCAACTCGAGCAGCGGCGTCTCCGGCCCCGACCGGATGCTCGGCGCTGGGTCGAGGGAGGGGAGCGCGTCGACGAGTGCGCGGGAGTAAGAGTGCTGCGGCCGGGTCAGCACCCGTCTGGCTTCTGCACGCTCGACCACCTGGCCGTTCCGGAGCACGGCCACCGTGTCGCAGTGCGAGGCGACGAGGGGCAGGTTGTGGCTGATCAGCAGCGTCGCGAACCTCTTCTGCTGGCGGAGCCGTTCGATGAGGTCGAGGATCCCGGCTTCGACCCTGCTGTCGAGGCCGGTGGTCGGTTCGTCGAGGATGAGCAGCCGCGGATCGGTGGCGAGTGCCATCGCGATGACGACGCGCTGCTGCTGTCCGCCGGAGAGCTCGTGAGGGTACCGGGCGACGATCGATGCTGGATCGGGCAGGTCGACGTCGGCCGCAGCCGCGATCGCCGCGGTGCGCGCCTCTGTGCGGCCTGCGCCGGCGATCCGGAACACCTCCGCGAGCTGGGCGCCGACGGTGGAGGTCGGGTTCAGGGCGAGCCCGGGCTCCTGGTAGACCACACCGACCGTCCCCGCGCGGTAGCGGCGCAGTTGTTCGGGGTTCAGGGAGAGCACATCCTGGCCGGCGACCTCGAGCCTGCGCGCGGCGAGTGTCGCGGTGGCGGGGAGGTAGCGGGTGAGGGCGAGCGCGATGGTGCTCTTGCCGGAGCCGGATTCGCCGACCAGGCCGTAGGACTCCCCGGCGTGGATGACCAGGTCCACGTCGGAGACGACACGGCGGGGAACACCCCCGATGGCGTAGCCGACGTCGAGGCCTTCGACCGCCACGATGCGTTCGCTCATCGGTCGAGCACCTCCTTGAGGTTGTCCGCGATCAAGTGCACGGACACCACCAGCGACGCGATGGCTGCGGCGGGGAACAGCACGGTCCAGGACGCGCTCTGCAGATAGGCGCGGTTGTCGCTGATCGCGAGGCCCCAGTCCGGAGACGGCGGCGCGGACGCGAGGCCGAGGAACGACAGCGACGACGAGAGGAAGATCGCGGCGGCCAGGCTGAGGGTCGCCTGGATCAGAATGGTCGGGAACACGTTCGGCAGCAGCTCCCTGAACAGGATGCGCGCTGTCGACTCGCGCTGCAGTTTCGCGGTCGTGACGTACTGTTTGCCCATCTCGGAGAGCACGGACGCGCGGATGATCCTGGCGATACCCGGGGAGAAGATCAGCCCGACGGTCACGATGAGGGTCGGGACGCTCGCCCCGAAAGCGCCGACGATGACGAGCAGGAAGATGAGGGTCGGCAGGGCGAGGAACACGTCGAAGACGCGCATGAACGCGGCGTCCACCCAGCCGCGGGAGTATCCGGCGATCAGGCCCATCGTGCTGCCCAGGACGGTAGCGAGGATGGTGCCGGCCGGGCCGATGGCGAGGGCGGGTTCCGCTCCCGCGAGCACCCTCGCGAAGACGTCCCTGCCGATGCTGTCGGTGCCGAACCAGTGCGCGCCGGAGGGGGCGGCGAGCTGCTGGCCGGTGTCGGCGAAGGGTTGCAGGCCGAACCATCGCCAGCCGACCGCGGCGACCACCCAGAACAGTACGACGATCACGCTCACGACGAAGGTCGGGCGCCGCAGCAGCCGGGGGATCGCTCGCCGTCGCCTCGCGGGCGCGACGGGAGCGTTCAGCGGCAGGGCGGTGGGGCCGGCCGCGGCAACGCGGAGGTCGTCGATCGCCATGTCAGTCCTTCCTGTCGAAGCGGATGCGTGGATCGACCACCGAGAACAGCACGTCGGTGATGAGCAGTGCGAGCAGCGAGATGACACCGGTGACCATGACCCCCGCCTCCAGGAGCACGATGTCCTTCTTCTGCGTGGCCGTGACGAGCAGTGCGCCGAGCCCCGGGTAACCGAACAGCGATTCCACGATGGCGCTGCCGCCGAGCAGGGAGCCGAGGTAGATGCCGAGGAGCGAGATGGTCGGGATGAGCGCGTTACGGGCGACGTGCGAGCGCACCACCTGCGCGGGGCGGAGGCCTTTCAGCACCGCGGTGCGGTGGTACTGCGACGCGAGCGTTTCCAGGGTGCCGGTGCGAACCATCCTGACCAGCACCGCGAGGTAAGCGAGGGCGAGGGTGACCGCGGGCAGGATCATCGCGCGGAGATGCAGGAGCGGGTCGGGGGAGAGCGCGTCGGCGGCCGAGCTGACAGGCACCCAGCCCAGCCAGACGGCGAACACGATGAGGAACACGATGCCGATCACGAACTCCGGCACGGCGGACAACGACATCAGCAGCACGGTGATCGCGCGATCGGTCCGCTTGCCCTCCCGATACGCCTGCAGGGCGCCGACGGCGATGGAAACCGGCACCATGATGGCGAACGCGACCAGTCCGAGCAGGAGCGAGTTGCCGAGACGCTCGAGGATCAGCTGCGACGCGGGCTCGGAGTAGACGATGCTGGTGCCCCAGTCGCCGGTGACGAAGTCGCCGAGCCAGTGCAGGTAGCGCTCGACGAGAGTGCCGTCGAGGCCGTGCTGGGCGTTCCAGGCGGCCACCTGGGCGGCGGTCGCGTACGGTCCGAGCGCGTTCCGGCCCGGGTCGCCAGGGACGACCTGCACCAGCCAGAACACCAGTACGGAGACGACCAGCAGCACGAGCGGGATCTGCACGAGACGTCGGCCGATTACCCCGAGGAGAGCGGTGTGCCGGGGGGCGAGCCTGGACAGCCCCCGACTCCGCGCCGGATCGCGGTCGCTGAGGCGGGGGCTGCTCGTTGTCATGGGATCGTCTCTTTCGCCGGGATCAGCCGGCGATCGAGATCCCCTTGAACGAGTACCCGGTGTAGAAGTCCAGCGCACCGGGGAACGTGCCGTGCACGCGCTTGTTCTGGAGCACATTCGCCTTCACGAAGGTCGGCACGATCACCGGGACGTCCGTCCACTCGATCTCGGCGATCTGGTCGGCGAGCTTCTGCCGCTCTGGCTCACCGGTCGCCTTGTCGTACTCGGCGGAGAGGGCTTCGAGCTTCGGGTTGGAGTAGTGCGACGCGTTCCAGGCCGCTCCCGTCGCATAGACCTGGCCGATGTACTGCGAGGGCGCGCGCTTGGCCCAGTTCGTGACAGTGAGCGGTGCGTTCAGCCACGGTGAGTCCGCTCCGTCGGCGTAATACTGCTCGCTGGTGAGCACCTTGAGGCCGACCTTGAAGCCAGGAACCGCGTTCAGCTGCTGCTGCAACACCTGGCCGTAGAGCTTGTTGTCGGTGGTGATGTCGAACGACACGGTCTTGCCGCCGAGCAACTCGGCGACCTTCGCCGAGTCCTTCTGCCGCTGGTCGAGGCCGGCCGGCTTCACGGGGTAGTCCGGGAAGTACAGGTTGTCGTCCGCGACGTCGGCGTTGCCGCCGTACACCGTCTTGACCAGTGCCTTACGGTCGATCGCCCAGGCGACGGCTTGGCGCACCTTGACGACGGTGAACGGCGCGGCGGTGGTGTTGAGGAAGATGCCGTCGAACTTGTTGTACCCGGAGTTGACCGACGTGTATTCGGACGCCTTCACCGCCGCTGATACCTCGCTGGTCTGGTCGATGCGGTCGATCTCCCCGGCCTGGAAGGCGAGCAGCTGAGCCTGGGTGTCCGCGTAGATCTTGAGTTCGACGCCGGAGACGTGGATGTCTTTCGCGTCCCAGTACTTCGGGTTCTTCGAGTACGTCGCGCCCTGGCTCGGTGTGTACTTGTCGAGTACGAACTGTCCGGCGCCGATCGGATGCTTCAGCCAGTCGCCCGGCGTGTATCCGGCGGGCAGGATGGCGGTGTTCGCGCCGGTCAGCAGCCTGGGGAAATCCGAGAACGGACGCGCAAGGGTGAACACGACCGACGTCCCGTCCGCTCCGGCCGTGACGGAAGAGAGGATGCCGTCGAACGAGCTCTTGCCCGGCGACGGGCTGTCCTTTGCCGTGATCGCCTCGAAGGTCGAGACGACGTCCTTCGCCGTGACGGGGGCGCCGTCGTTGAATTCGGCACCCTGCCGCAGGTCGACGGTCCACGACAGCTGGTCAGAGGCCGACTTCCACGAGGTGGCCAGGCGAGGGATGAGCGCGCCCTTCGAGTCGAGGCTGATCAGCCCCTCCTGGGTGAGACCGGAGATCAGCATGGCGTCGTAGTCGGCCGCTGTCCGCGGGTCGACCTCTCCGCCGGGGTCGCCGATCGGGATGCGGTAGACACCACTCGCTCCGTTTGTCGAGGATGCGGAGGGGGCGGTTGCCGCGCATCCGCTGAGGAGGAGTGCCGTGGCGGCGATCGCCGCAGAGAGGGCGGCGATGCGACGGCCGGTGGCCGTGCGGGGAGTGTTCATGGTCGGGTCTCCTGGTGGCGTGCTGGTCAGACGGGGATGCCGTCGACGGTGAGGTCGAGGCGTTCGGTGTAGAAAGCGATGCGCCCTTCGATGGCGATCACGTCGGTCTTCGGGGAGCCGTACGTCCACGCGATGTCGTCGAGTCCGCCGTCGGCGAGACTCCAGTACTGCGTGGTGTGTCCCTTGTATGGACACTCGGTGACGGTGTCGCTGGTGGTCAGCGGCGCAAAACGGACGTCCTCCGGAGGGAAGTAGTAGCGCGGGAGGAGCCCGGTCTCGTAGACGACGACAGTGTTGCGGCTGTCGGCGAGGACCACGCCGTCGCGGGAGACGGTGACGTGGCGGCCGCTGGGGAGCGCATCCACTCTGCTGTACGGGTCGCGGGGGTGTGCGAACACCGGCTGCTCCTCCTCCAGCCACTGGTCGAGCACACCGGGGAACCAGCTGACGCCGAGGAACCCGCTGAGCTCTGGCACGTCCCAGCTCCACGCCGCGTGGCGCACGACCCGGTCGCCGACCCGGAGGTCGTACCACTGGGCCGGCGTGCGACGCGGCCGGTAATAGCCGAGGTCGGTGTCCGGGGCATCGGTCTCGACGAGGAGGTCGGTGCGGACGTCGGCGAGCGGGAACCCGTACTCCGGCACCTTGTGGCGCGGTTCCCAGACGAGGATCTGACGGCGACTGTCCACCACTGCGGTGTCGCCGATGTAGCCGCGGACCCAGCGCTCGCTCTGCTGGAAGCTCCACGCGGTGGGGTATGCGGGGAATCGCTGTACGAGGGTCTCTGTGACCGTCGGCAGCCAGGACTGTTCGGTAGGCATGGAGGGCATCCAATTGCCTGGTCGTCGGTCATGGCCACCGTCGGCGTCATAGAACGACATGTCCGTCACATCTCGCAACACATCGAGCGGATCGTGGACATGGCGTGAATACAGTGGCGGCTCCCACGACGCGAACCACCGTAAGTCGTCGAGAACCGAAAGAAACGGAGACCTGGTGTCCCAACGAATCGTCGACGTGCCCCTCCAGCTCGGCCTCTTCGCCCACTTCGCCGATGAGGCGAGCGAGGCAGAGTCGTACCGCGAGTTCCTCCGCCTCTTCGAGCACGCCGAGGAGGCGGGGTTCGGGTACGCCTGGGTGCGGCAGTTTCACTTTCGGAGCGCAGGCAGCACACGGTCCGGCGGTCTGCCGTCGCCGTTCGTCCTGCTGGCCGCGCTCGCCGCGCGCACCAGCACCCTCCGGCTCGGGACGGCGGCGATCACGTTGCCGTTGGAGAGCGCCGTCCGGGTCGCTGAGGATGCGGCCGTGCTCGACGCGATCAGCGGAGGGAGGGTGGAGCTCGGCGTGGCCAACGGGTTCGGGCCTCCCGGCACCACGGAGGCGCTCGGCCGCGCGCTCCCCGAAGACCGGGATGCGCGGCGCCGTGCGTTCCTCGCCGCGGTGGACACGCTGCTCGGCGCGCTCAGGGGCGACGCCTTGACGCCGGACGGTCACACTCTCGCTCCGACCGCGCCCGGGCTCGCCGACCGGATTTGGGAGGCGACGCTGACGGCGGAGAGCGCCCGCGCGGCGGGCGAGAGCGGCTACGGCGTGCTCGTCGGCTCCACGCAGACGGTGCCGGCGGAGGTCACCGCCGAGGCGTATCTTGACGGCCTGGGGGACAGGGCGGAGCCGCGGCTCGGGCTCTCGACGCTCATCCGACCAGGACGCAGCCGCGAAGATGCGTTGCGCGCCGCCGAGGAGGGCATCGAGCGCAAGTGGGCGTGGGGCAAGGACTTCCTGCCCCCGGCGACGACCCTCGCGGAGAAGGCGGCATCGATCGGGCTGCACTACGGCACGACGGACGACATCGTCGAGTCGATCGCGACGCATCCTGCCTTCCGGTACACCACTTTGTTGCAGGTGCAGCTCGAGCTCGTCTACGCCGGGTACACGGAGCGGCACGATGCGATCGAGCAGATCACGCGGGAGATCGCTCCGGCGCTCGGCTGGTCTTCTCCGGTGCTGGCCGGGGTCGCCGGATGAGCGCGCGGCACCCGCTGGTGCTGGGCGCAGGGATGTTCTATCCGGGAGGGGAGCACATCACCGGATGGCGTTCCGCCGCCGCAGAGCCGACCCGCTATCTCGACCTCGACTACTACGTCGAATTCGCGCGCACGGCGGAGGACGGCCGATTCGCCACCGTCTTCCTCGCCGACGAACTATATGTCTGGGACCGCTTCGACTCCGGGGTCGACCACGGCGTCAACATCCGGCCGGAGCCGCTGACGCTGCTCGCCGCCCTCTCGCAGCTGACGTCGAAGATCGGCCTGGCCGCGACCATCTCCACCACGTACAACGAGCCGTATCACGTGGCCCGCAAGCTGGCGTCCCTCGACTATCTGAGTGACGGCCGCGCAGCCTGGAACCTCGTCACCAGTGCCAGCGACGAGGAGGCGCGCAACTTCGGCAGGGACGCGAACCTCGACCATGCCGTGCGCTACCGGCGCGGCGAGGAGTTCGTCGACGTCGTCCAGGGCCTCTGGGACAGCTGGGACGACGACGCCTTCCCTCACGACAAGTCGACCGGCATCTTCGCCGACCGCGACAAGGTGCACGTGCTCGACCACGAGGGCGAGTTCCTGTCCGTTCGCGGCCCGCTCAACATCGCCAGGCCGCCGCAGGGTCACCCACCGCTGTTCCAGGCCGGGGCGTCGGAGGCGGGGCGGGCTCTCGCCGGCCGGACGGCGGATGCCGTGTTCACGCTCGGCTCCGACGATCTGGTTGCGGGCGCGCGGCTCTACCGGGACTACAAACTGCGCGCACGGCGGGCCGGACGCGACCCGGAGGACCTGAAGGTCCTCCCCGCGCTGCAGCCGATCATCGGTCGCACGCTCGCCGAGGCGGAGGAGAAGCTGCGGCTGATCGAGGAGCTCACCCCGGAACAGGTCGCGCTCGACCTGCTCTCGCACTGGCTGGGGGAGGACTTCGGCGGACGCGACCTGGACGAGCGGTTCGAGTTCGACGCCGACCTGGCCGGCTTCAACCAGTCCAAGTCGCTCTACGCCTCCATCGTCGCGCTGCTGCGCGAGCGCGAATACACGCTCCGCGAACTGTACCGCGAGGTGCTCCGACGGCGGTTCGTGCTCGGCACACCGGATAGCCTGGCCGACCGCCTCACCGAGGCATACACCGAGCGGGCGGCGGACGGGTTCATCCTGATGTTCCCCACCCTGCCCGACGCCCTGACCGACTTCGTCACCGAGGTCGTCCCGCGTCTCACCGACCGGGGCGTCTACCCGGCGGAGTACGCGGGCGACACCCTCCGCGAGCACCTCGGGCTCGCCAGACCAGACAGCAGGTACGCCGCATGACCCGTCGCATCCACCTCGGCGCGTTCGCCTTCCACCCGGGTGGCGCGCACGTCACCGGCTGGCGGCACGAGACCGCACGGCCAGAGCGTCACCTGACCATCGACCACTACCGGCGGTTCGCGCAGACCGCCGAGCGCGGGGTGTTCGACACGATCTTCCTGGCCGACGGCCTCTACTTCTGGGACCGTCACCCGTCCGGCGTCGATCACTACGGCCAGCTGCGACTCGAACCCCTCACCCTGCTGTCGGCGCTCGCCGTGCACACCACCAGCATCGGCCTCGCCGCGACGATCTCGACCACATACAACGAGCCGTACCACGTGGCCCGCGCGCTGGCATCGCTCGACCATCTCAGCGGCGGCCGCGCAGCCTGGAACCTCGTCACCTCCCGTTACGACGAAGAGGCGCGAAACTTCGGCGGAGACAGCCACCTCGACCACTCCCGCCGCTACGAGCGCGGCGCGGAATTCGTGAGCACGGTCGAGGAACTCTGGGACAGCTGGGCGGACGACGCCTTCCCCGCCGACAAGCAGAGCGGCATCTTCGCCGACCGGAGCAGGCTGCGCACCGCCGACCACCGGGGCGAGTTCTTCACCGTGCGCGGCCCGCTGAACATCGCCCGCCCTCCGCAGGGGTATCCCGTGCAGTTCCAAGCGGGAGGTTCGCCCGCCGGACAGCACCTCGCCGCCCTGACCGCCGACGCGGTGTTCGCCAGGTACAGCACGCTGCCGGATGCGCAGGCCTTCTACCGCGGGTTGAAGGACCAGGTCGCCGACGCCGGCCGCGATCCGGGAGCGTTCCACATCCTGCCGACGCTGCAGCCCGTGGTCGGCCGCAGCAGCGCCGAGGCGGAGGACCTCGCAGACGAACTGCTCGCCTCCACACCGGATGCGCTGATCGTGGAGGACGTGTCGCACTCGATCGGCCAGGATCTGACCGGCCGGTCGGCAGACGAACCGTTCGACTTCGCTCCGGACACCGACACCTCCAACGAGTCACGCTCGCCCAACCGACGCGTGGACGTGCTTCGCGCCGGCGGCGCCACGACACCGCGCGAGGTGTACGCGCGGACGTTCCGCGACGCGGTCGTTGTCGGCACGGGACCGGAGGTCGCCGACATCATCCAAGAGCGGGTGGAGGCGGACGCGGCCGACGGCTTCATCGTCCAGTCGCTCACCCTCCCGGACAGCCTGGAGCGGTTCGTCGACCTCGTCACCCCCGAGCTGCAACGGCGGGGCCTCACCCCGGAGCGCTACGGGCCCGGGACGCTTCGGGACCGGCTGGGGCTGGAACGACCCGCGCGGGTCGTTCCAGCCTGACGACGGCTCAGAAGTCCGACAGGTTGGTCAGGATTCCGCCGTTGCCGTATTCCGTGCGGAGCACGCCGCGACGCCGCAGGATCGGGACGAGCTCGTCGAGGTTCCTGTGCAGTGTGACCGGATGCAGATCGCCGGAGAAGATGAAGCCGTCGTTGTCCGCCTCGTCCCCGAACTCCTCGATGAAGTCGGCAATCTGCTCCGCTGTGCCTACGAACCCCTGCCGCTCGGTGATCCTGCCCTTGACCGTCTTCGGTGTGATGAGGTCGCGGAGCGTGACGCCGTCGCGGATCCCCTGCTTGCCGAACAGCCCCTTGATGGTGCCCTGCGAGACGTGCTCGCCGAAGATCGACGCGTCGAACGGCTCGTCCAGCGAGAGTGCGGTGAGGTCGGTCTCCAGGTCGCTGGACTGTCCGAGGAGCACCGAGTACAGCTCGTCGTCGGTCGGGTGCTTCGACGCCTCGACGACGCGATCCGCCTCCTCGTCGCTCGCGACGATCTCCGGCTTGAACACGAACAGCACTTTGATCGAGTCTGGATCGCGTCCGGCGGCGATCGCCGCCTCGCGGACCTTCCTGCGGTAGTCGCGGACGCTCTCGACGTCGAGCGGCGCGAGGGCCAGCTGTACGTCGGAATGGGTGCCGGCGAACGCGATCCCGCGCGGAGAGCCGCCCGGCGACACGATCGCCGGATCGCCGTTCGAGAACGGCGCAGCGTTGAGCGGTCCTGTGAGGCTGAAGTACTCCCCGTGGTGCTCGAACGCCCTGATCTTCGAGCCGTCGGCGTAGTGGTGGGTTCGCGCATCCTGGATGAGCGCGTCGTCGTCCCAGCTGTGCCAGAGGCGGCGGATCACGGTCAGCCACTCCTCCGCGCGGTCGTACGCCGCGTCGTGACCGAGTTGCGGCAGCCCCAGGTGCCGCGCGCTGCCGACATCGGTGACCACGTTCACGCCGAGCCGGTCGTCGCTGAGGTGGTGCAGCGTCGCGAACTGCCTGGCTGCGACATACGGAGGGTATGCACCGGCGTTGATCGTCGGGGCGACACCGATGTGTTCCGTCGCATCCAGCAGGTACGGCGAAAGGATGAGCGGGTCGTGCTTGGGGCCGCCGTATGCCTGCCGCACCCGCAGGTCGATCGTCTCGGGGAAGCCGAGCGAGAGCGCGTCCTCGATGATGACCAGGTCGAGCCCGGCCTGCTCCAGCTCGCGCGCGGCGTGCTGGTAGAGCCGGGGTTTCGTCCAGTCGTAGTTCCAGTCGTAGGACGGGTGACCCCACCCCTGCGGGCCGAACCCGCGCGAGAAGAACCAGCCGAAATGCTGAAGCCTTGCCATGTCTTCTCCTCAGTTGGCCGCGGTTGCGACGGCGATGGCGACAGCAGCTGCGACGGCGGCGGCGGCGGCGGGGACGGTTGCGGGCGCAGGCGCGGCTCCGGCTTCGGCTGCGACGAAGCCGAGCGACAGGTCCGCGATCAGATCGTCGGTCTCCTCCAGGCCGATCGAGAGGCGCAGCAGCCCGTCCCCGATCCCGATCGTCTCGCGCGTGCCGCCACTGAGGTGGGCGTGGGTCGTCGACGCCGGGTGCAGGATGAGCGAGCGCACGTCACCGATGTGCGTCATCCTGCTGAACAGCCGGACCGCATCGTAGAAGCGTCGAGCGGCAGGCTCCCCTCCCGAGAGTTCGAAGCCGACGATGGCTCCGGCGCCGCGCGGCAGATACTGCAGGGCGAGTCCGTGCGAGGAGTGCGAGGCGAGCCCGGCGTAGTCCACCCGCTCGACCCCCGGCTGCGCCTCGAGCCAGCGCGCGACCGCGAGCGCGGTGTCCGACTGTTTCTGCACCCGCAAAGAAAGTGTCTCGACACCCTGCTGGATGAGGAATGCGTTCATCGGGGACAGCACGGGTCCGAACAGCGAAGCGACGACGGCCCGCGAGAACGCCACGAACGCCCCGGCGCCGTGGGTGTCGACGTAGCTCGCACCCTGGAGCCACGCATCCGGACCGGTCAGGTGCTCGAACGGCGACGACGCCCAGTCGTAGCTGCCCTGGTCGACGACCACGCCGCCGAGCGCGGAGCCGTGACCGCCCAGGAACTTGCTCGCGGAGTGGACGACGATGTCGGCGCCGTGCTCGCCTGGCTTGAGGAGATATGGCGTCGCGAGGGTGTTGTCCACCACCAGCGGGATGCCGTGCCCGTGGGCGATTCCGGCGAGAAGCTCGATGTCGAGGATGTCGTTGGACGGGTTCGCGATCGACTCCCCGAACAGCAGCCGCGTGTTCGGGCGGAGCTTGCGCCGCCACTCTGCGGCATCGCGGGGATTGTCGACGAACTCGATGTCCAAGCCCAGCCGCCGCAGGCCGTCCTCGAAGAGCGCCCGCGTCCCCGAGTACACACTCTGCGCGGAGAGGATGTGATCGCCGGCCTTCGCGAGCCCGACCACCGCGACGGTGATCGCCGCCTGCCCGCTGCCGACGGCGATGGCCTCCCTGCCGCCCTCCAAGGCGGCGATGCGCCGCTCCAGCGATGCGGTCGTCGGGTTGCCGTGGCGGCTGTACGTGTACCCGGCGCCCTCCGTGACGAACCGCTCCCCGGCATCCTCGAAGTCGTCGAACTCGAAGCCGGCCGTCAGGTAGATGGGCGTGACCCTGGCGCCGTGGGCGGCGTCTCGCGCCTCTCCGGCGTGAATCTGGGCTGTGGCGAAATGGGGCATTGGCACATGCTGCACTCCCAGCCCTGCTCGGCAAAGCGTGTGTTTCGCAAAGCTACGCGGGCGGCGCACGTTGCCGGCTCGCCGTCCGGACGGCACTCACGTTTTCACCCCCGCACGATCTGCGTCATGAGCTCGCCCGATCGAGTCGTCTCGCGTTTTCGGATGGCGTCGGCCAGGCGTACGTGGAGCCGGGCGTCCGCTGGGGCGTCGCGCCACCGCACCTGGGCGCGCGGGGTTCGTTCCCGCAGTGCCTCGCGCAGCACGGACTGGAGGCGGACGAACATACTGTTGCCGCTGGCCGCGATGACCATGCTGTGGAAGGCGGCGTCTGCTTCGAAGAACGCAGCGGCGTCGCGACGTGCTGCCGCGGCTTCCAGTTCCTGGGCGATGGCGACAATGGTGGTGGCATCGTCGTCGGGTCGGCGCAACGCCGCGGTGCGGGCGGCGGCGGGCTCGATGGCGAGGCGGAGTTCCAGGAGCTCGCCGATCTGCGCGGCGTGGTCGGCGGAGTCGAGTCGCCAGCGGACCACGTCTCCGTCGAGTGTGTCCCAGTCGCTTATCGGCGCCACGGTGAGACCGACGCGCTGGCGGGCGACGAGGAGGCCGAGCGAGACGAGCACGCGGGTCGCCTCGCGAACGACGCTGCGGGATGCTCCGGTCTGCTCCATCGCCCAGTCCACGTTCACGATGCGGCCGGGCGGGAGGTCGCCGGAGATGATCGCCAGGCCGACCTGATCGAGCACCCTGCGATATGCACGTCCTCCTTCGGCGGCTGGGCTCGCGCTCATGCCTGTGACACGGGTGAAATCACGAGTTCGTCGAATCGCACGTGTGCCGGCGCGTCGATCACGAAGCGGATGCTTCTCGCCACGTCCTCCGGTTGCAGCATCGCCGCGCGGGCGTCGGCCTGCGGCACCTGAGGACGGTGCTGAAGAAAGCCCGTGTTGACGTCGCCGGGGCAGAGGTGGCAGGCCCGCACACCGTCCTGCGACTCCTGAGCGTTGAGCGTGCGGCTCAGTGCCGAAAGCCCGGCTTTGCTCGCGCTATACGCCACGCCGGCGATCGGGTTGAATGCCCAGGCCGAGTATGAGGAGACGAACACGACGACGCCGTGGGTCTGCCGCAGGTGGGGGAGGGCGGCGTCCACTGCATGCGCAGGGCCGACGAGGTTGGTCTGCACGATGTCGTCGAACGTCGGGAGGTCCTGGTCGTTCCAGCGTCGCTCCGGCGCGTTGAGGCCGGCCGCGAGTACGACCGCGTCGATGCGACCCCAGACTTCGACGATCCGCAAGACCGTGGAGCGGATATCGTCGTCGGACGCGGCATCGCCGGGCGCGACGAGTGCGTCGCCGCCGTCGGCGCGCACGGCGTCGGCGGTTGTCTCCAAAGTTGCGGCGCGGCGGCCGGAAAGGACGACCCGCCAGCCGGACCGTGCAGCTTCGATCGCGGTCGCGCGACCGATTCCAGAACCCGCCCCAGTGATCCACACCACCCGGCGTTCATCGTTCGAACCCATCGCGAACCTCCCTGATCCTCGCTACGCTGTGGTCAATAGTATGACTTTTGGAGGTCACATGCTTATCGACTTCGCCGGGCAGGTCGTTATCGTCAGCGGGGGAGGCCGTGGCATCGGCCGCGGGATCGCGGAGCGGTTCGTCGCAGAGAACGCAACCGTCGTGGCGCTGGACATCGGGTTCGACGAGGGGTTGTCGGGTGTCCGGAGGCTCGAGTGCGACGTGACGGAGACCGCAGCGGTGCGAGCGGCGATCGAGACTGTCGAAGCCGAGTTCGGTCGCATCGACGTGCTCGTGAACAACGCAGGCATCAACGTGGAGGGGGAGGTCGAGACCCTCGACCCTGAGCGCTGGCGCGCGTGTTTCGACGTGAATGTCTTCGGGGTGTTCGCGCTGTCGCAGGCCGTCGTCCCCGCTATGAAGCGGGCGCGACGAGGGCGGATCATCAACGCAGCCTCCTTCGCCGCCGTCATCCCGAGCGTCGGCGCGGCCGCATACGGTGCATCCAAGGCGGCCGTGGTCCAGTTCACCCGTGTGCTTGCGTCGGAGCTCGGCCCCTGGAACATCACGGTCAACGCGTACGCGCCCGGGATGATCCCGACCGCGATGAACGGGTTCGAAGCCCTCCCGGAAGCGCGGCAGAGCCGTCTGCTCGACACACTGTCGCTGCGTCGGTGGGAGCGGCCCGAGGATGTCGCTGACCTGGTGTGCTTTCTCGCGAGCGACTTCGCCGGCTACATCACCGGCACGATGGTCGACGTTTCGGGCGGCAAGTTCGCGACGCAGATCCCGAGCGTCGCTCACGAGCAGGCGCGGTAGTGACCGCGGCGCCGGTGGTCATACACACGGAGGTCGCGGTGGAGGCCGCGGCGGAACATGCTGAGGGACCACTTTGGGACGCGCGCGATGACAGCCTGATGTGGGTGGATCAATATCGGGGAATCGTCCGTCACGCGATGGTGTCGGCCACTGGGGCGCTCGTGGAGGGGAAACCGTTTGAACTCGGGATGCCTATCGGTGCGATCGTGCCGGCCCAAGACGACGGCTGGCTTGTAGCGGCTGGTCTTGGCTTTCACCACCTCGCCAGCGACGGTGATCTCACGCTGATCACCGACGTCCTGCCTAACGATGGTGTGCGCCGTCGCATGAACGACGGCAAGCTCGATCCGCTGGGCCGATTCTGGGCGGGATCGATGGCGTTCGACAAGACGCCTGGAGCCGGAGCCCTCTACCGACTCGACGGCGATCAGTCCGTGCTGATGCTCGACGGCGTCACAATCTCCAACGGCCTGGCGTGGACGGCCGACGGCGACACCCTGTTCTATATCGACACCCCGACGCAGACAGTCCGCCGGTTCGATGTGACGCCGAACGGGTTGGACGGCGGCGAGGTCGTCATCCGCATCCCACCTGAAGACGGCGCGCCCGACGGTATGTGCATCGACGACGACGGGTGCCTGTGGGTCGCGCTCTGGGGAGGCGGTGCCGTGCAACGTTACAGTTCTGCTGGCCAATTGCTCGCCCGTATGGAAGTCCCCGCCACCCAAGTGTCCAGCTGCTGCTTCGGAGGCCCAGACGGATCCACGCTCTTCATCACGACCTCTAGCGAGGGCTACGACCGTCAGGCGCCGGAGCGCGACCCGCACGCAGGCAAGGTGTTCGCGGGACGGCCGGGTGCCCACGCGTCTCCTGCTGGAATCAGAGGATCGCGTTAGGAAAGAGTGAGAACGGTCGCCCGGTGCTGTTCGCGCATCCCGATCATGAACGTACCGGGTTCTCTAAGAAGGCTGACGCGCTGAGGCCCTGGGCGAGCGTCGTTCTGCGGAGCATGCGAAGGGGCGAACAGTATTTGGGTATCGCGCAACCCGTCGCAACCCGCAACCTCGGGGGACCGGAGTTGTGAGGCAGGCCGGTTCCTCGGACCCGGTCATCCGCGAGAAGTGTCACCAATGGGATTGGGGTGTCACGGTCTGTGAGAGATGTCATTGTCGGTGGTTCCGCGTAAAATCAAGGCAGAGCAAAAAAACTTCGAAAACACTACATGTAGTGGAATGACAATCGTGTCATTCGGGTTATATAGTGGGTGAACACCGCAAGACGCGGAGCAACGAGACTTCTAGGGGAGGCCATCATGGACTACGAAAGCGACAGTGTTGGCGGCTACTCGGTTCCCGTCGACCCCATGGATCTGCTGCAGTGCGACAGCTGCCAGTAGGCAGCAGCACCAGTACGAGAACCCCGACGGCTTCGGCCGCCGGGGTTCTCTCTTTTTCGCCCCACCTACCTCCCTAAGCCATCGGGGCGGAGACGCGCATCCGTAGAATGGGCTGGTGGCAGTGAACCCAGAGTTGCAGGGGCGGACGTTCGCCCCGACTAGTCCTTATCTCGTCGGGCGGGAGAAGATCCGCGAATTCGCGCGGGCCGTCCTCGCCACTGATCCGATCAGCTTCGACGTGGAGGCGGCGCACGCCGCCGGCCATGCCGACCTGGTGGCGCCCCCGACGTTCCCCGTGGTGGTGCAGGAGCAGACGCTCGCGCAGCTGCTCGCCGAACCGGACGCCGGCATCGACTTCAGCAGGGTGGTCCACGGCGATCAGCGGTTCAGCTACACGCGTGCCGTCGTCGCCGGCGACGAACTGACCGCCACGCTCACCGTCAGCAGTGTCAAGTCGCTCGGGGCGCACTCGATGGTCACCGCGGAGTCTGTGATCGTCGACGCGGCGGGAGAGCATGTCGTCACCGCCGTATCCACCCTGGTCGTTCGAGGAGACGAGTGATGCCCGAGTTCGACACCCTCTCCGTCGGCGACGTCGTCGCCGAGCAGAGCTACCACCTCACCCGCGGCACCCTCGTGCGCTACGCCGGCGCCTCCGGCGACTTCAACCCCATCCACTACCGCGACGACGTCGCCACCTCCGTCGGGCTGCCGGGCGTCATCGCGCACGGGATGCTCACCATGGGCCTCGCTGTGCAGCCGGTCGTCGACTGGGCAGGCGACCCCGCCCGCGTCGCCGACTACCAGGTGCGCTTCACCCGCCCCGTCGTCGTCGACCCCGCCGACGGCGCCGACGTCTCCGTCATCGCCAAGGTCGGCCAGCTGGATGCGGACGCCCGCGTCGCCCGCATCGACCTCACCGTGACTTTCGACGGCGCGACCGTGCTCGGCAAGGCGCAGGTCCGCGTCACGTTCGCCTGATGCCGGACCAGACCCCCGCGCTCTCCACGCTGACCACCATGCAGGTGGGCGGCGTGCCGGAACGTCTGATCGAACCGCCCACCCGCGACGACCTGATCGCGGCCGCCCTCGACGTGTGGGCGGACGGCGAGGAGTGGGCGCTGCTCGGCGGCGGCTCCAACACCGTGGCGGGCGACGACGGATTCGACGGCACGGTCATCCGGGTGGTCACCCGCGGCATCGAACTCCTCGATGCCCCTGCCGGGCGCATCCGGTTGCGGGTGCAGGCGGGCGAGCCGTGGGACGCGCTCGTCGCACACACCGTGCGCAACGGCTGGTCGGGCATCGAAGCATTGTCCGGAATCCCCGGTTCGACCGGCGCGGCGCCGGTGCAGAACATCGGGGCGTACGGGCAGGAGCTCGAGTCGGCGTTGCTCGGCGTCGAGTTCCTCGATGCGGGCACCGGTGAGCTGCGCGCCATGGGCCGCGGCGACCTGCGGCTCGGCTACCGCACGTCTGTGCTCAAACAGGGGATGCGCGGCGTGGTCCTGTCCGTGGTCCTCGAACTCGAGGACGGCAACCAGCCCGGCGGTCTCGGCGCCCCGCTCAGCGCTCCCATCGCGTATGCACAGCTTGCGGACTCGCTCGGCGTAG
Organism: Leifsonia sp. McL0627; assembly: GCF_058244615.1. Lineage (NCBI taxonomy): Bacteria > Bacillati > Actinomycetota > Actinomycetes > Micrococcales > Microbacteriaceae > Leifsonia > Leifsonia sp. McL0627. Next base: position 1,446,191 of record NZ_JBZCGM010000002.1, read on the forward strand.
CGCTCGGCTCCCGGGTGCCGGTCGCCGAGTTGCGGCGCGCCGTGCTCGCTCTGCGTGCTTCCAAGGGGATGGTGCTTGACCCGGACGACCAGGACTCGGTGAGCGCCGGGTCGTTCTTCACCAACCCGATCGTGTCCGAGAACTTCGCCCGCTCGCTGCCCGCCGCCGCTCCACGCTGGCCGGTGACCCCGCCGGAGCCGGATCGGGTGCTCGGCCTGGAGGCGGGCGGTGTGTGGCCTGGCGACGTCCCGGGCCTGGCAGGCGGCCCGTACTCGGTGAAGCTCAGCGCCGCCTGGCTGATCGAGCAGTCGGGCATCCGGCGTGGCTTCTCGCTGCCGGGCTCCCGTGCGGCGATCTCCAGCAAGCACACGCTCGCGATCACCAACCGCGGAGGCGCGAGCGCCGCCGACATCACCCAGCTCGCCTCCTACGTGCAGGCTCGCGTCCAATCCGAGTTCGGCGTCATCCTGCACCCTGAGCCGATCCTCCTCGGAACCTCTCTCTAGCGCCGCTACGAGCGCAGCGCCGCCGCGAACGGCAGCACCGCCGACGCACCCGCTCGCCGGAGCGCGCGCCCGGCGACGGTGATCGTCCACCGGCTGTCGACCAGGTCGTCGACCAGCAGCACCGGCACGCCCTGCGGCAGATCGAGCGCGTCGGCCGAGAACCGGTTCCACACCGATGACAGCCGGAACGCGCTGTTGCCTCCCGCTTCGCCCACCGGGCCGCCGTCCACCACGTCGAGCGTCCCGGCGAACGGGAGGCGCCCGGCCTCGGCGAATCCGCGGGCCAGCGTCTGCACGAACTGCGGGCGCCGCCGGGACGGCATCGCCACGACCGCGGCGGGACGCTCCGCCCAGTTCCAATCGCCCAGCACCCGGATGCACGCGGCCAGCAGCGCGGGCGGGCACGCCTGGTCGGCGGCGTCGGCGCCGAGGAGCTCCCGGAGCGGCCCTCCCCAGCCAAGGTCGGTGAGCCTCGCGAGCGCGCGGCCCGGTTCGAGCTGCTCGTCGGCGGCGATCTTGCCCTTCACGGTCACGCCGAGCCGGTCGGCTCCGGTCGGCCACAGCTTGCGCGGCTCGATCTCGACGCCGACCCTGTCGAGCGCCGTCGCCACGGAGGAGCTCGCAGCGGCGTCGATCGCAGCCGGATACCACGTGCCTGCGCAGTTGTCGCAGCGGCCGCACGGTTGCGCCTCCGGATCGTCGAGGGCGCGCTGCAGGAACATCATGCGGCACTGGTCCGTGGACTCGTACTCGAGCATCGACTGCTGCTCTGCGGTGCGGGCGGCGGCGATCCGCTCGTAGCGTTCGCGGTCGTACGTCCACGGGACGCCCGTGCTGATCCAGCCCTTCGCCACCCGCTTGACCGCTCCTTCGACGTCGAGCACCTTCAGCAGCAGCTCCAGCGTCGACGGCTTGAGGTCCACCTGGCTCTCCAGCGCGCGCGTCGACTGCGGTTCGTCGTGCAGCGCGCCGAGCACCGCGTCCGCTTTCACCTCCGACGGCATGGAGGCGGTGGCGAAGTAGTCCCAGATCGCCCGGTCCTCCTGGCCGGGCAGCAGCAGCACGTCGGCGTTATCGGTCGCGCGCCCTGCGCGCCCGACCTGCTGGTAATACGCCACCGGCGACGACGGCGCGCCCAGGTGCACGACGAACCCGAGGTCGGGTTTGTCGAAGCCCATGCCGAGCGCGCTGGTCGCGACCAGCGCCTTGACCTCGTTGCGTTTCAGGCGACCTTCGAGGTCTTCGCGCTCGGCCGTGTCCGTCTGGCCGGTGTATGCGTACGTCTCGTGCCCGGCCTGCCGCAGCAGCCGGGCCGTGTCTTCCGCGGCGGAGACGGTGAGGGCATAGACGATGCCGCTCCCGGGGAGGTCGGCCAGATGGCTCACCAGCCAAGCGAGACGTGCCCCGGCGTCTGGCAGGGTGAGGACGCCGAGCCGGAGCGAGCGCCGGGCGAGCGGCCCGCGGATGGTGAGCACCTGCTCGTGGCTGCCGGTGCCCATCTGCTCGGCGACGTCGGCCACCACGCGCTCGTTGGCCGTGGCGGTGGTCGCGAGCACAGGGACGCCGTCCGGCATCGCGGCGATGAGGTCGCGCAGTCGCCGGTAGTCGGGGCGGAAGTCGTGCCCCCAGTCGGAGATGCAGTGCGCCTCGTCGATCACCAGCAGTCCGCTGCGCGCGATGAGGTCGGGCAGGAACTCGTCACGGAACTGCGGGTTGTTGAGCCGCTCCGGGGAGACGAGCAGCGCATCCACCGTGTCGTCGCGGAGGCGTTGGGACACGTCGTCCCACTCATGGCGGTTGGCGGAGTTGAGGGTGACCGCGCGGACTCCCGCACGTTCGGCGGCGGCGACCTGATCCCGCATCAGCGCCAGGAGCGGGGAGACCAGGATGGTCGGCCCTGCCCCGCGCGCCCTGAGCACCATCGTCGCGACGAAGTACACCGCCGACTTGCCCCATCCCGTGCGCTGCACCACCAGGGCGCGCCTGCGTTCGTCGACGAGTGCCGAGATCGCCTCGAACTGCCCGTCGTGGAATTCGGCCTGGGGATCGCCGACCAGGGCGCGGAGGGTGTCGACGGCCTGGTCTCTGGTGGTGGTGCTCATGGACACATCGTTTCAGAGAGCACCGACGCTGCCGAGCCGGGGGGTGCAAACCGGTGGAGAACTCGCGGCTGTGGAAAACCGGACGGGAGCGCGGACGCGAGTGCGAACGGCCGACCTACGCCCCGTCCTTCCGGATCCACCGGAACGTCAGCCGGCACACTACCAGCCCGGCGACCAGCCAGATCAGCAGCACCACGGCCATCCACCCCAGTTGCCAGCTTCCGCTCGGCTCCTGCGCCTCGAACGACGCGGGCAGGAACACGCTGCGCATCCCCTGCGCGATCCATTTCAGCGGGAAGATGCTCGCGATGTTCTGCAGCCACGTCGGCAGCAGATTGAACGCCAGATACACGCCGGAGATGAACTGCAGCACCAGCACGATCGGGATGATCACGGCCGTCGCGCTCTTGCCCGTCCGGGGCACGGAGGACAGCGCGATGCCGAGCACGGCCGACGTCACGATGCCGAGTGCGTAGATCCACGCGAACCGCAGCCACAGCGCGGGGTCGGTGGGCAGCGCGACGCCGAACACCAGTCGTGCCATCAGCAGGAGCAACCCGATCTGCAGGATGCTCGTGGCGATCACCTGCCCCATCTTCCCGATGAAGTACGAGACGACGGGCAGCGGGGTGCCGCCGAGACGTTTGAGGGTGCCGTCGCTCTTCTCGACGGCGATGTCGACGGCGAGGTTCTGCACGCCGGACAGCAGGATGCCTGCGGCGATCATCCCCGGCAGATAGTAGGCGGCCTGGGTGATCCCACCCGACCCGTCCGGGTTGGCGCCGACGTTTCCGAGCCCCTGGAACGCCACGGAGAAGATCCCGAGCATGACGACCGGGAACAGGAAGGTGAAGAAGATCGTGTCCGCCTGGCGGAAATAGGTGAGCACCTCGTACCGGATGCGGACGAAGCCGAGCGACACGGTCCTCATGCTGCCGCCCCCTTCGACGAGGCAGCCCCAGCAGCAGCCCCAGCAGCCGAGCCAGTCGACGCCGCCGCTTCCTCCGCCGCCTGCACCAGCCCCAGGTACACGTCCTCCAGGCTCGGCCGGATCACCTCCAGGTCCCGCGGCTCCCCACCGGTCTCGGCGGTCAGCCGGGCGACCACCGCGGCCGGCGTCTCCGTGCGCTCCTCGTGCAGCTGCCCGTTCGCATCCCGCCACCGCACGATCGGGATGCGCGCCCCCCGGTCGCCGATGGTGTCGACGGCTCCGATGTCGATCAGCTCACCGCGAGCGATCACGGCGACCCTGTCGCTGAGCTGCGCCGCCTCGTCGAGGTAGTGGGTGGTGAGCAGGATGGTCGTCCCCTCCTTCTTGAGGTCGCGGATCAGCTGCCAGAACTCGCGCCGCGCCTCCGGGTCGAACCCGGTCGTCGGCTCGTCCAGGAACAGCAGCTCCGGCCGTCCGATCACCCCGAGTGCCACATCCAGTCGCCGCCGCTGCCCGCCCGACAGGTTCCGGATGCGCACCTTCGCCTTCTCCGCGAGACCCACCGCCGCGATCAGCTCGTCCACATCCCGCCTGGCCGGGTAGAACCGCGAGAAGTGCGCGACCTGCTCCCGCACGGTCACATCGGCGGCCTCCGCGCCGGTCTGCAGCACGATCCCGAGTCGCGCCTTCCACTCCGACCCGCCGCGATGCGGGTCGATGCCGAGGACGCTCACCTCGCCGCCGCTGCGATCCCGGTAGCCCTCGAGGATCTCGATGGTGGTGCTCTTGCCTGCACCGTTGGGACCGAGCAGGGCGAAGGTCTCGCCCTGCTCGATGTCGAAACTCACGCCACGCACGGCCTCGAACTGTCCGTACGACTTCCGCAGATCTCGGACGACGACGGCAGGACCGCCGGAAGGGCTGCTGCTCATGCACTCATCATGCCCGTCGGCGGCGCTGAGCGCTCCTCACTCCGCCGAGAACGGCGAGGACGACGATGATCCCGCCCGCCACCGCGAGCCCGAGCGCCCACGCGCTCGCCGGGGTGAGGGAGGCGAACCACACCTGCGCGGCGATCAGCCGGTCGCGGGCGGAGAGCACGGCGAGCGTGCCAGCGGCGAAGACGATCAGGATGACGCCCCAGACGACGCCGCCCCACCGGATCTGGCTGCGGCCGGTGGATGCGCGGGGCTGCTGCTGCGCGCCCCATCCGGTCGTCTGGTCGATCACGACGGTCGGGATGGCGTCCGCGTTCGGAGCGATGTGATTCGTGGTGTCGTTGTTCGTGCTGTCGCTCATCGTCCCTGCTCCTGTGTATTGATTCGGGCGTCGCTGATGCGGGCGTCGCTGCTTTGGGCGTCGCTGATCTGGGCGTCGTTGAGCTGGGCGCTCATCGACGAGAAGTGGACGCCCTCGAAGACGAATGGCTTATCGCGCGGCACCCACCCGGAGATCAGCGTCGCGACGGCGAGCACGATCCCGAGGAAGATCAGGAACCCGCTCCTGCGCCTGGCGAGCCCCGCGATGAGCACCGCGACGCCGAAGACCAGCGTCGCTGCGGCCAGCGCGGCCGTGACGCCGTAACCGGTCAAGCCGGTCGCGGGCTCCCAGACCGCGGAGACCACCGCGGCGGCCACGAGGGCCAGGCCGACGGTCGCCCAGCCGAACGCCGCACCGACGCGCGGGTTGGCCGCGCGGAACGCCCGGCGCTGAGCGGCGGCCTCGGCGGTGGCTGCGGCTGCCTGCGCCCGCATCTCCGCCGCTCGCTGACGCTTGACGGCGCGCATGTCCTCGTCGAGCCTGGCTTTCCACTGTGCGTGCTCCGCCTGCCAGGAAGCGTGACGGGCGCGCCAGTCTGCGACGTCCTGCGTCGACGCCCCGACGGTCGGCGCAGGCGGCTCGGTCGGCTCTGCGGTGGTGTCGAGGGCCGGCTTGCCGGCTACGGGATCGAGGGGGACGGTAGGAGCGTCCGGCGTCGCGCCTGCCTCCGCGCTCGCAGGCTCAGGAACAGTGGATGCTCCCGCCGCGGCGGCCACCCAGACCCCAGGACCCGGTGCGGCGGAGGCGGAAGCGTCGGCAGCGGGGGTAGCGGACTCACTGGCACTGGCACTGGCACTGGCACCGGTACCGGCACCAGCACTGGCACCGGCGCCCGTCCCGCGGTTCGCGCCCCACGCATCCCGGCCCCAGTTGCCGCGCACCGCCCAGACCACGAGACCGGCGATGAGCGCGAGCACGATCAGTGTCCAGAGCACCCGGCCGATCACGTCGCCGAGCGAAGGCGACCCCCAGAATCCACCGTTCGCCCACCAGATCCCCGGCGCCCACGGCAGCAGAGACAACAGGGCGAGCACGCCGATCCCGACGATGGCCGGCTGGAAGTCGCCATCGAACAGCCGCTGCAAATGGATGCGGTTCTCCCTGTCCGGCAGGAGCGCCCACGCCGCCGCGTAGAGGAGGAGCATCGGTGCGCCGAGGATCGCCGCGACGACGACGATGCCGCGTACGATCAGCGGGTCGATGCCGATGCGGTTGGCGACGCCGGCGCACACGCCGCCGAGCCAGCCGTCCGAACGCACGACGCCGAGGCCGCGCATCCAGTCGAAGAACGTTCTGCCGCGCCCGGAGAGGCCGCTGGTGGGGCCGCCGTACGGCGCGCCAGGGGTGCCGGGAGGGGGAGGTGTTGGGGAGTCCTGCTGTGACATGCTTCGATCCTGGCGCTGACCGATGGTCCGCCGATATCGGGTATCACCCTGAGTCGCCCCTGATTCCCGGCGGCCGGGGTGTCGGGGACGGGCGGAGTCTGCTTGGATTTCACCGTGACCGACACGTTCGCGCCTGACAGCGCGCCCGCCGCCCGCCCTCCGAGGGTTCCACTGGCGCGCCCGCGAACGTGCGAGTTGAGCGGGGTGAGCGTCGCGCTCGCCGACCATCTCGGCTGGCCGGTCGCGATGGTGCGCTGGCTGTTCGTCGCTCTCGGGCTCGTCGGCGGCGCCGGGGTGCTCCTCTATCTCTGGCTGTGGGCGCTCACGCCGCTCCGGCCCGCGACGGCCGCCGACCCGCAGGAACGCGTGGTCCGCCGCATCCCGGTGTCGTGGCTGCTGCTCGGGATCTCCGGGGTCGCCGGTGTCGCGGCCGTAGCGCTCGCCGCTGCAGGGTCGTCGCCGTTCGGGCTGCTCGCCGCGATTGGCACGAGTATCCTGGCGGCCGTCGCGTGCGTCGCCTGGGATCAGCTGGTCGACGCGGGGGACGCGGCGCGCGGACCGGTCGCGTCCCGCACGCTGCGCATCGCCGCGGGCGCGTTCCTGGTCGTGATCGCCGTCGCCCTGAGTTCGCTGGTCGACAGGGCGGGCACGGGCTGGCTCTGGCTGGGGATCATCGCCGCCACGTTCGCGGGAGCGGCCGTGCTCGTCGGGCCGTGGGCGCTCCGGCTGTGGAGGGAGCTCATCGCCGAGCGGACGGCCCGCATCAAGCAGGAGCAGCGTGCCGAGATCGCCGCGCACCTGCACGACTCCGTGCTGCAGACGCTCGCCCTCATCCAGAACAGGGCGGGCGCGTCGAGCGAGGTCGCCCGCATCGCCCGAGCCCAGGAGCGGGAGCTGCGGGAGTGGCTGTACGCCGACGCCGCCGACGACCGGGATGCGCAGGTGCGCGACCTCGCCTCCGAGCTGCGGTCCACCGGTGCGGCGCTGGAGGTCGACAATCCGGTGCACTTCGACATCGTGACGGTCGGAGAACCGGTCGAGCACGCGCCGTCCGACCTCGCCGCCGCAGCGCGCGAGGCCATGCTGAACGCGGCCCGTCACGCCGGCGGCGACGTCTCCGTCTATGTGGAGAGCAGGGCGGGCGGTGTCGACGTCTTCATCAGGGACAGAGGACCCGGCTTCGACGTCGATGCGCTTCCGGAGGGCAGACTGGGAGTGCGCGAGTCCATCATCGGCCGGATGCGCAGGGCGGGCGGTCACGCGACCGTCACGTCGCGCGACACCGGCACAGAGGTCCAGCTGAGCATCGAGTACGCGAACGAGGCACCATGACAGAGCAGCACGAGCAGGGCGAGCACGACGAGCGGCACGCGCAGGGCGAGCAGCGGGCGCACGGCGGGCAGCACGCGGCGACACACGAGGACGCGCCCGGCGCATCCACTGAGCCCGGCGCATCCACTGTCGCCCCGATCACCGTCGTGATCGTCGACGACCACTCCATCTTCCGCTCCGGCCTGCGAGCCGACCTCGACGACCGCCTCTCGGTCGTCGGGGAGGCCGCCGATGTGGATGCGGCGGTCGCCGTGATCCGCGAGGCTCACCCCGCGGTGGTGCTCCTCGACGTCCACCTTCCGGGTGGGGCTGGCGGCGGGGGAGCGGAGGTCGTCCGCAGGACCATCGCGGAGTGCCCGGACACCCGTTTCCTAGCGCTGAGCGTCTCCGACGCCGCCGAGGACGTCGTCGGCGTGATCAGGGCCGGCGCCCGCGGCTATCTCACCAAGGGCAGCTCCGGCGGTCAGGTGAGCGACGCCGTCGTCGGCGTCGCGGGCGGGGACGCCGTGTTCTCGCCGCGGCTGGCCGGTTTCGTCCTCGACGCGTTCGGCGCGGCCGCAGGCGAGCAGGCGGAGTCCACCGATGAGCTCGACCGTCTGTCGGCGCGCGAACGCGAGGTGATGCGCCTGATCGCCCGCGGATACTCGTACAAAGAGGTGGCGGCCGACCTGTTCATCTCGATCAAGACCGTCGAGAGCCACGTCTCCGCCGTCCTCCGCAAGCTGCAGCTCTCCTCCCGCCACGAGCTCACGGCCTGGGCGCTCGAGCGCAAGCTGCTCTGACACGCCGCGCGACTCGTGCGAAAAGTGCGGTTACGAGGACGGCACCGCACTTTTCGCACGAATCGTGGATGCGCAGGGCGCGCGCGGGCCGCGCAGCGGCGCTCAGCGCGCGCCGAAGAGGCGCTGCAGGCGGCGCACGCCCTCGAGCAGTTCGTCGTCGCCGAGCGCGTACGACAACCGCAGGTAGCCGGACGGCCCGAAGGCCTCGCCGGGCACCGCCGCGACCTCCGCCTGCTCCAGGATGAGGTCCGCCAGCTCCAGCGACGTGGTCGGCGTCACGCCGCCCCAGGTCCGCCCGAGCAGTCCGGACACGTCCGGGTACACGTAGAACGCGCCCTGCGGCGTCGGCGTGCGGATGCCGTCGATCGCGTTCAGCTCGGCGACGATCGTCTGCCGCCGGCGGTCGAACGCGAGCCGCATCTGCTCCTCGGGCTCCTGCGGACCCGTCAGCGCTTCGAGGGCCGCGCGCTGCGAGATGTTGGAGACGTTCGACGAGAGGTGCGACTGCAGGTTGGCCGCCGCGGCGATGAGGTCGGCGGGCCCGGCCATCCAGCCCACCCGCCAGCCGGTCATCGCGTACGTCTTGGCGACGCCGTTGACCAGGATGGTGCGGTCGGCGAGCGCAGGCACCGCCTCGACGATCGACAGGGCCTTCCCGCCGTCGTATGTGAGGTTCTGGTAGATCTCGTCGGCGATGACGAACAGCCCGTGCTCCTCCGCCCAGCGGCCGATCTCCTCGACCTGCTCCGGCGGGTACACGGCACCGGTCGGGTTCGACGGCGACACGAACAGGAGCACCTTCGTGCGTTCCGTGCGGGCTGCTTCGAGCTGGTCGACGGTGACCAGGTAGCCCTGGTCTGCTCCGGCGAACACGTCCACCTGCACGCCGCCGGCGAGCTTGATCGCCTCCGGGTACGTCGTCCAGTACGGCGTCGGCACGAGCACCTCGTCGCCGGGGTCGATCAAGGTGGCGAACGCCTGGTACACGGCCTGCTTGCCGCCGTTGGTGACGACGACTCCGGATGCGGGGACGTCCATCCCGGAGTCCCGTCGCGTCTTCTCCGCGATCGCCTCCCGCAGCTCCGGCAGACCGGCGGCGGGGGTGTACCGGTAGTTGCGCGGGTCGTTCACGGCCGTCAGCGCCGCATCCACGATGTTCTGCGGCGTCACGAAGTCCGGCTCGCCGGCGGCGAAGCTGATCACGGGTCTGCCCTGTGATTTGAGGGCTTTGGCCTTCGCATCCACTTTGAGCGTCGCCGATTCGGCGATGGATGCGATGCGTCGGGAAATGCGCTGCTGTCCGGTCACGGTGCCCAACTTTACAGTCCGCCCCACGTCACATACACTTGGTCGCGGTAGTTGAAATCTGCCAAGCTTTTTTGCGCCCTTTTTCACTGAGGACGGCCGGCGGATCTGCCTCTCGCAGAGGAATCTCCGAGTGGGATCGGCTAGCCTTGTTCGAGAAGGTGCGCGGGAAGGCTCCGCGATTTCGCTTTCATAGGGCGGTGGCTCAATTGGTAGAGCAGCGGTCTCCAAAACCGCAGGTTGCAGGTTCAAGTCCTGTCCGCCCTGCAAGTCGTCACTTCAGGTGACGACCCACGAAAGGTGTAACAAGGTGGCCCGAAAAGTTATCGACGAGCCGAGCGAGGAAATCGTCGCCAACGCGAAAAAGGACCGCGCCGCAAAGCGTGGACCCTTCGCTCGGATCGCTCTGTTCATCCGCCAGGTCATCGGCGAGCTCAAGAAGGTCGTCACCCCGACCAGGAAAGAACTCTTCAGCTACACCGGGGTTGTTCTCGTCTTCGTGGTGATCATGATGGCGCTCGTGTCCCTGCTCGACTGGGTCTTCGGGCTCGGCGTCGTCTGGGTCTTCGGAAACCCGACCTGATCCAGCGCCTGAGTCACGGCCTTCCCGAGCCGGCCGACCGGCCACCGACAGAAATGGAATGAATTCAGTGTCTGAGACAAATCGCGACGACGTGGACTGGGCGACCGCAGCCGAGCAGTCCTCCGAAGACGATGAGGCGCAGACCGGCAACGTTCTGGCCGGTGAAGAAGAATCGGTCGACGCCGCTGAGCACGAAGCTCTGCACGTCGTCGCAGAAGACGGAACCGAGATCGACCTGGATGCGGTCCTCGACGCGATGGCCGAGGCTGTCGACCCCGAGGCCGACCGCGCCGTCGACGAGGCCCTCGAGGTCGACGACGACCAGGAGGCGGAAGCCGCCGTCGAGGCCGTCGAAGACGAAGACGAGGCAGCGACCGACCCGTACGAGGAGTTCCGCGCCGAGCTGCGCAGCAAGATCGGCAAGTGGTACGTCATCCACTCATACGCCGGGTTCGAGCGTCGCGTGAAGTCCAACATCGAGAACCGCATGGTCTCGATGAACATGGAGGACTTCATCTTCGAGGTCCAGGTTCCGATGGAAGACGTCGTCGAGATCAAGAACGGCCAGCGCAAGATGGTCAACCGTGTGCGCATCCCCGGCTACGTGCTCGTGCGCATGGACCTCAACGAGGACAGCTGGTCCGTCGTGCGTCACACGCCGGGTGTCACCGGCTTCGTCGGCAACGCGCACAACCCCACCCCGCTGCGCTTCGAAGAGGCCTTCTCGATGCTGAAGAGCCTCGTGCAGATCGAGGCCGCTCCGGTCAAGGGCGCCGCGAAGGGCCAGAAGGCCGCACAGCGCGTCATCCCCGCCGAGGTCGACTTCGAGATCGGCGAGACCATCACGATCAAGGAAGGCTCGTTCGCGGGCCTGCCCGGTTCGATCAGCGAGATCAAGCCGGAGAGCGGCAAGCTCACCGTCCTCGTCTCCCTGTTCGAGCGTGAGACCCCGGTCGAGCTCAGCTTCGACCAGGTCACCAAGCTCTAACGGAATAAGAGCCGACAGCCCCTGGTTTTTTAGATCACCGGGTCTCGGACAGGCCGAGAAACCGGGAGAGCCGTTCGGGATTCATCCTGAACGCTCGAATACACAAAGAAGGAAGAAACATGGCACCGAAGAAAAAGGTCACTGGTCTGATCAAGCTTCAGATCAACGCCGGCGCCGCCAACCCCGCTCCGCCGATCGGTCCGGCGCTGGGTCAGCACGGCGTCAACATCATGGAGTTCTGCAAGGCGTACAACGCGGCGACCGAGTCGCAGCGCGGCAACGTCATCCCGGTGGAGATCACCGTCTACGAGGACCGTTCGTTCACGTTCGTCCTCAAGACCCCGCCGGCCGCTGAGCTCATCAAGAAGGCCGCAGGCGTCCCCAAGGGCTCCGGCGTCCCGCACACCACCAAGGTCGGCAAGCTGACCCAGGAGCAGGTGCGCGCGATCGCCGAGCAGAAGATGGTCGACCTGAACGCGAACGACATCGACGCAGCGTCGAAGATCATCGCAGGCACCGCCCGTTCGATGGGCATCACGGTCGAGGCGTAAGCCCTCGTCCTTCACAGACACATCCGTGGCAGAGCCGGCCAGGCTCGCACCACATTCTCGACAGGAGAAACCACATGGCACAGAAGTCAAAGGCCTACCGGGCCGCGGCCGACAAGATCGAGGCCGGAAAGTTCTACACCCCCACTGAGGCCGTCACGCTCGCTCGCGAGACCGGCTCCAGCAAGTTCAACTCGACCGTCGAGGTCGCGCTGAAGCTCGGCGTCGACCCGCGCAAGGCGGACCAGATGGTCCGCGGTACCGTCATCCTTCCTCACGGTACCGGCAAGACCGCGCGCGTCATCGTGTTCGCGACGGGTCCGGCCGCTGAGGCCGCGATCGCCGCGGGCGCCGATGAGGTCGGCGGAGCGGAGCTCATCGAGAAGGTCGCCGGTGGTTACACCGACTTCGACTCGGCTGTCTCCACCCCGGAGCTCATGGGCCAGGTCGGCCGTCTCGGTAAGGTGCTCGGCCCGCGTGGCCTCATGCCGAACCCGAAGACCGGAACCGTGACGCCGGATGTGGCCAAGGCCGTCTCCGACATCAAGGGCGGAAAGATCGAGTTCCGCGTCGACAAGCACGCCAACGTGCACTTCGTCGTCGGCAAGGCGGGCTTCACCGCCGAGCAGCTCGACGAGAACATCAAGACCGCGCTCGAAGAGATCATGCGTCTGAAGCCGTCCTCCTCGAAGGGTCGCTACGTGCAGAAGGGTGCTGTGTCGACCACGTTCGGCCCCGGCATCCCGCTGGACGTCAACGCCATCTAGTCGCGCATCGTTCGTGCGAACAGGCCGTCTCCGGATTCCGGAGGCGGCCTTTTCGCATCCCTGCGCTGAGGTGGCGTCCACAGACGACGCAATCTGCAACAGAACTGTCTACCCCTCTTGTGGCGGTAGAACTTGTGGGTCTACTCTCGCGGTTGGCGCGCGTCGCGCGTCGCTCACTGTCGAGTAAGGATCACTTCATGACAACTCGCACCACCAGACGAGTCCTCCACAAAAGGGCCGTCGGAATCATCGCCACCGCGGCCGCCGCGGTGGCGTTGTCGATGGCGGGGACCGGAGCAGCGAATGCGGCCGACAGGGTCACTTTCGCCGATTCCGTACCGAGCTGGGCCACTGCAGCCAACGACGCAGGCGCCGCACCGACGGACCAGACAGTGCAGGGCGAGATCTATCTCCCCCTGCGCGACCAGCAGGGCGCGGAGGCGCTCGCCAAGGCTGTCTCGAATCCGGTCAACCAGGGCTACCGCAAGGCGCTCAACCCGAACCAGTGGATCAACCGGTTCTCGCCGACCCAGGCCGACTCGGATTCGGTGGTCAGCTTCCTGAAGACCGTCGGCCTCACGATCACGGCTGTTCCGGCGAGCCGGCAGTACGTGGTCTTCCGGGGGACGCCCGACCAGCTGGGGTCGATCTTCGGCACGTCGCTGCACTCGTTCGACTACGCGGGCAAGCGCCTGGTCGCTCCGACCTCCGCCCCGTCACTCCCCGCGGCGGTCGGCACCAAGGTCTCCGGCATCAGCATCGAGCAGTCACGAACGCTGACCAAGCCGGACTCGATCAAGCAGGGCGACCTCGGCGCCTCCGCGACCCCGCAGCTGAGCCGCAAGGCGGCGGCCGCACCGGTCGTCGTGACCCCGTGCTCGCACTACATCGGCGAGCATGTCGTGACGGTTCCCGCGAGCTACAACGGCCAGACGCAGTACAGCACGTTCAACTGCGGTTACACGCCGTCGCAGCTCCGCACGGCCTACGGGCTGGACGCGCTCAACAAGCGCGGAGTGAACGGCTCAGGCCAGACGGTCGCGATCATCGACGCGTACGCGAGCCCGAGCATCGTGAAGGACGTGAACTCGTACTCGCAGCAGAACGGCGAGCCCGGCCTGAACAACTCGAATTACCAGCAGCTGGTTCCGAAGTCGAGCGACTTCACCGACCAGGAGCTGTGCCAGCAGCCGAGCGGATGGCAGGGCGAGCAGACGCTCGACGTCGAGTCCGTCCACGGCATCGCACCGGGCGCGCGCATCCTGTACGTGGGTGGCACGGACTGCAGCGGCGGCCTCGATGTCGCGATGTCGAAGGTCCTCGACAACAAGCTGTCGAACATCGTGAGCAACAGCTACGGCAACGTGGGTGAGGCTGTCCCGGCCGACGTGATCCAGGGCGAGGTCAACCTGCAGCTGCAGGCGGCCGGCGAAGGCATCGGGCTGTACTTCTCGAGCGGTGACAACGGCGACGAGGTCGCGAACCTCGACTACGCGTCGCCCGACTTCCCCGCCTCCTCCCCGTGGGTCACCTCGGTGGGCGGCACGAGTCTCGGCATCGACAAGAACAGCAAGATCTCGTTCGAGGCGGGCTGGGGCGACACGGTCGACCAGATCGTCAAGAACGCCGACGGTTCGCTGTCCTACAAGGAGCCGCTGCCCGGCACCCGCTTCGTCGGCGGCGCCGGCGGCGGGGTGAGCGCTGTGTTCGCTCAGCCCGACTACCAGCGGAACGCTGTGCCGGCCGCCCTGGCGAACGGCCACCGCGTCTCTCCGGATGTGGCTGCGCTCGCCGACCCGTACACCGGGTTCTCGATCGGCATCCGTCCGATCATCGACGACACGACCCTCGCAACGGGCGACTACGTGAACGAGACGTACGGCGGAACCTCGCTGGCGACTCCGATCGTGGCGGCGCAGATCGCGATCGTGCAGCAGGCCACGCACGCCACGATCGGGTTCGCGAACCCGACGCTGTACGGCGTCAAGCGCATCCTGCCGAACGCGTTCCGTGACGTCGTGCCGCAGAACCCGACGCAGGCGGTCGCGTACACCAGCGCCACCAGCGGCAACAGCTACCTGGTGTCGTTCGATCAGGACACCACGCTGAAGACCGCGAAGGGATACGACGACGTCACCGGCCTCGGCGGTGTGTCGTTCAACCTGCTCTCACTGGTCGCGGCAGGGCGCCACTAGCGCCCGAACCGCCGGAACGGCCGGTCGTCCTTCGTGGACGGCCGGCCGTTTCAGTATGGTGGGTCGCGTGACCGTCACCATTCGCCCTGCAGAAGCACGGGATGCGCGCAGCCTGGCCGCCGTCGCCGCCGTGACCTTCCCTCTCGCCTGTCCTCCGCACACCACCGAGGAGGCGAAGGCCGCGTTCGTCGCGACCATGCTGTCCGAGGAGAAGTTCGGCGAATACCTCGCCGACGACGCGCGCGTGCTGATGATCGCGGAGGAGGACGACGAGGCGATCGGTTACACGATGGTGAACCTCGGAGAGCCGACGGACGGCGACGTCAGCGCGGCCATCCGCATCCGCCCGTCCAGCGAGCTGAGCAAGTGCTACGTACTGCCAGGCCATCACGGTGCGGGTGTGGCGAGCGGGCTGATGGAGTCGAGCCTCACGGCGGCGGCCGATGCCGGTGCCTCCGGAATCTGGCTGGGCGTCAACGAGGAGAACGAGCGGGCGCAGCGGTTCTACTCCAAGAACGGGTTCGAGCGCGTCGGCTCCAAGCAGTTCCTGGTCGGCGACCGGCTGGAGGACGACTGGGTGATGGAGCGGGCACTCTAGCCCTCCGCCACTTTCAGCACGATCTTGCCGCGGGTGTGGCCGGACTCGATGGCCTTGTGCGCCTCCGCCGCCTGGTCGAGCGCGAAGATCTGGTCGACGTGCACGCGCACGTTGCCCGACTCCAGCAGGCGGGAGATCACGGCGAGGGTGTTGCCGTCCGGCGCGACCTTGAAGTCGGTGCCGCGCATCCCGGCGGCGGCGGTCTCCTCAGCGAAGGTCGGCCAGCTGCCGGTCGGCGCGTTGACGATGAGGCCGCCGGGACGCAGCACCGTCAGGGAGCGGGTTCCCGTGTCGTCGTGCACGTTGCCGATCAGGTCGATGACCACATCCATGTCGTGGGCCACCTCCTCGAAGCGGGTGGTCGTGTGATCGATCACCGTGGACGCCCCGAGCGACCGCAGCCAGGAGGCGTTGGCGCCGGAGGCGGTGGCAGTGACCTGCGCGCCGAAATACGACGCGAACTGCACGGCGAAGTGACCGACGCCTCCGCTGCCCGCGTGGATGAGCATCCGCTGTCCTTCGTGCGCCTTCGCCACCTCGACGACCATGCCCCACGCGGTCAGTGCGGCGAGCGGCGCGCCGGCCGCCTCGATGTGTGACAGCGTCGACGGCTTGCGCACGACGCTCAGGCTCGGCACGGACACGTACTCCGCGTATGTTCCGCTGAACCGGGGGACCATCACCATCCCGAACACCTCGTCGCCCGGTTTGATCGGATGCGCGCGGTACGGCGACTCCACGACGACGCCGCTGAAATCGTGGCCGAGGACGGCCGGCAGGTTCCGGATGGCGCCGAAGGTGCCGCGACCCGCCCTGGTCTTGGCGTCGATCGGGTTCACGCTGGCCGCGACCACTTTCACGAGGAACTCGGCGTTCACCCTGTCCGGTGTGGCGATCTCACCCATCCGCAGCTCGTCGGCTGCGCCGGCGCGGGCGAGCAGCGCCGCCCGCATCGTCTTCTGCATTCGTCGTCCCCTCATCGGCTGTGTCTCAGTCAATCCCGTGAATGATTCACCGGTGTTTCGGCGGCGTCACAGCTGATGAACAATGCGTTTCGGATACCCCCAGGGCCTTTGCAGGTGCTGTCTGGTTAAGATGCTCCTCGTGAGCAGAGTGCTGCGCGTCGTGCGCCAACCTTTTGCGGCACCGCTGCTCGCTAGGGGCTGGCAGCGTGCCGTTCCCGTGCTGCTCGCGCTCGGGACCATCGCGGTCCTCGGCGGCCTCACGATCATCTGGGCTGCGCGGCTGACCGTGCCGTATCCCGTCTACGTCAGCGAGCTCGGCGCCCAGGGGGCGCCGACCGCTGCGCCGTTCAGGGTCGCTCTGCTCTGCATCGCGGCGGGCGGCTTCTCGATCGCGCTGGCTAGCGGGCACATCCGGTCGTCGGCGCGGCTGCTGAACCGGTGGGCGCCGGCTGTCACGCTGGGGTTCGCCGCCATCTGCTTCGTGGTGGCGTCACAGATCACCTGCACGGCGCTGTGCCCCGTGCCGCTCGCCGATCCGCGGTCGACCATCCAGGATCTCGTGCACACGGTGACCGCCGTGCTGGGGTTCGGGGCGGCCTGCTACGCGATGCTGCAGGTGGCGTTCGCCTCCGCGCTGCCGAGGGTCGCGCGGTTCTCGATGGTGAGCTGCTTCGCGGTCGCGGCGATCACGATCGTCGGCGGTCTGCTCGCCATCGTGCACGTTGCGACGGACGTGGGCGCGTGGCTGGAACTCCTCGGAACGACGGTCGCCATCGCGTGGCTGGCGATCTACTCGCTCACGCTCGTGCGCGTGCCGGTCGGGGCTCAGGACGCCTGAGGGCCGGACGGCTGAGGTCCGGGCGCCTGAAGTCCGGGCGCCTGAGGTCCGGACGACTGAGGGCTGGTGGACCGCGGGCTGGTGGCGCGCCGCAGCGCGTCGATGAGGTCGCAGGCGAGGGCGACCAGCTTCCTGATCTCGTTCTCGTCGCGGTCGACCCAGAGACACTGCGGCTCGTCGTGCAGCGGGACGAACCCGGCGTGCTGCTCCCAGACGAACAGCGTCCGCTCGGCGCCGAGCACGTACTGCTGCCACCAGATCTGCCGCAGATAGTTGCGCGGGATGCTGTTGAACGGCTTGTTCGTGGTCTTGATCTCGGCCAGCTCGATGCTGCCGCTCGAACGGACGGTCAGGCCGTCCGGTGTCGCGAGGAAGCGCTTGTCGCGCTCGGAGTGGTAGAGCGCATCCGAGGGGTGGATGCCGTGGGTCGCGGCCACCCACGCCGCGATCTCGGGCTCGCGCGTCCGCCCGTGCTGCGTGTACACGTTGCCGGAGAACCCTGAGCCGTGCAGCTTGTCGTACGCGGCGGACTGCACGGACCGCGGCGTGGAGAGCTTGGCGACGTCGGTCGCGGTGATGCCGCGGCTGCGGGCGCGCAGCCAGGCGACCCTGTCGCTGGAGTGGGCGACCACCCTGGCGAGGTGCCCGTGGAAGACGCGTTCCGCATCCGGGGCTTCGAGCTGGAACTCGAGCTGTGCGATCTCGGCGCCCGCGTGCGCCGCCGCCTGCTCCGCAGCGCGTTGCTCCGGCGACCGGAGGTCGGCGAGGGAGGCGGGGCGGGTCAAAGCAGGATCGAGCACCCCTCCATTGTGCCTCGCCTCAGGCGGCCGTGCCGGACCCCACGCCAACCGCGCCCAGCTGCCGGCGCGCCTCGTCGATGGTCTCCAGCGTCTGCACGGCTTCGACCAGTGGATGCAGGGGGGAGTCGGTCAGCCCCTCCGTGACGTAGCGGGCGAGTGCCGCAGCTTCGTATGACATGCCCTCGCGGCCGGGGCGGCCGTACGGATCGGTCCATTCGAGCGCGGGGGAGCCGCCGCCCGGCACGAACCGGACGCCGCTGGCCGACCAGAACGGGCTGCCGGTCTCGACGCGCGCGAGCGATCCGCTGATCGTCGCAAGCGACGGGGTCACGGCGCGCACGCCGGTGCTGAGGAGCGCCTGCGCGCCGCTCAGCGACGACAGGATGAGCGACACCTGTTCGTCCACGCCGGTGGGCGCGAGGGTGCCCGCGGCGATCACGCCGGCCGGGCGGCCGATGGCGAACGACGCCCACGAGACGACGTAGACGCCGAGGTCGAGCAGGGCGCCTCCTCCGAGCGCGGGGTCGAACAGGCGGCTGGCCGGGTCGAAGCGCGCGTTGCCGCCGAAGTCGGCCGTCACGACGCGCACGTCGCCGAGCGCGCCGTCGTCCAGGAGTCTGCGGATGATGTCGGTCTGCGGCAGATAGCGCGTCCACATCGCCTCCATCGCGAACACCCCGGCCGCTTTCGCCGCCCGCTCGATGCGCCGGGCGTCCTCCGCGGTCGCGGCGAGCGGCTTCTCGACGAGCACGCTCTTGCCTGCCGCGATGGCCAGCAGCGCGTGCTCGGCGTGCTGGGTGTGCGGGGAGGCGACGTAGACGACGTCCACCTCCGGATCTTCGACCAGCTGTGTGTACGAGCCGTAAGAGCGCTCGACGCCGTGCGCGGCGGCGAACGCAGCAGCGCGCTCCGCCGACCGCGACCCGGCCGCCACGACCCGCTGCGTCGTGTGCTTGTGCAGCGCATCCGTGAAATCGGCGGCGATCCCTCCCGGCGCGAGGACTCCCCAGCGCAGGGGAGGGGCGTCCGCCGGGTCGGGATGCCGCGGGTCGGGAAGCGAGGAGAGTCCGGTGGTCATGGGACCAGTCTGCCGCAACCGAATGGATGGACGCGGGGCGAACCCCAGGCAACGGCTCGTTATCAAAACATACCACCACTAGAAAGAAATGATGCTGCATACTAGTCTGAAATTTCTGTGAAGTTTACGGGCGCGGTTTGCCGCGGTGAAGAAGGCTCCCGTTTTCCTGTCCCCGGGATACTGCCTCAACCATGAGGTGCTCACCGAAATGGACCGCCTCGGCGCCAACCAACTCACCCTGATCGGCGGCCTCAACTCCCTCAACGCCGATGTCGCAGCCGGACGACCCTGCTGAGTCATGACCATCTATCTGAAAGGAACGACCAATGCGTAAAACACCGATGACCGTGGCGATGTTCGTGGGTGCTGCTGCTCTCGCGTTCACGGCGCCTGCCGCGAACGCAAAGACCCCAGCGCTGACACCGACGGTCACGGAGCGGTTGGCTGGCGCCGATCGTTTCGGCACCGCTGTTGCTGTGTCGAAGAGCGGGTATCCGGAAACAGCGGCGGTGGTCTATCTGGCGAGCGGGGTGAACTTCCCCGACGCACTGTCGGCCGGGCCTGTCGCTGCGACGCAGGACGGTCCTGTTCTGCTGACCAAGTGGGACCAGGTGCCCGCGGTGACCGCCGCCGAGATCAAGCGGCTCTCGCCGAAGAAGATCGTGCTCGTGGGTGGGACAGCCGCGCTCGCACCTAGCGTCGAGAAGGAGATGACGTCTCTCGCGCCCGAGGTTGCGCGGGTCGCCGGAACGGATCGGTACGACACGTCGAGGCAACTTGCCGAGGCGACCTTCACGAAGCCGGTCGCGACGGTCTACCTCGCAACAGGAAAGGACTATCCGGACGCGCTCTCCGCGGGCGCCGCCGCCGCCGAAGCGGGTGGCCCCGTCCTCCTGGTGGACGGTGGCGCGGACCGGCTCGACGCCGCCACGATGGCGACGCTGAAGAAGCTGGCACCGGCACAGCTCGTGATCGCTGGCGGCCCCGTGGTCGTCTCCGACGGCATCCTCGCGCACGCGAAGTC
The DNA here is from genome assembly GCF_058244615.1 of Leifsonia sp. McL0627. Taxonomy (NCBI): domain Bacteria; kingdom Bacillati; phylum Actinomycetota; class Actinomycetes; order Micrococcales; family Microbacteriaceae; genus Leifsonia; species Leifsonia sp. McL0627. The sequence continues at coordinate 1,466,238 of NZ_JBZCGM010000002.1, forward strand.
CATCGTCCCCGACTCGTCCCGTGCGGCAGGCCAGGACCGGTTCCAAACGTCAGCCGTGATCGCTCGCAGTTTCGGCACCGCGACGCACGGCTACGTCGCTTCCGGCTGGAACTTCCCGGACGCGCTTGTCGGGTCGGCCATCGCCGGCAAGAACGGTCAGCCTCTGTACGTCATCATGCCCACCTGCCAGCCAGGCACAATCGTCCTCAGCCAACGCGAGCTGGGCATCACCGGGGTGACCGTCCTCGGCGGCACACAATCGATCTCGGACATCGCGATCTCGTCGCAGGACGGCTGCAGCGTACCGGGTCCGCCCACGCCCTGAGAAGCGCACGCGAAGGGCCCGCGCTCATCGCCACGATGAACGCGGGCCCCCGACAGGCGGGCGACCTACCGCGGCCACACTCCCGCGTCCGGGTTGGACACCTCCGGCGCCTGGCGTGCGCCGGCCACCGGGGCAGCCCAGCGCACGCCGTTGGCGAGCACCTTCCGCACCTGCGGGTGGAAGTACACCGGGTACTCCTGGTCTCCGGGGCTGAAGTAGAAGATCTTGCCGCGGCCGCGCGTGAAAGTCACGCCCGAGCGGAAGACCTCGCCGCCGGTGAACGAGCTGATGAACACCAGGTCGTCCGGCGTCGGGATGTCGAAGAACTCGCCGTACATCTCCTGCGCCTCGATCACGATGGGCTGCTCCACCCCTTCGGCGATCGGATGCGTCGGGTTGACGTTCCAGACCAGCTCGCGCTCTCCGCCCTCCGGGTTGCGCCAGGCGAGCGAGCAGGTGGTGCCGAGCATCCGGATGAAGATCTTCGAGAAGTGCCCCGAGTGCAGCACGATCAGGCCCATGCCGCCGAGCACGTGCCTGCGGACGCGCTCGACGACCTCGTCGGCCACCTGGTCGTGGGCGATGTGGCCCCACCAGAGCAGCACGTCGGTGTCGGCGAGCACGTCCTCGGTGAGTCCGTGCTCCTCGTCGGCGAGCGTCGCGGTGCGCACGGCGACATCAGTGCCGAGCAGTTCGGTCAGGCCGTCGGCGATCGCGCCGTGGATGCCCGTGGGGTAGATGGCGGCGATGTCGGGCTGGGTGGCCTCGTGGACCCCCTCGTTCCAGACGGTGACGCGCAGTGCAGACATGTTCAGGCTCCCTTCGTTGCTGGTTCGAGCACGACCTCGGCGCCGCGGCGGGCCGATTCGTACGCCGCGTCGATGACGCGGGCTCTGTCGAGGGCGCGTGAGCCGTCGTACTGCGCCCAGTTGGCGGTGTCCGCCACGTGTTCGAGGAACGTCTCGACAACAGCGAGGTGACCGCGGCCAGGATCGGCGGCGACGTTCACGTCGGAGGTGGCCTCGCCCTCCCCCGTGAAGATGGTCAGCTCTCCAGCAGGGGCGTAGTCGACGACGCGCAGGTCGGCGCCGCCCTCCGTGCCGTAGATGGTGATGCCGAATTCGTCGCCCGCCGGGCGGTAGGCCGCCCAGCTGGTCTCGAGCACGATCGAGCCGCCGCCCTCCAGGCGCAGCAGCAGGCTCGCAAGGTCTTCGACCTCGTAGGCGGAGCCCACATCCTGCTTGTTGCCGGCAGCGCCGCCTCGCCCGCGCGAGCCGAGTTCGGAATGCGTGACGGCGGAGACGGCCGTCACGGTCGGCTCGCCGAACAGGTGCAGCGCGTAGTCGAGCACGTGCACGCCGATGTCGATCAGCGGTCCGCCTCCCGCCATCTCGCGGTTGGTGAACCAGCTGCCGAGAGCCGGGATGCCCGCCCTCCGGAGCCAGATGGCGCGCGCGTGGTACGGGCGGCCGATCTGGCCGGCGTCGATCGCGGCCTTGAGCGCCTCGATGTCGCCGCGGCGGCGGTGGTTGAACGCGACCTCGAGCACACGGTCGGCGGCGTGCGCCGCATCCACCATGGCCTGCGCTTCGTCGGCAGTCCTGGCGATCGGCTTCTCGCTGAGCACGTGGATGCCCGCCTCCAGTGCCCCGACAGCGATCGGTGCGTGCAGGAAGGTCGGCACCGCGACGCTGACGACGTCGATCCCGCCGTCCTCGACCAGCTCGTGCCAGTCGCGGTAGAGGCGCGTGACGCCGTACTTCTCTCCGAGTTCGGCGCGCGGTCCGTCCTCCATGCCGGCGATGGCGACGAGCTCGACGCCGGGGAGGCTCGCATACGCATCCATGTGCTGCTGGCCTGCCCAGCCGAGTCCGATGACGGCGGCCTTGATGGTCGCTCCGGTGTCGGCGCCTGTCGCGGCGCCGGGGTTCGTCGCAGTGCTCACGACTGTCCTTCCTGTTGGTGGTGGTCTGTAGGTGGTTGGTGGGTGATCGGTGGCTGATGGCTGAGGGTCGAAACGATTCGATTCGCCCGGTGGATGCGCGGGGTGCCGGACGGTCGGCCTCAGCGGCCGAGCGGTCTCTCCGCTGCAGCTCTGGCGGAGAGGGGACGGGCGGGATGGGAGACGGGATCGAGCGCGTTCTGGATGACCATGGTCGCCGCGCCGATCACGCCGCCGGTCTCGCCCGAGCGCGACTGCGTGATGGTGAGGTATTGCGTCGCCAGCGGTGTCGACCGCTGGTAGACGACCTCGCGGATCCCGGCGAGGAGCTGCTCGCCGACGCGGGAGAGGCTGCCGCCGACGATGACGAGCGACGGGTTGAGGAGGTTCACCGACGTGGCGATGACCTCGCCGAGGTCGCGTCCGGCCTGACGGATGGTCTGCAGCACCGTCGGGTTTCCTGTGCGGGCCAGCTCGACGACGTCGTCGCTGGTGCGCGCTGGGATGCCGAGCGCCGTCAGCGTGCGGGCGATGGCCGGGCCGGAGGCGAGCGCTTCGAGATCGGCGTCCTTCGCGCCGTGGCTGGGGGTGTCTGCACCGAACGGGACGCGCACGTGGCCGAGGTCGCCGGCCGAGCCCTGCGCGCCGCGCTGCAGGCGGCCGCCGTTGATGATCCCTGCGCCGATCCCGGTCGCCACCTTGATGAAGAGGATGTCGGACTGGTCCGGCCAGACCAGGGCGTGCTCGCCGAGGGCGAGCAGGTTCACGTCGTTGTCGACGAGCACGGGAACGTCGAACGTCCTGCCGACGTACTCCGGGATGTCGAAGCGGTCCCAGCCGGGCATGATCGGCGGGTTGACCGGCAGGCCCGTCGAGTGCTCGACCGGTCCAGGGACGCCGATGCCAATGCCGATCAGATCGCCGGTGGGCCGACCGGAGGCGGCGAACAGGGTCTCGGCGACCCCGAGCGCCCAGTCCAGGATCGCCTCCGGCCCGTCGGTGATCAGGATGCGCTTGGACTCGCTGGTCAGGATGGTGCCGGCCAGGTCGGAGAGGGCGACGACGCCGTGCGTCGCGCCGAGGTCGATCGCGATGACGATGCGCGACTCCGGGTTGAACCGGATGCGCGCGGGCGGCCGTCCACCGGTCGAGACATCGTCTCCCGCCGGTGCGACGAGACCGGAGGCGGTGAGGCTGTCGATGCGCACCGCGATCGTCGAGCGGGCGAGACCGGTCAGTTCCGCCAGTTGAGCGCGCGTGCGGGGGATGCCGTCGCGCAGGATCGCCAGCAGGCCGGCGGCGTCCGGGGCGACAAGCGGTTGCTCGCGCACGCTGTCGGTCATGAGGGTATTGAACCACACCGTTCCCGAAGCGATCAAAGTCTGTTTTCTCTCATGCGACTTTTGATTGACAATCGGCAAAAGTCTCGCTTGAATGGAGACCGTCGCCATCAGGCGCATCCCCAATCCACTCGACGAGGAGCACAGTGTCGAAGTCCAACCTCTCCGTTCAGCTCTATACGGTTCGTGAGCTCCTGACCGACGACACGGTCGGCACCATCAAGCGCATCGCCGACCTCGGGTTCACCCAGGTCGAGCCGTTCGCCTTCCTCGACTTCGGCGACGCCCTGCGTCGTGGACTCGAGGAGGCCGGACTCACCGCCCCCACCGCCCACCAGGGCTTCATCGGGTCCGGCGACCTCGACACCGTGTTCGAGTCGGCCAAGACCCTCGGCATCGAGACCGTGATCGACCCGTTCGTCGCGCCCGAGCGCTGGCAGACGGCCGAGAGCGTCGACGAGATCGCCGCTCAGCTCAACGCGGCGGCCGAGGTCGCCGCCCGCCACGGCGTGCGCGTCGGCTACCACAACCACGCGCACGAGCTCGAGAGCACCATCGACGGCGTCACCGCACTTGAGTACTTCGCAGGCAAGCTCTCCCCGGAGGTCGTCCTCGAGGTCGACACGTACTGGGTGGCGGTGGGCGGTCACGACCCGGTGGAACTCCTCGGGAAGCTCGGCGACCGCGTCGTCGCGCTGCACATCAAAGACGGCCCAGCCACAACGGAGACCAAGGACCAGGTCGCCGTTGGCCAGGGCTCGCTGCCGATCGAGCAGATCATCGCCGCCGCGCCGAACGCGCTGCGCGTGATCGAGCTGGACGACTCCCGCGGCGACCGCTTCGAGGCCGTCGCAGACAGCATCGAGTTCCTCACCTCCAAGGGCCTCGCGTGAGCGGCGGCAAGGTCGGCGTCGGTGTGATCGGCGCCGGTGTCATCAGCTCCGAATACCTCACCAACCTCACGGCCTTCCCCGACCTCGACGTGCGCTTCGTCGCCGATATCGACGAGGCGCGCGCCGAAGCGCAGGCGGAGAAGTTCGGCATCGCCGGGCACGGCTCCGTCGCCGACCTGCTCGCCGACGACCAGATCGAGATCGTGGTCAACCTCACGCTGCCGCGCGTGCACGTCGAGGTGGCCCTGCAGATCCTGGATGCGGGCAAGCACGTCTGGAGCGAGAAGCCCTTCGCGCTCGACCGCGTCAGCGGAACCGAGCTGCTCGAAGCCGCCCACGAGAAGGGGCTGCGCGTCGCGACGGCGCCGGACACCTTCCTCGGCGCCGGCATCCAGTCGGCCCGCCGCCTGATCGAGAACGGCACGATCGGCGCCCCGCTGACCGCGCTGACGCTGATGCAGAGCCCTGGCCCGGAGTCCTGGCACCCGAACCCCGACTTCCTGTTCCAGGAGGGCGCCGGTCCGCTGTTCGACATCGGCCCGTACTACCTCACCGCTCTGGTGCAGCTCTTCGGTCCCGTCGCCCGCGTCAGCGCGGTCGCGTCGAAGTCCAAGGAGACGCGCGTCATCGGCTCCGGCCCGCGTGCCGGCGAGGAGTTCGCCGTCACGGTTCCGACTCACGTCAGCGCTCTCTACGAGTTCGAGAGCGGGCAGACCGCGCAGAGCATCTTCAGCTTCGACTCCAAGCTCGGCCGCACCCAGTTCGAGGTCGCGGGCGTCGAGGGGACCCTCGTTGTCCCCGACCCGAACACCTTCGTCGGCGGCCTGCTGGTGCACGGCGCCGACGGCATCGAGACCGTCCCGGCGACCGGCTCCACGTCGAGCCGCGGCACGGGTGTCGTCGAGCTGGCCCGCGCGATCCGCGCGGGAGTGCCGGAGCGCGCATCCGGAGAGCAGGCGTACCACGTGCTCGACGTGATGGTCTCGACGATCGAGGCCGGGCTCGCCAAGGCGCCCGTCGACGTTCAGAGCACCGTCACGGTCGCTCCGGCGCTGCCGGAGGACTGGGACCCTCGCGCGGCCACGCTCGCCTGAGGCGGGCGCGTGCGAGCGGGGTCACAGTGAAAACGGCAGAGCGATGGCGGCGCGGTGCGTCGCCGGTCAGGATGGGCGAATGACGGAGAACACGGCAACACCGCGGCCGAGGGTCGCGATCGTCGGCGGCGGGTTCATGGCGGAGGTCCACTCCCGGGCGGCGCGCAACGCGCGGGCGCAGCTGGCCGGAATCGTCTCCTCCAGCCCGCGGAAGTCCGCCGCGGCCGCCGAAACCCTCGGGATCGACCGCGCATACGACTCGCTCGACCAGGTGCTCTCCGACGACTCGATCGACGTCGTTCACGTCTGCACGCCGAACGGGCTGCACGCCGAGCAGGCCGCCGCCGTGCTCGCGGCGGGCAAGCACGTCGTCTGCGAGAAGCCGCTGACCACGACGGTCGCCGATGCGGAGGCCCTGGTCGCCGCCGTCGGCGATCTCACCGCCACGGTGCCGTTCGCCTACCGCTTCCACCCGATGGTCCGGGAGGCGCGCGACCGGTTCGCCTCCGGAGCGGCCGGGCGCGTGCTGAGCGTGAACGCGTCGTACCTGCAGGACTGGCTGCTCGGCGCGGACGACGACAACTGGCGTGTCGACTCCGCTGCGGGAGGCCGTTCCCGCGCGTTCGCCGACATCGGATCGCACCTCGTCGACCTCGTCGAGTTCGTCAGCGGCGACAGGGTCTCCCGGGTCTCCGCCACGAAGAAGACCTACTTCACCGAGCGGGCGTCGCACTCAGCGATCACCACCGAAGACGCAGTCGCCGTCGTCATCGAGACGCGCTCCGGCGGCCTCGGCACCCTGCTGGTGTCCCAGGTCGCTCCCGGCAGGAAGAACAGGCTGTCCCTGGAGATCGCGGGAAGCGCCGAGAGCGTCGCGTTCGACCAGGAACAGCCGGAGACACTGTGGATCGGCAAGCGGAAGGGCAGCGTGCTCCTGCCGCGCGACGCCGACCAGCTGAGCGCCGACGCCGCACGCCTCTGCGTTGTGCCGTCCGGGCATCCCCAGGGCTATCAGGATGCGTTCAACGCGTTCGTCGCAGACACATACGCGGCCATCGGCGGGGCGGACCCCGCCGGGCTGCCGCGCTTCACCGACGGCCTGCGGGCCGTGCGGGTCACCGACGCCGTGCTCGACTCCGCGGAGTCAGGCACCTGGATCGAGATGGGAACAGAATGACAGAGACCAGCACGCACCCGGTGACGCTGTTCACCGGCCAGTGGGCGGACCTCACGCTCGAAGAGGTCGCCAAGTACGCGAGCGAGTGGGGCTACGACGGCCTCGAGATCGCCTGCTCCGGCGAACACCTCGACGTGTGGAGGGCGGCGGAGGACGACGCATACCTGCAGGGTCGCCTCGACATCCTGAACAGGTACGGCCTCAAGGTCTGGGCCATCTCCAACCACCTCAAGGGCCAGGCGGTCTGCGACGACCCGATCGACTTCCGTCACCAGGCGATCGTCGGCTCGAAGGTGTGGGGAGACGGCGAGCCTGAGGGTGTGCGCCAGCGCGCCGCCGAAGAGCTGAAGCTCACCGCGAAGGTCGCCCGCAAGCTCGGCGTGGACACGGTCGTCGGCTTCACCGGTTCGAAGATCTGGCCGTATGTCGCCCAGTTCCCTCCGGTCCCCGCCTCCGTCATCGACGCCGGCTACCAGGACTTCGCCGACCGCTGGAACCCCATCCTGGATGTGTTCGACGGCGAGGGCGTGCGGTTCGCGCACGAGGTGCACCCGTCCGAGATCGCCTACGACTACTGGTCGAGCGTCCGGTCCCTCGAAGCGATCGACCACCGCGAGGCGTTCGGCTTCAACTGGGACCCGAGCCACATGATGTGGCAGGACATCGACCCTGTCGGCTTCATCGTCGACTTCAAAGACCGCATCTACCACGTGGACTGCAAAGACACGCGCCTGCGCCCGAAGAACGGCCGAGCAGGGGTGCTCGGTTCGCACCTGCCGTGGGGCGACCCGCGGCGTGGCTGGGACTTCGTCTCCACCGGTCACGGCGACGTGCCGTGGGAGGACTCCTTCCGCGCTCTCACGTCCATCGGATACACCGGCCCCATCTCGATCGAGTGGGAGGACGCCGGCATGGACAGGCTGCACGGCGCCAAGGAGGCCGTCGGCTACATCCGCTCGCTGCTCTGGAAACAGCCGACAGCGTCGTTCGACGCCGCGTTCAGCAACCAGGACTGATTCACCTCACCGATTCACCTCACCGGCCACCGGCTCGCGCGCTTCGGCGCACGCGGGTCGGTGGCCGGTGCTTGGATAGGGGGATGGTGGACAGTCGACGCAATGCCAGGATGCCCGTGACCGAGACGACGGTCAGAGGAGAGGACTGGTACGGGCGCGACCTCGATGGGGCCGAGTTCGAGAAGGTCGAGTTCATCGACGTGGACATGACCGAGCTGACCAGCTCCGGTGCGGTGTTCACCGAGTGCACCTTCCTCAACGTCAAGTTCAACGTCAGCACGCACGCCGAGTCGGCGTTCGTGAACTGCACGTTCACCCGCTGCAACTTCTTCGACACCACGTTCACCCGCTGCAAGCTCACCGGCAGCCAGTTCGACGGCTGCGAGTTCGGCCTGCTGAAGGTCGACGGAGGAAACTGGTCGTTCGTCGGCTTCCAGAAGGCCGAACTGCGCGGCGCCGACTTCAGCGGCGTGCGGCTGCGGGAGGCCGACCTCGGCTCCGCGCGCTGCGCAGACGCCACGTTCGCGGGCTGCGACCTCTCCGCCGCCTGGTTCGAGGGCGCCGACTTCACGGGCGCAACGCTGCGGGGGAGCGACCTCACCGGCCTCGACCCGCTGACCACCACGCTGCGCGGCGCCGTCATCGACGACAACCAGGCCGTCGCCCTCGTGGAGGCGCTCGGCCTGGTCGTCATCCCAGCCTGATCGCTGAGCCGCTCAGGCGACCTCTTTCACCTGTCCGTGCTTGATGTGCAGGCGGCGCTGAGCGCGCTTGGCGACGGCGCTGTCGTGCGTGACGATCACCAGCGTGAGGCCGCGGTCGCGCCAGAGCCCTTCGAGGAGATCCATGATCTCGTCGCGGGTCTCCTCGTCCAGGTTGCCGGTCGGTTCGTCTGCGAGCAGCACATCCGGGTTCTTGACCAGGGCACGCGCGATGGCGACGCGCTGCTGCTGGCCGCCGGACAGCTCGGACGGCAGGTGGCTTCCTCGGTCGGCGAGGCCGAGCGAGGCCAAGGCCTCCGCCGCACGGCGCTTCCGCTCCTCGCTGCTCACCTTGAGCGGCGCGAGGGCGGTCTCGACGTTCTCCTGGGCGGTGAGCGTCGGGATGAGGTTGAAGCCCTGGAAGACGAAGCCGATCTCGGTGGCGCGGATCGCGGTGAGCTTGTTGTCGCCGAGCCCGGACAGGCTGGACTTCTCCAGCTCGACCGAGCCGCTGGTCGGCCGGTCGAGCGCTCCGAGCATCTGCAGCAGCGTCGACTTGCCTCCGCCGGTCGGACCCTGGATCGCGACGAGCTGCCCATCCGGGATGTGCAGGGTCACGTCGTTGAGGGCGATCACCTCGCGCTTCGACTGCGTGTACTTCTTGGTGACGTTGGTGAGCGTGTACATGTTCTCTCCTGGAGGTGGGTCAGGCGACCGAGCGCAGGGCGGCGGCTGGGCGGAGACGGGAGGCGCGCCATCCGCCGATGGCGCCGGCGATCAGGCCACCGAGGATGGCGAGGCCCACGGCGATGACGATCACCCAGACGGTGACGGGGGCGTGCAGGGCGATGTCGGTGGTCGCGTTGGCCGCGGCGGTCCTGGCGCCGGCGAACCCGCCTCCGCCTCCGCCGAATCCGGCGCCGCCGGTTCCGGTTCCGCCGCCACCTGTGCCCGTCCTAGCAGCTGCGTCGACCGTCCCCCTGCTGATGCTGCCGGAGAGGGTGGGCGCGACCATGTTGACGACGAGCACTCCGAGGAGGCCGACGGCGACGCCGATCACACCGCCGATGAGGCCCTGCACCACAGACTCGCCCGCCACCTGGCCGACGATGCGGCCGTTGGACCAGCCGATCGCCTTGAGGGTGCCGAACTCGCGGGTGCGGCGGGTGACGCCGGAGATGGTGAAGAGGATCGCGATGAGGAACGCGGCGGCGAGCACGATCAGCGACAGCCAGGTGCCGAGGTTCGCGATCAGGTCACCGGCGGTGCCGAGCGATCCGGAGACACTGGATGCGAGGTCGGCCTGGGTGCTGACGGTCGCCTTCGGGAGCGCCTTGGTGAGGTCCGTCTTGATCTGGTCGATGTCGCTGGACGACGCGGCGGTCACGTAGACCGAGCTGACCTTGCCGGTCTGGCCGGACAGCTTCTGCGCCACGTCGAGCGGGATGTACGCGTTGGCTGCGGTGGTGGAGTCGCTGCCGGTGGCCGCGACGATGCCGACGACCTTGAAGTCGGTTCCGCCGATGGTCACGGTGTCGCCGACGGCCTTGCTGCCCGTCTTGGCGTATGCCTGGTCGAGGACCACCACGTCTTTCCCGGCGTCGGAGGCCGCGAAGGCGCGACCGCTGGAGAGGGTCACCGACGAGAGCGGGCCGACCGACTTGCCTGCGGGGTCGAGGCCGAGGACGGAGAAGGAGTCGACGTTGAACGAGCTTCCGCCCGCGCCGTCCGAGCCGCCGGTGGGCGCGGGATTCGGTACAGCTGCTCCGCCGGACGAGCCCGTGCCGCCGGCGGCCTGGCGCTGCTCACGGAGCTGCTGGAAGTTGGGGAGCGTTCCGGAGAAGCTCGTGTTCGTCAGCGACAGCACCGAGGCGGCGGCCGAGACGTTCTGGACCTTCTTGACGGTGGTGAGGGTGGTCGCATCCATCACCGTCGCTCCGCGCGTCGGTTCGAGGCGCGACGTGTTCACCGAGCGGCCTGCGCCGGTGTCCGTCCCGGCGTTCGCGCCGAAGTCGAAGCGCGGGCCACCGCCTTGCGCCTGGCTGGTCGTGGCGCTCTGCGCGGTGGCGGGTTCGCTGACGGTGATGTCCGTCCCGACGCCGTAGACCGACTGGAGGACACTCGCCTGCGCTGCTTTCACCCCCGCCGAGACGGAGTTGACGATGATGACGAGCGCGATCGCAAGGGCCATGCCAACTGCGATGATCACTGTCTGCTTGCGGCGATTGAGGAGCTCGCGCCGCAGATAAGTCCCGAACATGTTGCTTCCGTATCTCTCGGGTGGGTCTTGGGGGCGATTCGGACGTTAGGAGCGTGCAATTTGCGATGACTATGGCGTGGCTATGTTTTCGCTGTGGGCGCTGGCCGAATGCTCACAGATTTCCCATAGGTTTCGCATAGCCCACATCAAGAGCACTCCTCATAATGGGAAAGGTGACCATGAACTCGCGTGCCGCTTCCGGCACCTCCACCCAGCCAAGAAGCCTGCTGCGCCGTGCAGACGGGACCGCGATCCGCGTGCTCGTCGTCGACGACGAGTCCACGCTGACCGATCTGCTCTCGATGGCACTGCACTACGAAGACTGGGACGTGAAGACCGCCTCCAACGGGCAGCAGGCTCTGCAGCTCTCGCGCGAGTTCAAGCCGGACGTCGTGGTGCTCGACATCATGCTCCCCGACATCGACGGGCTGCAGGTGCTGTCCAGGATGCGCGCGGACGGCAACGAGGCTCCCGTCCTCTTCCTCACGGCGAAAGACTCGCTCGACGACCGCATCGCCGGGCTGACGGCGGGCGGCGACGACTACGTCACCAAGCCGTTCAGCCTCGAAGAGCTCGTCGCCCGCCTCCGCGGCCTGCTGCGCCGGTCACGCGCCGCGGTCGCCGACGAGAGCGACCCCGTGCTGATCGTCGGCGACTTGGTCCTCGACGAGGACAGCTACGAGGTGCACCGCGACGGCCAGCTCATCCAGCTGACCGCCACCGAGTTCGAGTTGCTGCGCTTCCTGATGCGCAACCCGCGCCGCGTGCTCAGCAAGACCCAGATCCTCGACCGCGTCTGGAGTTACGACTTCGGCGGCTCCTCCAGCGTCGTCGAGCTGTACATCTCCTATCTGCGCAAGAAGATCGACTCCGGACGCGCCCCGATGATCCACACGGTGCGCGGAGCCGGTTACATGGTCAAGGCGGCACAATGACGACAGCCCGCGCGACGGGCACACCGACAGAGGCGGCGAGCGGGCGGCGCTCGCTCTTCTCGCGCATCCGGCCATTCCGTTCCTGGACGCTCCGCAGTCGCGTCGTCCTCGTGGTCGTCGCGATGCTGGCCGTGCTCGGCACCGTGATCGGCGCGATCAGCGTCGTCGCGCTGCAGGGCTATCTCGTGAACCGGTTGGATGGGCAGCTCACCAGTGCACTCATCCGCGGACAGCACGCCGCCGACCGGATCAACGGCGGCGGCCCCACCAGTCCGCAGGCCGCCGGCGTCGTCCAGACCCCCGGCCAGCCGACCGGCACGCTCGGGGCGGTGCGGAGCGCGAGTGGCGGGCTCCTCTTCCCGCCGGTCGTCCTCGCGGACCAGCCGTCCGACAACTCGACCAACCTGCCGCTCGAACCGAAGCAGGTCACGATCAACGGTCTCGCGCTGCTGACCGTCCCCTCCGACCAGAAACCGCACACCGTCGATCTCGGTGAGACGCTCGGCTCGTACCGCATCGCCGCGGCACGCCTCGACAACGGCGACAGCGTCATCATCGGGTTGCCGCTCAGCGACGTGAACGCCACCGTCTCGCAGCTCACGCTCGTGATCGCGCTGGTCACCCTCGCCGGGCTGATCTTCGCGTTCCTGATCGCGAGCTTCGTGGTCCGGCTGGCGATGCGGCCGCTCGCCCGCGTGGCGAGCACCGCCCAGCAGGTTGCCGAGATGCCGCTCGACCGCGGAGACGTCGCGCTGTCGGTGCGCGTGCCGGAGGCCGACACCGATCCGCACACCGAGGTCGGCACCGTCGGCGCCGCCCTCAACCGGATGCTCGGCCACGTCGCCTCCGCGCTGACCGCCCGGCAGGCGAGCGAGCAGAAGGTGCGGCAGTTCGTCGCGGACGCCAGCCACGAGTTGCGCACGCCACTCGCCTCCATCCGGGGCTACGCGGAGTTGACCAGGCGTGCCCCGCACGAACTCCCGACCGATGTGACCAGGTCGCTCGGCCGGATCGAGTCGGAGGCGACCAGGATGACCTCCCTCGTCGAAGACCTGCTCCTGCTGGCGAGGCTGGACGAGGGCCGCGAGCTGGATCGCGACCCGGTCGACCTCTCGATGCTGCTGATCGACGCGCTGAGCGACGCGCACGCCGCCGGTCCAGACCACAGCTGGTCGATCGTGCTGCCCGAGGAGCCCGTCGAGGTGATCGGCGACCAGCCGCGTCTGCACCAGGTGGTCACGAACCTGCTGGCGAACGCTCGCGTGCACACTCCGGAGGGCACGAAGGTCGTCGCGGAACTCGCCGTCGACGAGGCGGCTGGCAGGGCGATCATCTCCGTGAAGGACGACGGCCCTGGCATCCCGGAAGAGCTGCGGTCCACCCTCTTCGAGCGGTTCGCCCGCGGCGACAGCTCCCGCAACAGGGCGACCGGCTCCACCGGTCTCGGCCTCGCGATCGTCAGTGCCGTCGTCGAGGCGCACGGCGGCGCTCTCTCCGTGGAGAGCGAGCCGGGGAACACCGTGTTCTCGGTCTCGTTGCCGCTCGGACACCTCCACGACAGCGAGAGTCCCGACCGCGAGAGTCCCGACCGTGGCGAAACGGCCGAGGCGGAACGGTGACGCCCGACATCCTCGCCACCGCCTCATACGGCCAGCCCGATGGGGACCCTCTGCTGTTCATCCGCGCGCTGCCTGCCGAGATCGAGAACCCGCGCGGTGCCGACCGCCTCATCGAGCGGCTGATCGTCCGCGGTCCGTCGCGGGTCAGGCGGGTGCACGCCGTCGGGCGGCCGGCGTACCTCCCCTCCGACTTCGACATGCCGGAGATCGCGGAGGTCTACGGGCGCTATCTGCGGGAGCACTTCGATCGCCCCGTCGCCCTGATGGGGCTGTCGACGGGCGCGAGCGTCGCCCTGCAGCTCGCGGCGGATCAGCCGGAGCTCGTCAAGTCGCTGGTGATCGCGGCCGGTTCCGGCAGGCTCGGCTCCCGCGGCCGCGCCATCCAGCGCCGGTACGTCTCCCTGCTCGCCGCGGGCGACCGTCGTGCGTACGCCGAGCTGGCGAGCGCAACCATGAACTCCAAGCATTTCGACGGCGTCGTCCGCCTTGCCAGCAGGCTCGCACCGAAGCCGGACGACGCGGAGAGCCTGATCGCCCTGGTGCGCGCGGAGGACGGTTTCGACGTGCTCGACCGCGTCCACCGCATCGCCGCTCCCACCCTCATCATCTCGGGTGGCCGTGACGTGTTCTACCCGCCGGAGCTCGGCAGGGAGACGGCGAAACGCATCCGGCGCTCCAGCCACATCGTCTACGGCGGCCGGGCGCACGGCGGGGTTCCACTGCACCCGCACTTCGCCGGGGACATCGCGGGATTCCTCAGCGCGAACGCCTGATTTGCGTAGAGCCCCGCGCATCCCGTACGCTATACGAAGCCAAAGACCGCTGGTTGTCGTGCTCGCACGGCAAGAAGATCCACTCAGGTGGGCGCCCGCGCAGGTGTATGAAGCAGTTCTCGCAGGTTCTCCTGCGTCGCCAGCTCCGTGCCCCGCGCCGGAGCTTTTTTCATGCCGGCGGTCTGGGCGCACATCGCTCCCGCGGTGTGCGACGTACATATAAGGAGTAGGCCATGGCGAACAAGGAAGCCACGGTTGCCGAACTCGAGAACCTGTTCACGAGCTCGACCGCCGTTCTGCTGACCGAGTACCGCGGTCTCACTGTTGCTCAGCTCAAGACGCTGCGCAAGTCCATCAGTGAGCACGCGACGTACGCCGTGGTGAAGAACACGCTGACCAAGATCGCTGCCAACAAGGCCGGGATCTCGTCGTTCGATGAGGAGCTTGTCGGCCCCTCGGCGATCGCATTCGTTCACGGTGACCCTGTCGCCGTCGCGAAGGCTCTGCGCGACTTCACCAAGGCAAACCCTCTCCTCGTGGTCAAGGGCGGTTACTTCGACGGTAACCCGCTGACCGCAGAAGAGGTAGGCAAGCTCGCCGACCTCGAGTCCCGTGAGGTTCTGCTGGCCAAGCTGGCCGGCGCCTTCAAGGCCTCGCTGTTCGGAGCCGCATATCTGTTCAACGCACCGCTGTCGAAGGCCGTTCGCACGGTCGACGCGCTGCGTGAGAAGCAGGAGTCCGCTGCATAGTCCATCCCCCGGGATGCACTATCAGCGGTGAGTAAACGACGAAAACTAAGGAGAAAATCATGGCAAAGCTGTCGACTGACGAGCTGCTCGAGGCGTTCAAGGAGCTCACCCTGATCGAGCTCAGCGAGTTCGTGAAGAAGTTCGAGGAGACCTTCGAGGTCACCGCCGCCGCCCCCGTCGCCGTTGCTGCGGCCGGTGCTGGCGCTGCCGCCCCCGTTGAAGAGGTCGAGGAGAAGGATTCCTTCGACGTCGTCCTCGAGGCTGCCGGTGACAAGAAGATCCAGGTCATCAAGGAGGTGCGCGCACTCACCAGCCTCGGCCTCGGTGAGGCGAAGGCCCTCGTTGACGGCGCTCCGAGCACCGTGCTCGAAGGCGCCAACAAGGAGACCGCAGAGAAGGCAAAGGCTCAGCTCGAAGAAGCTGGCGCCACCATCACCCTCAAGTAGTTGAGCGGGTCCCACGTGGACCCCCTCACGTAGTCGGCGCCCCATCGGGGCTCTTTCTACCGCAGGTTGACTGCCGGAACGCGACGCGGACTCCTCGCAAGACGAGTATCCGCGTTGTGAAGGGCGTCGCCCCCGCAACGGGGCGACGCCCTTCGTGCGTTTAACGACGCCGATCGACGTGGATGCTCGACCACCCACCGCGTCCGATCGCGCCTGCCAGCGTGTTCCGGTGTGCAAGGACGCACAACCGCAAGGAAGAACCACGATGAAACGATCCTGGCGTTCATACGCCGCATACTGGCGCGACCTGACCGTCGCGACCCTGACAGGGGAGACGCGGGAGAGCTCAGCTCACCCGCCGGATCTCTACCGCAGCATCGCTCTCTACGAGCGATTCCTGCGGTAGCCCCCGACCCCATGAGAACGCCCCCGGTTGGTAACCGGGGGCGTTTCCTTGTCTGTCTAGACTGCTGCCATGACCGAGCATCCCGATATCGCAGCCACCCGGACCGCCTACGACGTCGTTGCCGTGGACTACGCGGATATGTTGCGCGACGAGCTGGCGGCGAAGCCGGTGGATCGGGCGATGCTGGCGGCGTTCGCCGAGCACATCGCGGCGGCGGGCGGGGGAGAGGTGGCCGACCTCGGCTGCGGGCCGGGGCGGGTCACCGAGCACCTGGCCGGGTTGGGGGTGGACGCGTTCGGCATCGACCTGTCTCCCGCGATGGTCGAGGTCGCCAGGGAGAGCTACCCCGGCCTGCTGTTCGAGGTGGGGACGATGGCGGCGCTCGACATCCCGGATGCCGCGCTCACCGGCGCTGTCGCCTGGTACTCGATCATCCACACGCCTCCCGAGCGGCAGCATCTCCTGTTCTCGGAGTTCGCGCGGGTGGTGCGGCCGGGCGGCTGGCTGCTGCTCGCCTTCCAGGTCGGCGACGACGTGGTGAACCTGCGGCACGCCTACGGCCACGACCTCGAACTGGACGCGTACCGCCAGGACCCCGACCGCATCCGGGCTCTGCTGGAGGCTGCCGGCTTCACGGAGTACGCGCGCCTCGTCCGCGCCCCCGACGCCCCGGAGAAGGTGCGTCAGGCCTACGTCCTCGCCTCCCGCTGAGGGTTATGAACGGGGCGAGGGCTCCGCAGCCGGCGCGGCCGGCGCGCGCGCCTCGCGCGCCGCGGCGACGAGGGCGACGCGGCGGCGGACGCCGAACCAGCCGAGCACGAGGGCGGGGATGACGACCACGATGGCCGTTCCGAACGTCAACGTGCCCGTGGGGAAGTCGAAGAGGATGAGCACCGCGACGGTGGCGAGGAACGCCAGCGTGGCGTAAGCAGTGAACGGCGCCCCGGGCATCCGGAACGATGGTCGTTTGACGAGCCCGCGCAGCGAGAGCTGCCGAAGGCGGATCTGGCAGATCACGATGACGCCCCACGCCGTGAGGGTGCCGAGTGCGGTGAGGTTGATGCCGATCTCGAAGGCGTTCTCCGGGACGACGGCGTTGAGGCCGACGCCGAGGAGTGCGATGGCCCCGGTGATCATGATGCCGCCGTACGGCACCCCGTGGCGGCTGAGCTTGGTGGTGAACACCGGAGCCGCGCCGCGGAGCGCGAGCGAGCGGGCGATGCGTCCGGTGGAGTACAGGCCCGCGTTCAGCGAGGAGAGCGCGGCGGTGAGCACCACCATGTTCATCACGACGTCGGCGCCCTCTACTCCGATCGAAGCGAAGAAGGTGACGAACGGGCTCGTGTCCTTGTCGAACGCCGTGTATGGCAGGAGCAGGGAGAGCAGGGCGATGGAGCCGACGTAGAACAGCGCGATGCGCAGGATGACCGAGTTGATGGCCCGCGGCATCGTCTTCTGCGGGTCGGGCGTCTCGCCCGCCGCCGTGCCGACGAGCTCGATGGCGCCGTAAGCGAAGACGACGCCCTGCACCACGAGGACGGCGGCCAGGGCCCCGTTCGGGAAGAAGCCCCCGCTCTCGGCGAAGAGGGAGAAGCCGGGCGTCTGGCCGTTGATCGGGGTGCCGAGGACCACGAACAGGACGCCGACGACCAGGAAGATGATGAGCGCACCGACCTTGATGACGGAGAACCAGAATTCGAGCTCTCCGAACACCTTGACCGAGAGCAGGTTGAGCGCGAGCACGACCGCGAGGGCGGCGAGGGCGAAGATCCACTGCGGCACGACGGCGAAGAACTCCACGTATTTGCCGAAGAACGACAGGTAGAGCGCGATGGCCGTGATGTCGACGATCGCGATCATCGCCCAGTAGACCCAGTACGACCAGCCGGCCACGAACGCGAGCTTCTCGCCGAAGAACTCTCTGGCGTACGAGACGAACGAGCCGGAATCCGGTCGGTGCAGCACCAGCTCGCCAAGGGCGCGGAGGATGAAGAAGGCGAAGAGCCCGCAGATCGCGTAGACGATGAGCAGGCTGGGACCGGCCGTCGCGAGCCGCCCACCCGCGCCGAGGAAGAGGCCGGTGCCGATGGCGCCGCCCACGGCGATCATCTGGATGTGTCGCCGCTTGAGGCCCTTCTTGTACGAGTCGGTGTCGTTCTGGGCGGCGAGCAGCTCGGCGGTCTGCTGCGGGGTGCGGCGCGGGGAGGGCATTCTTTCAATCTAACCCACATCTAAAACGTACCCATATAAAATACTGATACGAATTAGGCTTGATTTACATAGCGTAGCTATATATAATCGACGTATGACACACAGCACCCCCAGCGAACTCCGGGAGACGCTCGGCGACCTCGTGGTCGCCAGCCACCGGCTGACGCGTCTCGCCGCCCGCGTCACGGGCAACACCGAATCCCCGGCCACCTGGCGCACTCTCAGCGTCCTGCAGTCCTCCGGCGCGATGCGCCTCGGTGAGCTGGCAGCGCACAGCAGGGTCTCCCAGCCCACCATGACCAAGCTCGTCCGCAACCTGGTCGAGGCCGAGTGGGTCAAGCGCATCGCGGACACCGACGACGCCAGGGCCTGGCAGATCGCCGTGACCCCGAAGGGCGAGACCGCGCTGCAGGCCTGGCGCGACGAGCTCTCCGGAGCCCTCGTGCCGATGTTCGACGACCTCACCGACGACGAGGTGGCCGCCCTGCGCGCCACGGTGCGCATCATCGGGTCGCGCGTCGGCCTCGCCAGCCCGGCCGCTGCGCTCGCCGCCGCCGAATAGCGAACCACACCACCTCCTCACCCACCACCGACACGCATCGGAGCCACGCACGTCCATGTCCCACGACAAACCGAACAACCTCCTCAAGCAGCCGACCGCCGTCTGGGCCGTCGCCTTCGCCTCCGTCATCGCCTTCATGGGAATCGGTCTCGTCGACCCCATCCTCCCCGCGATCGCCAAGAGCCTGCAGGCCACTCCGACGCAGACGGAGATGCTGTTCACCAGCTACCTCCTGATCACCGGAATCGCGATGTTCTTCAGCAGCTGGATCTCCAGCCGCATCGGCGCGAAGAAGACGCTGCTGATCGGTTTGGCCCTGATCGTCGTGTTCGCGCTCGCCGCCGGGCTGTCGCAGAACGTCGAGTCGATCATCGGCTTCCGGGCGGGCTGGGGTCTGGGCAACGCGCTGTTCATCTCCACGGCGCTCGCCACGATCGTCGGGGCGGCCTCCGGTGGCACCTCGTCGGCGATCATCCTCTATGAGGCCGCACTCGGTCTCGGCATCGCGATCGGCCCGCTGCTCGGCGGCCTGCTCGGCAGCTGGAGCTGGCGCGGACCGTTCTTCGGGACGGCGACGCTGATGGCCGTCGGCTTCATCGCCATCGTCCTGATGCTGAAGAAGTCGCCGGAGAAACCGCAGCCGACCAGCCTCTCCGCGCCGTTCAAGGCGCTCGCCAAGCCCGCGCTCGGGTTCCTGGCCGCTGCCGCCCTGTTCTACAACATCGGCTTCTTCGTCCTCCTGGCGTACACGCCGTTCGCCCTTGTACCGCTCGGGATGGGGAGCGCCATCTCGCTTGGCCTGGTCTTCTTCGGGTGGGGTGTCGCGCTCGCCGTCACCTCGGTCTGGGGCGCCCCGCTGCTGACCAGCAGACTGCCGCGCACCAGGGTGCTGTGGATCGTGATGCCGCTGCTCGCCATCGACCTCGCCGCAGCCGGCCTCCTGATCGGCTCGCTCGTCGGGCTCATCGTCTGCGTGATCGTCGGAGGCCTGCTGCTCGGCGTGCTGAACACCGTGCTGACCGAGTGCGTCATGGAGGCGACGGACCTGCCGCGCTCCGTCGCATCCAGTGCGTACTCCGGTGTGCGCTTCCTCGGCGGCGCCATCGCCCCGCCCGCTGCGACGCTGCTCGCCGCCACGATCTCGCCGGCCACGCCCTTCTTCGCCGGTGCGATCTCGGTGCTCGTCGCGGTCATCCTGATCATGGCCGGGCACCGCTACCTCAAGCGGGTGGACGGCGTCGACGAGTCCGGGATCGAAGAGGCGGAGGCCGTCTCGATCGGCGACACCGTCTGAGTCGACGGACCGGCCGGACGCCGGAATTCGAAGAGCCGCCCTGTTCCTAGGCAGGGCGGCTCTCCCCGTTCCCGAGTTAGGTGCTCAAGAACGGGCGACATCGACAGCAGTTGATCGCGCCTACCCGAAAGGCACGATCAGCCGGACGTTCGCTCGGCTATTCTTTCAGATCGCCGAGTGTGCAACCTATCAAGCGCTCCTCCGCGCGTGTCGGCAGCGGGTGACGAATCCTCACCGGGGAGGCGCGGTCGAGCCGCGCAGGGTGAGCTTCGCGCTCGACCGCACCGACCTGCTCCGAGGCTCGCCCCCAGCCAGCTCCGCCAGCAGGATGCGCGCGGCGACGGACCCCTGATCGAACGGGTCCTGCGCCATCGTCGTCAGCTGGAACGATTCGGCGAAGTCGTGGTTGTCGATCCCGATGATCGACAGGTCACCCGGCACGGAGAGGCCGTGGTCTGCGGCGGCGAGCATCGCTCCCATCGCCATCTCGTCCGACGCGGCGAACACGGCGGTCGGCCGTG
Organism: Leifsonia sp. McL0627; assembly: GCF_058244615.1. NCBI lineage: Bacteria > Bacillati > Actinomycetota > Actinomycetes > Micrococcales > Microbacteriaceae > Leifsonia > Leifsonia sp. McL0627. The sequence continues at coordinate 1,486,502 of NZ_JBZCGM010000002.1, forward strand.
GCCCAGGCCGGTCGAGCAGGGTATTCATCGCCGCGCGCCCGAGGGGGAGCGAGAACCCGCCGGGGACCACCCACTCCGGGCGAACGGCGAGGCCCGCATCGCGCATCGCCAGCTGAAAGCCGTGCAGGCGGCCGATGGGCACCTGCCTGTTCAGGCCCTCCTCGTCCTCACCTCCGATGTGCGCGATGTCGGTGTGGCCGAGGTCGATGAGGTGGGCCGTCGCGGCCCGCGCCGTTGCCTTCTCGTCGATGCCGACGCTGCGCAGGCCCTTCACCGGGCCTCCGACCACGATGGTCGGGTGGCCGAGCGACGCCAGCTGGTGGCGCTCGTCGGCCGTGAAATCCAGGCAGAGCGCGAGGAGTGCATCCGTCCTCTTGCGCAGGATGCTGCGGTGGAAGACGCGCTCCCTGTCACCCCGGTGGCCGCCGAGGTTGAACAGGATCATGTCGTAGCTGGCCGTGCGCAGCTCGGCGTCGACGCCCTCGAGCACCGAGGTGTAGAACCAGCGGCTCACCGAGGGGACGACGACACCCATCGCCAGCGTGCGTCCGCTCGCGAGCCCGGACGCGCTCGACGACGCGACGTAGCCGAGCTCGTCGGCCGCTCGCCTGACCGCCGCCCGCGTCGAATCCGATACGTTCGGCAGCCCCCGCAGCGCCCGCGAGACGGTCGCCGTCGAGACGCCCGTCGCGCGCGCGACCTCGTCGATCCCTGCCATGCTCGTCCCTTGTCGGTCAGGAGCCCTGGTGGGGCATGGCGGCGCGTTCGTCCTCGTCCGCCGGCAGTCGCGACGCCACGATGCGGCGCCGCGACTGCCAGAGCAGGACGAGGATGAGAACGAGAGCCAGGAGAGTCAATGCCCAGCCAAGGGCATCGGCGCCCGTGAGCTCGCTCACGATCGTAATGATCAGGAACGCGAACGCGAAGAATCCGACGATGCCGATGCCGACGTCGACCATCTCCAGCGAATCGTTCCAGCGCATGCGATCAGCCTTTCACACCACCGGCGGTGAGCCCGGCGACGATGCGGCGCTGGAAGATCAGCACCAGGATGACCAACGGGACCGTCACGATCGTCCCGGCCGCCATGACGGCCGTGTACGGCTCCTGGTGCGGCTGGCTGCCGGCGAAGGAGGCGATGGCGACGGTGACAGGCTGGGTGGCGTCACTGGACAGCTGGCTGGAGATCAGGTACTCGTTCCAGGAGGAGATGAACGCCAGGATCGCCGTCGTGAACACGGCGGGAGCCGCCAGCGGCAGGATGATCTTCCTGAACGCCTGCGCCTGCGTGCAGCCGTCGATGCGTGCCGCCTCCTCCAGGTCCCACGGCATCTCGCGGAAGAACGAGGTGAGCGTGTAGACGGTGAGGGGAAGGACGAACGAGATCTCCGGGATGATCAGCGCCTGGTACGTGCCCATCCAGCCGATGTTCGTGAACAGCTGGAACAGCGGCGTGATGAGCGCGACCCCGGGGAACATGGAGGCGCCGAGGATGATCCCGAGCACGATTCCCTTGAACCGGAAGTCGAGCCTGGCGAGCGCGTACGCGGCGAAGGTGCCGACCAGCAGGGCGATGATCGTGACGCAGGCTCCGATGAACAGCGAGTTCAGGAGCGCCTGGCCCAGGTGGTTGCCGAGCTGGGTGGAGAACGCCGTCGCGTAGTTGTCCCAGGTGAAGTGCGTGAACCACGGTGTGGTGTCGAAGGTGTATCCGACGTCACGGAACGAGGTCACGACCATCCAGTAGAACGGGAGCAGGCACCACAGCACGATGATGATCGCGCTGAAACCGGTGCGGAGGCCCGCGTTGCGCTGGCGGGACTTCGACTTGGACTTCTGCTTGGTGCGGGGGAGGGCGTTCGCCTCAGCCGTGGCCGTTGCCGGCCCTGCGACGGTGGTCATCACTTCGCTCCCTTCTGCTGGGCTTCCTGCGTTCTGACCACGTTGGCTCCGAGGAACCGCACGAAGATGAACGCGACCAGGAAGATCAAGATGAACGTGATCGTCGACAGGGCGGAGGCGCTGTTGAAGCCTTGCCTGATCTGATCGACCACGAGGATGGAGAGGGTGGTCGTGGCATTACCGGTGCCACCACCTCCGCCGGTGAGGATGGCTGGCAGGTCGTAGATGCGGAGCGCATCGAGCACGCGGAACAGCACGGCGACGAGCAACGCCGGCTTCACCAGCGGCATCGTCACCCGCCAGAACCGCTGCCAGGTGGATGCGCCGTCGACCTTGGCGGCCTCGTACACCTCTTCGGGGATGATCTGCAGACCGGCCAGGATGAGCAGCGCCATGAACGGCGTCGTCTTCCAGGTGTCCGCGATGATGATCGCGAACCGCGATGCCCATTCGTCGCTCGTCCACAGGATGTGGGCGCCGAGCACGGCGTTCGCGATGCCGGCGACCGAGAAGATGAAGAACCAGAGCTTCGCGGTGACGGCGGTGGGGATGGCCCACGGCACCAGGATGGCGGCGCGGACGAGGCCGCGGCCGCGGAACGTGCGGTTCATGATGAAGGCGAACCACATCCCGAGCACCGTCTCCAGGACCACCGTGGTGACGGTGAAGAAGAAGGTGACGAAGACGGCGTTCCAGAACTGCGAGCCGAGGTTGCCCGGCGGGCAGGTGATGGTCGTGCCGTTCGGGCCCGCGCACTGCTGGAATAGCCAGTGGGCGTAGTTGTCGAAGCCGGCGAAGCCGCCCTGGACGAACAGCCCGGTGGCCGGGTCGAGTCCTGCGTCCTTCTGGAAGGACATGATGATCGCGCTGACGACCGGGTATCCGATGACGATCGCGAGAAGGACGATGGTGGGGAGGATGAGATAGAGCGCCCAGCGACTCTGCTGGCGGCGGTTCTTCTTGACCCCGGCCCGCGCTTGCGGCGGGCGGGTTCCTGGCGGGGCGACGACGTTCGACGTTGACATGTGAGGCCTCCGTACGGTTTCAGGGGAAGGGGACCGGGCGGCGGGAGAGTTCCCGCCGCCCGGTGGCCGCATCCGGTCGGGTTATCCGGCGCTCGCGGTCTTGATGGCCGCAGCCATATCCTTCAGCGCCTGGTCTACTGTCTTGTCACCCTTCAGCGCGGAGTATGCGTTGTCCTGCACCGCCTTGGTGATGGCCGGGTAGAACGGCGAGACGGGACGCGGGACCGCGTTCTCGATCGACGTCTTCAGGGTCGACAGGTACGGCAGCTGCGTGTTCAGGCTCGCGTCGTCGTACAGCGACGACAGCACGGGAGCCAGCGAGCCCTGGGTCACGAAGAACTTCTGGGTCTCTTCGCTCTGCAGGAACTTCAGGAACGCGAACGCCGTCGCCTTGTGCTTCGAGTAGACGCTGATCGCCGCGTTGTGACCACCCAGGCTGGAAACGCCCGGCTTGTCGGCGGTGACGCCGGGAAGCGGTGCGATGCCGAAGGTGTCCTTCACGGTCGAGCTGCCGTCGGTCTTGGCCAGGTTGTACACGTACGGCCAGTTGCGCAGGAAGAGGAGCTTGCCTGCCTCGAACGCCTGGCGTCCCTGCTCCTCCTGGTAGGTGATGGCCTCAGCGGGGATCTGCCCGTTCTTGAAGCCGTCTGCCAGACGGGTGAGTCCGGCGTTGGCTTCCGAGCTGTCGACGGTGACGGTCTTGCCGTCGTCGCCGACGATGGTCCCGCCGTTGGTGTTGATGGCCTCAGCCACGTTCACCGTCAGGCCCTCGTACTTGGCGAACTGCCCGGCGTAGCAGCCGATGCCCTTCGCCTTGGCGATGTCGCAGTCCTTGAGCATGTCGGCCCAGGTCTTCGGCGCCGTCGGCACGAGATCCTTGCGGTAGTACAGGATGCCGCCGTCGGACGTCTGCGGCGCCGCGTACTGCGTTCCGTTGTACGTGCCGGACTTGACGGTCGGGGCCAGAAGCGCCGAGTTGTCCATCTTGAGGTCGCCGGTCAGCGGCTGCAACCAGCCCTTGGCCGCGAACTCGCCTGTCCACACGACGTCGACGTCGACGACGTCGTAGCCGGAGTCTTTGGCCTGGAAGTGCTGGACGAGATCGTCGTGCTGCTGGTCTGCCTGGTCGGACTGCTCCTTGAAGGTGACCTTCTCATCCGGGTGGGCTGCGTTCCACTTGTCGATGAGCGGGCGGACGACGTTGGAGTTGTCTTTGCCCTGGACGTAGGTGATCGGGCCTTTGCCCGTGAGGTTGGCGCCGGCGTCTCCGCCCCCGCTGCCCCCTGAACCACCGCCGGTGCATCCCGCCAGCGCGAGGCCGACGACGGCCACTCCGGCGATCACCGAGAGACGTGCTGCTTTCATTTCACTCCTCATTGAGCTCGTGGTGCAGGCGCGGGTGCGCCCGGAACGGACGCTACCCCCGGAACGGGGTGCAATGCAAGCGTTTACGTCAAGCGCTTGCATCACGGTTCGGTCACGCCGGGGCTACGCTGAAACCATGAGCGGGATGCGCGGCATGGCCGGCGGTGGAGGCGGCGGTCGTTCCCGTGTGAGCGGCGGGGACGCGGAGGCCCAGAAGGCGTTGAACGCCACGGCTCCGAAGATCCCCCACCTGTTCCGGCGCATCACGACGCTGTTCGCCCCGCATCGCACGGCGATCATCGTCACGATGGTCCTCGTGCTCATCGGAGCGGCGCTGTCGGTCATCCCTCCGCTGCTGACCCAGCGCGCGTTCGACGACGGGCTCTTCCCGAAGAGCGGCAAGCCGAACATGGAGGCGCTGATCACGATCGTCGTCGTGATGATCGTGGTGTACGTCGGCTCCGCCCTGCTCGGCGTGTGGCAGACCTATCTGACCTCGTCCGTCGGCAACAAGGTGATGGGCTCCCTGCGCGTCCGGCTGTTCTCGCACCTGCAGTCGATGGAGCTCAGCTTCTTCACCAAGACGAAGACCGGCATCATCCAGTCGCGGCTGCAGAACGACGTCGGAGGTGTGGCGAACGTCCTCACCAACACGATGTCGAGCATCCTGGGCAACACCGTCACCGTGATCGCGGCGTTCGTGGCGATGATCCTGCTCAACTGGCAACTGACGGTGGTCGCCGTCATCCTGATGCCGATCCTGGTGATCGCCCAGCGCAGGGTCGGCCAGGTGCGCGCGCGGATCGCCACGAAGACGCAGGAGTCGCTGTCGGACATGACTGCGATCACGCAGGAGACGCTGAGCGTGTCCGGCATCCTGCTGTCGAAGAGCTTCAACAGGCAGGCGGCGGAGGTCGGACGGTACTCCGACGAGAACGAGAACCAGATCAGGCTGCAGGTGTCGCAGTCGATGAGCGGCCAATGGTTCTTCGCGATGGTGAACATCTTCCTGTCGTCCATCCCGGCCATCGTCTATCTGGTGTCCGGCTGGCTGGTGCTCGGTGGGGCGACCGACATCACGGCGGGAACGATCGTCGCGTTCACGACCGTGCAGGCGCGGCTCCTGTTCCCGCTGCTCGCGCTGATGCGCGTGGCGCTCGACCTGCAGACCTCCGGCGCGCTGTTCGCCCGCATCTTCGAGTACCTCGACCTGAAGCCGGCCATCGCCGACCGTCCGGATGCGGCTCCCGTCGACCCGGCGCGCGACCTCGGCCGCGTCGAGTTCGACCACGTGGTGTTCCGCTATCCGGATGCGCGCGAGGGCGAGCGGAACACGCTCGACGACGTGTCGTTCCTGATCCAGCCCGGACAGTTCGCCGCGTTCGTCGGGCCCTCCGGCGCCGGCAAGACGACGGTCTCGTACCTCATCCCGCGCTTCTATGACGCGACGAGCGGCCGCATCCTGTTCGGCGGCACCGATATCAAGCAGTTGCAGCAGGACTCCCTCGTCGCCCACATCGGCGTCGTCAGCCAGGAGACCTATCTCTTCCATGCCACGATCGGCGAGAACCTCCGCTACGCCAAGCCCGAGGCGACGCAGGCGGAGATCGAGGAGGCGACCAGGAAGGCGAACATCCACGAGACGATCGCCGGGTTCCCCGACGGCTACGACACGGTCGTCGGCGAACGCGGCTACCGTCTCTCCGGTGGCGAGAAGCAGCGCATCGCCATTGCGCGCGTGCTGCTGAAAGACCCGGAGGTGCTGATCCTCGACGAGGCGACCAGCGCCCTCGACTCGATCTCGGAGCGCGTGGTGCAGCAGGCGCTCGACACCGCCTCCCGGGGCAGGACGACCATCGCGATCGCCCACCGGCTGTCCACCATCGTCGCCGCCGACGTCATCTTCGTGATCGACCACGGGCGGCTCGTCGAGCACGGCAGCCACCGCGAGTTGCTGGAGCTGGGCGGCGTGTACGCGGGGCTGTACCGGGAGCAGACGGAGGGCGCGCTGCTCGGCGACTGAATCTCCCGCTGATCCCTCGCACCGCTTCCCACTGAATGTTAGGCTGGTCTAACATTCAGGTTAGGGAGGTGGCCGATGGCGGACGCCGTCGCAGAACGCGACCAGCGAACCACGCGCGGGCGCCGCCCGTCCACCCGCCTCTGGTTCCTGCTCGGCCCCGCCTTCGTCGCCGCCATCGCCTACGTCGACCCCGGCAACGTCGCCGCCAACTTGACCGCCGGCGCCCAATACGGCTACCTGCTGGTCTGGGTGCTCGTCGCCGCCAACGTGATCGCGGTGTTCGTGCAATACCAGTCGGCGAAGCTCGGGATCGTCACCGGCCGCAGCCTGCCGGAACTTCTCGGCGCCCGGCTCGGCACAGGCGGCAGGCGCGCCTTCTGGGTGCAGGCCGAACTCGTCGCAGCAGCCACCGATCTGGCCGAGGTGATCGGCGGGGCCATCGCCCTCAACCTGCTGTTCGGCCTACCGCTGCCGCTCGGCGGCCTGATCGTCGGCGTGGTCTCCATCGGCATCCTCGCCATCCAGTCCCGCAGAGGGCAGCGGCCGTTCGAGGCCGTCATCCTCGGCCTGCTCGGCGTGATCGCGATCGGCTTCCTCGCCGGGCTCGTCGTCAGCCCGGTCGACTGGGGCGCGGCGGCTGCGGGGCTCGTGCCGCGCCTCGACGGGGCTCCCACCGTGCTGCTCGCCGCCAGTATGCTCGGCGCCACGGTCATGCCGCACGCCATCTACCTGCACTCCGCGCTGTCCCGCGACCGGCACGGCCACGCTGCGACACCGGAGGCACGGCGCACGCTCCTCCGCGCAACCCGCGTCGACGTCGTGGCGGCGCTCGTCCTCGCCGGGGCCGTCAACATAGCGATGCTCCTGCTCGCCGCGGCGTCGCTCGGCGGAGTGGGAGGCACCGACACGATCGAGGGGGCGCACGCGGCCATCACGGCGGCGCTCGGGCCGGTGGTGGGGATCGCGTTCGCGGTCGGCCTGCTCGCGTCCGGGCTCGCTTCCACATCGGTGGGGAGCTACGCGGGGGCGACGATCATGGCCGGACTCCTTAAGGTGCGCATCCCGTTGCTGACGCGGAGGGTGGTGACGCTCATCCCGGCCATCGTGATCCTCGCACTCGGCGTCGAGCCGACCTGGGCCCTCGTGATCAGCCAGGTGTTCCTGAGCCTCGGCATCCCGTTCGCGATGATTCCGCTGCTGCGGCTGACCGCGTCGAAAGCGGTGATGGGCGACAGGGCGGACGGCGTCTGGATGCGTGTTGCGGGCGTCGGCATCGCGGCGCTCGTGGTCGTGCTCAACATCGCGCTGGTGGTGCTGACGGTGGGGCAGTGGATCGGCTGACGCTGGATCGGCTGACGCCGGTCAGCTGCTCGCCACCCACACCGCGCCGGCCGCCGTCTGGCCGAGCACGATCTCCGCGTCGCCCAGCCGCACGGTCACGTCGCCCGCGAACTCCCTGTGCTCGTCCACGGTCAGCTCCGCGTCCGGCACGATGCCGCGCTCGGCGAGGTAGCGGAGGATCGCCGGTTCGGCGTCGGAGATGCGCGAGACGGTGAGCGGAACGCCGGTGCGTGCGGACAGCAGCGGGGTCGCATCCGGTCGGTGCGGGGTGCCGTCCGCACTCGGGATGGGGTCGCCGTGCGGGTCGCGGGACGGGAAGCCGAGGCGGCGGTCGATGCGCTCGACGAGGGTGTCGGAGACGGCGTGCTCGAGGACCTCCGCCTCGTCGTGCACCTCATCCCAGCCGTAGCCGAGTTCTTCCACCAGGAACGTCTCCAGCAGACGGTGCCTGCGCACCATCATCACCGCGTGGCGGCGGCCCGTCTCCGTCAGCTCGATGCCGCCGTACGGCTCGTGCACGAGCATCCCCTGATCGGCGAGGCGGCGGATGCCGTCCGAGATGGTCGCGGCGCGGACGCCGAGACGCTCGGCGAGCTGCTTGACCGTGATCGGGGTCTCCGACCACTCGGTGGCCGACCAGATGACTTTGAGGTAATCCTGGGCCACGGTCGAGAGGTCGGACACAGGCATGACGTAATTGTACGGGCGGTCGGCATGCGTCACTGTTACGGTGGGTCGCGTGAATTACGCAGAGACCATCATCGACTTGGTCGGCGACACTCCGCTCGTGAAGCTCAACAGGCTGACCGACGGAATCGCGGCGACGGTACTCGTCAAACTCGAGTACCTGAACCCCGGAGGTTCGTCGAAGGACCGCATTGCAACCCGCATCATCGACGCTGCGGAGAAAGAGGGGCTGCTGAAGCCCGGCGGAACGATCGTCGAACCGACGAGCGGCAACACCGGCGTCGGGCTCGCGCTCGTCGCCCAGCAGCGCGGATACCGTTGCGTCTTCGTCCTGCCGGACAAGGTGGGGGAGGACAAGCGCAACGTCCTCACCGCCTACGGCGCGGAGATCGTGGTGACGCCGACCTCGGTGGCGCCGGAGCATCCTGAGTCGTACTACAGCGTCTCCGACCGACTCGCGGCGGAGATCCCCGGCGCTTTCAAGCCCAACCAGTACTTCAACCCCAACGGCCCGCGCAGCCACTACGAGACCACCGGTCCGGAGATCTGGCGCGACACCGACCAGAAGGTGACGCACGTCGTCATCGGCGTCGGCACGGGCGGCACGATCAGCGGCACAGGGCGCTTCCTCAAAGAGGCGTCGGAGGGCAGCGTGCGCGTGATCGGCGCAGACCCCGAGGGGTCGGTCTACTCCGGAGGAACCGGGCGGCCGTACCTCGTCGAGGGCGTCGGCGAGGACTTCTGGCCGGGCGCGTACGACCCGAGCGTCGTCGACGAGGTCATCGCGATCTCCGACGCCGAGTCCTTCCACGTCACGCGTCGACTCGCCCGCGAGGAGGGCATCCTGGTCGGCGGTTCGAGCGGCATGGCGGTCGCAGCGGCGCTCCGTGCGGCGAAAGACCTCAGCGCGGATGACATCGTCGTCGTGATCCTGCCGGACGGCGGCCGCGGCTACCTCGCCAAGATCTTCAACGACAAATGGATGCGCTCCTACGGCTTCAGCGATGTTCCAGACGAAGCGACGGTGCACGACGTGGTCAAGACCAAGCGCGGCGACCTGCCAGACCTGGTGCACACGCACCCGTCGGAGACGGTGCGCGACGCCATCCAGATCATGAACAAGTACGGCGTCTCGCAGCTCCCCGTGCTCACGGCCGAACCGCCCGTGGTGATGGGCGAGGTGGCCGGCGCCCTGGACGAGACGTCGCTGGTCGACGCCGTGTTCAGCGGCCGCGCGCAGATGACCGACGACATCGGAGCGCACGTCGGTGCCCCGTTGCAGCTGATCGGCGTCAACGAGCCGGTCAGCGCGGCCCGCGCCGCGCTCGCCACCGAGAACGCCCTCCTCGTCACAGAGGACGGCAAGCCCGTCGCCGTCCTCACCAGGCAGGACCTCCTCAACTTCCTCAGCGAATAAACGACTCCGGACTTCTTCACGCGACACGGCGAGGCCCGGCGTGAAGACGTTCGGACTCGATTGCTCCTCACAGAAAGCAGCAGCCAGAACCATGAAGTTTGCAACACAGGCGATCCACGTCGGCCAGGAGTTCGACCCGACGACCGGCGCGATCATCCCGCCGATCTACCAGACGTCCACGTTCGTCCAGGACGGCGTCGGCGGTCTGCGCGGCGGCTACGAGTACAGCCGCGGAGGCAACCCCACCCGCACCTCCCTGGAGACACTGCTCGCCGCTCTCGAAGGCGGGACGAGCGCGCTGTCGTTCGCGTCCGGGCTCGCAGCGGAGGACGCGCTGCTGCGCGCCGTCCTGAAGCCGGGAGACCACGTCGTGCTCGGCAACGACGTCTACGGCGGCACCCACCGGCTGATCAACCGCATCCACGGGGCGTGGGACATCACGAACACCACGGTCGACCTCACCGACCTGGACGCGGTGCGCGCCGCCCTGAAGACGGAGCGCACGCGCGTGCTCTGGATCGAGGCCCCGAGCAACCCGCTGATGAAGATCAGCGACATCGCGGCCCTCGCGGAGCTCGGTCACGCGGTCGGCGCGCTCGTCGTCGTCGACAACACGTTCGCGTCGCCCGCGCTGCAGCAGCCGCTGTCGCTCGGCGCCGACGTGGTCGCGCACTCCACCACGAAGTACCTCGGCGGCCACTCCGACGTGCTCGGCGGCGCCCTCGTCTTCAATGACGACGAGCTGGCGAGCAGGGTCCAATTCATCCAGTTCGCCGCCGGCGCGGTGTCTGCACCGATGGATGCGTGGCTCACCACCCGCGGCATCAAGACGCTCGCGGTGCGAATGCAGCGCCACACCGAGAACGCGCAGGCCATCGCGGAAGCGCTGGTCGGCCGCGCGGGCATCGATGCGGTCTACTACCCCGGCCTGCCGACGCACCCCGGCCACGAGCTGGCCGCCCGCCAGATGAGCGGCTTCGGCGGGATGCTCTCCGTCGCCCTGAGCGGGGGAGCTGCGGCGGCCCGCCGGTTCGCGGAGTCGACGGAGGTCTTCCAGCTGGCAGAGTCGCTCGGCGGCGTGGAGTCCCTGATCGGCTACCCGTCCGAAATGACGCACGCTTCCGTCCGCGGCACCGAGCTCGAGGTCCCCGACAACGTCATTCGCCTCTCCGTCGGCATCGAGGACGTCTCCGACCTCCTCGCCGACATCGACCAGGCCCTCGCCCGCTAGTTCTTCCGGGGCGGGCGCGGTTCACCCGCGCCCACCCACCCGCTGACGCTGGCGGGTGTCGGGCGGTGCAGGTAGCGTCGGGGGCATGGATCAGCGAGTGAGTCTCATCACCCTTGGCGTGGCCGATCTGGGGCGCGCGCGGCACTTCTACGAGGAGGGGCTGGGGTGGGTGCCGACCGAGGCGCTCGACGGCGTGTGCTTCTACCAGTTGCCGGGGATCGCGCTCGGGCTCTTCGGCAGGGACGCGCTCGCCGACGACGCGAAGCATCCCATCGACGGCACGTTCAGTGGCATCACCATCGCCATCAACCAGCCGTCGGAAGAAGCCGTCGACCGGGTATTCGCGGAGGCGGAGGCGGCGGGGGCGCGCATCCTGAAGCCGGCGGAGCGGGTGTTCTGGGGCGGGTACTCCGGCTACTTCGCCGACCTCGACGGACACGTCTGGGAGGTCGCGTACAACCCGGACTGGACGATCAACGCCGACGGAACGCTGACCATCTGATGCGCTACGTCCTCGTTCCGGGCGCGGGAGGCGCGGGCTACATCTGGCACAGCGTTGTCGAGCAGTTGCAGGCGGAGGGCCTGGAGGCGGTCGCCGTCGACCTCGAGGTCGGCGAGGGCCGCGGGCTGGCCGAATACACCGCTTCCGTGGTCGCCGCAGCCGACGGCGCCGACGATGTCGTGCTCGTCGCGCAGTCGATGGGCGGCTTCACGGCCGCGCTCGCAGCCCAGCGTCTCCCAGTGAGCCGGATCGTGTTCGTGAACGCGATGATCCCCGTGCCGGGCGAGACGGCGGGCGGCTGGTGGGAGGCGGTCGGCCACGGCGACGCCATGCGCGCGAACGACATCGCGGAGGGGCGCGATCCCGACGCCGGGTTCGATCTCGACCTCTACTTCTTCCACGACCTGTCTCCGGAGGAGAGGGAGGCGCTGATGCAGCACGAGCCGGGTGAAGACTCCGCGGCCATGTTCGCCGAGCCCGCGGACTTCCCCGGCTGGCCGGACGTCCCCGTCACGGTCATCGCCGGACGCGACGACCGGCTGTTCCCTCCCGCCCTGCAGCAGCGGGTCGCACGCGAACGACTGGCACTGGACGCGCACCTGGTCCCCGGCGGGCACCTCGCCGCGCTCTCGCATCCCGAACCGATCGTCGAGCTTCTCCTCTCGGGCGGCCGAACCGCGGAATGAGGTCGGCCTCGGTGCGAATGTCAGGCCGGCCTAAACGCTGGGAGAACACCCGGCCGGCTCACAGGTTCGCGCGCATCCCGGGCAGGATGGACGACATCGAAGGGGAGTAGTTCCCACCGCCGGAACCGCGCAGCGCGACTCGTCGCAGCGTGCGGAGACGGCGACGCGGTTCGTCGACATACTGGCCGGTCACGGAGACCGGCCCGGCGCACCACCCGCAGCGCGTCCAGCGCGCGGGCGAACGAGACCTTCGGTCGGCCATTCACGGCGACCGAGTCCACCCCTGCGTTCCTCTCGGTCGCTGCCTGTGATCGAAAGGGTCTCCCCGTGTCGAATCCGCACCATCCCGCAGCGCCCACCCGCTCCGGCCCAACTCGCTCCGCCTCCGCCTGGCGCCGCCTCGTCCTCCCGCTCGGGATCGTTGGACTGATCGCCGCGCAAGGCCTCGCGCTGCGGCTGACCGGCGTGCACGTCCCTCCACTCGTCGGCGTGCTCGCCTTCGGCGTCGCGATCGTCGCCGCCGCCTTCGCCCTCGCCTGGGCAGGAGAGGCGGCGGAGGTCGACATCTCCGGCGGCCTCGCCGTGGGGCTGCTCGCGATCATCGCGATCCTGCCCGAGTACGCGATCGACCTGTACTTCGCTTTCACCGCGGGCTCCGACCCGTCGCAGGCGCAGTACGCGGCGGCGAACATGACCGGGTCGAACCGATTGCTGCTCGGGTTCGGCTGGCCGTTTATCCTGCTGGTGGCGTTCGTCGCGTTCCGTGCCGCCCGCAACCGGCGCACGCCAGCTGATCCGGATGTGCAGGCCACGCCGTTCGCCATCACCCTTCCCCGGGACAACCGCGTGGAGCTGGGGCTGCTCCTGATCGCCTCCGTGCTCACCCTCGCGATCCCGCTGACCGGGCAGATCCACGTGGTCCTCGGCGTCGTTCTGCTCGCCTTATTCGCCTACTACCTGTGGCGGGTGTCGACCGGCGAGAGCGACGAGCCGGAGCTCGTCGGCGTCGCGCACAGCATCGGAACGCTGCCGACCCGCGCTCGCCGCACCACGGTGATCGCGATCTTCGTCCTGGCGGCCGTCATCATCCTGCTGCTCGCCGAACCGTTCGCGACCAGTCTGGTGGAGGGCGGCCGCTCGCTCGGGATCGATGACTTCTTGCTGGTGCAGTGGCTGGCGCCGCTCGCTTCGGAGGCACCCGAGTTCGTCATCGCCGTGATCTTCGCCCTCCGAGGCAAAGCACGGATGGGCATCGGCATCCTGCTCGCCAGCAAGGTCAACCAGTGGACGGCGCTGGTCGGCACCCTCCCGATCGCCCACCTGATCGGCGGCGGGGGCCCCGCCCTTCCGATGGATGCACGCCAGGTGGAGGAGTTCACGCTCACCGCCACGCAGACCATCCTGGGCGTCGCGATGCTGCTCACACTCCGGTTCAGCGGGCGCTGGGCCGCGGCGCTGTTCGTGCTGTTCGCTGCCACGTTCGTGTTCACCTCGACGGAGGCGAGGCTGATCGTGTCCGCGGTCTATGCGGTGCTCGCCCTCGCGCTGTTCGCGATCCGCTGGCGCACACTGCTCCCGACGATCACGGCGCCGTTCCGGTTCGGCGGGCGGGACAAGGGAGAGCGCGTGGAGGCGCTGGACGGGGATGCGCCGCCTGTGCACGAGCCGGAGCACGCGGGATGATGGTGGCATGACGATCCGCCCAGCCACCCCGTCCGACGCCGCACCCGTCCTCGGCCTCTTCGACGATGCGGTCGCCTGGTTCGTCAGCATCGGCAACACCGGGCAGTGGGGGTCCGAGCCGTTCTCGGCCCAGCAGAAGCAGGTGGACAGGGTGAACGCGTGGCTGGCTGGACCTGGCGCGTGGGTGGCCGAGCATCCGGAGGCCGGGGTGGTCGGCGCGCTCATCCTCGGGGATGCGACCGACTACGTCCCCGCCGCAACGGAGCCGGAACTGTATGTGAAGGTGCTGATCGGCTCGCGGGACCCGCGTGCGAAAGGCACGGGACGATCGCTGCTCGCGTTCGCGGACGAGCAGGCTCTGGCCGCGGGTGTCACCCTCCTCCGGGTGGACTGCTACGCGGGAGGGACCGGCGATCTCGTCCGGTTCTATGAGTCGTGCGGTTACACGAAAACGGACGCATTCCTGGTGGGGGACTGGCCAGGGCAGGTGCTGGCGCGGATAGTTGGTGCATGAGGACTTTCGGGGTGGAGGAAGAACTGCTGCTCGTCGACGAGCACACCGGGACCCCGCGGGCCGTCGCGCCGCAGGCGCTCGCCGTCGCAGCGGCCGATGAGCTCGCCAGACCGGTCTCCGGGGAGAGCACCCCCGAGGTGTCGGCGGAGATCCATCAGGAGATGCTCGAGACGCAGACCAGGCCGACGACGTCGACGGACGAGCTGCTCGCCGACATCATCGCCGGTCGCGTCGCGGCGGATCAGCTGGTCCGTCCGCTCGGGGTGCGCGCGGTCGCGCTGGCCATGTCGCCGATGCCGTTCCAGCCGCATCCCACCGAGAAGGCGCGCTACAGCGAGATGATGCGACGCTACGGCGCCACCGCGCACAAGACGCTCGTCTGCGGCTGCCATGTGCACGTCGGCATCGCCTCCCGCGAGGAGGGCGTCGCGATCCTCGACCGTATCCGCACCTGGCTTCCGGTGCTTCTCGCGTTGAGCGCCAATTCCCCGTTCGCGGACGGCGGCGACACCGGATACGCGAGCTTCCGGTTCCTCACCTGGCACCAGTGGCAGAGCGCGGGGCCCACGGAGGTCTTCGGCTCGGTCGACGAGTACGACCGGTTCGAGCGGCTTCTGCTCGACACCGGGGTGATCCTGGACTACGGGATGGTGTACCTGGACGCCCGGCTGTCGCACAAGCAGCCGACCGTGGAGGTGCGCATCGCCGACGTCTGCCTCGATGCGCGGGACACGGTGGTGCTCGCCGCTGTCGTGCGCGCACTGGTCGACACCGCCGCTGCGGAGTGGCGCGCGGGCATCGTGCCGTCCGATCTGCCGACCGCCGCGCTCCGGCTGGCCGGGTGGCAGGCGGCGCTGACCGGTGTGCAGGGCATGCTCCCGCATCCGGTGCACGGGTCCGGCGGCGATATCGCCGACGCACTGGATGCGCTGGTCGGCCACATCGGGGATGCTCTCGCCGCGAACGGGGACACCGCACTCGTGCGGGACGGCCTGGAGCGGATCGTGGCCGTCGGCGGCGGGGCGGGACGGCAGCGGGCGGCTTTCGCGGTGCGCGGACGACTGGAGGATGTGGTGTCGGACGCCGTGGATGCGACGCACGAGCTCACCCCGTCCGGTGGCGACCTCTCGGTGGCCTGAGCGTCTCACTCCGCAATACCTGCCGCCGCCGTCTACCGCCTGGACGCGATAGCGCATACTCTGCCGGACATGGCGGGGAAACAGCTCGATCACCAGCACGCCGTCTACAGCTATGGGACGACGCCCCTCACCCTCATGTACAGCCCGACGGCGACGGCGGCGTGGGAGGTCTATTACGGCGGCGAGTATCTCGGGCTGATCGAGGAGGTGCGCACGGAGGGCGCGGCGTGGCCGTCGTTCGTCGCGCGGCTGCCCGGCGAGGAGGAGGGCGAGGGCGAGGGAGCTCCGTCGAGTGACTGGCGGCTCGCGGTGGAGGTGCTGGCGGCGCACGCAGGGCTCTGATCGGCGGCGCATAGCGACCCCGGAGGAAATGCATTCATTCCGCATAGGACCAGCAAAGGTCACAGGAATGTAACGACGCGAGTGTTGCCTGCATGTCGCACTCACTCTCACCCCTGTCGCTCGACATCGTCGTGCCCGTCTACAACGAGCAGGCGACGCTCGAACAGTCCATCCGTCAGCTCAACGCCTACCTGACCGGCCAGATCGACCAGACCTGGCGCATCACGATCGCCGACAACGCGAGCACGGACGCCACGGCCGCGATCGCCGACGCCCTGGCGGCCGAGCTTCCTGGCGTCGTCGCGGTGCACCTCGCCCTGAAGGGTCGCGGTCGCGCCCTCAAACAGGTGTGGGGCGCGTCCCCGGCCGAGGTCCTGGTCTACCTCGACGAAGACCTCTCCACCGACCTCGCCGCCCTCCCTCCCCTCGTCGCCCCTCTGCTCTCCGGTCACTCCGACCTCGCCATCGGCACCCGGCTCGGCCACAGCTCGCGGGTCACCCGCGGAGGCAAGCGCGAGTTCATCTCCCGCAGCTACAACCTGCTGCTCCGCCGCACGATGGCCGTCAGCTTCAGTGACGCGCAGTGCGGTTTCAAGGCGATCCGGCGGGAGGTGGCCGACCGGCTGCTGCCGCTGGTCGAAGACGACGCGTGGTTCTTCGACACCGAACTGCTGATCCTCGCCGAGCGGGCGGGGCTCCGCATCCACGAGATCCCGGTGGACTGGGTGGACGACCCGCACAGTTCCGTCGACATCGTCTCGACCGCCGGCGAAGACCTCAAAGGGATGCTCAGGGTCGGCACCAACATCGCCAGAGGGCGCATCCCGCTCGAGTCGGTGTACGCCGAACTCGGGAGGCGCCCGTTCGATCCGCCCCGGCCGCCCAGCTTCTTCGGCCAGGTGGTGCGGTTCGGCGTCGTCGGGGTGCTGTCGACCGCTGCGTACGCGGTGCTCTACCTGCTGCTGCAGGGGGTGATGGCCGCGCAGCTCGCGAACTTCGCCGCCCTGCTCATCACGACGATTGCGAACACCGGGGCGAACCGGAGGTTCACCTTCGGCGTCCGGGGGAGGAACGGCGCGGTCCGGCACCAGTTCCAGGGCCTGATCGTGTTCGGCATCGCCTGGGCGATGACCTCGGGCTCGCTCGCCGTCCTGCACGCGGCCGCGCCGACCGCCGGCGCCCGCGCAGAGCTCGTCGTGCTCACCGTCGCGAACCTCGCGGCGACCCTGGTGCGCTTCGTCCTCCTGCGCCTCTGGGTCTTCCGCGCCTCCCGTCGCCCCACCGCGCCGCCCGTCCCGGCGACGTCCCCCGCCGCGCCGCCCGTTCCCGCCGGGTCCGCGCGCCCCGCGCCCGTCCCCATCCCGATCGAGTGGTCCCGAATTGCCGCAACACAGGATGCGCTCACGGCAATTCGGGACCACTCGATTCCAGAGCACGACCTCCGACAGACCGACATCCGACAGGAAGTGAACGGATCATGACCACCACAACGCAGGACCGCCCCGCCGTGGAGTACCCGGTATACGAGCAGCCGCACGCCGGAGGCCGCCTGCGAGCAGCGGGCCGCCGGCTGATCAGAGGTCGCGTCGGCAGCGCGGCGTGGGAGCGACCGGCGCTCCTCGGCCTGCTCGGCGTCACCGCGATCCTGTACCTCTGGGATCTGGCGGCCAGTGGATACGCCAACTCCTTCTATTCGGCCGCCGTGCAGGCGGGCAGCGTCAACTGGGAGGCGTTCTTCTACGGCTCCAGCGACGCCGCCAACTCGATCACCGTCGACAAGCCGCCAGCGAGCCTGTGGATCATGGCCCTCTCGGTGAGGATCTTCGGCCTCAGCTCGTGGAGCATCCTGGTGCCGGAGGCGCTGATGGGCGTCGCGACCGTCGCCATCGTCTACTGCATCGTCCGCAGGCACTTCTCGGCGCAGACCGCGCTGCTCGCGGGAGGGGTGCTGGCGATCACCCCGGTCGCCGCGCTGATGTTCCGGTTCAACAATCCGGATGCGCTGCTCGTGCTGCTGCTGACCGCCGCCACCTATTTCACCCTCCGCGCCATCGAGTCCGGCAGGATGCGCTGGCTGCTGCTGGCCGGCGTGGCGGTCGGGTTCGGGTTCCTGACCAAGCAGCTTCAGGCCTTTCTCATCCTGCCTGTGCTCGCCGGTGTGTACCTCGGGGTCGCCCCCGTCTCGTGGAAGAAGCGGTTCGGCCACCTGTTCGCGGCCCTCGGCGCCGTGATCGTGGCGGCGGGGTGGTGGGTCGCGATCGTGGAGCTGGTGCCGGCCTCGCTGCGGCCGTACATCGGCGGCTCGCAGACGAACAGCTTCCTGGAGCTGACCTTCGGATACAACGGGCTCGGCCGCCTCACCGGCAACGAGACCGGCAGCGTCACCGGAGGCGCGGGCGGCGGCGCCACCGGAGGGGGGATGTGGGGCTCGACCGGCATCTTCCGCCTGTTCGAGAACGAGATCGGCGGCCAGATCACCTGGCTGCTGCCCGCAGCGCTCGTGCTGTTCGTGCTCGCGCTGGTGCTCGGACGCGGGGCGAAGCGGACGGACGCCCGCCGTGCGACGCTGTTGCTCTTCGGCGGCTGGCTCATCGTCACCTCGCTCGCTTTCAGTTTCATGGCCGGCATCTTCCACGCCTACTACACGATCGCGCTCGCCCCGGCGCTCGCCGGGACGGTCGCGATCGGGGCCGCGGCGGCCTGGTCGGCGCGGGAGAAGCTGTGGGTGCGCATCCTGTCGGCTGCGACGCTCATCGGAACGGCCGTGTGGGCGTGGGTGCTGCTCGACAGGGCGGCCGACTGGCTGCCCTGGCTCAAGATCGTCGTGATGGTGCTCGCCGTCATCGGCGCCGTGCTGCTCGTGCTGCCGCCCCGGGGCAGGATGTTCGCCGGAGCGACCATCGCGACCACCCTCGTCGCCGCACTGCTCGCACCCGCCGCGTACTCGGTCGAGACCGTCACCACCGGGCACACTGGCTCGATCGTCACGGCAGGTCCAACGGTCTCCGGGTCGATGGGCGGCCCGGGTGGCGGAGGTGCGGGCGGCGGCCGTGGCGGATTCGGCGGCGCGCCGGGCGGAACGGGAACCGCGCCAGGCGGCACCGGCACGACGCAGGGCGGGACCGGGGGCGGCTTCACGCCTCCCGGCGGCACCGGTACGACCCAGGGTGGAACCGGAACCCAGACCGGCACCGGAACGGGAACGGGCACGGGAACCGGCACTGCACCCGGCGGCACCGGGACCGGCGCCCAGGGCGGCGGGATGGGCGGCCTACTCGGATCGTCGAACGTCAGCTCCACCGTCACAGCGCTCCTCAGGAAGAACGCGTCGTCGTACACCTGGGTCGCCGCCGCGATCGGCTCCAACTCGGCGGCCGGCTACCAGCTGGCCTCGCAGGAGGCCGTGATGCCGATCGGCGGCTTCAACGGCTCCGACCCGTCGCCGACGCTCGCGCAGTTCAAGGCGTACGTCGCCGCCGGCAAGATCCACTATTTCATCGGTGGAGGCGTCGGCCAGTCGAACGGCGGGAGCAGCGCCTCCAGTGCCATCGCGAGCTGGGTCGCGGCGAACTACACCGCAACCACGGTCGGAGGAACCACGCTCTACGACCTGACGAAGTAGCCGATGTCGGGGGTCCGCGCCATCATGGAGACATGACGGAGAGCGGGCCCTCGATCACGCGTGCTCGCGGCACAGCACCCAGCGACGATCGCTCCGAACCTCGCGGGCACCTCGGCGTCGCGGGCGGAACGGCACTCTACGTCGCCGCCGTCCTCGGCACCGGCATCCTGGTGCTTCCGGCGCTCGCCGCCTCCGTCGCCGGCCCCGGTTCGATCATCGCGGTCGCCGCCCTCGCTCTCATCTCCATCCCGCTGGCCGCCACCTTCGCCGCGCTCTCCAGACGGCATCCGGATGCGGGCGGTGTCGCGACGTTCGCGCGCCGGGCGTTCGGGCCGACGGCCGCGCGCATCATCAGCTACTGGTTCTTCTTCGGCACGCCGATCGGTGCGCCGATCGCCGCGCTGATGACGGCGCGATACGTCGTGGCCGTCCTCGGCGGGGATGCGCTGACCACCACCCTCATCGCGATCGGCCTCATGGTGATCCCGGTGATCGTCACCGCGTTCGGCGTCCGGTTCGCCGGCTGGCTGCAGCTCGTGCTTTCGGCTGCCCTTGTCGCCGTTCTCGTCTTCGTGCTGACCGCGGCGGTCCCGCACGCCGACCCCGCCAACCTGCAGCCGCTGCTCCCGCACGGCTGGCAGGGCGTCGGACTCGCGATGAACCTGTACATCTGGGCGTTCGCGGGCTGGGAGGCCGTGGCCGGGATCGGCGGCGAGTTCCGCAACCCGAAGCGCGACATCCCGCGCGCGACCGCGCTCGCCCTCGTGATCGTCTCCGTCGCCTACCTCGCCATCCAGACCGTGACCGTGCTGGTGCTCGGCGGCTCAGCATCCACGAGCGCCGTGCCGCTGCTCGACCTCGTGGTCGTGTCGTTCGGGAAGGGCGGCGGGATCGTCGTCGCCGTGATCGCGGCCATCGTCGTCACCGGAGTCTTCAACGCGTACCTGGCGGCGTTCAGCAAGCTGGGGGCCGCGATGGGACGCGACGGCGACCTACCCCGCTGGTTCGGGCGTGGTGCCGAGAACGGGGGCATCGCCCGCCGTGGCCTGTTGCTGTCGGCCGTCGTCATGGGGCTCTACTCGGTGGTGGTCCTGGCCAGCGGCGACCTGCAGCCGTTCATCCTGGTGCACACCAGCATCGCCGCGGCCGTCTACGCGCTCGGCGTCGCCTCCGCGCTGGTGCTGCTGCCCCGGCGCTCCGTCGGCTGGTGGATGTCGCTGGCCTCCTGCGTCTTCGCGGCCGGGCTGCTCGCGCTCGCCGGCTGGCATCTCGTCTTCCCGCTCGCCCTCGCGCTCGCCGCTGTGATCATCCGCCCCTGGCGATCGACACCGAACGTGTTCACGCGGCATGCCGAGCGCACCCGGGAATAAGTTCGGACTCGATGGCGGGTGGCGGGCGCACGGGTCGACGGCACGCATAATTGGGGGGTGACGCACGAGGAAGTCGCCGGTCGGGCAGCCAGTATGCGCGATGTCGCGCGCGTCGCCGGGGTGTCGCACCAGACGGTCTCACGCGTTCTGAACGGCCACCCGAGCATCCGCGCGTCCACGCGCGAGCGGGTGGTGCAGGCGATGGACGAGCTGCACTACCGCCCCAACCGCGCGGCGCGGGCCCTGGTCACGGCGCGCTCCAACACGCTCGGGGTGCTCGCCGCCTCCGCCGCGTCGCTCTACGGACCGGTGTCGAGCATGGGCGCGATCCAGAACGCCGGACGCGAAGCCGGATACTACGTGGCCGTCGCGCAGCTCGCCGACCTCAGCGCGGAAAGCATCGCCGACGGGATCGACCATCTGCTCGCGCAGGCCGTGGAGGGCATCGTCGTGATCGCCCCGCAGGACAGGATCCTCGACCAGATCGCTGCCACTGGCTTCGACGTGCCGTATGTGACACTCCAGGCCGGCGACCGATACGCGGAGAAGGAGCTGTCCGTCGATCAGCTCGCGGGAGCGCGCGCCGCGACGAGGCACCTGATCGACCTCGGTCACCGCCGGATCGTCCACGTCTCCGGTCCGCTCGGCTGGATCGAGGCGCAGGCGAGGTTGCAGGGTTTCGAGGAGGAGTGCCGCGCGGCCGGGATCGACGTGCTTCCACCGATCCGCGGCGACTGGTCTGCGCAGTCCGGCTACGCGGCGGGGAGGGAGCTCCTCGCAGACCCGAGCGTCACCGCCGTTTTCGCCTCGAACGACCAGCTCGCGCTCGGCGTCATGCACGCCGCCCGCGATCTCGGCAGGGACATCCCCGCCGACCTCAGCATCGTCGGCTTCGACGACATCCCGGAGGCCGCGCACTTCTGCCCTCCGCTCACGACCGTCCGGCAGGATTTCGCCGAGCTCGGCCGCCGCTGCGTCGCCCGGCTGGTCGCCGAGATCGAGTCGACCGAGGAACCGCATCCCGGAAACGTGCAGCCGGCGCTGATCGTCCGCGCCTCCACCGCCGCGCCGCGCTGAGCGGGCAGCGGCAGGCTGAGCGGGCAGCGGCGGCCGGTCAGTCTTCGACCCACCTCCGTGGGCCCGGTCCGTGCCCGCCGAGCTCGTCCGCCGGGTTCTGCAGGGCACAGGTGCGCAGGCTCAGGCAGCCGCACCCCATGCAGCCGGTGAGGTCGTCGCGCAGGTGCTCCAGGTCGCTGACGCGTTCGTCGAGCGCATCCCGCCAGAGCCGGGAGAGCCGCGCCCAGTCCTTCTTCGTCGGTGTCCGCCCTTCTGGCAGGGAGTCCAGGGCGATCCGGATCTCGGCGAGCGGCACCCCCACCCGCTGCGACACCCGGATGAACGCGACCCGGCGCAGTACGTCGCGCCGGTAGCGACGCTGGTTGCCTGCGGTCCGCTCGCTGCTGATCAGGCCCTGGCGTTCGTAGAAGTGCAGGGCGGAGACGGCGACGCCGCTGCGGGAGGCGAGGTCGCCGACGCTCAGGATGGGTTCGGAGGGAGTCATTGACCTCAACCGTAGTTGAGGTCATAGGCTCGCACCATGACCAGTGACGACATCGAAGGCACCGTTGCGCCCGCCCAGCAGGGGGCGCCGGTCGCCGACCTGCCCCCGCCGGGCGGGGTGCTGAGCCCGCGCTACCGCTGGGTCAGCATCGGGATGTGCGCGCTGATCATGCTGGCGGCGTTCGAGGCTCTCGCCGTCACCACGATCATGCCGACCGTGAGCCGCGAGCTCGACGGTGCAGGGCTGTACGCGTTCGCGTTCGCCGGACCCCTCGCGGTCAGCGTCGTCGGCATGGTGCTCGCCGGCGCCTGGTGCGACAGGGGCAGCCCACGCAACGCGCTCTTCGCCTCCGTCGGGATGTTCGTGGTCGGGTTGCTCGTGGTGGGCACGGCGCAGAACATGGGCGTCTTCGTGGCCGGCAGGCTCATCCACGGGTTCGGTGGCGGCGCGTTGACCGTGGCGCTGTATGTGATCGTCGCGCGCGTCTACCCGCCGAACCTGCACGCCAAGATCTTCGCCGGGTTCGCGGCCGCCTGGGTCATCCCGTCGCTCATCGGACCGTTGATCGCCGGTGCGCTCGCCGAGTCGGTCGGCTGGCGCTGGGTGTTCCTCGGCGTCGTCGCGCTCGCGGTGCTCGCGATGCTGATGGTCGTGCCGGCCATGCGCGGTGTCCACCGCCCGGACGAGGGCGAGGAGCGTCCGCCGCTCGACGTCAAGCGGATCGGCTGGGCCGTGCTGGTCGCCGTCGCGGTGCTCGCGCTCAACCTGACGGCCGAAGCCAGCGGACCCGTGCAGTGGATCGCGCCGGTGTTCGCCGTCGCGGTCGCGATCGTCGCCATCCGGCCGCTGCTGCCCGCGCGTGCCCTCCGTGCCGCACGCGGGCTGCCGAGCGTGATCCTCGTGCGCGCCCTGGTCGCCGGGACGTTCTTCGCGGCCGAAGTGTACGTGCCACTGCTGCTCGTGACCGAGTACGGCCTGTCGGCGGCGCTGTCCGGCCTCGCACTGACCGCCGCCGGTGTGAGCTGGGCGACGGCCTCCTGGGTGCAGGGCAAGTTCCCCGCGCTCCGCAATCGGACGGCGGCGTGGCTCGGATCACTCGGCCTCAGCATCGCCGTCGGGTCGCTCCTGCTGACGGCGCTGTTCCACCTGTCGCCGGTGGTGGTCGTGGTGGGCTGGGCCTTCGCCGGAGCCGGGATGGGCATCCTGTACCCCCGGCTCGGGGTGCTCACGCTGCAGTATTCGACGATCGAGAATCAGGGGTTCAACAGTTCGGCGCTGTCCATCGCCGACGCGATCGGCTCGGCGATCTCGCTCGCAGCGACCGCCATCGTGTTCGCGGCGCTGGCCGGGCTGGGCGGCGCGTGGCCGTTCGTCGGCGCGTTCGCGTTCACCGGCATCCTGTGCCTGGCGTCGTGGGCTGCCGGGCCGCGCATCCTGGTGTCGCGGCGCTAGCCGCGGGCCCCTCACACTCGTCGCGGCGGCGGCCGGACGGCTCCCGAACCGCGGGGCCGAGCGACAGCCGTCCGCCGCCGCGACGATACTCGACGGCGGGAATCCGTCGGTCGCACGACACGCCCGGTTCACCTGGCGTCCCCCTGTTGATTCCCTGAGTGGATACTGTCATTTCGTTCATAGAGAGGACACCCATGTTCCCCATCGCCCTGGCCGCCGACGGCCTGATCGCCACCGACACCACCGCATACAACCCTGTGCCGTCCGTCATCGGCGGACTCATCGGCTACATCCTGGTCGTCATCGCCCTGTGGCCCGTGTTCACCAAGGCGGGCAAACCGGGCTGGGGTGCGCTCATCCCGATCTACAACACCTACCTGCTCGTGAAGATCGGCGGGTTCCACGGTGCGCTCGTGATCCTGTACTTCATCCCGATCGTCAACATCGTCGTCGCGATCATCGTCGCGCTCGGCGTCGGACGCGCGTTCGCCAAGGGCGCTGCGTTCAGCATCTTCCTGCTCTGGCTGTTCGCCATCATCGGATACTTCATCGTCGGCTACGGCAGCTCGCAGTACGTCGGCCCCGGTGGACGCCGCGAAGGCGTCGCCGCGTAGGTCAGCGAATCAGGAAGGGTGCGGCCGGGAGTTCCGGCCGCACCCTTTCGCTGTCTCCGGTTCTCTAGGTCTCGGGGCCGATGCCGGCTCAGCGGGTCGCCGCGGGTTCGAGCGCGTCGACCGCACCGGATGCGCGGTCATGACCCAGTGAGTCGGTCGGCACGTGAGCGGTCTCCCGCGCCGTGAGTGCCGCGACGGAGGCGAGCACGGCGATGCAGGCCGTGAAGATCGAGATGACCACCCACCCGTCGTCCCCGGTTCCGCCGAGGGCGGTGACGATGCTCGGCGCGAAGCCGGCGGCGAGGAAGCCGAGCTGGGTGCCGATGGCGACACCGGAGAATCGCACCCGGCGCGAGAACATCTCGTTGTAGAACGACGGCCAGACCGCGTTCGCCGCCGCGTAGCCGCAGGAGAAGGTCGCGACGGAGAGCGCGAACACCAGCAGCATGTTCGGCTGCGACATCGACAGCAGATAGAACGGCATGAGGGCGGCGCTCGCCAGCGCCCCGTAGACGAAGACGGGCTTGCGGCCGATCCGGTCGGCGAGGCGGCCGAACAACGGCTGGGTCACGAGCGCGACGGCATTCGCCGCGACGACCAGCCAGAGCGTGAGCTCCTTCTCGACGCCCACGCTGATCCCGTAGGCGATGGCGAGACTGCCGAAGACGGTGGAGACCGCCGACACGGTCGCGCAAAGCACCACGCGCAGCACATCCCGCCAGTGGTCGCGCATCAGGTCGGCGACGGGCAGCTTGGCGAGTTCGCCCTTGCTCTTCGCCTCCTCGAAGTCGGGCGACTCCGAGAGCGACCGGCGCACGACGAACGCGATGACGACCACGACGGCAGACAGCCAGAACGGGATGCGCCACCCGATCGAATATGTGAACTCGTCCGGCGCCGCAAGGATCGGGATGAACGCGAGGGCGGCGATGATCTGCCCGCCCTGGGTGCCGGTCAGCGTCCACGAGGTGAAGAACGCGCGCCGGTCCTCCGGCGCGTGTTCGAGCGTCATCGAACTGGCGCCCGCCTGCTCGCCGGCCGCGGAGAGCCCCTGCATCAGCCGGCAGAGCACCAGGAGCACCGGGGCGAACCAGCCGATCGCCGAGAAGGTCGGCAGGCAGCCGATGATGAACGTCGACAGGCCCATCAGCACGAGCGTGAAGACCAGCACTTTCTGACGCCCGATCCTGTCGCCGAAGTGACCGAGGAAGACCGCACCGATCGGCCGGGCCACGTACGCGAACCCGAACGTCGCGAACGACATGACGAGCGCGTTCGTGTCCGCGTCGGGGAAGAAGACGTGCGGGAAGATCAGCGCCGACGCCGTTCCGAAGATGAAGAAGTCGTAGTACTCGACGGCCGAGCCGAGGAAGCTGGCGACGGCGGCGCGACGCGGTGTCTTGGTGGGGGGAGCGGCAGTCGCCATGGTGGTCCTCGCTGATCACTCGGGCCGCGAGCCCGATCTTACTCAAATGTTGGATGAGTCATACGGTACGTTAGAAAGAAGGTACGGCCGCTGTCAAACGAATTTCAGCATCCAATTCACGGGCGAGGAGTCTTCATGAGCACGGTGGGCGAGTCGTATCTCGTCGGGTTGATCGGCGACGGAGTGCTGCCATCGCTCACGCCCGCACTCCACGAGGCGGAGGGCGACGCGCAGGGGATGCGCTATCTCTACCGGCCGCTCGACCTCACGCTGATCGGCCGGAGCGCTGACGAGGTCGGCCGTCTCCTCGACGCCGGCCGGGAGCTCGGCTTCTCGGCCTTCAACATCACCCACCCGTGCAAGCGCGAGGTGCTCGGCGGCCTCGACACCGTCGACGCGGCGGCGCGGGCCGTCGGCGCGGTCAACACCGTTCTCCTCCAGGACGGCCGTTTCGTCGGCCACAACACCGACGTGACCGGTTTCGCTGCGGCGCTCGCCCACGGCCTGCCCGGCGCGGACCTCTCCTCCGTCGTGCTGATCGGCGCAGGCGGTGCCGGTTCCGCTGTCGCGCACGCACTCCTCGCCGCGGGCGCTGGGCGACTCACCATCGTCGACATCGACCGCGGTGCGGCGAGCGGACTCGCCGCCTCCGCCGGGGCGGCGCACCTCAACACCAGGGTCGAGTCTGCGGCTCCGGTGGAACTTGCACGCCTCGTGTCGACCGCGACGGGCCTCGTCAACGCCAGCTACATCGGGATGAACTCGCACCCCGGCATCCCCCTGGATGCGCCACTCCTGCATCCGGATCTCTGGGTGGCCGACATCGTCTACCGACCCGTCGTCACCGAACTGGTCGCGGCAGCGACGGCCGTCGGCTGTCGCGTGCTCGACGGCGGGCAGATGGCGGTGGGGCAGGCGGCGGACGCGTTCCGGCTCATCACCGGCAGCGAACCCGACAGGCTCCGCATGCACGCCCACTTCCTCGCGATGATCGCCGACGGCCGCTGATGCGCACCTCGATCGCGACCGTCTGCCTCTCCGGCGGCATCGTCGACAAGCTGCACGCCGCGGCCGACGCGGGGTTCGACGCTGTCGAGATCTTCGAGCAGGACCTCGTCGTCGCCCGGCAGTCGCCGGAGGAGCTCCGCGCGCTGAGCGACAGGCTCGGCCTCTCGCTCTCGCTCTATCAGCCGTTTCGGGATGCGGAGGGCGTCGGCGAGGAGGCGTTCGGCGCCGTGCTGCGCCGGGCGGACGCCAAGTTCGCGCTGATGGACAGGCTCGGCATCGACACGGTGCTGGTGTGCAGCAACGTGGCCACGGCGACCGTCGACGACGACGCGGTGTCCGCCTCCCAGCTGTCGCGGCTGGCCGACCTGGCTGCGACGCGCGGGATGCGGATCGCGTACGAAGCGCTCGCCTGGGGTCGCTACGTCGACGACTACCGCCGGTCGTGGCGGATCGTGGAACTGGCCGGCAACGACGCGCTCGGTGTCTGCCTCGACAGCTTCCACATCCTGTCGCGCGGGCACGACCCGGCAGGCATCGAGCGCATCCCTGGCGAGAAGATCTTCTTCGTACAACTGGCTGATGCGCCGCTGCTGGCGATGGATGTGCTGAGCTGGAGCCGCCATCACCGCCTCTTCCCCGGCGAGGGCGGGTTCGACCTGCCCTCGTTCCTGGCCCACGTGGTGCGCGCCGGCTACCGCGGCCCGCTGTCGCTGGAGGTCTTCAACGACACCTTCCGGCAGACCGATGCGTGGCGGACGGCGCGGCACGCGCACCGCTCGCTGCGGGTGCTCGAGGACGCGACGGCGCGACTGCTGGTGGGGGAGCCCGCCGCTCTGCTGCTCGACACGGTGACGGCCGTGCCGGAACCGCGTGGCGTCGACTTCGTGGAGATCACGGGCGAGAACACCGACGAGGTCGCCGTTCTCCTGGAACGGCTGGGCTTCGCGTACGCCGGGCAGCACAGGACAAAGGACGTCCGCCTCTGGGCGCAGGGCGGAGCCCGCGTGGTCCTCAACGAGCAGCGAGGGCGGGGGCGTACGCCGTCGATCGCGGCGGTCGGGCTCGACGTCGACGACCCGGCGGCCGCGGCGTCGAGGGCAGCCGGGTTGAGCGTCCCTCCCGCCCTCCGGCGGACGAGCGCCGGCGATCACGAGCTTCCCGCCGTTCTCGCACCGGACGGCACCGAGATCTTCTGGGCGACCGTTCCGGCCGGGGACGGTGCCCCGCCGTGGGTGGCCGAGTTCACCGGCGGCTTCGGCGGCGGCGATGCGGCGATCGGCCGCATCGACCACGTGAACCTGGCGCAGCCGGCCGCCGACTTCGACGAGGCCGTGCTGTTCTACGGCAGCCTGCTCGCGCTCCGCCCGTCGGCGACGACGGAGGTGGCCGGTCCGGTGGGGCTGGTCCGCAGCCAGGTGGTTCGTTCGCGCGACGGCGGCGTCCGGTTCGCGCTCAACGTCGCTCCGTCGCTGTCCGAGCACGATGCGGCACCGGATGCTGCGCCCTTCGCCCAGCACGTCGCCGTCTCCTGCTCGGACATCGTCGGCCTGGCCGGGCGTGCCAAGAATCGCGGCCTGGCCTTCCTTCCCGTTCCGGCCAACTACTACGACGACCTCGCGGCGCGATTCGGCCTCGACGCCGAGCGCGTCGCGGAACTGCGCTCGCTCGACCTGCTCTACGACCGCGACGCAGGCGGAGAATTCGTGCACTTCTATACGCAGACGGTCGGCAGCGTCTTCATCGAGGTGGTGCAGCGGTTCGGCGGGTACGACGGCTACGGCGCCGGAAACGCTCCGGTGCGGATGTCGGTGCAGCACACGGCGGTCTGAGCCGCTTCCGGCCGACCGCCGCCTCTGCCCGCCTTGCAGATCAGGCGGAGGTCGCTCGCGCGTACTGCTCGCGGATCACCGGCCGGGTGTCGACCGGGAGCGCAGGGGCCGCATCCACTGCCCAGGCCGGGCGTTCGCCCGTGAGCGCCCACGCCGCCTGCACCGCCGCGCCGTTCGCGACATACTCGCCCGGCGACGGCACCACAACGGGCGCGTCGAACACCTGCGCCGCGATGGCCGCGACGGCCGGGTTCTGCGCCGCCCCGCCGATGAGCAGCACGCGCTTCTCGCGCACGCCGACAGCGCGCACGGCGTCGAGTCCGTCGGCGAGCCCGCAGAGCATCCCTTCGATCGCGGCGCGCGCGAACGTGGCCGGACGTGTGCTGGCGATGGTGAGCCCGTGGATGCTCGCGGTCGCGTCCGGCAGGTTGGGCGTGCGTTCGCCCTCGAAGTATGGGACGAGCACGACGCCTTCCGCACCGGGCTCGGCGGAGAGGGCGAGGCCGGCGAGGCCGTCGTGATCGACGGAGAGCAGGCCGGAGATGGAGCTGAGCACGCGAGCGGCGTTGAGGGTGGCGATGAGCGGCAGGCTGAGACCGCTGGCGTCGGCGAAGCCGGCGACGGTTCCGCTCTCGTCGGCGATCGGGGCGTCGGTGACGGCGAAGACGGTGCCGCTGGTGCCGATGGAGACGACAACGTCGCCGTCCGCCGCCCCCAGCCCGAGCGCGGCTCCGGCATTGTCGCCGGCGCCGGGGCCGACCAGGACACCGGACGGCGTGCGTCCAGCCGGTTCCGCCGGTCCGAGCACGCGCGGAAGCACGACGACGTCGTCGCCGCCTGCCTGTCCGCCGCCTGCCTCACGGCCGTCGCGCCCGAGAGCCCGGGAGAACAGATCGAGGTCGTACGCACCGGATGCGGCGCCCCAGTACGCCGTTCCGCTCGCGTCGGAGCGGTCGGTCGTGAGAGCGTCGAGGTCCGGTCCGAGGTCGCTCTCGCCCTCCGGGCCATAGCCGAGCAGGCGCCAGGTGAGCCAGTCGTGGGGGAGTGCGACGGCAGCGACCCTGGCGGCGTTCTCCGGCTCAGCGTCCCGCAGCCAGCGCAGCTTGGTCGCGGTGAACGACGCCACCGGCACCACGCCGACGCGCGACGCGTACTCGGTGGCGCCGACCTCGTCGATCAGATCGCGGGCGGCCTGGGCGGAGCGGGTGTCGTTCCAGAGCAGGGCGTCGCGGACGACCCGGCCCTGCGCATCCAGTGTCACCATGCCGTGCTGCTGACCGGCGATGGAGACGGCGGCGACGTCGTCGAGCCCACCCGCATCTGCGATGGCCTCCTGCAGTGCCGACCACCAGGCGGCGGGGTCGACCTCGGTGCCATCGGGATGCGCGGCACGCCCGTACCGCACGACGGCTCCTGTTTCGAGGTCGCGCACGACCACCTTGCAGCTCTGGGTCGACGAGTCGACTCCGGCGACCAGTGTCATCCGGTCTGTCCTTTCAGAAAGGGGGAGAGGGGCGCCCCGCCGGGACGCCCCTCGATGGTGGTGTCGGCTCAGCGGGCGCCGAGCAGGTGCTCGAGCGCGAGCTGCTGCAGGCGCACGAACCCGAAGCCCTTGCCGCCGAAGTATGCGTCGGCGTCGAAGTCTTCGTAGGCCGAACGGTCGGCGAGCAGGTCGTCGTAGCTCTCGCCGGCGCCGAGCGTCGACTGCGCGAGCTGGGTGACGCGCGATGCCTCCAGCGCCTCCTGCACCTCGGGGTCTGCGCGGAACGACTGCGCACGCTCCTTGAGCAGGAGGTAGGTGCGCATGTTGGCTGCTGCGGAGTCCCAGACACCGGTGATGTCCTCGGTGCGCGACGGCTTGTAGTCGAAGTGGCGGGGGCCGTCGTAGGACGGGCCGCCGTTCGGGCCCCCGTTCTCCAGCAGGTCGACGAGCGCGAACGCGTTCTGCAGGTCGCCGTGACCGAAGACGAGGTCCTGGTCGTACTTGATGCCGCGCTGGCCGTTCAGGTCGATGTGGAACAGCTTGCCTTGGTACAGCGCCTGGGCGATGCCGGCGGCGAAGTTGAGGCCGGCCATCTGCTCGTGCCCGACCTCGGGGTTCACGCCGACCAGCTCCGGACGCTCCAGCGTCTCGATGAACGCCATCGCGTGGCCGACGGTCGGCAGCAGGATGTCGCCGCGGGGCTCGTTCGGCTTCGGCTCGATGGCGAAGCGGATGTCGTAGCCCTTGTCGGTGACGTACTGGCCGAGCAGGTTGACGGCCTCGCGGTAGCGCTCCAGCGCCGACCGGATGTCCTTGGCCGAGTC
Source organism: Leifsonia sp. McL0627 (assembly GCF_058244615.1). NCBI lineage: Bacteria > Bacillati > Actinomycetota > Actinomycetes > Micrococcales > Microbacteriaceae > Leifsonia > Leifsonia sp. McL0627. The sequence goes on from NZ_JBZCGM010000002.1 coordinate 1,517,548, forward strand.
GTACTCCGCTCCTTCGCGGCCGCCCCACATGACGAACGTCTTGGCGCCGAGCTCGGCGGCGAGGTCGAGGTTGCGAAGCACCTTGCGCAGCGCGAAGCGGCGGACGGCGCGGTCGTTGGAGGTGAAGCCGCCGTCTTTGAAGACCGGGGCGCTGAACAGGTTGGTGGTCACCATCGGGATGATGACGCCGGTGTCGGCGAGGGCGCCCTTGAGACGGTCGATCTGCTTCTGGCGCTCCGCGTCGGTGGAGCCGAAGGCGAACAGGTCGTCGTCGTGGAAGGTGAGGCCGTACGCGCCGAGTTCGTTGAGCTTGGTGACGGCTTCGACCACGTCGAGCTGCGGGCGGGTGGGGCCGCCGAACGGGTCCGTTCCGTTGTAGCCGATGGTCCAGAGGCCGAACGAAAACTTGTCCTCGCGGGTGGGTGTTGCAGTCATGAGTGTGTCCTTCAGGTGTTCGATGGGATGGTGATCGGCGTGCGATCGGTGGTGGGGTCGATGGTGAATGCGGTGGCCGTTGCGCCGACACGGGCCAGGTAGTCTCCGCTGAATCCGGAGACACGGAGACGGCCGTCGTCGTCGGTGACGGTGGTGGTGGGCGCGAGCCACCAGTCCTCTTTCACCAGGCGGCGAAGCGTGTCGTAGGCGGGCTTGGGTGTTCCGTCGGCGCGGACGAGCCCGATCGGGGCGCCGAGCCACGCGCCCGCGTCTGTCAGGCCCCAGTAGGTGATCGCCTCGACGGCGGGGTGCGAGACGAGTGAGCGGTAGTGCCGGGCGATCTCGTCCGCCTGGCGTTCCTCGCCCTCCGGCGTGGACGGCCATTCGGGCACCTGGTAGTCGTTGAGGTCGACGATGTCGGCGGGCATCAGGCGCCCGGAGACCAGGGACGACTCCGTCAAGTGCAGCGGGAGGCCGTAGCGGGCAAACCGGTCGACGGTCTCCAGCATCGCGTCCTCGCCCCAGTAGCCCTGGTGCATGTGGGTTTGCAGGCCGATGGCGTCGACCGGGATGCCCGCCTCCAGCACGCCCTCGATCAGGCACTCGTACGCGGTGGACAGGTCGAAGTCGTTGAGCAGCAGCCGCACCTCCGGATTGGCGGCGCGCGCCTCCTCGAACGCCATCCTGATCATCGGGATGCGGCCTTTCGCGCGGGCGAGAGGGCTGATGGCGTTGTCGCCGTTGTCGAACACCGGCATGATGACGACCTCGTTGATGGCGTCCCAGGTGTCGATCAGCCCGGCGAAGTCGTGTATGTCCCGGCGGATGCGCTCGCGCTGCAGGCGCTCGACCTCGTCCAGCGGGAGGCCGAGCAGCCAGTCCGGCTGCACGGTGTGCCAGACGAGCGGGTGGCCCTTCAGGGCGACGCCGCGCTCGCGGAACCAGTGCGCAGTCTGCTGCAGCCGGTGCGTGTCCGGTTCGCCGCGTCGCGGCTCGAACCGGCCCCAGTAGAACGGGAGTGTTGCGGTGTTGAAGACGTCGGTGTACAGCTCCGCGAGCTGCTCGGTCGCCGCGCGATCGCGCTCGCCGTCATGCTCGCTCTCGCCGTTGGCGAGGCCGACGAAGTCGAAGCCGATGTTGCCGAACGCGAACGCGTGCCTGGTCTGCTCGACCGTGACCTCGACCCCCGCGAGCGGCTCTCCCCGCGCATCCAGCACCGTGACCACAGCATCGTGGATGCGGTGGGCAGGCGCCGTGGCCGACGGCACTGCTGCGGAATAGATCGACATCGATTCACTCTCGGAGGTAATTGTTGTTTCTAAGAACATATCAGCGAGAGCGGCCGATGGGAAATACCGATTCTCGTCAGGCGGCCGGCGCTGGTCCCGTGCTTGCCCGGACGACGAGCTCCGCCGGAAGATGAACGCCCGTGGAGACGGGCTGGTCGTCGAGCAGTGCGAGCAGCATCTGCAGCGCTCGCTCACCGAGTTCGTGCAGCGGTTGCGCGACAGTGGTCAGCGGCGGCGTGGCATTCGCCGCATCCGGGATGTCGTCGAAGCCGACCACCGACAGATCCTCCGGCACGCGCAGTCCGAGCTCGCGCGCCACCGTGATGACGCCGAGCGCCGACGTATCGTTCGCCGCGAACACCGCCGTCGGCCTGTCCGGCCTGCTCAGCAGCTCGTGGGCGACAGAGGCGGTCTGCGCCGCGGAGTACTCGCCGAACAGGACGAGGTCCGGATCGAACGCGATCCCGGCCTCTTCGAGGGCGGCGCGGTAGCCGTCCTCTCGGAGCTGGGCGGAGGCGAGGTCTCTGCGGCCGCGGATGTGCGCGATTCTGCGATGTCCCAGCCCGATCAGGTGGCGGACGGCGACGAGCGCGCCTCCCACGTTGTCCGAGTCGATCGTCGCAGGGCCGCCCTGGCCGGTGTGCGGGTCGATGGCGACGACCGGGATGGAGGAGCTCGGGATGAGCGTGGTCGGCGTCACGATGATCGCGCCGTCGATGAGGGTCCCCGCCAATCGGGAGAGCGACTTGCGCTCCCAGCCCACACTGCTCTCGCCGGAGACGAGCCCGGTGTACGCGAGCAGTTCGTAGCCGGTTCCCGTCGCCGCCACCGAGATGCCCTTCAGCAGCTCGACCGAGAACGGCTCGAATTCCGCCACGAGGATGCCGATGACGTCGGTGCGGCTCCGGCGGAGGCTGCTGGCGACCAGCGATGTCTCGTAGCCGAGTTCGTTGACGACCTCCATCACGCGCCGGGAGGTGGTCGGGGCGACGCCGTAGCGTTCGTTGACGACCTTCGAGACCGTTGACACCGAGACCCCCGCCGCGCGTGCCACGTCGGTGATCGTCACCCTGCCGAAGGCGGACGGATCGATTTCGGTGTCCATGGGGACACAGTACCGTGCGCCCAGTGGTTTTCCGGGTTGCCCACCGCCATTTCGATAACGTTATCGAAAACGTTATCGACAACGTTTGACAAACTCCGTGACCGGATGCGATGCTCTCCGCGGCGGACGTTTCCGTGCGTCAATGAGGACAACCAAGGAGTTTCCACAATGAAGAGGCAATTTCGGGTCGCGGGTATTCTCGCGGTCGTTGCGGGCACAGCGCTGCTCGCAACGGGCTGTTCTGGCAACAGCAACAGCAGTTCGAGCGACGGCAAGGTCTCGATGACCTTCTGGACCAACGCGACCACCGGTCCAGGTCAGACTTTCTGGAAGAAGACCATCTCAGACTTCGAGAAGGCCAACCCGAACGTCACGATCAAGATGCAGACCATCCAGAACGAAGACCTCGACGGCAAGCTGCAGACCGCCCTCAACTCGGGCGACGCCCCGGACATCTTCCTGCAGCGCGGCGGAGGCAAGATGGCCGCCATGGCCGACGCCGGCCAGCTGATGGACATCAGCGGCTCGATCGACGCCGACGTCAAGGCAGCGGTCAGCGACGGCGCGTTCAAGGGCGAGTCGTACCAGGGCAAGGTCTACGCCATGCCGATCGACGTGCAGCCGGAAGGCATCTACTACAGCCAGGACCTGTTCAAGGCAGCAGGCATCGACACCCCGCCCACCACCATGGACGAGCTCAACGCCGACATCGTCAAGCTCAAGGCCACCGGCGTCGCCCCTGTCGCCGTCGGCGCGAAGGACGCCTGGCCGGCCGCGCACTGGTACTACAACTTCGCGCTGCGCGAGTGCAGCGAGTCGACGCTGGACGCCACGGCCAAGTCGCTCAAGTTCGACGACTCCTGCTGGACGAAGGCCGGAGACGACCTCAAGGCGTTCAACGACACCAAGCCCTTCAACGACGGCTTCCTCACCACCTCCGCCCAGCAGGGCGCCGGAAGCTCCGCAGGACTCGTCGCCAACCACAAGGCGGCCATGGAGCTCATGGGCGCGTGGGACCCGGGAGTGATCGCATCGCTCACGCCCGACCAGAAGGCCCTGCCGGACCTCGCCTGGTTCCCGTTCCCTGCGACCGCCAGTGGCAAGGGTGACCCCGCCTCCATGATGGGCGGCCTCGACGGGTACTCGTGCTCCGCGAAGGCTCCGCAGAAGGAATGCACCGCGTTCCTGAACTACACCGCCACCAAGAGCGTCCAGGAGGCGTACGCCACCGCGTTCAACACCATCCCGGTGAACAAGGACGCCCAGGGCGGCATCGACGGCGCGTACATCAAGCCCGTCCTCGAGGCGTACAACAAGGCGCCGTTCGTGTCCCAGTACCTCGACACCCTCTACGGCCAGAGCGTCGGCAACGCGCTCAACACCGGTGTCGTCAACCTGATGGCAGGTCAGGGGTCGGTCGCCGACATCATCAGCGCGACCAACCAGGCCGCCGCTAAGGGGTAGTTCGAACCATGAGCAGTTCCCTGGATGCGAAGTCGGACATCGACACGCAGCCGCGCAGGGAAGCGCAGACGGCCGGGGGCGGCGCACAGCGTGCGTCGTCCCCGGCCGGGGCGCGACCCAAGCGGAAGAAAGATCGGCGCAAGGGCCTGGAGATCGCACTCCTGGCCGGCCCCGCGATCATCGTCTTCGTCGGCTTCGTGATCCTGCCGGTCATCATGGCCGCGTACTACGGCTTCTTCAAATGGAAGGGCTACGGAGCCCCCACCGACTTCGTCGGAATCAACAACTACCTGATCATCTTCACCGACAGCGCGTTCCACCAGGCGCTGCTCCACAACGGCCTCATCGTGGTGCTGTCGCTCCTCATGCAGGGGCCAGTCGCGATCATCCTCGCGCTGCTGCTCAACCAGAAGATCCGCGGACGCTCGATCATCCGCGTGCTGATCTTCGTGCCGTACGTGATCTCCGAGGTGATCGTCGGAACCGGCTGGAGCCTCATGCTGCAGACCTCCGGCGCCATCAACGACCTGCTGGAGCACATCGGGCTCGGCGCCTTCAAAGCCAACTGGCTGTCCGATCCGAAGATCGCCATCTGGACCCTGATGATCATCATCTCGTGGAAGTACATCGGCTTCGCCGTGATCCTCTTCCTCGCCGGTCTCCAGAGCATCCCGGAAGAACTGTTCGAGGCAGCGCAGATCGACGGCGCGAGCTACTGGCAGATCCAGCGCACGATCACCCTGCCGCTGCTCGGACCGACGGTGCGCATCTGGGCGTTCCTCTCGATCATCGGGTCGTTGCAACTGTTCGACCTCGTCTACATCATCTGGGGTCAATACGTCGCGTCGACGGCCGGCACATCGACGATGGCGACCTACATGGTGGCGAACGGGCGCAACTCGGGGAACTACGGCTTCGGCAACGCCGTCGCCGTGGTGATCTTCGTCATCTCGCTCGTCATCGCATTGATCTATCAGCGCTTCGTGTTGCGACGTGACATGGCCGGCGCGATCACCGAGAAAGAGAAGTGATGACCACCACAGCGCTGCGCCACGCGCCCACGCAGGAACGTGCGTCGTTCGCGACGCGGTTCCGCCGTGCCAAGCCGTTCACGTATCTCGTCGCCCTCGTCTTCATCGCGGTGTGCCTCGCCCCCGTGCTCTACATCGTCATCGGCGGGTTCCGCACGAACTCGCAGATCACCAACGCGCCCGCCGCGTGGCCGAACCCGTGGCAGTTCAACAACTACCTCGACGTCCTGGTCAGCTCGACCTTCTGGCAGGAGGTCGGCAACTCGGCGATCGCCGGACTCTCGACGACCATCGGGGTCGTCATCCTGGGCGTGATGGTGAGCTACGTGCTCGCGCGCTACGACTTCGTCGGCCGCGGGGCGATGTACGCACTGTTCGCCGCCGGCCTGATGTTCCCGATGACCGTCGCCATCACCCCGCTCTACCTGCTGGTGAAGGACCTCGGCCTCACGAACAACCTCGCCGGTGTCATCCTGCCGCAGATCGCGTTCGGGCTGCCGACGACCGTCATCATCATGGTGCCGTTCCTCAAGGCGATCCCGATGGAGATCGAGGAGGCCGCCTCCATCGACGGAGCGAGCAGGCTCGGCTTCTTCTGGCGGATGGTCATCCCGCTCTCGCTGCCCGGCGTCGTGACCGTGGGCATCCTGGCGTTCATCGGAAGCTGGAACAGCTACATGCTGCCCCTGTTCATCCTGAACGACCAGTCGACGTTCACGCTGCCGCTCGGTGTGCAGGCGTTCTCGTCGCAGTACTCGGTGGACACGGCGAAGGTGCTCGCGTTCACGTCGCTGTCGATGATCCCCGCACTGATCTTCTTCTCGCTGTTCGAACGCCGCATCGTCGGCGGCCTGACCGGCGCGGTCAAGGGCTGACCGCAGTTCCGCCCGTTCCACCTCCACCTGCCTTCAGCTCTCTTTTGTGATTGGTTCCCGTGAAGAAAAGCACTGAGTCCGCGACCGTTCCTCCCGCGGCCATGCCCGACGTGTCGGAGCGCGTTCGCGCACTCCACGCCCGCATGACCCTCGAAGAGAAGCTCGCTCAGATCGTCGGGTACTGGCTCGATCAGAACGGCCTCGTGGCCCCGATGCAGAGCGAGATGGCCTCCGGTCAGGATGCGAAGGGCGACCTCGCCGAGGTGACGCGCCACGGCATCGGGCACTACACGCGGGTGTACGGCACCCGCCCCGTCGACCCGGCCGAACGTGCGGCGTGGCTGTGGCAGGAGCAACGCAGGCTCAAGCGCGAGACCAGGCTGGGCATCCCGGCCCTGGTGCACGAGGAGTGCCTGACCGGTCTCGCCACCTGGAAGGCGGCGACGTTCCCGACCCCGCTGGCATGGGGTGCGTCGTTCGACCCCGAGCTGGTGGAGCAGGTGGCCGGCTCGATCGGCGATGCGATGAAGCAGCTCGGCATCCATCAGGGCCTCGCCCCCGTGCTCGACGTGATCCGCGACCCCCGCTGGGGCCGAGTCGACGAGTGCATCGCCGAGGACCCGTACCTCGTCGGCACGGTGGGGACCGCGTACGTGCGCGGGCTGCAGGATGCGGGTGTGCACGCGACGCTCAAGCACTTCCTCGGATACTCCGCGTCGCGCGCCGGACGCAACCATGCGCCCGTCCACGCCGGACCCCGCGAGATCGCGGACGTCTTCCTGCCCCCGTTCGAGATGGCGATCCTCGACGGCGGTGCCCGCTCGGTGATGAACTCATACACCGAGATCGACGGTGTCCCGGTCGCCGCGGACCCCTCCCTGCTCACGGGCACGCTCCGCGAGAAGCTGGGTTTCGACGGCGTGGTCGTCGCCGACTACTTCGCCGTCGCGTTCCTGGAGGTGATGCACGCCGTCGCCGCCGATCGCGGAGAGGCGGCCGCTCTCGCCCTGGAGGCCGGCATCGACATCGAGCTGCCGACCGGCGACGCGTACCTGCAGCCGCTGGCCGACCGCATCCGCTCCGGGGCGTTCGACGAGGCGTACGTCGACCGGGCGGTGCTCCGCGCGCTCAGCCAGAAGGAGGAGCTCGGGCTGCTCGACGCCGACGCGTTCGAGGACGAGCCGCCCGCGGTGGTCGACCTCGACTCTCCGCGCCATCGCGAGCTGGCTAGACGGCTCGCGGAGGAGTCGGTCGTCCTGCTCTCGAACGACGGCGTGCTCCCGCTCCGCGCGCGGCCGTCTGCGCTCTCGCGGGTGGCCGTCATCGGCCCGAACGCCGACCGTGCGGAGGCGCTGCAGGGCTGCTACTCGTTCGCCAACCACGTGCTCGCCGGTCACCCTGGCCTCCCGCTCGGCTTCGAGATCCCGACCGTGCTGGAATCCCTCCCCACCGCGTTCGCCGATGCAGGGCTCCCTGTCCCGGAGTTCGTGCACGCCGAGGGCTGCTCGGTGGAGGGCGACGACGAGTCCGGCTTCGCTGCGGCCGTGGAGGCGGCAATCGGCGCCGACCTCGCCGTGGTCGTCGTCGGCGACCAGGCCGGTCTGTTCGGCCGCGGAACCGTCGGTGAGGGCAACGACTCCGAATCGCTCGAACTCCCCGGCGCCCAGCGTCGTCTGGTCGAGGCGGTCATCGCGACGGGAACGCCCGTCGTCATGGTCCTGCTCACCGGTCGTCCGTACGCGATCGACTGGGCCATCCACCAGGATGCGGCCCCCGCGGCCGTGCTGCAGGCATTCTTCCCCGGCGAGGGCGGCGGACCGGCCATCGCGGACATCCTGACCGGCAGGGTGAACCCGTCTGGGCGCCTCCCCGTCTCGATGCCGCGCTCGGCCGGAGCGCAGCCGTACTCGTACCTGCACCCGATCCTGGGCGGCCCGTCCGACGTGACGGCGACCGACTCGACGCCCGTGCTGCCGTTCGGCTTCGGTCTGTCGTATGCGGCGTTCGGCTACTCCGAGCTGTCCGTCGACGCCGCCGCCTCCACAGACGGGGCGTTCAGCGCCTCCGTCACTGTGACCAACGCCGGCTCGGTGCGCGGCACGGACACGGTGCAGCTCTACGGCCGTGACGTCGCGGCGACCGTCACGCGTCCGGTGGCGCAACTTCTCGGCTACGCGAGGGTTGACCTCGACGCCGGAGAGTCCGTGCGGGTGACGTTCGACGTCCCGGCGACCCGGTTCGCGTTCAGCGACCGCAGGATGGTCAGGGTCGTCGAGCCGGGAGACGTGGAGGTGTGGACGGCGACGCACGCCGCGGCCTCCACGGGGCTGCGCGGCGACGAGGTCACCGGCGGTGCGATCGTCAACGAGAAGCAGGCCGACGTGCGGAACATCCCCGGTTCGTCGACGCCGCGTGCCACGGTCGTTCTGACCGGCGGCGTGCACGAGGTGACGGCGGCGGACAGGCGCACAGTCGGCGTGCTGCTGAGCGAGCGCGTCGGGCAGCTGGCCGACGCGGTCTGACGAGCGCTCTGCCGGGCGCTCTGCCGGGGGCTAGGCGTCAGAACATCAGACGCCGAAGCGCTCGCCCAGCCACCGCGCCTGCTTCTGCCACTGCACGGCTGAGCCGCCCTCGTGGTCGTTGAACGGGTACGTTTCCAGCGTCGTGTCCTCCGCCGCGAGGTGGTTGAACGCGGCGACCGTGGTCGACGGAGGGACGACCCTGTCCATCAGCGCCACCGAGAACAACGACGGGGCGTGGATGCGGCGGGCGAAGTTCACGCCGTCGAAGTAGGAGAGGGTGCGGAAGACCGCATCCACCTGGTCGCGGTGCACCGACAGATAGGTGGCCAGCTCGACGTACGGGCCGCCGACCGCGATCTCCACTCCGCGGCGGAACGCGCAGAGGAACGCGACGTCGGGAAGCACAGCGCTCACGCCGTCGGCCAGCGCTGCCGCCGCAATGGCGATGCCGCCGCCCTGGCTGCCGCCGGTGACGGCGATCCGGCCGGCGTCGACGAACGGCAGGGAGCGCGTCGCGTCGACCGCCCGGACGGCGTCGGTGAAGACGCGGCGGTAGTAGTACGCGCGCGGGTCGTGGACGCCGCGGGTCATGTAGCCGGGGGTCGCCGGGCCGGAGCCGTGCGGGTCGGGGGTGTCTCCGCCGGTGCCCCAGTTGCTGCCCTGGCCGCGGGTGTCGACGAAGACGTGCACGTAGCCGGCGAGGGCCCAGAAGCACGTTCTCGCCGGGGAGGCCGCGGCCTCCGCCGTAGCCTTGGAACTGCACGACCGCCGGGAGCGGGCCGGTGGCATCCCTAGGCCGCGAGACCCACGCGCGCACCGGTTCCCCGTTGAAGCCGGGGAACGTCAGATCTTCGATGATCAGCTGCGTGATCGGGGTGTCGGCCGCCGTGATCGTCGTCTCGCCACCGGCCGCCCTCGCCTCGGCGAGCGTCTCGACCCAGAACGTGTCGAAGTCAGCGGGCTCGTCCACCTCCGGGCGGAAGGCGAGCAGTTCGGCGGGGGAGAGGTCGGTGAAAGCCATCGCTGAGCAGTTCCTTCTGGGAAGTTTTCGCCGGATCGGGCGAAAGGGATGGGCCACATTGTGGCACAGTGTGAGCATGTCCGATCGAGCCAGGCCGACGCTGGAGGCGATAGCGCTGCAGGCGTCCGTCTCCTTGTCGACCGCGTCCAAGGTGCTCAACGGGAGGCCGGGCGTCTCGGCGGCCACCCGTCAGCGCGTCGAGGAGCTGCTGCGCGACTCCGGGTACGCCAGGCGCGGCCTCGACCCTGAGCGCGGCGGCCTGGTCGAGCTCGTGGTCGAAGACCTGCAGAGCGAGTGGTCGGTCGAGATCATCCGCGGGGTGGAGCGGATCACCCGCGAGTCGGGGTTCGTCCTCGCCCTCTCCGCACTCGGCGACCACCACAAGCCCCGCGACGAGTGGATGACAGGGGTGCTGCAGCGCAAACCCGTCGCGGTGATCCTGCAGTTCTCGGACCTCACCGTCGAGCACCGCCGGAAGCTGCGCACCAGGAACATCCCGTTCGTGGTCGTCGACCCCGCCGGGGATCCGCCCGACGACGTCCCCGCGGTCGGGGCCACCAACTGGGCGGGCGGCGTCGCGGCCACCAGGCACCTCATCGGGCTCGGCCACACCAGGATCGGCGTGATCTCCGGGCCGGCCGACCTGATGTGCTCCCGGGCGAGGGTTGCCGGATACCAGTCGGCGCTCGCCGAGGCCGGAATCCCGTATGTGGAAGAGCTGGCCGGGTCCGGACACTTCGGGCAGGCCGACGGCGAGCGGGAGGCGCGGCGGATGCTCGCGATGACCGACCGGCCGACGGCGATTTTCGCAGGCAACGACCAGCAAGCGCTCGGCGTCTATGACGCGGCGTCGGCGTTCGGGTTCGACATCCCCGGCGACCTGTCGGTGGTCGGCTTCGACGATGTGCGCCCTGCCCTGTGGGCCCGGCCGCCGCTGACGACCGTGCGGCAGCCGCTGCAGGAGATGGCGGAGGAGGCGACCAGGATGGCGCTGCGCCTGCGCTCCGGAGAGATCGACAACGCGCGGCTGGAACTGGCCACCTCCCTCGTGGTGCGGCAGTCGACAGCCGCGCCCGCATCCTGAATCGCGTTCGCTCGCGAAAGTTTTCCAATGGTTCGCCGAAACTTGTGAGCCGTGAGCGGCGCACAATAGCGTCGAACGGCGGGACGACGCGAAGGAGCGAGAGATGACGGACGCTGCCAGGCAGCTGCGCGTGGCGATGGTCGGCTACGGGTTCATGGGCGCCGCCCACTCCCAGGGCTGGCGGGTCGCCCCACGCTTCTTCCCTCTGGGCGCCGAGCCGGTGATGAGCACCATCGTCGGGCGCGACCGCGACAGGGTCGACGCTGCGAAGACGCGCTTCGGCTGGCAGCAGGCGGAGACCGATTGGCGTCGTGTCGTCGACGATCCGGACATCGACGTGATCGACATCTGCTCGCCCGGCGCCTCGCACGCCGAGATCGCCATCGCGGCACTGGATGCGGGCAAGCACGTCCTCTGCAAGAAGCCGCTCGCCAACACGGTCACCGAGGCGGAGGCCATGGTCGCCGCCGCCGAGCGTGCAGCCGCACGCGGCGTGCGGTCCATGGTCGGGTTCAGCTACCGCCGCGTCCCCGCGATCGGCTTCGCCAGGCGGCTCGTGGCAGACGGCAGACTCGGCACGATCCGCCAGGTGCGCGCGCTCTACCTGCAGGACTGGCTCACCGACGAGAACGGCCCGATGACCTGGCGGCTCGACAAGGAGGCGGCGGGCTCCGGCTCCCTCGGCGACATCGGCGCCCACGCCATCGACCTGGTCGAGCACATCACCGGCTCGCGGCTCGACAGCGTCTCCGGCACGCTGGCGACGTTCGTGGAGGAGCGCCCGCTGCTCGGGGAGACGGTCGGGCTGTCCGGCACGGCGTCCGCCGAACGAGGCAGGGTCACCGTCGACGACGCCGCGTGGTTCACCGCCCGCCTGGGTGGGGGAGGCGCCGCATCTGGAGCAATCGGCGCGTTCGAGGCCACCCGCTATGCGACCGGACGCAAGAACGCCCTGCGCATCGAGCTGAGCGGCTCGCTCGGCGCCATCGCCTTCGACCTGGAGGCGATGAACGAACTCCAGTTCTACGACGCGACCCTCCCGGCGGGGGAGCAGGGCTTCACGCGCATCCTCGTCACCGAGCCAGAGCATCCATATATGGCCAACTGGTGGCCGACCGGGCACGCGATCGGCTACGAGCACGCGTTCAGCCACCAGATCGCCGACTTCGTCGACGACATCGTCGCCGGAAGGAACCCGCAGCCGTCGTTCGCGGACGGCCTGCATGTGCAGAGGGTGCTCGCCGCGGTGGAGCGCAGCGCGGCGGCCGGAAGCGCCTGGACGACGACCGCAGAACCGACAGGACAGGAAGCATGACCAAGAACGCACTCGTCGTCCGCGGCGGCTGGGACGGGCACATGCCCGTCGAGACCACGGACCTCTTCATCCCGTACCTCGAAGCGAACGGGTTCACCGTGCGCGTCGAGGGGTCTCCGGCGGTCTACACCGACGAGGCGTACCTGGACACGGTCGACCTCATCGTCCAGATCAACACGATGAACACGATCGAGAAGGAGGAGTTCGCCGGACTGCAGCGTGCCGTGCTCAACGGCACCGGCCTGGCGGGCTGGCACGGCGGCATCGCCGACGCCTACCGTGACAACGCCGACTACCTGCACATGATCGGCGGCCAGTTCGCCCACCATGCGGGCATCGACCCGGCCGAGCGCATCGGCGAGCAGTCGGACAACTACATCCCGTACACGGTCAACATCACCGAGTACGGCCGCAGCCACCCCATCACCGACGGGATCGACGACTTCGACCTCGTCAGCGAGCAGTACTGGGTGCTGAGCGACGAATACAACGACGTCCTCGCCACCACGACCCAGTCCGTGCGGCCCTGGGATGCCTGGAACAGACCGGTCACCGCACCGGCGATCTGGACCAGACAGTGGGGCCAAGGCCGCATCTTCGTCTCCGCGCCAGGCCACCGGCTCGAAGTCGTGGAGAGCCAGCCCGTGCGCACCATCATCGAGAGGGGACTCCTGTGGGCAGCCCGTTGAACGTCGGCGTCGTCGGGGTCGGCAACATCAGCCGTCAATACTTCGACCAGTTCCCGCACCTGCCGAACCTGGCGCTGACGGCCGTCGCCGATCTCGACCTGGACCGCGCCTCCGCCGTCGCCGCCGAGCACGGCACAGAAGCACTCACCGTGGATGCGCTGATCGCCGACCCGCGGATCGACGTGGTCCTCAACCTCACCATCCCTGCGGCGCACACCAAGATCGCTCTCCGCGCACTGGATGCGGGCAAGCACGTCTACGGCAAGAAGCCCCTCGCCCTCGCCACCGCCGACGCCCGCCCGGTGCTCGCGCGCGCTGAGCAGAAGGGGCTGCGCGTCGGCAGCGCACCGGACACGGTGCTCGGCACGGGCATCCAGACCGCGCGGGCGCTGCTCGACGACGGGCGGATCGGACGGCCGGTCGGTGCAGCCGTCGCATGGAGTGCTCCAGGTCACGAGCTGTGGCATCCGGCGCCGGCGTTCTACTACCAGCCGGGCGGCGGCCCACTGTTCGACATGGGCCCCTACTACCTCACGAGTCTCGTCACGTTCTTCGGGCCGGTCGTGCGGGTGTCCGGCGCTGTCGGCCGGTCGGAGCGGGAGCGCACGGTGGCGACCGGACCGCTCGCGGGAACGGCCATCCCGGTCGACGTCGACACGCACGTCACCGCGATCCTGGAGCACGCCTCCGGTGTCATTTCGACGGTGACGGTCTCGTTCGAGGTGTGGGCGTCGAAATCCCCGCTGTTCGAGGTGTATGGAACGGACGGCACGATCGCGGTGCCGGACCCGAACCAGTTCTCGGCCGTCGCAGCCATCGCCACCTCCGACGACCGGACCTGGCGCGAGGTTCCCGTCACGGCGGGCTATGCGGACGCCGGACGCGGCGTCGGACTCGCCGACCTCGCCAGGGCGGTCGAGACGGGCAGACCGCATCGCGCCTCCGGAGAGCTGGCGTTCCACGTGCTGGAGATCATGGAGTCGATCATCGTCGCCGGGCGCAGCCACGAGGTCGTCACGCTGACCTCGACGGCCGTCCGTCCTGAGCCTGTTCCGCTCGGCGCGCGGCCCCAGGACTGGTGAACAGCGCAGCAGACGCTCTCCGTCACCTGACCGTGGCCGCCCGGCGCGAACCGGTACAGTACACAGGATCATGAACACCACAGGGACGAACCTCGACACGGTGCGCAGGAACAACCTCGCCACGGTCCTCGGCCTCGTTCACCGTGGAGGTCCTGCCGCGCGTTCGGCGCTGACGCAGGCGACCGGGCTGAACAGGTCGACCGTCGGAGCGCTCGTGGCAGAGCTCGTCGAGCTCGGGCTGGTCAGCGAGCGCGAGCCTGGGACGAGCAACAGGGTCGGTCGGCCGTCGCCCGTCGTGGCTGCGGACGGACGTGTCGTCGCCATCGCCGTGAACCCTGAGGTCGACGCCGTCACCGTGGGCATCGTGGGGCTCGACGGCGTCGTGCACCGCCGTGTTCGGTTCCCGCTCGACCACGTGCCCGGTGCGGAAGAGGCGGCCGCCGTCGCAGCGGCCGTCATCGACGGACTCCGCCCCGACCTGGCCGCCGCGAGCCGGGTGGTCGGCATCGGCGTCGCCGTGCCGGGGCTGGTGCGCGAGAGCGACGGAGTGGTGAGACTCGCCCCGCACCTCGAATGGCGCGACGAGCCGTTCGCCACTCAGCTCGCAGACGCGACCGGCCTCGGCGTCGTCGCCGCGAACGACGCCAACCTCGGCGCCAACGCCGAACGGCTCTTCGGTGCAGGGCGGGGAGCGAGCGACCTCGTCTATCTGAACGGTGGCGCATCCGGAATCGGCGCGGGCGTCGTGGTCGGCGGCGTGCCCCTGACCGGCGTCTCCGGATACGCGGGGGAGCTCGGGCACACCCTCGTCAACTCGAACGGCGTCCGCTGCCACTGCGGGGCCGTCGGCTGCCTGGAGACCGAGGTCAATCAGCGCGCGCTGCTCGCGGCGATCGGGCTGGAGTCCGCGGACGCCGACGAACTGGATGCGGCGCTCGCCGCCGCGGTCGAGGCGGGCGACGCCAGCGTGCTCGCGGAGATCGAGCGGCAGCTCGGCTTCCTCGCCGTGGCGCTGCGCAACGCGACCAACGTGTTCAATCCGGAGCTGGTGGTGCTCGGCGGGTTCCTCGGTTCGCTGTTCGCCGTCGCCCCGGAGCGGCTGAGCGGGCTCGTCGCCGAGCAGGCGCTGGCGGCGTCCGGCGAGCAACTCAGGATCGCGCGCGCGGAACTCGGGGCGAACATCCTGATGATCGGCGCCGCTGAGCTCGCGTTCGCTCCGTTGCTCGCGGGTCCCGCCGACTGAACTCCCCCCGAACTCGGGGATGTGCACGGTAACATTCGGCCGTCGAATCCGATAGGATTATCGAGCAACGACGGTCGAATCGATTCGAGCGAGCGAGTAGCACCCCGCCGGGAGTCCGGCAGATCCCACCCACCCACGCACCGCGGATACGTCCGCGGTGTTCGTCTTCTCCAGTCAAGGAACTCTTTCGTGACCACCGTCGTGCATCCAGGGGACTCCCTCTCCGGTCGCCAGCGCCTCGCATACATCCTCATCCTCGGTGCCCTCACCGCTCTCGGTCCGTTCACCATCGACACGTACCTGCCGGCGCTGCCCACCCTGCAGGCCGACTTCAACGTCTCCACGGCGGCCATCCAGCTCACGCTCACGGCCACCACGATCGGGTTCGGCGTCGGCCAGCTGCTCGTCGGACCGTGGAGCGACAAGATCGGACGGCGCACGCCGCTCATCCTGTCCACGATCGTGCACATCCTCGCGTGCCTCGGCGCCGCCGCCGCACCGAACGTCGAACTGCTCGGCCTCGCCCGCGCCATGCAGGGCATCGGCGCCGCAGCCGGCGGCGTCGTCGCGATGGCGATGGTGCGCGACCTCTTCGGTGGCCGCCCGCTGGTCAGGATGCTCAGCCGACTCGCGCTCGTCAACGGTCTCGCGCCGGTGCTCGCCCCGGTGATCGGCTCGTGGCTGCTGCTCGTCATGCCGTGGCGCGGCATCTTCGTCGTCCTCGCCTGCTACGGCCTCTTCGTCGTGATCTGCGTCTCGCTCTGGATCGTCGAGACGCTCCCGAAGGCCCGACGCCACGATGCGGGGCACTCCACGGTGCGCCAGCGCTACAAATCGGTGCTGAGCGACAGGATCTTCGTCGGCATCGCCATCGTCGGAGCCGCGAACTTCACCGGGCTGTTCTCCTATCTGTCGTCGAGCTCGTTCGTGTTCCAGGAGATCTACAAGTTCAACGCCCAGGAATACGGCCTGCTGTTCGCGGTGAACTCGATCGGCATCATCATCGGCGTGCAGTCGGCCGCCCGCCTCACCAAATACGTCGGCCCGCAGTGGATCCTCGCGGTCTCGACGATCGTGATGTTCGTCTCCAGTGCGCTCATCGTGATCCTGGACCAGGCGCACGTCGGACTCTGGGGCACGGTCATCCCGCTCTGGTTCTTCATTGCGGCCTGCGGTTTCGGCTTCCCCTGCGTGCAGGTGCTCGCGCTCAACGGCCACGGACACGAAGCGGGCACGGCGGCCTCCCTCCTGGGTGCGCTCAACTTCGGGATCGCGGGCATCGTGTCGCCGATCGTCGGCATCCTCGGCGTCGGCAGCTCCACCCCGATGGGCATGGTGATGGCCATCTGCGCCCTCGTCTCCATCGCCTCCCTCTGGTTCATCGTCCGCCCGCGCACCGTCCCCGCCCTCGCCCACTGACCCCGCCCGCGTCCCCGCACGATCGAGTCTGGACTTCTTCACGCGACACGCCGGTCGGGGGCGTGAATAACTCCGGACTGGATTGATGCCCAGGCGGTGATGAGTACGGTGGTCGGCATGGGATCGGCGCACGAACAAGTTCAGCAGGCTGCGAAAGTGAACAGGCGGTGGCCGGTCATCTCCGCGTCCGTCGCCGTAGGACTTGTGGTGGTGCTCGGCGCCATCATCGCCTTCCGCCCTCATGAGGCTTTCGCCATCGACCTCGAGTGGATGAGCGAGATCGTCGAGCACCGCTCGCCGTTCTGGCTGGGCCCGGCGCTGTTCTTCAACTACGCGGGCGGCGGGATCGTCGGCACGCTCGTCATCCCAGTCGTGATCTTCCTGCTGCTCCTCGCTTTCCGCAGACCCTGGGGAGCGACGTTCTTCGCCGTCGCGAGCATCCTGTCGGTGGCGTGTGTCCAGCTTCTCAAGCACACGGTCGGCCGCGCCCGCCCCACGGAGATCCTGGTGCAGTCGGACGCTGGCTCATTCCCGTCGGGGCATACGGCGAATGCCGCCACGATGGTGGTGGTGCTCGCTATTATCTTCCCGCGCGTGTGGGTGTGGGTGCTCGGCGGTGCCTGGGCCGTCCTGATGGCGATCAGCCGCACCTACCTGGGGGCGCACTGGCTCAGCGACACGATCGGTGGGCTGATTCTCGGGGCAGCCGTCGCGGTGATCGTGTGGGCGCCGCTCGCGCTGCGGCTCACGAAGGAGCGGCTGGAGCCGCACCGATTGTTCTTCTTGCGTGACTGACCGTTATTGACCGCACCCGCCCTCATAGCGCTAGCGTTGCGCCATGAGAATCCTGCTCGTGGGCGCCGGCGGGGTCGGCGCCGCCATCGCGAAGATCGCCGCTCGCCGCTCCTTCTTCGAGATCATCGTCGTCAGCGATTACGACATCGGCCGGGCCGAGAAGACCATCGAGTGGATCCGCGGCAAACACGGTGACGACGTCGCATCCCGCTTCGTCGCAGCCGCCATCGACGCGTCCGATCCGGATGCGGTGGCGTCGGTCGCGAGGGAGCATCGCGCCACGCACGTCATGAACGCCGTCGAGCCGAAGTTCGTCCCGACCATCTTCGCCGGGGCTCTCGCCGCGGGAGCGGACTATCTCGACATGGCGATGAGCCTGTCTGAGCCGCACCCCACCGATCCGTATGCGAAGACGGGCGTGAAGCTCGGAGACGACCAGTTCGCGCAGCGCGGTGACTGGGAGACCGCCGGCCGGCTGGCGCTCGTCGGGATGGGCGTCGAGCCGGGGCTGAGTGACGTGTTCGCCCGGTACGCCGCCGACACTCTGTTCTCGCACATCGAGGAGCTCGGCACGCGCGACGGAGCGAACCTGGTGGTGCGCGACAGCGACGGAAACGAGATCTTCGCGCCGTCGTTCAGCATCTGGACCACGATCGAGGAGTGCCTGAACCCGCCGGTGATCTTCGAGAAGGAGGCCGGCTGGTACACGACGCCGCCGTTCAGCGAACCGGAGGTGTTCGACTTCCCGGATGGCATCGGGCCGGTCGAGTGCGTGAATGTGGAGCACGAGGAAGTGCTGCTGATGCCCCGCTGGATCGACGCGGAGCGGGTGACGTTCAAGTACGGGCTCGGCGAGGAGTTCATCGGGATCCTGCGCACGCTGCATCAGCTCGGACTGGACTCGACGACGCCGCTCAGGGTGCGCAGCCAGAACGGCCCGGTCGAGGTGGCGCCGAGGGATGTGGTCGCAGCTGCCCTTCCGGATCCGGCGACGATCGGCCCCAGGATGACGGGCAAGACCTGCGCCGGGGTGTGGGTGAAAGGCACCGGTACGGACGGGAACCCGCGCGAGGTCTACCTGTATCACGTGAGCGACAACGAGTGGACGATGTCCGAATACGACTCCCAGTGCGTCGTCTGGCAGACCGCCCTCAACCCGGTGATCGCCCTCGAGCTGCTGGCGACCGGCGTCTGGTCGGGCATCGGCGTGCTCGGGCCGGAGGCGTTCGACGCCGGGCCGTACCTCGCCCTGATGGAGCGGCCCGTCGAGGACGGCGGCTACGGCCAGTCGTGGGGCCTTCGCGAGCAGATTGCTGCGGGCGGCGAGACGGGCCCTTTAGAGTGAGCGCATGAGTGACGCCGATGCACTTGCACACGCCCAGGCCGACGCGAAAGCAGCCGCGGAGAACGCGGCCAGATTGCAGGCGGAGGCGGACGCGGCGCTGAAACAGGCCCAGGATGCGGCGGCCGCAGCACAGGATGCGGCGGCCGCAGCAGCAGACGCGGCGACCGCGGCCAGTGCTGCCGTCACGGAGGTGGCGCCGCCCGCGCCGACGCAGGCAGATACGCCACCCACTACTCCCGCACCTCCCGGTCCCACCCCCGCCTCACCCGGCCCGCTCACCGAGGCCGAGGTCGACGCCGTCCGCGCCGGGTACGCCTTCAGCGGCGCCGCCCTGGAGATGGGCGCGCTCGTCAACGGGGACGGCCGCGCCGACGTGCCCGTGCGCATCCCGTTGGCGATGACCAACCGGCACGGCCTCGTGGCCGGTGCGACAGGCACGGGCAAGACCAAGACCCTGCAGGTGCTCGCCGAGCAGTTGGCCGCGAACGGTGTTCCCGTGTTCGCCGCAGACATCAAGGGCGATCTGTCCGGGATCGCCGTGGCGGGGGAGCCGAACGACAAGCTCCTCGAACGGACCAGCGGCATCGGGCAGGACTGGGCTCCGCACGCCACCACCACGGAGTTCTTCTCGCTCGGCGGCATCGGCAAGGGCGTCCCGATCCGGGCGACCGTCGCCGGGTTCGGTCCGCTGCTGCTGTCGAAGGTGCTCGGGCTGAATGACACGCAGGAGTCGAGCCTCGGTCTGGTGTTCCACTATGCCGACAAGGCTGGGTTGCCGCTGCTCGACCTCAGCGATCTGCGGGCGGTGCTCACTTTCCTGAACAGTGCGGACGGCAAAGCCGAGCTCGTGGACCTGGGCGGGCTGTCGAGTGCGACAGTCGGGGTCATCCTGCGCGAGCTCATCGCGTTCGCCGACCAGGGCGCCGACGCGTTCTTCGGGGAGCCGGAGATCGACACCGCCGAGTTCCTCAAGCTCGCCGCAGACGGCACCGGGGTGGTCAGCCTGCTCGAAGTGCCCGGCGTGCAGGACAAGCCGGCGCTGTTCTCCACCTTCCTGATGTGGCTGCTCGCGGACCTCTTCAACGATCTGCCAGAGGTCGGCGATCTCGACAAGCCCAAGCTGGTGTTCTTCTTCGATGAGGCGCACCTGCTGTTCAAGGACGCGTCGAAGGACTTCCTCGCCTCGATCACGCAGACCGTGCGGCTGATCAGGTCGAAGGGTGTCGGGATCTTCTTCGTCACGCAGACGCCGAAGGATGTGCCGTCTGACGTGCTCGCGCAGCTCGGCTCGCGCGTCCAGCACCAGTTGCGGGCGTTCACACCGGACGACGCGAAGGCGCTCAAGGCGACCGTCTCCACCTACCCGAAGTCCGGCTACGACCTCGCCGACGTGCTGCAGCAGCTTGGAACGGGGGAAGCGATCGTCACGGTGATGGGGGAGAAGGGAGCACCGACCCCGGTCGCGTGGACTCGACTGCGGGCACCGCAGGGGTCGATGTCCCCCGCTCCGGATGCGCAGCTCGACGCGACCATCGCGGCGTCGCCGTTGCTCGCGAAATACGGGACAGCGATCGACCGCGACTCGGCGCGCGAGATGCTCACCCGCAGACTGGATGCGGCGGCCGCTGCAGCCGAGGAGCAGGAGCGCGTTCTTGCCCAGGCCAAGGCGGCAGTGGAGGCGCAGAAGGCTGCAGACAAAGCCGCTGCCGATCAGGCGAAGGCGCAGAAAGCCGCCGACGCCGAGTACAACCGGCTGCTGAAGTCGACCGGGCCGGCAACGCGGGGCACGCGCACGACCTCGAAGCCCCAGCCGAACATCCTGGAGCAGGTGCTCGGCTCGAAGGCGACCTCGTCGATCCTCACCGGGGTGGTGGAGGGGATCTTCGGCACGCGCAAGCGGCGCTGATACCGCGCTACCCGGTGAACAGCCCGCGCGCCATCGTCGCCACCTGCAGTGTGTGCGCGGCGTCCAGCCCGCTGCGCTCCGACCAGCAGGCGGAGAGGGCTGCCCACGCGAACGCCCAGCGCAGCATCCTGCCCTCCTCGACGCCCGTCGTCGCGCAGATGACGCGCAGCTGCCGCTCGAACCGGCCGGGCGCCAGGGCGAGCCGCGCATCCGGGTTGCACAGGATGTTGGCGTAGTCGAAGCCGGGGTCGCCCGCGATGTGTTTGGGGTCGATCGCGAGCCAGCCGTCCGCGCCGAAGTCGAGCACGTTGCCGTGGTGCAGGTCGCCGTGCAGCACGACGTCGGCGACGGGATGCGCCATCAGCTCGGCAGCGACCGTCGCGGCGTGCGCATACAGCCCTCCGTGCTCCTCCGGATGCTCGGCCGCTTCGGCGGACAGCTCGCGGAACCAGGTCGGCAGGTCGACCAGCCCGTCCGGTCTCGGCCGGTCGTCGACGGCGTGCAGGCGGAGTGCTGTGCGACACAGGATGCGGGTGGCCTCGTCGTCGCCGTCCTCCCCGGAGTTCGCCAGTGTCGTGAGGTCGTGTTCGCCTGTCGCGCGTTCGATCAGAATCGCGTCGCCGTCCGCCGCGTAGACCGGCGCAGCGCCCCGGCCGGCCCACCAGGCGAGCAGCCGGTTTCCGGCGGCCTCCTCCTCGACCGTCGCCAGCTTGAGGAACGCCCGCCGCCCCCGCCAGCCCACCGGTTGCAGGATGCTCGACGGCGTACGGAACGCCGGTCCGTCCGGTGCGAGGCTCCAGCGGGCGCGCCAGGGCGCAAGCGCGTCGTCCGCGGAGGAGGGGCGCGGCTGCGAGCCCGGCAGCGGTCTGTGCTGCGGCGCCTCCGTCATCGGGCGCGCGCCGCTTCGGCCGCGTATGCGCCGGGGGTCGCCCCGACCACCGCTTTGAACTCCCGGCCGAAGTGCGCCTGGTCGGCGTAGCCGAGCTCGGCGGCGAGGTCGGCGAGCTGCGGCGGGATCGGTGAGCGCAGGGCGGCTGCCGCCTCCTGCAGCCGGTAGCGCTGGATGAGCCATTTGGGGCCGAAGCCGATGTGGCCGGCCACCAGACGCTGCAGGTGCCGGATGCCGAGTCCGAAACGGTCGGCGAGCTGTTCGACGCGGGCGATGGTCCTGTCGTTCTCCACCGTGTCCACGATCGTGTCGACCGCCAGGGCGTCTTCGCCGGGGGCGGGGACGGTCGTGAGCCACGCCTCGAATGCGGCGACAGCGGCGCCACCGGCGCGCGAGCGCATGGCGTCCTGGATGCGCGAGGTCATCGCATCCACGCCGGGCAGCACCAGCTCGTCGTGGCGTGCGCCGCCCCGCTCGCCGTCCACCAGCCGGAGGACGGTCGGCAGGCTGCGGACGCTCACACTTGCGAGCCCGCGCAGCACACCGGGACGGAGCATCGCCCCGAACGCCCAGCCCTCACCGCGCAGCGTCCTCACGCTGAGTCCGCGTCTGGCCAGATGGACGGCGACATGGTCGCCTTCGATGACCAGGTTGGCCGTCGGATACTCGAGCACCTGCTGCCGGATCGTCTGGCTGGGGGCGAGCCGCCAGCGGGGGAGCCAGTAGTGGCGGACGAACACCGCTGCGTCGTCGTCCGGCCACAGCCGCTCGATGCTCACCGGCGCCGAGCCGTTCTCGGTGAGCAGTCCGTGGCTCACCGGCTCCACTCCGAGGGCGTCGCGCGCACCGGCGGAGCGCGCATCGGCGGCGCGGGTGCCAGCGGCTGGGGTGCTCACGCTGACATACTTTCACGGTGAGCTCGATCCGTCCCTACCAGCCAGGCGACCGTGACGACGTGTACAGCGTGTGCATCAGAACAGGGGCGAGCGGTGCTGACGCCACGGGCACGTACCGGAACGACGAGCTCATCCCCGACGTGTTCGCCGGGCCGTACGTGACGTACCAGCCCGACCTTGCCTTCGTCGTCGACACCGGCGACCACGTGGCCGGGTATGTCATCGCGGTGGCCGACAGCGCGGCGTACGTCGACTGGTACGCCAGCGCGTGGCTGCCGGCGTTCGCGGCGAAGCACCCCATCGACCAGGCGAGGGACGACAGGGAGCGCGAGGCGATCGGCTACGGGCTCGACGTGCGCGAGGTGCTGATTCCCGAGCTCGCCGACTATCCGGCGCACCTCCACATCGACCTGTTGTCGGAACTGCAGGGCCGAGGCTTCGGGCGTGCCCTCATCCGCACGCTCCTCGCAGCTCTCCGCGAGCGCGGGGTGCCGGGGGTGTACCTGCGGATGTCGCCGACGAACACCGGAGCCCGGGCGTTCTACGAGAGGCTCGGCTTCCACGAGCTGCCGTCGAGCACGCCGAACGGTCCGATCTACGCGATCTCGACCAGCGCCACCGTGTAGCGGCAGCGCGCGAGTCAGCGCACCAGTCAGCGCACCAGTCAGCGGCTGAGGCCGGGGATGCGCTCGAACCAGTACAGCAGCCCAGGGGAGGCGCGCCGCAGCTCAGAGAGCGTCATCGAGTCCTCGCGCCTCGTCACCGGAACGTCGAGTTCTTCCGCGACCCGCTCCATGTCTTCGAGCGCCCAGAATTGGCCGCGCATCCGGATCAGCAGCGTGCCGTCCGCGCCCGTGACGAAAAGCTGCGGTTGCGTGTCGAGCGTGCTGCCCTCGTAGAGGTTCACGAGGATCACCGACCCCACCGTGCCGGGGGGAACATCCACTGTCCTGCCGAAGAAGCCGCGCTCGCGCACCAGGTCGGGGCTGAGCTGGATGGTGGTGCTGAAGAAGGCGAGGACGGCGAGCGTCGTGCCGGTGATCACAACGATGTGCGCGCCCAGGACAAGAGGCCAGACCCCATCCGGAATGGTCAACCAGTAGAGCACAGCGAACACCGGGGTGGTGAGGGCGAGCAGCGCGACGATTCCGCGCGCGAAGAGGTGGGCGTGCGGACGCAGAACAACCGTCTGCTGTGCCACGCCCGACTCCTGTCTCAGCTCACGCCGACCCACCATCCTTCGAGCATCGCCTATTCGCCAGTGGTCTCGGTAGCGGCATTTTGGGGGACACGGACGTCCGGTTTTTGTGCGGCACGGAGGGCGGCTGCTCGCTCCCGCATCCGGAGGTTGCGCACCCGGAACGCGCTGAGGATGGTGACGAGCACGCACACGGCGAAGACCACGACCATGCCCAGATCGTGCATGTTGCGCCCGACGAGCACCGTCAGGGCGCCGAGCAGCAGGGTTGTGCAGAATTGCGCGAAGACCTTTTTGCTCACGGTGCCCATCGTATGGGGCTGCTCGCAGGGTCCGCGCGGGCGTCCGCTGGGAGGGATGGCCTCGGCGCACGGGCCGGGGCTACAGTCGGGATACGACGAGAGGATGAGCCCATGACGAACAAGACGCCGCGCGAGGAAGAGATCCAGAAAGAGCAGGAGCGCAAGGACGCCGAGAAGGAGCACCTCGAAGAGGAAGAGGAGCGCAGGCTGAAGTAGCCTGCAGCACGCGCCTCGGCCGGGGCTAGGCGCTCGGCGTCGGCGTGTACGCCGAGAGTGCGTCGAGCGCGGGCTGGGAGGCCGGGTCCGCGACGGCCGCTGCGCCGACAGCGCACGCCGTGCTCAGTGCATCCTCAGGAGTGAGCCCGGAGCGCAGCGCGATCGTGAGGGCGGCGCAGAAGGCATCGCCGGCGCCGACGGTGTTGACCACCGTCGTCTTCACGGCCGGAGCGGATGCGATGCGTTCGCCGCGCTGCAGGAGAGCGGCGCCGTCCGCGCCGTAGGTGACCGCGACGAGACGCGCGTGCGCGAGCTCAGGGATGAGGGCGTACTCGGTCTCGTTCACGATGATGAGGTCTGCGCGGTCCAGCAGTTCGGCGGGAAGGGGGACGGCGGGGGCGGCGTTCAGGGCGAAGTAGCCCGGCACCCTGCGCGCGAGCTGCACAGCGAGCTCCATCGAGATCTCGAGCTGGGCGAGCACCGTCTCGTCTTCGGCGAAGTCGACGCCGTCGAGGCTGACCAGCGCGTTGGCGCCCTCGCAGACCGCAATCTGGTTCTCGCCGTCGGCGTCGACGACGATCAGAGCCGTGCCGGTCGGCTCGTCCACTGTGCGGATGCGGCTCACGTCCACGCCTGCTGCGGTGAGCGCCGAGACCATCTCCTCGCCGTCACGGTCTGCTCCGACTGCTCCGACCATCCTGACCTTGGCGCCCAGTCTCGCGGCAGCAGCGGCCTGGTTCGCGCCCTTGCCGCCGGCGTCGCGGCGCAGCCGGCCTCCGCCGATCGTCTCGCCGGGCTCGGGAAGCCGCGCCGTGCGTGCGGTGAGGTCGAGGTTGATGCTCCCGACGACAGTGAGCGCCACGGGAATCTGACCGATGGCAGGGGTGGGGGCGGCGGAGTGCGACATGAAGGTTCCTTGAGTGCGGTCGGCCAGGAGCTGGTGGCCCGGGATGCGGTGGGCCGGGATGCGAAAGGTCAGGAGGCGGAGGCCTGCACCACGGAGAGATGGCCGACCCGCGCGGAGACGATGCACTTGGCGAGGTAGATGGGCGTCCCGTCGTATTCGGCCGTCTGGGTGAGGATGAGCACGGGCGCGGTGGCGTCGAGGTCGAGCAGCTTGCCGCGCGTCGCCCCGACGACGTTGACGGCGATCTGGCAGACCCCGGCGCTGAACACCGGACCGCAGCGCTCGATCAGGCCGGCGAGCAGGGTGGCCGGGCTTTCGGCGGCGGCCTGCAGGCTGTCGGCGAGCGCCGGGCTCACGTCGCTGAGGTAGCGACCGGCGGGAACGTGCTCCTGCACGATCGCGATCGGTTCGCCGTCCTGCTCGATCACGCTCTCGCGGAACCAGGTGTTCGCGGCCAGGTCGAGCCCGAGCTTGTTGGAGACGAAGTCGGTGGTCTGCTGGATCACGAACTCGATCGGTCGCACCGTCACGGGACGGTCCCCCTCCGACAGCGCCTCCTCGAACGGCTGGAGTTCTTCCAGCCCGACCCTCGGGATGCTCGTCGCGACGAATCGGCCGACGCCGCGTTTCGTGACGATCAGGCCGTCCTCCTCCAGCAGCATGAGTGCTTCGCGGACGACTGTGCGGCTGACGCCGAGCGCGGTTCCGAGCTCGGTCTCGCGGGGGAGGGCGGAGCCGAGCGGGAAGACGGCGGAGCGGATGCCTTCGGCGATCCGGGAGTACACCGCTACGCGGAGCGGCTGGCCGACCGTCGTGGTGAGGTCGCGGTCGAGGAACTGATCCACGGTCATCGTCATGCCCATATTCAAGCAGGAAAAGTCGCGGTTGTACATGTCGTACCCGAGAGGTATAACATCGTACCCACCTCATCCCGAACCAGACGAAGGAGTCTCTCCCGTGAGTTCCCCCACCCTCGACAGCGGCACGTCCGCGGCTGTCCACCCCAGCGCTCCGCCTCTGCGCGGCGGGCGAGCCGTCGGCCTCGTCGCCACCCTCGTCCTCGGCGTGCTCTCGTACCAGCTCAACGCCAGCATGATCTCGCCGGCGCTGCCGGACATCGCCCGCCAGCTCCACGAGGACGTCGGCGCTGTGTCGCAGGTCTCCAGCCTGTTCTTCCTCGCCGGTGCGATCGGCGGCGTCGTCCTGTCCCGGTGGTCCGACTTCATCGGCCGTAAGCAGGCGCTCATCATCGTGCTGAGCGTCCTCGCCGTCGGAACCCTGCTCTGCATGTTCGCGCCGTCCCTCCCGATCCTCCTGATCGGCCGGGCACTCCAGGGCGCCTCGAGCGCCGCCTTCCAGCTCTCCTACGTGATCCTCAGCGAGTCGATGAGCGCCAAGGTGTTCGGTACGACCCTCGGCATCATCACCGCCATCAACGGAGGCGTCGGCGGTGTCGACGGCTGGGTCGGCGGGCTGCTCTCCGATGCGTTCGGCTTCCGCTCGATCTTCGTGGTGATCTTCATCGTCGGTCTGATCGCCCTGCTCTGCGTGTTCCTGGTCGTGCCGAAGACGACAAGACCGGTGTCGGCAGGGCGCATGGACTGGTGGGGCGCAGCAGTCCTCTCGATCGCCCTGATCTGCGTGACCTTCTTCGTCTCGCAGGGCTCGTCGGCCGGCTGGACGGCGCCGATCACGCTGCTCTACCTCGCGGGGACCGTCGTCTCGTTCGTGGCGTTCTGGTTCATCGAGAAGCGCAAGCGCACTCCGCTGATCTCGGTCGAGCACCTCAAGTCGCGTCAGGTCTGGCCGGTGATCGCCACGACGATCCTCACGCTGTCCGGTGTCTTCGCCGTCATCAACTTCACCGTTGTGCTCCTCAGCCAGGATGCGAAGGCCGGGTTCGGGCTCGACGCGGCGACCTCCGCGCTCCTCTTCCTGGCGCCCCCGGCGCTGCTCGGCGTGTTCGCCGCGCCGATCTCCGGCTGGCTGGCCGGGCGTCGAGGCTGGATCCGCATCCTGCGCATCGGACTGGTGGCGAGCACGCTCGCGCTGATCGTCGTCGGCCTGCTGCCGCACACCGAATGGGTCGTGTTCGCGATGATCGCCCTGCTCGGCATCACGTACAACGGTCTCGTCCTCACCACCATCAACGGGCTCGGCGTCCTGCTCTCGCCGGAAGATGCGCCCGCCGCTCTGCCCGGGCTGAACGGTGCCGCCTTCGGCATCGGGGCGAGCCTCGGAATCGGGATCGTCGCTCCGTTCGCCGCTCAGGGAACGATCGGCGGATACTCGACGGCGCTGTGGATCTCCGTCGGGATCACCGTGCTCGCCTTCATCACCAGCCTGTTCATCGCGGCGCGCCCCGGCCAGAAGCTCTGACCGGCGCGCACGCACCGCACCACCATCACCACCCCAACGGAGGAACCATGACTGCTCCCGACCCCATCCGCCCGGTCTACTTCGACTGCGACACCGGCATCGACGACTCCCTGGCGCTGGCATACCTGCTGGCGTCCCCGGAGATCCACCTGGTCGGCATCGGGACGGTGAGCGGCAACGTCAGCGCCGAGCAGGCGGCAGAGAACACCCTCCGCCTGCTCGCGCTCGCCGGACGCACCGATGTGCCGGTCGCCGTCGGCGCGCACGACCCTCTCGCCAGGGCGTTCGACGGCGGTGCGCCGCATGTCCACGGGGCGAACGGCATCGGCGGCGTCGAACTGCCGCCGTCCGGTGTCGTTGCGGCGACCGAGAGCGCCGCGCAGTTGCTGCTACGGCTCTCGCGCGAGCACGCCGGTCGCCTGGAGGTCATCACCGTCGGTCCGACCACCAACATCGCCATCGCTCTGCGGCTCGACCCGTCGCTGCCCGAGCGGGTCGCGCAGGTGACGACGATGGGTGGCGCTGCCCTCGTGCCCGGCAATGTGACACCGGTGGCGGAGGCGAACATCTGGAATGATCCGGAGGCTGCTGCCGAGCTGGTCTCCGCGGCCTGGGACGTGACCCTGGTACCGCTCGACGTCACCCTGGAGAACGTCCTCGACGAGGACGACCGCGCGGTGCTGCTCGGCTCGGACGTGCCGATCGCCAGAGCGGTCGGCGAGATGCTCGACTTCTATTTCGACTTCTACGTCGAGCTGTACGGGCGTCGCTGCAGCGCACTGCACGACCCGCTGGCGGCAGCCATCGCGGTGGGCGGCGTGCACGCGACCGTCGCCCCGGCCGTCGGCGTCGTCGTCGACGCGACAGACGGGCCAGGTCGCGGCCAGACCATCTGCGACCTTCGCGGCCAGCGCCTCGGCCCGGTCGATCAGCCGGGGGCGACGGTGCGGGTGGTCCAGGCGACCGACCGGCCGCTCGCACCAGAGCTGGTCGGCCGGTTGGTCGGCGCCCTCGTCGCGACCGGACGCTGAGGCGACAGGGATGCTCCTCAACCTGCACACGCACCTCGAAGGCCGCGTGCGGCCGGACACCGCGGCCGAGCTGGCCGCCGAACTCGGCCTGACGAATCCGGGCAGGGACTGGCGGGCTGCGCTCCAGCTCGACGGGCCCGCGACCCTGACGTCCTACCTGGAGAAGGTCTCGTCCAGTTATCCGTTCTTCGCCAGCCGCGACGCGCTCACCCGCATTGCGCGGGAGGCCGTCGAAGACGCAGCCGCTGACGGCGAGGACTACCTGGAACTGCGGTTCGGCCCGGCGACCCACGCGCGGGACGGGTTCGGGCTGGCCCAGGTGATCGCTGCCGTGAGCGAGGGCGTCGAGCAGGGGCGCGCATCCACCGGGATGGCGGCGGGCGTGGTGGTCGCGGCGCTGCGCCTGCACGATGCAGAGACCAACGAGGCCGTCGCGCGGGCGGCCGCCGCGTTCGCGGGACGCGGGGTGGTCGGCTTCGACCTCGCGGGCGACGAGGCGCGCTACCCGGCTCTCGCGCCGTACGCCGGGGCGTTCGCCATCGCCAGGGCTGCCGGTCTCGGGCTCACCTGCCACGCGGCGGAAGCCGGCCCTGGCTCGGCGGCGATCGAGGCGGTGGACCTCCTCGGGGTGACCAGGATCGGTCACGGAGCGCACATCGTCGACGACCGCGCGGCGCTCGACGAGATCGTCGCGCGCGGGATCGTGGTGGAGGTCTGCCCCAGCTCCAACTGGTTCACCGGCGCCATCGGGGCGATCGCCGCACATCCGGCGCCGCTGTTCCGCCAGGCAGGCGTCCGTGTCGTGCTGGGCGACGACAACCCGCGCCAGACGCTCTCGCCGCTCAGCGCGGAAGCGGTCATCCTGCGCGACGACCTCGGGTTCGGTGCGCGCGGGATCGCGGAGGTCGCCAGCACGAGCATCGCCGCCGCCTTCCTCGACGACGGCACCCGCACGGCGCTCTCGCGCACCCTCGCGGCCGAGGCGTCACCCGCCACGCGCTGACCGCCCGCGGCCTGCCGCCCTGTCACCACTCGCTGCAGGGAGGGGCGGTGTTACACTCCCAGGGTGTCTTCCCGTTCCGCTTCCGTGCTGCCCTCCGGGCGTCAGGAGGTCGTCGGCGTTCTGAACGCCGGCGCGAGATAAAGACGTCGTCTCCTGCCTTTCACTCTCGCCGTTCCGTGCGAGGGCTGCGGTGATCGACCGTTTCCGCGCGTGTGTGGTTCCTGGTGCACAGCCGGCGTCGGTCCCGCGCAGACATCGACGCGCATCCGGGCCTGTCGGCTCGTGCGATCTCTTCGGCCTTCGTGGCCTGTCCGATTGGTGACACCTCATGCTCCCCCTGACCGAACAACAGGTTCGTTCCTCCTTCGTCAACGCCTCCCGTAAAGAGGTCAGCGACCTGACCCTGCCCGTCGACTTCGCGACCATCGACTGGGACGCACTCGACTACCTCGGCTGGCGCGATCGCAAGCAGCCCAAGCGGGCGTACGCCGTGGTCGTGCTCGACGGCGAACCCGTCGGCCTGCTCCTGCGCCAGTCGGAGGCGTCGGCGCTCCGCAGGCCGCAGTGCTCCTGGTGCCAGGACGTCAACCTGACCAACGACGTCGCCTTCTACAGCGCGAAGCGTGCCGGGCAGGCCGGCAAGAACGGCGACACCGTCGGCACGCTCGTCTGCACCGACTTCGGATGCTCGGTCAACGTGCGCAAACGCCCGCCGCTCGCCTACGTCGGTTTCGACGTGGATGCGGCACGCCAGGAACGCATGGAGAGCCTGCGCGAGCGGGCGGCCAGTTTCGCCGTGTCGGTGCTGCACGGCACAGCGCGCTAGCGGCCGACCGGTGGATGCGCGGCGCAGGAAGTCGCGGATTCGTGCGCCCTCCGCGCATCCACCGGCCGGTACCATCGCGGGATGGGCTGGCTGTCGTCGTCGAAGCGTGAGATGACGTCGCCGGTGGCCGCCGGCGAGCGGACGCGCGCGCGTCGCTGGGCCGTCCCCGTCATGACCGCGGCGCTCGCTCTGCTGCTCGGCCTCACCTGGGTGGTCTCCGACCTGGCCGTGCAGCGGGAGTCGGCGGGCATCGTGGCGGCGGGGCGGTCCTTCTTCAGCTGCGTCGGGATCCTGCTGCTGGCCGCCCGCAGCCGCGGCTCCGCCCGCAGGTCGGTGCAGGTGCTGCGGGCGCGACCGTGGTCGCTGCTGCTGTCCGGCCTGCTCGGCGTCGCCGTCTACGCCTTCGCCTCGCTGCAGGCGATTGCGCTGCTCGGGGTGTCCATCCCGAACCTGCTGCTCACCACGACACCCCTGCTGTCGCTCGTGGTCGGGATGCTCTGGTTCCGTGCGCGCGGCAATGCTGCGGCTATCGTCGGCACGCTGATCGCGACGGCCGGGGCGGCGGCCTACGTGGTGGTGTCGTTCAGGACGGCCGACGGCATCTCGGTGCTCGGCGGCATCGTCGGGGTGGCGCTCGCCGTCGTGGCAGCCCTCTCGATGGCGCTCTACGGTCAGCACTATGCGCGGCTCTCGGCCGGGCGGAACCCGCTCGACCTCCTGCCCGGGATCTTCGGCTTCGGAACGATGCTGCTCCTGATCCTGCTCGCGGCGACGGGCCGTCTCGCCGACATCCTGAGCGTCGACCCGGTCACCTGGCTGCTTCTGGCGGTGCTCGGCATCGGGATCTACGTGCCGGTCTACGTGCTGCAGCACCAGCTCATCCACCAGCGTGGTGCGGTGTACGCGGCGACCGTGTCGCTCGCCGTACCGTTCGTCGTTCGCGCGCTGGAGGTGGCCGCTGGCGGCGCATGGCCCTCGCTCGCGGAAGGTGCGGCGATGCTGGTGTGCGTGGTGGGGGTGGGGCTGGTGCTGCGGAATCCGGTGGGGGTGCGGGATGCGCGGGGGTGACCTGTGACCGTGCGAGCGCCGCAGTAGTGTTCAAAGGTGGACGACGAGGTGACGGCCGAACCCGAGCTGGTGGTCCCTGCCGGTGCGCCCGTCCGGGTGTACGAGTGGGTGCTGCCGCCGTTCCTGCTGGTCGCAATCGCGGTGGTCGAGGCGTTGATCGCGGCGAGGCCGGGGTCGCACTCTGTGCCCGCCCTGGCGTTCGCCGCCGTGGCGCTGCCGGCGGCGACGGCCGTCGCACTCTGGGTGTTCGGGTACCTCGCGTACCGGGATTTCACGCCTCGGTCGGTGGTGCGACTACAGATGATGACAGTGGTCGCGCTGACCGTCGTCGGAACCTTGCTCGCGTTCGGGACTCTCGCGATCGGTGTATTGGCACTCATCGGGGCGGGAAGAATGTTGACAACCGTGAGACTCCGACCGATCAGGCTGGTGCGCGCTCTGCTCCCTGCCCGCCTTTGGAATCGAACGGCGATCATCGCGGCCGTCGTCGGATCCGTGGGGGTCCTGATTCAGCCGCTGGCGTTCGGTCTGGACAGTGCGCCGCTGATCGTGCTGGCAGTGGTGGGCAGAGTCGTCGCCCCCATCGTCTTCGGGTTCGCGTTCTGGCCGAGGCCGCGCGAAGCCGGATCGCGCGACCTCGCCGAGAGCGGGGCTAGTTCGTAGCCAGCGCGACGATCATCGCGGTCACGATGCCGAGAAAGCCGACGGCTAGAACGACCGTGGCGATGACGAACAGCCGGTGGATCGTCGCACGGTGAGCGTCCGCCTCCGGGTCGGCATCGTCCACGATGAGCTTCGCGAGGATGGATTCGGCGACCCCTGCGTATGGCGTGCGTTTCGTCGGCGGAGAGGCCGGGGAATCCCGATGATCGTGGGACAGGGAAGCATCGGCGGGCTGATCCGGTCCGCGGCCGCGAGCGCGCGCCCTGCTCGTGCTCCTCCGTCTGAGAAGCACCACGGGCACGCCGAACACGAGGATCGTCACGACCCAGAACGCGATGGACTGAAGGACCACCATGGGCTCAGGAATGCCTGTGTTCGGGGGTCTCGGGCGCACTGGATGGCATCGCCCAGGCGGCGACGAGTTCGTCGTCGAGTTCCCGCATTGCCCTCCAGAGTCGGCTCGCTGATGATGATGATCAGAGTAGCGGCGATCGAGCTGTCGGCGGGCGCAGCTCGACCACAACGAGGATGATGGACCCATGCCTACTGCTCACCGTCCCGGCCTTCTGGTCGGCGCCGGACTCACGATCCCCGAGTCGGAGCTGTCGTGGCGGTTCTCGCGGTCGTCCGGTCCCGGCGGGCAGGGCGTCAACACGGCCGACTCCCGGGCGGAGCTCGTGTGGGATGTGGCAGGCTCTGCCATTCTCACGCCGCTCCAGCGGGAGCGGCTCCGTGAGCGTCTGAGCGGTCGCCTCGTTGACGGAACGCTGACCATCGCGGCCTCCGAGCACCGCGCGCAGCTGCGCAACAGGGAGGCTGCGCGCGCCCGGCTGGCCGACATCGTGGCAGAGGCGCTCCTGCCGCCGGCAGCGCCGCGACGACCGACGAAGCCCAGTCGCGGCTCCAAGCAACGGCGTCTGGAAGCGAAGAAGCGGCGCACCGACGTCAAGCGGCTGCGTCGCCCTCCTCAGGACTGACCATCGACAGGCGGCGCCTCACCGGCTGACGCGAGCTCTTCGCCCCTCGAAGCTGACGATGTCACCGGGCTGCAGTTGCCGTCCGCGTCGGCGATCGACCTCGCCGTTCACCGACACGAAGCCGTCGATGATGGCCTCTTTCACGTCGCCGCCGGAGTCGAGGAGTCCCGCGAACTTCAGGAACTGACCGAGGCGAATGCCCTCCCCGCCGATCGGGATGTCGTCGATCGGAGCCGGTTTCGTCATCCTCGAATATTAGTCCATCCGATGCTGGGCCCCAGTGGCGAACACATCGCGTCACGAAGGGGGAGCTGGAACGGACGCTGCCATCTAGTACGGACGTCGGGCGGGCTCGGGAGCCGAGCGTGGCATGAACGAGTGCCATCGGAGTTTGAGTGCGTCGAGCATCCTGTTCTCGCGGAGCTCGACGTCGGCGGGGACGAGGGCCGCCGCGATAGCCGTCGTCACGGGCACGGCGAGCACCAGTCCGATGCCGCTGCACAGGGTGCGGACGACCTCGCCGGCAAGATCCTCCTGCGACAGGAGGCTCAACGTCGACCTGTTGTAGAGGTAGAGCACGATCAACACCACCATCGCAGCGCCGGCGTAGGCGAACGCGATGGTGTAGATCGTCGAAGCGATGTGGTCGCGGCCGATCCGCATCGCCCGCGTGAAGAGCTGCCGCCGGGACAGCTCGGGGGAGGCGGCCCTGAGCTCCCAGACCGAGGACGCCTGCGTCACTGTCACGTCGTTGAGAACGCCGAGTCCGGCGATGACGATGGCGCTCGTCAGAACACCGCGGAAGTCGATCTGGGTGGCACCGGCCAGCATGCCGCCCACGTCTCCCGACACCCCGGTGAGGTGCGTGGTCACCACCGCGAGCTGCGCGATCCCTGCGGTGAGCGCGATGCCGAAGAGGGTTCCCAGGAGCGCGACGCTCGTTCGCATCGAGAGTCCGTGCGCGAGGTAGAGGACCACGAACATGATCGCCGAGCCCCCGACGACGGCGACAGCAAGCCCTGGTTGGCCCGACACCAGTGCGGGAAGAATGAACTCGATCAACATGAACGCGCTGAAGGCCAGCGACACGAGAGCCATCAGCCCGCGGAGCAAGCCCACGGCGATGACCACCGCCGCGAAGACAAGAGCCCAGACCAGAAGTGACTGGTCGCGCACGACCCCGTTCACGGTGACGCCCTGCGTGCTGCTCCCGCCGGAGTTCGTGGACGGCTGCGGGGGCACGATCAGTTCCAGCTTGTCGTCCACGTGCAGCCCGGCCTTCGACCACGGCCACAGCAAGGGCAGTGAGACGCTCCGGCCGGTGCTCGGACCGTCGAGGAGGACGACCTTCGCCGTCTGGCAGGCCCGGGTGTCTCCCGGTGCGGAGGACGCGGTCGTCCCGGAGGGGAAGTATCCGGGACACCCGTCGGAGAGGGTCACGATCTTCGCGGTGGGGAAGGTCGTCCCCGGCGCGGCGAACTGCAGGTCGGCCGACGCGGCCGCGACCTTCGCGTGATCCGGCCACAAGGCGACCAGCCCGAGCGCTGTCGACACTCCCGCCGCGATCAGGATGGCGACGACGACGGTGCGCAGCGTCCGGCCGCTGGTGGTCGGGCGCCGTCTGCGGTCGCGTGAGTCAGCGTTGGCGTGCGCCATGGAACCTCCTAGGAACGACATGTCACCCTAGTGGATTTCCTGAGAACCATTCTGAATAAGCGCGCTCGGGTGTGAAGATCAGAAGCCAGTCTCGGCTCGGTTCTCCCTCGAGCCCGATCGAACGCCGGCAGTTCGCCGTCCTAAGCGGCGGAGGCTCCCGTGTCGCGGCGGCGTTTCAGCTCGGAGAGGAGCCGGTCCACGATCACTTGCGGAGCCGCGTCGATATCGACCGTGACGCTGGTCTCGTCCTGCTCGGGCGGCTCGAGCGTACGCAACTGGGAGTCCAGCATCCCGGCCTTCATGAAGTGGGCGCTGCGTTCGGCGATGCGGCGTTCGAGAAGTTCCCGCGAACCGTCGAGGTGCGCGAAGAGGACGCCGTCCGCGCGGAGCACGTCGCGGTAGCGGCGCGCCAGGGCGGAGCACGTGACCACGAGCGGCTGCCCGGCGGCGCGTCGATCGCGCATCCGTTCGGCCACGGCCGCGAGCCAGGGAGCGCGGTCGTCGTCGTCGAGAGGGATGCCGGCTCGCATGCGTTCGACATTGCGCGCCGGGTGGAGGTCGTCGCCTTCCAGCAGCTCCCAGCCCAGCCTTTCCGCGAGGAGCGCGGCGACGGTGGACTTCCCGCATCCTGCGACGCCCATGACGACGATCGCGCTCACCTGGGTCGGCCGCATGTCAGCCTCCGACGAAGACGGCGATCACCAGCGTCCCGGCGAGCCCGACGATGGATGCGATGCACTCCAGGATCGTCCAGCTGCGGAGGGTCTGCGGGATGCTGAGACCGAGGTACTCCTTGACGAGCCAGAATCCGGCGTCGTTGACGTGGGAGAGGAACAGCGAACCGGAACCGATCGCGAGCACCAGGAGCGAGACCATCGGGGTCGACAGGTGCGCGGTCACCGGCACCAGGATGCCCGCAGCGGTGACGGTCGCGACCGTGGCCGATCCGGTCGCGACGCGGATGAGCGCTGCGATGAACCAGGCGAGCAGCAGGATGCCGACGCCGTTGCTGCCGTGGGCGAAGGAAGCGATGACCTGACCGATACCCGTATCGACGAGCACCTGCTTGAAACCGCCGCCCGCGCCGACGATGAGCAGGATTCCCGCGATGGGGGGAAGCGCAGCCGTCATGCTCGTCTGGAGCGCCTTGCGGTTCATCCCGCCCGGGATGCCGAGCAGGAAGATGCCGGCGAGGACGGCGATGGTCAGTGCGATGGCCGGGGTGCCCAGGAAATCGAGGATCGTCTTCCACTCGGCGGTGGAATTCTGCGCGACGATATCGGCGAACGCCTTGGCCAGCATGAGCACGACGGGCAGCAGGATGCTGATCAATGCTCCGGCGAACGACGGGCGCTT
This sequence comes from Leifsonia sp. McL0627, assembly GCF_058244615.1. Taxonomy (NCBI): domain Bacteria; kingdom Bacillati; phylum Actinomycetota; class Actinomycetes; order Micrococcales; family Microbacteriaceae; genus Leifsonia; species Leifsonia sp. McL0627. Next base: position 1,553,535 of record NZ_JBZCGM010000002.1, read on the forward strand.
GCGCTCGACGGGCTGGCCGTGGCCTGCCTCCGTGGCGCCTGCTCCGGTGCGCCCCTGCTCGGGGTCGCTTTCCAAGAACAGGCCGGGAACATCGACGGGCACCCACTTGGCGGCCCAGCGACTGAAGACGGGGCCGGCGAGGATGATGGTCGGGATGGCGACGAGCACGCCGAACGCGAGCGTCACCCCGAGGTTGGCGCCGAGAGCGCCGATGGCGACGAGCGGTCCAGGGTGCGGCGGCACCAGCCCGTGCATGGCAGAGAGGCCGGCGATCGTCGGCAGTGCGATGCGCATGAGCGGCAGGCCGGAGCGCTTCGTCACCAGGATGATCACCGGGATGAGCAGCACAAGCCCGATCTCGAAGAACATCGGGAGGCCGATGATGGCGCCGACGAGACCCATCACCCAGGGCAGAGCCCGCACGCTGGTCCGCGAGACCAGCGTGTCGACGATGCGGTCGGCTCCGCCGGAGTCGGCGAGGAGTTTGCCGTACAACGCGCCGAGGGCGATGAGGATGCCGACGCTGCCCTCTGTGCTCCCGAAACCGGTGATGAAGCTCGTCGTGGCCGCGTCCGCGGCCATGCCGGCGACAAGGCCGGTGACGAGTGCTCCGAGGAGCAGAGCGAGGAAGGGGTGGATTTTGAGCCAGGTGATCAGCGCGACGATGACGGCGACGCCGATGACGGCGGCGAGGATCAATTGCGGTTCGGCGCCGCTGGGATGAGGTGCGGGCGGCGCTGCGGCCGCGGCGACGCGGAGCGCGCTGGAGGGGAAAGCGATCATGAGCATCCTTGGTCGTGATGGGAATGTGCTGCGCTACCCTACCTATAAATCAGATTAATTACGAAATCTGAGCTTGTTGATAGCATTTAATCGTCGCTCGTCGTGGTTTTGTCTGCGCGAGCTCGAAGCTCGATAATGAGGCATGGCCATCGCGGACTCCCTTCACGAGCAAGCCCTCGAGGCCGTTGGCAGCCGCATCGTCTCCGGCGAGATCCCGCCCGGGGCGGTGCTCACCCCGGAAGGCCTCGGGATCTCCCGCAGCGTGCTGCGGGAGTCCATCCGCGTGCTGGAGTCCCTCGGCCTCGTGCAGGCGAGACGCCGCCGCGGCACCGTCGTCCAGGACGAGAGCGAGTGGCAGGTCCTCGACCCCCGCGTGATCGCCTGGCGGCTCGCCGGCCCCGGCCGCCGTGCGGCGCTGGGCAACCTCAGCGAGCTCCGGCTCGCGATCGAACCGATCGCCGCACGCCTCGCAAGCACCCGTGCAACGCCGGCGCAGTGCGGAGCGCTGACCGAGGCGATCGTCGGGATGGCGTCCACCCAGCGCGCCGCAGACCATGGCGAGTATCTGGCTTACGACCAGGCGTTCCACCGCGTCCTGCTCGAAGCCTCGGGAAATCCGGGGTTCCGTTCTCTCAGCGGAGCGATCGTCGAAGCGCTCTCGGGTCGCACGACGCACGCCCTCATGCCGCACACCGCAAATCCGGAGGCGATCCGGCTGCACCAGGAGGTCGCGGCCGCCGTACGCTCCGGCGACGGCGTCCGGGCGGAAGCAGCGATGCGCGCCATCGTCGAAGAGGCGGACACGGCGGTCCAGGCGGCGGCCGAGGGGGACTGAGCCGGCTGGAACCTTCGCCCGGCGAACGTTCGGGTCAGGACTAGTGGCCTCCCGGGCCGATCATCTGTCGAAGCGTCGCGAGGGGGGCTTGGGGCCTCGAGGTCTTGAGTATGACGCCTTCGCCGACGAATCGCCCGGCCCAAAGCTTGACCACCGTTCCCTCCGCGAATCGGCTCTGCGCTTCATCGGGCGACAGATACGCGACTGGAACGACGGTCGTGCTTCCTGGTTGCAGTGTGAGATCACCAAGCAGCAGACGACAGTCATTCATGTGTGGGTATCCGTCGTCCGCGTCCAATGGAAAGCCGACAAACGGTCCGTGGATAGCTCTGGTCAGTCCGCCGTCCTCGCTCGGCCAAAGCGTTACTCGAAGGAGGGCGTCAGGTTTCCTGTCCCACCACCAACCAGCGCTTGACGCGTCACCTGAAGACTCAGTTCCCATGACCCGTGAATTCACTTTCAGCCGTAGCGATACGTGTCGAGCGCGGCCTAGCTGAGCGTCGCATACAGGAAGGTATCCCCGACGTGCAGCTCGAGCGCGCGGCTATCCGTTGACACCGGGTCGGTCCAGATCAAGAACTCGCGGATACCGTCCTTCTGCCATTGATCCCCTAGCGTGCCCCTCACCCGTACGGGTTCGTTATCCATTCGTACGCCAATGGAATCCAGGACTTCCCTGCCGGCGACTAGAGGATCGTTGGATCCGATGATCTTGAACGTGATCGTCGTCGATCCGATGTCATGTACGACGGTCAAGAGAACGATCGAACTCAACGCATCGCCGTTGAGGGTTTGCGACTCGATCTTCCACGGTCTGGTCATGTGGGAACACTAAAGCGCCACGCCTGTGCAGGTCGACTGGTTTCGTCGATTTAGGCAACGTGCCTGAGTGGTTCCGGTTTGCCGACGCCGTCAAAGGGGTCGTCGCGGAGGATGTCTTCGATCAGGAGGTGGGCGTTCTCGGGGGAGCGGAGCAGGAAGGTGGTTTCCAGCAGGGAGTCGTACTCGCCCGTGGACATCAACACGTCCGAAACATGAAGCGGCGAGCCCTCACGCAGTGAGCGCGCTGCGACGTACCCGCCCCCTGCATTGGGGGTAGACCGCCAGGGTGCCGATCTCGCTATTGTCGTGAACATGAGGAACGCTCAGTGAATGCGGGGGCGCTTGGTCTCGGCCGCGCTCTGCGGCGGCGTCCCCGAGTACAACCGGAAACGTCGGCACAGTCCGGCGCCGAACAGCCGCGCTCGGCGTCTGGGCGTCTATCTCACATCGACGGCTTGCGGGCGATCGCCGTGGCCGCGGTGGTGTTGTACCACTTCGGAATTCCCGGCGTGCGGAACGGCTTCCTCGGCGTCGACGTGTTCTTCGTGATCAGCGGCTACGTCATCAGCCGGTCGTTGGCGGCGGCGCACTCAAACCATCCGGGCGGCCTGGGGAGTTGGTTGCTCGGCTTCTATCGGCGGCGCTTATGGAGAATCGCCCCGGCGCTTCTCGTCATGGTCGGGGTGGTAGGCGCCCTCTTCGCACTCTTCGAGCCGCGCGGCTCGACGTCGGCGACCATTCTCTGGACCGGTATCGGGGCGGCTGTCGGAGTGTCGAATATGGTCCTGCTCGGCAGTGAGCAGGGCGACTATTTCGGTGCGACCACGGCTTTCAATCCGTTCCTACACACCTGGTCGTTAGGGGTCGAAGAGCAGTTCTACCTGCTCTTCCCACTGCTGCTGTGGCTGGTTCTCAGCGCCACCGTCGCGGTGGCACGGCGGCGCGCCCTGCTGCTGCTCATCGTGCTCGCGGTCGCGTCTCTCGCACTCGCGGCGTGGTTGTGGCGGACGAACCCGAGCGCATCCTTCTACCTCCTCCCGACCCGGTTCTGGGAGCTCGCCGCCGGCGCGCTCGCCTTCCAGGCCGCGGGTTGGGTGGCCGCACGCATTCGCGGTGCCATTCCGCGGGTCGCACTGGGCTGGACGGCGATGGCCGTCGTGCTGGCGTCGCTGGCTGGGCTCGGTGGCCCGGACAGCCCGTTCCCCGCGGCGCTCCTCCCCGTCGCGGGCACAGTGGCGCTGATCTGGGTAGCACCCGTCGAACGCGCGGGATGGGCCGCATCCGGCCGGTGGCTGCGCACGCCTCCGATGACCTGGCTGGGCCGGGTGTCGTATTCGTTGTACCTGTGGCATTGGCCTGTCGCCGTCATTTGGCTGTGGGTCTTCGGGTCGCCTGGACCCGACGGCATCGTTCTGGCGATCGCGATCGCTGTCGGCCTTGCTGCACTGTCGTACTACGGTGTCGAACGCCCTGTGCTCCGCAGCCGACTGGCGAACAAACCGTTGAGGCGCACCCAGTGGATCCTTGGCGGGGCCGCCATCCTGACGACGCTGTCGGTCGTCTTCATCGTCGGCTGGCATCACGACAGCTTCGCCCGTGAATCGCCGCTCTCGCTCACGGTGACGAAGCAAGAGGGCTGGGCTAGCGATCGTCTGCCAAACCAACCGAAGCAAACGCCGACCGCTGCGGCAGATGCGCCACGGCTCATCGACATCGGAGACTCACACGCCAGCGCGTACACCGCCATGGTGACGGCGGCGGCGAAAGACCACGGGCTCTCACTCACCATCGCCAGCCACTCGGGTTGCGGTTTCACGCTGCTCGCTCCCGTTACAACAGACGGCAGCTGCCGCGCCACGTGGGAAGCGATCCGCTCGGCCCGCCGGGGCGATTTCGCACTTTTCATCGGCCTCCGAGCACCTCGAATCGCGGACTTAGGCAGGATCGAACCCGCATACGTCAGCGACAGTCCGGACAACGTCGCCGCCAGGGCAACGGCGCTCGCCCAATTCGAGCCCATCGTCCGTCAGCTGACCGATCGCGGCGTGAAGGTCATGGTCAACACTCCGGAGCCGCTGTTCGCGCGCGCTCCTTACCTGTGCGATGACGTCTGGTTCAGTGCCAACGTTGGATGCCGCAGCCCCGCAACAGTGCCACGGTCTAGCGAACTGAAGCGAGCACAGCCCGGACAGAGCAGCATCGATGCGGTGGTCGCCGCAGTCCCCTCTGTGATCGTCTGGGACGTCTTCTCCGCGCTCTGCCCCCCGACGCACAGCACCTGCAGCGAATACGACGAACAGGGCCGAGCCCTGTTCGTCGACACCGACCACGTCTCCGGCTGGGGCAACCTTGCCGCCCTCCCCAGCTTCGAGACAGCGCTCGAGCGAGCTCTCGGCCCCACAGAAACGGCGTCGAGACAAAGTCATTGAGTCAGAAACGTGTGGGCATAGTGTGGGCACGGCGAGCAGAATCGGCTGGCTGAGGAAAGAGCAAGGGCCCCGACTTCCGCCTAAACGCACGGATCTCGGGGCCATCATTCACTGGCAAATTCGGCGGAGAATGGGGGATTCGAACCCCCGAGGGCTTGCACCCAACACGCTTTCCAAGCGTGCGCCATAGGCCACTAGGCGAATTCTCCTTGGGCGGTGTCACTCCGGTAGCGGAGCAACGGCCACGAAGTATCCTACCGGGTCTTCGGGGATGCTCGTGCCACGTGCTCTCAGTCTCACCCGCTACACTGGTTCCCGGCTCCTCACGTGGCGCCATCCAGGCCAACTCCCCCAGGGCGGAAACGCAGCAAGGGTAACCGGGCTCTGGCGGGTGCGTGAGGGGTCTTTTTCTTTGCTGTCGGTCAGGGTGTTCCGCGTACAGTTGGGATCAGCACGACCGCTCTTCTACACTTTGTAGAAGAACGATTCGAGATCCGCCGATTGAGTTGGGGTGCTGTATGACGGAGCAATTGAGCGAATTGGCTTCTGAGGCGTATGTCTTCGGATTCCCACTCGTGTTCAACGGGGAGCAGATGCTCCGGATCACGACGACGGGGATCGGGTCGCTCCCTCCCGCTTCGTACAACTCGTTCGGGCACGCGCGCGAACTGGCGACGTCGCGCGACACCTTCGTGTCGATCAACAACGACACCCTCTATTCGTTCGCGCCGATCGACTTGAGCGTCGGCCCCGTCCTCTTGAGCGTTCCGGAGGCGGGGGACCGCTACTACGTGCTGCAGTTCGTCGACGCGTGGACCAACAACTTCGCCTATGTCGGCACCAGGGCCACCGGAAACGGGCGCGGCGACTTCCTGCTCGTCCCGCCGGACTGGGAGGGCGGGCCAGAGGGTGACGGCGTGACCGTCATCCGGTTCCCAACGCGCGTTGCGACGATCGTCGGTCGGTGGGCGTGCGATGGCGAGGAGGATCTGCCGGCCGTCGAGGAGCTGCAGAACTCGCTGACGCTGACGCCCATCCGGAAATCGCTGACGCCTCCGCAGGGCATTCCCGTCGTGGCCGAGGGCCTCGGCGAGGCGCTCGACTTCTTCGAGAAGGTCCGCGTCTGGTCGCTCGCTTTCCCTCCCGCCGACAGGGACAGGGTGGCTCTCGACTCGTACGAGGTGCTCGGTCTGACCAGCCCGTACACGCTGGCGGAGGCGTCCGCCGAGGTGCGCGAGGCGCTGAAGGCCGGGTACGCAGCCGGCAAGCAGGCACTGGAGATGGCGGTGCACGGCGGACAGGGGCCGTTCGTGAACAACTGGCTGGTCAACCTGCACCTGTTCGACTACAACCTCGACTTCTTCGAGGTCGGAGCGCTCGACGAGCCGTTCTGGAAGGACGAGGACGCCAAGACCAGGTATGCCACGAGGGCGGGCGCGGCGCTCGGCGGCCTCTGGGGCAACCACGGCTACGAGGCCGCTTATTTCATGACGTACACCGACGCGGCAGGGGAGGCGCTCAGCGGGGAGCACACGTACACGCTGCGCCTGCATCCAACGCCGCCGGTCGGCGCCTTCTGGTCCATCACCATGTACGACCTCCCGAACTTCTACCTCGTCGAGAACGAGGCGGAGCGGTATTCGATCGGGGACAGAACGCGCGGGATCGTGTACGACGACGACGGAGGACTCACCATCACCATGAGTGCGACCAGGCCGACCGACGCCACGGCGGCTGCCAACTGGCTGCCGGCGCCGAAGGGCGAGTTCCGGCCGATCATGCGGCTGTATGTGCCGGAGCGCAAACTTCTCGACGGCGAGTACGAGGTCCCTGCGATCGAGCGGGTCGACTGACTCGTGGCACGTTCGCTCTACATCACCTCCGCTGAGGGTCACACAGGCAAGTCCACCGTCGCCCTCGGTGTTCTCGAGGCGCTCCGCCGCGCCGTCGGGCGGGTCGGCGTGTTCCGGCCGATCGCGCGCTCGACGGCGGAGCGCGACTACGTGCTCGAGCTGCTGTTGCAGCGGGAAACGGCCGACATCCACTACGAGGAGGCCATCGGCGTCACGTACGACGACGTCCATCTGGATGCGGACGCCGCCCTCTCCGAGATCGTCCGCCGATTCCGGGCGGTCGAGTCGCGCTGCGACACCGTCGTCATCCTCGGTTCCGACTACACGGACGTGAGCAGCCCGACCGAGCTCCGCTTCAACGCGCGCATCGCCGCCAACCTCGGCGCTCCCGTGCTGCTCGTCCTCGGCGGACGCGTGGGCCAGGGCCTCGGCGAACGTCTCGGGCAGGCGGAGCCGCGCACGCCGGAGGACATGCGGCAACTCACCGAGCTGGCGCTCGCGGAGCTGCGGGATGAGCACGTCGCGCTGCTCGGGGTCGTCGCCAACCGCGCGGATCCTGACACTCTCGACCAGGTGGTGCACGCCGTGGAGCAGGCGGTCGCGGCGGCGGCAGCAGCGTCGGCAGGAGCGTCGCCCTCCGCTGCCGCTCCGGTGTGGGCGATCCCGGAGGACCCGTTCCTGGTGGCGCCGAGTATGCGCTCGATCATGGAGGCCACCGGCTCGACTTTGATCGCGGGGGATGAGGAACTCCTGGCGCGGGAGGCGCTCGGCGTGGTGGTCGCCGGGATGTCGATGAACAACGTGCTGCCCCGGCTGATCGAGGGTTCTGTCGTCGTCGTGCCCGCCGACCGCACCGAGGTGCTGCTCGCGGTGCTGCTGGCGAACGCATCCGGAACCTTCCCGTCCATCGCCGGGATCGTCCTCAACGGCGGCTTCGCGCTTCCTGAGCCGATCGAGCGGCTGCTCGCCGGGTTGCGCTCTCCGCTGCCGATCGTGGAGACGGAACTCGGGACGTACGACACGGTGGTGCGGATCACGCACGCCCGAGGCAGGCTCGCCGCCGACTCGCAGCGTAAGTACGACACGGCGCAGGCGCTCTTCGAACGACACGTGGATGCGGACGCGCTGCTCAAGCGGCTGGACGTCAGCCCGCGGGATGTGGTCACCCCGCTCATGTTCGAGTACGACCTGCTGGAACGTGCCCGCGCGGCGAACAAGCACATCGTCCTGCCGGAGGGCGAGGACGACCGCATCCTGCGGGCGGCGGCGACGCTGCTCTCCCGGGGTGTGGCCAGGCTGACCATCCTGGGGGAGTCGTTCGAGGTGCGCGCGCGTGCCATCGAGCTCGGCGTCGACATCTCCGGCGCCGAAGTGCTCAGCCCGTTCGACGACGTGCTGCGGCTGCGGTTCGCCACCGAGTACGCGAAGCTTCGTGCGCACAAGGGCATCACCCTGGAGCAGGCGTCCGACACGGTCACCGACCCGTCCTACTTCGGCACGATGATGGTGCACCTCGGCCTCGCCGACGGGATGGTGTCCGGTGCCGCGCACACGACGGCGCACACCATCCGGCCCGCGTTCGAGATCATCAAGACCCGTCCGGAGGTGTCCGTGGTGTCGAGCGTCTTCCTGATGGCGCTCGCCGACCGGGTGCTCGTCTACGGGGACTGCGCCGTCATCCCCGACCCCACGGCGGAGCAGCTCGCCGACATCGCGATCTCGTCGGCCGAGACGGCCGCGCAGTTCGGCATCGAGCCGCGCGTCGCGATGCTGTCGTACTCCACCGGCGAGTCCGGCTCCGGGGTGGACGTCGACAAGGTGCGCGCGGCGACGGCGCTCGTGCACGAACGCGCGCCGGAGCTGGCGGTGGACGGTCCCATCCAGTACGACGCGGCGGCGGATGCGGCGGTCGGCGCTGCGAAGCTGCCCGGCTCGGTGGTCGCCGGGCGTGCGACGGTGTTCATCTTCCCCGACCTGAACACCGGCAACAACACCTACAAGGCGGTGCAGCGGAGCGCAGGCGCTGTCGCGATCGGGCCGGTGCTGCAGGGCCTGCGCAAACCGATCAACGACCTGTCCCGCGGCGCCCTCGTCGACGATATCGTCAACACTGTCGCCATCACGGCGATCCAGGCGGGTCTCTCATGAGCGCCGTCCTCGTGATCAACAGCGGTTCGTCGTCGTTCAAGTACCAGCTGATCGACCTCGACACGGAGCAGCCGCTGGCGAGCGGGCTGGTGGAGCGGATCGGCGAAGGGTCCGGCCACACCACGCATCGCGGCCCGAACGGCACGAGCGAACGCAGTGTCGAGATCCCGGACCACACGGCGGGGTTCCAGGCGATGATCGACGCGTTCGAGGCCGATGGGCCGAGTCTCACCGAGCATCCCCCTGTCGCCGTCGGCCACCGGGTGGTGCACGGAGGCAAGCGGTTCTTCGAGCCGACCGTCGTGACGCCGCTGGTCGAGATCAACATCGAAGACCTTGCCGACCTCGCCCCCCTGCACAATCCAGCCAACCTGCAGGGGATCCGCGCCGCGGAGAAGGCGTTCCCGGACGTGCCGCACGTCGCTGTCTTCGACACGGCGTTCCACCAGACCCTGCCGCCGGAGGCGTACACATACGCGATCGACGCAGCGCTCGCCGAGCGGCACCGCGTCCGTCGCTACGGCTTCCACGGCACGTCGCACAAATACGTCTCCGAGGCGGCGGCCGCCTTCGTCGGACGCCCGCTCGCCGAGCTGAAGCAGATCGTCCTGCATCTGGGCAACGGTGCGTCGGCGTGCGCGATCGACGGAGGACGTTCGATCGACACGTCGATGGGGATGACGCCGTTGGAGGGGCTCGTGATGGGCACCCGCTCCGGCGACCTCGACCCGGCCGTCCTCATCCACCTGGCCAGGCGCGCGAACCTCGACATCGACGACCTCGACGAACTGCTCAACCGCAAGAGCGGCCTGCTCGGGCTGTCCGGCCGCGGCGACATGCGGGATGTGCGCCGGGCGGCGAACGCGGGGGACGAAGCGGCGAAGCTCGCGCTCGCGACCACCGTGCACCGGCTGAAGCACTACATCGGCGCGTACACGGCCTTGCTCGGCGGGCTCGACGTGCTCACGTTCACGGCCGGCGTCGGCGAGAACGATGCCGCGTTGCGAGCCGACGTGCTGACCGGCCTCGAGACGTTCGGCATCCGGCTCGACCGAGAACGCAATGCCAGCACGTCCACGGAGGCGCGGGTCATTTCCACGGACGACTCGCCGGTGACCGTGCTCGTCGTCCCGACGGACGAGGAGCTGGAGATCGCACGCCAGACGGTGCAGGCCATCGGCGGCGGCCAGACGGGGGCCTCAGCCGCCGGGTGACCGGCGACCGGCGGCGGTGGTGTCATGCACGCGCGGAACGGCAGGCTGCGTCGGGCCTTCGCCGTGTGCGCCGCGATCGCCGTCGCCGCTGTCGCACTCACCGGATGCACGTCGTCCAGTGGGGCGGAGGGCCCCCAATTCGTCACACCCCCGCTGATCAGGTACACCTCGGTGCTCTGGCCGGTGCCGCTGCAACTGGTGGGAGCAGAGCCGGGCAGCCGGGTGCGGCTGGAGGCGACCATGCGCACGGACCGCGGTCAGTGGCGGTCGTCGGCGACGTACACGATCCCCGCCTCCGGCACGCTCGACCTCGCCACGGCCAGGCCTCAGCTGTCCCAGTTCGCCGAGCCGGACTCGGCCGGCCTGTTCTGGTCGCTGCGCGGCCCGCAGCTCGATCAGCAGGCGCTCGTCCAGCAGTGGATGCTCGACACCTCTCCGGTCACCGTCACCGCGTTCGACGGCAGCCGCGCCATCGCGGCCAGGACGTTCCGGTTGCAGGGGCTCGGCGCCGGCGTGCACACCAGCGGGGTGTTCACGCGTGATCTGCTGGCGGCGACGGCGCAGCGGACCGGCGGCGAGGCGCCGCTCCTCCCGGCCCAGACCCACGAGGATGTGCGGATCGGCACGTTCTACAGCGCTCGGTCGATCGAACGGCCGCGCACGCCTGCAGTGCTGGTCTTCGACGACCCGGCGTCCGGCGCATCCGGTGATTTTGTCGCTCCGCTGCTCTCGCTGTTCGGCGCGTCCGTCTTCGTGGTTCCGGTCACCCGGTCGGACGACGGGGTCCGGCTCACGTCGATCATCGACGCGGGCACAGTCGGCTCCGTGCTCGACTGGCTCGACGAACGGGGCGACGTCGACGCACGGCAGGTGTACGTCTACGGCTCCAGCCAGTCGGAGCAGTTGGCACTGTGGACGGCCGCGCAATTCCCCGGCCGGATAGCCGGGGTGTTCGCCGCCGGGGGAGCCACCGCCTTGCTCTGCCTGCCGTCGACGAGCGTCGCCCCGGTGTTCACGGGTGGCGTGACCGCCGACTGCCAGTCCGATCCGTTCGTGGTCGAGCAGTCGGCGGTTCCCGTGCTCTCCGCCGTCCGCGGGCCGCTCGTCCTCGGCTGCTCGGAGCACGACGCGTCCCTGCCGGTGGCGTGCGGCTGGCTGTCCGCCGTGATGACGCTCCGAGGGACGCGGGCCGGGGACGTCTTCCTGCGCGACGCGGGGGCGACGCACGCGACGACCGTGCCGCCCGGGCTGCCGATCGCCCTCCCGGACGGGCAGAACGCTCAAGACACCGAGCAGGCGAGGATCGCGTTCTGGAACGCCGTGCTCAACGTGCTGCTGAGGGCGGTGCGGGCGTGATGCGCGGCCGATGGCGCCTCGCGTCGGTCGTGGCCGGGGCGCTGCTCGTCGTCTCCGTGCTGTCCGGATGCGGGGGCCCACCCCAGTCCATCGGCCCGCGGTTCGTGGTCGACCAGCTGCACACCGGCATCGCCGATCCCGTCGTCCTCTCCGTGGTCGGGTTGCGTCCGGGCGGCGACGCCGTGCTGACGGCGACGGCACGGACGGCGACGGGCACCTGGTCGTCACGCGCCGTCTACGACGTACCGCCGAACGGGGTGATCGACCTCTGGAGGGCGAAACCGCTGCTCGCCCCGTTCGCCGCCGCCGACTCCGCGGCCCTCCTGTGGAGTCTGTCCGGACCGCCGGTGAGTCAGAGCGGGCTGGAGCAGACCTGGGCCGGGGGAGACGTGGACATCCGGCTCGCTGCGGAGCAGGACGGCAGGGAGGTCGCCTCCCGCATCATGCACCGCACAGGGTTCCGGAACGCGACATCGTCGCGCGAGGTGTTCGCGAGAGACCTGCTGAGCGCACCGGACAGCGGGCAGGACGTTGGAGGGACGGTGTTCGACAGACCGATCGGAACCCTCGTCCTGCCGGGTCGGGTCACGGGAATCCCGAAGCCCGCTGTGATCGTCATCGACGGCGATGACGACGGCGGCTCCGGCGCTTTCGTGGCCGGACAGCTCGCCGCGAACGGGTTCCCCGCCTTCGTGCTCCCGTCGTTCGGACCGACCGGCCAGATCCCCGGCTCGTCCGCGCTCGCCGTCGAATCGTTCGACACGGCGCGCACCTGGCTGGCAGAGCAACCGCAGGTGGACGCCTCCCGCATCTTCGTCTGGGGGACCTGGCGGGCCGAGCCGCTCGCGCTCTGGTTCGCCGCCGTCGAACCGGATGCCGTCTACGGCGCCATCGGGGCGAGCGGGCCGACGGCGCTCCTCTGCACAGCCTCCGGCGGGGCGTCTCCGCTCACCAGCCGGGGCGACCCCGTGCCGTGCGAGAGCCAGGTGCGCACCATCGCGGACACCCCGACGCTGCGGCTGGACCGCATCACTGGGCCCCTCGTCCTCGCCTGCGGGAGCAAGGACGAGATCCTGTCGAACGCGTGCGACTGGCTCACGGCAGCACTGCAGGCGAGGGGACGCCGGCCAGGCGACCGGATGCTGCGAGCCGAGGGCGCCGGGCACGCGATCAGCACACCGCCCATCGTCCCGGTCGGGCTGTCCGACCTGCCGCAGTCGCTCGCGCAGGCGACCGAGCTGGCACGCAGCGCCATCTGGCTCGACGCGCTCTCCGCGTTGCAGGAGGCGGTGGAATGAGAGCGGGAGCGCGGGGTGGGCGACGGCGCGGGTTCGCGGTCGTCGCGGCGGTGCTCGCGGTGTTCACGGTCGTCGCGGCGCTCGCCGGGTGCGCGCAGCCCTCCGGCGGCGTGCAGCGCGACGGCCCGCGGTTCGTGGTCAGCCAGAACCCGAGTCCCGTCTGGCAGCCCGTCGGCATCCGGCTCGCCTCCCTCCCGCCCGGCCAGCGGGTGACGATCACCGCGACGGTGAAGAACGGGACGCTCTGGTCCTCGCACGCCGACTACGTCGTCCCCGCGAACGGAACGGTGGACCTGGACAGCCAGGCTCCCGTCGACGCGCCGTTCACCGGCGTGGACGGGATGGGGCTGTTCTGGTCGCTGCGCAGCGCCTCCGGAGCCCCGGCGTCGTCGGCCGCCCTGTGGGGTGGGGCGACCCAGCGGGTGGGCATGGCTGCGTCGATCGAGGGGCGCCGCGTCGCCCAGACCACTGTCGTGCGCGTCGGCCTCTCGGCGGCCTCGGTGTCGAGCGCCGTCTTCGACGACGGGATCAGCGGCGACTTCTTCCAGCCGACGACGAGCGACGTCGCCCTCCGGCCGGCCATCATCGTCTTCGACGGCACGGACAGCGATGCGCCGACGGGCGTCGTCGCCGCGTCGCAGCTCGCCGCGAACGGCTATCCGACGCTGGCGCTGTCCACGTTCGGGTCGGCCGGTCAGCTCGACCCGACGCACACCTTCCCCGCCGAGCGGTTCCTGTCTGCGGTCGCGTGGCTGCGCGCGCAGCCCGGCGTGGACCGTCAGCGGATCTTCACCTTCGGCACGTCGAGGGGCGCCCAGCTGGCGCTGTGGGCTGCCGTCGCATATCCGACGCTCGTCTACGGAGCGATCGCGCCGGGCGGCACGACGGGACTGATCTGCAACTCGCCGGTCCCGAGCCCGGCCGTGACCGTCGACGGCAGCTGGGTGCCGTGCGCCTCCGGCACCAGGGACACCAGCCGGCCCAACGTGCTCGACCTGTCCCGCATCCCCGGCCCGATCGTGCTCGGCTGCGCAGGCAAGGACGAACAGCTCGCCAATGGATGCGCGTGGATGGACGCGGGGATCGCGGCGAGGGGCACCAGATTCGGCGACATCGTCGTCCGCGCTCCCGAGGCGACGCACCTCTTCTACGCGCCGCCGTACACCCCGCTCTACCTTCTAGCAGCTCCGGATGCGCAACCGACCGAGAACGCGAGGGTTCGTCTCTGGAACGGCATCCTGGAAGCCCTCTCCGAGCCGTCGAGCGTCCCCGGCCGCTGAGCGGTCTCCGGATGCGGTCGCCCCCACCGAAATGTCGGCGGCGGCAAGTACCATGAGTGGGTGGTTACCGCACTGTATCGCCGTTATCGGCCAGACACCTTCGCCGAGATGATCGGGCAGTCGCAGGTGACCGAGCCGCTGATGACGGCGCTGCGCACCAACCGCGTCAATCACGCCTACCTGTTCAGCGGCCCGCGCGGCTGCGGCAAGACCACGTCGGCGCGCATCCTGGCCCGCTGCCTCAACTGTGCAGAGGGCCCGACGGACACCCCGTGCGGAAAGTGCTCGAGCTGCATCGAGCTGAGCCGCGACGGCAGTGGATCGCTCGACGTGGTCGAGATCGACGCCGCCAGCCACAACGGCGTCGACGACGCCCGCGACATCCGAGAGCGCGCCATCTTCGCCCCCGCGCGTGACCGATACAAGATCTTCATCCTCGACGAGGCGCACATGGTCACTCCGCAGGGCTTCAACGCCCTGCTGAAGATCGTGGAGGAACCGCCGGAGCACGTGAAGTTCATCTTCGCGACCACCGAGCCGGAGAAAGTGATCGGCACCATCCGGTCGCGCACGCACCACTACCCGTTCCGGCTCGTGCCGCCCGCGCAGATGCTCGAATACGTGCAGACTCTCTGCGACAGCGAAGGCGTGCAGGTCGCGCCCGGCGTCCTCCCGCTCGTCGTTCGTGCAGGCGGGGGCTCGCCGAGAGACACCCTGTCGCTGCTCGACCAGCTCATGGCGGGCTCCGACGCGAAGACCGTCGAGTACGAGCGCGCGGTCGCCCTGCTCGGCTACACGCACGCCGCCCTGCTCGACGAGGTCGTCGACGCCATTGCAGCACGGGATGCGGCGGGAGCGTTCGGCGCCGTCGACCGGGTCGTGCAGACCGGCCAGGACCCGCGGCGCTTCGTCGAAGACCTCCTCGAACGGCTCCGCGACCTCATCGTCGTCTCGGCGACGAGCGCCGAGGGCGCAGCCGCCGTGCTGCGTGGCATCCCGCAGGACGAGCTCGACCACATGGGCGTCCAGGCCATGAAGTTCGGCGCGGCGGAGTTGTCGCGCTCCGCCGACATCGTCAACGCCGCGCTCACCGAGATGACGGGCGCGACCTCGCCCCGGCTCCACCTCGAACTGATGATCGCGCGCGTGCTCGTGCCGTCGAGCGACGAGACCGAGCGCGGCGCGCTCGCCCGCGTGGAGCGGCTGGAGCGCAGGGTCGGCGTGAGCGACGCGACGGGTGGGGCGGGTGCGGTGAGTGCCGCTCCGGCTGCGCCCGCTGCTGCTGCTCCTGCTCCTGCTGCGACCCCACCGACGCCGAGTTCGCCTCCTGCAGCAGCGACGCCTCCTGCCGCAGCGGCGCCTGGTTCGCAGCGGCCCTCCACTGCGGCGGCCACGCCGCCCGCGTCTGTGGAGACGGCCGCCTCGGCGGCACGTGCTGCAGCTGCCGCGCCAGCCGCTCCTGCCGGAACCTCGCCTGCCCCGGCTGCTGCGCCTGCACCGGCTACCTCGCCTGCACCGGCCGCTGCGCCTGCCCCGGCTGCTGCGCCGGTCGGCCCCGTCACCACCCAGCAGGTCAAAGACACCTGGCCGCAGATCCTCGACGCCGTGCAGCGTGCCAAGCGCAGTGCGTGGATGGTCGTCTTCACCGCGCAGGTCCGGTCTCTCAACGACGACGTCCTCACGCTGTCGTTCCCGAGCGACAACGACGTGGCGAGCTTCAAGCAGCAGCAGGGTTCCGACACCAAGGGCGTCAGCGAATACCTCCGCCAAGCGATCGTCGACATCCTCGGAATCCGCGTGAAGTTCATCGCGCGCACAGACGGCGCCCCGAGCGGCGGCGCCGGACCGACCGGTGGAACGCGTCCTGCGCCCGGCGGCCCGGGCGCCGGCCCCGGTGCCGGAGGAGCAGGAGCGCCCACGTCCGCGCCACCCGCGTCTGCGCCCGCCGCGTCCACGCCTGCAAGTTCTGCACCGGCGGCCGCTGCGCCGGCGGCCTCGGCCTCGGCCTCGGCACCGGCGGCTGCTGCGCCCACCGTCTCGGTACCCGCAGCGTCGACCACAGCCCCTGCGGCCGCTGCGCCCGCGCAGCCCACCGCTGTCACCACCGAGTGGGCGGTCGTCAGCATCCCGGGTGGTTCGGCAGCTGTCGAGGGCACAGCCTCCGCGCCGACCGTGGCAGCAAGCGTCGCTCCGGCGTCGGCCGCCGCGTCGAGCTCTGCCTCGACGTCCACAGCTCCGTCGGCCGTCGCGACGCTCGAACGCGACGACTACCCGCACGACGACGTCCCTCCCCCCGAGATCGAGCCGCCGTACGAGCCGCCGCTCCCCGAGGAGCCGGAGGGCGAATGGGCGGTGAGCGCCCCCGACGACGCCCCCTTCCCCGACGCGATCCCGGCCACGCGGCCATCGGCGTCCGCCCCTGCTTCAGCTCCTGCGCCTGCCCCCACTTCCGCGCCCGCGACGTCCAGCCCGGAGCGCCCCGCCGCATCCAGTGGCCGCATCGAGGAGCGTCCGGCGCGCACGTCGCAGGCGGCCGGCACCCGCACTCCCACGTTCCAGCAGCCGCAGCGGTACGGCGAAGCGGTGGTGCGCGAGATCCTCGGCGCCACCTTCATCGAAGAGCAGGCAGCACCGCCTGCCGGGTCGAGGTAGTTCGTGTACGAAGGAATCGTCCAGGAGCTGATCGACGAACTCGGCCGGCTCCCCGGCATCGGGCCGAAGTCGGCGCAGCGCATCGCGTTCCACATCCTGCAGACCGAGACGTTCGACGTCACCAGGCTCGCCGAGGTGCTGCTCGAAGTGCGCGACAAGGTGCGCTTCTGCGCCATCTGCGGCAACGTGTCCGAGCAGGAGACCTGCACCATCTGCCGCGACCCCCGGCGCAACCCGGAGCTGATCTGCGTCGTCGAAGAAGCGAAGGACGTCGTCGCGATCGAACGCACGCGCGAGTTCCGTGGGCTCTACCACGTGCTCGGCGGCGCGATCAGCCCGATCGACGGCGTCGGACCTGACGACCTGCGCATCCGGCAGCTGATGCAGCGGCTCGCGGACGGAACCGTGCAGGAAGTCATCATCGCCACCGACCCCAACCTCGAGGGCGAGGCGACGGCCACCTACCTCAGCAGGCTGCTGACGACGCTCGAGATCCGGGTGACCAGACTCGCCTCCGGACTCCCCGTCGGAGGCGACCTCGAATACGCGGACAAGGTCACCCTCGGGCGTGCTTTCGAGGGCAGGCGCCTCATCTCCTGACCCCGGAGAACAGCCCGCCCGGCGGCTCCGCGGGCGCGGCGTCATATGGGATTCGGCGCATGTGATCGCCGGTAGGATGGGGGTTCCGGCTTATCCCCAGGAGTATCAGTGGCCCTCATCGTTCAGAAATTCGGCGGATCGTCCGTCGCAGACGCAGAGAGCATCAAGCGCGTCGCGAAACGCATCGTCGAGACCCGCAAGGGTGGCAACGAGGTGGTGGTCGCCGTCTCCGCGATGGGCGACACGACCGACGAACTGCTCGACCTCGCGCACGACGTCACGCCCATCCCCGCGCCGCGCGAGCTCGACATGCTGCTCACCGCTGGCGAGCGCATCTCGATGGCGTTGCTCGCCATGGCGATCCGCAGCATGGGATACGACGCCCGCTCGTTCACCGGCAGCCAGGCCGGAATGATCACCGACGCCCAGCACGGCGCTGCCCGCATCGTGGATGTGACCCCGGGCCGCATCCGGGATGCGCTCGACGACGGCGCCATCGCGATCGTCGCAGGGTTCCAAGGCTTCAACCGCGACACCAAAGACATCACGACGCTCGGCCGCGGGGGCTCCGACACCACCGCCGTCGCCCTCGCCGCCGCTCTCGGCGCCGAGGTGTGCGAGATCTACACGGACGTCGACGGGGTGTTCACCTCCGACCCGCGGGTCGTCCCCAACGCGCGCAAGATCGACCGCATCACCAGCGAGGAGATGCTCGAACTGGCCGCGGCCGGCGCGAAGGTCCTCTATATTCGCGCAGTGGAATATGCGCGTCGCCACAACGTGACCCTGCACGTCCGTTCGTCGTTCAACAACAACGACGGAACGCTCGTGCTCAACGAAGCAGCGGTCGAGGCCGCGAGATTGAAGGACGGAACCGTGGAAGAGCCGATCATCGCCGGAATCGCCACCGACCTGAGCGAAGCCAAGATCACCGTCGTCGGCGTGCCGGACGTTCCAGGCAAGGCCGCACAGATCTTCAAGATCGTCGCGAAGACCGAAGCCAACGTCGACATGATCGTGCAGAACGTGTCCGCCGCATCCACCGGGCTCACCGACATCTCCTTCACGTTGCCGAAGTCAGAGGGCCAGCGGGTGCTGACCGCCCTCAAAGCCGAGCAGCCGGACGTCGGCTTCCAGTCCCTCCAGTACGACGACCAGATCGGCAAGCTCGCGCTCGTCGGTGCCGGGATGCGCACCAACACCGGTGTCTCGGCGCAGCTCTTCGCCGCGCTCTTCGACGCGGGCATCAACATCGAGATGATCTCCACCAGCGAGATCCGCATCTCGGTCGTCACTCGCGCAGACACGGTCAACGAGGCCGCCCGCGTCGTCCACAAGGCGTTCGGCCTCGACGGCGACGACAAGGCGATCGTCTACGCCGGAACGGGTCGCTGACCCGCGCATCCACTGTGGCGGGAATGCCAGGAGCAGACCCGTCGTTCGATCACTCAACACACGACCCGAAGGGGCCACACCATGAGCGAAAAAAGAGAACTCACCGTCGCCGTCGTCGGAGCGACCGGGCAGGTCGGCAGCGTCATGCGCCGCCTGCTGGAGGAGCGCGACTTCCCGGTCGGACGCATCCGCTTCTTCGCCTCCGCCCGCTCCGCGGGAACGACCCTGCCGTTCAAGGGTGAGGACGTTCTGGTGGAGGACGCGGCCACGGCCGACGTCGCCGGCATCGACATCGCCCTCTTTTCCGCGGGTGCGACCGGTTCGAAGGCGCAGGCTCCGCGATTCGCCGAGGCCGGCGCCATCGTGATCGACAACTCCAGCGGCTGGCGCATGGACCCGGATGTTCCCCTCGTCGTCAGCGAGGTCAACCCGGACGCGATCGCCGAAGCACGCAAGGGCATCATCGCCAACCCCAACTGCACCACCATGGCCGCCATGCCGGTGCTCAAGGTCCTGCACGAGGAGGCCGGTCTCGAGCGCCTCATCGTCAGCACATACCAGGCCGTCTCCGGCTCCGGCCTCGCCGGGGCTGAGGAGCTCGCCGGGCAGATCCGCACCGCGGTCGCCGACGAGAACCTGCTGCAGCTGGTGCACGACGGCTCGGCCGTCGCGATGCCGGAGCCTGTCAAGTACGTCCGCCCGATCGCGTTCGACGTGATCCCGCTCGCCGGTTCCATCGTCGACGACGGCGAGAACGAGACCGACGAGGAGAAGAAGCTCCGCAACGAGAGCCGCAAGATCCTCCGCCTTCCGGAACTCCTGGTCAGCGGCACGTGCGTGCGCGTCCCGGTGTTCACGGGTCACTCGCTGTCGATCAACGCCGAGTTCGCCCGGCCGATCAGCCCCGAGCGCGCCGAGGAACTGCTCGCGAACGCTCCGGGTGTCGTGCTCACCGATGTCCCCACACCGCTGGAAGCCGCCGGAAAGGACCCGAGCTTCGTCGGCCGCATCCGCCGCGACGAGGGCGCACCGGCCGGCCGGGGATTGGCCCTGTTCATCAGCAACGACAACCTCCGCAAGGGTGCGGCGCTCAACGCCGTCCAGATCGCGGAGATCGTCGCCGAGCGCCTCGCGACGCCCGTCACCGCCTGACAAGCTGGGCCGGCGACGACGGTGCGCGCCACTGGTGCCCGCCGGACGGACAAAGCCGGTCGCCGGGCACCGTAGGACTGACGGGTGAGTAATTCTCCCATCGACGTCGTCCTCATCGGCGGTGGCATCATGAGTGCCACGCTCGGAGCCCTCATCCAGAGGGTGCAGCCGGACTGGAGCATCCGCCTGTACGAGAACCTGGGCGAGGTGGCACAGGAGAGCTCGAACCCCTGGAACAACGCGGGCACGGGCCACGCAGCGCTCTGCGAGCTCAACTACATGCCCGAGGCGCCCGACGGAACCGTCGACCCCGCCAAGGCCATCGTCATCAATGAGCAGTTCCAGCTGAGCCGCCAGTTCTGGGCGAGCCTGGTGACCTCGGGCGACCTCCCGGAGCCCTCCACGTTCATCAACTCGACGCCGCACATGACGTTCGTGCACGGCCGCGACAACGTCACCTACCTGCGCAAGCGCTACGAGGCGCTGAAGGATCAGCCGCTCTTCGCGGGAATGGAGTACACGGAAGACCCGGCCGTTCTCGCCGAGTGGACCCCGCTGCTCACCAAGAAGCGCAACCCCAAGCAGCGGGTCGCAGCGACCAGGGTTCCGGCTGGGACAGACGTCGACTTCGGCGCGCTCACCCGCTCCCTGGTCGACGACATGCAGCGCCGCGGCGCCGACGTCGCCCTGAACCACAAGGTGCGCAGCATCAAGCGCACCAAAGACGGGCTGTGGAAGCTCAAGGTGCGCCACCAGGTCGGCCACACCCCGCACGAAGTGACGGCACGGTTCGTGTTCGTCGGCGCGGGCGGCGGCGCATTGCACCTGCTGCAGAAGTCGGGCATCCCGGAGATCAACGGCTTCGGTGGGTTCCCGATCTCCGGCCAGTTCCTGCGCACGAGCGACCCGAAGATCGTCGCGCAGCACCAGGCGAAGGTCTACGGCAAGGCCGCCGTCGGCGCTCCGCCGATGTCTGTGCCCCACCTCGACACGCGCGTGGTCGACGGAGAGGCGTCGCTGCTGTTCGGCCCGTACGCCGGGTTCAGCCCCAAGTTCCTCAAGACCGGCACCTGGTGGGACCTCCCGGTTCCATCCGGCCTGGCAACCTCATCCCGATGCTGGCCGTCGCGAAAGACAACTTCGACCTCATCAAATACCTCGTCGGCGAGCTGCTCGCCAACCGGGCCAAGAAGCTCAAGGCGCTGCAGGAGTTCATGCCGACCGCCAAGAGCGAGGACTGGGAGCTGATCACCGCCGGTCAGCGCGTTCAGGTGATGAAGAAAGACGCCAAGAAGGGCGGCGTTCTGCAGTTCGGCACCGAGGTCATCGCGTCGGAGGACGGCTCGATCGCGGGCCTTCTCGGGGCATCGCCCGGCGCATCCACTGCTGTGCCGATCATGCTCGACATCCTCAAGCGCTGCTTCCCCGACCGCTACGACGGCTGGCTGCCGACACTGACGGCGCTCGTGCCCACCATCGGGACCACACTGAACGACAAGCCCGCCGAGGCCGCGCGCGTCGTCGCTGAGACCGCCGAGACGCTGCACATCGCGCAGTAGGCGCGCTGGTCAGCTGGCACGGCTCGTGCCGAAAGTGCGGTCGGAGTGGCACCGACCGCGCTTTTCGCACGAATCGTGCCCGCAGAATTGCTGCTGGACAAACCGCCGACGACGTTGGTAGAGTAGTCGGCGCTATGAAGTAGGAATCTCCTTATCGTCCCGCGCCCGAGGCTCAGCCTGCGCGATGCAACGCATCGTGGCGCCGTCGACATAGCCAGATGACACGGTCATCGTTCTGAGCGCTCCGGCGCGGCTACGACGGAACACCCGGCGGGAATCTGCTCTCCGGAGCGCTCGAAAAGGCGGTTTCCATGCCACGCAACGTTCTCTCACCCCTTCCCACCGCATCCACTGTGGATGCGGTCGTCACCGCTCCAGCGAGCGTCGCCGCCTACCTCAAGGCGGATGGCGTCTCGCAGAGCTACGGCGACCGCAGAGTGCTCACCGATGTGTCGCTCACCGTCGCGCCCGGCGCCCGCCTCGGCCTGATCGGCGAGAACGGCGTCGGCAAATCGACCCTGCTGCGGATCCTCGGCGGTGCCGAGGCGCCGGACGGGGGAGCGCTGGTGCGCCCGGCGCGCACCGGCATCCTCTGGCAGGAGGTCCGATTCGCTCCGGAGGACACCCTCGCCGAGCTCATCGAGGGCTCCCTGGTGGAGGTGCGGGCGATCGAGCGCGAGCTCGAAGCGTCGGCCTCGGCGCTCGGCGGCGACGATCCGGAGGCGGCGACGCGCTACGCCGCCGCTCTCGACGCGGCCGAACGCGCCGCCGTCTGGAGCGTGGATGCGCGCCGCGACGAGCTTCTGTCCGGTCTCGGCGTCGGGTCCATCCCGCTCGCCCGGCGGCTGTCCGAGGTCTCCGGCGGGCAGCGCAGCAGGTTCGCGCTGGCGGCACTCCTGCTGTCCCGGCCGGATGCGCTGCTCCTCGACGAGCCCACCAACCACCTCGACGACGATGCGGCGCTGTTCCTCGAACGCCAGCTCACCGCCTGGCGTGGGCCAGTGGTCTTCGCCAGCCACGACCGCGCCTTCCTGGATGCGGTCGCGACCAGTCTGCTCGACCTCGACCCTGCGCGTTCCGGCACGACGGTGTTCGGCGGCAACTACAGCGCATACCTCGCCGCGAAGGCGGACGAGCGGGAACGCTGGGAGAAGCAGTTCTCCGACGAGCAGGACGAGCTCAAAGCGCTGAAGTTCGCCGTCGATGTGACGGCGCGCGGCATTGCATGGTCGGGCAAGGTGCGCGACAACGACAAGTTCGCCAAGTCGTTCAAGGGCGGTGCGCTGGACAAGCAGATCAGCCGCCGCATCAAGAACGCGTCCGGCAGGCTCGACGAACTCAGCGAGACCCAGGTGCGCAAGCCCCCGGCGATCCTGAGCTTCGCCGGCATCCCGACCGGGTCGCAAGCGCTGAACGAGGAGGCCGGCACGCTGGTGCAGGTGTCGGAGGCGCGCATCCCGGATCGTCTCGACGTGCGCTCCTTCCGGGTCGAGCCGCAGTCGCGCATCCTGATCACGGGCCACAACGGCGCAGGCAAGTCGACCCTGCTGTCGGCGCTGGCCGGCCTTCAGGAGGTCCACGCGGGCACTGTGACGAGGAGGAGAGGGCTGCGCGTCGGCTTGCTCGAACAGGACGTGCGCTTCGCCGACCCGTCCGCCAGCCCGCGCCGGATCTACGAGGAACGCCTCGGCGAGCGGCGCGCGGAGGCGGTGCCGCTCACCGGGCTCGGGCTCGTCGCTCCTCGCGACGTCGACCGGCCGGTCGGTGCGCTCTCGATCGGTCAGCAGCGCAGGCTCGCGCTCGCCCTGATCCTGGCGAAACCGCCGCACGTCTTCCTGCTCGACGAGCCCACCAATCACCTGTCCCTCTCGCTGGCGACGGAGCTGGAGGAGGCGCTCGGCGCGTATCCGGGCGCTGTCGTGGTGGCGAGCCATGACAGGTGGCTGCGCGCGGCGTGGACCGGGGAGCGGGTGGAGATGCGCGCGGGGCGGATCGTGGGGAGGTGAGTTCCGGACGCGGGCGTCTGAGCGCTTGCTTAACTTTCGAACGTATGTTCGAATGAATCCATGAGATGGAGCGGGCAAGAACTCACGGCTGAGGAGCCGTCGACGCTGCCGGGGCTGGCGCGGTTGAACAATCTGGTGCGCTCCGTGCGCACGCCCGACTTCGCGGGCATCACGTTTCACGAGGTGCTCGCGAAGTCGGCGCTCAACAAGATCCCGGGCGGCGGGGGGCCGATGCCGTTCGGGTGGACCATCAACCCATACCGTGGATGCTCGCACGCTTGCGTCTACTGCTTCGCGCGGCCGACGCACTCCTACCTCGACCTCGACTCCGGCAAAGACTTCGACCAGGAGATCATCGTCAAGGTCAACGTGGCCGAGGTGCTCCGCAAGGAGCTCAGCCGACCGAGCTGGGGTCGTCACCCGGTGGCGCTCGGCACCAACACCGACCCGTATCAGCGGGCGGAGGGGCGGTACGCGCTGATGCCGGGCATCATCGACGCTCTCGCCGACACGGGCACGCCGTTCAGCATCCTCACCAAGGGGTCGCTGCTCCGGCGCGATCTCGACCACCTGGCAGACGCTGCGCGCCGGGTCCCCGTCGACCTCGCGATGTCGATCGCGATCTACGACGACGAACTGCAGCAGTCCGTCGAGCCTGGCACCCCGAGCACGAAGGCGCGGCTCGCAACGGTCACCGCTGTGCGCGAGCACGGCCTCGACTGCGCCGTGTTCCTCATGCCGATCCTGCCTTACCTCACCGACACGAGGGCGCACCTGGACGACGCCCTGCGGCAGGCCAAAGAGGCGGGAGCGACGTCGGTGCTCTACACGGCCCTGCACCTCAAACCGGGGGTGAAGGAGTGGTATTACCTGTGGCTCGGGCGGGAGCATCCTGAGTTGCTGCCGCACTACCGGCGCATGTATGGCGGGGGAGCGCACGCGCCCAAGGAGTATAGAAAGTGGCTGGCGGCCAAGATCAAGCCGCTGATCACCGCGCACGGTCTGGAACGCGGGGAGGAGGACCCGCTCACCGGAGGGGTGCGGTCGACGGCGCTCGGGATGCTGCGCGATGGGGAAGGTGAGCGACAGGTTGCGGCGGCGGCGGGGGTGCGGCGCACAAGGGTGATCCCGGAGGAGGTGGACGCCGCGGCGAACGGGCTGACGATGCTGGGGGTGCAGCCGACGTTGTTCTGAGGATGCCCGGGCGCGGGGTACAGCGGAGAACGCGGCGGGGTACACAGGGCGCCGAGGAACTGCCATAATCCATCTGGGGGCGCTCGGTATCCGTCCGAGTCGCTCCGTTCCGTCCACCGTGCCCGATGCCGATCGGGCACGCTCGGGGGGACGATCCAGGACACGAGGGGGTGGCGATGTCGCTCGGGCTTCCGACACATCTGTCGCGCGTCGCCAACTCCCGGGCGCTCGGGTCGGCGGCGCGCTGGGCGGGGATGGTGTGCCTCGGCTCCGCGTTCATCAATGTGGCGGTCGCCGGGTTCGGAGCGGCGGGCGCCTACTCCTGGGTGGGGCTGCTCGTGCTGCTGCCAATGGTGGCGCTGCTGGTGCTCCTGGCGCGCGGGAGGACGGTCGCGCTGACCGTGGCGTACCTTGCGGTCGGTGCGTTCTCCACGTACTTCTACGTCGTCATCCTCCTGACGACCACGCCGTCGTACACGGACACCAATCTCTTCGTCATCGCACTTCCGGTGGTGGCCATGACCCTGGTCGGCGGGGCGGGTACGGGATCGCTCTCCGGCATCCTCTGGTCGACGGCAGGCTTCGCCCTCGCGGAGGCGGCGGTGCTTCTGGCGGCGATCAACGTGGGCCGGACCTTCCGGCCGGACGCGATCTCGCTCGGCGCGTACCTCCTCCTCGTCGGAGTGTTCGCGTTCGACGGCCTGACCAGAGGGTCGCGCAGCAAGCCACAGTCCGCGATCCACCGGTCCGTGCGGGATGCGCGCCTCATCGACCTCCGTCGCAACGTGATCGCGGAGTTCGCCGCCGACCTTCACGACACCGTGCTCAGCGATCTCCTCGCCGTCGCAGCGGCGTCGCCCGGTCCGCTTGCGCCGAAGCTCAGGGAACGGATCGAGGCCGATCTGCTGTCGCTCGGGGCGTCGGGAGGATCCGGCCGTCCCGCGCCGGGAGGGTTGCCGGAGCAGCGCTCCGCCGACCATCCGCACCCACTGGGCGACGGGCCGGGAGACGCGTGGTTCTCCAGCGAACTGCATCACGCCATCGAGCTGGCGCGCGACGAAGGACTCGCGGTGAGCGTCTCCGGCGACAGGGACGTCCTGGACAGGCTCTCCGACGACCGCCGACGCGCTGTCGGACTCGCCGTGCGGCAGTGCCTGGTCAACGTCCTGCGACACTCAGGAAGCGCGACGGCCAAGGTGACCCTCTCGTCGTCCGGGGGATCCGTGTCCGTCATGGTCGTCGACGAAGGGCACGGCTTCGTGCCGTCGGCGGCCGGCAGCGACAGACTCGGACTTCGGCAGTCCGTGCACGACAGGATCGAGCGCGTCGGCGGAGTGGTGACCATCTACTCGAGCGAGGACGTCGGCACCACCGTGCTGATCGTCGTCCCGTCCGGCGACGAGGAGGCGACGGGGTGACCAGACTCGACGACGCCACCATCGTCCGCCTGAGGTCGGCGCCGTTCGAGCGCACACCGCAACGACTCGACCCGCTCGGCGTGCAATCGGCCTGGATGCTCGTGCCCCTGCTCAGCGCCCTCGCGGTCGGCTACGCGATCTACTCCACCGTGAAGCACGGCGATCAGGTCAGAGACCCCGCGCTCGCATACTCCGCGATCGTGCTGCTCGTCCTCGCCGGTACGGCGTTCTCCGTGCGCGCTCACCGGGCCCTCGCCCCGTTCGGCCGAGGAGCACCTCTCCGTGATGGCCGTGACCGTCACCGCCGCGCTGGCGTTCACCGCGTCGGCCTGGGGGCGCAATGTGCGCATCCAGGACGACTGGGGGCAGATCGCCGTCGCACTGTTCCTCGTCGCTATGCCGCTGTACCGGCCGGTCTCCGAGGTGATCTTCGTCGCCTGCGTCTCGGCGTTCGTCATCGGCGTCTCCTCGGCGTTGCAGAGCGCTTCGCTCACCATCGTGACCAGTCCTGTCGTCTACTTCACCGTCTCCGCGACGCCGATCATCGCGCTCGCCTGCGGTGGATGCGGCTATGCGTGGACGATGACGGGAGAGACCCTCGCCTGGCGCCAGGTCGCCAAACGGGGGCAGGCGGATCTCGACACCGAGCTGCGTGAGACCGCGCGCCGGATGGTCGTCCAGGAGCAGCTGTCGACGCTCAACGAGGCGACGACACCGTTCCTCGCGGACCTGCTGCGTCGTGGCGAAGTCACAGCAGACGACGCCACGACGGCCAGAGAACTCGCCATCCGGCTGCGCGACGAAGCCGTCTCGGCCGTCGACCGCACCTGGTTGGCCGAACGACTTGCGCACGAACTCGCGCTCCGCGGACTCGATCCGCGTGCCGCCCGCTCGACCACCATGGTCGACGACCCGGACGGGCTCGACAGGGTGCTCAGCGAGGAGCAGCGCGCCATCGTCGGTGCGATCATCGCGACGACCGCGGCCCTCCCCGGTCTCGTCCCCTCGTCCGTGCGCATCGTCGTCAGCAGGCCGGAGCATCCTGCGTTCGAACTGACCGCGACGGTCGACCAGCCGCCGCGCGAAGTCAGGGAGGCGCTTGCCGCCCTGCTCAGCTCGCTGCGATCCGTCGCGATGGAAACCTCCTTGCGTCTTCGCGGCGACCACCTCACTATCCGATTCGAATACCCGGAGGGGGAGAACAGAGTGACCCCCGCACCCACTCCACCGCCACCGATCAGTACTCGCCCTCCTCGACGACCCACGAGCTCCTGCTCGACAGTCTGTCGTCGTGGATCGAGAAGCATGCGCCAGAGCTCGCACCTCGTGCTGCGCGCGAGCAGCTGGCTCGAACTCGTCCATAGCGACGCGTTCCCCACCGACCTCGTCATCATGGATCTGCAACTGCGCGAGACCATCTCCATCGGCGCGCGCGTGCGCACCTGCCGGGCGGCCGGCGCCAAGGTCATCGTGCTCAGCGCCGTCGACACGGCGGAAGACAGGGATGCGGCGCTCGCAGCAGGCGCCGTCGCATACCTGACCAAGACGCAGCCCATGACAGACGTTCTGGACGCGGCGCTCTCGGCGATGGGCAGAGGGGGCGACGACGCGCAGAAGGAGCCGCCGGCGGAGCCGTCGTGGCGGCCGAAGCCGAGCATCCCGGAATCGGCCAGGCCCCGGCTCAGCGACGGAGAGCGGCAGGCCCTCACACTGTATGCGGACGGCAGGACGACGTCCGAGGTGGCCAAGGCGATGAACGTCCAGTACGAGACCGCCAAGACCTACCTGCGCAGGGTCAGGGAGAAGTACGGCAAGGCCGGGCGACCGACGAGTTCGCGCGCCGACCTCATCCGGCGCGCCGCAGAGGACGGGTATCTCACCTGACCTCCGGGCGGCACCCTCTAGGATCGGTGCGTGGCAAAACTGTATTTCCGCTACGGCGCGATGAACAGCGGTAGGAGCACGGCGATGCTCCAGGCGGCCTACAACTATGAGGAGCGCGGGCATCGCGTGCTGCTCGCGAAGCCGTCGATCGACACCAGAGGCGACATGGGCATCCTGTCGCGGCTCGGCGTCACCCGCGAGGTCGACTACCTGATCA
>NZ_JBZCGM010000001.1:0-94647 GCF_058244615.1 Leifsonia sp. McL0627
GCGGTGCGCGCCGCGGGCGACATCCCGCTCGTCGGCGACGACCGCTGGCCGGACGAGCAGTGGCGGCGGGTGTGCGCGGCGGCGGACGAGGCCGCGCCGCTGCCCGGCATCGGCTGGGCGACCCTGACCTCCGGAAGCACCGGCGCGCCGCGGATCGTGCTGCGGACGGCGGAGTCGTGGGCGGCCTCCTTCGCCGCGGTGGACGCGCTCCTCGGCGTGCACCCCGGCGACGTGCTCGCGCTGCCGTCGCCTCCCGCGTCGTCGCTGTCGCTGTTCTCGATCGCGCGAGCCGCCGAGGGAGGACCTGCGCTGGCGCTCCCGACCGGAACCGCGCTGGTCGCGGCCGATCTCGCCGACGCCACCCTCTTCCACGGCACCCCGCGTGCGCTCCGCTCGCTGCTCGACGCCGACGCAGCACCTCGTCTTCGCGCCGCCCTGGTCGGCGGCGCCGACCTGGACCCTGCACTCCGTGCCAGGGCCGAGGCACGCGGCGTGCGCGTGGCGTCGTACTACGGCGCCGCCGAATTGTCGTTCGTCGCTGTGGACCACGGCGACGGGCTCCGGCCGTTTCCCGGCGTCGAAGTCGAGGTGCGCGACGGAGAGCTGTGGGTGCGGTCCCCGTTCGTGGCCGACCGCTACCTCGACGGCGACGGACCGCTCCGAGCTGACGGCGCGTGGCGGACGGTCGGCGACAGGGCGGCGTACGCTGACGGGCGCATCCGGTTGCTCGGACGGGCGGACGACGCGATCATCACCGCGGCCGCCACCGTCGTGCCCGCCGAGGTGGAGGCGGCGCTCCGCAGCATCCCGTTCGTGACGGACGCTGTGGTGTTCGGGCTGCCGAACGACGGCGTCGGCTCGCTGGTGGCCGCTGTGCTCGAGGTCGCCGACCACGGCCCGACTCCCGCACAGCTCCGGGAGCACGCACGGGCCGTCCTCGCGCCGTCGCACCTGCCGCGCCGCTGGTTCGTCTCCGCCACCCTCCCCCGCACGGCGACGGGCAAGCCTGCCAGGGCCGAGCTGGTGCGCAGCGTCGTCGCCGGAGAGGTGAGCGGGCTGTGAGAGGTGAGCGGGCTGTGACAGGTGAGCGGGCTGTGACAGGTGACCCGGTCGTCATCGCCGCCCGGCGAACGCCCATCGCCACGCGCGGCCGGGGGCTGGCCGAACTCACCGTCGACCGCCTGGCAGCACCGGCGCTGCGCGCTGTGCTCGACGATGGGATGCGCGGCGAGCTACCTGCCACCCCCGTCGCCGATGTCGTGCTCGGCAACTGTATGGGCCCCGGCGGGAACCCGGCCAGGGTCGCCGCTCTGCTCGCCGGGCTCGGCCAGGAGGTGCCTGGCGTGACCGTCGACCGGCAGTGCGGCAGCGGCCTGGCCGCCGTCATCGACGCCGCCACGGCGATCAGGGCGGGCGACGACCGTGCGCGGATCGCCGGAGGTGTGGAGAGCGCGTCGACCGCGCCGGTCCGCTCCATCGACGGCGTCCCGTATGACAGAGCGCCGTTCGCGCCCACCGGATTCCCCGACCCCGGCATGACGGAGGCGGCGGAGCAGCTGGCAGCGGCCGACGGCATCCCGCGGTCGCGCCAGGACGCGTATGCCGCGCGCAGCCGACGCCGGGGGGCTGCGGCAGCCGCGGCCGGACGGTTCGACGCCGAGCTGGTGGCGCTCGGGCGTGCCCAGCGCGACGAGCCGGCCGGCGCCTCCGGGTGCGGACGAGCGGGCACTCGCGCGGTTCCGTCCACTGTTCGACGGCGGAACCGTCACCGGCGGGAACGCCTGCCGGGTGAGCGACGGCGCGGCTGCGGTGCTGATCGTGCCGGGGTCCGGCGCGTATGCCGGGACGCGGCTGCAGCCCGGGCTGGCGCTGCGGGCGCACGCGATCCTCGGCTCCGACCCCGCCCTCCCCGGCCTCGGCGCCGCCCCGGCGATCCTGGACGCGCTCGACCGCGCCGGCCGCACGGTCGCCGAGGTCGCCGCGTTCGAGATCGTGGAGGCGTTCGCCTCCCAGACCATCGCCGTGCTCGACCGGATCGGCGTGGCCGACGACGACGACCGCGTCTGCGCGGACGGCGGCGCGCTCGCCCTCGGGCACCCGTGGGGTGCGAGCGGGGCCGTCGCGGTGGTGCGGCTGTTCAGCAGGCTGGTCCGCTCCGGCGCTCCGTCGGGTACCGTCGGCGTCGCCGCGGCGTCGGTCGGCGGCGGGATGGGCGTCGCCGCCGTCTTCGAGGTGGTGCGATGACAGGCATCCGGCTCGACGGCGTCACCGTTCGCCTCGGCGACACCGTCGCCCTCGACGACGTGACTGTGGCGCTCGACGCCGCCCGGATCGCGGTGGTGGGCGCGAACGGCTCCGGCAAGTCGACGTTCGCCCGGCTGCTCGCGGGCCTCGTCGCCCCGACGACGGGCCGCGTGAGCGTGCACGGGCTCGACCCTGCCAGGCAGGCGGCGCAGCTCCGGCGCCTGGTGAGCATGGTGTTCAGCAACCCGGACGCGCAGATCATCATGCCGACCGTCGCCGAGGACGCCGCGTTCTCGCTGCGCAGCGAGCGGATCCCTCGTGCCGAGTCCGCCGCCCGCGTCGCCGAGGCGCTCGACCGGTTCGGGCTGACCGACCTCGCGGACCGCGCAGCCCACGACCTGTCGGGAGGGCAGAAGCAGCTGCTCGCGCTGTGCGGGGCGTTCATCCGGCGGCCGCAGCTCGTGATCGCGGACGAGCCGACCGCCTACCTGGATGCGCGGAACGCCAGGCGGGTGGCCGAGCACCTGTTCGACGACCGCCAGGTCGACGACCGCCTTGCCGATGGGGCGGCCACTGGGCCGGGCCACCGGCTCGTCCTCCTCACCCACGACCTACGGCTGGCGGAGCGGTGCGATGTCGCTGTGCTGTTCGACGCCGGACGGATCTCCGCGGTCGGCGCCCCCTCCGACGTGATCGCCGAGTACGAGACGAGCCTGCGGTGGTGAGGGCCCGATGCTGACCCTCTACCGGCCGGGCGACGGCTGGATGCACCGCGCGGCGGCCGGGCCGAAGGCGGCCGTGCTGCTCGCGATCGTCCTCGCCGTGTCGTTCCTGCCCTCCACCTGGTGGGCGGCAGGCGTCGCGGCGGCGATCACGCTTCTCGGCTATCTGATCACCGGGCTCGGGATGGGCGAACTCGCGCGCCAGGTGCTGGCCGTGCGCTGGGTGATCGTGATCACGCTCGGCGGCCAGCTGATCTTCCTCGACGCCGAGGCCGCCGTCGCCAACACGTCGCGGGTGCTCGCGGCCATCCTGCTGGCGGGGATGCTCGTGCTCACCACCCGGGTCGCCGCGCTCCTCGACGCGTTCGAGCGCGGGCTGCGGCCGTTCGAGCGGATCGGCGTCGACGCGCAGCGGGTCGCCATCCTGCTCGCCGTCACGATCAACACGATCCCGGTGCTCGCCCGGCTGGCGACCGGCGTGCGGGAGGCGCAGCGCGCCCGCGGCGCCAGGGCGGGTATCGTCGGCTTCGTGGTCCCATTCCTGGTCGTCTCGCTGAAGCACGCGGACGACCTCGGGGACGCCCTGACGGCCAGGGGTGTGCGGTGAACGGGCCGGCGTGTGCGGTGATGGGACGGGGTGTGCGGTGAACGGGCCGCGCGTGCTCGGGCCGACCGTCGACGACCAGACCAGGTGCATCCACTATCGGACCGACCTGGACGTGATCGCGATCCGCTTCGCCTGCTGCGGCGAGTACTACCCGTGCCACCTCTGCCATGCGGAGGCGGCCGACCATCCGGCCGAGCAGTGGCCGCTCGATCAGCGGGGAACCCGCGCGGTGCTCTGCGGGGTGTGCGGGCACGAGCTGACCATCGCGGAGTATCTGGGGGTGGACGCCTGCCCGGCGTGCGCGGCCGCGTTCAACCCCGGCTGCAAGCTGCACACCGAGCTGTACTTCCAGGTGTGAGCCGGGTCTGAGCGGGGTTCAAGGCGTCACGACCACCTTGCCGCGCACCCCGCCGGACGCGACCAGGTCGATCGCGTCGCCCGCGCGGTCGAGCGGGAACACCGCATCCACGGCCGGCGTGAACGCACCGGCGTCGACGAGCGCGGCCAGCTCGGCGAGGTCGGTGGGGTTCTCCTTCGACACCAGGCCGATGAGGCGCTGCCCGGTGAACAGATTCGCGACCGCGGCGGCGAGGACGCGCTCCATGCCGCCGAGCACCGGCCCGCCTGAGCCTCCGACGATCACCAGGCTGCCCGTCGACGCCAGGATGCCGCGCAGCCGGGAGAGACGCCGGTCGCCCGCTGTGTCGATGATCGCGTCCCAGCGACGGCCGGTGGCGGTCACGTCCGTGGCGCGGTAGTCGATCACCTCGGCGGCGCCGAGCTCGCGCACGAACGTCGCCTTGGCCGCGCTGCACACCCCGGTGACCGTCGCCCCCGCCGCGACGGCGAGCTGCACGGCGTAGTGACCGACACCGCCGGACGCGCCGAGCACGAGCACCCGTCCGCCGTCCGGGACGGCCGCCGCCCGCAGCGCCTCCAGCGCGGTGACAGCGGAGACCGGCACCGCCGCCGCCTGCTCGTAGCCGAGGGAGGCTGGCATCCGCACCAGCGCGGCGCGCGGCGCGAGCACGAACTCCGCGAACGCGCCGTCGGCCGAACCGAACACGTCGTCGCCCGCGCGCAGGTCGGTCACAGCGGAGCCGACAGCCGCGACCCTGCCGGAGAACGCCAGGCCACGGACCGCCGCCTTCGGCCCGCGGAACCCGAAGCCGATCACGCGCATCAGATAAGGACGGCCGGTCATCAGGTGCCACGTGCCCGCATCCACGCCTGCTGCCCGGACCGCGACCAGCACCTCGGCGGGGCCGGGCACAGGGACGGGAACGGTCTCCACGCGGAGGGCGTCGCTCGCGCCGTACGCGTGCTGAACGACGGCGGACATCGTCGTCGCTGTGGTGGTGTCGTCCATGGTGGTCTCGATTCCTGTCGTCCTACGACTCGGGATACTGGAACACATCGTCGAGCGGCACCCCGAAGACCCGCGCGAGCTGGAAGGCCATCTCGAGCGACGGCGAGTACCGCCCTTGCTCGATGGCGATGACGGTCTGTCTGGTCACCCCGACCCTGTCGGCCAGTTCGGCCTGCGTCATCTCGCCCGCCGCGAACCGCAACGACCGGATGCTGTTGGTCACCCTGGTCGGCTTCACCACGTCGGCAGACCCTTGCGGTATGCCACCAGCGTGGCGATCGACCCGACGACCGCGGAAAGCACGAACATCAGGTAGACGACGTTCGCGATCCAGAACCAGTCGGCTCGGATCAGCGCGAGCAGGAGGGCGGCGACGGCGCCGATGACCACGAACGACTGCCCGACCCTGCTGCCGAAGGCCTTCACCTCGCGGTCGCGCTGGTCTGCGTCTCGCGGGGAGAACATCCCGATCAGGATGCCGGCGACGATGCCGGCCACGATCCCGCCGCCCACCGTCCAGAGCAGGATGGGCGCGTAGTCGACGTCGGTCAGCGCCGCGCCCGCCGCACTCGCGAACAGGACGATCAGGTAGGTGGCGTATCCCGCCACCGCGATCGTCAGGAACGCCCACGCGTTCTTCTCGTCGTACGTCATCTCAGCTCCTCGTGTCAAAAAAACCTGACACGCCTCAATGTAAAGCACTCCTAACCTCGTGTCAATAATTCTTAACACGCACCCCGTCCCGCAAAGAACGAGTGGTCCCGAATTGCCGTGTGCGCTCGTGGAGCGCGGCAATTCGGGACCACTCGATCGGAGGTGCCCGGGGCTAGCCCGCTAGCCCTGCGACTCCTGCGAGCCGCGTCCGCGGCGTCGCGCGGCGATCAGCAATGCTGCGAACCCGCCCAGGATGCCCAGCAGGGCGATCCCGAACGCCGGCGCCAGGTCGGAGCCCGTATTGGCAAGCCCCGACTGGATGATGCCGTTGCCGCCACCGTTCCCTGCCGTGCCCGTGCCGGAGCCCGGGTCGCCCGGCGTGCCAGGCTCACCGGTTCCGGGGTCGCCCGGCGTGCCGGGGTCGCCAGGACCGGTCGCCGCGGCCACCGTGATCGCCGTCCAGCCGATCACATTGCCGTTGGCGTCGAGCACCGCGATGCGGTGCTCACCCGTCGGGAGGTCAGCCGGCAGAGTCACCTGCAGCTGACCGCTCGCCGGCACCTGCAGCCAGCCGCCGCCGAGGTTCTGCGGGGTGGAGTGCACCCACACCGAGACCCACTTGCCCTGGAACGCCGTCCCGACGTTGACCGTCACCTTCCCACCGGGGTGGAAGACGCCGTGGTCGCCGCCGATGGCCTGGATCAGATCCTTGAGCGCGGCGATCAGCTTCTCGATGGCGGCCGCGATCGGGTTGGTCGTCGGCTTCGGGTCCGTCCCAGGACCGGTGGCCGCAGCAACCAGCAACGGGATGCGCACCGTCGTTCCGGAGTCCGGCGCGCGCAGCACGAGCACGCTTGGCCCCGCCGCGTCCGCCGGGACCGTGAGGCTCACGGTCGCCGCACCGCTCGCATCCACCGGGATGGACGCGATGGTGCCCGCGCTGCCCTGCCAGGTCAGCTCCAGCGAGGTGTTCGCCGGGCTGCCCAGGGAGGTCAGGTTGAGCTTCGACACCTGGAAGGTGACCTGCTGGCCGCGGTCGAGGGTGCCGGTCGGCACGCCGGAGACGGCGACTCCCCGGCGCTCGAAGCTGGGCGACAGCGGGCTGTGCGCGGTGATGTACGCGATCCAGGCGTCCCGGTCGATCAGTCCGGAGTCCTTCGTGTTCTTCCCGGCGGCGAAGGCGCGGAAGTTGTCCCCGCCCTGCAGGAGGAAGCTGAACGACCCGATCCTGTACGACTTCGCCGGGTCGATCGGCGCGCCGTTCACCAGGATGCTGGTGATCCGGTCTCCGGCCGCCCGCGCGGCGTCGTAGGTGTAGCTGACGTTCTTCGACAGCCCGAGGTTGAGGAACGCGCGGCTCGGGACGGACCCGCCGGCGTTCGTCTGCCACTGCTGTTCGAGCGCCTGCTTGAACTGCGCGCCGGTGAGGCTCGTCGTCCACAGGTTGTTCACGAACGGCAGCACCGCGTTGGCCTGCGCATACGTCACAGAACCGTCCGCGCCCTTCAGGAGCTCGGCCCGAAGGCCGCCGGGGTTCACCACGCCGATCTCCGCGCCGCCGAGGTCGGGGGCGGAGAGGGTCGACACCAGCGAGTCGGCGACGAGGTTGCCGAGCGTGGACTTCGGACATCCGGTCGTCGCGCGCGCTGCCGATGTACGCCGTGGTGATGTCCGCGGTCACGGAGCCGATCTTCTGGCTGCCGATCACGTCGGCGTCGGCGAGCGCCTTGTCGACAATCGTCTTCACCGCAGCGACCCGCGGGTACGCCGAGACCAGTGCGGAGTCCGCGTCGGTCGTGCGTGCCACGTTGGCCGCCGTGTATCCGGTGACCTTCTTGGTGTCGCCGTCGACCGAGAGGGTGATCCGGCCGATGTTCTCGCCGTAGCTGCCGGTCTGGACGATCGGACGGGTCGTGCCTGCGACACCCGGCACGGGTGCATCCCACGCGTACTGCTTGTGGGTGTGGCCGGTGAAGATCGCGGACACCTTCGCGGACGTCTTGGTCACGATGTCGGCGAACGCGCCTCCTGCAGCGATCTCCTTGTCGAGCGTCGCACCGTCCGGTGTGCCGAAGCCGGCGCCTTCGTGGTACTCGGCCACGATCACGTCGGCCTCGCCGTTGGAGGTGTCGCCGTCGCTCAGCTTCGCAGCGACCCTGTTGACCGCGGCGATGGGGTCGCCGAAGTCGAGGGAGGCGACGCCACCGGGTGAGACGAGCGTCGGAGTCTCCTGCGTGACGGTGCCGATGACGGCCACCTTCAGGCCGTCCACGGTGAAGCTCGCGTACTCCGGCAGTGCCGGGGTGGTCGTGCCCTTCGTGTAGACGTTCGCGCCGAGGTACGGGAAGTCGGCCGCGTCCTTCACCCGGCCGGTGAGGTCGGAGAAGCCCTTGTCGAACTCGTGGTTGCCGACGGCGCTCGCCTTCAGACCCAGCGCGTTGAGCACGTCGATCGTCGGGAGGTCACCGGCCGATGCCGAGGCGAACAGCGAGGCGCCGATGTTGTCGCCCGCGGAGAGGAAGAGGGTGTTGTCCTCCCCCGCCGCCGCGCGCAGCTTCTCGATGGTGCCGGCGAACTTGACCGTGTTGCTGTCGATCCGACCGTGGAAGTCGTTGATGTTCAACAGGTTGACGGTCTTCGCGCCGGCTCCCAGCCCCAGCCCGACCACGATCGGGTCGTGGTCGCTCGACCGGTACTGGTCGGCGGCGTAGAAGTTCGTCGCGTTGTAGTTGTAGCGGCTGTACTCGAGGGCGATGGACTCGCCGGAGTTGATGTTCCAGACGTCCGCGCCGGTGATCACCGCATTCGCCGCAGGGGAGGCGAGCACGTGGTCGAGCGAGCCGACCGTTCCGCCGAACGAGTACGTCTGCTTGCTGGTGCGGGTGTGCACCTGGTCGATGTAGCCCGCGTCGGTGATGACCGTGATCGGGTCTTCGTTGAGGTAGGCGTTGAAATCACCGATCAGCAGCACCCTGTCGGAGCCGAGCGTCGACTTCATCGTGTCGGCGAACCCGACCAGGGCGTGCGCCTGAGCGACACGGGACGCGTTGGATGCGCCCTGCCCGTCGCCCTGGTCGGCGTCTGCACCGGTTCCCGAGCCCTTCGACTTGAAGTGGTTCACGATGGCGATGAACGCGGCCGAGTCCGGCGTGCCGATCTTCTTGAACGCCTGCGCGAGCGGCTGGCGGGCGTTGACGAACGCGGCATCCATCAGGATGTGCGACTCGCCGACCGGCACAGCGTGCGCCTTCTTATAGATGAAGGCCGTGCGGATGACGTCCTCGCTGGACGGGACGCTCGCCGGGGACGGCACGAACGCCCAGACCTGGCTGCCCGCCGCGGCGTTGAGGGCCACGACCAGCTTCGTCAGCGCGTCGTCGCGGGTCTTGCCGAACCGCGCGGAGTTCTCGATCTCCTCCAGCGACACCACGTCGGCGGTGAGGCCGTTGATGGCGGCGACGATCTTGTCCTGCTGGCGCTTGAGGCTGGCGGCGTCGGCCGCGCCTCTGGCGTCGCATCCGGAGTTGACGGTGATCTTGTTGCCGTCGCGGTCGGTGTAGAACGTGCATCCGGTGAGCTGGTCGCCGGTGGTGGTGAAGTAGTTCAGCACGTTGAAGGTGGCGAGTTTGAGGTCGCCGCCGACGTTCTCGGGAGCCGCGGTGCGGGTGTTCCCGAAGGTGACGGGCTGCACCGTGGAGGCGGTGGCCGGGGTGAGCTCGGAGGTCGGCTGGAACTTCCACACGTTGTTGCGGAAGTCGAGGACGACCGGCTTGGTGAACGTCACCGGCGCTCCCACGCGCACGGGCGCGGTCTGCGACAGGTACGGCAGCGGCTTGGCCTTGTTGGCCGCGCTGAGGAAGTTGGTCGATGCCCCGTCGTCGAGGGTGACGGCGCGGGCCGCGTTGGCCGCGACGGCCGCCGCGTACTCCGGCGTGCCTGGGCGTGCGGTCTCCGTGGCCTGCACCAGCGGCTTGTCGCCGGCCGCGAGGCCGATCTCGCCGTACTGGTTGGTCGCATACACGTCGGTGACGGTGAACGCGCCCTGCGGGGCGAGCAGCATGCCTTCGAGGCTCTCGCGCTGCGCGTCCGTTCCGGGGAGGGCGATGGTCGCCGGGGTGGGCGCCGCCAGTCCCGCCGCGTCGAGCTTGACAACCGCGGAGGCCGCGGCCGGGGTGATCTCGGTGAGGCCCGCGAACTCGCTGACCGCTCCGGTGACCTGCACGTAGTCGCCGATGGCGACGGCCGCGGTGGCGGCGGTGCCGTAGACGTAGACCGCGTCGGACGCCGTGTGGGTCGCGAGGTCGATCGCTCCGCCGGTGCCGGGGGTCTGGATGAAGAAGCCGTTGAAGCCGCCGGTGGCGTACGCCGCCGTGACGAAACCGCTGGTGGTGACCGTGGTGCCGGCCTTCGGGCTCGCGTCGCCCGTGCCCTGCACCTCGGCGATCGGGATGCTGTCACCGGCCGGAGGACCAGGGTCGGTCCCTGTGCCGGGGTCGGTGCCACCCGGAACGGGTTCGGTCGCCGGTCCGCCGGGAGCGGTCGCGGAGTTCTGCGGCGTGATGGTGGCGGTCAGGGAGAGGTCGACGCTGTTGTCGTCGGTGTCCCAGAAGGTGCCGCGGACCAGCGACTTGACGTCGGAGTTGCCCGCCGGTGCCGTCGCGGCCTTGGTCTCGAAGGTGTTGGAGGTTCCGTAGCCGACGACATCGACGATCCCGGAGGCGCTCTTCACGTCGCCGACGGGCGCGGTGACCGCTGTCGCCGTCGACGCCAGGATGATCGTGCCACCCGAGCCGGAGAAGTTCAGCGTCCCCACCGCATCCGGTGTCGGCAGCGCGGCGCCGTTGGCCCCGTTGGTGCTGCCCTGCACGAGGTAGTACGTGTGCGGAGCCATGCTTCCGGCGAGCGCCGTCACGCCGTTGGACGCGCCCGTTCCCGTGCCAGACCGGTACTGGACGGACCAGCCGTCGAGCGACACGGCCTGCGTGCCCGGGTTGTACAGCTCGACGAACTTGTTGGCGTACGCAGCGCCGGCGCTGCCGCCGGACAGGTACACCTCGTTGATGACGACGCCGGTGGCATCGGTGCTGGCCGTAGCCGGCAACGCCGTGAGGGGTGCGGCAGCGAGACCGACCCCCACAGCGGC
This sequence comes from Leifsonia sp. McL0627, assembly GCF_058244615.1. Taxonomy (NCBI): domain Bacteria; kingdom Bacillati; phylum Actinomycetota; class Actinomycetes; order Micrococcales; family Microbacteriaceae; genus Leifsonia; species Leifsonia sp. McL0627. The sequence goes on from NZ_JBZCGM010000001.1 coordinate 10,740, forward strand.
TGCGGTGGCGATCTGCCACACTCTGCCGAATCTTCTAGACATGGTTCTCCTTAGTCGGAAAAGGGGGTCGGACTGCTGAGTCCTCGCACACCGTATGGATCGCGGTGGGCGGGACTCTGACTCCTGAGTGAACGTACAGAAAACACCCCCCGTTTGCGGGTGCTCATTCGAGCAGGCGCGGCGGCTCGGGCATGATGGCAGAATGCGGATCGAAGAGATCGCCCACTTCCGGGCCCTGGCAGCGGACGGGCACCTGGCCGACACGGCGGACGCCCTGAACGTGTCGCAGTCGACCCTGTCGCGGTCCATCGCGAAACTCGAGGCCGAGATGGGCGTCGAATTGTTCGACCGCAAGAAGAACCACTACGAGCTGAACCAGTACGGCGAGATCCTGCTCGCCCACGGCATCCGCGCCCAGACGGAACTGGAGGAGGCGCGTGCCCGCATCGACGCGCTCCGCGACCCGTCCGCCGGCACAGTCTCGGTGGCGTACGTGTCCTCGTTCGGAAGCTGGCTGATCCCCCGCGTGGTCAGCGAATACCGGAACCTGTTCCCTGACATCCGGTTCGTGCTGCGCGGCGGCACCAACGACACGGTCCTGGATGCGCTGCGCGACGGAGCGGCCGACCTCGCGTTCACCAGCCCTGACCCACGCGACCGCGAGATCGAATGGCAGCCGCTGACCGCTGAGCGGCTGGCGCTCGGGGTGCCGGACGCGCATCCACTGGCCGGACGCGACGTGATCGACGTGCGCGACCTGGAGCCGTTCGAGTTCGTCGCGCTGCGCACCGGCTCCGGGCTGCGGCACATCGCCGACGCCTACTTCGCCACGCGCGGGATCGTGCCGGACATCGTCCTGGAGGTGACCGAGCTGGTCACGCTGCAGGCGCTGGTGCGCGACGGCGTCGGCATCGCGCTGCTGCCTGACTCGTCGACGGAGCCGGGCGTGACGCTGGTGCCGCTCGCGGAGGAGGCGGTGCGCGTGATCGGGCTGGCCCGGAACCTGACGCGCAGCGAGTCGGCGGCGGCGGCGCAGTTCGCGCGCTTCGTGCGCGAGGAGCTGCGCCGCGACGAGCGGCGCTAGCGCGTCAGGGTGACCTTTCGCAGGCCAGGCGGGTTGTCTGGATCGAGGCCGCGACGCAGGGCGAGGTCGAGGGCGATGCGCTGCAGCGGCACGATCTCGCGGACGGGAAGAAGATCGTCGTCCTGCTCGTCGAGCCGGATGAGGGCTGCCGCGTCGCCGATCAGGCCGGGGCCGACCTCGATCACCGAGCCGCCGAGAGCCGAAGCCGCCGACGCGAACGACAGCACCGAGTCCCGCCCGGCCGTGCTCCCGGTGAGGGCGACCACGACGGTGCCGGGCACGACCTGCCCGAGCGGTCCGTGCGTGGCGTCGGCGGCGCTCCAGCCCGATGCGGCGATGGCGTTCGTCTCCATCAGCTTCAGCGCCCCCTCGCGGGCCGACGCCATCGAGTATCCGCGGCCGACCAGCAGGACGCGCTCGACGCCGTCGAGGATCGCGACGGCCTCCGACACGGCCTCCGGATGCGCGAGGTCGGCAGCGACGGCAGCCGCCAGCGCCCGCACCCGCTCCTCCAGTTCCGGCCAGCTCGTCCGGGCGGCGCGGTGCAGTGTCAGGGCGAGCGCGAGGAGCTCGGCGGTGTACGTCTTCGTGGCGGCGACCGACGTCTCCGCCCCTGCGCGGAGCGGGACGTGGACGTCTGCCACCTCCGCCAGCTCGCTGGTCACGTCGTTCGAATATGCGACGACCGGCACTCCGGCCGCGGCGATGGCGGCGACGGTGGCCAGCAGGTCGGGCGACCGGCCGGACTGCGAGACGGCGAGCGCGACCGAGCGCGGATACGCGAGCTGTGTGCCGAACCCCGTGACGCTCGCCGGGGTCGCCAGCATGGCCGGGATGCGCAGCAGGTTGTGGGCGAGGTACTGGGCGTACATCGCCGCGTGGTCGCTCGAACCGCGCGCCACGAGCACCAGCAACTCCGGCCGCTCGCGCACGAGCAGGTCGGCCGCCTCGTCGATGGCTTCTCGGCCGGACAGGAGGTCGAGCCAGCGCTCCGGCTGCTCGGCGATCTCGGCGCGCATCCGGTGGCCGGCTGAGAGCTGTGTCACGAGCTGAGGCCGGTGATCATGGCGACCAGCTCGTTGTGCGAGGTGTCGGCGATGTGCTTGGTCGCCACCTGGGTCCCCCGGCGCAAGACGGTCACCCTGTCGGCGACGCGGAACACCTGCTCCATGTTGTGGCTCACGATGAGGACGGCGGCGCCGCGCGCTTTGAGCTTGAGGATCAGCTCCTCGACCTTCGCCGTCTCTGCGACGCCGAGCGCCGCAGTCGGCTCATCCATCAGGACTAGGCTGCTGGCCCAGTGCGTGGCGCGTGCGATGGCGATGCCCTGACGCTGGCCGCCGGAGAGGTCGCTCAGGGTCGCGCGCGCCGACGGGATGCGCACATCCAGTTCGTCGACGAGTGCTTGTGTCCGCGCGGCCATCGTCTTCCTGTCGAGCGTGCCGAACGGCTTGCGCCGGAGTTCGCGGCCGAGGAAGAGGTTCATGTAAACCGGCTGCAGGTCCACGAGCGCGAGGTCCTGGTAGACGACCTCGACGCCCTTGTTCCTGGCATCGGAGGGGTCGCGGAAACTCGCGCGCTCCCCGTTCAGCCAGATCTCGCCATCGGTCGGCTGGTACATCCCTGACACGATCTTGACGAGAGTGGACTTCCCTGCGCCGTTGTCGCCGACGAGGGCGACGATCTCGCCCGGCTCGATCTGCAGGTCGAAGCGCTTGATGGCGACGATCCCGCCGAAGTGCTTGGTGATCCCTTCCAGGCGGAGCGGCTGGACGGTGGTGGCGGTGTCGGGGGTCATGCTGTCCTCCCTGTCGCGGCGAGCGCGAGAGCGGTGGTGAGGGGTGCGGAGCCGTCGGCCGACCAGAGTCCGGCGACGGTGGGGGTGCCGGTGCTGAGCCCGGCGATGCCCGCGGTGAGGCCGCGAGTGACGAAGACCTGGGGCCGGAACCCGAAGAGCACGGTGTCGCCCGGCTGCGCCGTGCTGTCGCCGAGCGGGATCGTCGCGTAGTAGTCGATCGCGTCCGCCGCCGGCATGTCCACCGGGAGCCGCTGCGCGCCGGCACTGTCTCCGCCCTGGCCGACGATCAGCGCGTCGGTCGTCGTGCCTCCGAGCACCGGGTCGACGTACAGGCCGCCTCCGAAGACGTACGCGTCGCCGTTCCACAGGTGCGACACCTCGGAGACGTACGCGATCGCCGGCTCCTCGACGAGATCCTGCACCGCGTGCAGGGGCGTCGTCCCGGTGAGGCCGTGACCGGGCTCGACCTGGGTCGCTCCGGCTTCGGCGAGGGTCTCCAGGATCGACACCGACGTAGTGCCCGGGGCGTTGACCTGGACGTCGGTGCGCCCGGCCGCTTCGAGCGCTCGCAGTGCCGTCGTCAGCGTCCCGAGGTTCGGCGTCGACACGGCCGTGCCGGTCTGCGCATCGAAGAGGGTGGCGGGGAAGGTCGTGATCCCGGCGAATCTGACGCCGGCGATCGCGTCGATCCGGTCGGCGGCCGCCACGATCTCCGCAGCGTCGAAGCCGCCTTCGTGGCCGCGATAGAAGCGGTCTCCCGGCGCTGTGATGCGCAGCAGGACATCCTGAACGCGCCCCCGCTCTGCGGCAGCAGCACCGGCCTCGCGCGCTTTCTGTTCGGAGAACACCGTCCAGTACAGCGGTTCGAGCGCTGCGGCGTCCGACGCACGGTGCCGCGGGATCTGCACGAGATGCCCCAGGTGCCCGGTGGCGAGTCCACCGGCCGCCGCCGCGATGGCGCACTCCAGGTCGACTCCGACAGCGTGCCGGATTCCGCCCGCTGCGATGGCTCTGGACGCGTCGGGGTTCCGTCCGATCTGCTTGGTCATCGCGAACGGGGTGAGGCCGAGCCGCGCGGACTCCGCAGCGACGGAGGCTGTATTGCGGGAGACGGCATCCAGGTCGATCACGGAGGTGTTGGGCGGGATCGCACCACTCTGGTGCAGCCGGATCGCGGCGTCGAGCAGCGCGGGATTGCGGCGGCGGAGGAGGTCGAGGAACATCGTTTTTCCTAACTGCTCTTCTTGGCGCGGAGCGACAGGGACACGGCGACGAGGATGATCGCACCGCGCACGATCATCTGCTGGGCGACGGTGAGCCCGCCGAGCAGGAGGCCGTAGTTGATCATGCTCATGAACAGGCTGCCGACAAGGGCGCCGATCACCGAGCCCTTCCCGCCGGTGAGGGCGGTTCCTCCCACGATCACCGCCGCGAGGACGCTCATCAGGTCGGAGCTGCCGAGCGTGTATGTCGCCCCGGCGAGGCGTCCGGCGTAGAGCAGACCGGCGAGTGCGGCGGTGACGCCGCTCAGGATGAACACCGCCATCCTGACCCTGTTCACCTTGATGCCGCTGACCGAGGCGGCCGCCGCCTTGTTCCCGACGGCGAGGACGTGCGCGCCGAACGCGCGCTGCCGCAGGACGTGCCAGCCGATCGCCGTCACGACGACCGACCACCAGATCAGGATCGGGATGCCGAGAAGCGTCCCGCCGCCGAACAGCCAGCCGAACACGGACTCGGTGACCGGAACCGACTGGAGGTTCGTCGCCTGCTGGGCGAGACCGGCGATCAACCCCATCGTCGCCAGCGTCACGAGGAACGACGGAAGCCGCACGAGCGTCACGAAGAGCCCGTTGACCGCTCCGACGGCAGCGCCGACGGCGAGGCCCGCGATGGCGGCGATCCACCACTGGTGCGTCGACTGCAGGGTGACCGCCGCGACCAGTGAGGCGAGAGCGACGGTCGATCCGATCGAGAGGTCGATCTCGCCGAGGCTCAGGACGAAGACCGTCCCGATCGCCATCACCGTGATCGGCGTCGCCTGGGTGATGATGTTGACCAGGGTCGTCCCGTTGAGGAAGTTCGCGCCCTGCGTGATCGCGAAGTAGAGGAAGACGACGACGAAGCCGATGTAGACGACGTACTGGCGCCAGTCCGCGTGGCGCAGCCGTTCGCCGACGGTCGGCGTGCCGTCGGTGGTGGTCACAGTCATGATGCTTCTCTTTCGGTGCTGAGCCGTGCGGCGTCGATGGCGAGGCGCACGGCCCCGGCGATGGGTGCGTGGGAGCCGAGGCGGCTGATGCGCACCTCGATGTCCGGCCGGCCGAGTAGGCCGAGCCAGTGGAGGACGGGGGCGAGCAGTTCCACCCGGCTGCCGATGCCGCCGCCGAGGATGAACGGCCCAGGATCGACGACCGCGTCGACGGCGACGATCGCGTGCGCCAGCCAGCGTGCTTCGTCGTCGAGGGCGGCCTGCGCATCCGGATCGCCGGCCGCTGCCCGCTCGAACACCTCGACCGCGGTCGCGCTGCTGCGACCGGATGCGCTCTGGAAACGCCGCACGATGGCGTCGCCGGCCACGACCTCTTCGAGGGCGCCGCGGCGCTGGTTGCGCGGGTCGAGCGGGTCGGCGCCGATCGGCAGGTAGCCGACCTCGCCCGCTCCGCCTCGCACACCGGGCCAGACACGGCGGTCGAGCACGAGTCCGACCCCGATCCCGGTGCCGATGGACACGAAAGCGAAGCTGTCGAGCTCGGTTCCGACCCCGTCGTGCAGTTCGCCGAGTGCGGCGATGTTCACGTCGTTGTCGATCACGACCGGATGCCCGAGGCGCGCTTCGAGCTCGGCGACGAAGTCGACGCCGGTGAGGTCGCCGAGGTTCGGCGCGAGTCCGAAGCGGCCGGCTTCGGCGTCTGGCACCCCTGCTCCGCCGATCGCAGTCGCCACGACAGCGGAATGACCCGGGGAGTGGACCGAGGCTCTCAGCCTGGTCACGATCTCCGCGAGCTGGGCGATGATGGCGTGGCCGCCGAGGGTGGGTTCGGTGGCCTGGTGGAGCACGACGCCGTCGAGCGTGGCGATTCCGGCCCGGACTTTGGTGCCGCCGAGGTCGATCCCGACGACGTAGCCGGGCTCCGAGGCGTTCACGCCGCCTCCAGGACAGCAGCAGGATTGGCGGCGAGCAACTGCTCGATCGCGTCGTCCGGGACGCCTCGTTCGGCGAGCGCAGGCACGAAGACGGCACCGAGATACGAGTATCCGTGCGCGCCGTGGGTGCCGGGGTTCATCCAGACCTCGGCGCCGGTCAGATCCTGAGCGAGCAGGATGCGGTTCGTCAGACCCTCAGCGACGAGCTGCGCGACCAGATCGGCGCGGCCCTCGTCGGAGCGGTGGAAGGACCGCTTGGCGTACTCGCCGTCCGCTCGCAAATCTGGAACGGGGCCGAGGAAGAACTCCCAGTCCTCTTTGCCGATGGTGTCGACCGCGACTCGGGCGCCAGCATCGATCACCCGGCGCATGAGGTCGATCCCGAGCTGCGTGTCCAGGTGACCGACGACGACACGATCGAGGTCGACACCTTCCGAGCGGAGGATGTCGAGCTGTTCGAGCGCCTGGGTGCCGTGGGTCGTGTGCGTCATGATGCCGAGACCGGTCTCCCGCTGCGCCCTCGCGACGGCACGGAGGCACTTCTCCTCGTGCGGAGTGATTTCGCCGAGGCTGGTCGCCTGCTCCCCGAAGACCCCGGCGCGGATGCCGGAGTCGCCGATCCCCGTCTCCGCATCGCGGACCAGCCGGGCGGTCAGCGTGCCGAGGTCGGCGGTCTTCGCCCAGCCGGGTGAGTACGACTCGAGGTAGAGCGCCGTGCCGGAGACGATGTGCAGGCCGCTCCGCCGAGAGATCTCGGCCAGCAGGGCGGCGTTGTCCCCGTTCTCGTCGCGGCCGACGACGTTGTACGGGCTGAGGTCGACGACGGTGCCGAAACCGAGACCGCGGAGGCCGGCCAGTGCATCCACCGCCCGGTCGACGCTGTCGTCGTGGGTGCCTCCGGTGAGCCAGGGGCCGGGTGTGAGCGACAGCAGGTGCTCGTGCGGCATGACCCTCCCGAGGGTCGCTGGGTCGACCGGGCCGAGCACGGTCATGACGTGCCGTGTCATCGGTCCTCCTTCATGGTGCGTGGTGCGTGGATCTGGATCGTGGAGAGGCTGAGCGGCCAGAGGGGGAGTCCGGCCGCTCAGCCGGTCGGGGGAGGTCAGCCGCCGGTGACGCTCGACGGCGGCTTTGTGCCGTAGTCGGACTTCCAGCCATCGTCGAGGTTGGCTTTGGTGACCTTGGTCGGGACGGAGGCGACGAGTTCCGGCGCGTTCTTGTCGAGCACGCCGTACGCTCCGGCGAGTGCGAGACCTTCGCCGATGCCGATCGACCCGTTTCCGACCATGCCGGCGACGTTGGTGCCCGACATCATCGCTGCGCCGAGGGTGGTGTCGAGGTCGTTGGTCACGACCTTGATGTCGGTGCGCCCTGCAGCCTTGATGGCGGCGACGACACCCTGCGCCGCGGTCGCCCACGACACGTAGATGCCCTTGAGGTTCGGGTTCTTGGCGATCATCGCCGCTGCGATGGTCTGGGTGGCCGTCTCGTCGGCGAAGCCCTCGGAGTCGACGATCTTCACGTCCGGGTACTCGTACGCGAGCCAGTCCTTGAACGCCTTGTCCCGCTGGTTGGTGAACCAGAAGTTGGCGTTGTAGGAGAGGTAGCCGACCTCGCCCTTCTTGCCGAGAGCATCGCCGAGGATCTCGGCGTTGTCGCGTCCTGCGGCTGTGAGGTCTTCGGTGACGATGGAGACGAAGTCCTTTCCGGCCTTGTAGCCGGCGGGCGGCGTCGTCATCACCACGAGCTTGGTTCCGGCGTCGACAGCCGGTTTGAACGCCTTCGCTGCCGACGTCGGGTCGACGGCGATGGTGACGATGATGCTCGGGTGCAGTGCGAGCACGGTCTGGACGTTGTTCGCCTGCGTCGCGGCGTTGAAGTTGGCCTGCGTGCTGGCCACGACGTCGATGCCGAGCTTCTTGAACTCGTCGCGGGCACCCTTCTCCACAGCGGTGACGAAGTCGGAGGAGGTGTGCCACACGAACGCCGCCGTGTACTTCCCCTCCTTGACCTTGGCCTGCTCGTCGCTCGTGAGCGAGAGCTCGGAGAGAGCGCCTGGCTTCTCACCGTTGGGGCCGGCGAACTCCAAGCTGGGCTTGGCGGCCGGGGTGGACGATGTCGACGCCTGTGTTCCGGCGGAACAGCCGGCGAGTGCGAGGGCGATGGCGAGTGTGCCGACGACGGCGGCGCGTGCGCGGAGCCGCCGGGTGGGACGTGCTGTGCTCATGTGGGTGACCTTCCGGGACCGGGTTGAAAATCCTGTCGTGGTGGCGTCCCCCGGGTAGCTCATGACCCCGTCACCGTTGACTTGCTGAAGCCATTTTGATTTCAACAAGCAATCAAAGTCAAGCGCCTGAATGTATCGAATAGGTTTCGAGCCCGTAAAACCTGGCGAAAATGGGCTGAGAGTGGCGAATGCGGCGACAGGTGGACTAGTTTTGAGTTCACGTTGAAGACAAAGGGGGCGTGAATGGTTCAGGACACCCGCGCGATCAATCGCAACGCCGTCCTCACCGCCCTCCTCGGATCCCGTCCGGCCAGCCGCAAGCACATCGCAGAGCTCACCGGCATCTCCGCCGCCACCGTGACCCGGTCGGTCGACCAGCTCCTCGCAGAGGGGATCGTCACGGAGACCATCGAGATCGTCTCCGAGGCCAGAGGCCGCCGCGCCGTCGAGCTCGACATCGTCGCCGACCGCGCATATGTGGTCGGAGTGGACCTGGGCGCCTCCAACACCCGCATCATCGTCGCCGACCTTCTCGCGCATCCGGTGTTCGCAACCGAGACCCCGACACCGGCCACCCTGCCCGAAGCGGACCTGGCCGAGTGGATCGCCGCGACTGTGCACGCAGCGGCGGCCGAGGTCTGGGACAGGGTGGAGCACGTCTGCCTCGGCCTCCCCGGCGCCGTCAACCAACGGGACCTCAGCGTCTCCAACGCCCCCAACCTGCCCGAGGTCGAATCGCCGACCTTCCTCGCCTCCGTCGAGCGGGCGATGGGGCGCGCCATGCACTTCGACAACGATGCGAACTACGCCCTCCTCGGCGAACTCCACTTCGGCGCCGCCCGCGGAGCACCGAACGCCGCCATGCTCACGATCGGCTTCGGCCTCGGCGCCGGGCTCGCGATCGACGGACGCATCCTGCAAGGAGAACGCGGACTCATCGGCGAATTCGGCCAGCTTCCGATCGGCCCGCTCGGCACCCGCCTGGAGCATCTCGTGACCGGCGGCGGCATCCTTCGTCGCGCCGCAGAGGCCGGGCTGCACCTCGACGCCCCTGCCGAACTCTTCGCCGCGGACGCCGGACCTGGCCTGCAATCCCTCCGAGCGCACTTCGACCAGGCGCTTCTCGTCGTACTGACCGCCACCACGGTGTCCTGCGACCCGCAGACCATCGTGCTCGGCGGCGGCATCGCCAACTCCCTCACCTCCTCCCTCGACCGCTACCGGACGGCCCTGGAGCAGAACCTCCGCGTCTCCCCCGAGCTCGCCACCGCGCAACTGGGAGACTTCTCCGGAGCGGTCGGCTCGGTCGTCGCCGCCCTGCACACGGTCTACGCCGGCCTGGGCGTGGAGGAGTCGACCATCGTGCAGCTTCCGAACGGGGATGCGCTGGTGGCACAGGAGGTCGCGCTGGCCAGGGCGCGCGGGTAGCGACTCCCCGCCTGGGTGCATTCCGTGTCGGCAGCCGGGGTTACGCTTTCCGGCATGATCGACGCCCCTGCGTGCACCATCGTCGTCGATGGCGACGCATGCCCGAACCCCGCGCATCCGGGGGCGCCGGTGCCGCTGTGTCTGCAGCACCTGCTGGCGGCGGCCGACTGGGTGGCCGACGAGTACGGGCACCTGGATGCGCTGCCGTCGCCGTGCGCGTTCTGCGGCTCACGTCTCGGGGTGCGGTATCCGTCCGGCTGGCTGTGTGCAGTGTGCGAGTGGAGGGTGGGCGAGACCGTGTCCGGCGAGCTGCCTCCGCCGCGCGTCGACGTGGTCTACTACCTGCGGTTCCGCGACAGGATCAAGATCGGCACGACGGCCAACCCGCGGGTGCGTTTCTCAAGCCTGCCGCACGACGAGGTGCTCGCGTTCGAGCGCGGCGACCGGATGCTGGAGCAGCGCAGGCACGCGCAGTTCGCGGCCGACCGCATCCCGCGCACCGAGTGGTTCGAGCGCAGCGACGCACTGGATGCGCACGTCGCGGCGGTGAGCGCCGGCGTTGCCGATCCGTGGTCGCTGCTCGCGCGATGGCGGAGCGAGGCGCTCGCGCTGCGCGGGTAGCACAGACCCCTCGGGCCGCGAGATACCAGTAACTGCGCGGAATCCCGGGCGTTTCGCGACAGTTACTGGTATCTCGGCGAATCGGGGGCCGGGGCTGGGGACAACCAGCCGGCGGAGACGGAGGGCGGGACGCACTCGGTGAGTCGGTAGAGGCGGTCGCGGACCGCTTCTCCGGAGGCGGCGGGCACGCCCCCGGAGGCGAGCGCCGGCGCGCCGGTCAGCGGGATGACCGCCTCCCGAATCGCGGCATCCCCCGGCCGACCGAACCAACGCATGAGCAGAGTCTCGCGAGCCGGGCTGGCAAACGGGCACGGTTCCGCAGTCAGGGCCATGAGAATGCGCACACGTCCCCGATAGGCTCGCTGCATGGAAGCGACGTGGCTGGCGGGCGGCGAGCCGTCGACCTGGGCGCGGGACCCGCAGACCGTGTACCGCGTGCGCATCTGGGTGCCGTCGCCCGAACCGTACACCGGCTGGATGCTCGACGACTGGGCCGTCACGGACGCCCGCGATGTGACGGAGGTCATCGCCTGGGCGGAGGCGGAAGCGGCACGGTTCCCCGGCGGCTCGTGCGAAGTGCTGGTGCAGGCCATCGACCACGGCATCCGCGGTGACGGCATCCTCGCGGAGCAGCTCTACCACGTGCGCGTCTACGGAAAGCCAGCCGACGAGGGCACCACGGAGACGGTCGTCGCGTTCACGAGCGACTAGCGCTCCTGCGGCGCACGCCTCGTGCGAAAGGTGCGGTCTCGGCCGTGCGCACCGCACGTTTCGCACGAGTCGAGCGGCGGGAGGCGGCGCGATGCGGGACTACGCGGCGCGAATCGGCGCGATTCGGCGCGAATCGGCGCGATTCAGCGCGATTCAGCGCGATTCAGCGCGATTCAGCGCGATTCAGCGCGATTCAGCGCGATTCAGCGCGATTCAGCGCGATTCAGCGACCGCATTGTGTTCCTCGCCGCCCTCGTCTACTATCGTGCTTTAACGATGAAGCACCGTTCATCCGATCATCGTCATTCGCTCAAGGGAGAGTCTCCATGCACTACAAGAAACAGCTCGGGGTCGTCGCCGTCGCGGCCGCGATCGGCTTGCTCGCCACCGGGTGCTCCGGTGGCGGCTCCAACTCCAGCGGGCCTGTCCAGCTCACGGTCTGGACCGGGTTCACAGGCGGCGACGCACCGGGCTACGAGCAGATCGTCAAGGACTTCAACGCGTCCCAGAAGAAGATCAAGGTCACCATGTCCGCCGAGCCGTGGGACACCATCCAGCAGAAGCTGCCCTCCGCGTGGATGACCGGCCAGGGACCGGACATCGCAGCCCCCGCCTCCGACCCGAACGTCATCGCGCAGTACGTCAAGACGAAGTCTGTGCTGCCGATCACGAACACCGGGGACTCGGCGACGACGATCAACGTCTCGAAGTTCGCCCCGGCGCTGGTGAAGGAATTCACCTACGACAAGAAGCTCTACGCCGTCCCCGCCAACTACGCCACGCTCAGCCTCTACTACAACAAGGCCCTGTTCACGGCAGCCGGCGTCACCCCGCCGACCACCGTCGACGAACTCAAGGCCGCGGCCAAGAAGCTGACCAAGGGCGACACATACGGGCTCGTCCTGGCCGACAACAACACCATCCAGATGTGGCCCGTCCTGCAATGGCTCGAGGGTGGCGACATCGTCGACCAGAAGAACTGCAGCGTCCTCGACAGCACGAAGGGCCGCGACAGCCTCAAGCCCTGGGTCGACCTCGTCGTCAACGACAAGATCTCGCCCGTCGGCCTCACCGGTGCGGAAGCGGACGCCCTGTTCTCCGCAGGCAAGGCCGCGATGGAGATCAACGGACCATGGGCGGCTCCCGGCTACAAGTCGGCGGGCATCGACCTCGGCATCGTCCAGGTGCCCGTCGACACCGCGGGCAAGCCGGTCACGCTCGGCTCGACCGCCCCACTGGCGATCTCCGCGAAGACCAAGCACCCGGATGAGGCGCAGCAGTTCCTGGCGTACTGGACAGGCAAGACCGCGCAGAAGAAGTTCTCGCTCTCGACCGGCTTCCCGTCTCTGCGGACCGACCTCGCCGACGATCCGGACCTGGCGGCCAACCCCGTCGTGAAAGTCTTCTCGTCGCAGGTGCCGGACTCCCGGCTCTACCTGCCGCAGGTGCCGAACGCCACCCAGGTCGACACGGACGCATACGTCCCGCTGATCGGGAGCCTCACCAGAGGCACCTCCATCGACGACGGAACGAAGACCGCCTCCACGAAGATCAACGACCTCACGGGCTGCTCCGGCAAATGACCGTCATCACCAAGACCCGGGAGTCGCGCAGCGGCTCCCGGGTCCGCCCCACCGGGACAGTCGATCAGCGCAGAAGGCGCCGGCGCTTCCAGCTCGGCCCAGCCCTGCTCTTCATCGCTCCCAGCTTCCTGATCCTGGGCATCTTCGTGCTCTGGCCGATCCTGGTCTCGTTCTGGTACAGCCTGCACGACTGGACCATCGGCGCAGACGACCAGCCGTGGGTGGGCTTCGGCAACTACGTCGCGCTCGCGCAGGACCCGACGTTCTGGAACGCCCTCGTCCACACCACTCTCATCACGGTCATCTCGGTCGTCGGGATCGTCGTGGTCGGGCTGGCCCTCGCCATCGCGCTCGCCGCCGAGGGGCTCGGTACGCGCATCATCCGCTCGGCCTTCTTCTTCCCCACAGTGGTCTCGCTGACCTCGATCGGCCTGGTCTGGCGCTTCCTGCTCGACCCGGAGCTCGGGCTCGTCAGCGGGATCACCTCCGCCATCGGCCTCGGCAAGATCGGGTTCCTGCAGTCCCCGGAGCTCGCACTGCCGACGATCATCTTCGTGAACATCTGGAAGAACGCCGGATTCGTCATGATCATCCTGATCGCCGGGCTGAAGAGCGTCCCGTCCGAGCGCTACGAGGCCGCCAGGCTCGACGGGGCGGGCTCCGTGCAGCTGCTGCGCTACATCACGCTCCCCGCGCTGCGCCCCACGATGCTCTTCGCGACCCTCATCATGACGATCCAGTCGTTCCAGCTGTTCGACCTGGTCTACGTGATGACGGGCGGCGGCCCGCTGTTCTCCACCGAGACGTTGGTCACCCTGCTCTTCCGCGAGGGATTCGTGAACTTCCACACCGGATACGCGGCGGCGATCTCGTGGGCGCTGTTCCTCGTCATCGTCATCATCTCCGCACTCCAACTCAGAATCTTCAGGTACAACGATGTCGACTGACACGCTGCGCGGGCGCACAGTCCGGACCCCGTCGCCTCTCGCTGCCGCCTCGAAGTGGATCTTCCTCTGCGTCGGGCTCGTGCTCGCGCTTGTGCCGTTCATCTGGATGATCTCCACCTCGTTCCGCACCGAGAAGGACCTCTTCAGCAACCCCGCCAGCCTGTTCCCCACCGAATGGACGCTGCACGGCTACCAGGGGGTGTGGGAGCAGCTGCCGTTCCTGCTGCTGGTGTTCAACACGATCGTCTTCGCCGGGATCACCACCCTGCTCACGCTGTTGTTCGACTCGATGTGCGCATACGCCCTCGCCAGGATCGACTTCCCCGGCAGGAACATCGCGTTCTGGCTGGTCCTCGTGACGCTGATGGTGCCGTTCCAAGTGACGCTCATCCCGGTGTTCATCGAGCTGTTCCACCTGAACTGGCTGAACACCTATCAGGGGCTGATCATCCCGCGAGCCACCAGCGCGTTCGGGATCTTCCTGTTCCGCCAGTTCTTCGTCTCCATCCCGCGCGACCTCGACGAGGCCGCCAGGATCGACGGGGCAGGACACTTCCGAATCTACTGGCAGATCATCCTGCCGCTGGCGAAGCCCGCCATCGCGACCGTCGCGGTGCTCAACTTCACCGCACTCTGGAACGACCTCCTCTGGCCACTCGTCGTCACGAGCTCGACCGAGATGCGCACCCTCCCGGCCGGGCTCGCGCTGTTCGGCGGACAGCACGTGACCGACCACGCCGTACTGATGGCCGGAGCCGTGATCTCGCTGCTCCCGATCGCCATCGCCTTCTTCCTCGCGCAGCGATATTTCGTCGCCGGCGTCGCAACGACAGGACTCAAGTGACCACCTTCATCGACGGCTTCCCCCACGACCGGCTGCGCTGGCTGATCGGGATCGAGGACACCTGCGTGTACCCGGCCCCCGGTTCATCGATGGGCGCGCTGAACGAGTTCGCGCTCACCGGGCACGACGAGCACTGGCGCGACGACCTGGCGACCGCCGCCGGGCTCGGCGCGACGGGCCTCCGCTACGGCGTGAGCTGGCCGCTGGTGCACGTCGCGCCAGGACGGTTCGACTGGAGCGCGCTCGACGAGCGGATCGACGTGGCCGTGAACGAGCACGGCCTGACAGTGATCGCCGACTTGGTGCACTACGGCACGCCGTCCTGGCTCGACGGGTCGTTCGCCGACGCGATGTTCCCCGAGGCGCTCGCGGAGTTCGCCGGGGCGTTCGCGGAGCGGTACCGCGGCGTGGTCGACCACATCACCCCGCTCAACGAGCCGATCACCACGGCGTCGTTCTGCGGGCTGCGCGGCGTCTGGCCCCCGGCACTGACGGGCTGGGACGGCTGGACGACCGTGGCCATCGGGATCGCCAGGGGCGTCCAGCGGGCCATCGCGGCGATCCGGGATGCGAACCCGGGCGCCGTGGTCGTGCACGTGGAGGCATCGCAGATCTACGAGACGGAGGACGACGGTCTCCTCGGCGAAGTCGAGCTGCTGCGCTCCCTCTCCACCCTGCCGACCGACCTCATCCTGGGCCTGGTCGACCCCGCGCATCCGCTGCTGGGCTGGCTCACCCAGCACGGAGCGGCGGCCGAGCACCTGGCCGAGCTGCGCGCGGGCGCTCCCGCCGTCGACCTGATGGGCGTCAACTACTACCCCGACCTCACGCCGCGCATCCTGGAGTCGGTCGACGGCGCCACCCGCCAGGTCACCGCGAACCGGTGGGCGGACGGTCTCCGCTCGGTGCTCCTGCGCTGGCGGGACCGCTACGGGATGCCGATGCTCGTCACGGAGACCAGCATCGAGGGCACGCAGACGGTGCGCCGCGAGTGGCTGGAGGCCGCGACGCAGACGGTGCGCGAGCTGCACGCGGACGGCGTCGACGTGCGCGGCCTGACCTGGTGGCCGCTGCTCGACTTCGTGGACTGGTCGTTCGCCTCGGGCGGGCGCAACGTGGAGGAGTTCGTGCTGCATCCGGAGACATCGCACGATGCGACCTCCGAGACGTTCGCCGATCCGGCGGGCGGCGTCGAGCCGTTCCTGCGCAGGATGGGTCTGATCGAGCTCAGCGAAGACGACGACGGCTCCCTCCTGCGCACCCCGACCGAGGCCGCGCCGTCGTTCCCGCGCGAGCCGGCTGCGCTGCCGGAAGGATACTGAGACCGTGAACGACATCCTCCGGGCCAGCCGCCTCTCCGTCGCGCGTCCGAGGCCCCAGCTCCTCCGCGAGAACTGGGCGGAGCTCGACGGCCGCTGGGGCTTCGCGCACGACGACGCGGAGGTCGGGGAGCGCGACGGCTGGTACGCTCCCGGCCACCGCCTCGACGGGACCATCACCGTGCCGTATCCGCCGGAAAGCCCGGCCTCCGGCGTCGGAGACGACCGCTACCACGACGTGGTCTGGTATCAGCGCGACGTCTCGTGGGACAACGTGCTCGAAGCCGGCCACCACCGCGACCGTCCCCGGCTGCACCTGCACTTCGGCGCGGTCGACTACCGGGCGAGTGTCTGGGTGAACGGCGCGTTCGTGGGGAGCCACGAGGGCGGCCACACACCGTTCTCGTTCGACGTCACGCGCGTGATCGTCGACGGCGGCGTCCAGCACGTCGTGGTGCGCGCGGAAGACAGGGCGGCGGACGTCGAGCAGCCCCGCGGCAAGCAGGACTGGCAGGAGGACGCGCACGTCATC
This sequence comes from Leifsonia sp. McL0627, assembly GCF_058244615.1. Taxonomy (NCBI): domain Bacteria; kingdom Bacillati; phylum Actinomycetota; class Actinomycetes; order Micrococcales; family Microbacteriaceae; genus Leifsonia; species Leifsonia sp. McL0627. The sequence continues at coordinate 26,981 of NZ_JBZCGM010000001.1, forward strand.
TGGTACCGCCGCACGACCGGTATCTGGCAGCCGGTCTGGCTCGAAGCCACCCCGGAGGTGTTCATCGAGCACCTCCACCTGACCCCGGAAGTGCCTGCCGGCGTCGTCCGGTTCGAGGTTGGCCTGAACCGGCCGCCGGCCCCCGGCACGCGCTGCCGAATCGAACTGACGCACGGAGACGAGACCGTCGCCGAGCTCACCACGGCGGTGGGCGGCCAGCGCCACACCGGTACGATCACCGTGCCGCGGCTGCGCAACGGGCAGGACCGCGAAGGCATCCTGTGGTCACCCGACTCCCCGACCCTCCTGGATGCGACCGTCACCATCGAGTCCCCCGGCGGCACTGCGGACACGGTGTACAGCTACCTCGGCCTCCGCACGGTGGCGGTGCGCGACGGGCGCTTCCTGCTGAACGACCTGCCCGTCGAGCTGCGCTCGGTGCTCAGTCAGGGCTACTGGCCGCAGTCCCACCTCGCCGCCCCCAGCGAGGTCGCGCTGCGCGCCGAGATCGAACTCATCCAGTCGCTCGGCTTCAACTCCGCGCGCGTGCACCAGAAGATCGAGGATCCGCGCTTCCTCTACTGGGCAGACCGGCTCGGGCTGCTGCTGTGGGCGGAGACTCCGTCCGCGTACACGTTCTCGACGACCGCCATGGAGCGGCTGACCACCGAGTGGATGCGCGCCGTCGACCGCGACCGGTCGCATCCATCGGTCGTCACCTGGGTGCCGCTGAACGAGAGCTGGGGCATCCAGGATGTCGCGCACGACCCGGCGCAGCGGGCCTTCGCAAGCGGGCTCGCGCAGCTGACGAGGGCGCTCGACCCCACCAGGCCCGTGATCTCGAACGACGGCTGGGAGCACTTGGAGTCGGACATCCTGACCGTTCACGACTACGACCACGACGCCGACGCGATCCGCGCGCGCTACCTCGACGCCGACGCTCGCGACGCCCTCCGGCACGGCATCGGCCCGGCCGGCCGCGCGATGGTGCTCACCGACGCGCTCCGCGAAGACGCACCGCTGATGCTGACCGAGTTCGGTGGCATCGAGTTCATCGCGGACGACCGGACGGCGCCGGACGACAGCTGGGGGTACTCCAGTGCGGCGACGGCCGAGCAGTTCGAGGACCGGCTGCGCTCGCTGTACGGGGCGCTGCACGCCAGCACCGTCCTCGCCGGCACGTGCTACACGCAGCTCACGGACACGATGCAGGAGGCCAACGGCCTGTGCACAGAGGACCGGATGCCGAAACTCGACGCGGAGACCATCCGGGCGATCGTCACCGGAGCCGGTCGGCGGTCATGAGCTACGGTGGGGATCGCACGGGCGACGCCCCCACGGGAAGGAACCGCACATGCCAGAACGGGCGAGCGCCAGGCGCGTCACCCTGCGAGACATCGCCGACAAGGTGGGCATAACACCCTCAGCCGTCTCGATGGCGCTGGCCGGAAAGCCGCGCATCGGCGAGGACACCCGAAAGGCCGTGCTCGACGCCGCCTCCGAGCTCGGGTACGTGCCCAGCTCGGCCGCCCGCGCCCTCCGCAGCCAGCACGCCGGGACCATCGCACTGATCGTCCCGACGACGGCCACCCACGTCTTCGGGCACAGCTATTTCATGCTCGTGCTCGAAGGCACCTCCTCGGTGGCCAACGAGAACGACGTGCAGCTACTGATCTCCACGAACCCGGACAATGAACACGGCCTGGCCGCATACGAGCGGGTGATGCGCTCCAACAGCGCGGACGGCGCGATCCTCACCAGCGCCGCGATCGACGACCCGACGGTCGAGCGCCTGATCGCGAGCGGCCTCCCCGTGGTGATGATCGGCAACTTCCCGTACCTGCCGAGCGCGGTCACCGTCGGCATCGACGACCGCGCGGCGTCCCGCGCGATCACCGAGCATCTGATCACGGCACACGGACGCACCCGCCTGCTGCACCTCAGCGGCCCGCTCGACCACCAGACCGGCGCCGACCGGCGCGACGGCTTCCTGGACGCGGTGCGCGAGCACGGCGTCGAGGAGCAGTCGTCGGTCGTGGAGGGGGACCTCAGCGAGGTGTCCGGCGTCGCCGCTCTGCGTGCACTCGGGGCGGGCATCGACGCGTTCGACGGGATCGTCGCCGCCAACGACGACATGGCGTTCGGTGCTCTCACGACGCTGCGGAGCGCATCCATCGACGTGCCGGGCAGCATTGCGATCGTCGGCTTCGACGACTTCGGGCTGGCCCGTGTGACCACCCCGAGCATCACCACCGTGCGCGTCCCCGCCCAGCGCCTCGCGCGCATCGCGAGCGAACGGCTGTTCGAGATCATGGCGGGAGAGGACGGCTGGCAGCGGCACGAGGTCGGCGTCGAGCTGGTGTTGCGACAGTCCTGTGGATGCACGTCCCCCGACGCGACGGAGGACGACGCGGTCGTGCTCCCGGTCGGCACCGGCGGGCTGCCGGGCTGAGCGCTCGGCACCACTTCCTTTCCCCTCTTCCCTCAGATCCATCACTGCCCTACACTCTGTTTAATCGTTAAAGCATGCTCATCTCCGACCAGTGACGATCGGGTGCTTTAACGATAAATCTCCTGCAAGCAACGATGCTCGAAAGGATGGACAACACCGTGCAGATCGTGTCGACAACGACCGGCAAGCGGTATCTCGCCGCCGCGCTGGGTCTCTTCACTCTCATACTCGCCCTCGTCGCCTCGCCACTGGCGGCCTCTTCCCCCGCCTCGGCCGCGCCCAACGGGCCGTGCGACATCTACGCGGCGGGAGGAACCCCGTGCGTCGCCGCGTACAGCCCGGCGCGTGCGCTCTACGCGTCATACAACGGTCCGCTGTACCAGGTGAAGCGCGCCTCAGACGGCGCCACCAGGAACGTGGGGCTGCTCTCCGCAGGCGGCTACGCCGACGCGAGCCAGCAGGACACTTTCTGCGCCGGCACGACCTGCGTCATCCCGATCGTCTACGACCAGTCCCCCAACCACAACGACCTCACCCCCGCGCCAGCGGGCGAACAGGGCGCCGCGAACGCTCCCGCCGACGCCGCCGCTCTGCCGATCACGATCGCGGGCACCGAGGCGTACGGGCTCTACCTGCCGCCGGGCGTCGCATACCGACGTTCCAGCACCGTCACCACCGGCACTGCGCGCGGGGCGAACCCCGAGTCGATGTACGAGGTGGCGAGCGGCACCAACGTGAACAGTGCCTGCTGCTCCGACTTCGGGAACGTCGAGACCGACACGGTCGACACCGGCGCGGGCCACATGGACACGCTCAACCTCTCGACCCTCGGCGCCGCAGGTGCCACGGGGCACGGACCGTGGGTGCAGGCCGATCTCGAAGAGGGCGTCTTCCAAGGCAAGACGGCAGTCTGGACACCCAACCAGGGCAACGCCTCGAAGTTCGTCACTGCCGTGCTCAAGAACAACGGCGTCGACACGTTCGCGCTCAAGGGCGGCAACGCGCAGTCCGGGGGCCTCTCCACCTGGTACAACGGGACCCTGCCAGACGGCACCGACCGTTTCGGCAGCACCTGGAAGCCGATGAAGCTCGAAGGCTCGATCGGGCTGGGCGCCGGCGGTGACAACTCCAACCGCGGCACGCAGTCGTTCTTCGAGGGTGTGATGACGTCGGGCTATGCCGGCGACGCCACCGAGAACTCCGTCCAGACCAACATCGTCGCCCAGAACTATCAGGGCGTCAGCACGGGCGGTGGTCCAGGCAGAACCATCGTGGGCCCGGGCGGCAAGTGTGTCGACGTGGCCGGAGACGACGTCGGCGGCAACCTCGCCACGGTGCAGCTCTGGGACTGCAAGACTCTCGCCGCCGACCAGCACTGGGTCGGAAGCGCGCTCCGCGAAGGCACCCTCAACACGCTCGGCCGCTGTCTCGACATCGACGGCAACGTGACGACGCTCGGCACGGGCGTCGAACTCTACGACTGCAACGGGGCCGCTGGGCAGCAATGGATCCCGCAGGCCGACGGGTCGATCAAGAACCCTGCCTCCGGCCTGTGCTTGGACTCCCCGAATGGCGCGACCGCCAACGGCACGGCACTGCGGATCTGGACGTGCAACGGCGCGGCGGCGCAGAAGTTCTCCGCCGCGACGCCGATCCTCTACCCCGTGGCAGGAGCGGCCTCGAAGTGCGTCGACGTGGCCGGGGACGACGTGAACGGGAGCGGGCAGGTGGTGCAGCTCTGGACCTGCCAGAACGTGGTCACCGGGGCGCCGGGCGGACGAGCGGAGGCACGCGACCAGCAGTGGACGTACAACCCGGCAGATCAGAGCGCCCGGACCATCGGCCGCTGCCTCGACATCAACGGCAACTCGACCACGATGGGCACCGGCGTCGAACTCTACGACTGCAACAACGTCGGGGGTCAGCACTGGGTTCCGCAGGCCAACGGCTCTCTGCTGAACCCCGCATCCGGATACTGCCTGGACTCCCCGAACGGCGCGACGGCCAACGGCACGGCGCTGCGGATCTGGGTGTGCAACGGGGCTCCCGCCCAGCAGTTCGTCCTCAACTGAGACACGGGAGTATAGAGAGGTCAGAGCGGCGCGGCCAGATGGTCGCGCCGCCTCTCTGACGTCAGTCCGGCGCCACCGTGCGGCTGGCGAGCGTGGCCCAGTCGTGTTCGAAGAGCCGGGTGAAGTATGCGGCGACCTCCGTGTTCTCGAGAATCACGCCCGCATCCCGGTTGCTCAGGGTTCCGGCGGGCGACCAGTTCTGGCTGCTGACCAGGGCAGCCCGGCCGTCGACGACGATGCCCTTGTTGTGCACGTTGTTCTGCAGCTTCACCCTGTTCACGACGTCGAGGCCGGCCGCCTGCAGTTTCTCCAGGTAGCCCGCCGTCTCGAACTCGCTCATGATGATGCGCACGTCGACGCCCGCCTTCTGCCGCTCGACCACCGCATCCACCAGTGCGGCGAACCCGGCCGTCGCCTCCGAGGCGGTCTTCGGCAGCTCGATGTACTGGAACTGCATCAGCAGCGACGACTGCGCGCTCCGGATGAGGGCGAGGATGTGCGGCGCGTAGCTTCCCGCATCCGGGGTGAGCAACGGGGTCACGGTCAGTGCTCGGGTGCTGGTGTCCGCCGCGAAGAACTGCTGGAACGGCGGCGTCGTCGCCCGCGGCGCGAGCAGCGCAGCCGCCGGAACCGCCACCGGGCCGGCGGCCTGGTGCGCGGACGCGACGGAGAGGTCGTTGAGCAGGTACGTCTCGAACGTCTGCGCGAGCTCTGCGTTCTCGATGACGACGTGCCAGTCCCTGTCGCCCGAACGGGCGGCGTCCGCGTCGCCCGGCGTCGTGACCGGATCGATGTCGGGCTGGTTCGAGTTGTTCCAGTTGCCGCTCGACAGCCAGACGGCCGACGAATCCCGCACAGCGACCTTGATGTGGTACGCCGAGGGGAAGATCCACGCTGCGGCCAGCGGGTCCATCCGGTCGAGCGCCCACGCCTGGGTGAGCCGATCGCCGAACGCGGTCGTGAGCGCTGCGACGGTCTGCTCGTCGGTCTGGTCGGCGGTCGGGTTCTTGGCGGGATGGTCGAGGACGAGACGCACGGTCTTGCCCGCGAGTGTGGTCTCGACGGTCTGCAGGATGTGGCTCGACGTGAAGTCGTAGAGGCCGACGGTCAGCGTCTCGCGCACACCGGCGAGGAAAGCGCCGAGCGTCGGCCAGCCGGAGTCGGGGCTCGCGCTCAGCGTGACGCGCATGGACCCGGTGATCGGGGTGAGGGCCGCGGTGTGGGGCGGCGTGTATGGGAGCTGGGGTTTCGAGGCGGCGGCGAACTCCACCGCGGGGACGACGGCTCCGGATGCGCCGGATGCGCCGGATGCGCCGGGGTGGCCGGGGTCGCCGGTCAGGTCGACCTCGTCCGCGAACTCCGGCACGGCGCCGCGGTCGGGCGCCGGCCCAGCGGTGCGGGCGAACGCGGCCGGTTCCGTCAGCATCCGCTCCTTCGCCGCCGACGCGACCCGGACATCGACCGGAACGCCGCCGACCTCGCGTGGCAGGGCGGCGCGCACGGCCGCCACGGCCGCATCCCGGGCGATGGTCACCACGATGGCCGGGGTGTCGGTGATCCACCCGTCCACCAGCAGGTATCCCGGCCGGGCGCTGAGCGCCCCCGGCAGCCGGAACGCGTCGAGGTGGTCACGGATGACAGTGCCGAGATTCGCCATACCTCCGGGATACTCCCCTTCCGGCCCCGGCGCCAGCACGGGCGCACGACTCGTGCGAAAGGCGCGGTCAGACCCGTGCGCACCGCACGTTTCGCACGAGTCCCGCGACGCCTGCCCCGTGCGCCGGGCGGCTTGTCGGATGGCGACCATAGGATGAGGCGCAAGCCAGACTGAGGGAGCTCCACGATGACCACGCCTGCCGACAAACACCGCGCCGACAGCCATGACGTGATCCGTGTGCAGGGCGCACGCGTCAACAACCTCAAAGACGTGAGCGTCGAGATCCCGAAGCGCCGGCTGACGGTGTTCACTGGCGTCTCCGGCTCCGGCAAGAGCTCCCTCGTGTTCGGGACGATCGCCGCCGAGTCGCAGCGAATGATCAACGAGACGTACAGCGCGTTCGTGCAGGGGTTCATGCCGACGCTCGCCCGGCCGGATGTGGATGTGCTCGACGGGCTGACCACCGCGATCCTGGTCGACCAGGAGCGGATGGGCGCCAACGCCAGGTCCACCGTCGGCACCGCGACCGACGTGAACGCGATGCTGCGCATCCTGTTCAGCCGGTTGGGGCAGCCGCACATCGGGTCGCCGCAGGCGTTCTCATTTAACGTCGCGTCGGTGTCCGGGGCAGGAGCCGTCACGATCGAGCGGGCAGGGAGCACCACCAAGGAGCGCAGGAGCTTCTCGATCACCGGCGGGATGTGCCCGCGCTGCGAAGGCATGGGCAGTGTCAATGACATCGACCTCACGCAGCTGTTCGACGAATCGAAGTCGCTCGCGGAGGGCGCCCTGACCATCCCGGGCTACACCCCCGACGGCTGGAACGTGCGGATCTACGCCAGCTCCGGGTTCGTGGACGGCGACAAGCCGATCAAGGACTACACGAAGAAGGAGCTGCACGACTTCCTCTATCACGAGCCCACCAAGGTGAAGATCGGCGACATGAACCTCACCTATGAGGGTCTGGTGCCGAAGGTGCAGAAGTCGTTCCTGTCGAAGGACCGCGAGGCGATGCAGCCGCACATCCGGGCGTTCGTCGACCGCGCCGTCACCTTCACCACCTGCCCGGACTGCGGCGGCACCCGGCTGAGCGAGGCGGCCCGGTCGTCGAAGGTCGGCGGCATCAGCATCGCGGACGCGTGCGCGATGCAGATCAGCGACCTTGCCGAGTGGGTGCGGGGGCTGGACGAACCGTCGGTCGGGCCGCTGCTCACGTCGCTGCGCGAGACCCTGCAGTCGTTCGTGGAGATCGGCCTCGGCTACCTCTCGCTCGATCGTCCGGCCGGCACGCTGTCCGGCGGGGAGGCGCAGCGCACCAAGATCATCCGGCACCTCGGGTCGTCGCTGACCGACGTCACCTACGTGTTCGACGAGCCGACCATCGGGCTGCACCCGCACGACATCCAGCGGATGAACGAGCTGCTGCTGCGCCTGCGCGACAAAGGCAACACGGTGCTCGTGGTCGAGCACAAGCCGGAGATGATCGCGATCGCCGACCACGTGGTCGATCTCGGACCCCGCGCGGGAGCAGCGGGCGGCACGATCACCTACGAGGGCACCCTCGACGGGCTTCGCGCGAGCGACACCCTCACCGGCCACCACCTCGACGACAGGGCGCGGCTGAAGGAGGCGGTGCGCACCGCGACGGGCACGCTCGCGATCCGCGGCGCGAACGCCCACAACCTGCACGACGTGGATGTCGACATCCCACTTGGGATGCTCGTGGTGATCACCGGTGTCGCCGGCTCCGGCAAGAGCTCCCTCGTGCACGGCTCCATCCCGGACAGCGAGGGCGTCGTCTCCATCGACCAGGCCGCGATCCGCGGCTCCCGGCGCAGCAACCCGGCCACATACACCGGCCTGCTCGACCCGATCCGCAAGGCGTTCGCCAAGGCCAACGGCGTGAAGCCCGCCCTGTTCAGTTCCAACTCCGAGGGCGCCTGCCCGAACTGCAACGGTGCGGGCGTCATCTACACCGACCTCGGCATCATGGCGGGCGTCTCCACGGTCTGCGAGGTCTGCGAAGGCAAACGGTTCCAGGCGTCCGTGCTCGAATACCACCTCGGCGGCAAAGACATCAGCGAGGTGCTGGCGATGTCGGTGATCGAGGCGGAGGACTTCTTCGGCGGCGGTGACGCGCGCACCCCGGCCGCCCACGGCATCCTGAGCAGGCTCGCGGATGTCGGCCTCGGCTACCTGAGCCTCGGGCAGCCGCTCACCACCCTCTCCGGCGGAGAGCGTCAGCGCCTCAAGCTGGCCACCCACCTCTCCGAGGAGGGCGGCGTCTACGTGCTCGACGAGCCGACGACCGGCCTGCACCTGGCCGACGTCGAACAGCTCCTCGGCCTGCTCGACCGCCTGGTCGACTCCGGCAAGTCGGTGATCGTGGTCGAGCACCACCAGGCCGTGATGGCGCACGCCGACTGGATCATCGACCTCGGTCCAGGCGCAGGCCACGACGGAGGGCGGATCGTGTTCGAGGGCACCCCCGCGGACCTGGTCGCGGCGCGGTCGACCCTGACGGGCGAGCACCTGGCGGCGTACGTGGGGGCGTGAGCGGAGGCGGGGGCAGCAGGGCGACTCCCGTCGACGCGCGTCGTCACGCCCGAGGGGTCAGCAGGATCTCGGTCCAGGAGACGGCAGGCAGGTCGATCCGCACGACGTTCCCGTTCGTGGTCGCTGTTTCGTTGTCGGCGAGGGCGACGCGCTCTGGGTGCTCCCTGTTGTTGGATGCGGTGATGTCGTCGTCGCTCAGGGTGCGCGCCGTGACGGAGTACTCCCCGGCGCCCGCACGGCTCGGCAGGTCGATCTCGAGCGAGGAGCCCTCCGACATCGACCGGTTGACGACGTAGACGGCAATACGGCCGGTGCTCTCGTCGAGGCACGCGACGGCGTCGACCAGCGGGACCTCGCCGAACGTCCCTGTCGGATATGTGCCGCTCACCGGGGTCACGTCGAGGGCGACACCGTTCGCGTTGACCGCGGTCGCGGCGAACGGGAAGAACGTGGTCTGCCGCCAGGATGCGCCTCCCGGCTCCGTCATGATCGGCGCGATCACGTTCACCAGCTGCGCGAGGGATGCGCTGGTCACCCGGTCGGCGTGCTTCAGCAGAGTGATCAGCAGGCTCCCGAAGACCACGGCGTCCGCGACGGTGTACTCGTCTTCCAAGAGGCGGGGGGCGATGGGCCAATTGTCGACTCCGGTGATCTTGTCGACATTCTCGTAGCGGCTGTTGTACCAGATGTTCCACTCGTCGAACGAGATGTCGATCGTCTTGTCGCTGCCGCGCACCGCTTTGACGTGGTCCGCCGTCGCCGTGACGCTGCGGATGAAGCGGTCCATGTCGATCCCGGAGGCGAGGAAGCTCGGCAGGTCGCCGGTGTTCTCGTAGTACGCGTGGCAGGAGATGTAGTCCACGGCGTCGTACGCATGCGTGAGCACCACGCGCTCCCACTCGGCGAAGGTCGGCATCGACGAGCTGGACGACCCGCAGATGACAAGCTCAAGCTCCGGATCGAACGCCTTCATTGCGCGCGCCGTCTGCGCCGCGAGCTTGCCGTAGTCGTCTGCCGACCGATGGCCGAGCTGCCACGGCCCGTCCATCTCGTTGCCGAGGCACCAGATTCGCACGTCGAACGGCTCTGTCCTGCCGTTCGCCGCCCGACGGTCCGCACGCGCCGTGCCCTCGGCGAGGTTGGCGTATTCGAGCAACTCGAGCGCCTCCGGAGTCCCCCGCGTGCCGAGGTTCACCGCGAGCATGAGTTCACTCCCCACGACATCGAGCCAGCGCTGGAACTCATGCAGGCCGACCTCGTTGGTCTCGGTGGTGTGCCAGGCGAGGTCGAGCCTCCTCGGTCGCTCTTCGCGCGGGCCGACACTGTCCTCCCAGGCGAAGCCGGAGACGAAGTTCCCTCCCGGATACCGGATGGCGGTGACGCCGAGCTCTTTCACGAGTTCGATGACGTCGGTTCGGAAGCCGTCCTCGTTCGCCAGCGGGTGGCCGGGTTCGTAGATGCCGTCGTAGACGGAGCGCCCGAGGTGCTCGACGAAAGAGCCGAAGAGCCGAGGGTTGATGACGCCGATCCTGGCTGCGGTATTGATGCTGAGTCGTGCTGCGTGCATGGGATGGATTCCGTTACGGGTTCGCAGTGATACTGCGGGCGGACAGGGCGTGGTGCCGATAGCGGTCGGCGACCGGGTTCTCGGAGCGGACAAGGCCGCTGTTCGTCTCGACGAGGTCGTAGAGGCCCATCGTCAGGAGATGGTCGGAGCGTGGATTCTCGCTGTGCCGCCAAGTCCACTCGTACATGTCGAAGAGCGGCCACCAGGTGTATCCGACGATCGGGACGCCCTCGTCGCACATCTGCTGGACCAGGGCGACGGAGTCGTCCAGCCAGGCGATCCGCTCCGCGATGCTGCCGGTGACGCAGGTTTCTGTGACCATCACTGGAGCGCCGTAGCGCACCGCGTACGACTCCAGCGCCTCCCTGAGTCCGTCGGTCCCCCTGTCGACGGAGGGACGAGGGTCGGCGAAGCCACCGGCGTGGTGCACACCGGCCTCGAAGAGCTCAGTGGAGTGCTTCGGGTAGTAGTTGACTCCCATGACGTCCGGCTTCACCGCGTTCTCTCCGAACCAGCGGAGATCGTCGTCGCTGAGACCATTGCTGCGGAGAGCTGCGCTGAGGGCATGGGCGTCGCCGACGCGGCCGGTGACGAGGTCCTCGACCAGATGAACCTGCTCTGAGAGCCGCGCGGCTTCCGTCGCGTGCTCGGGAGCCGTGTCCGCCCCGGCGAAGGTCATCGCCGCATCCACGTGGACGAAGGAAGCGCCGGGGATTGCCTCGGCGATCCCGCGCTGCGTCAGCACGAAGCCGCGCGCGAGGTTGGCGGCGACGGTCGTGAAGCCGCGGGCGCCGGAGAGATACGGCGGCCAGTACGCGTACTCGCCAGCGAACAGTGCGTGGATGACCGGCTCGTTCACGGGTGTGTATTCGGTCGCGACGTCGGCGTAGCGTTCCGCGAACGTCACGGCATACTCGGCGATGTGCTCGGGATAGTCCTGGTGTGCGAACTGGTCGTCCAGCCAGGTGGGGGTGCCGTAGTGCAGCAGATCGACGATCGGCCGCAGGCCGGCATCCGCCATGCTCGCCATCGCCCTGTCGGTCCACGACCAGTCCCACCGTCCGCGTTCCGGCGCGATGCGGTACCACGGTGCACCCCAGCGGAGTAGTTCGGCGCCGACCCCGGCGGCGAGCCGGAAGTCGTCGTCGAACCGCTCGTAGTGCTCGGTCAGTTCGTACTCGTCGATGGCGCGTTCACCGTGCCGCGACTGCGGAACGAAGGTGTCCTCGATGCCGAGCGCGAAGTGCATCCTGCCGTCCTCGAACCAGCGGGGCGCGGGAGTGGAGGTCATGCCGATCACTTCAATCCGGTTGTCGCGACGGATTCGATGAACCGGCGCTGCACGATCAGGAACAGGATGGCGAGCGGCAGTACCGCGATCAGCGAGCCGGCCATCATGGTGCCGTAGGGAATGATCCCGCTCGGGCCCGTGAGGAGTGTGAGCCCCGAGGTCACCGTTCCCATGTCGGGGGTCGTGGTGAAGACCAGCGGCCAGAGCAGGTCGTTCCAGTTGTTCACGAACGTGAAGATGCCGAGCGTGAGCAGCGCAGGCAGCGCGTTCGGCAACACGACGCTCCGGAACACCCGGAACTCACTCGCCCCGTCGATCCGGGCCGCGTTGTCGAGGTCGCGCGGAAGGGCGATGAAGAACTGGCGGAGGAAAAAGATCCCGAATGCATCCGCCGCCCGCGGCAGGATCAGCCCGGCGAAGGTGTTCACCAGTCCGAGGTTGCCGACCAGCTGATAGATCGGGATGAGCGTCGCTTGGAACGGGATCATCAGGCTGGCCACGATCACGATGAGGAGCACGCGGTTCCCGCGGAAGTCCAGCCTGGCGAGTGCGTACGCGGCCAGCGAATCGAAGACCAGGGCGAACAATGTCACACCGCCCGCGAACACGAAGCTGTTCAGGAACAGCCGGGCGAACGGCAGGTCTGCGAAGATCCGCGTGAAATTGTCGAGGGTCCATGCGCCCGGCGCAAGCGTCGGCGGGTACGCGTTGATCTCGGCGGAGGGCTTGAACGCGGTGAAGACGATGACGATCACCGGCAGGAGCACGATCAGCGTCAAGGCGAGCACCGCGGCGAACAACAACCAGCGGGATGCGCGTCTACCGATGCGGAGGCGAGGTCGCGTCACCGTGCCGGTGCGGTTCTGGAGGGTCGAGGTAGTCATCAGCTCAGGTCCTTTTCACGACGGCCGAAGAAGCGGAACTGTACGAGGCTGAGGATGAGCGTCGCCAGCAGCAGCACGTACGACAGGGCGGATGCGAGCCCGAGGTCGAGCTTCTTGAAGCCCTCCTGGTAGATCTCCATCACCACGGTCTGGGTGCTGCGATACGGCCCTCCGCCGGTCATCACGTAGATCTGGTCGAACGCCTGCAGTGCGGCGATCAGCGCGAAGATCACGACGAACGCAAGGGTGTTGCTGAGCTGCGGGATGGTGATGTTCGTGAAGCGCTTCCACGCTCCCGCGCCGTCGATCCGTGCCGCCTCGTAGAGGCTGACCGGGATCTCCTGCAGGCCGGCGATGAAGATGACCATGTAGAACCCGAAACTTTTCCACACGGCCACCAGCACCACCGTCGGCATCGCGAGCACCGGATCCTGGAGCACGTTGCCGAGCTGGATGCCGACGGACCGCAACCAGTAGTTGAGGAGTCCGACCTGCGGGTCGAGCAGGTACGACCAGGCGAATGCGGCAACTGCGAGCGAGACGATGAACGGCACGAACAGCGCGGTGCGGAAGAACCCGCGGCCCGCAAGCCGGGGGTTGTTGAGCAGGAGGGCGAGCGCGAGCGCACCCACAAGCGCTGTCGGCGTGAACAGCACCGCGTAGAGGGCCGTCGTCGACAGTGTGCCCAGGATGCTCGGGTCGGAGAAGATCGTGACGTAGTTGTCGAGCCCCACCCACTGCTCTGCGCCGAACCCACTGCTGTCGGTGAACGATGTGCGGAGTGCGGACAACATCGGCCAGGCGACGAAGGCGGTCAGGATGACGAGCGCTGGCAGCAGGAAGATCAGGGCGATGCGGACGGACCCGCGCCGCGTCCTGATCGGTCCGCGACCCCCGAGGGGCGCCGGCGGCCGGTATGCCCGCTTGGGCGGTCGGACGGTCGTTGTCATGGTGTGTCTCCAGGTCGGTGGCCGCCGCGCCTGCGGGCGGCGGCCACCGTGTTGTCGGAATGTCTACTTGCTCAGCGCCTGCTTGACCTTGACGGACGCGGCCGATAGCAGATCGCTCGGGTTGCCTCCCGCGAGCGACTTCTGGGTTGCCTCGTCGACCGCGGTGAGCACATCCACGCTGTTGGCGATCCCCGGGAGAAGTGGGCGGGCCGTCCCCGCGATGGCGGTCAGGTCGGCGACGACCGGGTTCGACGACACGGCGGAGGCTGGGATGTCGGTGCGCAGCGGCGGCCAGCCCGAGCCGAGCGACCACTTCGTGGCCACCTCCTTGGTGAAGAAGTAGTCGAAGAACTTCTTCGCAGCGGCCTGCTTGGTGGGATCGGCCTGCGCAGTCACGGCCGCGCTGATGCCGATCGCGGACGCGGCTTGCTCCTTCGGTCCGGCCGGGATGGCTGCGATTCCCCAGTCGATCTTCGCGTCGGCGGCGACCCCGGCCATCCAGGGGCCGCCAATCTCCATCGCGGCTTTGCCGGAGCTGAACAGTTTGTCGGAGGCGACCCCGTCGAGGCCAGTGGGCGAGATGTGTCCGGTCTTCACCGCATCCGACCAGAACTTCAGGGTCTCGACGTTCGCGGCCGAGTCGACTGCGGACGTGCCGCTCTTGACGATGTCTCCGCCGTTGCCGTAGAACAGGCTCGCCCACACGCCGTTGCCGACGGTCGCGTGGTCGGGGAGGGCGAGGCCGTACTGCTCGGGGGTGCCGTCGCTGTTGGCGTCGACCGTCAGCTTCTTGGCGTCCGCCACCCACTCGTCCCAGGTGGTCGGGAAGGTGGTAATCCCCGCCTTCGCGAAGAGGCCCTTGTTGTAGATGACGGAGAGCGGAACGAATCCGGTTGGAACTCCGAAGTACGAGCCGTTCACTTTCTCCATCTCGACCGCCCGCGGGTTGAGGCTGGCGCTCTTGGTGCTGTCGGATGCGTAGAAGTCGTCGAGCTTGGCGAACGCGCCCTTGCTGGCGTAGACGGGAAGGTTCTCTGCCGGCAGCGCGACGATGTCCGGACCCTTCTTCGCACTGAGCGCGGGAAGGAGGGTGTCGCCGATGACGGCCCAGGTCTTCGTGGTCGTCGTGATGGTGATGTTCTTCTGCGACTTGTTGAAGTCGTTGACGATCGTGTCAAGAACCTTGCCGTCCGCCTCCGTGTATCCGTGCCAGAAGGTCAGGTCGACGTGAGCGGACGAGGATGAGCCGGTGCCGGATCCGGAGCAGCCCGCCAGAGCGACGGCCGCCCCCGCCGCGAGCGCGACGGCCGCGATGAGTTTCTTCATTGAATGCCTCTCAGATTGACCGACGGCAGCGTCGATCCACGGGTTTTTACAACGTTGTTTTTACAACGTTGTATCGGATTATAGGAACACGTTCTTCCCGATGTCAACGTTCGTTATCGAGTGGTGACGGAGATAGGAGAGCTCGTGGACTCGCGAACCACTGTCGCGAACGGCACATCGATCACCCTCGGTGCACCGATGGCCCCGTCGCGATCGCCGATCCGCTCGATGAGCGCGTTCACGGCGCGGTCGGCGATGTCGGCACGACCGGGATCGATCGTGCTCAAGCTGGGCATGGCGAACTGGCCCTCGATGAGGTTGTCGAACCCGATGACCGCGACGTCGTCCGGCACGGAGACGTTCTCCTGGTGCAGCACCCGCAGCGCGCCGAGCGCGAGCTCGTCGTTCAGAGCGAAGATCGCGTCGAAGGAGACGCCGGTGTCCAACAGCTCCTGAGTCGCGGCGGCCCCGTCCGTCCGGTGCCAGCCCTCGCGGAACACGACGAGTTCGTCGCCGGTGTCGACGCCGAAGTCGGCGAGCGCTCGTCGATAACCCTCCAGACGCAGCGAGGCCGACCCCACCCGCTCCGCCACGTGCGCGCCGAGCACCGCGATGCGGCGCCGTCCAGAGGCGAGCAGATGCTCGGTGGCCGCGTATCCGCCTTCGACATTTCGCATGACGACATGGTCCGTCGGGCCGCCGAAGATGCGCTCACCGAGCAGCACAAGCGGATAGTCGACGTCGAGATACTCGGCGTCGGCGTCGGACATCCCGAGCGGTGAGAACAGGAGCCCGTCGAGCATCGACAACCTGGGCCCCCGCAAGAGCTGGAGCTCGGCCTCCCGGTCACCGCCGGTCTGCTCGATCAGGGTGACGAAGCCGAGCTTCCTTGACGCCTCGAGCACGGCGTCGGCAAGCTCGGCGAAATAGCTGAAGCTAAGGGAGGGGACGGCAAGACCGATCACACCGGTGCGGCCGGCACGCAGATTCCGCGCAGCGAGATTCGGCTGGTAACCGAGTTCGTCGATGGCCGAGAGCACCTTCTCGCGCGTCGACGCCTTGACGAACTCGTACCCGTTTACAACATTCGAAGCGGTCTTCACCGAGACGCCGGCCGCGGCGGCGATGTCCTTCAGCGTCGCGACCATGTGGCGCCTCCCTCGACGGATTTACAACGTTGCTAGCTTCGCACAGGATGCGCAGGATTCGCGAAGGACAAGGGACCCGCCACGAACGAGTGGTCCCGAATTGCCGCGCGGGATATGCGCGCGCGCGGCAATTCGGGACCACTCGATCGCTGGATGAGCGTAGTCCGGAGAAGACGCGCCGCCGGTCAGACACCGGGTGTATTCACCCAGTGTCTGACCGATCCCCCCATACAGGCGCGAGGCGCTTGCGCCACCCGAGACGTAGCGCCGTCGGTGCCTGAGCAGCGAAGCCGAATAAGCCACTCCCCCTCACCGTAAGTGCCTCTAATGCATACATAAATGGCACTTTGGTCGCATTTTCGATCGCCGGCGGAGCAAAGATGTGACTTTGGTCGTAGTCCGCGGCATCGTCTTTCGCCGCGACGGCTACGCATGATGAGCGGGTGACCCGATCCCTCGGGGGCCGCGCATCGCCGCACGGTCCCCAGTCTGTCCTGCGTACCCTGCGCTGGTCCTACACCGAAGCCCGTCCCATCGTGCTCTGGGTGTTCAACCTGCGGTTCGTCGCGGGCGGGATGCTGGCGTTGGGCGGGGAGATCGTGATCGTCAAGGCTGTGGTCGGGGCGGCATCCTGGTTCCTCGCCGTGTGGGTCGTCTACTTGGTGAACGGCATCACGGATATCGCCGGCGACCGGGCGAACGGGTCGCGCCGGCCCCTCGCATCCGGAGTGGTGACCGAGCACGCCGCCGTCGTGTGGAGCGTCGTGCTCGGCCTCGGCTCTCTCGGCATCGCCGTGCACGTCGGCGTGGTGTTCCTGCTGCTGGTCGCCATGATGCTGACCCTCGGACTGACGTACTCACTGGGCGCGCACGCTGCGAAGAAGTGGGCCGTTCCCGCCCTGGCCGTCGCGGCGGCGGGCGGGATGCTGACGTACCTCGCCGGGGCTGAGGCGTTCCACGCCACGATCTCGCCGGCCGTGCTGAGGTTCGCCGTAGTGATGGCGCTCTGGATCGCGGTCGTCGGCCACACGAAAGACTTCGGGGACACCGTCGGCGACCGCATCGCCGGACGCGCGACCCTGCCGATCGCCATCGGGGAGATTCCCGCGCGGGCGATCGTCGCGGTGGGGGCCGTCACGCTCGGCGGGGCCGGCATGCTGATCGCCGCCCTCGACCCGGAGCTCCTGTCGCTGGCGGCTCTCGGCCCGTGCGGCGTGATGGTGTGCCTTTTCGCTTTCCGACGGCAGCGTGCCGACCGTCGCTCCCTCCGCCGCCCGTACCGCGCGTTCATGGTGTCCCAGTACGCCGTCAACCTCCTGGCCATCGGCGTCGCGGCCGCCGCATGATAGAAAGTCCGAGATGGCTACCAGACCGATCGACGACCTCTCCGCCGCCCGCACCGCGATCATCGAGAGGGTGACGTCCGCGTTGCGCGCCGCCGAGAGCGCGCTCGTCTCGGACCCGTACATCGAGGCGGAGTTCGTCGCCCAGATCGAGCGCATCCTGTCGCAGACGTTCGCCACGCTCGGACTGCTGCCGCCGTCCGAACCCCGGCAGGCGCCGCGCGGCGCAGAGACGGGAGAGAGCCGGGCACGCCAGAACGTGCATCCCGTCGACAGCCTGCGGGCCGCGACGATGCTGTTCGACCTGAGCCTCGGCGTCCTGGTGGATGCGGTGGGCGACCAGGCCGGGCGCGACGATGTCGCCAGGGCGCTCAACTCCTCGATCATGGGCAACGTGATCCCCGCCTCCGTCGCCTACGTGAACGTGCTGCTGGAACGGCTCGCCGTCGCGCACAGCGAGGAGCGCCTCGGCATCTCCCGCGAACTGCACGACCGCGTCGCCCACAGCATCGCGGCGGGGATGCAGCGCGTCGACCTCAGCGGGCTCGCCGACCCGGAGGGCACGGCGGCCCAGGCGCGCCTCGCCGACGCCATGGCGCTGTTCGACGGCGCCCTCGACGAGACCCGCGCCATCGCGCGCGACCTGCGCCACTTCGTCGGGGACAAACGCCTCGACGAAGCTCTGAACGACTACGTCGCCGACCTCGACGAGGCCGGCCCTCCCGTGGTGGTCGAGCTCGACGGCTTGCCGTTCCGCCTGTCCACCGGCACGCAGGAGGAGGCGTTCATCATCGTGCGCGAGGCCATCCACAACGCCCGCCGCCACTCGCGCGCCGACACGATCACCGTCCGTTCCAGCTGGCAGCCGGAGAGCGTCCACCTCTCGGTGCGAGACGACGGGCGCGGGTTCGAGCACGACAGGATCCGCTCCGGAGCGCTCGGGCTCATCGCGGCGCAGGAGCGGGCGGAGCTCATCGGCGCCGACCTCACGATCGACCCGGGCGCCGGGCGAGGCACCCACGTCGAGCTCATCATCCCCGTCCAGGAGGCCGTCGCATGACCGCCGAGCGCCGCACCATCGTCATCATCGACGACCACAGCCTGTTCCGGCAGGGCGTCCGCGCGCTGCTGGAAGGCACGTTCGAGATCGTCGGCGAGGGCGGCACCAGCTACGACGCGCTCCGGCTGGTCGCCGACACCTCCCCCGACGTGCTCCTCCTCGACGTCGAACTGCCCGGCATCCCCGCCGAGCAGACGATCACCCGCATCCGGCGCGACCACCCGGACGTGGCGGTCGTCGTACTCACGATGCACAACGACGTCGCCCTCGAACGCCAGCTGCTGCGGGCGGGAGCGAGCCACTACGTCACCAAGAAGATCAGCGGCGACGACCTCTCGATGATCGTCTCGGGCGCACGCCCGGCCCCCGCCTCCGGCACTCCGCCCACCGACGACGTGGATGCGAGCGCGAAGGCCATCCTGACCAGCCGGGAGCTCGACGTGCTCAGGATGATCGCCCAGGCGTACACGAACCGCGACATCAGCGCGCAGCTGCACATCGCAGAGGGTACCGTGAAGCGCCACACCACCAACATGTACGTGAAGCTCGGCGCGACCTCGCGCATCGACGCGGTGCGCAAAGCCGCGCGACTGGGGCTGCTCGACGGGCCGGCGCCGTATGCGCCGGAGTCGTATGCGCCTGGGTCGGGATCGCTACGCGGCTGAACGGAGCCGTCCAGTCGACACAGGGATATACTGTCTTGAAGACAGCATATTGAACCGCGACTGAAAGGCCGGCCCATGCCTTCCCCCCTGGATGCGGTCCCCGGTGAACCGCCCGGCCTTCCCTACCGCTCCGGTCAGCTCGCCGCGCTGCTCGAGGTCTTCTCGCTCTGGTCGTCCGGCGCGTTCATCCGCGGGCTGGCCACCGGCGTCGGGATCGACCTGGACGCCACGGCGATCGTCGCAATCACG
Organism: Leifsonia sp. McL0627; assembly: GCF_058244615.1. Taxonomy (NCBI): domain Bacteria; kingdom Bacillati; phylum Actinomycetota; class Actinomycetes; order Micrococcales; family Microbacteriaceae; genus Leifsonia; species Leifsonia sp. McL0627. Next base: position 46,201 of record NZ_JBZCGM010000001.1, read on the forward strand.
CTGCTGGCCCGCGACGGCGAGCAGAGAGCGTCGAGCCTGGCGGCCCGGCTCCACGTCGGGGCGTCCGCCATCTCGAAGCTGAGCGCCAGGCTCGGCGCTCACGGCCTGGTCGAGAAGCGCCAGGATCCGGAGGACTCGCGGGCGACCCTGCTCGCGCTCTCACCGGACGGCCTGGACATCGCCGCCGCACTCGTCCGCGGCGGAGACGCGATGATGGCCGACCTGCTGCAGTCCTGGCCGGAGGCCGACCGCGCCGACTTCGACCGGCTCCTCCGCCGGTTCAAAGACGAGGCCGTCTCGTACGCCGAGCGTGTCACGGAGCCCGTTCGGTCGCCAACACCCACCACCCCGCAGAATCCCGAGAAAGCAGAATCATGACCCGCACCTACCTCGTCACCGGAGCCGCGAGCGGCATCGGCAAAGCGACCGCCGAACTCCTCCGCAGCCGTGGCCACCGCGTGATCGGCGCTGACCTCCGCGGCGTGGACATCGCCGCCGACCTGTCCACGCCGGAGGGGCGCACGACCCTGATCGAGCAGGCCACCGAACTGTCCGGCGGCGTGCTCGACGGCGTCCTCGCGGTCGCAGGACTCAGCGCCGGGATCCCGGTGACGGCGGCCGTCAACTATTACGGCGCCATCGCAACGCTCGACGGACTGCGCCCGCTGCTGACCGAATCCACGGCCCCGCGTGCCGTCGCCGTGGCGTCGATGGCCTCGCTGCAGGACCACGACGACCAGCTGGTGGAGCTCCTCCTGGACGGCACCGAACAGGATGCGCTCGACCGTGCCGCCGTGCTCGCGGAGTCGCCCGCGACGGTCCACCAGATCTACTCGTCCAGCAAGCGGGCGCTCGCGCGGTGGCTGCGTCGCAACGCCGCGACACCGGAGTGGGCAGGGGCGGGCATCCCGCTCAACGCCATCGCCCCCGGCGTCGTGCTCACCCCGATGACGGCCGAGCTCGTCGCAACCCCGGAGGGACGCGCGCGCTTGAACGAGCAGGTTCCGATGCCGCTCAACGGCCCGTTCGATGCCGAGGTCGCCGCCCGGCTGCTGGTCTGGCTCGCGAGCGAGGAGAACTCGCACCTGTGCGGACAGGTGGTCTTCGTCGACGGCGGATACGACGTGACCGTTCGCGGCGACAGCACCTGGTGATGCCGCTGGGCGCCGACGCCTGATCGCCATTGTCGTCGACAGTCTCAGCGACACCTTCTGAGCGTGTCCGCACTCGCCGGACGCATCCGGGGTGGAGGATGACTGCGAGTCCAGGGGGGGGCACGATGACCGATCAGGCACAGACCCGGAAACACCGGATGGGCGAGTTTCGCGAGATCCTCGCCGTCGTCCTGCTCTCCGTCACCGCCGTCCTCACTGCGTGGTGCGGGTTCGAGGCCTCGAAGTGGGGCGGCGAGATGTCGATCGCGTTCAGCCAGGCGTCGAGCGCCCGCACCCAGGCGGGCAACTACGACGGCGAGGCGCGCGATGCACGCCAGTTCGACTTGACCATCTACGCCCAGTGGGTCGAAGCGGGTTTCGCGGGGAACACCCAGCTCGCCGACTACATCCAGGCGAGGTTCACCCCCGAATTCGCCGTCGCATTCGACGCCTGGGTCGCCGACGGGAAGGTCGAGAACTCGCCGCTCGCGGTGGACGCATACGTTCCGGCCGGCACCACGGAGGCCGCCCAGTGGAACAAGCGGGCGGACGCGAGGTACGCGACCGCTCTCGTCGACAACCAGCGCGGCGACAACTACTCGCTGCTCACCGTCCTGTTCGCACTCGTCCTCTTCCTCACCGCGATGTCGCAACGCCGCATCAGCGACTGGGCGGCCTGGACATTCCTTGGCCTGGGCGTCGTGGTGGCGCTCGTCGGCATCGTCGTGGGGCTGACGTTCCCGATCAAGATCTGAGGACGTCGCAGCGCCCTCGATTTTGTTGCTATTGTCGGAACGATATTTCCACGTTGCAATTTCTCGACGATGAGGATGTGATGGGTCCACGAATCGAACCCTCAGCCCCCGAAGCACTCCGCTCGACCCGACCAGCGATCGGCGGCAGGACCTGGCTGGCGATGATCGTCGTCGGCCTGGTCGGCCAACTGGCCTGGACGGTCGAGAACATGTACCTCAATGTGTACGTGTACGACACGATCTCCGCTGACCCGAACGTCATCGCCATCCTGGTCGGGGCGAGCGCCGTCGCGGCGACGGTCGCGACGATTCTGGTCGGGGCGTGGTCCGACCGGATGGGCCGACGCCGCGCGATCATCTCGGTCGGCTACATCGCCTGGGGGATCTGCACCGCCGGTTTCGGCTTCGTCGGCGCCCCGGCGGGCGGCGCGCTGCCGACGGGAGCCGCCCTCGTCGGCGCGATCGTCGCCATCGTCGTGCTCGACTGTGTGATGAGCATGTTCGGTTCGGGAGCCAACGACGCCGCGTTCACGGCCTGGGTGACGGACTCGACGGCGCCGGCCAACCGGGGTCGCGTGGACGGGGCGCTCGCCGTGCTTCCGCTCGTCGCGATGCTGCTGGTGTTCGGGCTCCTCGACGGCTTCACCCACGCCGGAGACTGGAAGCTCTTCTTCGGCATCGTGGGAATCGTCACCATCGTGACCGGCGCGCTGTCCTGGTTCCTCGTCACGGACAGGGGCATCCTCGCGCGCAACGACCGCATCCTGACGGCCGTCCTGCACGGCCTGCGCCCGAGCACGATCAGGTCGCAGCCTGCGCTCTACCTCACGCTCGCGCTCTGGACCGTGATCGGCACCAGCTCGCAGGTCTTCCTGCCGTACGTGATCATCTACCTGCAGCGCTACCTCCGAATCGAGGCGTATGCGCTCGCGCTCGGCATCGTGCTGATCCTCGCCTCGGTGCTGAGCATCGTCGCCGGGCGGCTGATGGACAGGATCGGCAAGACCACGTTCCTGCTGCCCGCCGTCGGCGTGTTCGCGATCGGGCTGATCGCCATGGCGTTCGCCAGAGAGCTGCCGATGGTCATCATCGCCGCGACCATCATGATGGCCGGGATGATGGCGTCGCTCGCGACGGTGTCTGCGATGACCCGCGACCACACCCCCAGCGACCGCGCCGGCTCCGTGCAGGGCATCCGGATGATCCTGGCGGTCATGATCCCGATGATCGTCGGGCCGTTCCTCGGCGCCGCCGTGATCTCCGGAGCGAAGAACACCTACACGTCCCTCGGCGTCGTCCAGCCGGTGCCAGGGCCGGAGATCTTCGGCGCAGCGGCCGTCGTGCTCGTGCTGGTGCCCGTGCTCGTCGCCGTGCGTGCGAAGCTGGTGCGCCCGTGAGCCTGAGAACACCGTGGGCGGACGCCATCGATCCGGATGCCGTCCTCCAGGAGTACCCGCGCCCGCAGCTGGCGCGCGCGAGCTACCTCAACCTCAACGGCCGGTGGGAGTACGCGATCACCGGCAGCGACGAGCACCCGGCCGGCTTCGACGGGGAGATCCTCGTCCCGTTCTCGCCGGAAGCTGCGCTCTCCGGTGTGGACCGCCAGCTCCTGCCTGGGCAGCACCTCTGGTACCGGCGCACCGTCCGCCTCCCGGACGGCTTCGCAGACGAGCGCGTTCTGCTGCACTTCGGCGCCGTCGATCAGGACTGCCGCGTCTTCGTCGACGGCGAGCTGGTCGGCGGCCACTCCGGCGGATTCCTGCCGTTCGCCATCGACGTCGGATCCGCTCTCTCCGACGGCGACGAGCACGTGCTCACGGTGGATGTGGTCGACGTCAGCGATTCGAGCCACCGCTCCCGGGGAAAGCAGGCGCTGCGCCGCGGCGGGATCTGGTACACCGCGCAGTCCGGGATCTGGCAGACCGTCTGGATCGAGTCCGTGCCGCTCCGCCACATCGAGAGGCTCGACATCCGTCCGCTGCTCTCCGACCTGGCGGTCGAGATCACGGTGACGGGAAGCGCGGAGGCGGCCGACGCGGCGACCGCCGTCGTGCTGCGTGCCGATGGCGAGATCGTCGCGACCGCCGACGGACGGACGGGCCGGCCGATCGTCCTGCCCATCGACGATGTCCGCGAATGGAGCCCGGAGGACCCGTACCTCTACGACATCGAGGTGCGCCTCGGAACGGACACGGTGACCAGCTACGTCGGGATGCGGTCGGTCGGCGTGGAGCGCGACAGCGCTGGCAGGCCGCGGCTCATCCTCAACGGGCGTCCGTACTTCCATGCCGGCGTCCTCGACCAGGGCTACTGGCCGGACGGGCTGCTGACGGCGCCGTCCGACGACGCGCTCATCCACGACATCCGCAGCATGAAGGAGCTCGGCTTCACGATGCTGCGCAAGCACATCAAGATAGAGTCGCTGCGCTGGTACCACCATTGCGACCGGCTCGGGATGCTCGTCTGGCAGGACATGGTCAACGGCGGCCGCCGCTACAACCCGGCCGTCATCACCGCCCCCGTCCTGCTGCCCGTGCGGCTGGACGACCGCCGCCACCGCGCGTTCGGCCGCCAGGACGCCGCGGGCAGGGACGAGTTCCGTGCGGAACTCGACCAGACCGTGCTGCTGCTGAAGAACGTGCCGAGCGTCGTGGTCTGGGTGCCGTTCAACGAGGGCTGGGGGCAGTTCGACGCCCTCGACGCCGTCGCGCGCATCCGGGCGATCGACCAGGATCGGGTGATCGACCACGCGAGCGGCTGGCACGATCAGGGCGGTGGAGACCTGCGCAGCTTCCACATCTACTTCCGGCGGGTGCGTCCAGGGCGGCGCTGGGGCAGGGACGGGCGCGCCGTCGTCGTGTCGGAGTACGGCGGGTACAGCCTTCGCCTGCCCGGGCACGAATTCAGCGACCGCGAGTTCGGCTACCGGAAGCTGCCGACGACGCAGGCGTTCGGCGACGCGTTCGCGAAGCTGCACCGGGAGGAGATCCTCCCCGCCATCGACGCCGGACTTTCCGGGATCGTGTACACGCAGCTCGCCGATGTCGAGGACGAGCTGAACGGCCTCCTGACCGCCGACCGCACCGTTTCGAAGGCGGACGCAGCCATCGTCCGCGCGGTCAACCAGGAGCTCGCCAAGCGGTTCGCGCAGGTCGCGCGACCGAGCACGCCGACACAGGAAGGGGTCCCGGATGGGTCGCAGGATCGACGAGCGTGAGCTGACGGAACCGGTGCAGCTGTGCCTCCCGAACGGGAAGCTCAACCCAGAGGCTGTCGGCTGGAGCAGGACCCCGCTGCACGACACCTCCGGCATCGACGGCCGGAGGGTCTGGGGCCGCAACAAGCGCTGGGAGTACTGGGCGGTCACCACGCCGACGCACATCGTGTCGCTGACCGTCTCGTCGCTCGACTACGCGGCGGTGCACGGCATCCTGGTCCACGACATCCGGTCGGGGGCGACGGTGGAGCGCGGCGCTGTCGCACCACTCGGGTCGAGCGCGACCCTCCCGGCACGCCTCGGCGCCTCGTCGGCGCTGGCGCGCACACGGTCGCTTTCGATCGACATCGACGAGCTGCCGTCCGGCACCCGGTTGCGCGGGCGCGCGGAGGGGGTCGCCTTCGACATCACCGCCGAGCGGCCGGCCGGGTACGAGGTGCTCGCGGTCGTCGTGCCCTGGTCGGACACGCGCTTCCAGTACACGGTCAAGGACGTCGGCCGCCCGGCCGTCGGCTGGCTGGAGGTCGACGGAGGAACCGTCGACCTGCCGTCCGGCGAGAGCTGGGCCGTGCTCGACCACGGCAGGGGCCGCTGGCCGTACCGGATGCAGTGGAACTGGGGAGCGGCGTCCGGCGTCGTCGACGGACGCACGATCGGTCTGCAGCTCGGCGGGAAGTGGACGGACGGAAGCGGCTCGACCGAGAACGGTGTGCTCGTCGACGGCAGGCTGCACAAGATCAGCGAAGAGCTCGACTGGCTCTACGACGAGAGCAACTGGCTGGCCCCGTGGCACATCCAGGGCGCGAGCCTCGACCTCGAATTCGTGCCGTTCTGGGACCACGTCAGCTCCACGGAGCTCCTCGTCTTCGGCAGCCGCGGTCACCAGTGCTTCGGGCACTACTCCGGATGGGTGGACACCGAAGAGGGGCGCATCCACGTCGATGCGCTGCCCGGCTGGGCGGAGGACGTTCGAAACCGCTGGTGACAGGCCGTGACGATCACCCGGCGAGCGCGTGCGCCCGGCCGGGGAACGACGACGGCGACTCGGCGAGCATGCTGTAGACGGCCAGCTCGCCGACGACGCTGTGCAGCACCCACGACCTGCTGTATGCGCCGCTCGCGCTCTCGTAGTCGACCACGATCAGCTCGTGGTGCGGCGCGTTCGCATCCAGGTGCAGGATGCGCGCCGTGCCGGAGCCGGCCGGCCCGCTCAGCCACGCCGTGCATCCACCGCGGTCGTCGCCCGAACGCGGATGGGCGATCGCGAGCGCGGCATCTGAGACGCGCAGCACGCTGGGTGTGGCGCGGGTGGCGCGGGTGGCGCGGGTGGCGCGGGTGGTCTTCGCTGACATGGGCCTGCCTTCCGTTCGGTGGGTGTTCGGCTGGTGATGGTGAGCGGGGCGCCGCATATCGGTACGGCGCCCCGCTCGGCTCCGGCTGCGTCAGTGGACCTCCGCAGGGGGGTCCGGAGCGGTCTGGGGGTGGGGGTGCTCAGGATGGGACGGTCAGGTCACCAGCGGCGCTCGACCTCTTCGACGTGACCGAAGACGTTCGCGAACTCGATCGTCTCCCCGGTCTCGAGCGTGATCCGACCGTCGTAGTGGCCGAAGCAGGTGTCTCCCCTGCTCATCACGATCCAGCGGTCGAACAGATGCCTGGTGTGGTGCACAGGGGTGAAGGTGACATCGACGCCGGGGCCGACGAGCGTCCACGGCCTCAGCCACTGGGTGGGGTCGTACCGCCAGTCGAGGTGCGAGCTGATCTTGTGCAGGCGGCCGTCGACGCGCATCCAGTTCTCGGTCGACGGGGTGCCGTCCGTCCACTTGCCGCCGAACTGCAGGCCGATCTCGCGGCCGTCGACGCTCACGCCGTTGCCTGCGCCCCAGTTCCAGAAGGTGAAGTACGGCCAGCGGCCCCTGCCGCGGTCGTGCACGGCATACGACTCGTCCGGTTCGATGCGATGGGTGACGCCGTCGACGATGACGACGCCCTGCGCCCGGAGGCAGTTGTCCTTCTTGGTGTACTGGAAGGCGCGGTCGCTCCACGGCACCACGACGCCCATCGACTCGTGGTCCTGTTCTCCGACGATGCGCAGATCCACGGAGATCCGCGGGGACTCCGCGTGCAGCACGGTGCCCACGCCGCGCGGGGTCATCCGGACCAGCACGTCCTTCCGGCTCGCCTCCATCGGCTCCGTGTTCGTGTCGTCGCGCATCCCGCCGTGCGCGGGGAACCAGGTGTTGCCGCCCTGCACGATCTCGCCGTAGGTGGCACGGTCGAGATAGGTCACGGACACGTTCGCCCGGTAGTCGTGGTGCGAGATGTTCATCGTCACGATGGAGGTCGGCGTGACGATGGACCAGTACTCGAAGCGCTTGTTGCGGCCCCAGCCGGTGAGGCCCGTCCTGTGCAGCGCCGTGCGCGTCCAGCCGACGGCCGCCGGGTTCAGCCTCCCCGAAGGGAGGCAGAGCTCCGTGGTCTCCGTGATCTCGCGCTCGGCGACAGCCTCGCCGCCTGTCGCGACCTGTTTGAGAGGTAGCCTCACTCGTTCCAGCCTTTCTGTTCGGTGGGTGTCATGTCGTCAGCCTTCAGCCCTTGGTCGCGCCGTCGGCGAGACCGCGGATCAGCCACTTCTGCACGAGCAGCGCGAGGATCACGACGGGCACCACGGTGAGCATCCCGGCGGCGGACAGGGCTCCCCAGTTCGCGCCGTGCTCGGTGTCCCCCGCCATCCCGGCGATGGCGACCGGGAGCGTCGAGGCATGACGGTTGGTCAGCACCAGGGCGAACAGGAGTTCCTCCCACGCCAGGATGATGCTGAAGATGAAAGTCGAGATGAGCCCGGGCGCCGAGAGCGGCACGATGATCCGGAAGAACGCGCCCATCCGGGAGCAGCCGTCGATCATGGCGGACTCCTCCAGCTCCTTCGGCAGCCCGAGGAAGAAGCCGCGCATCAGCCACATCACGTACGGGATCACGAACGAGCAGTACGCCAGGATCAGCGTGATGTGCGTGTCCGTGATGCCGAGGGTGCGGGCGACGAGGAACATCGGCACGGCCAGCGCGATCGGCGGCACTCCGCGGGAGGCGAGGATCAGCACGCCGATGGTGGCAGCGCCCTTGATCTTGAGCCGGGACAGCGCATACCCGGCCATCGCTCCGGCGACCAGCGAGACGATGCCTGCCCCGCCCGCCACGATGATCGTGTTGATCATCTTCGGGCCGAGCCCGCCCGCCACGAACGCCTGCACATACTGATTGAGCGTCGGGTCGAAGAAGAACGTCGGCGGCGTCGTGAAGATGTCGCGCTGCTGCTTGAACGAGGTGAGGAGCATCCAGACCAGCGGGAGCAGGAACAGGATGCAGATGATCACGCCGGACCAGATGCGGGCCCGTTCGCTGCGGCGTCGGCGAACGACGGCGGAGACGCGGGGCTCCGGCGCCCGGTCGGCGACACGTTCGTCTCCGCGGTTGCGGTTCCTGGTGATGGTGGTCACAGCCTGTCCTCCAGTTTCTTGCTGCCCAGAAGGAACACGAAGGTCAGGATCATCGTGATGACGAGCACGATCACCGCCATCGCCGACGACTCACTGAACTTGAGCAATCGGAACGCCTGTTGATAGATGAACAGGTTGACGACGTTGGTCGCCTCGCCCGGGCCGCCGTTCGTGGTCGCGAGGATGATGTCGAACATCTTCACCGCGCCCAGCCAGCGCACCACGAAGGTCGCCGCGATGATCGGGCCGAGCATGGGGAGGCTGACCGACCAGAGCGTCTGCCACCAGTTCGCGCCGTCCACCTTGGCCGCCTCGAAGACGTCTTTCGGCAGGGCGAGCAGCGCGGCGGCTGCGATCAGGGCGACGAACGGCACCGAGCGCCAGGTGTCGATGATGACGACGCTGATCATCGACATGCTCGCGCTGCCGAACCAGTCGATCGCCGGGATGCCGAACAGGCCGAGGAACCAGCCGACGACGCCCCAGAGCGGGTCGAGGATCATCTTCCAGATGCCGCCGGAGACGACGGGCGCGACGACCATCGGGATGAGGAAGAGGGCGCGGATGATGCCGCGCCCCCTCCACTCGGCGTTCATCAGATAGGCGATCCCGAAACCGAGCACGATCTGCAGCGGCAGAGCCAGCACCAGGTAGATGCCGGTGACGACCAGGGAGTTCTGGAACGTCTCGTTCTGCAGTGCGGCCGTGTAGTTCTCGAGGCCCACCCATTCCGACGGGGAGAACGTGGCGAGGTCGAACTTGGAGAAGCTGATCTGCAGCGTGTAGAGCAACGGGTATGCGAGCACAGCGGCGAGGAGCACCGTGGCCGGCAGCATGAACGCCCATCTGCTGAAGATGTCCCGCGTGCGCGAGATCCGACGAGCGCGGTCCACGCGCTGTCTCGTGAGTTCGACCGTCATCGTCCTACTTCTTCAGGAGCTGGTTGATCTGATCCGAGGCCTTCTTGAGCGCGTCCGCCGAGGACGTCTGGCCTTGCACGGCCGCGCTCGTCTGGTCGGCCAAGATCTCCTGGATCGCGTTCGACTCCGGGCTGCGGGGCCGCCACATCTGACCCTTGTCCGCGACGTCGTACGCACTCTGGATGGTCGAGAAGACCGGCTTCAGCCAGTCCTGCGTCGGGGTGCTCGCGAGAGTGGATTTGCGCGCAGGGAACGATCCGAGCGTGTTGGTCGTCCAGACCTCACCCTTCTTCGACGTCATCCACTGCAGGAACGTCCACGCCGCCTCAGGGTGCGCGGAGTTCTTGAAGACGGAGCCGCTCCAGATCCCGCGGTGCGTGCTCGGCCCGTCCGAGCCGGCCGGCATCGTCTGGATGCCCACCTGGTCCGGTGTCAGCGTGGTGACGGCGGGGTCGACGGCCGCGCTCTTGTACGCGCTGCCCCAGGTGAAGATGGACGCGACCTTGCCCTGGCGGAACGCATCCAGAGGCTCGGTGTAGTTGTAGTTCGTCGCGCCGGGAGGTGCGTACTTGAGCAGATCGACCTGCGTCTGCAGCGCGGCGGCGCCCGCCTTGGTGTCGAACGTCGGCTTCATGTTCTTGTCGAACAGGGCGCCGCCGTTGGAGTTGAGGACGGCCTGCCAGACCGGTGGGGACAGCACGCCGCGCATCCAGGTGAGCCCGACGGCCCAGGAGTCGACCTTGCCGTCGCCGTCGGTGTCCTGCACCAGCTTGGGGGCTTCCTTCACGTACTGGTCCCAGGTCAGCTCGGGCGTGGGATCGGAGAGGCCTGCCTTCTTGTAAAGGTCCTTGTTGTAGAACATCAGCAGCATGTTGGAGCGCAGCGGGACGCCGTACTGCTTGCCGTCCCACTCGCTCGATGCCAGCGGCGCCGCGTTGAAGTCGGCCCAGTCGTACGACTTGTCCGTCCACTGCTTGGCGTCGTCCTTGAGGTTCAGGAGCACACCCGCGTTCGCCAGCTGGGGCGTCCACGGGTCGTCGAGCGTGATCAGGTCGTACTGGGGCTCGGGATCCGTGCCGTTCAGGAGGCCCTTGGCGAGCAGCTCCGTGTACGGGACGGCGTCGATGGTGACGTCGATGTACGGGAACTCCTTGTTGAACTCGGGGACGAGCTGGTCCTGCCACTGCTGGGCGAACGCGTCGTTCGACATCATGGTGATCTTCACGTGTTTGTCGGCCGTGCCGATGCCGCCGCCGTCGACCGTGGTCGGCTTGTCGCTCGCGCCGGTGCCGGTGCAGGCGGTGAGTGCGATCAGGCTGAGTGCTGCCGCGCCTGCGACCGCCATGAGCCGTCTCGGCCGCCGTTGGGTGCCTGCTGTCATACAGATCATCTCCTCGTCATTGAATGGATGTTCGTGGTCGGGCATCCGCTGGGCGCGGCCGAGGAGGGGGTGCCTCGGTGTCGCGGGCGAAACGGGTTTCCGGCCGGAATGTGGATGCCGGAGAGCTGACGCCGGGTCCCGACGGGCTGCTCTGCAGTGACACTCAAGCAGAGTTCTCAGAATATTGCAACGTGGAAATATCGATTCATGTCAACGTTGCAACAAAAGCCTCACTACGATGTGAGCGTGACCAGCATGGACGAGCAGACACCGGGCCGCCGCTCAGGAGCGCCGACGATCAAAGACGTCGCGGCGCTCGCCGGCGTTTCCTATCGCACGGTGTCGAACGTGGTCAACGGGCACAAGTACATCAGCGATGCGACCCGCGCCAAGGTCGAAGCGGCCATCGCCGAGGTCGGCTACCGGCCCCAGCTCGCCGCGCGGCAGCTGCGCAGCGGCCGGAGCAACCTGCTCACGCTCTCCGTGCCATTCGTGTCGCACCCGTACTTCGCCCAGCTCGCGCACGCAGTGGTGACCGAGGCGGAGCAGTTCGGCTACGACGTCGTGATCGACGAGACCCGCGGCCTGCTCGAACGGGAGCTCAGGGTGGCGGCCGGGTTCCGCACCATCCTCACCGACGGGATCCTGTTCAGCCCGCTCTCGATCGACCTCGAACGGTTCGAGGCCGAGCGCGGCGCGACCCCGCTCGTGCTCCTCGGCGAGCGGTTCCGCAGCTCGCGGATCGACAGCGTCGTGGTCGACAACGTGCGGTCGAGCTACGACGCCACAATGTGCCTCATCGAAGGCGGACGCCGCAGGCTCGGCTTCCTGGGAGACGTCAAGGTCGGGACGATCGGCGCAGCCCCGGCCGACCTCCGCATCCGGGGTTTCCAGAACGCGCTCGGCGAGGCGGGGCTGCAGGCCGACCCCGCGCACATCGTCACGGTCTCGCGCTGGGACCAGTCCAGCCCGGACGGCGACTACTCGCGCGAGGAGGGCTACGAGCGCACGAAGGAGCTGATCGGCAGACTCGACGGGCTCGACGGGCTGGTTTGCGCGAACGACCTGCTCGCCATCGGCGCCCTGCGCGCGTTCCGCGAGGCGGGGATCTCCGTGCCTGGCCAGGTAGCGGTGGTCGGCTGGGACAACACCCCGGAGGCAGCGTTCTCCGCCCCGTCGCTCACGACGATCTCCCCCGATCTGCACGAGATCGCGCGCCTGGCGATCGTCGCGATGCTCCGGCGGCTGGACGAACCGACGGCGGAGCCGCGCACCGAGAACGCGCCGTACAGCCTCGTGCGCCGGGAGTCGTCGGGGCCGCCGGTTTCCGCGTGAAGAATATTTCCACGTTGCAATAGAGGAGGGCGGTCTGCTTGGATGCACACATGACGCACGACGAGACGCCCGCACCGCTCGCGGGCATCCGGGTGGCCGACTTCACGCGCATCCTGGCCGGACCGTACGCGACCATGATGCTGGCCGACTTCGGCGCAGACGTCATCAAGATCGAGAGCCCGACCGGCGACGACACCCGCCACTGGCTGCCGCCGGTCGATGCGGACGGCAGGTCGACGTACTTCGCCAGCGTGAACCGCAGCAAGCGCTCGGTCGTCTGCGACCTGCGCACACCGGACGGTCTCGCGACAGCACGACACCTGGCCCTCAGTGCCGACGTCGTCATCGAGAACTTCCTGCCAGGCACGATGGAGCGGTTCGGCCTCGACGACGCGACCGTCCGCGCGGCGAACCCCGGCGTCGTGTACTGCTCCATCACCGGATTCGGTCCCGGCGTCGACCTCCCGGGCTACGACCTGCTCGTCCAGGCGGTCGGCGGCCTGATGAGCGTGACCGGTGAGCCGGACGGCCCGCCGACGAAAGCCGGGGTCGCACTCGTCGATGTGCTGACCGGACTGAACGCGTTCTCCGGTATCCTCCTCGCCCTGCGGACCAGGGACACGACGGGTGTCGGCGACCACATCGACGTCGACCTGCTGGGCACGCTGCTCTCCGCGCTCACCAACCAGGCCTCCAGCGCCCTCTCCACCGGCGTCGACCCGGTCCGCCGCGGGAACGCGCATCCCAGCATCGCGCCGTACGAGGTGTTCCGGTGCCAGGATCGCGACCTCGTCATCGCCGTGGGAAACGACCGGCAGTTCGCCGCCTTGGCCGACGAACTCGGTCGGCCCGAGCTGGCGACGGACGAACGCTTCTCCCGCAACGCGCAGCGGGTCGGCAACCGGGATGCGCTCCGCCGCGAACTCGAAGCCGAGCTTGCCGCGGCGCCCGCCGCGGTGTGGAAGCGCCGCCTCGACGCCAGGGACGTCCCGGCCGGGCTCGTCAACACGATCACGGAAGCCTTCGCCCTCGCGGAGAGCTTCGGCGCGCATCCGGTGCAGGATTTGGCCGACGAGGACGGCGCGGGCACCGTGCGGCAGCCGGCCAACCCCATCCACCTGGCAGGCGCTCCCCCGCGCGCGGGAACGGCGCCGCCCGCGCACGGCCGCCACGAGGGCGCTGACTGGCTCCCGCGCACCTCCACCATCCCCGCCGACCTCAACGAAGAGGAATCACGATGACAACGCTCGACGACACTTTCGATCTCTCCCCCCTCCTCACCGCCGAGGAGCTCGGCTGGGCGGAGCGCGCCAGAACTTTTGCCCGCGAGCGGCTGCTCCCGGTCGTCGACGACGACTTCGAGAACCGCCACTTCCGCCGCGAGCTCATCGCCGAGTTCGGCGCGGCGGGCTTCCTCGGCATGCACCTCACCGACGACGGCTGCGCAGGAGCGGGCGCGGTCAGCTACGGACTGGTCTGCCACGAGTTGGAGGCCGTCGACAGCGGCTGGCGCACCTTCGTGTCCGTGCAGGGATCGCTCGCCATGACGGCGATCTCCCGATTCGGCTCCGTCGAGCAGAAGGCGGAGCTCCTCCCGGCGATGGCGCGCGGGGAGAAGATCGGCTGCTTCGCGCTGACCGAGCCGCAGGGCGGAAGCGACCCGTCCGCCATGGCCACCTTCGCCTCCAGGGACGGGGACGACTGGCTGATCACCGGCCGCAAGCGCTGGATCGGCCTGGCCGGGGTGGCCGACGTCGCGGTGGTCTGGGCGAACACCGACGACGGGATCCGCGGGTTCGTGGTCGACACCGCCTCCCCCGGTTTCACCGCCACCATCATCGACAACAAGCTCTCGATGCGCACCTCCGTGCAGTACGACGTCGTCTTCGACGCGTGCCGCGTGCCCGCCTCCGCCCGGCTGCCCCTGGCCGCAGGGCTGTCCGCGCCGTTCACCTGCCTCAACGAGGCCCGCTTCGGGATCGTCTGGGGCGCGATGGGCGCCGCACGCAGCTGCATCGAGGTGGCCGTCGAGCGGGCAAGGTCGCGGGAGGTGTTCGGTGCGCCGATCGGCTCGAAGCAGCTCGTGCAGCAGCGGCTCGCCGACATGCTGGTCGAATACGAGAAGGGCATGCTGCTCGCCCTCCACCTGGGCAGGCTCGAGGAGCGCGGCGCCATCACGCCCGTGCAGATCAGCGTCGGCAAGCTGAATAACGTGCGCGAGGCGATCACGATCGCGCAGAACGCCCGCACCATCCTCGGCGGCGACGGAGTCACGAACGAGTTCCCGGTTATGCGGCACCTGGCGAACCTGGAGTCGGTGCGGACGTACGAGGGCACCGACGACATCCACACGCTGGTCATCGGCCGCTCCCTGACCGGGATCGCGGCGTTCTGATGGCCGCCGACCCCACCCAGGCGGAACTAGTGGATGCGGCGGTCCGGCGCGCCGCGGCCTCCGGCTTCACGACCACCTCCCGCGCCGACCGGATCGGCGCGCTCACGGCGCTGGCCGACGCCCTCGAGTCCGCGAGCGCCGAACTCGTCGGGATCGCAGCCGCGGAGACCCATCTGACGCCCGCCCGGCTGACCGGGGAGGTGACCCGCACGGCGAACCAGTTGCGTTTCATCGCCGAGGTGGTCGCTGACGGCGGGTACCTCGAAGCGACCATTGACCGCCCGGATGCGTCGACCGTGCCACCGCGCCCCGACCTGCGGCGCATCCTGCGTCCGCTCGGCGTCGTGGCGGTGTTCACCGCCTCCAACTTCCCGTTCGCGTTCTCCGTGCTGGGCAACGACACCGCCGCGGCGCTCGCCACGGGGTGCCCTGTCGTCGTCAAGGCGCATCCGGGGCATCCGCTGCTGTCCAGGAGGACGGTGGAGATCGCCAGGGAAGCCCTCGATGACGCCGGAGTGAGCGCCGACGCGATCGGGCTCGTGGAGGGCGTCGACGCCGGTGTCGAACTGGTCCGTCACCCACTCGTCACGGCGGCCGCGTTCACCGGCTCAGAACGCGGAGGCCGGGCGCTGTTCGAGGTCGCGTCGTCGCGCAGGACGCCCATCCCGTTCTATGGGGAGCTCGGCAGCATCAACCCGGTCGTGATCACCCCGGATGCGGCGAGCGCCTCGGCGGCGGAGCTGGCATCAGGTCTGCTGGATGTGATGACCAGGGACGCCGGACAGTTCTGCACCAAACCGGGCCTGGTCTTCGCCCCGGCAGGGGCCGGCTTCGAAGAGGCCGTCTGCGCCGGGCTGGTGACCGCGCCCAGTCATCCTCTGCTGACGGAGGGGATGGCGAGCGTTTCGAGCAACGGGCGACGGAGCTCTCCGCGCGCGACGACCTCGCGGTGACGCGGGCGTCGGGCGAGGCCGCCGGACGGCCGACGGTGGTGTCGGCGGGCATCGACGCGTTCCTCGCCGACGCGGACGCCCTGCTCGAGGAGTGCTTCGGCCCGCTGACCGTCGTGGTCTCGTACGCCCCGGACGACGAACTGCACATGGCACTGGAGCACCTGCCCCACTCCCTGACGGCGACCATCCGCTCCGCCCCCGGCGAGGACGTGACGCAGCTCGCGTCCATCCTCACCCCGCTCTGCGGCCGCCTGGTGTTCGACGGCTGGCCCACCGGCGTCGCAACCACGTGGGCGCAACATCATGGAGGCTCGTGGCCGGCGACCACCGGGTCACTGCACAGCTCGGTCGGCGCCAGTTCGCTGCGACGCTTCCTGACGCCGGTCGCCTACCAGAGTGCCCCGGAGTCCGTGCTCCCGCCCGAACTCCTCGACACGAACCCGGAGGCGATCCCGCGCAGGGAAGACGGCCGGCTCGTGCTCACACCGGGTTTCTAACGCCCGCGATTTGCGCGACGATTTGCCCTTTCGCCACTCGATAGTCTTTAATCTGCGTATGGATGCAGATAAGCCGATATGCGGACGTCTCCCGGACAGCCAGTACGTCGAACTCGCCGTCGAGGTGTTCGCGATGCTGGCCGACGCCACCAGGGTGCGCATCATCCTGGCTCTGAAGGATGCGGGCGAGCTGTCGGTGAACCTGCTCGCCGACATCCTCGACAAGCAGCCCGCCGCGGTCTCCCAGCACCTGGCCAAGCTGCGGCTCGCCCGGATCGTCGCCACCAGGCAGGAAGGCCAGCGCGTCTTCTACCGGCTGGAGAACGAGCACGCCAGCCGTCTCGTCACCGACGCGATCCTCCAGGCGGAGCACTCGCTCGGCGGAACCCCACGACACCACCACGACGCCGCGTCCAGCCCAGCGGTGGCCTCGGCGTGAGCGGCGTCGCCCACACCCACGATCACCACCACGAGCATGAGCACGACCACGACCACCCGCATCACCACCCCACCGGGCTCAAGGGTTTCCTGTACGGCCTCGTCGTCCCACACTCGCACGACGCCGCCGACTCCATCGACGACGCCCTCGAAGCCAGCACGGAGGGCGTCCGCGCCCTGAAGATCAGCCTCTTCGTGCTGCTCGCCACCACGATCCTGCAGGCCGTCGTCGTCGCGCTCAGCGGCTCGGTCGCCCTGCTCGCCGACACCGTCCACAACTTCTCCGACGCCCTCACCGCCGTCCCGCTCTGGGTCGCCTTCGTGCTCGGCCGCCGCGCCGCCTCGCGCCGCTACACCTATGGATACGGCCGGGCGGAGGACCTCGCAGGGCTCTTCATCATCGCAGTGGTCGCCCTCTCGGCTGTCGTCGCAGCCTGGCAGTCGATCGACAGGCTCCTCCACCCGCATCCGCTGGAGAACCTCGGCTGGGTGATCGTGGCGGGCGTCATCGGGTTCGCAGGCAACGAGGCCGTGGCGATCTACCGGATCCGCGTCGGCCGGCGCATCGGGTCGGCGGCCCTCGTTGCCGACGGCGTGCACGCCCGCATCGACGGCTTCACCTCACTCGCCGTCGTCGTCGGCGCCGTCGGGGTGATGCTCGGCTTCCCCCTCGCCGACCCCATCGTCGGCCTGCTGATCTCCGCGGCGATCATCGTGCTGCTGATCGGCACCGTGCGCAGCATCGGCCGTCGCCTGCTCGACGGCATCGAGCCGGAACTGGTCGACCGGCTGGAGCACGCGCTGGAGGAGACGCCGGGGGTGAACCGGGTTCCGCGCGTGCAGCTGCGCTGGATCGGTCACCGCCTGACCGGCGCGGCCGTTCTCACCGTGGAGGCGTCGAGCCTCCAGGAGGCTCAGCAGATCACCGCGGACGCTCGGGCGAGCGCGGTGGCGCACCTGCCCAACCTCGACGAACTGAGTCTGGAGCTCACCACAAGTCACCCCTGATCGTCCGTCACGCCCGGCGGCGACGACGGAAGAGCATCAGCCACAGGCCGCCCACGATCGCGGCGGCGCCGAGCGCGATGCCGGCCGCGATGTTGCTCCCGGTGTCGGGCAGCGGGCCGCCTCCGTCTCCGGAGGGCGCGGGCGGAGCCGGTGTCGGCGTGGGTGTCGGCGTGGGTGTCGGCGTGACCGGCGTCACGGTGACCGTCGTCGTGCATCCGGTCGGTGTCGCGCAGCTGCCGGGATCGGCCGGGGTCACCGTGTTCACGATGGTGCCGTCGCCGGTCAGCGGATCGTTAACGGTCACGGAGTATGTGATCACGATGTCGGCCCCGACCGCGAGCGGGCCGGACCAGGAGAGACTGCTGCCGGTGACCGTCGCGCCGTTCGTCGCGTCGCCGTTGTATGTGGCGTCGTCGAGCACCCTGGTCAGGTCGTCCGTGAACGAGGCCGGCGCGACACCCGTGAACGCGACGTCCGCCGTGTTGGTCACCGTGACGCGGTAGGTCAGGACCGCCCCGGCGGTGGCCGTGCCGGGATCCACCGTCTTGGAGACGGTGAAGTGCGGCTCGGCCACATCGGTCGTGCACGCGCCGGCCTCGGTGCAGTGGCCGCCGCTTCCAGCGATCACGACGTTGACGATGTGCGGGTTCGCCACCGTGGTCGGCTTCACCGTGACGGTGAAGGTGAGGGTGACGGACTGGCCGATCGGCAGGTCGACGTTCCAGGTGAGCGTGTCGCCGACGAGAGTGCCTCCCCCGGTGGCGTCCCCGTTGTATGTGGCGAGCGGCAGCACACCGGTGAGCGGGTCGAGCACGACAGCGGGTGCGGTGAAGGGTGCAGTGCTGCCGCCGTAGTTGAGCTGCCCGTCGTTCCTGACGAGGATCGTGTACGTGACGACGTCGCCCGGCGCCGCCGTGCTCACGGAGGCCGTCTTGGCGACGGAGAACTCCCCGACGGGGGTGGTGGTCGTGCAGGTGCCGACGCAGTCGCCGGAGCCGCCCGGCACGACGACGTTCGTCAACTGGTGGTCACCGGCATCCGGAGTGTTCACGGTCGCCGTGTACGTGACGGTCGTCGTCGCTCCGGCCGCCAGGTCGCCCGTCCAGGAGACGATGCCCGCGGCGAATGATGCGCCTCCGGTGAGGCTCGCCCGGACGAAGGTCGCGTCGTCGAGCACTGCGGACAGATCGTCGGTGAAGGTCGCGCCCGTGACGGGGACGGCGCTCGTGTTCGTCACGGTGACCGTGTATGTGACGGTGTCCCCGGGCGACGCCTGGGTCGCCGAGACAGCCTTCGTCACCGTGTAACTGCCGATCGGGGTGTCCGTCGTGCAGTCCGAGGCCGTAACGCACACGCCGGGTCCGGTCGGGGTGACCACGTTCACCAGGGCGGAAGTTCCCGTCACGCCCGCGTTGACCGTGACTGTGTACGTCAGCTGGATCGTCTGGCCGACGGGCAGGTCGAGCGCCCAGTCGATGGCGTTTCCGTTGAGGGCGCCCCCGTTGGAAGCGTCGTTGTTGTACGTAGCGAACGGAAGAACGCCGGCGAGGGAGTCGCTGAGCTGCGCCTGGGCCGTGTTCGGCGCGACCGCCCCACCGAAGTTGACGGCGCCCGTGTTCGTCACGGTGACCGTGTACGTGACGGTGTCGCCGGGAGCGGCCTGGGCGGCGGAGGCCGCCTTGCTGACGGTGAACTCGGCGACCGGCGTGGTGGCCGAGCAGGCGTCCGCCGCCGCGCAGGTTCCCGTTCCTCCCGGCACCACGGCGTTCGTGAGCACGTGGTCACCGGTGTCCGGATCGTTGACCGTGACCGCGTACGTGACGGTGGCGGTTCCGCCGACGGGCAGAGCGCCGGACCAGACGATCCCGCTGCCCGCGAGCACCGCCCCTCCGGTGAGGCTCGCCTCGTCGACGGTGGCGTCGTCGAGGAGGTTGCCGAGGCTGTCGACGAACGATGCTGGGTTGGCCGTCGTGTATGCCACGGGGCCGGTATTGGTGACGGTCACCGTGTACGTCACGGTGCCGCCGGGGACCACCGACGCCGGAGTGACGACATCCGCGGTCTTCGCGACCGTGAACGACGGGATGGGCGTCCCTGCCGGGCATGCTGTGCTCGTCGCCGTGTTGTTCGCGAGGTTCGGGTCGGCCTCGTTGCCGGTGACATCGGCGACGTTCGTGATCGCGCCGTCGGTGCAGGCGGGTGTCGCGCCGAGCCCTGGTGCCTGTCCGGTGATGGTGATCGTCGTGTCCGCGCCGTTGGCGAGCGGTCCACCTGCGCACTGCACGAGTTGACGGCCCGCGTCCGTGACGATCGAGCATCCGGGAGTCGTGGTGGCGGCGTTGATCAGCACCGCCGGCAGGGTGTCCCGGACGATGTAGCCGGACGAGTTCCCCGGCCCGTAGTTGTGCACGGTCAGTGTGTATGTGAGCGCTGCGCCTGCCGTGTACGTGGCCGGTCCGGCTTTGACGATTCCGAGATCGACCGGAAGGCCGGCGTACGACGCACCGTCGTTCTGGGTGTTCGCCGGACCCTTCGTGGCCGACACGATCTGGATGCTCGGGGTCGCCGACGCCGGGTTGACGAGCGCGAGCTGGTACACGGTGCCCGTGTTGTTGTCGGAGATGCCGATGTTGCCGTTTCCGTAGACCCACTGGGCGCCGAACGGATCCTTCGGCAGACCGGTGACGGTGACGGCCGTGACGATCCCGGTGGCGGGGTCGATTCGGTACAGCTGCGATCCTTCGCCGTAGACGCCCCAGATGTAGCCGCCGGTGTACACGATGTCGGAGATGTTCGGCACGGCAGCAGACAACTGGACGCGCGTGGTCGTCTTGGCGACCACATCCACTGCGTACAGGTTGCGGTCGCTCGTCGCCAGCCGCACGAACAGGGTGTCCGCCGATGACCCGGTGCCGAACGTGCCCTGGTTGTAGTTGAACGTGGACGTCGGAAGCCCGACCTGGCCGAAGCCCTGGGTCACCCCGCCCTGACCGATGCGCACCAGACCGCCGTTGTCGTTGACGCCCCAGAGGTAATGGTCGGCCTCGCGGTATCCGATCGCGTTGTAGCCGATGGCCGCCGTCCCCTGTTTGACGAACGAGATCGCGCCCGCGCCCTGCACCGCTTCATACAGCGTGCTCGGCTGACCGCGTGCCGGACCTTGGGCGACGAAGACGAGGCCGGAGCCTGTCGGGAAAGGGTCGCCGTTCGCCGCGGCAGCCGGCAGTGCCGTCGCCGTGACGCCGAGGAGCGCGAGAGCGAGAGCGGTGAGAGACGCGAGCCAGCGCATCCGGTGTTTCTTGATCCCCACGATTACCCCCAGGTGGACGAGGGACGATCAATGTTCAGAACGAAAGGTGTCGACGTGCGACGCGCTGCGCCGGAGCGCTGCGCTCGGCCACTCTGCTTCGAGCGACGGACGTACCCCGCAGTATTGCACTGAGCTGTCTACTGCACCACCCTCAAGCTGCATCAAACGCCGCCCCGCCGATCACGATCGTGCGTGTGGGCGGCCGTCGGCTATGGAGCACGCTGCTGCCCTGCGCACGGTCGGCCGCGCGATTTTGACCTAGCCCTTCACGGACTCGCTCACCGGCACATCCGACCGGCGTGACCCGCGCACCTGGCCCGCCAGCAGCACCCCGGCCACACAGAACACCAGTGGGATGACCAGAGCGCCCGTCAGACCGGTGAGGTGCGAGACCCAGCCGATGACGGCCGGACCCGCGAGAAGTCCGACGTAGCCGGCGCCGACGACGCGGGAGATGACGAGACCCTGGTTGCGGGTGCTCAGGTTGCCAGCAGCGGTGAACAGCTGAGGCACGACGCCGGACAGCCCGAGACCGAAGACGACCCAGCCGGCGAGCGTGAGCGGGTAGCTCGGCGACAGCACGACGATCAGCAGCCCGAGCGCCGCAGCCGCCGACCCGTAGCGGACGACGATGACAGGGCCGAAGCGCTGCACGATCCGGTCGATCACCAGGCGGCCGACTGTCATCGCGATGGCGAACGCGCCGAACGCGAGGGAGGCCGCGGAGTCCGGCACGTCGAGCCGCTCGACGGCCTGGAGCGCGCTCCAGTCGTTGGCGACCCCCTCGGCGAGCATGAGCAGGAAGGCGAGCGTGGCGAGGGCGGCGACCTTGCGGCCGATCCGCTCCGGTGCGGCCTGGATCACGGCTTCGGCGCCGTCGAGAGCAGCGTCCCTGCCAGCCGCGTCCCTCAGCACGGGCGTGTGCGGCAGCAGTGCCGGGATGCACAGGACGGCGAGCACGGTCCCGACGACGGCACCGAGTCCGAGCGACCAGTGCACCGAGAGCCCGACGGTCTGCATCCCGGCGACGACGACCGCGCCGATCGCGCCCCCGACCGAGAAGAAGGCGTGGAAGCTCGACATGATCGGACGCCCGTATGCGCGCTCGACGATCACGGCCTGGTCGTTCATCGCCACGTCCATGACCCCGTTGCCGAGCCCGAGCAGAAACAGCGCGCCCCCGAGCATCCACGGGTTCGGGGCCAGACCGGGCAGGTTCACGGCCACGACGAGGAGCACAGCGCCGATGACGGCGGTCCGCTTGCTGCCGATCCGGTCGATGAGCGGTCCCGTCGCCTGCATCCCGATCACGGAACCCAGCCCGAGCAGCAGCAGGAGCCCGCCGAGCACAGCGTGCGAGATGTCGGTGGACTGCTGGATCTCGGGGATGTTGACGACCCACACCGCGAAGACCAGGCCGGTGAGGAAGAAGAGGCCGACGACCGCGATGCGGGCGCGACGAAGCGAGGGGACGACGGGCATGCGTACGAGTGTACATTGCGATGCGTACGTGCGTACACTTGGCTGCATGATCGATTACTTCGCAGGCGATCCCCGTACCAATCGAGAGCGGATGCTCGCGGGCGACCTCTACATCGCCGACGACCCGGAGAGCAGCGTCCTCGCTCAGCGTGGCGCCCGCCTCGCCGACGCGTATCATCGCGCGGTGCTCGCCGACGACGGCGCGGCACGCCCGCTGCTCGAAGCACTCGTCGGGCACCTCGGCGACGACGCGTACATTAAGCCGCCGTTGTTCGTCGACTACGGCGAGAACATCTCGATCGGCGCGCGGACCTTCGTGAACTACAACCTCACCGCCCTCGACGTCGCTCCGATCACCATCGGCGAAGACTGCCAGATCGGCCCCAACGTGCAACTGCTCACGCCCACGCATCCGGTGGAGCCCCAGCCGCGCAAAGACCGGCTGGAGGCGGCGGAGCCGATCGCCATCGGGGACAACGTCTGGCTCGGTGGCGGCGTGATCGTCTGCCCGGGCGTCAGCATCGGCGACAATAGCGTGATCGGCGCCGGCGCGGTCGTGACCAGGGACATTCCGGCGAACGTGGTCGCGGTCGGCAACCCCGCCCGCGTCATCCGGGAGCTCTGAGTTGTGAGCGCCGAACCGGCGACGGCCGGCACCACCGTCGCGCAGCCGCGTCGCCGCTACGACCCCGACCGGCGCGACCGCATCATCGACGCCTGCCTCGACGTGATCGCCGAGGCGGGCGTCGCAGGCACCTCGCACCGCCGGGTCGCCGCAGCGGCCGGCGTGCCGCTCGGCTCGATGACCTACCACTTCTCCGGGATGGACGACCTGCTCGCCGAGGCCTTCGAACGGTTCGCAACCACCACGAGCCTGCGCTTCCAGCAGCGGCTCGCCGGTTGCGCAGACCGCGAGCAGGCGGAGGAGGCCGTCGTCGGGACGATCCTGCACGACGTCTTCAGCACTCAGCGCGACCTCGTCCTCACGCACGAGCTGTACACGCTCGCCGCGCGGGAGACACCGTTCCGCGAGATCACGAACCGGTGGATGTCCCGCAGCCGCGCGGCCCTCGAACGGTTCTGGGATCCGCTGACCGCCCGCATCCTGGATGCGCTGATCGAGGGCCTGACCGTGCATCGCGCCCTCGACACGGTCCAGCACGACGACCGCGCGGTCCGCGAGGCCGTGCGCCGGGTCACCGGGGGGATGGCCGTCTGACCTCCCCCCGGCGAGTGTCCGTGACTTCGCGTCAGCCGCCGATGCGGATGAGCTTCTTGTTGACGAACTCGTCTGCGCCGAAACGGCCGAGCTCGCGGCCGGAGCCCGAGCGCTTCACGCCGCCGAACGGCAGTTCTGCGCCGTCGGCGAGCACCACGTTCACGAAGACCATGCCGGCGTCGATGCGGTTGGCGACCCTGTCCGCCTGCTCAGGGTCAGTCGTGTAGAGGTACGAGCCGAGGCCGAACGGGGTGTCGTTGGCGATGCGCACGGCGTCCGCCTCGTCCGCGGCGCGGAACACCTGGGCGACAGGGCCGAAGAACTCCTCCTTCGACGCGGGATTCTCCGGGGTCACGTCGGTGAGGACGGTCGTCTCGAAGAACGCGCCATTCCTGCCGCCTCCGCGGACCAGGGTGGCGCCGTTCTCGACGGCGCGCTGCACCTGCTCGTCCAGGCCCTCCGCCGCACGCAGCGACGAGAGCGGGCCGAGCGCCGAGTCTGCGCTGGTCGGGTCTGTCGCCTCCACCTCCGCCAGCTTCGCGGTGAACTTCTGCAGGAAGGCGTCGTAGAACTCGTCGGCGATGACGAAACGCTTGGCGCCGTTGCAGGACTGACCGCTGTTGTCGAGACGGGCGTCGACCGCCTGCTGGACGGTCGCATCCAGATCGTCGGTGGACAGCAGGATGAACGGGTCGGAGCCACCGAGCTCCAGCACGACCTTCTTGAGGTTGCGGCCGGCGATCTCCGCGACCTTGGCTCCCGCGCGCTCCGAACCGGTGAGCGAGACGCCCTGAACGCGAGGGTCGGCGATGACCGTCTCGATCTGGTCGTGGTCGGCGTAGATGTTGACGTATGCACCTTCGGGGAAACCGGCGTCGAGCATGATCCGCTCGATCGCGGCGGCCGACTCCGGGCACTGCTCTGCGTGCTTGAGGAGGATGGTGTTGCCGATGATCAGGTTGGGCCCTGCGAAGCGGGCGACCTGGTAGTACGGGAAGTTCCACGGCATGATGCCGAGCAGCACACCGAGCCCGGAGCGTCGGATGACGGCTGAGCCGTCGCCGTCGAGCAGCGTGATCGGCTCATCCTTGAGGAATTCCGCTGCGTGATCGGCGTAGTACTCGTAGATGGCACCGGCGAAGTCGACCTCGCCGAGCGCCTGCTCGACAGGCTTGCCCATCTCGCGCACGATGATCTCGGCCAGTTCTTCTCTGCGCTCCACGTGCAGCTCGCCTGCGCGGCGCACGAGGGCGGCGCGCTCGGCCACCGTCGTGGTCCTGGCCCAGCCGCGGTAGGCGTCGTCGGCCGCCGCGATGGCCGCCTGCAGGTCGGCGTCGCTGATGGTGTCGTAAGTCTTGACCGTCTCGCCCGTGGCGGGATTGGTCACGGCGTAGCTCATAGCACTCCTTGTTCGTGTGTGTTCGGGCATGGTCTACAGAGACGACACTAGATGGGCGCCGTCGGATGCGCATCTATGAGTCGAAGCCGAGACCGACCGCATCCAGTGTCTTCTGCACGACGTTCCTCCTGCCCTCGTTGTGGTCGGCCCGGTTCAGCGCCCAGCGGCTCAGATTGATGCCGACACTGGCGAGCGGTTCCGGCGGGAACGGGGCCGGCTTGCTGCGCACCATTTCCAGCTCGGTCAGCTCCGTCGGGGTGCCGCCGAGGAGGTCGAGGAGCACGCGTGCCGCGAACCGCGTCGCGCCGACGCCGAGCCCGGTGAAGCCGCTCGCGTACGCGACGCGGCCCTTCCTGGCGAGGCCGTAGAACGCGCAGAACCGGCTGCAGGTGTCGATGGCGCCCGCCCACCGGTGGGTCGCCCGGATGCCGTCGAGTTGGGGGAACGTGGTCAGCAGGTGGCCCGCGAGCCGTTCGAACGTCTCCTGCCGTTCCTCGTACACCGGCTCGACCTTGCGGCCGTAGTGGTAGATCGCGTCGTAGCCGCCGAACAGGAGCCGGTTGTCCTGCGACAGCCGGTAGTAGTGGAACTGGTTGCCCATGTCGCTGATGCCCTGCCGGTCGCGCCAGCCGATGTCGGCGAGCTGCGTGTCGCTCAGCGGCTCCGTCATCAGCACGTAGTCGTACACCGGCACAGTCATCAGCCGGTTGCGCTTGAGCAGCGACGGGAAGACGTTCGTCGCCAGAACGACCTTGTCGGCGGTGACCACGGTGCCGTTCACCGGCAGCCGGACGGAGCCGCTGCGGTCGGTGCGCACCTCTCCGACCGACGAGAACTCGTAGAGTTCGACACCGACGGCCTCGCACGCGTCGGCGAGACCCCGCGCCAACTTGGCCGGATGCACGATCGCCGCGTCCCGGCGGTTCCAGACCCCCGCCAGGTAGGTGGGCGATGCGACCGCGGCTTGCACCGCATCCTGATCGAGGAGGACGGCCTCGCCGACGCCCTCCGCCGCCGCAGCCTTCGCCCACTCCACCTGGTGCGGCTCCACTGCGACGCTGAGAAGACCCGTGCGCTCGAACTCCGCATCCACGCCCAGGTCGCCGAGCGTGCGCTCGATGGCGTCGAGGTTCTCGCGGCCGAGCTGCTGCAGGCGGTCGAACTCTTTCGGGAACCTGCCGCGCCCGTTCGGCTCGCCGTGGGTGAGGCTCGACTTCGCAGAAGCCGCCGTTGCGACCGGACGCCGCCCAGCCGATCCGCTGCGCCTCCAGCAGCACCACCCGCCGCTCCGGATGCTCCTGCTTGGCCAGGAGTGCAGCCCAGAGTCCCAGGTAGCCGCCGCCGACCACCGCCAGGTCGGCCTTGAGTGCTCCCTCGACGGCCGGGCGCGGCGCTGCCGGAGCGTCGGCCAGCCAGAACGAGCCGTTCTCGCTCCCGTCGAGCAGGCGAGCGATCGAGGAGGCGGAGGGCGCCTGCCGTTCGAAGACGGTGGTGTGCGGCATGGGTGATGATCTCTTTCGTCGAGAGGGGAAAGGGGCTAGCGAGGAGTCAGAGCACGTCGCTGGTGGCGCGCGGCACGGAGTCGAGCAGCAGCTTCGTGTATTCGTGCTGCGGATTGGAGAGCAGGTCGGTCGTCCTGCCGCTCTCCACGATCTCGCCGGAGCGCATCACGACGGTGCGCTCGCACACCGTCCGGACCACGGCCAGGTTGTGGCTGATGAACAGCACGGTCAGCCCGCGCTCGCGCCGGATGTCGGAGACCACATCGAGCACCTGGGCCTGCACGGAGACGTCGAGCGCGCTCGTCGCCTCGTCCATGACGAGCACGGTCGGCTCGATGGCCAGCGCCCTCGCGATCGCCACGCGCTGCCGCTGACCGCCCGAGAGCGTCCGCGGAAGCGCCTGGGCGTGGCTCTCCGCAAGCCCGACCTGATCGAGCAGCCCGAGCACCTGGCTCCTGGCGTCCGCCGCGCCGACATCGGGGTGGTGGAGGCGCAGGGCGTCCTCGATGGACCGCCCGACGGTGATGCGCGGGTCGAGCGAGAGGTACGGGTCCTGGAACACCATCTGCACGCGCCGGGCGTGGAGGAGGCGCTCAGCACGGCCGCGCGGACGCCCGGCCTGGACCTCGCCGTCGATCTCGACCGTGCCGGAGTCCGGCTGCTCCAGTCCGACGATCATGCGGGCGAGGGTCGACTTGCCGGACCCGGACTCCCCGACCACGCCGAGAGCCTCCCCCGCCGGGATGGCGATGGATGCGCCAGCGACGGCCACGACCGGTCCTCGGTTGCACACGTGGTACGTCTTGGCGACGTCCGTCGTCTGGAGCACGGGAGGACGGCCCTCGACGTTCTTCTCCTGCGGCTCGTCGCCGGTGACCTCGATGGTGGGCGTCGCATCCACGAGGCGCCTGGTGTAGGAGCTGGTCGGCTGCCGCAGCACCCGGGATGCGGTCCCGTGCTCTTCCACCTTCCCCTGGCGCATCACGTAGACGCGATCGCAGAACGCGGACGCCAGGGTCAGATCGTGCGTGATGAAGAGCATTCCCATCGCGCGCTGCTCCCGCTGCTCGGCGAGCACGCGCAGGATCTGCGCCTGCGTGGTGACGTCGAGCGCGGTGGTGGGCTCGTCGCAGACCAGCAGTTTGGGCGACCCGGCCAGCGCGCCCGCGATCATCACGCGCTGCAGCATCCCGCCGGAGAGCTCGTGCGGGTACTGGCGCAGGTGCTCCTCCGGCCGCGGCAGGTGCACCGCCTGCATCAGCTCGACGGCGCGTTCCGTGGCCCTGGCCTTCGGCCAGCCGTCGCCGAGGCGCAACGCCTCGGTGAGATGGTCGCCGATGGTGCGCATGGGGTTGATCCCCGCGCGGGGATCCTGGAACACCATCGCGGCGGTCGTCAGCCGGAGGTGCAGCAGTTCTTTCGCGCGCGCCGTCAGCACCTCGACACCGTCGAGGGCGACCGATCCGCTGGTCTTCGCGTTGTCGGGCAGCAGCCCGAGCACCGTGCGCGCCGTGAGCGACTTGCCGGAGCCCGACTCCCCCACCAGGCCGACGGTCTCGCCCTCGGACACCGTCAGGCCGACGCCGCCGAGCAGGCGGCGGTCGCCGGGGAGGTCGATGGTCAATCCGGAGATCTCGAGCAGTGTCATGCTGATGTCCTTCCACCGATGCGGTCCGAGAGCTCCTCGCCGATCACGTTCACGGCGACGACGACGATCACCACGGCGACGGCCGGCACGATCGCCGGCAGGAAGTACCCGCCCGCGATGCCGGCCTGCGCCTCGTTGATCATCGCGCCCCAGTCGGCGACGGGCGCCTGCACCCCGAGCCCGAGGAACGAGAGGCCGGCGAGCTCGGCGAGCACGTAGCCGAAGTTCAGCGTCGACTGCGCCCCGACGGTCGGCGTGACGTTGGGCAGCACGCGCCGCAGCGCGATCCACGATCCGCCGAAACCCTGCACCCGGTAGGCCGAGACGTACGGTCTCGACTTCTCGGTCGCGACCAGCTGCCTGGTGAGGCGGGCGACGAACGGCGAGTACGCGATGCTCATCGCGATCACCGGCGCCACCAGACCCTTGCCGAACAGTGCGACCGCCATGATCGCGATGAGCAGCGACGGGAACGCGAACAGCACGTCGAAGATCCGGGCGAGCGTTGCATCCAGCCAGCCGCCGCGCCAGCCGGCGATCAGTCCGAGGACGATGCCGAGCAGCGTGGAGGCGACCACCACGAGCAACGGGCCGAGCAGCGCCGTCCTGGCACCGAAGATCATCCGGCTGAGGGTGTCCCGGCCGAGGGCGTCCGCGCCCAGCCAGTGCGCGGCGCTCGGATTGGCGTAGACGGCGGAGAAGTCCACATGGTCGGGGTCGTACGGCGCGATCAGCGGCGCGAACACCGCCGCGAGAGTGATGACGATCAGCACGACGACGGAGATCGTCCAGCCGACCCTGGGACGCTTGCCGACGGTCGAGCGCATCACCTTCAGCGCGAGGGTGGGGGTCGGGGCGCTCATCGTCCGCCCTCCCCGGCTGCGGCGCGCGGATCGATGACCGGTTCGAGCAGGTCGACGATCGCGTTGACCACGATGAACGCCGTGACCACGAGCAGCACGATCGCCTGCACGACCGGGAAGTCGAGGCGGTCGACCGACTGCACGAGCAGAGAGCCGAGTCCCGAGATGCCGAAGGCGGACTCCACGATGGAGGTCGCGACCAGCAGCCCGGCGACCAGCAGACCGCTCACCGTGAGGATCGGGCCGATGGCGTTTCGGAACACGTGTCGCCTGACCACGGTGGACCTCCGCAGGCCGCGACTGGTCGCCACCTCCACGTGCTCGCGGCCGAGCTGTTCGACCATCGACATGCGGGTCACCTTTCCGATCAGGACGACGAACACGATGGCCAGGGCGATCGACGGGAGCACCAGGTGGTAGACCATGTCGAGGAAGCCGGTGCCGGAGCCGAACGCGGGGAACCAGCCGAGCTGCACGGCGAACACCGCGATCAGCACGATCGACCCGACGAACGACGGGATGGCGCCGAGAATCGTCAGCACGGTCAGGATCGCGCGGTCGGCGAGCCTGCCGCGGTTGAGGGCGGCGATCGCACCGGCGATCAGGCCGACGACCGTGAGCATCACGCCAGCCATCACCACGATGGTGATGGTCACCGGCAGCCGGTCGCCGATCACGGTCGCCACCGACTGGCGGTACTGCAGTGAGCGGCCGAAGTCGCCGTGCAGCATGCCGCCGACCCACTGCAGGTACTGCTGCCAGGGCGGCAGGTTCAGGCCGAACTCGGCCGTCACCTGGGCCACGGCCTCCGGGGAGGGCTTCCTGCCGCGAAGCAGGAAGCTCACCGGGTTGCCTGGGACGAGGAAGCGGGAGAAGAAGACGAGGAGCGAGGCGAGGAACAGGGTCAGCAGGAGCGATCCGAGCTTGCCTGCGACCCGCCGCGCCGTCGCGCTACCGCGCGCCAATCGTCGCCGCCCACGGGTAGTACAGCATGGCGACGGAGGGAGCCACGCCGGTGACCTTCTTGCCGACGAACACCGTCATCGGTCCATGGAAGAGCGGAAGCCACGGGAGCTGCTGGTTGGCGATCTTCTGGAGCTCCACGGACTTCTGCGCCCTGGCCTCCGGGTCGGCGGTGCCGGCGGCCTCATCCACCAGCGCGTCGAACTTCGGGTCGGACCAGTTGCCGTAGTTGCTGAACTGGCCGGTCTTCAGCACCCCGTACATCTCCAGCGGGTCCGGGGTCGACAGATACCACGACGTGTAGAAGAGGTCGACGCCGGCACGGGCGTTCGGGTCGGAGAACAGCGTGGTGTACGAGTCCGGCGTCATCGTCTGGATGGTCGCCTTCAGGCCGATCGACTCTGCGGCAGCCGCCGTCGCCTGGGCGACCACGGCGAAGTCGGCGCCCATCGGCGCGGTGCGGATGGTGATCGACTTGCCGGTCGCGCCCGCCTTCTCGACGAGCTTCTTGGCTGCGGCGACGTCGTACGGGTATTTCTCCAGCCCGCTGAACGCCTCCTTCTTCGTCGCGGCGCTCGCACCGCCCCACACGGATTCGGTGGTCAGTGCGTTCGTGACCGTGCCGTAGCCCTTCGCGGCGGCGTCGACCATTCCCTGCCTGTCCATCGCCATCAGCAGTGCCTTGCGCACGTCCACGTTGCCGAGGACGCCCTTCAGGTTGCCGACGACCAAGTCGGAGACCGCGGTGTTGAGGCCGAAGTAGAGCTTCCCCGAGTTCGCGGTCGAGAGCTTAGTGATCGCTTCGGCGGGGACCATCCAGCCGCCGTCGACCTGTCCGGAGACCAGCGCATTCACGCGGGCGCTCGGGTCGGTCATGAACAGAATGGTGACCTTGCCGGCTTTCGCCCGCAGGTCTTTGTCCCAGTACTTGTCGTAGCGGGTGAGCGTGACGGACTCGCCCGACTTCCAGGAGGTGAGCTCGAAGGGTCCCGTGCAGTTGACGAGGCCGGTCGAGTTGCCGTAGTTCTTGCCCTTAGCCGCGAGCGTCGCGGCGGACTCCACGACGCCGGCGGCGCCGCTCATCCCGAGGTTGAACTGCGAGTCCGGCTTGGTCAGGGTGACCGTGACCTCGAGCGGGCCGGTCTGGTCGATGGATGCGACGTTCTGGTACACGGAGAACCAGGAGGAGCCGACCGCCGGGTCGATGTGGCGGCGCATCGAGGCGACGGCGTCCGCGGCCGTCATCGTCGTGCCGTCATGGAAGGTGACGTCCGGACGCAGCTTGTACACCCAGGTGAGCGGTGTCGGGTTGCTGTACGACTCGGCGAGGGAGGGCGAGATCGTGAAGTCCGGGTTGAGCCTGAGCAGCGACTCGCAGACGTTCGAGAGCACCTGGTTGTCCGAATAGTCGAACGCGTACGCGTAGTCGAGGGAGTACGGCTCTGCATAGGACACCCAGGTGTACGAGTTGATGTCGCCGGACGGCGCCGCGGTCTTGGCGGTGAGCTGGAACGACGGCTTAGCTCCCACTGTCGACGAGCCGGAGCCGGCGGGCGAACAGGCGGCGAGGGCGAGCGCGGCGGCCAGGGCGGCCGCTGTCGCCAGGATGAGGCGACGGCTGGTGCGTGATCGAGGCATTTCTTACTCCTCCTGATGGGTCGTGCGCTGTGTGGGGGTGGGGGTTCGGGTGTGCATGGGAGAGGGCGCGGCGCGGGTCAGTCGCGGACGTACACCGGCACGCCGCCGACCCAGGTGGAGACGACGGAACAGGCGTGGATGCTGTCCGCGGGCACCGAGAACGGGTCAGGCTCGATCACCACGAGGTCTGCGCGGTATCCCCGTGCGATGGATCCGGTGTCGTGGTCGCGGTGGTTCACGTACGCCGACCCTGACGTGTACGCGGCGAACGCGGTCTCGAGGTCGAGGCGCTGCCGCTCACCGCCGAGAGGTTCGTCGCCGGAGCCGGGCGAGACCCGGTTGACGGCGATATGGATGGCGGCGAGAGGGTCGGCGCTCGACACCGGCCAGTCGCTTCCGGCGGCCAGACGGGTGCCTGCCCGCTCGAGGTCGCCGAACGGGTATTGCCTGGTCTGCAGTTCGTCGTGCAGGAACGGCAGGGTGAGCTCGTCGAGCTGGGTCTCGTGGCAGGCCCAGAGCGCCTGCAGGTTCGCGACAGCGTCGAGGGCGGGGAAGCGGGCTGCGTCCTCCTCGGACACCACCTGCAGGTGGGCGAGGTGGTGCCGGTGGTCGGCCTCGCCGTTCGCATCCCGTGCGGCCTGGAGGGCGTCGAGTGCTTCGACCACCGCCCGGTCGCCCAGGGCGTGGAAGTGCACCTGGAAGCCGAGCTTGTCGAGCTCGGTGACGTAGCCGGCGAGCAGGTCGGGGCGGATGAACGACAGCCCGGCGTTCGACGTGTCGTGACCGTGCGCGTCGAGGTACGGCTGCGACATCGCCGCCGTGAAGTTCTCTGCGACGCCGTCGACCATGATCTTCACCGTGCCGAGCGCGAACCGGTCGTCACCGAGCCTGTCGAACTCCTCGCGACGCTCGACCATCCCGGCGATCTGCTCCGCTCCGGTGTCCCGCTGCCACCACTGGGCGCCGCGGACGTGCGCGATGAGGGTGTCCTCGTCGAGCGCACGACGGTAGGCGGGGAGGTTGGACGGCATCGTCGCGACGACGCCCACCATCGCGTCCTGCCAGCCGGTGATGCCGAGGCTCAGCAGTTCGGACTGTGCTCGGAGGAGACCGGCGTATGCCAGGTCGTCGTCGATCACCGGCTTGACGGCGTCGAAGAGGTCGCCCGCGCCCTCGTGGAAGGTGCCGGCCGGCTGACCGTCGGCCTCTCGCTCGATCCGGCCGTCGACCGGATCGGGGGTGGAGGCGTCGATCCAGGCCGCACGGATGGCCGCGGAGCTGGCCCAGACGCTGTGGTGGTCGCGGCTTGCGAGCAGCACGGGTCGGTCGCCGACGATGTCGTCGAGCAGGCCACGGACGGGCGCGCCTCCCGGGAAGTGATCCATCGACCAGCCGCCGCCGAGGATCCAGCCGTCCGGATTCTCCGCCGCGTACGCCGCGATCCGTGCCAGGGTTTCGGCGGCATCCGCCGACTCGGAGAGCGAGCACTGCAGCAGTTCGACGCCGCCGCCGACCGGGTGGATGTGCGCATCCTGGAACCCGGGGCTGAGCAAGCGGCCGTCGAGGTCGACGATCTGGGTCTGCGACCCGCGGTGCTCGTCGACGGCGTCCTGCGGCACGATCGCGACGATCCTGCCCTCGCTCACCACTACTGCGTGGCCGTCCAGTGGCTGTCCTGTGCCGGTGAAGATCCGACCCCCGGTCAGAATCACGTCTGCGTCCGCCATCGTTGCTGGTTCCCTTCGTCGTCGAGTGGGTTGAGGGCGATGCTAGGGCGCGCACAACACCGATGTCAACAGTGCTGACACGATTGTTGTCGTTTGGTAGGGTGACGATGTGAATCACGCAGAGCCGCGGGCAGACCACGCCAACGCCAAGCGCCTCGATCGGGCCACGATCGTGAGGGCGGGACTCGACGTCGCCGCACGCCCGAACAGTGCAGCGATCTCGATCCGCGCCCTGGGCGCAGAGCTCGGCGTCGACCCGACCGCCGTCTACCGGCACTTCCGCGCCAAGGACGACCTGATGAAAGCGCTCCTCGACGCCGTGCAGGCCATCGCGCTCGCGCGCGTCTCCGCGGTGGAAGCCGATTGGCGGGAGCGGCTGCGCCTGCTGTCCCGCGCCACCCTCGACGCCTTCGTTGACCACCCGGCCATCGCGGTCGAGGCGACGGTGCTCACGACCAACGGCCCCGCCGAGCTCACGACCATCGAATTCATCCTCGGCGCCTTCGCCGAGGCAGGACTCAGCGGAGCCGACCTCGTGCGGCACTACGCACTGTTCGCGTCGTACGTGCTCTCCGAAGCGGCGGGCATCGCCCGTGGACGCACGACGACGAGCGGCGACCCGGACGCCGCAGGCGGAGCGCCGAGCAACGCCTGGTTCGATGGGCCGCTGCTCGTCGACCCCGTCACGCACTCGAACATCGCCTCCGTCGCGGCCGAACTGAAGGCGCTCCGCGACGAGGACATCTTCCACCTCGGCATCGAGGTCATCCTCGACTCGGCGGAACGCGCCGCTGCCGTCTGAGCAACAGCGGGCGCCTGAGCAACAGCGGGCGCCTGAGCAGCCGCCGCCGTCTGAGCAGCAGCTGCCGTCAGGCTCCGGCCTGGCGGTCCGCGCGGTCCCTGCGGCCTGGACCCACCGCTGCGGCGATGGCCAGGAACTCGCTCACGTCCGGGGCCACCGGGTCCTGGTGCTGCGTCCAGATCGCGGTGAGCGGGCGGGTGATGTGCAGCCCACGGATCGGGACACGCACCAGAGCTCCCGAGGCGATGTCCTGCCGCACACTCAGGATGCTGAGCACCGCCGGCGCGTAGCCGGTGCGCGCCAGCGAGGTGATCGCCGCCGACGTCGGCAGTTCGGCGGCCGGAGCGGACGCTGCCGGTTCCACAGCCGAGACCGTGCGCAACGCCGCATCCAGTGCCGCCCTGGTGCCGGACCCCGCCTCCCGCTGGATCAGCGACGTCCGAGCGAGTTCCGCCGGAGTGATTCCGCGAGACCGCGCCGCCCACGCGTGATCGGGTGAGACCACGACCACGAGTTCGTCGGAGGCGATCACCCTGGATCGAAGCCCGGCCGGAACCATCGGAGCCTCGATGAAGCCGAGTCGCACCGCGCCGTCCAGCACCGCCTCGACGACGGCGGTGCTGTTCGCGGCCACCAGCCGCACCCTGGCGTCCGGTCTCCGCCGCGTGAACGCGCTGAGCCACAACGGCACCAGGTGTTCGGCGATCGTGAGACTGGCCGCGACGGAGAGCTCGGCGGACGCCGTGTCGCCGATCACCGCGACCAGCTCGTCGAACCGGTCGGCCGCGGCGAGCGCCTCGTCCGCCCAGCCGGCGATCAGCGCGGCCGTCTCTGTCAGCGTGCTCCCGCGCGGCGAACGCACCAGCAACGCGACGCCGAGCTGCCGCTCCAGCAGCCGGATGCGCTGCGACGCGGCTTGCTGACTCATCCCGAGCGCTTCGCCCGCCCTCGTCATGCTTCCCGTCCGCGCCACCGCCGCGAGGACGCGCAGATTCCGCAGGTCGTCCATCTGGCTCCGTTCACAACGAATGCTTGTACCCCGCCAACGATACTGCTCTACTCCGGCGCGCCCCCCGACCGGCATCGTGGAAGCCAGGATCGAGAAGGAGACGACGGCATGGGCACGACAGCACTGTTCCGCGAGTTGGAGCGACCGGGACTCGCGCTGTCCAACATCACGCCCAACTGGTTCGCGGCGGTGATGGGCACGGGCATCGTGGCGAACGCCACGGCGACGCTTCCCCTGCAGTTCCCGGCGTTGCGCGTGGCTGCGACGATCGTCTGGATGCTCGCGGCACTCCTCCTCGTGGCACTCGTGGCCGCCACGGTCGCCCACTGGGTCCGCTTCCGCGCGACCGCGGAACGCCACCACGCGCATCCGGTGATGGCGCACTTCTACGGCGCCCCGCCGATGGCGCTGCTCACCGTGGGAGCCGGGACGCTGATCTTCGGGCGCGCTGTGCTCGGCGAGGCGAACGCGGTGGTGATCGCCTCCGTGCTCTGGATAGCGGGCACTGTGCTCGGGCTAGTCTCCGCCGTCGCCATCCCGTTTCTGGTGTTCACCAGGCACGACGTGCGGGAGGATTCGGCCTTCGGCGGCTGGCTGATGCCGGTCGTGCCTCCAATGGTCTCGGCGGCGACGGGCGCGCTGCTCCTGCCGTACGCCCCAGCCGGTCAGCCCCGGCTGACGCTGATGCTGGCCTGTTACGCGATGTTCGGCGCCAGCCTGCTGGCGGCGCTCGTCATCATCCCGCAGCTCTGGGGCAGGCTCGCCAGGCACAAGGTCGGTGCGGCCGCGATGGTGCCGACGCTGTGGATCGTGCTCGGTCCGCTCGGGCAGTCGATCACGGCAGCCACGTCGCTGGGACGGAACGCGCACCTCGTCGTCGACGGGTCGACGGCGCACGCCCTCGAACTCTTCGGCGTCGTCTTCGGCGTCCCCGTGCTCGGTTTCGCCCTCCTGTGGGCGGCGATCGCCGCCGCGATCACGGTCAGCACCGCTCGCCACGGGATGCCGTTCGCCCTCACCTGGTGGTCGTTCACGTTCCCGGTCGGCACCGTCGTCACCGGCGTCTCCGGACTCGCGGCGGCCACGGGCGACGACGCGCTCGCGGTGCTGGCCGTCGTGCTCTTCGCCGGGCTCGTCGCCGCGTGGCTGCTGGTCGCGACGCGCACGTTCCACGGCGCGCTCATCACCGGGCGTCTCGTCGCCCCGCCTCCGGCGGTCTGAGCCTGCCGGGGCGACGAGGAACGCGCCTAGCCGATCGTCAGGCCGTGACCGAACGGGAACAGCGGGTCTGCGGTGTCCGACGCCACGTCCGGGCGGCTGTCCTCCACCGCCCTCATGCTGGACGGCAGCTCGATCGGCAGCCTCCCCTGGGCGGGAACGGCGCCGAACAGCACGTCCAGCACTGCAGCACCGGATGCTCCGAAGTCGCCGACCAGCGCCGTGACACCGTGGAACGGGGTCAGCACCGCCGCGCGGTCGAGGAACACGTCCAGCACGGTCGGCACGACCTTCGCGAGCGCCGTGATCCTCTCGATCTGCTCCGCGTCGAATTCGAGCGATCCCGCGTGGAAGAAATTCTCGAAGAACGTTCCGCGCACCTCGTACGGAGCGCCCACGCGCACGATCGCGACGTCCGCCTGCTCCGGGGAGTCGACGACCTCGCCGTACGCAGCCGCCACCTCGGGGGCGATGCCTTCGACGTACACCCGGACGCCGCGGGTCAGCGGCAGAGTGGGGGTTCCGTCGCCGTGCGAGAGCACGGTGATCGACGCCCGCTGGGCGGCCTCTCCCGCCTCCACGAAGTCGGCGCGACCGACGATGGAGTCGGCCAGGTCCGCATCCACCAAGGGGCTGTCGAAGAGTCCGAGCACGAACTTCTCGCGGAGCAGGCGGCGAGCGGACTCGTCGATGCGCTCCTCCGAGACGCGGCCCGAACGGACGAGTTCGACCAGCACCTCCGGGATGTCTTCCCCGCCGAACTGGTCGACGCCCGCCTCGATGGCCTTGACCATCCTGTCCTCGACCGAGAGGCCTTCGACGCCCCAGGCGCGGGCGGGGAACGGCTCACCCATCACCACGGAGTCGCTGAGCAGACCCCAGTCGGTGCAGACGATCCCGTCGAAGCCGAAGCGCTCGCGCAGCAGGGCGGTGATGACCGACTTGTTGAAGCCGAAGCCGACCTCTTCGTATTCGGTGCCGACCGGCATCCCGTAGTAGGGCATGATCTGGCTGGCGCCGGCGGCGAGCGCGGCCTCGAACGGCTTCAGGTGCTCCTCGAACCGGCCGCCGGGGTAGACCTGCTCGCGGCCGTAGGCGAAGTGCGGGTCCTCTCCGTCCTTCTGCGGTCCGCCGCCGGGGAAGTGCTTGGTCATGGTGGCGACGGACTCGCCGCCCAGCTCGCCGCCCTGGAACCCGCGGATGTACGCGGCCCCGAGCTTGCTGGTCAGCTCGGCGTTCTCGCCGAACGTCGAGACCTGGCGCGACCAGCGGGGCTCGGTGGCCAGGTCGATCTGCGGGTGCAGTGCGACCCGGAGGCCGACGGCGGTGTACTCCTGGCGCGCGATGTCGCCGAACGTCTCGACGAGGTCTTCGTCGCCGATGGCGCCGAAGCCGAGCGCCTCCGGCCACTGCGAGAACGCGCCGGCCAGCATGGCGGCGCCCGGGTTCTCGCTGAAGTGGTGGCGCGGGTCGGTGGAGATGGTCATCGGGATGCCGAGCCGGGTGCTCGCAGCGAGCTCCTGGATGCGGTTGTGCCATTCGGCGACGAGGCGCCCACTCGGCGCAGGGCCGAAGAGGTTGAGGTGGTTCAGGTGCTTGTCGACCACGTACTCGCTGGTGCCGGGCATCCCGAAGGTGGGGTTGGGGCCGGCCAGTTCGCCGTCTTCCCCCATGGTGATCATGGTGTGGAAGAAGAGCCCTGCCTTCTCCTCGATGGTCATCTGCGCGAGCAGGTTCTCCACCCGTTCTGCGACCGGCAGCGTGGCATCCCGGTACGTCTCATCAACAGCGTTCACATGTCCTCCTCGACGAAATTCTAAAAACCGTACAACATTCTGTTTTGAGTAACAAGCGAGCAGGCTGGGGGATAGGATCACGAGATGGCAGCACGGGGTTCGTACGCGAAAGGCATCGCGAAACGCGAGGAGATCCTCACCAGGGCCCTCGACGTGATCGCGCGCAACGGCTACCGGAAGACGTCCGTCCGTGAGCTCGCCGCGGAGGTCGGTCTGAGCCAGGCCGGACTGCTGCACTACTTCGGCACCAAGGAGGAGCTGTTCGCCGCAATCCTGCAGAAGCGCGACGCTGTGGATTCGGTCGGCCTCGACATCGACGCCACCCCCAGCCCCTCCGCCTTCATCGCCGGCCTGACGAACCTGCTGCGGCACAACGCCGAGGTGCCCGGCCTGGTGCAGCTCTACGCCCAGCTCTCGGTCGAGGCGGCGGAGCCGGACCACCCGGCGCAGGCGTTCTTCCGCGAACGATACGAGCACTACCGCTCGGCAGTCGCCGGGTTCATCCGGGCGG
Source organism: Leifsonia sp. McL0627 (assembly GCF_058244615.1). NCBI lineage: Bacteria > Bacillati > Actinomycetota > Actinomycetes > Micrococcales > Microbacteriaceae > Leifsonia > Leifsonia sp. McL0627. The sequence goes on from NZ_JBZCGM010000001.1 coordinate 84,838, forward strand.
CGCAGGACGCGGGCGAACTGCCCGCCACCCTGGACGCCGATCGCGCCTCCGCCCTGCTCGCCGCCGCCACCGACGGCCTGCAAACCCAGTGGATGCTCGACGACTCGATCGACATGGCCGCGCACATCCAGTACCTCTGGGAGCGACTGACCGCGGACTGAGTCTGCTAAAAGCGTGCATTGTTTGCTTTTAAAAACAGAGCGCTATACGGTATTCGTCGATCGCCCTTCGAGCGACGACGAGAGGACACCATGACGACGATGTCAACGACCCCAGAAGGCACGCTCGGCAGCACCGGCACGCCACTCAGTCGCTCCCGAGCGCAACTGGTCACGGCCATCGTCGGCATCGCCGTCTTCGTGGCGTTCGCGGCCATCGTCGCGCAGAACCCCGCGCATCCGTTCACGCAGGCGATAGACGACGCCTGGCGGCGGCTCGTCGGCTCTGCGCACGGGCCGGAGACGGCGCCGTTCCCGATGTTCTTCCAGTATCTCGGCGAGATTCCGGGAACCATCGTCCTTGCGCTCCTCATCCCGATCGCCCTGCTCTGCGTGCGGCGCTGGCGGTCTGCGCTCTTCTTCTTCACCGCCATGATCGCGACCACGTTCGCCGCGCAGCTCGTCAAGAACCTCGTCAACCGGCCCCGCCCGGCAGACGACCAGGAGGCCGGACTGTACGGCCCGCTGTTCCAGGTCGACCACGGCTCCCTGCCCTCCGGCCACGCCGTGACCGCCGGGTTCGCCGTCGTCGCCATTGCCGCCCTCATCCCCGCAGGCCGCCGCTGGATCTGGTGGATCATCGGTACACTCGTCGCGATCGGCATGGTCTGGCAGCGCACCTTCATCAACGCGCACTGGCTCTCCGATTGCATCATCGGCCTCGTGGCGGGGGCGTCGGTCGCCACATTGATCTGGTGGGCGTTCGCCCCACTCCTCGCCAAAGACGCCGGCAAGCCTGCGCGTCGGCCCCGAACATCCATCGAAGGAGCAGCATGACCGAGACCGTCCGCGAGGATGACCCCGTGACCGGCAGCACCCGCTACGTCGAGGTCGACACCCTCGCTGGCCGGGTGCGCGGTGTGTGGCGAGGCGAGCCTGCCGACGCCGACGCCTCGGCGGCGTTCCTCGGCATCCCGTTCGCCGAGCCGCCCGTCGGTGAGCTGCGCTTCGCCGCCCCCGTGCCGAAAGCACGCTGGGACGGCGTGCTCGACGCGCTCGAATTCGGCCCGACCCCGCAGCGCGGAGACCCCGGAGTCACGCTCATCCCCGAGCCGAGCGTGCCCGGCGAGTCGACGCTGAACGTGAACGTCTTCACGCCATCCCCCATCGCGGCCGCCGACGGCGCCGGATTGCCCGTGCTCGTCTGGATCCACGGCGGAGGATACTTCGCCGGATCCCCCGCAAGCCCCTGGTACGACGGTCGCCGGTTCAACCGCGATGGCGTCGTCACCGTGTCGATCTCCTACCGCCTGGGCTTCGACGGTTTCGGCTGGATCGCGGACGCCCCGTCGAACCGCGGCGTCCGCGACTGGATGCTCGCCCTGGAGTGGGTGCGCGACAACATCGCCGTGTTCGGCGGCGACCCGGCCAGCGTCACCATCGCCGGGCAGTCGGCCGGAGGCGGCGCGGTGCAGACGCTGCTCGGGATGGAGGCGGCGCAGCACTTGTTCCACCGCGTCTACTCGATCTCCGGGGCGACCGCCGACGTCACCCCGGAGCGCAGCGAGACGTTCGGCCGCGAACTGGCCGCCGCGCTCGGGGTCGAACCCACGAGGGCGGGCTTCGCCACGCTCAGCGAGGACCGCATCCTGGAGGCGCAGAAGAAGGCGACGGCGATGACGGCCGAGACCTTCACCAGCGTGATCAAGGACGGCCTCGGGCTCGGCCCGACCATCGACGGCGAGCTCATCCTCCGCCGGACCGACGAGTCGTTCTCCGCCGGCGTCGGCGCGGACAAGCCGCTGGTGATCGGCGCGACCGACGACGAGTTCTCGATGATCTTCTCCGAGAACGCGCAGAAGCTGCGCTGGGTGCCGAAGTCGTTCCTGCTGCGCAAACTCGGGATGCCGAAGACCGCGATGAAGCCGTACCTCGCGGCCAACGCCGACGTGGCCAAGAAGGGCACGGCGCGCATCGGCGGCCGCTTCCTCACCGACCTGATGTTCCGGAAGGCGCTCCTGCGCACGATCGCCACGCGCGGCGACGCCCCGACCTGGGTGTACCGCTTCTCCTGGCCGTCCGGTGTGTTCGGCTTCGCCGAGCACTGCATCGACGTCCCGTTCTTCTTCGACTGCCTCGACTCCCCCGTCGCCATCGAGCCGCTCGCCGGCCCCAATCCGCCACAGGCTCTCGCGGACGAGGTCCACGGAGCCGCCGTCGCGTTCATCGCAACCGGCGACCCAGGATGGAGCAGGTACGCCGAGCCGTCGCGGGAGACCCGCGTCTACGACACTCCGTCCACGCTGGTGGCCGACGGATACGGGAGCGTGCGGCCGCTGCTGTAGCCGCCCGCGCCTACTTGTCCCCGCCGGGATCCATTACGCACACGTACCTCGCCGAGCACCGTGCATTACGCGAATCCGCCACGCAACTTCCGGCTACGTGGCCTTGTGCGCCGTCTTCAGCCCAAGCGTTGCAGCCACGTCATCGACGGTCGACGCGGGCGCTGCGCGGGCGAAGAGCGATCGGGGGCGCATGATTGTTATCGCAATTGACTGGTGCCGAGTGTTCTGCAATGCAAAGACGAGCTTTCTGGTCAGGCGAAGGCCATCTCGGATGTCCTGGCTCTCGATCGACGATATTGAGGTGTATGGAATCGTGGCGACCAATTCCGGGTAGCCCGTTCCGTGCCACACGCGCATTTCGTCTTGCCCAATCTCAATGACTCCAAGCTTGAGTGGAGTGGATGCACGGGTTGGCTCCGGGGTGAGCGCTTCCCATACGCTGCTTCCTCCCGTGAATGCGTATACCTTCGCGTTCGGGTGAAGCGCACGGACCGCTTTCGTCTGCGCCATTGCGCTGAACCCGATCCCGACATATATCGCAGCGGTCAGGAGGAGGACGATGATCAACGCGATAAGCCACAACGTCAGGGGATTCTTCCCGTTGACGGTCTCAACAATTGATCGAGTCAATGCCGGTATCCCCACCGCGAGGGCCGCTATGTGCAGGGTCCATCTCTGTGCAGGCCGCATGCTTTGTCCTTTCGCTGCTGGCGCGTTCATCAGTGATACGACGGGAACATCTCGTGTTTTCCTGGACTGTTTGGAAGGCCTGGGAACCCCGAAACGCCGTACGCTCCGGCCATACGTGTGCTTCCTGAAGCGAAGGCCATGCAGCTAATTGCTAGCGAGCTTCCTGCGGCAACTCAGTGTCTCAGCTAGACGTCACCAACACGAATACGCCCGTGCCTACTTGTCCCCGCCGGGATCCATCGCCGACAGCGCGAGGTTGAGCTGGAGCACGTTGACGGTGGGCTCGCCGAGGTAGCCGAGGTCGCGCTGCTGGATGTGCGCCTCCACCAGTCTCTGCACGCTCGCGCTGCTGATCCCGCGGGCTTTCGCCACCGCATCCACCTGGAGTCGCGCGTAGGCGGGCGAGATGTGCGGGTCGAGGCCGGATCCGGAGGCGGTGACCGCGTCCGCCGGGATCTGGGTTGAACCGACGCCGTCGACCTTCTCGATGACCTGCTTGCGGTCCTGGATCGCCTTCAGCAGGTCAGGGTTGTTCGGCCCGAGGTTGCTGCCGCTGGAGGCGCCGCCGTCGTAGCCGGTCCCTGCCGCCGATGGCCGGGACTGGAACCACTGCGGCAGCGGGTTCCCTTTCGCGTCTGTGAACGATTGCCCGATCAGGCTCGACCCGACCACCGCGCCCTGCGAGGTGACGGAGGAGCCGTTGGCCTGGACGGGCAGGGCGAGCTGTCCGATCCCGGTGATCACGAGCGGATAGACGACGCCGACCACGACCGTGAGGATGAGCAGCGCTCGCAGGGCGACCCAGTACTGGCGGCCGGTTCCTCGTGTTGAGGCGTTCATGATGACTTCCGTTTCCTGACTTCTAGAATCCGGGGATCAGGCTGACGACCAGGTCGATCAGCTTGATTCCGATGAAGGGGGCGATGATCCCGCCGAGCCCGTAGATCAGCAGGTTGCTGCGCAGCAGAGCGGACGCCGACGATGCCCGGTAGCGCACGCCGCGGAGCGCGAGCGGGATGAGGATGACGATGATGATCGCGTTGAAGATCACCGCGGACAGGATCGCCGACGACGACGAGTGCAGCTGCATAATGTTCAGCGTCTGCAACCCGGGGAAGACCCCGACGAACATCGCCGGGATGATCGCGAAGTACTTCGCCACGTCGTTCGCGATGGAGAACGTCGTGAGGGCGCCGCGGGTGATGAGCAGCTGCTTGCCGATGCGGACGATGTCGATGAGCTTGGTCGGGTCCGAGTCGAGGTCGACCATGTTGCCCGCCTCCTTCGCCGCCGACGTTCCCGTGTTCATCGCCACACCGACGTCCGCCTGGGCGAGGGCCGGGGCGTCGTTGGTGCCGTCACCGGTCATCGCGACGAGGTTGCCGCCCTCCTGCTCCTTCCTGATGAGCGCCAGCTTGTCCTCGGGGGTGGCTTCCGCGAGGAAGTCGTCGACGCCGGCCTCCTGCGCGATCGCCTGTGCGGTCACCGGGTTGTCGCCGGTGATCATCACGGTCCGGATGCCCATCCTGCGCAGGTCGGCGAACCGCTCCGACAGGCCGGTCTTGACGATGTCCTTGAGGTAGATAGCACCGAGGATCGTCGACTCTCCCGTCGCGGACTTCGTGGCGACGGCGAGCGGCGTCCCTCCGGCCTCGGAGATGCGCAGCACCTTCTCGTCCAGGTCGCTCAGGATGGTCGACGGAACACGAGCGGACTCCTGCGCCCACGCGACGACCATCGACGTCGCCCCTTTGCGCACCTGGGAGCCGTCGGCGAAGTCGACGCCGCTCATCCTGGTCTGTGCCGTGAACGGCACGACCTCTCCGTCGATGTCGCCCTCGTGGGCGTAGCCGAGCTGGGCGGCGAGGGAGACCACCGACGAGCCCTCCGGCGTCGGGTCGCTCAGCGAGGCGAGCGCCGCCGCCCTGACCAGCGCAGACGGGTCCACCCCCTCCACGGCGGTGAACTCGGCGGCCTGCCTGTTGCCGTAGGTGATGGTGCCCGTCTTGTCGAGCAGCAGGGTGGTGACGTCGCCCGCCGCCTCGACGGCGCGACCGGACATGGCGAGCACGTTGTGCTGGACCAGCCGGTCCATGCCCGCGATGCCGATGGCTGAGAGCAGGGCGCCGATCGTGGTCGGGATCAGGCAGACCAGCAGGGCGACGAGCACCGGGACGCTGGGGGCCGCATCCGCGAAACCGGCCGTCGGGCCGAGGATCAGCACGACCACCACGAAGATGATCGTCAGCGCGGCGAGCAGGATGTTCAGGGCGATCTCGTTGGGCGTCTTCTGGCGCGACGCACCCTCGACCAGCCGGATCATCCTGTCGACGAACGTCTCGCCCGGCTTGCTGGTGATCCGCACCACGATGCGGTCGGAGAGCACCCTGGTGCCGCCGGTCACCGCGCTGCGGTCGCCGCCGGACTCGCGCACGACGGGAGCGGACTCACCGGTGATGGCCGATTCGTCGACGGAGGCGATGCCCCAGACGATGTCGCCGTCTCCCGGGATCAGCTCCCCGGCCACGACGACCACCACGTCGCCGAGCCGCAGCTCGGCCGAGGCGACCTGGCTGACGGCCGCTCCGAGGGCCGCCGCATCCGCGATGTCGTCATAAACGTCCACCCGGTTGGCGATGGTCGTGGTGCGGGTCTTCCGCAGGCTGGCCGCCTGCGCCTTGCCGCGGCCCTCCGCCACCGATTCGGCGAGCGTGGCGAACAGCACGGTGAGCCAGAGCCAGATGGCGATCGACCAGGTGAAGGCCAGGGTGACGGTCGATCCGCCGGACTTCTGCTCGCCGAGGAACGGCTGGGCGATGGCGAGGACGGTCGTGAGCGCCGCCCCGACCTCCACGATGAACATGACCGGGTTGTGCCACAGGTCCCTCGGGTCGAGTTTGCGGAACGCACCGGGGAGCCCGTTGAGCAGTTGGCGGACGCTGAACGCGCCCTGCGGCGCCTTCCCGGCCTGATCGTGCTGATCGCGGCCGGCCGCGGTAGTGGTGAGTGTGGACATTTTCAGTGAAGCCCTTCCGCCAGGGGACCCAGCGCGAGAACGGGGAAATAGGTGAGTGCGGCGACGATGACGACCACGCCGACCACGAAGGCGACGAACAACGGCCGGTGCGTCGGAAGCGTGCCGGAGGTGGCCGGCACCTTGTCCTGAGCGGCGAGGGACCCGGCGAGGGCGAGCACGAAGACGATCGGCAGGAACCGGCCGAGGAACATGGCGGCGCCGAGCGCCGCGTTCAGCCACGGCGTGTTCGCCGTCAGCCCCGCGAACGCCGACCCGTTGTTGTTCGCGGCGGAGGTGAACGCGTAGAGCACCTCGGAGAAGCCGTGCTGACCGGGATTCAGGATCGAGACCTTCTCGATGTTGTCCCTGATCGCGGGGATCGCGAAGCTGAGGCCGGTTCCGACGAGCACGAGGGTCGGCGTGATCAGGATGTAGAGGCTCGCGAGCTTGATCTCCCGCGACCCGACCTTCTTGCCGAGATACTCCGGGGTGCGCCCGACCATGAGACCGGCCAGGAACACTGAGATGACGGCGATGATCAGGATGCCGTACAGACCGGCGCCGATCCCGCCCGGCGCGACCTCGCCGGTCATCATGTTGAGCATCGTCATCATCCCGCCGAGCGGCGTGAAACTGTCGTGCATCGAGTTGACCGCGCCGGTCGAGGTGAGCGTGCTCGTCGTGCCGAACAGGGTCGACCCGAGGACGCCGAAGCGCTGCTCCTTGCCCTCCAGGGCCGCTCCGGCCGCCTGGGTCGCCGTGCCGCCTCCCTGCAGCTCGAACAGGGTCAGTGCCACCAGGGATACGAGGAAGATCGTGGCCATCGCGCCGAGGATCGCGTAGCCCTGGCGGTTGTCGCCGACCATCTTGCCGAAGGTGCGGGGCAGCGAGAACGGGATCAGCAGCATCAGGAAGATCTCGACGAGGTTGGTCCACGCCGTCGGGTTCTCGAACGGATGCGCGGAGTTGGCGTTGAAGAAGCCGCCGCCGTTGTTGCCGAGGAGCTTGATCGCCTCCTGCGACGCCACGGGGCCGCCCGGGATCGTCGCCGTTCCGCCGGTGAGCGTCGTGACGTGCTCGAAGCCGTTGAAGTTCTGAACGACGCCGCCGACGATCAGGATGACCGCGAAGACCGCTGCGAGCGGCAGCAGGATCCGCAGGACCGCGCGGGTCAGGTCCACCCAGAAGTTGCCGATGGTGCCCGACCGGTGCGCGGCGAACCCGCGGACCAGGGTGATCGCGATGGCCAGGCCGACGGCCGCGGACAGGACGTTCTGCACGGCGAGTCCGGCGAGTTGCACTGTGTATCCGACGGTCGTCTCCGGCGAGTACGACTGCCAGTTGGTGTTCGTGACGAACGAGATCGCGGTGTTGAACGACAGCCCTTCCGGCACGGCGGGTAGACCGAGCGAGGACGGCAGGATCGCCTGCGCCCGCTGGAGCGCGTAGACCAGCAGGACGCCGAGGATCGAGAACGCCAGGACGCTGCGCAGGTAGACCGGCCAGCTCTGCTCGACCCGGGAGTCGACGCCGATCAGCCGGTAGAAGCCGCGCTCGACCCTGAGGTCCTTCCGCGACGCGAACGTCGCGGCCATGTAGTCGCCCAACGGCCGATACGCTACGGCGAGCAGCAGGACGAGGGTGGCGAGTTGCGCCACGAAAAGCCAGAACGTCATCTCAGAACTTCTCCGGCTTCACCAGGGCGTACACGAGGTAGGCGATCGCTGCGACGGCCAGGACAGCCGCCAGCAGATTGAAAACGATCACAGCTTCTCCACCCCTCGACCGACCAGGGCGACGATCGCGCCGAGCGCGAGAATCCCCGCAACGCAAATGAGGTCCAACACGGAACTTCTCCATCCGGGTCAGGCGTCCCGTCGTTGAGACGAGCCGCCGTGGTCTGGCGCTCTGCCAGAACCACGCCTCATCCAACGCGTTGCTGCAGCCAGGATGCGCGGTCCTCACGGAATCCATACGGCCCCGGGCGAAGTCCTAACGCTTTCCCGACCGTCAGGTGCCGGGGACCATCGACAGAGTCCTCCGTCAGCGCGCGACCGTGTCCGCGGGGAAGCCCGCGGTGTCCAGCCAAGACCGCATCGTGTTCCTGCTCCTGGACAGGCACGCGATGCGGTCCTCGATACCGGCGAGCTCCTTGCCGATCTCCTCCGCGACCCTGCGCGTGCAGTCCGCCGCCAGCTCCGTCCCCTTCACGCCGTCCATGTCGAACAGGATGCGGATGAGCCGCGTCGTGAGGCCCGCCTGGAGCAGTCCGCGCACCTGGTTCACGCGTTCCACGGTCTCCTCCGGGAAGTCACGGTAACCGTTCGGCGACCGGGTCGCGGTGATCAGGTCCTGTTCCTCGTAGTAGCGCAGCAGACGGGGAGCGACCCCGGTCCTGCTGGACACGTCTCCGATCTTCACGCTGAACTCCCTGGGGCTTGACCTTCACATTGATGTCAGAGTTTAGCGTTCACCACATGGAACAGATTCAGCTCGCCGATCAGGCCGTCACGCGACGCACGCCGTGGTTCGTCCTCGCCGCTCTCGGGTTCGCCGTCTTCGCCTCCGTCACCGCCGAGTTGCTTCCGCCCGCTGTGATGCTGGGGATGTCGGCGACGCTCGGCGTCGGTCCGTCCGCGATCGGATCGCTGGCCACTGTCTGGGCGGCGGCCATCGTCATCGGGACCGTCCCGGTGGTCCGCCTCACGTCGCGGTTGCCGCGGAAGCCGCTGCTGATCGCCACGCTCGGCCTCTTCGCCGTCGCCAGCCTGGTGATCGCTGTCGTTCCCGTGTTCGCGGTCGTCGTGGTGGGGCGAATCGTCTCGGCCGTGCTGGCCGCGCTGGCGTGGGCTGTGATCCTCGGATACGTCCCGACGCTGGTCTCGCCGGACCGCATCGGGCGCGCGATGGCGGTCGTGCTGGGCGGCGGGACGCTGGCCTCGGTGCTCGGCGTGCCCATCGGCGCATACCTGGCGGCACTCGGCGCGTGGCCGACGGCCTTCGTGGCGGTCGCACTTGCCCTCGCCGTCGCCGCCGCGGTCGTGGCCCGCTGGCTCCCCCGCCAGCCGGGCACGTCGGCCGAGCGAGCCCGGAGGGTCCGCCTCGACGCGTCCGCTCGTGGCGTCCTGACCCTGCTGGCGGCCGGAGCACTTCTGCTGACGGGGTATATGACCCTGTACGGATACATCGTCCCCGTGCTCGTCGAGCGCATCGGTTTCACGCGTCAGGCGGCGAGCGGCGTCCTCCTCGCAGCGGGCGCCGCCGGCGCACTCGGCATCCTGCTCAGTGGCGTCCTGGGCGACCGCTGGCCGCGAGCGGCGCTCCTTGCTGTGGTCGCCGCGATCCCCGCCGGGAGCTCTCTCGTCCTGGTGGCCCTGCTGACACCCGCGGCCACCGGCTCCGCCGTCGCGGGCGTGACGCTGATCGGTTTCGGGATCGGCGGCCTGCCTCCGCTGTTCCAGGCGCGCGTGACGCGCGCCGCGTCCCCCGCACTCCGCGCACTCGCGGCCGGCGCTTTCGTCGTCGTGCTCAACGTGGGGATCGCGCTGGGCTCTGCGGTGGGCGCCGCATTCTTCGCGCATCGCGACGCGGAGGCGGTCGC
>NZ_JBZCGM010000005.1:0-148554 GCF_058244615.1 Leifsonia sp. McL0627
TCGCCGCTTCCGGCTCGCAGCGGCGCCTGCTGGTCTGGAGCGCGCATCCCGCCGAGCAGAAGGTGCTCGCGCCGACGACGCTGGCCGGCGCCCTTCCCGCCTCTACCGCATCCACTGCCGGTCTCGGCGTCTACTTCAATGACGCGACCGGCGCCAAGATGGACTACTACCTCAGCACCAAGGTCGAGGCGGGCACCGCCATCTGCCGGGTCGACGGCAAGCCGACGAGCCGGATCAGCGTCACCCTGACCAACAAGGCGCCGGCGGATGCAGCCGCGATCCTCCCCGACTATGTGACGGGCGCCGGGACGTACGGGGTTCCGCCGGGCAGCATCCGCACGCGGGTCGCCGTCTACGGCGCCACCGACGGTCTGCTCGTGTCGACGACGAGCGATGGTGCCTCGTATCCGACGATCTCCGGCATGGACGACAAGCGCCCGGTGAGCGTCTTCACGGTCGAGCTCGCGCCCGGACAGTCGAAGACGGTGACTGTCGAGCTCCTGAATGTGAAGCAGACCGAGCCGGGGATGGACGTCGCCGTCACCCCGACGCTGCCGCGTACGTCCCCCGATGTGGGGGCATCAGGACGCGTGTCGATCATTGCCCTGGACTGTGCCGCGACTGTAAAGTGAGGAAAAGTCAATTTAGACTTTCCCGGTGACCCTAGCCGGCCTCCCGAAAGGCTTCCCGAATGGCCAAGAAACTTCTCGCAGCGCTGATCGTCGGCGCAGCAATCGCCCTCGCGGCGCCCGCCGCCGCCAACGCCGTCCCGTACACCCACGGCGGCGACTGCAGCATCGCCCCGTCCACCGTCGCAGCAGGCGGAACGAGCACCATGACGTGCGCCTCCGGAACGTTCAAGCCGTCCGAGGGCGTGCAGTACGTCGTCTCCGGCAAGGATGCAGGCAAGGCCACCGTCGTCTCCGATCCAACGGCCAACAGCCTCGGCGGATCGCAGCTCCAGATCACCGTCCCGTCCGACGCGACCGGCGCATACACCGTCACGGCGACAGGCTCGGCGAGCCAGGCGGCCTCGGCGGTCACCGTCACGGTTCTGCCCGCCGACGTTCCGGCCTCCACGTCGAGCACGGCCTTGACGGTCTCGCCTCCACCGGCTCGACCATCGGCTGGTACGTCGCCTGGATCGGCGGAGCGCTCGTCGTCCTCGGACTGATCGTGCTCTCGCTGATCGCGGCGGCACGCAGGCGCGCACACCAATCCTGAATCGACGAACACAGCGAACAACTGAATAACGGCACGGAACGGGTGCGGCTCACAACGGCGTGAGCCGCACCCCTTCACGTGTGAGGGAATCGCCGGACGGCGACCGCGGTTGTCCTTGAGGTGACCACGCCCAACGCCATCCCCCTGAACGTCCTCGACCTCGCCAGCCGCCCGTACGGAGGCACGAACGCCGACGCGGTGGCCGGCACCATCAGCCTGGCGCAAGCGGCGGAGAGGCTCGGCTACCAGCGGTTCTGGGTCGCGGAGCACCACGGTATGCCCGCCATCGCCTCCAGCGCGCCCGCCGTTCTGATCGCGGGCATCGCGGCGGCGACCTCGCGCATCCGGGTGGGCAGCGGCGGCGTGATGCTGCCGAACCACGCGCCCCTCGTCGTCGCCGAGCAGTTCGGGACGCTGCGGGCGCTCTACGGCGACCGCATCGACCTCGGGATCGGCCGGGCGCCCGGCACCGACGGCGCCACCGCGATGGCCCTCCGCCGCAGCACAGAAGGCCTCGGGGTCGACGACTTCCCCCAGCAGCTCCTCGACCTGCTCGGCTTCTTCCACGGCGGCATGAGCGACTCGAACCCGCTGCACACGATCACCGCCATCCCCGGTCTCGGCGACGCACCGCAGGTGTGGCTGCTCGGGTCGAGCGGCTTCAGCGCGCAGGTGGCCGCGGCCCTCGGCCTGCCGTTCGCGTTCGCGCACCACTTCGCCGGCGACCACACCGAAGAGGCACTCGACCTCTACCGGTCACGCTTCGAACCGAGCGACTCCCTCCGCGAGCCGCACACGATGATCGCGGTGAACGTGGTCTCCGACGACGACCCGGAGGTGGTCCGCGCGCTCTCGCTCCCCGGCCAGCTGTCGTTCCTCCGGATGCGGATGGGCGCCAAGCCGCAGCCGGTGAGTGTCGAGGAGGCGCTCGCGTACGAGTTCAGCCCGTTGGAGGAGGAGTTCATCGCCGCCAGGAACGGCAGGCAGGCGATCGGGACGCCGCCGGAGGTGAAGGCCAGGCTCGACGCCCTGCTCGCCTCCACCGGTGCCGATGAGCTCATGATCTCGTCCGGAGCGGCGACGATCGACGGGCGCATCCGGTCGCTGGAGGTGGTGCGCGAGGTCCTCGGCGACCGCGCCGCCTGAGCCGCACCCGACCGGCGCCGCGACTTCTACCGCACGCGTGGCGGTCTGCGCCAGCACATGTCGACGAATGACAGAGTGTTGCGCTATCCGTCACACGCCGTGCTGCGCATCGTGAGCCTCTTCCCTAACGTGGTCGGACACCACCCGTCCTGCCACCCCCGAGGAGCTCCGTATGCGTTCGCGCACCCTCCGCACCGTCATCGCGACCACCGCGATCGCGCTCACCACAGCCCTGGCCTTGTCCGCTTGCGCCGGATCGTCCAACGGATCGTCCGCGTCGTCCGGTGAGAAGGTCACCGGCGGCACGATCGTCTACGCCCACCAGCAGGAGCCTGCCTGCGTCTTCGGCGGCTGGATCGAGCAGGCATACCTCTCGTACCAGGTGCTCGACAACCTCACGTCACTGGATGCGGACCACAAGGTGGTCCCGTGGCTCGCCACCGCGTGGAAGCAGTCCACTGACGGCCTCACCTGGACGTTCACGCTCAAGAAGGGCGTGAACTTCACGGACGGCACCCCGGTGACCGCCGCCGCCGTCGCGTACAACTTCGACTACTGGGTCAAGGGCGGCAACAGCACCGCCAAGGTCTGGCTCGGCGGCTACTACTCGTCGGCGAAGGCGGTCGACGACCAGACCCTGCAGGTGAACCTCTCCAAGCCGTATCCGCGGCTGGCGGACAATCTCAGCCAGGGCTACTTCGGCATCCAGTCGCAGCACGCGCTGGAGACCCGCACCAAGGAGCAGAACTGCGAGGCGCCGATCGGTTCCGGTGCGTTCGTGGTGAAGAAGTGGAACCGCGGGCAGGACATCATCCTCACCCGCAACGACAAGTACACGTCGTGGCCGGCCAACGCGAAGCACACCGGCCCTGCCTACGTCGACGAGGTGGACTGGAAGTTCGTCGCCGACCCGACCACCCGCGTCGCGGCCCTGCAGAGCGGCCAGGTGGATGCGATCTACGACGTCCCGGCCATCCAGTGGAAGACGCTCAAGGCGGGCGGGTTCCAGCTGGACAAGTACGTGACGCCCGGTCGCCCGCAGCAGATCTCGTTCAACACGCAGCAGGGCCCGTTCACCGATGAGAAGGTGCGCCAGGCGTTCGCGTACAGCCTGAACCGCAAGCAGATCGTCGACACCATCGGCCAGGGCGTCATCCCGGTCGAGGGAAACGGCGGCGTGAGCCAGGCGACCCCCGGATACAGCACGAAGGCCGCCGACTGGTACTCCTACGACACGAAGAAGGCGAACGCGCTCCTGGATGCGGCGGGCTGGTCGCAGAAGAACGACAAGGGCATCCGCGTCAAAGACGGCAAGGCGCTCAGCGTGATCCTGCCGTACGGCGCCGGTTCCATCATCAACTCCGACGGTGCGGCGATCCTGCAGGGCGTGAAGGAGCAGGCGTCGAAGGTCGGCTTCGACGTGCAGCTCATCCCGGTGCCGCAGAGCGAGTTCTTCGCCGGCAAGTACTCCACGCCGCAGGATCACGACCTGAGCGTCGGATACTGGACGGCCGTCACCGCAGGCATCCTCTACATCAACTGGCGCCCGTCGACGGCCGACGACCCCAACTACTCCAACTCGGCCTTCTATAACGACCCGACGCTGGAGCAGTACATCCTCGACGGCAACTCGGCGACGACAGTGGATGCGCAGAACGCGTCGTACGTGAAGGCGCAGGACTACATCGCGGAGCACGCCCTCTCCATCGGCGTGTACGACCGGCTCAGCACGCTCGCCGTCTCGCCGAAGCTCAAGGGCGTCTGGCAGGAGCACGCCCAGGGAGGACCGACGTTCTATGACGCATACCTCACCAAGTAGCGAGACCGTCGCGGCGGCCGCCCCGGTCGGGGCGGAGCCGCGCCGGCCGCAGCGCGCCAGGCGCGTCCTGCTCACGATCGGGCGCAAGGTCCTGTCGGCCGTCGTGGTGCTCTGGGGTGCCGCCACCGTCGCGTTCTTCGCGCAGCTCGCGCTGCCGGGGGACAGGGCCACGGCCATCCTGAACATCCGGGCGGGCCAGGCGCAGCAGCGCACGCCCGCCGAGCTCGCGCAGATCAACGAGCAGTACGGCCTGCACCGGCCGGTGATCGTGCAATACCTCGACTATCTGCGCGGCCTGCTGGCCGGCGACTTCGGGTCGTCGTACCAGCAGTACCGGCCGGTCACCGCGATCATCGGCGAACAGCTCGGGGCCACCGTGACCCTGTCGCTGACGGCGATCGCCTTCGCCTGGGTGCTGATGGTCGTCTGGGTGACGCTCACGGCCGGCCGCGGTCCGCGGACCGGCGCGCTGGGATCGACGGTGGATGTCGTCGCCGCCGGTCTCCCCGCATACTGGCTCGGCATCATCCTGCTGCTCGTCTTCGGGCTGGGGTTGCGCTGGTTCCCGATCATCGGAGGGACGGGCGTGAACGGGCTCATCCTGCCGGCGCTGACCCTCGCCATCCCGCTCGCCGGGTTCATGGCGCAGAGCACGAGGGCGGAGTTCGAGCGCGCGCTGGAACAGCCGTTCGTGCTCTCCGCCAGGATGCGCGGCATGGGCGAGTGGGGCATCCGGGTGCGTCACGTGCTCCGGCACGCGGTCATCCCGGCCATCACGCTCTCCGGCTGGGCGCTCGGTGCGACCCTCTCCGGTGCGGTGATCGTGGAGTCGATCTTCTCCCGCCCCGGCATCGGCTCTGTGCTGGTCGGTGCCGTGAACAACCAGGATCTGCCGGTCGTCGTCGGCATCGTCACTCTCGTCGCCGTCGTCTATGTGATCGCGAATCTGCTGGTCGACATCGTGTACACCATCATCGATCCCCGCTTGGAGCTGTCATGACAGCACTCGGTTCCCTGTCCGTCGACAGCGGAGCACGCGGCACCCGTGCCGGTGCCGCCGCCTCAGCGCTCGCGCGCCGACCGTGGGGGCTCTACGTCGCCGTCGCGTTCGCGCTGCTGCTCGCAGTCGCCGCCTTCGCGCCGCAGGCGCTCACCGTCCACGCGCCGACCGCCATCGACTACGGCGCAGCCCTGCAGCCGCCGTCGTTCGCCCACTGGTTCGGCACCGACGAGTCCGGTCGCGACCTCTACACGCGGGTGGTCTGGGGGGCCAGGGAGTCGCTGCTGATCGGCCTGGGCGCCGCAGCGGTCGGTGTGATCACCGCGCTGATCCTCGGCTCCATCGCCGCGCTCGGCCCGAAGCCGGCCGCTGTGGTGGTCGACCGGTTCGTCGAGGTCATGTTCGCGTTCCCTGCCCTGCTGCTCGCTCTGCTCCTCATCGCCATCGCCGGTCCGTCGGCCACCACCGAGATCTTCGCGGTCGGCCTCGGCACGGCGCCGGGATACGCCCGGATGATCCGCGGCCAGATCCTCGGCGCCAAGAACTCCGGATACGTCGAGGCGGCGACAGCCCTCGGGCACTCGCGCTGGCGCATCATCCGGGCGCACATCCTGCCGAACGCGCTGCGCCCGCTGGTCGCGGTGTTCGCGCTGTCGGTCGGCCAGTCGATCGTCTGGGCGTCCAGTCTGTCGTTCCTCGGCCTCGGCGTCGCGCCGCCGTCGTCCGAGTGGGGCGCCCTGCTCGACGCCGGCCGCGCATACATCACCCAGGCCTGGTGGCTCGTGGTGGTGCCTGGACTGGTCATCGTCGCCGTGGCGCTCGCCGCGACCACCATCGGCCGCCACCTGCAGCTCCGCCTCGAGAAGGGAGAACGCTGATGAGCGTCACCCAGAGTCCAGCGACCGCCGAGAGCAGCGTCGTCGACGAACTGGACTGGCCGGCCACCCGGCTGCGCGTGCAGAACCTGAGCACGGCGTTCCGCATCGACGGCGTCGTCCGCCCGGTGGTCTCCGGCGTCTCGTTCGATCTGCTCCCCGGTCAGTGCGTGGCGATCGTGGGCGAGTCCGGATCCGGCAAGTCCGTCACCGCGCGCTCGATCGTCGGTCTCGCCGGCCGCAACGCGATCGTCGAGGCGGACGTGCTGGAGATCCACCACGAGGACGTCCGGTCGTTCAGCCCGCGGCAGTGGCGGCGCATCCGGGGCCGTGACCTCGGCTTCGTGCTGCAGGATGCGCTGGTCTCGCTCGACCCGCTGCGTCCGGTCGGCAAAGAGATCGCCGAGGCGCTCCGCCTGCACGGCTGGGGCGACCGCGCCGCCAGGAAGCAGCGGGTGCTCGACCTGCTCGAACGGGTCGGCGTTCCGTTCCCCGCGATCCGCGCCAAGCAGCGCCCTGACCAGCTCTCCGGCGGCCTCCGTCAGCGTGCGCTGATCGCGTCCGCCATCGCGCTCGACCCTGACATCGTGATTGCAGACGAGCCGACCACGGCCCTCGACGTGACTGTGCAGTCGCAGGTGCTCTCCCAGCTCGAACGCATGAAGGCCCGTGGGGCGTCCGTCATCCTGATCAGCCACGACCTCTCCGTCGTCGCCAGGCTGGCCGACCACATCCTGGTGATGCGCGGCGGCGAGGTGCTCGAACAGGGCAGCATCGCCTCCGTGCTCGGTTCCCCGGAGCACGAGTACACGAAGGCGCTGATCGCGGCCGTCCCGAGCGAGGCGACCCGTGGCACACCGCTCAGCCCGGCGTCTGCGCCGTTCCCCGAGGCGCAGCGACGGGATGCCCAGGCCGCTTCGGAGGCGCAGGTCCCCGTCATCAAGGCCACCGACCTCGTCAAGCGCTTCCACACGGCAGACGGCACCGTCACGCGCGCCGTCGACGGCGTCTCGTTCACGCTCGCAGCGGGAGAGACCCTCGGCATCGTGGGGGAGTCCGGCTCCGGCAAGAGCACGACGGCCAGGCTCGCCCTCGGCCTGGAGAGCCTCGACGGAGGAGACGTGCGGCTGCTCGGCCAGCCGTGGTCGAGCCTGAAGGAACGGAAGCGCCGGACACTCCGGCCGCGCATCTCCGTGGTCTACCAGGACCCGCTGAGCTCGTTCGACCCGCGCTGGAACGTCGAGCGCATCCTGCTCGACGCGCTGCGGGGCGAGCGATTCCCGAACGTGGCGGCCAGGAAGGCCAGGGTCGTCGAGCTTCTTCGCCAGGTCGGGCTCCCTCCCGAAGTGCTCGGCCGGTTCCCGCTGCGGCTCTCCGGCGGCCAGCGACAGAGGGTCGCCATCGCACGTGCGCTTGCACCCCGGCCCGCCGTGATCGTGCTCGACGAGGCCGTCTCGGCGCTCGACGTCACCATCCAGGCGCAGATCCTCGACCTGCTCGTCGTCCTCCAGCGCGAGTCCGGTGTCGCCTACCTGTTCATCTCCCACGACCTCGGCGTGATCAGCCATCTGAGCGACCGCGTGCTGGTGATGAAGGACGGCGTCGTGGTCGAGCAGGGGAAACCTGACGACATATTCCTCCACCCTCAGCACCCGTACACGCGAGACTTGATCGCAGCGATCCCCGAATTCGACCCGGCCTCGTTCGCCGGGCAGCAGAGCAACAGCGCGCGAGCCGCGCAGGAAGGCGCCTGAGACCATGCCAGAGCGCAAACAGCTTTTCCTCAACCTGTTCGAAATGGCCTGCGTGAGCCACATCACCCACGGCCTCTGGCCCCTGCCCGGCAACAACAGGGAACGCTTCGCCGACCTCGACTACTGGACAGAGCTCGCGCAGATCCTCGAGCACGGCGGCTTCGACGGCATCTTCCTCGCCGACGTGATCGGCGCCTACGACGTCTTCCGCGGCGGCCCGGAGACGGCGCTGCGCGAAGGCCTGCAGAGCCCGAACATCGACCCGCTGCTCCTGATCCCCGCGATGGCGGCCGTCACCAAGCGGCTCGGCTTCGGCGTCACCTTCTCGACCACCTATGAGCCGCCGTTCGCGTTCGCGCGGCGCATGTCGACGCTCGACCACCTCACCAAGGGACGCGTCGGCTGGAACGTCGTCACGTCGTACCTGCCCAACGCCGCCCGCAACTTCGGGCTCGACGGCGAGGTGCCGCACGACCTGCGCTACCAGTACGCCGACGAATACCTGGACGTGCTCTACAAGCTCTGGGAGGGCTCGTGGGACGACGACGCGGTCGTCGCCGACCGCGAGCGCCGGATCTTCACCGACCCGTCCAAAGTGCGCTATATCGACCACGTCGGCGATCGGTTCTCCGTGGCGGGGCCGCACATCGTGCATCCATCGCCGCAGCGGACGCCCGTGATGTTTCAGGCGACCGGTTCGCCCGCCGGCATCGAGTTCGCCGGACGCCACGCGGAGGTCGTCTTCACGGGCGGCCGCACCAGCGAGGAGTTCCGCAGCAACGCCGACGGGATGCGCGCCGCCGCCGAGCGGCACGGCCGCAGCCGCGACGCGGTCAAGTTCATCGCGATGGCCGGCGTGATCGTCGGCCGCACCGAGGAGGAGGCCGCCGACAAGTGGCGCCTCTACCAGCAGCACTCCAGCCTCGACGGCATCCTCGCCCACAGCAGCCTGCCGGTCGACCTCACCGCGTTCCCGCGCGACATCACCGTGCGCGAGGCGCTGTTGCGCGCGGAGTTCCCCGCGGAGCGCGTGCCGTTCCTGCCGTTGGACAGGACGGTCGGCCAGGCCCTCGACTTCATCGGCGGCAACCGCGGCGACCGCTTCCTCGTGGTCGGCACGGCCAAGACGGTCGCCGACGAAATCGAGCGCTGGCTCGACGAGGACGGCCTCGACGGCATCAACCTGCGTCAGTATCACTCGTTCGACACCGCCCGCGACTTCGCGGAACTGGTGGTGCCCGAGTTGCGGAAGCGCGGCCGTCTGCCGGAGGAGGGGTCGCATCCTGGAACGCTGCGCGAGCGCCTGTTCGGTGCGGGCAACAGCCGCCTGCCGGACGAGCACATCGGCACCCGCTACCGGGGAGGAGCCAACCTGGACAACCCGGTCGAGCCACTTCGGCTCGCCAAGGCGAACGTGGCGTCGTTCTGATGGCGACCCGCCCCATTTCGGTCGTCGGCGTCAGCGGCAGCCCGACGCATCCTTCGCGCACCACGGTGCTGGTGCGCGAGGTGACGGAGTCGTTCGCTGCCGCCGTCGGCGGCACGGCCACCACGGTCGAGCTCGCCCCGCTGCTCGGCCAGCTGAGCCTCGGCCCGTTCCGCAACAGCCTCGGCCCGGATGCGGTCGCCGCCCTCGAAGCGGTCGAGGCTGCCGACATCGTGGTCGTCGGCTCCCCGGCCTACCGGGCGACCTATACCGGCCTGTTCAAGCTGTTCTTCGACCATGTCGGCCAATACGCCCTGGTCGACAAGCCGATCGTGCTCACGGCGACCGGAGGCAGCGAACGCCACGCGCTGCTCGTCGAACACCAGATGCGTCCCCTGTTCGGCTTCTTCCAATCGCTCACGCTTCCCCTCGGCATCTACGCGAGCGAGCGCGACTTCACCGACTACGCGGTGAGCTCCGACGAACTCCGCTCCCGCATCGACACGTCGATCGCGCGGACGCTGCCGTACATCCGCACCCACATCGACCCGCGGGTGCAGGCGCCCGAGGCCGAGTTCGCGCGGCCGGACGCCTTCTAGAGGGGCGGCGAACCGCGGAGACCGACCGAGAAACAGAAATGCCGGAGCATTCGCATGCTCCGGCATTTTTCTGTCGGGGTGACAGGATTTGAACCTGCGACCTCTTCGTCCCGAACGAAGCGCGCTACCAAGCTGCGCCACACCCCGATGGCCGTAAAGGCCTCCATAAGAATACACGAGCTTCGGGGGTGCTCGTGACCACCTGGTGGATGGTCGCGCCGCCGAGAACGGCTACGGCGCCGCCGTCAGCGTCACCAGCGTCGCCTCAGGACGGCACGCGAAGCGCACCGGCGCGTAGATCGACGTGCCGAGCCCCGCGGAGACGTTGAGGAACGCCGAACGGAAGGCGTGGCGCCAGATGCTGAGACCCTTCACCTGGCTGCGCGGGATGTCGCAGTTGGTGACCAGGGCGCCGAAGCCGGGCACGCAGACCTGGCCGCCATGCGTGTGGCCGGCGAAGATCATCGAGGCGCCGTAGGTGACGAACGCGTCGAGGACGCGGCGGTAGGGCGAGTGGGTGACACCGAGCGTCACCGTCGGGCGCGCGGGACGCTCCGCGTCGTCCGGCCACAGCGAGTCCTCCGCGTACGGATCGTTCTCGCGCAGCTCGTCGAGGGCGCCGGGGATGGCTTCCACTCGGTCGAAGTGGATGTGCGGGTCATTGACGCCGAAGAACTCCAGGTGTGTGCCACGCACCTCCAACGCGCCGGCCGCGTTGTTGAGGTCGAGCCAGCCGAGGCTGCGGAAGTAGGCGGTGAGGGCCGCGTTGTCGAGGCGCGGGGCAGTCGACGGCTTCTTGGTCGACGGGCCGACGAAGTACTTGAGCGGGTTCTTCCGCTGCGGGCCGAAGTAGTCGTTCGAGCCGTGCGCGAAGACGCCAGGGATGCCCTGGAACCGCTGGAAGGCGTACTCGATGCCGGTCTGCCCGTCGGCGTGGCCGAGATTGTCGCCGGTGTCGACGATCAGGTCGGGCTTCAGGTCGGCGAGCGACCTGACCCACTCCTGCTTGTCACGCTGCCAGGGCGCCATGTGCAGATCGGAGAGATGCAGCACGCGGATCGACTCTGCACCGGCCGGAAGCACCGGGACCGTGACGCGCCGAAGCGTGAACAGGCGTCGCTCGACGAGCGAACCCCACGCGAACGCCGCCGTGCCGGCCGCGGCGAGCACACCGAGTGCTGTGCCCGCCGCGTGCAGGCCGGAACGGCGCGCCACTACTTCCCTACCCCGGGGCTCGGCGCTGCCGCGGCGACCTTGAGCGTGACCGCCGACCCCGGTTTGACCGGGGTGCCAGCGCCAGGATCCATCGCCTCGACGAGCGCATCCTTGTTGTTGCCGCCGGTGACCTTCACGCTGAACTGGCTGAGAGCCTTCTGCGCGTCGGACAGCTTCTGGCCGACCACGTTCGGCAGCGGTACGAGTGCGCCGTTGCTGGTGTAGATCGTCACGCCGTTGCCCTTGGTGACCGCGGTGCCGGCGGCAGGATCGGTGCCGGCGACGGTTCCGGCGGGGGCCGCCGAGTCGGCCGGGCCGCCGTCGATGCCGTCGAGTCCGAGGCCGTTCAGGATGGACTTGGCGTCGGCGGGCGACTTGCCGGTGAGGTCGGGGATGGTGACCTGGACGCCCTGGAGGAGCTTGCTGTCCGGCCTCGCGAACGCGTCACCGCCGTATTTGTTCACTGCGGAGGTCATCATCGCGTTCATGACTCGGGTGCGAGCGCTGGCGGGGGAGGTGCCGTGCGTGGGATAGATCCTGCGCATGTCGGTTCCGCCGACGATGTTGCCGACCCAGTACGCGCCGGCGACCTTCGTCGTGGCGGCGACCAGCCAGAGCTGCTTGTTGTCGTCCGTCGTACCGGTCTTGCCGAGCATGTCGACACCGGTCGTGTTGGTTCCCTGCGCGGTGCCGTTCTCGATCGGCCCCTTCAGCGCGTATGCCATCGCATTGGCCACGGCCGGTTCGACCGACTGCGTGCACTTGGTGGCAGGGGGAGCGATCTCCTTGCCGACAGCGTTGACGATCTTGTCGATCGCGACGGGCGTGCAGGTGAGGCCGTTGTTCGCGATGCCGGCGAACGCCGTCGCCATCGTGAGGGGAGCAATGTTGTTGGTGCCGAGCACGGAAGCCGGGTTGCTCGCGAGCGGCTTGCCGGCAGCGTCGTGGACGCCGAACGCCTCAGCGTCGTTCTTGATCTGACACAGGTCGAGTTGGGACGCCATTGCGACGAACGCCGTGTTGATCGACTGTGTCGTCGCGCTCTGCGCCGTGCGGTAGCCCTCTTCCCCAGGCGAATCGTTTGTGGGGCGCCACGTTCCGCCGCCGACATCGGCGCAGGAGTTCTTGAACTGCGACAGGTTGTATGTGCGCACGTTCGCGTTCACGGACTCGTACAGCGAGTGGCCTTCCTTCAACCACTCGGCCAGCGTGAAGACCTTGTACGTCGACCCAACCTGGAAGCCGTTGGAGCCGCCGTAATCGAGGTCGGTGCTGTAGTTCACCGAGGTGTACTCGGGGTTCTGGAGCACGTCCTGGTCTTGGCTGTAGAGCTTGTTCTGTGCCATGTACAGCACGCGGCCGGTGCCGGGCTGCACACCAACCAGCGAGCCACCCAGCTGCACGTCGCCGTACGACCGCGGCACGTAGCTCGCCATGGTCTCCTCGGCCGTCTGCTGCAGGGTCAGATCCAGCGTCGTGTAGATCTTGTATCCGCCGCGGTTGAAGTTCGCGACGCGGGTGTCCTCATCGGGCCCGAACGACGGGTCGTTCTTGAAGATGCGCTGCACGTAGTCGCAGAAGTACGCCGACCCTCCTGCTGTCTGGCAGCCGCGCTCCGACGGAGTGATCGCCGGGGTGACCGGTGTCTTCACAGCTTCGTCGTACTGTGCCTTGGTGACCTTCTTGTACTGGTACATCTTCTGCAGGATGTAGTCGCGACGCTCTTTGTTCTTCGCGTAGCCGTTGGCCGCGCCGTTGGTCTTGCTGTCCGGGCTGTCGATCTTGAGCGTGGTCGGCTCGTTGACGATCGCGATCAGACTCGCGGCCTGCGCGGGCGTGAGCGCCGCGGCCGTGGTGTTGAAGTAGTACTTCGCCGCCGCCTCGATGCCATAGACCGAGCCGCCGAAACCGGCGATGTTGAGGTATCCGGCGAGGATGTCGTCCTTGGAGTACTTCTTCTCGACGCCGATCGCGTACTTCATCTCCTTGACCTTGCGGTCGGGCGAGACGCCGGTGGAGTCGTCGACGCAGGTCTGGTACTTGGCCTTCTGCTCCTTGGACTTGACCGGCATCGCCTCGCACTTCTGCAGCAGGACGTTCTTCACGTACTGCTGCGTTATGGAGGAGCCGCCCTGCACGTCGTGGCCGACGACGGTCGACAGCACACCGCGCATGGTGCCCTGGATGTCGACGCCGCCGTGCGAGTAGAAGCGGGGGTCCTCTCCGGCGATGGCTGCGTCTTTCGCGGCCTGGGAGATCTGGCTGAAGGTGACGGGAAGACGGTTCTGCGAGTAGAAGGTCGCGAGCTGGACGTCCTGGTCGCCGTTCTTCGCGTAGATGGTGGTGGGCTGTGCGAGCTGGCCGACCTCGAGATACTCGGGAAGGCCCTCGAAGACGCCGATGCTGTCGTTGGCGGCCATCCCCGTGACCGCGATCGCGGGCGTCACGGCGGCCGTGACCAGGAGGCCGGCGACGGCACTCATGCCGACGAAAGCGCCGACGGCGCCGAGCACACCTCTAGCCCGTGGTTTTTTGGCAGACATAGGATCAGGTTAGGTGATAAACCTGATAAACCCCCCGAACGCAAGGAGCACAATGCCGCGCTGGGAATACCTCACGACGCCTCTGATCGTCCACAACACCGCCGCGATCCTCAACAACTGGGGTTCCGAGGGGTGGGAGCTGGTGCAGGTCGTCACCGGTCCTGAGGGCGGCCTCGTCGCCTACCTCAAGCGTCCGGTCATCGACGGGGGCGACGCCTGATGGCCGCCGTCGAAGCCCGTCTCGCCGAGCTCGGGATCACCCTTCCGGATGTGGTTCCCCCCGTCGCCGCGTACACGCCGGCCGTGGTCGACGGCAACCACGTCTTCACCTCCGGCCAGCTCCCGATGGTTTCCGGCGCCCTGCCGGCCACCGGCAAGGTCGGCGACGGTCACGGCCTCGTCCCGGCCGACGACGCCAAGGCGTACGCCCGGATCTGCGCCCTGAACGCCCTCGCGGCGGCCAAAAGCGTCATCGGCTCGCTCGACAGGGTGACCCGCATCGTCAAGGTGGTCGGCTTCGTCGCGTCCGACCCGTCCTTCACCGGGCAGCCGGGCGTCATCAACGGGGCGTCCGAAGTGCTCGGCGAGATCTTCGGCGACAGCGGCGTCCACGCCAGGTCCGCCGTCGGGGTCTCCGTGCTTCCGCTCGACTCACCGGTCGAGGTCGAACTGATCCTGTCGTTCGAGTAGCCGAGCGCTCCGCCGTTCACGGAAATGCCCGCATCCACAGTGGATGCGGGCATTTCGCGTTCAGCAGGGCGCGTCGAGGCCGCTAGGAGAGCTTGCTCTGAATCGAGCTCATCACGGCGGTGTCGGCGAGCGTGGTGGTGTCGCCGACCTCGCGGCCCTCGGCCACGTCGCGCAGCAGACGCCGCATGATCTTGCCGGAGCGCGTCTTCGGCAGCTCGTTGACGATGAAGATCTCGCGCGGACGGGCGATGGCCCCGATCTGCTCGGTGACGTGCTTGCGCAGCTCGGCTGCCACATCCATCGACTCGGCGTTCTCGAGCTGGTTCTGCTTGATGATGACGAACGCCACGACGGCCTGGCCGGTGGTCTCGTCCGCCGCGCCGACGACCGCAGCCTCCGCCGTCAGGGGATGCGCGACGAGCGCCGACTCGATCTCCGCCGTCGACAGGCGGTGGCCGGAGACGTTCATCACGTCGTCGACACGGCCCATCAGCCAGATCTCGCCGTCCATGTCGTAGCGGGCTCCGTCGCCGGCGAAGTACTTGTCGCCGAACTTCTCCCAGTACGTCTCTTTGAACCGTTCCGGGTCTCCCCAGATGCCGCGCAACATGCTCGGCCACGGCTCGGTGACGACCAGCAGGCCGCCCTGGTCTTTGCCGACGGGCACGCCGGCCTCATCGAGGATGTCGATCGAGATGCCGGGGAGCGGAACTTGGGCGGACCCTGGCTTCAGGGTGGTCACGCCGGGGAGGGCAGACACCATGATCGCGCCCGTCTCGGTCTGCCACCAGGTGTCGACGATCGGCGTCCTGTCCCCGCCGATGACGTCGCGGTACCACATCCACGCCTCTGGGTTGATCGGCTCACCGACCGAGCCGAGCACGCGCAGGCTCGACAGATCGAACTTCTGGGGGTGCTGACGGCCGATCTTCATGAACGAGCGGATCGCGGTCGGCGCCGTGTAGAAGATCGAGACCTTGTACTTCTCGATGATCTCCCACCAGCGACCGGGGTGCGGCGTCTCCGGCGTGCCCTCGTAGAGCACCTGCGTCGCTCCGTTGGCGAGCGGGCCGTAGACGACGTAGCTGTGGCCGGTGATCCAGCCGACGTCGGCCGTGCACCAGTAGACGTCGGACTCCGGGTGCAGGTCGAAGACGTTCTTGTGGGTGAACGCCGTCTGCGTGAGGTACCCGCCCGACGTGTGCAGGATGCCCTTCGGCTTGCCGGTGGTGCCGGAGGTGTACAGGATGAACAGCGGCTGCTCGGCCTCGAACGACTTGGCGACGTGATCGGCGTCGACCTGGGCGATCTCGTCGTGCCACCAGAGGTCGCGGCCGGTCGTCCACTCCACGTCGTTCTCGCCGCGCTTGACCACGAGGACGTGCTCGACGGTTGTCTCGCCGGACGCGAGCGCCGCATCCACGGCGTTCTTGAGGGGGAAGACCTTGCCCTTGCGCCACCCGCCGTCGGCGGTGATGACCAGCTTGGCCGAGGCGTCGTCGATGCGCGACCGCAGGCTCTCAGCGCTGAAACCGCCGAAGACGACGGAGTGCACGGCGCCGATGCGGGCGACGGCCAGCATGGCGATGACGGCCTCCGGGATCATCGGCAGGTAGATCGCGACACGGTCGCCCGCTGTGATGCCGAGGCTGGTCAGCAGGTTGGCCGCCTTCTTGACCTCCGCCGTGAGCTCGGCGTACGTGATCGAACGGCTGTCGCCTGGCTCGCCCTCCCAGTGGATCGCGACGCGGTCGCCGTTTCCGGCGAGCACATGCCTGTCGAGGCAGTTGTATGCCACGTTGAGTTCACCGTCGTCGAACCATTTCGCGAACGGCGGGTTGGTCCAGTCGAGCGTGCGCGTGAACGGCTTGTGCCAGTGGAGGAGTTCCCGGGACTGGTCGGCCCAGAATCCGGGGCGGTCTTCGGCGGCCCGCTCGTAGAGTTCGGCTGTCGCGACCGCGTTCGCCGCGAACTCCTGGCTCGGCGCGAAGCGTCGTGCTTCGTGAAGCAGATTGTCGATTGTGTTGCTCATGGGGAGTCTGTTCGCTCCTTTGCGATGCTGAATGGTCAAGTCGTGGCGCGACAATGGATGACTCTACAACCTGGCAGTGACCTCGGGATGAAGACTTGCGTTTGCATTGATTCTGCGTAAACTAACTCTCGGCCGAATATTAATTCTGGCGTGCGGCGCAAACGATTCCCCCCAATCATGCGCCGCAGTGGCCGCACCTGTTCCCCCCAATAGGTGCGGCCCCCCTTTTTTTAACCGGCCGGTCGAGCCCGGACACCGGTCGCAGCCCTCCACAGGGCGGACGCTTCCAGGGACTTTCCACCGGTTCTTGCTCTCAAGCTCGCGCGTGTTGGGCCTTCCGTAGCGTCGCGGTATGAGAAAGAAACGTGTGGGTTCGGGCGTCGGTGCTTGGCGTGACGTGGCTGGTGCAGCGGATGCGACGGTCGCGCGTGCTGGACCTCGCTCGCCGTCTGCGCACCCCGGTCTCTGGCAGACCTTCGGGCCGCTCGCACCGTATCTTCTTCGCGACGACATCACCGACCTCTTCATCACCGCGCGCGGTGAGCTCTGGGCGGACGGCGGAGCGCACGGTCTCCGCCGCGTCGACGGGTGGCATTCGGACGAGCGCGCCAGCAGAGACCTCGCCGTCCGTCTGATCGCGGCCGGCGGCCGGCACATCGACGAGGCGACCCCGTTCGTCGACGTACGGCTCCTCGACGGCATCCGGGTCCACGCCGTTCTCCCTCCCGTCTCGACGACCGGGACACTCCTGTCGGTGCGCATCCCGAGCCGGCAGGTGTTGCGGCTGCCCGACCTGCTCGCCGGCGGGGCGATCTCCCGCGCCTACGCGGACACCCTGCTGCTGGCGATCGAGGAGCGCGCCAACCTGCTCATCACTGGAGCGGGCGGTGCGGGCAAGACCACCCTGCTGGGAGCGCTACTGTCGCACGCGCCGCCGACGGAGCGGATCGTCACGATCGAGGATGTCGCCGAGCTCCGGATCGCCCACCCGCACGTCGTCGGCCTGCAGTCCAGACAACCCAACCTGGAGGGCGCTGGCGGGGTCGACCTCCGGCGGCTCGTCCGGGAGGCGCTCCGGATGCGTCCGGATCGGCTCGTCCTCGGAGAGTGCCGGGGTGCCGAGATCACCGACCTCCTCGCCGCGCTCAACACCGGGCACGACGGGGGAGCGGGGACGCTGCACGCCAACTCCATCGGCGACGTCCCCGCCCGGCTCGAAGCGCTGGGCGCGCTGGCAGGACTGAGCGAGCACGCGCTCGCCAGACAGGCCGTGAGCGGCATCGGGATGCTCGTGCACGTCGAACGCGTCGGCGACGTGCGCCGGGTGGCCGGCTTCGGGCGGCTGACCCTTGGCGGCGACGGAAGGCTCGCCGTCGTGACGGAGGGCCTGGAGGTGAGGGATGCGGTGGCCCAGGTGGGATGAGCGTCGCGGTGGTGCGCGTGGTGCGCGCGGTGCGCGCGGTGCGCGGGCGCAGCCGGGTGACGATGCCGAGCGGCTCGCGGAGGTTGTCGAAGAGCTGGTCGCGCTGACGGAGGCGGGAGTGACGCCGGAAGCGGCGTGGGGGTACCTGCGGGAGTTCTCCGCGCATCCACTGGTCGGGCGGGTGGCCGGAGGGATCGCGGCAGGCGAGCGGATCGGGGAGGCGCTGACGCAGGCGGCTGGCGCGGCGGCTGTTGAGCCCTCGCGGGCGCTGGCGCGGTCGCAGTCACGCCCCGGAGCGCGGTCACGGCCCGGAGCGCGGACGGGGGTGGCGGCGCGGGCGAGGTCGCCCGCAGACGGCTCCGTCCGGGTGCTTGCCGCGGTCTGGCACGTCGCCGATGCGGCAGGCGCTCCTCTGGGCGCCACGCTGCGCTCACTCGCGCGAGCGCTCCGAGACAGAGCAGAAACCGAGCGCGAGATCCAGGTCGCCTTGGCAGGACCGCGCGCCACGGCGCGGCTGGTCTCCTGGCTGCCGGTCGTCGGCATGGTCCTCGCCGTGGCGATGGGAGTCGACCTGGTCGGAACGATGATCGGATCGGCGGTCGGCTGGGGTCTGTCGGGCGGCGGCGTCCTGCTGCTCGTCCTCGGCCGGCAGTGGATGCAGGTGCTGATGCGTCGTGCTCAGCCCGGCTCGGATGTGCCTGGTCTGCGGCACGACCTCATTGCGGTCGCGCTGAGCGGAGGGCTCGGCGTGCAGAGCGCTCTGATGCTCTGCGACGAAGCGTGGTCCGGCCCGGAGGGCTCAGGGCTCGGCGGGGGCCTCCGGGCAGCTGGGACAGGCCGGTCGGGTGAGGCGGCCCGGGCCGGCGGGACGGACGAGGATGACAGGCTGGATGCGGTCCGCATCCTCGCCCTGGCGCAGCGCGCCGGTGCGCCCGCCGTCGACCTGCTGAGGAGCGCGGCAGCCCAGGCGAGGCGCCGACGGCGCCTGGAGGGGCGAAGCGATGCCGCAGCACTCGCCGTCCGGTCGATGCTTCCCCTCGGGGCGTGCGTGCTCCCGAGCTTCATGCTCCTCGGGGTGGCGCCGATCGTGTTGTCGATCGTCTCCTCCACAGTCGGCGCCTTCTGAAGGTTCTCCACCGATCTGCAGAACACGCGGCGGCCGGGAGGGCATCCGACGAGGCTGGGAAAGAGGTCGCAGCCCGCGGCCGATCCGGGACACACGAAGGAGAGAGAACCATGGCTGGATTCATCAGACGGGTCATCACTGAAGAGAGAGGGTCGGCCACGGCGGAGTATGCGGTCGCGACGATGGGGGCGGTCGGGTTCGCCGGGCTGCTGGTCGTGCTGCTGCGGGGTGACGAGGTCAAGGCGATCCTCACGGATCTGGTCACGCGTGCGCTCACCACCGGTGGGTGAAGGCGAGCGGGGGAGCGTGACCGCCGAGTTCGCGGTGGCGCTCCCCGCGGTGCTCGCCTGCCTGGCGCTGTGCCTTGGGGCGGTGCAGGCGGCGACGCAACAAACGCGAATGGTGGATGCGGCAGCGCAGTCGGCGAGACTGCTCGCCCGTGGCGACGACCCGGCCGCGGCCGGAGGGCCGGCAGCGAATGTGCAGCTGGACGTCGAAAGAGAAGGAGGAATGGTGTGTGTGAACGCGACGAGCGCGAGCGCCGTGACAGGGCTCGGAGCGCTGGGGCTGACCGTCGCTGCCCGGGCGTGTGCGCTGGACGAGTAGCCGGGCGGTGGATCGGGCGCTGGATCGGTCGTGGCGCGGCCGGGGTGTGCGGCCTGACTCGTGATGAGCGTGGCGCGGCTGGAGTGCTCGCGGTGGCGGTGATCGGGGTGCTGGTCTGCGCGACGACGGTAGCGGTCGGGCTGGCCGGCGCGTTCGGGGCGCGGCGCGTCGCAGCGGTCGCCGCCGATGGTGCGGCGCTCGCTGCGGCAGACATCGCATCGGGGCTGCGGCCGGGGAGTCCGTGTGTAGAGGCGGCGAGGGTCGCCGAGGTCAACGCAGCACGGGTGGAGGCGTGCATGATCGACGGGGTCGTCGCCGTCGTCACGACATCTGTGTGGTATCTCGGGCTGCCAGCGCGCTCGACCGCACGCGCAGGACCACCGGGAACGCCCTAGCCGGACGCAACCCGAGCGGGCCCCGCGCGCCGTTCAGTCGAAGATGGCCTCCAGATAGCGATACTCCACGGCGCTCGGACGGCGGTCCAGGGCGTCGTCGGAGGCGAACTCGATGGAGGAGGAGCGGATATAGAGGTAGCGCTTGCCAGCGGTGTGCGAGGGGATCTCGAGGCGGGGGCGCGGGTCGCCCGTGCCGAGGTACTCGGTTGCGATGGTCTTGCCCTCGAGGGGGCCGTCGGTCAGTTTGGCGGTATACGTCGTCGTTGAAGTGGTAGCCATGACCTCATTTTCCTCCCGCCCCCGGCCACCGCAAGGGCTGCGCCCTCGGCGAACGAAGATCGGGCGATTAGGCAGACAAGCGGCTCGGGTGTGTATGGTTTGCCTGTCGGGCCGTGTGGCCCACGCTCGCCGCAGGGGTGCGGCGCCGGGGGAGCGCGCTACGAACGTCTAACTGTTGCAACACAGTGCGTACATATAAGAGGAGTCAGGTGTCTGGCACGAAGAAACTCGTCATCGTCGAGTCACCGAACAAGGTGAAGTCGATCGCTCAGTATCTGGGCGAAGGCTACGAAGTGATGGCGTCCGTGGGGCACATCCGCGACCTCATCGAGCCCAAGAACCTGCCGCCGGAGCTCAAGAAGGGGTCCCTCGGCAAGTTCTCGGTCGACGTCGAGAAGGGCTTCGAGCCCTACTACGTCGTCTCCGACCAGAAGAAGAAGACGGTCGCCGACCTCAAACGTGCACTGAAGAACGCCGACGAACTCCTGCTCGCCACTGATGAGGACCGCGAAGGAGAGGCCATCGCGTGGCACCTCGTCGAGGTGCTGCAGCCGAAGGTCCCCGTGAAGCGGATGGTGTTCCACGAGATCACCAAGGACGCCATCGAGAAGGCGCGCGACAACACCAGAGAGATCGACACAGCACTCGTCGACGCCCAGGAGACCAGGCGCATCCTGGACCGGTTGTACGGCTACGAAGTGTCGCCCGTCCTCTGGCGCAAGGTCGGTCCCGGCCTGTCTGCCGGTCGAGTGCAGTCCGCGGCGACGAGGCTCGTCGTCGATCGAGAGCGCGAGCGTCTCGCGTTCGTTCCCGCTTCGTACTGGGGGCTCACGGCGCACTTCACCCCGGAAGAGGCGAACGGATTCGAAGCCAGGCTCGCCAGGCTCTCCGGAGAGCGCGTCGCCACCGGCCGCGACTTCGACGACCACGGCAAGCTCACCTCGTCCGCCCGCACCCTCGACGAGGAGACGGCGACCAGCCTGGCCGCGGCGATCTCGCTGCCGAGCACTGTCGTGAGCGTCAGCAAGGTCGACTCCAAGCCGTACTCTCGTCGTCCCGCGGCGCCGTTCACCACTTCGACCATGCAGCAGGAAGCGGCGCGCAAGCTGCGCTTCTCCGCGAAGCAGACGATGAGCGTCGCCCAGTCGCTGTACGAGAGCGGCTACATCACCTATATGCGAACCGACTCCGCGTCGCTCTCGCAGCAGGCGACGAACGCCGCCCGCAACCAGGCGGCCAAACTCTACGGCCCAGAGACGGTGCCCGAGAAGCCGCGCACCTACGCGTCGAAGAGCAAGAACGCGCAGGAGGCGCACGAGGCGATCCGTCCGTCCGGTGAGGTCTTCCGCACGCCGTCCGAGCTCGAGAAGGTCCTTCGTGGCAACGAGTTCCGGCTGTACGACCTGATCTGGAAGCGCACCGTCGCCTCGCAGATGGCGGACGCGAAAGGCCAGACGGCGTCCGTCACCGTCGAGACGAAGATCACCGAAGGCGCCCACGAGGGCACCGTCGGCGAGTTCACGGCGAGTGGTACGGTCATCACGTTCCGCGGATTCCTCAACGCCTACGAGGAGAGCAAGGACGAGGAACGAAACTCGGCCGACGCCGCCGACGCGAAGCTTCCGCCGCTGCAGCCCGGCCAGGGGCTGAGCGTTCAAGACGTCGAAGCAGACGGCCACGAGACGACCCCGCCGCCGCGCTACACGGAGGCCAGCCTCGTCAAGGCGCTCGAAGAGCTCGGCATCGGCCGGCCGTCGACATTCGCCAGCATCATCTCCACGATCGTCGACCGCGGCTATGTGACGCCCAGAGGCCAAGCTCTCGTGCCGAGCTGGGTGGCGTTCTCCGTCGTCCGTCTGCTCGAGGACTACTTCGGCGACCTCGTCCAGTACGACTTCACCGCAGAGATGGAGAACGACCTCGACCGCATCGCCGACGGCGAAGCGGAGCGCGTCGACTGGCTCAACAGCTTCTACTTCGGCAGCGACAAGCACACCGGCCTCCGCCGGGTCATCGACAACCTCGGCGAGATCGACGCACGCAGCATCAACTCGATCGCGATCGACGACGACGTGACACTGCGCATCGGCAAGTACGGTCCATACCTCGAGGTCGCAGAGGAGAGCGCAGCAGAAGGCGCGACCCCGCGCCGGGTGAACATCCCGCCGGAGCTCGCCCCCGACGAGCTGACGCCCGCCAAGGCGCACGAGCTCATCGAAGCGCCCGTCCTCACGGACAGGGTTCTCGGCGTCAACCCGGAGAACGGCAAGAACATCGTGGCGAAGGACGGCCGGTTCGGTCCGTACGTCACCGAGGTCGACCCTGAGGAGCCCGCCGCGGAGTCTGCGGCGGAGACCGTCGACCAGGCCACCGGAGAAGTCGTCGCCGCCCCCGCCAAGAAGACGACGAAGAAGGCTGCGGCCGTCAAGCCGCGCACGGCCTCCCTTTTCAAAACCATGGACCTCGCGACCCTCGACCTCGGAACAGCGCTGCAGCTTCTCGATCTCCCGCGCACCGTCGGGCTCGACCCGGAAAGCGGCGAAGAGATCCAGGCGCAGAACGGGCGATACGGTCCCTACCTGAAAAAGGGCACCGACACACGTTCACTGCCGAGCGAGGACGACATCTTCGGGATGGACCTCGCAGGTGCCCTCGAACTGTTCGCGCAGCCGAAGTACGGCAACCGCCGTGCCTCCAGCGCTCTCAAAGAGTTCGACGCCGACCCGGTCAGTGGCAAGCCGATCAAGGTCAAAGACGGCCGTTTCGGTCCATACGTGACCGACGGAGAGACGAACGCCACCATCCCGCGCGGCGAGACGGTCGAGGAAGTCGACTTCGAGCGCGCCGTGCAGCTGCTCGCCGACAAGCGCGCGAAGGGACCGGCCAAGAAGGCTCCCGCCAAGAAGGCTCCCGCCAAGAAGGCACCCGCGAAGAAGGCCCCAGCCAAGAAGGCGCCGGCGAAGACCACGGCGGCGAAGACGACTGCTGCGAAGACCACTGCCGCGAAGACCACCGCGGCCAAGACCACCACCACGCGCAAGGCGGCGGCCACGAAGCCGGCTGCCGAGTGAGCGGGACCGACGCGGAGCGGGACGGTCGCGGGCTCTTCATCACCATCGAGGGCGGCGACGGAACCGGCAAGTCCACGCAGGCGAAGCTGATCGAGGAGTGGCTCGCGGGCCGCGGCCGCACCGTCGTGCGCACCCGTGAGCCGGGCGGGACGGAGGTCGGCGTCGAGATCCGCGAGATCGTGCTCCACCACCGCGGTGACATCGCGGCGCGCGCCGAGGCGCTGCTCTACGCGGCCGACCGTGCGCATCACATCGAAACGTTCGTGCGACCGGCACTGGAGCGCGGGGAGGTCGTGCTGCAGGACCGCTACCTCGACTCGTCCGTCGCCTACCAAGGGGCCGGCCGTGTTCTCGACCCCGTCGAGATCCGCAACCTCTCCCTGTGGGCGGCGCAGGGCCTGCTCCCCGACCTGACCATCCTCCTCGACCTCGACGAGACCACCGCGCGCGCCAGGCTCGACTCCTCCCGCACGCGCTACGACAGGCTGGAGGCCGAGAAGTCGGACTTCCACGCGCGCGTGCGAGCCGCATACCTGGGCCTTGCCGAGGCCGAGCCCGAGCGGTTCCTGGTGGTGGATGCGTCGCGTCCAGTCGACGAGATCGCGGCGGACATCCGTGCGCGGCTCGAACCGCATGTCTGACCGGCCTCCCGTTCCTCCCACGTCGGGCGGTGTCTGTGGCGACCGCTAGCCTGGGAGGCATGGCAGTGTGGGACGACCTGACGGGTCAGGACGACGCGATCGCCATCTTCAACGCCGCAGCAGAGGGCGGGTCGGCGCCCAGCGCATCCACTGGTGAGGGCGCAGCGGCGGCCACCGGCTCCTCGATGAGCCGCAGCATGACCCACTCCTGGCTGATCACCGGGCCTCCCGGCTCCGGTCGGTCCAACCTTGCTTTCGCCTTCGCCACGGCGCTGCTCAGCCCGGGCACGCCGGAGGGCGACCTGGCGACGCAGCGTCAGGTGGACGCGCGGACCCACCCCGACCTGGCCGTCCTCAGCACGGAGCGCGTGATCATCTCCATCGAGGAGGTGCGGACGCTCGTCTCCAGCTCGCAGTTCTCCCCGTCGGTCGGCCGCTACCGCGTGATGATCATCGAAGACGCCGACCGGATGAGCGAGCGCACCTCCAACGTGCTCCTCAAAGCGCTCGAAGAGCCGCCGGAGCGCACCGTGTGGATCCTCTGCGCTCCGAGCGACGCCGACCTGATCCCGACCATCCGCTCGCGCGTGCGCACCGTGCGGCTGCGAGTCCCCGGCGTCTCCGACGTCGCCGCCCTGATCGAGCGCAGAGACGGCGTCGATCCCGTGACCGCCGAGCGTGCTGCGAGGCACGCCCAGAGCCACATCGGCATGGCGCACCGGCTGGCGACCAACGATGAAGCCAGACGCAGGCGCGACGACACACTGGAGCTGGTGCTGCGTATCCGGTCGGTGTCCGACGCGGTGATCACGGCGGCCAGCCTGCTCGAGATCGCGGGCGCCGACGCCAAGGCGATCACCGAGGAGCGGGACGCCGAGGAGCGCGAGCACGCGCTGCGCTCGCTCGGCATCGAACCGGGCGGGACCATCCCTCCCGCCCTGCGCTCGCAGCTCCGCCAGCTCGAAGAGGACCAGAAACGACGGGCGACGCGCAGCCTGCGCGACGGGATCGACCGCATCCTCGTCGATCTGCTCTCGCTGTTCCGCGACGTGATGATGCTGCAGCTCGGCAGCGCGAGCGAACTCGTCAACAGGGAGTTGCGCGACAGGCTGGATGCTCTCAGCACTCACACGACTCCCGCGGCTACGCTCGCGGCGATGGATGCGATCGCCACCGCCCGGCAGAGGATCGACGGCAACGTCGCCCCAGCACTGGCGATCGAGGCCATGCTCACGACCATCCTGCGCGGCGGTGCCGCTCGAAAGGGGAACGACCAGTGACCACCCGCCCTGGCCGCACCATCGCTTCTGACGCAACCGGTTCCCGCCGCGGAGCGCGTCGCCGCAGTACCCGCACCGCTCTCGTCGCCGTCGCCGCGATCGTGGCCCTCACCCTCACTGGATGCGTCACCTGGTTCATCCCGGCGAAGACGGCGCAGACATCGACACCGGCCGCAGAGCAGGTGGCCGCCGACCTGCAGCCCTTCTACAGCCAGGTGCTCACCTGGAAGAGCTGCGCCTCCGGCAAACAGTGTGCGACGGCCAAGGCGCCGCTCGACTGGAAGAACCCGTCGGCGGGCGAGATTGAACTCGCACTCATCCGTCAGACGGCCAAGGGCACGAAGCAGGGGTCGCTGCTGGTGAATCCCGGGGGCCCTGGCGGCTCAGGCTACGACTTCGTGAGGGACTCCGTCGACTATGCGACGGACAGCACCCTGCAGCAGCATTTCGACGTGGTCGGGTTCGACCCTCGCGGTGTCGGCCACTCCACGGCGGTGAAGTGCTACGACGCCAAACAGATGGACGCATACCTCTACGACATCACGCCGGGCACCCGCGGCTCAGATCAGTGGATCGCCGAGAACGCGACCAGCTCGAAAGCCTTCGGCTCGGCGTGCTCCACGAACACCGGTGCGTTGCTCCAGCACGTCGACACGGTCAGTGCAGCGCGCGACCTCGACCTGCTCCGTGCCGTCCTCGGCGACAAGAAGCTGAACTACCTCGGATACTCATACGGCACGTACCTCGGCGCCGTCTACGCCGACCTCTACCCCGGCAAGACCGGCCGTCTCGTCCTCGACGGCGCGCTCGACCCTGCCGCGAGCAACTTCGATGTGACCAAGGTGCAGTCCGAGGGCTTTGAGAGCGCGCTTCGTGCCTACCTCAAGGACTGCCTGACGCAGAAGGGATGTCCGTTCAGCGGGTCGGTCGACGACGCGATGACGACCATCAGCCAGCTGCTCGCCTCGGTCGAGAAGAGCCCCATCCGCAACTCGGACGGCCGTGAACTCGGGGCGAACACGCTCGTCACCGCAATCATCTACCCGCTCTACGACGCGACGGCCTGGTCGTACCTGTCGGACATGTTCACCTCGGTGATGAAGGGGAGCGCCTCCACGGCGTTCACCTTGGCCGACGCGTACAACAACCGGCAGCAGGACGGCACGTACGGCGACAACTCCACCGAGGCGTTCATGGCGATCAACTGCCTCGACTACACCTACGACGCCGACCCGACGCTGATGCGCGCCCAAGCAGCGGAGCTGGCGAAGGCCGCGCCGGTGATCGGCCAGTACATGGCATACGGCGACATCGGCTGCGCGAACTGGCCGTACACCTCGACTGTCGAGCGCGGTCCGATCGCTGCGAAGGGGTCGGCGCCCATCCTGGTCGTCGGCACCACGAACGACCCGGCGACGCCGTACGTGTGGGCGAAGAACCTCGCGGGC
Source organism: Leifsonia sp. McL0627 (assembly GCF_058244615.1). Taxonomy (NCBI): domain Bacteria; kingdom Bacillati; phylum Actinomycetota; class Actinomycetes; order Micrococcales; family Microbacteriaceae; genus Leifsonia; species Leifsonia sp. McL0627. Next base: position 26,593 of record NZ_JBZCGM010000005.1, read on the forward strand.
GAGCTGGAGAACGGTCACCTGCTGACCTACAAGGGCGAGGGTCACACGGCGTACAACAAGTCCAACTCGTGCGTGAACGGCACGGTCGACGACTTCCTCGTGAAGGGCACGATCCCGGAAGCCGGAAAGACCTGCTGAACATGCCGTTCTGGAGTGGTGCAATTTTGCAGACGATGAAATAATCGTCCCATGAGCATGGTGCAGGAGGAACTCGGGCTGCGGGAGCGGAAGCGCCTCGCGACCAGGCGCGCGATCCAGCTGGCGGCACTCGAACTCGCCAGCGAACGCGGCTTCGACCGCGTCACGATCGACGAGATCAGCCACGCCGCCAACGTGTCGCCGCGCACGTTCTTCAACTACTTCCCGTCCAAGGAGTCCGCCATCATCGGCGAACTCCCCGAGCTACCGGACGAGGAGCGCATCGAGCGGTTCATCGACGCCGGCCCAGGCGAACCCATCCTCGACGGCATCGGCGAACTGCTCGTGGCGGCGATCGATACGGTGGAGCTGACGGACGACGACCCGACGGCGGCCGCAGACTCCGGCAGGAGCGTCCACGAACTCCACAACCTGCGCCGTGCCCTCCTCAAAGACAACCCGGAGCTCTTCGCGCAGCGCATGGCGAGCATGCACCAGTTCGAGGACGCCCTGAGCGCCATCGTGCAGCGCCGCCTCGCCCACGACGACCCGCAACTCGCCGAAGACCAGGAATCGCTTCACCAGCGTGCGCGCCTGGTCACCTATGTCTCGTTCGCCGGGATGCGTCACGCCTGGTCGTGCTGGGCGGACCACGGCGGCGTCGAACCGCTTGCCGATCGCCTCCGCAGTTCGTTCGCTCAGCTTCAGGCGCTCGGGAACCAGGTTCGCTGACAGACAATCTCAGATGGTCAGTGGCACCCTCCAGGATCGGGTAAGCTATCTGACTGTGCGTCACGCCCCTCGGGCAAGGCCCACGCCGCCCTAGCTCAGTCGGCAGAGCATCTCACTCGTAATGAGAAGGTCAAGGGTTCGATTCCCTTGGGCGGCTCCATCAGCCCCGTCTCCGGACGGGGCTTTTCTCGTTTCCATCCTCGGAAGGGGTAGAACGGTTGGACTGATTGAGAGTACTCTCAGCCAACATGAGCATTACTCACCTCAGAGGATCGGGGCGCACACTCGACCAGGCGTTCGACCCGAAACTGAACGCTCTCAATGCTGTCCGATTGACGCTCGCGATCAGTGTCATCGTCTGGCACTCCTTCCCGATCACGGGAGCGCCGCATCCGGGGACTGTTGTCACGCAACTGCTGGGCGAAGGGGGCGTGGACGGCTTCTTCGCCATCTCAGGGTTCCTGATCGTCTCCAGCTGGATGCGCCGCCCGCGCTGGTGGCCGTATCTGAAGGCCCGGTTCTTGCGCATCGTGCCGGCGTTCTGGGTGTGCCTTCTGGTGACCGCGGTCGGTCTCGCGCCCCTTGGCATCCTGCTGGCCAGGCAGCAGTTCCCGGACAGCTACGTCGCCGACGCCGTGACCTACGTGACGCACAACGCTGGGCTGCTCATCACGGAGACGGGCATCGGCGAGACGCCGACCGGCGTTCCGTACCCGGGCGTCTGGAACGGTTCCCTCTGGACGCTGTGGTGGGAGTTCCTGTGCTATCTCGGCGTTCTCGCGCTGGGGCTCACGCGGCTGCTCAGGTTCAGGCTCACCATCCCGGCCGTCTTCCTCGCCTGTCTCGCCGTGGTGGTCGCCACGGATCTGGGCGCCGCAGGCAACTTCTATCTGGTGAACGGGGCCCGCTTCGGTCTGATGTTCGCGGCCGGTGCGCTGGTCTACCAGTTCAGGCGCCTGATACCCGTCAACGGGTGGCTGATCGGCGGGGCGTTCGTGGTCGTCGCCCTGGCCGCCCTCCTGCCCGACTATCGCGTGGTTGCCGCCATTCCACTGGCGTTCGGGTTGATCGGTGCCGGCGCTCTGACGAAGATCCGCCGACTGCGTCTTCAGAACGATGTGTCGTACGGCACGTACATCTACGCGTTTCCTGTCCAGCAGGTACTCGCCTCTGCCGGCCTCGCCGTCGTCGGTGTGCCCGTGTTCGCGATCGTCGCAACGGTGATCACCCTCGCTGTCGCAACGGGAAGCTGGTACGCGATCGAGAAGCCCGCAATGCGGCTGAGGAACAGGGGGCGCGTCACGGCGTCACCGGCGGTGGCGGCTCCAGCGCGTCTCGCGCCCTCGCCCGACGGCTCATGATTAATCCGTGCCAGCACGGGGTCGACAGGGCGGTCTGAGGCGTACTCTGGTCACAAGTTGAGAATCATTCAGGTTTGGTCGGGCTGACACCGGCCGGACTCGCGGCCGGAACTCGTAAGCAGGAGCGGGGACCACAGCGCGAACCGGAACTTCACACAGCGCCTGAGGCCTGCGACACGCAGCACACCAGTGACCCGCAGCGCAGAGCCCTCGGCGCGCATCCCGCACGTATTCCGTGCGACGACGTGCCTGCCAGAGGTTGTCATGAGTATTTTCCGCCTGTCACGGTCCCGTGGACTCGGCGTCGCTGCGTCCATCGCGGCCGCCATCGGTCTCGTCTTCGGAGGACTGGCGATCGCCGGCCCGGCCAGCGCCGACACCATGCCGCCCGATCCGAACAACCCGGCCACCCCTCCGACGGTCAGCGCAGCCGCCCTCCCCACTACGCAGATCGACGGCGTCGCCTGGGCGCAGGTCGTGGTCGGCAACACCGTCTATGTCGCCGGCAAGTTCACGACGGCGCGACCCGCAGGATCACCGGCAGGGTCGAACACCACGCCGCGCAGCAACCTGCTCGCGTACGACGTCACCACCGGCGCCCTCCTTTCCAGCTTCAATGTGCCGCTGAACGCGCAGGGACTGGCCATCGCGGCCACCCCGGACGGCTCGCGCGTCTACGTCGGGGGTGACTTCACCACGGCCGGTGGCGGCAACTACTACCGCATCGTCGCGATCAGTACGGCGACCGGGCAGGTGGTGAGTTCCTTCCGGCCGATCATGGAGAGCGAAGTGCGCGCGCTCGCAGCGACCAACACAGCCGTTTACGCCGGAGGAACGTTCTCGAGCGTGAACGGAACGACCCGCGGCTATATCGCCAAGATCGATGCGGCCACCGGGTCGTTGATCACCACGTGGGCCGCCAGTGCGGACTACGTCGTGGACGCACTGGCCGTCAGCCCCGATGGCACCAAGGTGTACGCGGGGGGTCGATTCCAGAACATGAACGGCAGTGCCCACTACGGTCTCGCCATGCTGAACGGCACGACAGGGGCGAACCTGCCGTTCCCCGCCAACTCGGTCGTCCGGGATGCGGGCGTTCAGGCCGGCATCACCACGCTCGCTGCAACATCCGACCGAATCTACGGCGCCGGATACGTCTACGGCTCCGGGGGCAATCTGGAGGGCAGCTTCTCGGCGGACGCGAACACGGGGGCGCTGATCTGGCTCGAAGACTGCCACGGCGACACGTACTCGGTCTATCCGCTCGGGAACGCGCTCTATGCGGTCGGCCATCCGCACGACTGCCGCAACGTCGGCGCCTTCCCCGAGACGAATCCGCGCTCGTACCACCACTCCATCGCCTTCTCGAAGGCGACGACCGGCAGGCTCACGAACGACGGCAACCGTAGCTACTTCAACTTCAGCGGACAGCCGTCGCCGACACAGCTCAACTGGTACCCCGCTTACGTGACAGGGTCGTTCACGGGTCAGGGGCAGGCGGCCTGGAGTCTGGCGGGCAACAGCCAGTACCTCGTCGTCGGCGGCGAGTTCCCGTTCGTGAACGGGGTCGCGCAATACGGGCTCGCCCGGTACGCATTCGACAACGTCGTGCGCAGCACGGTGGGGCCGAACAACAACACGGCCATGACACCGAATGCCACGTCGACGACGGCAGGCCAGGCCAGGGTCACCTGGACGTCGACCTACGACCAGGACAACACGAACCTCACATACAAGCTGGTCCGTGACGGCAACACCGCCAGCCCGATCTACCAGGCCAATCAGCTCTCCACCTTCTGGAACACTCCGGCCATGGGCTTCACAGACAGCGGGCTCGCCGGAGGCAGCCAGCACACCTATCGGCTGTACGTGACGGACCCGGACGGCAACCAGATCAACCGCGCGGGCAACACCGTCACCATCGTTGGCGGCGGGGCGAACCAGAACCCGACCGCCTCGTTCGTGGCGACGCCGAGCGGTCTGTCCGTCTCTGTCGACGGCAGCGCATCCAGTGATCCGGACGGGTCGATCGCGGCATATGCGTGGACCTTCGGCGACGGAGGGACGGCGACGGGAGCCACCGCTGGTCACGCATACGCGGCGGCCGGCACATACACCGTCACCCTCAATGTCACAGACAACCGCGGTGGACAAGCCACCACGAGCAAGCCGGTCACCGTGACTGCGACCACGGGCAGCACCGTGGCGAAAGACGCTTTCGAGCGATCGGTCGCGAATGGCTGGGGGTCGGCGGTCACCGGGGGAGCGTGGACCGGCGCCGGGGTCGCGACGGCGTACGTCGTCGGATCGGGGACGGGTCAGATGATCGACCCGGCCGGTCTCACCAAGACGGAGACGCTGAACGCGGTGTCGGCGAACCGCACGGACACCACGGTGACCTTCACCACCGATGTCGCGCCATCCGGAGGCGGGATCTTCGTCTCGGCGATCGGGCGGCAGGTGGGATCGGTCGGCTACGAGGGACGCGCCTGGATCAGCGCGAGCGGGGCTGTGCAGGTCCAGCTTCTGCAGAGCGGCAACGCCATCGCAGCCGTACCCGTCTCCGGACTCACGTACGTGGCCGGTCAGCAGCTGAACCTGCGCGTCCAGGTGTCCGGCACGTCGCCGACCACCGTGAGCGCCAAGGTCTGGCCGGCCATCCAGGCCGAACCGGCGGCATGGCAGGTGAGCGTGACAGACGCCACCGCCGCGCTGCAGGCATCCGGCTCCGTCGGGCTCCGCTCGTACGTGTCGGCGTCGGCGACGCTCACGCCGGTGACGGTGAAATTCGACGACTACCTGGTGGTCGTCGTGCCGTGATCGAGGGCGGCCGGATGTCGCGCTCCCAGTAAACGCAGGTAATATACCCGGATGCGCGAATCGGACCAGCCCGATATTGGCATGTCGAACGGCTCTGAGCCTGACTCGACCGACACCCCCGCCACCATCGTCCCCCGGACGGACTCCCTCGACACGAGCGAGCCCGCCACCTCGTCGACCCGCGCCGCGCGCCGGTCGGAGGAGCGCACGAGCGGCGGTGCCGGACTCGGTGCTGGCCTGGGCGCTGGCCTCGGCGGAGTGCTGACGGCCATCAGGAAGCACCCCAAGGCGTGGATCATCGCCGGGGCGTCCGCCGCGTTCGTCATCCTCGGCGCCGGCTCGGTCGCTCTCGGTGCGACCGTCGGCTCGCCGGCCGAGGCGGCAGGCGCTCCGACTCACAGCGCGAGCCCGTCGCCCACTCCGACACCGATCAAGACGGCCGATCCCGTTCGTCCCGTCCCGGCCAATCAACCGGCCGCGAGCCGCGTGCGCACCTGTTCGGTCGCCTCGCTTTCGCAGGATGGCAGACTCGGCAACCTCGAAGCGCAGGTGGTGGATGCGCGCACCGGCGAGGTGCTGTTCGACCGCAATGGAACCACGCCGGGCCCGACCGCGAGCGTGCTGAAGACGCTCACCTCCGCCGCGGCTCTGCAGGTGCTCGGACCCGACTACCGCGTGTCCACGACTGTCGTGAAGGGCAGTGTTCCCGGCCAGATCGTGCTCGTCGGGGAGGGGACGTGACACTGTCCCGCCTTCCGGACGGACAGGCCTCCTTCTACACGGACGCCCCGAAGATCCAGGATCTCGCCACTCAGGTCACCCAGGCGATGGGCGGCCAGCCGATCACCTCGATCGTCACAGACACGTCGCTGTTCGGCGGACCGGTCTGGCAGCCGAGCTGGGACGAACGCGAGGAGCGCGTGGTCGAGGGTTCGACGCCGTACATGACGGCGCTGCAGGTCGACGGCGACAGGGACGATCCCACTGCCGTCGAGTCCCCGCGCAGCACGGACCCCGTCGCCCGCGCCGTGCAGTACTTCCAGCAGTACCTCGGCACCAACGTCCCTGTCAGCTCCGGCACGGCCCCTGCTGGCGCCCAGCAGCTCGCGGCCGTGCAGTCCCAGCCCGTCACGACGCTGATCGACCAGGCGATGAGCGTCTCCGACAACACGATCATGGAGGAGCTCGCCAGGCTCGTCGCGATCAAGACGGGCGCCGGCAACACCTTCGACGCCGAGAACGCCGGGGTGCTCGCTGCGCTGAAGCCGTACGGGATCGACACCACGGGCATCCACATCGCCGACGGGTCCGGGCTGAGCGGCGACAACGCCGTGCCGCCGTCGTATCTGACGCAGCTGTTCATCAAGGTTCTCAACAAACAGAACGGCCTCGGCGTCGTCTACGACGGCCTGCCCGTCTCCGGGCAGTCTGGAACACTCGGCCCTGGCTACAGCAGGTTCACCGGAGCCAACGCGGTCGCCAGGGGCGCCGTGCTCGCGAAGACCGGCTGGATCAACAACGGATACACGCTGTCCGGGATCGTGAACGCCGCGGACGGCACTCCGCTGACCTTCGCCGTGTTCGCTCTCGGCAATGTGGGGGACAATGCCAAGCAGGCGATCGACACGCTCGTCACCGGCTTCTACAACTGCGGTGGCAACCTCTCCAATCAGTGACGGAGGCGACCATGGGCAAGGCCCTGTTCATCATCGACGTGCAGAACGACTTCACCGAGGGCGGTGCGCTCGGTGTCACAGGAGGCGCGGCGGTCGCGGCGGGGATCAGCCGGTATCTCGCCTCCCACGCCGGTGAGTACGCGCAGATCTTCGCCAGCCGCGACTGGCATGACGCCGGCAACGACAACGGCGGCCACTTCGCGACGGATGCTGCTCCGGACTTCGTCAGCACCTGGCCGCGGCATTGCGTCGCGGGGACGACCGGTGCGGAGTACCACCCGGCGCTCGACACCTCCGCGGTGACGTTCCACATCCGGAAGGGGCAGGGCGTGCCAGCGTACTCGATCTTCGAGGGGCATACGGAGGCCGGGTCGAGCGTGCACAACCTGCTCGACGAGCACGGCATCGACCAGATCGACGTCGTCGGCATCGCGACCGACTATTGCGTGCGTGCGTCGGCACTGGACGCGCTCGGTCACGGTCAGCGCGTGCGCGTGCTCACCGATTTGGTCGCCGGGGTCGCACCGGAGTCGTCGGAAGCGGCGCTGGCCGAGCTGGCGCACGCGGGGGCAGAGCTGGTCGAGACCGACTGACTGTATTTTAGATCCTTCATTCTTGTGCGGTAGGCTTGACGCTATCTGTTCACAAGATTTGGGGCGGTGCGGTGATCACCGTCGTCCTGCTCGTGAACTCGGCGCGGGACGACGATGGGGGTGGAAGCGGCGACGTCAGCGGTGCGGAATCACTTGCGAAAGAGTACGTGCAGGCGATCGCAGACGGCGACGCGAAGCGCGCGAACGAAATCGCGCGGACCGATATGACCGACGAGAACAACATCATGTTGACTGAGGCGGTGCTGTCGAAGGCGGAACGCATCCGGGAGTTCTCCGTCAGGGGCGTGGTGGGCCGCGGCGACGCAGCGAGCGCTCAAGTCAGGTTCAAATTGGGTTCACGTGGCTACCAGCAATACATCGCGCTCGAAAAGGACGACCATGGTTGGTATGTGGCCACGGCTCTGACGCCCCGGGTTTCCGTGCCGTACGCGTCCGGGGCTGAATTCAGCGTGCCAGGACTCGAAGGAAGCCTTGATCCAAGCACGTTCACCCAGGTCGCGTATCCCGCTGTGTACAAGCTCGACAGCGCGACCGAATTCCTCACGGTTTCGGAGGGTGCCTGGCTGACCGTCGCATCCGGTGCCGGGCAGCCAAAGGGCGTGAAGGTTACCCCCAGCCGGGCCTACCTCGACGCTGTCGCCGCAGTGCTCAAGGCGCGAATCGACGAATGCCGGGTCAATACGAGTCGCGACGCGTTGCGGGACTGCGGGCTCGCGGCCGACTATCCCGAGGCGTGGGTGTCCTCCGATACCGAAAGCCTCGCAGTCACCATTGCTGAATACCCCGCGGTGATCCCGACGGTGGATGGCTCGCTGAAGGACTTCACTGTCGAGGGAGGAGCGATGAGCGCAGCGCTCACGGGCTTCAACTATCAGGGCACTCCGGTGAGCGAAACCGTCGATGTGAAGCCCTACCGTTCGTCTCTGCGCGCGGAGATCGTCGACGGCAAGGTCGAGGTCAAGTAGTTTTCAAGGATATTGACTAGCCACGGTCCGGTGGTGTCGCGGAGGCTATCCGCGCTAAGCTGATTACTAACTTAGCTAGCTAATTCGCGGAGGCGCAGATGAAGACCCGATCCGACTGGACTCCGGCGCGCTGGCTGCGGATCGTGCTGCCCGCCGTTGTCATCGTGATCTGGCTGATCGCCGCCGGCGTCGGCGGGCCGACGTTCGGCAAGCTCTCGTCCGTCTCCGAGAACGGCCAGGCCGCGTTCCTCCCCGCGAGCGCGGAGTCGACCGAGGTGCAGGACTGGCAGCAGAAGTTCACGGACTCGAACGCGATCCCGGCGATCGTCGTCGTGCAGTCCGGCGCGAGCATCCCGTCATCGCAGCTGGCGGAGTACGCCGCGCTGGGCGTGAAGCTCGGCCAGGTCGACGGCGTCCAGAAGCCGGAGGGGGTTGCGCAGACCAGCGTCGCCGGCCCAATCCCGTCGGATGACGGCAAGGCGGTCGAGTTCATCGTGCCGATCGCCGACTCCAACAACGTCAAAACGGTGGTCGCCGATCTGCGAACGGTGGTCGCGGACAACCTGCCGGACGGCACCCAGGGCTGGGTGACAGGGCCGGCCGGTCTCACCGCCGACCTGGTCAACGCGTTCGGCGGGATCGACGGCATCCTGCTGCTCGTGGCCGTGGGCGCCGTGTTCGTCATCCTGCTGCTGGTCTACCGGTCGCTGGTGCTGCCGTTCCTCGTGCTGTTCACCTCGATCTTCGCCCTCTGCGCCGCGATCCTGGTGGTCTATCTGTTCGCGCTGTGGGGCTGGATCAAGCTCAGCGGGCAGAGCCAGGGCATCCTGTCGATCCTGGTGATCGGCGCCGCCACCGACTACTCGCTGCTGCTGGTCGCCCGCTACCGGGAGTCGCTCGAACACGTCGAATCGCGCTGGGCGGCCATCGGGCGCGCCTGGCGTGCCGCGTGGGAGCCCATCGCGGCCTCCGGTGCCACGGTGATCCTGGCGCTGCTCTGCCTGCTGTTCTCCGACCTCAACTCCAACAAGAGCCTCGGCCCGATCGCGGCCATCGGCATCGTGTTCTCCCTGCTGTCAGCTCTCACACTGCTGCCCATGCTGCTCGTGGTGTTCGGCCGCGCCTCGTTCTGGCCGTTCCGTCCGAAATTCGTCGGCGAACGACCGATGGAGCACACTCACCGGGACGGGCGACGGATCGCCGGGCTCGAAGGCATCGGAGGGCTCTGGCGCCGGGTCGGGACGCTCATCGCGACCAGGCCGCGCGCGACCTGGATCGTCGCCTTCGTCGTGCTCGCCGCGTGTGCGGCCGGTGTGACGCAACTGAAGGCGAACGGCGTCGAGCAGTCGCAGCTGGTGCTCACCCAGTCGGACGCGGCAGACGGCCAGAAGATCCTCGCCAAGCACTTCGATGCAGGCTCCGGCAGCCCCGTCGTCATCGTGGCGAAGGAGGGCCGAGACTACGCGGTGCTCTCGGCGGTGCAGGGCACTGATGGCATCGCCGGGGCGACCATCTTCATCGGGAACACGAGGCCGACCCTTCCCGGTGAGCAGGTGGGCTCGCTCTCGCCCGACCCCATCGTCAAGGACGGCCGCGTCCTCATCAACGCGATCCTGTCGTCCGAGGCGGACTCCGACGCGGCCGAGCAGACCGTGCGCGCTCTGCGGGCGACGCTGCCGAAGACCGACTCGACCGTGCTCGTCGGCGGTGTCACCGCCATCGCGCTCGACACCAACGACACGGCGCAGAGCGACCTGATCAAGATCATCCCGATCGTGCTCTCGGTCATCCTGCTGATCCTGATGCTGTTGCTCCGCTCGATCCTTGCGCCGATCCTGCTGATCGCGAGTGTGGTGCTGTCATACACCGCCGCTCTCGGCGTCTCAGCGCTCGTCTTCAACGGGCTGTTCCACTTCCCAGGGGCGGATGCGTCGGTTCCGTTGTTCGGGTTCGTGTTCCTGGTCGCGCTCGGGGTGGACTACAACATCTTCCTGATGACGCGCGTGCGGGAGGAGTCCATCCGCATCGGGACGCGGCCGGGCATCCTGCGCGGACTCGGCGTGACGGGAAGCGTCATCACCTCAGCCGGTGTCGTGCTGGCGGCGACCTTCGCCGCGCTCGCGGTGATCCCGATCCTGTTCCTGGTGCAGATCGCGTTCATCGTGGCGTTCGGCGTGCTCCTCGACACGGTGATCGTGCGCTCGCTGCTGGTGCCAGCAGCCGCCTACGACATCGGGCGTGCGATCTGGTGGCCGTCGAAGCTGTGGCGGGATGCGTCGCATCCTGAGCGGCGCGGTGCGGAAGCGGCGGCGCCGGTCGTGGAGCCGGTCGAGTAGCACCCAGCAGGCCGCCGCGCACTCGGCCGCTTCACTGCACAGAATGCACAGTGAAGGTGTCGCGCTCACCGTCGCCATGAGCAGAGTGAGTAGCCTGTGCTGTGCGTGTTGCCCACCGCATCCACCCCTGCGACAGTGGCGAGATGACCTTGACCACTTCCGAGAGCGCCGTGAGCGCGCGCGGCGACGATGCCGCCCTTCTGCGGCGGCTGTATCGCACGATGGTGACCGTTCGGCGGCTCGACCTCGACGGCGTCGCCATGCAGCGGCAGGGCATCGTGCCCGGCTATGCACCGATGCGCGGGCAGGAGGCCGCCCAGGTGGGCAGTGCCGCCGCGCTCGACCTGGAGCGTGACTTCGCCTTCCCGACCTACCGTGAGCTCGGCGTCGCCGTCGCCATGGGCGTCGACCCCGTCGCCTACCTCGCATCGCACCAGGGCGCCTGGCACGGCGGGCTCTGGGATGCGGCAGCCGCGCGGCTCGCGCCGATCAACGCTGTCGTCGGCGGAGCCGTCACCCACGCGGTCGGCTGGGCGCTCGGCGCGAAGCTCGACCGCAACGGCGGATGCGCGATCGCATACTTCGGGGACGGAGCCAGTTCGCAGGGCGACATCCACGAGGCGATGAACACCGCGGGCGTCTCGCAGCTGCCGGTCGTCTTCTTCTGCCAGAACAACGGCTGGGCGATTTCCGTGCCGACCGCCAAGCAGGTCGCGGGCGGCTCGGTCGCCGCCCGTGCGGCCGGCTACGGAATGCCAGGGGTGCGCATCGACGGGAACGACGTCGTCGCCGTCTACGAAGCGACCCGCGACGCCCTCGACCGCGCTCGTGCAGGCGGAGGCCCGACGGTCATCGAGGCGATGACCTACCGGCTCGGCCCGCACTCCACCTCGGACGATCCTGGACGCTATCGCAGCCTGGACGAGGAGCAGAGCTGGCTCGCCCGCGACCCGCTGTCGCTGTGCGAGGAGCGGCTGCGTGCCACAGGGACGGTCGGCGACGACTTCTTCGCCGAAGTCTCCGACACCGCCAACGAGCTCACCGACCGCGTCCGCGCCGATGTCGCGGCGCTCGGCGGCCGGCCGGGCGAGGAGATGTTCGATTTCGTGTTCGCCGATGCACCCGCCGCCCTGCTCGGGCAGAAGCGGGCCTGGGAGGAGTCGCGCCATGTCTGACACTGCAACCGCCACGGCAACCGGAGCGGCAACACTAACGACGATGCAGCGTGCCCTCAACCGCGCGCTCGACGACGCCCTCGCCGCCGACGACCGCACCCTGGTCTTCGGGGAGGACGTCGGCACCCTCGGCGGCGTGTTCCGCGTCACCGACGGGCTCAACGCCAAGTACGGCGACGACCGCGTCTTCGACACCACCCTCGCGGAGTCGGGGATCATGGGCATGGCCGTCGGCCTCGCGATGGCAGGCTGGCGTCCGGTTCCGGAGATCCAGTTCGACGGGTTCTCGTACCCGGCCATCGACCAGATCGTCAACCAGGTCGCCAGGATGCACTACCGCAGCCGCGGGGCGTTCACCATGCCGATCACGCTGCGGCTCCCCAGCTTCGGCGGCATCCGCGCCCCTGAGCACCACGGCGAGAGCCTGGAAGCGCTGTTCGCGCACGTGCCGGGGCTCAAGGTGGTCTCCCCGTCCACCCCGGCGGAGGCGTACACGCTGCTGCGCCAAGCCATCGACGACCCCGACCCCGTGATCTTCCTCGAACCGAAGTCGCGCTACTGGCACAAGGCCGCCGTGCAGGAGGCCGAGCTGTCCGAGCGGCTGCCGGTCGGCGCATCCCGGGTGGTCAGGCAGGGCAAGCACGTCACTCTCGTCGCGTGGGGTGCGATGGTCTCCCGCTGCCTGCAGGCCGCCGAACTCGGCGCGGAGGACGGCGTGGAGATCGAGGTGGTCGACCTGCGCTGGCTGAAGCCGATCGACGCCGACGGGCTCGCCGCCTCCGTCGCCAAGACAAAGCGCGCCGTCGTCGTGCACGAGGCCCCGCTCACCGCCGGTCTCGGCGCCGAGGTCAGCACGCTCATCACCGAACGCTGCTTCGGCGACCTGCGCGCCCCCGTGCAGCGCGTCACCGGCTGGGACGTGCCGTACCCGTCCCCGGTGCTGGAGGACGAGTACCTGCCGAGCATCGACCGCATCCTGGACGCCGTCCAGAAGACCTTGGAGTACCGCCGTGGCTGAGATCACGTTCGCCCTGCCCGACCTGGGCGAGGGCCTGCAGGAAGCGACCGTGCTGGAATGGCTGGTCGCCGAAGGGGACTTCGTCGAGCGCAACGCGCCGCTGGTCGAGGTCGAGACGACGAAGTCGGCCGTCGAACTGCCGTCGCCGCAGGCGGGGACCGTGACCCGGTTCCACGCGGCGGAGGGGGACACCCTGGAGGTGGGGGCGTCGCTCATCACGTTCACCGTCGCCGACGACACCGCGGGTATCGTCGGAACCGTGCCTGTCGAGGAGGCGCCAGCGCGCCGCGTGCGCCTGCAACTGCCGGAGGACTGACACCCGTGACCAGCATCAGCACCGCGACGACACCGACCGGGATGCGCATCGCATACGAACGCCATCCCGGCGACGACCCGGTGCTCCTGGTGCACGGCTTCGCCACCACCGGCTCCCTCACCTGGGAGGCCACCGGGTGGGTGCGGGCGCTCGCCGAGGCCGGCCGCGGCGCCATCGTGCCCGACCTGCGCGGTCACGGTGCGAGCTCCGCGCCGCACGATCCCGCTGCGTACTCGCCGCAGCTGCTCGCCGGCGACCTGCTGGCCGTGCTGGATGCGGAGGGTCTCGACCGTGTGGACGTCGTCGGCTATTCGATGGGCAGCTGGGTGACGCTCGCGCTCGTCGGGATGGCGCCGCAGCGCATCCACCGGGTGGTCGTCGGCGGCATCGGCACGGTGGAACAGTTCGCCCGCTGGGGCGTGGACGCTGTCCGCTCCGCACTGCTCGACGACGCGGATTCGGTGCCGCAGGAGTCGCCGCTCGCGCCGCTGCTGTCGTCACTCCGCCAGGCGCCCGGCGTCGACACGGTGGCGCTCGCCGCGTGCGTGTCCGGGATGGCCGCGCATCCGCTGCCGTTGGCGTCGAGTGCGCCGACGATGCTGGTGGTCGGCGAGGTCGATCCGGTGACCGAGGGACGCGACGAGGCGGCAGAGGCGCTCGGCGCCGAACTGGTGGTCCTGCCCCGACGCAACCACGTGACGACCTTGAGCGCGCGCGCGTTCAAGCAGGCTGCTCTGCCGTTCCTGGGAGCTGTCGTCAGCGTGTAGGCGATCGCACTTTCCAGTCGTACGATGTGCGGGGACCGAAGGAGGCCGGATGTCGATCGACAAGCTGGATGCCGAGCTGATCGCGCTGCTCACCGCCGAGCCGAGGCTTCGGCGTCTTCGAGGCGTCCCGCCGGCTCGGCGTCGCCAGGGGCACGGTGCAGGCCAGGCTCGACCGGCTGCAGCGCTCCGGCATCGTCAAGGATTTCGCACCGACCATCGACAGTGAGCGGCTCGGCTATCCGGTGACGGCGTTCGTGACGGCGGAGATCTCGCAGGGCGACAGCGACAAGTCGGTGCTCGAACACCTGCAGGCGATCCCCGAAGTGCTGGAGGTCCACACGATCACCGGAGCTGGCGACCTGATGATCAGGGCCGTCGCCCGGTCGAACGCCGACCTGCAACGGGTGATCGACCGGATCGTGAGCGATCCGGGGATCACCAGGACGTCGACCGTGATCGCGCTGGCGACCAGGATCGACCATCGTGCGGTGCCGCTCGTGGTGGCATCGGTGGAAGAGGCCGTCGGCTGACGGTTTCGGCTGAACGGGCAGCGAGTGACGACGGATGAGAGGGCTGTGACGTGGGAGAGACGCGCATGAACGAGCAGGAACTGCTGTCGAAGGTGCCGGGCGGGTTGTACATCGGCGGCGAGTGGCGGGACGGCACCTCCGGGCGCACCATCGCGGTGACCGATCCCGCGACCGGCGACACGATCAAGACCATCGCCGACGCCTCCGAGCAGGACGGCGCTGCTGCCCTGGATGCGGCGGTCGCGGCCGCCGACGCCTGGGCGGCCACCGCACCGCGTGTCCGGGGGGAGATCCTGCGGCGAGCGTTCGACCTGCTGCAGGAGCGCCGCGGCGAGTTCGCGCTGCTGATGACGCTGGAGATGGGCAAACCGCTGGCGGAGGCCAACGGCGAGGTGACCTATGGCGGCGAGTTCCTCCGCTGGTTCGGCGAGGAGGCCGTGCGCATCTCCGGGCGGTACGCGACCAGCCCGGAAGGCACCGGACGGATGATCGTGTCCCAGCATCCGGTGGGTCCGTGCTTCCTGATCACGCCGTGGAACTTCCCGCTAGCGATGGCGACGCGCAAGATCGCGCCCGCCCTGGCCGCCGGATGCACGGTGGTCGTGAAGCCCGCATCGCTCACGCCGTTGACCACGCTCTACTTCGCCAAGATGTTGGAGGACGCAGGGCTCCCGGCCGGCGTGGTGAACGTGATCACCACCTCCACCTCGGGGAAGGTGTCCGGGCCGATCATCGCCGACCCGCGCCTCCGGAAGCTGTCGTTCACCGGGTCGACGGAAGTCGGCAGGTCGCTGCTGAAGCAGTCGGCGCAGAACGTGCTGCGCACCTCGATGGAACTCGGCGGCAACGCGCCGTTCGTCGTGTTCGAGGACGCCGACCTCGACAAGGCGGTCGAGGGCGCGATGCTCGCCAAGTTCCGCAACATCGGCGAGGCGTGCACGGCCGCCAACCGGTTCATCGTGCACGAGGCCGTCGCCGACGAGTTCGCCGCCCGTGTCACGGAGCGGGTGCGCGGGATGCGCGTCGGCCGCGGCACGGAGGAGGGCGTGACCATCGGGCCGCTGATCGACCAGGATGCGGTGGACAAGGCCGCTGCACTGCTCCAGGATGCGGTCTCCCGCGGCGCGACGGTGCTCGCGGGCGGCAACCGCGTGGAGGGGGTCGGCACGTTCTTCGAGCCCACCGTCGTCACCGATGTTGCGGCGGGCAGCGACATCCTGCGCGAGGAGATCTTCGGACCCGTCCTCTCGATCGTGCGCTTCCGCGACGAGGACGAAGCCGTGCGGATCGCCAACGACACCGAATTCGGGCTGGTCTCCTACGTCTTCACGAAGGACCTCGCGCGCGGCCAGCGGATGATCGACCGGCTGCAGACCGGGATGATGGGGCTGAACGTCGGCGTCGTCTCCAACGCGGCGGCGCCGTTCGGCGGGGTGAAACAGTCCGGGCTCGGACGCGAAGGCGGCCTGGAGGGCATCCACGAATACCTGTCGACCAAGTACACGCTCACCCCCGACCCGTTCGGAGCCTGACATGGCCACCGAAGCGGTCATCGTCGACGTCATCCGCACTCCGTCGGGGCGCGGCAAGCCGGGCGGCGCGCTCTCGGACATCCACCCGGCCGACCTCCTCGCCGGGGTGCTCGCCGAACTCCTGCACCGCAACGGACTCGACCCTGCGCTCGTCGACGACGTGATCGGCGGCTGCGTCACCCAGTCCGGAGAGCAGGCGGGGAACATCACCAGGACGGCCGTGTTGAGCGCCGGGTTCCCCGACAGCGTCCCGGCGGTGACTGTCGACCGGCAGTGCGGGTCGAGCCAGCAGGCGGCGGCGTTCGCGGCGCAGGGGGTCCTCTCCGGGGCGTACGACATCGTCGTGGCATGCGGGGTGGAGTCGATGAGCCGCGCGCCGATGGGGTCGAACGTGGGTGACGCATCCATCGGCGGTGCACTGCTGAAACAGCGCTACCCGGACGGGCTGGTCAACCAGGGCGTGTCGGCCGAGCTGATCGCGCAGCAGTGGGGGATCGGGCGGGCGGAGCTGGACGACTTCGCTGCGCGCTCGCACGCTCTCGCCGCGGAGGCGGCGGCGTCGGGCGCGTTCGCGGGCGAGCTGGTGGCCGTGCCGACCCCGGACAGCGGCAGCGTCACGGCCGACGAGACCATCCGGCCGGGAACGACAGTGGATGCGCTGGCCGGCCTGAAACCGTCGTTCCGCACCGGCGCGCTCGCCGAGCGCTTCCCGCAGCTCGACTGGCGGATCACGCCGGGCAACTCGTCCCCGCTCACCGATGGGGCGTCCGCCGCGCTCATCATGAGCGCGGAGGCGGCGGAGCGGCTGGGGCTGCGGCCGCGTGCGCGGTTCCACACCTTTGCGGTCGCCGGGAGCGATCCGCTGCTGATGCTCACCGGGGTGCTTCCGGCGACGCGGAAGGTGCTCGACCGCAGCGGGCTGCGGCTGGACGAGATCGACGCGTACGAGGTGAACGAGGCGTTCGCGCCCATCCCGTTGCTGTGGCAGCGCGAGTTCGACGCGGACGCGGCCAAGCTCAACCCGCACGGCGGCGCGATCGCGCTCGGGCACGCGCTCGGCTCGTCCGGCACCCGGCTGCTGGCCACACTGCTGAGCGAGCTGGAAGCATCCGGTGGCCGCTACGGCTTGCAGACCATGTGCGAGGGCGGCGGGACCGCCAACGCGACCATCATCGAAGTCCTCCACTGACCGCAACCATTTCGAGAGGGAACACCATGCAGATCGACGGATGCTCGGCCATCGTCACCGGCGCCGCCAGCGGGCTCGGCAACGCCACCGCGCGCGCACTCACCGAGGCGGGCGCGCACGTCGTCGTGCTCGATCTGCCCAGCTCGGAGGGCGAGAAAGCGGCGACGGCGCTCGGCCCGACGGCGCGGTTCGTCGCGGCGGACGTCGCCAATGAGGACCAGGTGCAGGCGGCGGTCGACGTCGCCGCGTCGCTCGGTCCGCTGCGCGTGGTCGTCAACTGCGCGGGGATCGCAACGGCGGCCAAAGTGCTCGGGCGCGACGGCGTGCTGCCGCTGGAGCAGTTCGAGCGGGTGATCAGGGTCAACCTCATCGGCACATTCAATGTGGTGCGGCTGGCCGGGGCAGCGATGGTGCAGACCGACGCGGTGGGCGAGGAGCGCGGCGTGATCGTGAACACCGCCTCCGTCGCCGCATTCGACGGGCAGATCGGGCAGTCGGCGTACTCGGCGTCGAAGGGCGGGGTGGCCGCCATGACACTGCCGCTCGCGCGCGAGTTCGCCCGCGACCTCATCCGGGTGGTCACGATCGCACCCGGCATCTTCGAGACGCCGATGATGGCCGGGCTCCCGCAGCCGGCCCAGGACTCGCTCGCCGCCCAGGTGCCGCACCCCTCCCGCCTCGGCCGCCCGTCCGAATACGCGGCCCTCGCCCTGCACATCGTCGCCAACCCCATGCTCAACGGCGAGACCATCCGCCTCGACGGGGCCATCCGCATGCAGCCCCGCTAGCCGTCGCCGTCGCCGTCGCCATCGCCCTCGCCCGCAGCCGCCTATCGGACGACGGGTCAGGAGGCGGAGTGGGCCTCGAGGAACGTGAAGACGTCGGAGTCGTCGACGCCGGGGAACGAGCCGGAGGGGAGCGGCGACAGGATGTGCGCGTGCAGCCGCGCGCTCGGCCAGGCCTGGCCGGCCCAGCGGGACTCCAGGCCGGCTGCAGGACGCTTGCAGCACGACTCGTCCGGGCAGCGCGACTCGGCCCGCGCCGCCGTCTCGCGCCCGCGGAACCACTTGGCCTGGTCGAACGGCACGCCGACGCTGATCGAGAACCCGCCTGCCGACGTCGTCCCTGTCTGCGTCGCGCACCAGTACGTTCCTGCCGGGGTGTCGGTGTACTGGTACATCTCCGTAGTGCGGTTGGTGTGTGTGAACGCCGACCGCGCTCCCCACTTGCGGCAGACGATCTGGCCCTCGATGGAGCCCGTCACGTCCGTCGGCAGCGGAAGACCGTCGTTCTCGTAGCCCTTGTAGAGCGCGCCGTCGTCGCCGACGCGGAGGAAGTGCAGCGTCATGTCGAGGTGTGTGGTCGCCAGGTTGGTCAGCCGGAGCGCCGCCGCCTCGTGGGTGACGCCGAACGCGTCCCGGAAGTCCTCGACGGCGATGTCTTTGTCCTGCTTGGCCTGCTGCAGGAAGCCGACCGCCGCGTCCCGGGGCATCAGGCAGCTGGCGGCGAAGTAGTTGATCTCCAGCCGCTGCCGCAGGAAGTCGGCGTAGCTCTGCGGGCGTTCGTGCCCGAGCAGCCGGTGCGCCATCGCCTGCAACGCCATCGAGCGCAGGCCGTGCCCGCCCGGGATGCTCGCCGGCGGCAGGTAGATCCGCCCGTTCGCGAGGTCGGTGATGGAGCGGGCCGAGTGCGGCAGGTCGTTCACGTAGATCAGGTCGAAGCCGAGCTGCTCGGCCATGATGCTGACCTCGCGGTGCGTGAGCGCGCCGTGGGTGTGGCCAGACGCACGGACGCGCGCCTCCGCCAGCTCCTCGATCTCCGGGATGTAGTTGTTCTGCGCGCGCATCCGCTCGCGCAGCTCGGTGTTGGCGCGGCGGGCCTCCTCCGGCGTCGCGATGGCCTCCGTCGCGCGCCGGCCGAGCTCCCTGTGCATCCCGACCAGGGCTTCCAGCGTCTCGGTCGGCGTGCCCTTGGTCGGCTTCACCGTCGGCAGCCCGAGTGAGCCGTAGAGGGTGCCGCGCTGCGCCCTGGCGAGTTCGATCTCGAGGGCGGCGCGTTCATCCGGTGGCTCGGCGGAGAGCAGGTCGGCCAGTTGCACGCCGAGCGCGCTCGCGAGCGTTGTCAGCAGTGTGATGCGCGGCTCGCGTTTGCCGTTCTCGATCAGGGACAGCTGGCTCGCCGCCACGCCGGTCGCCGTCCCCAGTTCGTCGAGGGTGAGCCCGCGCTGGGTGCGGAAATGCCTGATGCGGTGGCCGAGTGTCGCAACGTCGGCGGTGGACTGCTCCATCCCTTCACGATAGCGAAAGAATCGCGATTCTTTCCAGCCCTTTCCGGATGTTTAAGCCCGAAAACTCTCAGATGCTGGATTCACACCCAAACTTTCAACCGAGAGGACTCCGGAATGACACTCGCCGAACTCCCGCTCTCCGACCTCGACGACCAGCGTGACGGCCTCGACGCCCTGCGTGCCTGGGTCGACGACATCGCCGCCATCACCCAGCCGGACGACGTGGTCTGGTGCGACGGCTCCCTCGCAGAGTCCGACCGCCTCACCAAGCAGCTCGTCGCCGAGGGCAAGCTGATCCGCCTGAACCCGGAATGGCGCCCGAACAGCTTCCTGGCCCGCACCGACCCCGGCGACGTCGCCCGGGTCGAGGACCGCACCTTCATCTGCTCCGTCGACGAGACCGACGCCGGCCCCACCAACAACTGGCGCGAACCCGAGGGGATGCGCGCCGAGCTCCGCGAGGTCTTCACCGGCAGTATGCGCGGCCGCACGATGTACGTCGTCCCGTTCTCGATGGGCCCGGTCGGCGGCCCGATCTCGCAGGTCGGCGTTCAGCTCACCGACTCCGCATACGTCGCCGTCAGCCTCGGGATGATGACCCGCGTCACCTCCACGGTCCTCACCCTCATCGAGGCCGGCCAGCCGTGGGTCGCCACCGTGCACAGCGTCGGCGCCCCCCTGGTGGATGCGCGGGGCACCCGCCACGACGACGTCGCCTGGCCGTGCAACGAGACCAAGTACATCGTGCAGTTCCCGGAGACCAGGGAGATCTGGTCGTACGGCTCCGGCTACGGCGGCAACGCGATCCTGGCCAAGAAGTGCTTCGCACTGCGCATCGCCTCGGTGATGGCGCGTGACGAGGGCTGGCTGGCCGAGCACATGCTGATCGTCAAGGTCACGTCGCCGGAGGGCAAGGCGTTCCACATCGCTGCGGCGTTCCCGTCGGCGTGCGGCAAGACGAACCTCGCCATGCTGCGTCCGAGCATCCCGGGCTGGACGGTCGAGACGGTCGGCGACGACATCGCCTGGCTGCGCCAGGGACCGGACGGGCGCCTGCGGGCGATCAACCCGGAGGCCGGCTTCTTCGGTGTCGCTCCCGGCACGGGTCCGTCCACGAACGCCACAGCCGTCGACACGCTCTGGGGCAACACGATCTTCACGAACGTCGCCCTGCGTGACGACGGCGACGTGTGGTGGGAGGGCCTCACCGACGAGCCGCCGGCGCACCTGATCGACTGGCGCGGGGAGGACTGGACGCCGCAGAGCGGACGACCGGCCGCGCACCCGAACTCCCGGTTCACGGTGTCGGCCGCGCAGTGCCCGGCGATCTCCGACGACTGGGACGCGTTCGACGGTGTGCCGATCGACGCGATCCTGTTCGGCGGCCGCCGCGCCACGAACGTGCCGCTGGTGGCCCAGTCCCGCGACTGGAATCACGGCGTCTTCCTCGGTGCGACCATCTCGTCCGAGAAGACGGCCGCGGCCGAGGGCACCGTCGGCGAGCTGCGCCGCGACCCGTTCGCGATGCTGCCGTTCTGCGGATACAACATGGCCGACTACTGGGGCCACTGGCTCAAGATGGGGGAGAAGCTGGGGTCGAACGCTCCCGCCATCTTCCAGGTCAACTGGTTCCGCAAGGGCGAGGGCGGCCGGTTCCTCTGGCCAGGCTTCAGCGAGAACGCGCGCGTGATCGAGTGGATCGTGCGCCGCGTGGATGGCAGCGCCGGAGCGGTCGACGCTCCGATCGGGCGCCTCCCGATCACGGCAGAGCTCGACCTCGACGGCCTCGACATCCCCGACGCCGACGTGGATGCGCTGTTCGACGTCGACAGGGACTCCTGGCTGGCCGAGTGCGACCTCACGGAGGAGTTCTTCTCCCGTTTCGGAGACCGCGTTCCTCCCGCGCTGCGCGCCGAGCTCGCTTCGCTCCGCTACCACCTGCGCGACTGACCGGGCCTCTCAGCCCGCTCCAGCCCCCGGACCCCCGCGCCTGACCGCGGGTACAAAATCGAGTCCGGACTTGTGCACACCGCTCCCCGGCGTGTCGCGTGCATAAGTCCGGACTCGATGATTTTCAGACGAGGAGCTGGTGCTTGGCCAGGTCGCGGTAGAGCGGCGTGGACTGGACGAGCTCGGAGTGGGTGCCCGTGTTGAGGACGCGGCCGTGATCGAGGACGACGATCTGGTCGGAGTCGACGACCGTCGAGAGGCGGTGGGCGATGACGATGAGCGTCCGGTCCTCCGCCACCGCGTCGATGGCCTCGCGCATGAGTTGTTCGTTGCGGCCGTCGAGGCTCGACGTGGACTCGTCGAGCAGCAGCACGGGAGGGGCTGCGAGCAGCGCGCGACCGATGGCGAGGCGCTGACGCTCGCCGCCGGAGAGCATGATGCCGTCTTCGCCGACCGGCGCATCCAGGCCCTTGTCGTCGCGCTCGAGTACCTCGGTGAGGTTGACGGCGTGCAGGACCTCGATGCAGGCGGCGTCCGTCGCATCCGGTGCTGCCAGCTTGAGGTTGTCGCGCAGCGAGCCGGCGAGCACGGGCGCGTCCTGCTCCACGTAACCGATCTGGCCGCGCAGGGCGGTGCGGTCGAGAGTGCGGACGTCGAGGCCGCCGAAGCGCACCTCGCCGTCCGTCGGGTCGTAGAAGCGCTCGATCAGGGCCAGGATGGTCGACTTGCCTGCGCCGGACGGCCCGACGAGCGCCGTGCGCTTGCCGCGCGGCGCCGAGAAGCTCACGCCGTGCAGCACCCCGGACATCCGGTGCTTGCCTGCGGCATCACCGTCGCCGTCTCCGCGGCCGGCAGCGACCTCCGCCTCGGCGACGATGTCGGTTCCGCCCATCGCCTCGAACGCGAGCCGCTCCATGCTGGCTGCCCCCTCCGTGGAGGCGTCCCCCACGGCCGACGAGCCGGGCGTCGGCTCCTCCTTCACCGACGAGTCAGGGTAGGAGAAGTGCACACCCGCGAACTCGATCGCCGGCGCATCCGGTGCGAGGCCTTCGTTGGCGGCGCCGATGGTCATGCCGAGGGGCGCGATCTCGCGGTCGTGCTGGTCTTCGGTCGGCAGGTCGATGATCTCCTGGATGCGCCCCAGCGCACCGAGCGCGGAGTTGACGGCCGTGATGGCGCCGAACGCCTGGCCGAGCGGCAGGATCATCATGAACAGGAACAGGATGAACGCCACCAGGTTCGCCACCGTGATCGCGCCGCTCGCCACGCGGAATCCGCCGACGCCGAGCACGACCAGGAACGACACCTGCATCGCGATCCCCGCGACGGGCACGACGAGCGCCGAGATCTTCGCGACCTGGATGCCCATCTTCCACGCGCCGGTCGCGTCGGCGTCGATGGCCGCGATCTCGCGTTCGGTCGCGTTGGCGGCGCGGATGGTGCGCACGGAGCTGATGGCCCGCTCGACGGAGGCGGCCAGGTCGCCGACCTTGGTCTGCGCCCGCTGGCTGGCGACCCGGATGCGCCCCGACAGCAGCGTGACGACGATGATCGACACCGCGATCACCAGCACGGTCAGCCCGAGCAGCACGGGGTCGATGATGAGCATGGCGATCAGCGCACCGACGAACGTGAGCGCGCCGCCGATGGCCTCGACGAGGCCCTGGGTGAGCACCGCGCGCAGCAGGGTGGTGTCCGAGCCGACGCGGGAGACCAGGTCGCCTGTCCGGCGTGTGTCGAACTCGCTGATCGGGAGGTTGAGCATCCTGGCCACCAGGCGGCGGCGGGAGGAGAGCACGACGCCTTCGCCCGTGCGCTGCAGCAGGTAGTGCTGGTAGCCGGAGATGAGCGCGGAGACGACGACGAGGATCACCAGCAGCCAGACCAGCCCGCCGAGCGGCTCCTGCTTGCCGACGACGTTGATCACCTGGCTGACCAGCAGCGGCTGGGCGAGGCTCGCCGCGGCACCCAGGATGCTGAGCACGATCACGACGCTGAGCACGGCCTTGTGCTCGAACAGGTATGGCAGGAGCTGGCTGAACTTCGCGCGAGGGCCGTCGTCGGCTTCGGCGCCCCTTCGGCCGAAGCGTCGGCGCGGTTGGCTGGTCTGTTCGGTGGTCATGGCCGTCTTCGTTCGTCGTGTTCGTTCGGGGTCGGGTGCATCGCGCGCGTCTTCGGGAGGCGCGGCCCCAGGAATGCTACTTCGACCGTACTTCCTGCGGGCTGCGTGTTCACCCCGCCCAGCGCATCCAGTGGTCCCGAATTGCCCTGGCAACGAGCGCCACTCGTGCAAAAAGTGCGGTCCGGGATGGCCGGACCGCACTTTTCACACGAGTCGTGCCGCGCTAGAAGTCGACGTCTTTCGTCTCTTTGCTCAGCAGCAGCGCGATGAGGGTGATCACACCGGCGGCGGACAGGTAGATGCCGACCCAGAGGGTCGAGCCGTTCGCCACCGTCCAGAGCCACACGGCGATCGTGGGAGCGACGGCGGCGCCGAGCACGCTCGACAGGTTGTAGCTGATCGCCGAGCCGGTGTATCGAACGTTGGTCGGGAACAGCTCGGGCAGTTCGGCGCCCATCGGCCCGAACGTGAGCCCCATCAGCGTGAAGCCGACGATGAGCAGCGCCATCGTGCCGACGAAGCCGCCGCCGAACAGCGGCACGAACAGCAGCCCGAAGACGATGATCCCGAGTGTCACCCAGATCAGCGTCTTGCGGCGCCCGTAGCGCTCGGCGAGCGGCCCGGCGACGAGGGTGAAGATCCCGAAGAAGACGACACCGACGATGAGCATGATCAGGAACTCGTTGCGGTTGTACCCGAGCCCTGGCACGAACGTGCTCGGGTCGAACGCCTTGCCGGCCTTCTCCGCGGCGGCGCGGGCACTGGCCTCGTTCGCGGCCGTCGTGCCGTATGTGAGGGTGAACGCGGTCATCAGGTAGAACAGCACGTAGGTGGCGAGCATGATGAACGTGCCGAGGACGATCTGGCGCCAGCTGGTCTTGAACACACGCGCGAGCGGCAGCTTGGCGACCTCGCCGGTGTCGACGACCTTCTGGAACGACGGCGTCTCGACGAGCTTGAGTCGCACGTAGAGTCCGACGATGACCAGGATGGCGCTGAGCAGGAACGGGACGCGCCAGCCCCACGCGGTGAACGCCTCCGGGCTCATCGACAGGTTGAGGGCGAGGAAGAGCAGGTTGGCGATGATGAAGCCGATCGGCGCACCGAGCTGCGGGAACGTGCCGTAGATCGCGCGTTTGCCTGCCGGGGCGTTCTCGGTGGCGAGGAGCGCTGCTCCGCTCCACTCGCCGCCGAGCCCGAGGCCCTGGCAGAACCGCATCACCACGAGCAGGAACGGCGCCCAGAACTCCCAGCCGGGAACCTGCGCGGTCGGCAGGCAGCCGATCAGCACAGTCGCGACGCCCATGGTGAGGAGCGAGCCGACGAGGGTGCCCTTGCGGCCGATGCGGTCGCCGAAATGCCCGAACAGGATCGAGCCGACCGGGCGTGCGATGAACGCGACGCCGAAGACCGCGAACGAGGCGAGGAGCGCCGTTGTCGGGTCGGCGTTCGTGAAGAACAGGGAGGGGAACACCAGGACGGCGGCGGTCGCGTAGACGTAGAAGTCGTAGAACTCGATCGAGGTGCCGATGAGGCTGGCGAGGATGACGCGGCCGCGAGTGTTCACGGGTGCGGTCGGTGGGGTGACGGAGGCCGTCGAAGACATGGGAGTGCTACTTCCGGGGTGCAGGACGAACAGAGGACGATGCTGATGGAGGCGGGCGTCGGTCGGGCGTCTCGCGGACTCGTGAGCAGAAGAAGGTGGTGTGGTTGGCGCTTGTGGCGCTCTAACACCATACGTCGGCGCTAGGGGCAGCCCCGAATCCGGGGCAGACGTCGCCCATCGCTACGCTGGATACATGGATACTCTGTTCGCAGTTCTGCACGTCGTGTCGGCCGTCTTCATCGTCGGCCCGATGGCCA
The DNA here is from genome assembly GCF_058244615.1 of Leifsonia sp. McL0627. Classification (NCBI taxonomy): domain Bacteria; kingdom Bacillati; phylum Actinomycetota; class Actinomycetes; order Micrococcales; family Microbacteriaceae; genus Leifsonia; species Leifsonia sp. McL0627. The sequence continues at coordinate 51,984 of NZ_JBZCGM010000005.1, forward strand.
TTCTGCCGATGACCGCGATGCGCGCCGTCCGCGCAGGAAACGCCGGTCAGGTCAGCACGCTGGCGAAGTCGACCAACCTCTTCTCGCTGCTGTCGCTGCTCGTCGTGGTGTTCGGGTTCGGCGTGATGGGCATGGCCGACCCCAAGTACAAGATGTCGGTCACGACGCCCTGGATCCTGTGGTCGATCATCGCGTACGTCATCGCCCTCGGCCTGACGCTCTTCGTGGTCGTGCCCGCGATGAAGAGGGCGGCAGAGGCGCTCGAAGTGCGCAGCGCCTCCGGCGCACCGGCCACCGTCGCCGCTGGTCAGACCCCGGCCGGCGAGGCCGCCGACCTGTCGTCGCGCGGCTACCCGGCCATCGCGGCCGGCTCGGGAGTCGCCTCCCTGCTGCTGGTGCTCGTGGTCGTGCTGATGGTCTGGAAGCCGTAACTTCCAGACCATCCGCCATCCGCCTGCCGGCTGCGGGGCTGTCAGCCCCGCAGCGCCCGCAGGGTCACCGCGGTGCTGAGCGCGGCGTGCGCCGCCTCTGCACCCTTGTCCTCGCGCGAGCCGGGCAGCCCGGCCCTGTCGATGCCCTGCGCCTCGTCGTCGAGCGTCAGCACGCCGAAGCCGACCGGCTTGCCTGTGTCGATGGCGACCCGGGTGAGCCCGTCGGTCGCAGCCGACGACACGTACTCGAAGTGAGGTGTTCCACCGCGGATGATGACGCCGAGGGCGACCACCGCGTCCGCGCCGGAGTCGAGCGCGACCTTGCTGACGACGGGAAGCTCGAAGCTGCCGGGCACGCGCACCAGCGAGAAGCGGGCTCCGGACGCCTCCAGGGTGCGCTGCGCGCCCGCGATCAGGCCGTCGGTGATCTGGTCGTGCCAGGTCCCCGCCACGATCACGACGTTCAGGCCGCTTCCGTCGACGGTCTCCTCGGCGTTCGGGGCTCCCGCTCCGCTCATCGTGCTGTCCTTTCCGCTGTCTGCTCAGCAGGGGTGAAGAGGTGACCCATGCGGTCACGCTTGGTTTCGAGGTAGCCCTCGTTGAAAGTTCCGACGCCGACGACGAGCGGCACGCGCTCCTCCACCCCGATGCCGTGCTCTTCGAGCTGGCGCACCTTCTCCGGGTTGTTGGTCAGCAGGCGCACCGACTCGATGCCGAGATCCTGCAGGATGGCCGAGGCCGCCCCGTAGTCGCGGGCGTCGATCGGCAGGCCGAGGGCGAGGTTCGCATCCAGAGTGTCGAGGCCCTCCTCCTGCAGCTTGTACGCCCGGAGCTTGTTGATGAGTCCGATGCCGCGGCCCTCGTGCCCGCGCAGGTAGACGACGACGCCGCCCTCGCGCTGGATCGTGTCGAGCGCCGCGTCCAGCTGGGGACCGCACTCGCACTTGAGCGAGCCGAAAGCCTCGCCGGTCAGGCACTCCGAGTGCACGCGCACCAGGGTGCTCTGTGCCTCCACCCGGCCGGACACGATCGCCACGTGGTCGGCGCCCGTCATCCTGTCGCGGTATGCGCGCAGTTGGAACGACCCGTGGGTGGTCGGCACGGTGGTCTCCACCTCGAAGATCACGCGCGACGTCTCTGGGATGGGCGTCACCGTCTCCAGCTGCTGGTCGCAATGGAACTCCTGCAGGTAGGCGATCAGCGCCTCGATCGTGATGACGAGCACGCCTTCGCGGTCGCCCAGCTCGATCAGCCCGGGGAGACGCATCATCTCTCCGTCGTCGGCGACGATCTCCGCGATGGCGCCGACGGGGGTGAGGCCGGCCAGCTTCAGCAGGTCGACGGCCGCCTCCGTGTGCCCGTCGCGCTCCCGCACTCCGCCGTCTACCGCACGCAACGGCAGGATGTGCCCCGGCCGGTGCAGGCTAGAGGGCACGGAGTCGAGGTCGGCGAGCACCCGCAGCGTGTGGGCGCGGTCGGCGGCGCTGATGCCGGTGCTGAGCCGGTCCGCCGCATCCACGCTGACCGTGTAGTTGGTGCCGCGCGAGTCCTCGTTGTTCGCGACCATCACCGGCAGGTCGAGCCGGTCGGCGATCTCGTTGGTCATCGGCGCGCAGATGAAGCCGGACGAGTTCTTGACTGTCCAGGCGATCCACTCCTGGCTGGCCAGCTCGGCGGCGAGGATCACGTCGCCCTCGTTCTCGCGGCTCTCGTTGTCCGCGACGATCACCGGACGACCGGCGCGGAGCTCGCTGAGAGCCTGGGGGATGGTGGCGAGGCTCATGATGCGCTCCGTTCGGATTCTGCTGCGATGAGTGGTTCTGCGATGGAGGACGGGAGGACGGTCTCGCGTCCCGCGTAGCCGAGGCCGAGCATCCGTTCGACGTGCCTGGCCAGGATGTCTGTCTCGATGTTGACGAGGTCGCCGACGACGCGGGCGCCGAGCGTGGTGGCAGTGAGCGTCTCGGGGATGAGCGAGACCTCGAACCAGCCGTCGTCGATGCTTCCTCCGACATCGCTCACCGTGAGGGAGACGCCGTCGATGGCGATCGAGCCCTTGCGGGCGACCAGCGGGGCGTGCTCAGGGTCGAGGCTGAGGCGCACGACGCGCCAGGCGCTGCCGTCGGTGACGGCGAGTACGCGGGCGGTGCCGTCGATGTGGCCCTGCACGATGTGCCCGCCGAGGCGGTCGCCCACCTGCGCCGCCCGCTCCAGGTTCACCGTGCGGCCGGGCTGGACGCCGTCGAGCGTGCTCATCGCGAGGGTCTCGGCCATCACATCGGCCGTGAACGTCTCCGCGTCCTGGTCGATGACCGTGAGGCAGACGCCGCTGACCGAGATCGAGTCGCCGTGTTTCGCGTCGCTGACCGCGAGCGGGCCGCGCACGGTGATACGGGCGGCGTCGTCGGTGAGGTCGACGGCGACGATCTCGCCGAGCTCTTCGATGATTCCGGTGAACATGCTCAGTTGCCTTCTTTCTGGGGCTGTTCGCCCTGTGGCGTTTCGGGAATGGCGAGGATCAGCAGGTCTGCCCCGAGGCGTTCCACCGACTGGATGCGCAGCAGCCGTTGCTCGCCGATGGTCGCGACCCCGATGTCGCCCAGTGCGAGCTTGCTGCCGCCGAGGAGCGTCGGCGCGAGGTAGATCGCGAATCGGTCGACGAGTCCGGCTTCGACGAACGCGCTCGCGAGCGTCGGGCCTCCCTCGACGTAGACCCGGCGGAAGCCGCGCTGGTAGAGGTCGGCGACGACCTCGTGCACGTCGTGCGTTCCCTCGAAGATCACCGGGTGGGGGTGGCGGAACACCGCCGCGTCTTTGGGGACCGCGCGGATCCCGACGACGACGGGCGTCGGCTGCGTACGCATCAGCTCTCCCGCGTCTCCGCGGGCGGTGAGGCTGGGGTCGTCGGCGAGCACGGTGCCGGTGCCGACCACGATCGCGTCAGAGGCTTCGCGCTGCTCGTGCACGCGCTGCCGGGCGGCGGCTCCGGTGATCCAGGTGCTGGTGCCGTCGTCGGCGGCCGCTCGGCCGTCGAGGCTGCTCGCCCACTTGACGGTGATGTGCGGGCGGCCGAGGCGTGCGGCGGTGAGCCAGTCGTCCAAGAAGGCGCCGACTTCGTCCGCGAGGACGCCGCCGTGCACCTCGACGCCGGCGGAGCGGAGCCGCTCTGCGCCGCCGCCGGAGGCGTGGCCTGGGTCGCTGACCGCGTAGACGACGCGAGCGACGCCCGCGTCGATCAGGGCCTCGGAGCACGGGCCGGTGTGGCCCCAGTGGTTGCACGGTTCGAGGGTCACGACCGCGGTCGCGCCGCGGGCCTCTCCCTCTCCGAGCTTGGAGAGCGCATCCACTTCGGCGTGCGGGGTGCCGACGCCGCGGTGCCAGCCTTCCGCGATGGTCGAGCCGTCGGCGGAGAGGATCACGCAGCCGACCCGCGGGTTCACACCCGTTGCCGGCCCGTTGTGAGCGAGCTCGATGGCGGTTCTCATCGCCGCGTCCCACGTCATCCCAGATCGGTCCTGTCTCTCGAAGCGAGACGTGTGCCGGGGTCGCGTGGCCGACGGTCGCAGGCGACCGCCACCCGTGCTGCCTCCCATCCGGACTGAGTTGTCAGTTGCCTGACCCCATTACCGTCGGTGCCGGAGTTTCACCGGCTCAACAGTGCTGCGCTCTCACGCAGCCCCGCTCGCGGACTGTCACCGCCGGTTCGGACTTTCACCGACCCCGGAGCACGTTTGTGTTCTGAGTCTAGTCAACGCCCCTGTGCGCAGACTATTCCCGCCTGTTTGTTACGGCGTCTGGGCCGAGATCCATCCAGAGGTGACGTGCTGCACGGTCGAGCCGTCGAGGTCGGCGAGCTTGACGGCGGCGAACCGCCTGGCAGCCTCCGACGTCTGCACCCTGGCGGCGGGATGCTCGTCGGCGAGCAGCCCGACGATCACGTCGGCCACGCCCTCCGGGGTCTGCGCGTTGGCCGGATCGAACGCAGCGGCGGTGCGCGCCAGGTACGCATCGAACAGCGGGCGGTACGGCGAGTCCTCCGCGGAGGCGGAGCTGTCAGCGCCGACGTTCGCGACGAACTCGGTCGTCACGGCGCCGGGCTCGATGACCGTCACCCGCACGCCGAGCGCTGCGGCGACCGGCGTGAGCGATTCGAGAAAGCCTTCGACCGCGAACTTCGCGGCGCAGTACGCCTCGTTGAACGGCTGGCCGACCACGCCGCCGACGCTGGAGACGGTCAGCAGCCTGCCGCCGCTCTCGCGCAGCAGCGGCAGCGCGGCCTTGCTGACGGCGACGACGCCGAAGAAGTTGACCTCCATGACGTCACGCACGTCCTGCACGGTCTCGTCCTCGATCGTGCCGACATGACCGGAGCCCGCGTTGTTGAGCAGCGCATCCAGTCGTCCGTGCGCCGACCGGATGTGCGCGAAGCAGGCCTCGATGGAGGCGGGGTCCGTCACATCCAGCGCGTGCACGTCCAGGGCGACGCCCGCATCCCGTGCTGCGTCGTCGAGGGGCCCTCGTTTGGCGAGGTCGCGCATCGTGGCGACCACGGTGTGCCCTGCGCGGGCGGCGGCGATCGCGGCGACGCGGCCGATCCCCGTCGAGGTTCCGGTGATGAGGAGAACGGATGCTGTCATGCGCTCAGTCTCGCAGTGACACCAGTGCGCGCGCAGTACCCTCGTCCACGATCAGGTCGGTGATCAGCTCGGCGGCGAGGGCGCCGCGGAGGCTGTGCACCTTCGACGGGCCCGAGACGACGCAGACCCGACGCGGCACGCGCTTGATCAAGTCGATGTCCGGTCCGCTAGCGCGCTCGTTGAGCGGGATGCCGTGGTGACTGCCGTCTTCGCGGAAGAACACGGTGGCGACGTCGCCGACCACGCCGGAGTCGTCGAGCGACGCGTAGTCGGCCTGATCGAGGTACCCGCCGGCGTAGACGTGCGAGCGCACCTCGGAGAAGGGGGAGCCGAGTCCGAAGATCGCCACGTCCATCCGCTCCTGGATGTCCAGGATGCGCCGGGTGCTGCGTTCGCGCCACATCGCCGTCTTGGTCTGCGGGTCGTCGAACAGCGCGGGGACGGGGAACTCCTGGATGGTGCCGGAGAACGTGTCGCCGAACCGGCGCAGGATCTCGGACGCGTACAGCACGCCGGTCGTGTACGTGTTGCCCGCACCGTTGAGCTGCACGAACTCGAGGTTGTGCAGGTCCTTCGGGATGAGGTGCCTGCTGAGCGCGCTCATCGTGGAGCCCCAGGCGATCCCGACGGTCTGATTGGAGTCGATGAACCTGTCGAGAATTCGTGCAGCGGAGATGCCGACGCGCTCCAGCCTGTCCACGTCGCTGATGGCGCTCGGCATCGGCACGATGTGTGCTGCGATGCCGTACCGGTCGTGGATGTCCTGCTGGATGCGCGTGGCACCCTCGTGCGGCGTCGCGATCTGGATGGTGACCAGTCCGGAGGCGCGCGCGTAGCTGAGCAGGCGGGAGACGCTGGACCGCGAGGTGTGCATCTCGTGGGCGATGGCTTCCATCGTCAGGTCCTGCATGTAATACAGGTGTCCTGCCTTGAGAGCGTCGCGCGTCTTCTCCGGCAGGTTCTCGGTTTCTTGGGTGGGCATCGGGTGTGGTCTTCTCTCGTCGAGCTACGGCTGCACGTATGTGCACCCAGCTTGAACAAAGTGTCCGGGCATCGAAAACTATAGCTGGCAGAAGTCCGCACCAAGCACAAAACATCAGGAGTAGTCGTGGCAACGAAGTCGAACGCAACCCGCGCAGAGGTCGAACGCTTGCGCGAGCGGCCCAACGCCAAGGTCCTCGTCATCGGCGGCGGCATCAACGGCATCGGCACCTTCCGCGACCTGGCCCTGCAGGGCGTCGACGTGGTGCTGGTCGAGCGCAACGACTTCGTCTCCGGAGCCTCCGCCGCGTCGAGCCACATGATCCACGGCGGCGTCCGCTACCTGGAGAACGGCGAGTTCCGTCTCGTCAAGGAGTCGGTCACCGAGCGCAACGGCCTGCTGAAGATCGCGCCGCACTACGTCAAGCCGCTGCAGACCACCATCCCGATCTTCTCGACTTTCTCGGGCATCCTGGCCGCACCGCTGCGGTTCCTCACCCACAAGCAGGGCAAGCCGAAGGAGCGCGGCGCGTTCCTCATCAAGACCGGACTGACGATCTACGACTCCTTCTCCCGCGACGGCGGCAGCGTTCCGCGCCACCAGTTCAATGGTAAGAAGAAGTCCCTGCAGACCCAGCCTGAGCTGAACCCCGGCATCAAGTACACGGCCACCTACTTCGACGCCAGCGTCCACGACCCAGAGCGACTGGCTCTGGATGTGCTCGCCGACGGTCTCGCCGCCGGCCCGCACGCCCGCGCCGCGAACTACGTCGAGGCGATCGGCGTGCGCGACGGGGGAGTGCTCGTCCGCGACAGGGAGACGGGGGAGGAGTTCCCGATCGTCGCCGACGTGGTCGTCAACGCCTCGGGACCGTGGACCGACCTCACCAACGCGGCCCTCGGCCGCAGCACCGAGTTCATGGGCGGCACGAAGGGCTCGCACATCGTCCTCGACAACGACGAGCTGCTCCAGGCCTGCAAGGGCCGCGAGATGTTCTTCGAGAACAACGACGGACGCATCGTCCTCATCTACCCGCTCAAGGGGCGCGTGATGGTCGGCACCACCGACCTCGAGGCCGACATGTCCGAGCGCGCGGTGTGCACGGAAGACGAGATCGACTACTTCATCGAACTGGTCTCGCACGTTTTCCCAACCATCCCCGTCACCCGGTCGCAGATCGTCTACAGCTTCTCCGGCGTGCGTCCGCTGCCGCACCACGACGACACCGCCCCCGGCTTCGTGTCCCGGGACTACCGCATCGTCCCCGGTACGATCGACGGCCTCGGCAGCACCAAGATCCTGAGCCTGGTCGGCGGCAAGTGGACCACGTTCCGCGCGCTCAGCGAGCACCTCGCCACCGAGACACTGGATGCGCTGGGCGTCACCCGCACGGTCTCCACCGCCGGTCTCGCCATCGGCGGCGGCGTCGGCTTCCCGGCCACCCCCACCGCGGAGCGCGACTGGGTCGCCCGCTACGGCGCCGACGTCGGGACAGAGCGCGCATCCCAGCTGTTGCACCGCTACGGCACCAAGGCGACCTTCGTGATCGACGCCATCGCCGGCAGCGACGACGACGACACGCGCCTCGCCAGCTCGAGCGAATACTCGCGCGCCGAGATCGACTACCTGGTGCGCACTGAACACGTCGTGCATCTCTCGGATGTGATCCTGCGCCGCACGAGCATCGCGTTCGTCGGCGGGATCAGCGGCGCGCTGGTGCGGGAGATCGGCGAAATCACGGCGAACGCGCTCGGATGGTCGCCAAATCGGCGGTCTGAGGAGGAAGATGCATTCATAGCGGAACTCGCAGACGCCCACCGGGTGCACCTCGAATCGGAGGACGGCAGCGAAGCCGCGGCGCTCCGATGATGCACGAACGTGCATAGCACAGTTCTTGTCTCGGTGAGCAGGCGCTAATAGCGTTCAATTGCCCACCCTGACAAGAACCACACCACATCGCACAACAGGGTGCGGGTCAACTGAACAACTGGAAGGTCAACGTGGACAATATCGGTGTAGATTTCCTGTCGGAGATGGTGGGCACGGCAATGCTCGTCCTCCTCGGTACCGGCGTTGTGGCGAACGTCGCACTCATCAAGAACAAGGGCTTCAACGGCGGGTTCCTGATGGTGAACATCGGCTGGGGCCTCGCGGTCTTCTCCGGTGTTGTCGTCGCGTACAACTCCGGCGCCCATCTGAACCCCGCAGTGACGCTCGGCCTTGTCGCCAACGGCGCCAAGGCGTTCGGCTCGGCAGCGGCGCACACGCTGGTTCCGGTCAACTTCGGATCCGTGACCTTGTACATCCTGGCCCAGTTGGTCGGCGCCATGATCGGTGCCGTCTTCACTTGGCTGGCGTACAAGAAGCACTTCGACGAGGAGCCTGAGCCTGCCAACAAGCTCGGCGTCTTCTCGACCGGCCCTGCCATCCGCAGCTACGCGTGGAACCTCGTCACCGAGATCATCGGCACCTTCGTGCTGGTGTTCGTGGTGATCGCGTTCGGCCACCAGCCGGGGACTGCAGCCGGTCTCGCCGCTCTCGGTGCTCTGCCTGTCGCCCTCCTGGTTATCGCCATCGGCGCCAGCCTCGGTGGCCCGACGGGGTACGCCATCAACCCAGCCCGTGACCTCGGCCCGCGCATCATCCACGCCGTGCTCCCGATCAAGGGCAAGGGGTCGAGCGACTGGTCGTACGCCTGGGTGCCTGTCGTCGGCCCGATCATCGGCGGTCTGCTCGCCGGCTGGCTGGCCCTCGTCCTGCTCCCCATCCTCAAGTAGTGCCTGCGGGCCGGTCCGTTCTCGGACCGGCCCGCATCAGTCCCACCCCCCCCCAAACAAAGGAGTTACCTATGGCCGAGTACGTTGTCGCCATCGATCAGGGTACGACCAGTACCCGCGCGATCATCTTCGACAAGTCCGGATCGATCGTCTCGTCCGGTCAGCTGGAGCACGAGCAGATCTTCCCGAAGGCCGGCTGGGTGGAGCACAACCCCGTCGAGATCTGGAACAACACGCGTGAGGTCATCGGTCAGGCCCTCTCCAAGGCAGACCTCACCCGCCACGACATCGCCGCCGTCGGTATCACCAACCAGCGCGAGACCGCGGTGGTCTGGGACAAGAACACCGGCGAGCCCGTCTACAACGCCATCGTCTGGCAGGACACCCGCACGCAGCCGATCGTCGACCGTCTGGCCGCCGATGGGGGCGTCGAGCGCTTCAAGCAGATCGTCGGCCTTCCGCTGGCGACCTACTTCTCCGGCACCAAGATCGTCTGGATCCTGGAGAACGTCGAAGGCGCCCGTGAGCGCGCTGAGGCAGGCGACCTGATCTTCGGCACCACGGACTCCTGGGTTCTCTGGAACCTGACCGGCGGCCCGGACGGCGGCGTCCACGCCACCGACGTGACCAACGCCTCCCGCACCCTGTTCATGGACCTGGAGACGCTGACCTGGCGCGACGACATCCTCGAGGTGTTCGGCGTTCCGAAGTCGATGCTCCCCGAGATCAAGAGCTCCTCCGAGGTCTACGGCGCCGTCGAGGCGTCCAGCCTGCTCCGCGAGGTGCCGGTCGCCGGCATCCTGGGCGACCAGCAGGCCGCGACGTTCGGCCAGGCAGCGTTCGATCCTGGCGAGTCCAAGAACACCTACGGCACGGGCAACTTCCTCATCTTCAACACGGGTGAGGAGATCGTCCATTCGAAGAACGGTCTGCTGACGACGCTGGGCTACAAGCTCGGCGACGCCAAACCGCACTACGCCCTCGAGGGTTCCATCGCCGTCACCGGTTCGCTGGTGCAGTGGCTCCGCGACAACCTGGGCCTCATCTCGAGCGCCCCGGAGATCGAAGAGCTCGCCAAGACGGTCGAGGACAACGGTGGCGCGTACTTCGTGCCAGCGTTCTCCGGCCTGTTCGCGCCGTACTGGCGGTCGGACGCACGCGGTGCGCTCGTCGGCCTCACCCGGTACGTGAACAAGGGACACATCGCCCGCGCGGCCCTGGAGGCCACGGCCTTCCAGACCCGCGAGGTGCTGGATGCGGTCAACGCCGACTCCGGTGTCGACCTTACCGAGCTCAAGGTGGACGGCGGCATGATCGCCAACAACACGCTGATGCAGTTCCAGGCCGACATCCTCGGCGTCCCGGTCATCCGTCCGGTCGTCGCGGAGACGACCGCTCTGGGCGCCGCGTACGCAGCCGGTCTCGCGGTGGGCTTCTGGGAGAACCTGGACGACCTGCGCAAGAACTGGCAGGAGGACAGCCGCTGGGAGCCGAAGATGGAGGCCGGCGAACGCGACCGCCAGCTCCGCCTCTGGAAGAAGGCCGTCACGAAGACCTTCGACTGGGTCGACGAAGACGTGCAGAACGCCTGATCCCGCATCACACGAGCGCCGTACGCCCTCCGGGGCGTGCGGCGCTCGCGCGTGTGCGGCGGGCGGTCAGGGCGCCAGCAGAGCGGGCAGCTCGGCGAGCGACGCGATGCGGAGCACGCCGGAGGCTGCTGCGTCGGCGGCGTCGGCCGGGTCGGGCGTCTCGCCCGTGCGGTCGAGCCAGACGCCGGTCAGGCCGGCCTGCGCCGCCCCGATCGCGTCCGTGCGCAGACGGTCGCCGACGTATGCCGCATCGCCGGGGGAGACCCCGAAGACGTCGCACGCGTGCAGGAAGATCGCCGGGTCGGGCTTCACGACGCCGAGCTCACCGGAGGCGATGACGTGCTCGACACGCTCGTCGAGCGCCACCGTGGTCACCTTGCGGGTCTGGAAGGCGAGGTCGCCGTTCGTGATCAGCCCGAACCGCACCCCGGGGATGCGCGCGCTCAGCGCATCCAGGCAGGGCAGCGCGTCGTCGTGCAGCGCCCAGGACTCCACGTAGCGCTCGAAGTACGTCGCGAACCACACGCTCGCCGCCGCATCGTCGAGGGAGACCCCGTGGCGGGCGGCGAAGTCGCGGGCGCGTGCCTGGCGCTGGCCCTCGAAGTCGAGACGGCCGGCGAGATAGGAGTGATAGTGCGTCTCCTCCAGGTCGTGCCAGTACGAAACGGTCGTGTCGGCGTCGAGGCCGCCGTACGGAGCGCCGAGCGTTGCGACGTGCTTCTGGATGCCCGCCGCCACAGCCGCCCGATGGGCGAACAGCGTGTCGTCGAGGTCGAACAGGACGACGGAGGGCGTGACAGCCGGCGTTCTCACTCGTCGCCCGCCTGCACGTACGTGGTGTCCGGCCAGTCGCCCGCCTGCTCACGCGGGTCGTCGCGCAGCAATGCGGCCTGCCAGTCGTCGAGCCGGACACCGCGCTGGGAGCCTCCCGCCCGCCGGGTGCCCTCGAACCGGAATCCGGCGCGACGGGCGACGGAGGCGCTGGCGGCGTTGCCGACGAACGCTCGCCACACGAGACGCTCGATCTCGAGACCACGGGGCGCCGGAGCGAAAGCGTGGTCGACCACCAGCGCGACAGCGGCCGACATCAACCCGCGGCCCCGCGCCTCCGGTGCCAGCCAGAAGCCGAGCTCCGCCTCGCCGTCACGGATGCCGTCGAGACCGATCATTCCGATCAGCCGGCCGTCGAGTTCCTCGCGGATGGCCCACGTGCAGGAGCTTCCGCTCAGCCACGCCGCCGGGACGACATCGAGGACGAACCCCTCGGCGTTGTCCCGTGAATACGGGGAGGGCACGGTCGTCCAGCGCGCGATGGACGGGTCGGTGCACAACTCCGCCACCCGGTCGATGTCTGCGACGCCGGGCACAGACAGCACGACGCGGGCGCCCGTCAGGATGACGGGCTCACGCGTGGATGCGGTGGTCATGCCGGACGCTCAGCGCACGCGGCGCAGGAAGCCGATGCGGTCGTACACGGTCGCGAGGGTGGCCTCGGCGACCTCCTCGGCGCGGGCGGCGTTCCTGGCCAGGATGCGGTCGAGTTCCGCCGGGTCGGCGAGCAGTTCGAGAGCGCGCTCGCGGATCGGCGAGAACGTCTCGACGACGACCTCGGCCAGCCCCTTCTTGAAGTCGCCGTATCCCTTGCCGTCGTACTCCACCTCGATCGATTCGACGCTGCGGCCGGACAGGGACGAGTAGATGGACAGCAGGTTGGAGATGCCCGGCTTGCCCTCCCTGTCGAACGACACGACGCCGTCGGTGTCCGTCACAGCCCGTATGATCTTCTTCTGGGTGACCTTGGGCTCGTCGAGCAGCCACACCACCCCGGCCTGCGACTCCGCCGACTTGGACATTTTGGCGGTGGGGGTCTGCAGGTCGTAGATGCGGGCGCTCTCCTTCAGGATCATCGCCTGCGGCACCACGAACGTGTCGCCGAAGCGGCTGTTGAAGCGCTCGGCGAGATCGCGGGTGAGCTCGACGTGCTGGCGCTGGTCGTCGCCGACCGGCACCACCTCCGCACCATAGAGCAGGATGTCGGCGGCCATCAGCACCGGATACGCGAACAGGCCGACCGACGTCGCCTCGGCCCCCTGTTTGGCCGACTTGTCTTTGAACTGGGTCATCCGCGACGCCTCGCCGAACCCGGTGATGGTGTTCAGCACCCAGGCGAGCTCCGCGTGCGCGGGGACGTGCGACTGCACATAGAGGGTGGAGGCGGACGGGTCGATGCCCGCCGCGATGTACTGCGCCGCGGTCCTGCGCGTCTTCTCGCGCAGCTCGGCCGGCTCCTGCGCGACCGTGATCGCGTGCATGTCGACGACGGAGAAGAACGCGTCGTGCGTGGTCTGCAGCTCTTTCCACTGCAGCAGAGCGCCGATGTAGTTGCCGAGCTGCAGCGAGTCGGCGGACGGTTGCATGCCCGAATAGAGGCGGGGGAGTGACGTCATGAGGGTGTCCTTGAAAGTCGGAGGGGTGAGAAGCGGATCAGAGGGCGTAGTCGACGACCACAGGCGTGTGATCCGACCATCGCTCGTCGTATGCTTCCGCCCGGTCGACGGCGTAGTGCTTCACCGTTGCCGCCAGAGCGGGGCTGGCCAGCTGGTAGTCGATGCGCCATCCGGTGTCGTTGTCGAACGCTTGTCCGCGCCACGACCACCAGGTGTACGGGCCGTCGACCTCACCGGCCCACTTGCGCCCGACGTCGACCCAGCCGAGACCTCCGCCGGCGTTGTAGTCGTCGTCGCCCTCGGCGCCGACGAAGCGGTCGAAGTATGCCCGCTCGTCCGGCAGGAAGCCTGCGCGCTTGACGTTGCCCTTCCAATTGCGGATGTCGAGGCTGCGGTGCCCGACGTTCAGGTCGCCGAGAACGACGGCGTACTCGCTGTGCTTCTGCAGCTCGGGAAGGCGAGCCTCCATCGCATCCAGGAATTTGTACTTCTCGACCTGCTTGGGGGAGTCGGCCTCGCCGGAGTGCACGTAGGTGCTCACCACGGTGATGACCGTGCCGCCCACCTCGTAGTCGGCCTCCAGCCAGCGGCCGGCGCTGTCGAAGTCCTCCGCGCCGAGCTCGACCCGATGGATCGAGGCACGGTGCCTGCTCGCGATGGCGACGCCCGCCCTGCCTTTGGCCGTTGCCGGGTCGTGCAGGATGTCCCACTCGTCGCCGAGGAGCGCCTGGATGTCCTCCGTGGACGCGCGCACCTCCTGAATGGCGAGGATGTCGACGTCGCGCGTGTCGAGCCACGCTCCCATGCCCTTGCGGAAGGCGGCGCGGATGCCGTTGGTGTTGATCGTGGCGATACGCACGGGCTTCGAAGGCATGGATCAAGCCTACCGGGGACGACCGACGGTGCCCTCGTCGAGCACGTCGTTGAGCTCGTTCTGCGCGCGTTCGACCGCCCACTGCGCCCGCAGGCGGCCGAGCCAGCGGGCCGAGGCGAGCGTCTGCTTCGCGTGTTCCAGCTCAGCCTTGGCGACCACGACGCGGGCGCTGTGCTCGGCGGCTGCCTTCTCGGCCGCCGCCTGCTCCGGCGTGATCATGCGCGGCGACAGGCCTCTGTCGAACATGCCGACCGCGATCCAGGATGCGGAGAGCAGCATCACGCGCGACACGAAGTTGAACCAGAGCAGCAGACCGATGAACACCGCGAAGGTCGCGAGCAGCGGGTTGCTCGTCGCCCCGCCGAGGAAGACGCCGGCGAGGGTGCTCAGCCCGGCGAGCGTCAGGCTTCCGAGCAGGGTGCCGAAGAAGAGGTTGCGCCACGGGACGGCCACGCGCGCGAGCACGCGGAACATTGCGCCGAGGGTGACGATGTTCAGGAGGACGGAGACGAACAGCCCGGAGATACGGGCCACCACGTTCGTCCAGAACGTGTCGGAGAGCCCGATCAGGTCGAGCACGAAGGTGAGCGCCTCGGTGCTGATGATGGTGAGCACAGCAGAGATCAGCAGCACGACGCCGAACAGCAGGGCGAGGCCGAGGTCCCTGACCTTCTGCAGCACGTAGTTGGTGGTGTCTCTGGTCAGCCCGAACACCGCCCGGACGGCCTGCCTGGTGTAGTACAGCCAGCCGATCGCGGTCCAGATCAGGCCGATCGCGGCGACGATGCCCGTCCAGCCGAACGAGGTCGCACTTTCAAGCTGCGACAGCTGGATGGCGCCGGGCTGCGTCTCCGTGGCGATCAGGCCGGGGATTGCGCGGTTGATCAGTGTGGTCAGCGCGTCCAGCACATCCTGATTGCCCGTGAGCCAGATGCCGGCGACCGAGAACGCCACCCAGATCGCGGCGAACACGGCGAACAACGACTGATATCCCATGCCGGCCGCGCGCAGATTCCCGTCGCTGTACGAGAAGTTCATGTACACCCGGTACGGCCGCAGTGCCTTGACCCACTTGGCCCAGATGGTGACCCGCGCTACCGGCTTCTCCAGCCGTTCGCGCAGCGGTTCCGTCGCCTCGGTGATCCGGTCTTTGAAAGAGTCGGACTCCGGCTCGATCGTCCCCTCCGCGCGCTGCAGCGCCGGATCCGGCCGCACGGGTGCGACATCCGATCTCGACTTCTTGGCCACGACGCCAGCTTATCGAGGCGGGTCCGCGTTAAATGAGCGGTCCCGAATTGCCGTGCGTGCTGGAGCGCACACGGCGATTCGGGACCACTCGATGTGGCGGGGCGAGCTCCTAGCGCTTGCCCCGCATGATGGCCTGCTTGACCTCGGCGATGGCCTGCGTCACCTGGATGCCGCGGGGGCACGCGTCGGTGCAGTTGAAGGTGGTGCGGCAGCGCCACACACCCTCTTTGTCGTTCAGGATGTCGAGGCGCACCTGCGAGTTGTCGTCGCGGGAGTCGAAGATGAAGCGGTGCGCGTTGACGATCGCGGCCGGGCCGAAGTACTGGCCGTCGGTCCAGAACACCGGGCACGACGAGGTGCACGCCGCGCACAGGATGCACTTGGTGGTGTCGTCGAAGCGGGCGCGGTCGGCGACCGACTGGATGCGCTCCTTGTCTTTCGGAGGCGTGCTGTTCGCGACCAGGAAGGGCTGCACCTCGCGGTAGGAGGCGAAGAACGGCTCCATGTCGACGATGAGGTCTTTCTTCGAGCGGCAGGCCCTTGATCGCCTCGACGTAGATCGGCTTCGAGATGTCGAGGTCTTTGATCAGCGTCTTGCAGGCGAGGCGGTTGCGGCCGTTGATGCGCATGGCGTCCGAACCGCAGATGCCGTGTGCGCAGGAGCGGCGGAAGGTCAGCGAGCCGTCCTGCTCCCACTTGATCTTGTGCAGCGCATCCAGGATGCGGTCGGTCGGGAACATCTCGACGTCGAAGTCCTGCCAGCGCGGCTCGGTGTCCACGTCCGGGTCGAACCGGCGGATGATGAGCGTGACGGTGAACGACTGGATCGGCGCCTCGGGGGCCGGCGGAGTCTCGAGCACGGCGTTCGACATCAGTACTTCCTCTCCATCGGCTGGTAGTTGGTCACGACGACCGGCTTCCAGTCGAGTCGAATGTGGTCGGCGGCGTCGGACGAGTGCGGGTCGCCCGACAGGTACGCCATGGTGTGCTTCATGTAGTTCTCGTCGTCGCGCTTGGGGAAGTCGTCGCGCATGTGGCCGCCACGGCTCTCCTGACGGTTGCGGGCCGAGAAGACGACGACCTCGGCGAGGTCGAGCAGGAAGCCCAGCTCGACCGCTTCGAGCAGGTCTGTGTTGAAGCGCTTGCCCTTGTCTTGCACGACGATGTTGCGGTAGCGGTCGCGCAGCCCGTGGATGGTCTGGGTGACCTTGGCGAGCGACTCGTCGGTGCGGAACACCTGGGCGTTCTTGTCCATCTCGTCTTGCAGTTCTTTGCGGATGGCTGCGATGCGCTCGGTGCCGGTTCCGTTGCGGAGCCCGTCGATCAGGTCGCGGACGGCTTTGGCCGGGTCTTCCGGCAGCGGGACGGCGGTGGCGGTCTTGACGTACTCGACCGCGTTGTTGCCGGCGCGCTTGCCGAACACGTTGATGTCGAGCAGCGAGTTGGTGCCGAGGCGGTTGGAGCCGTGCACGGAGACGCAGGCGCACTCGCCGGCCGCGTATAGGCCGGGGACGACGGTGGTGTTGTCGCGCAGCACCTCGGCGGCCGTGTTGGTCGGGATGCCGCCCATCGCGTAGTGCGCTGTCGGCATGACGGGCACCGGCTCGACGACGGGGTCGACGCCGAGGTATGTACGGGCGAACTCCGTGATGTCCGGGAGCTTGGCTCGAGGACCTCGGCGCCCAGGTGGGTGCAGTCGAGCAGCACGTAGTCCTTGTGCGGGCCGGCGCCGCGCCCTTCCGCGACCTCCTGGACCATGCAGCGGGCGACGATGTCGCGCGGCGCGAGGTCTTTGATCGTGGGGGCGTACCGCTCCATGAAACGCTCACCGCTGGCGTTGCGGAGGATCGCGCCCTCACCGCGGGCGCCCTCGGTGAGGAGGATGCCGAGACCGGCGAGCCCGGTCGGGTGGAACTGGAAGAACTCCATGTCTTCCAGCGGCAGCTTCTTGCGCCAGATGATGCCGACGCCGTCACCGGTGAGGGTGTGGGCGTTGGAGGTGGTCTTGTAGATCTTGCCGAAGCCGCCGGTGGCGAAGATGATCGCCTTCGAGTGGAAGACGTGCAGCTCGCCGGTGGCCAGTTCATACGCGACGACGCCGGCCGGCTGGTCGACGCCGTCGACCTCGTTCATGATCACGTCGAGCACGTAGAACTCGTTGAAGAAGTTGATGCCGAGCCTGACGCAGTTCTGGAACAGCGTCTGCAGGATCATGTGGCCGGTGCGGTCGGCCGCGTAGCAGGCACGGCGAACGGGCGCCTTGCCGTGGTCGCGGGTGTGACCGCCGAAGCGGCGCTGGTCGATCTTGCCCTCAGGCGTGCGGTTGAACGGCAGGCCCATGTTCTCGAGGTCGATGACCGCGTCGATGGCCTCCTTGGCGAGGATCTCCGCCGCATCCTGGTCGACGAGGTAGTCGCCGCCCTTGACGGTGTCGAAGGTGTGCCACTCCCAGTTGTCTTCCTCGACGTTCGCCAGCGCTGCGGCCATGCCGCCCTGCGCTGCTCCCGTGTGGGAGCGGGTCGGGTAGAGCTTGGAGATCACCGCGGTCCTGGCGTGCGGCCCGGCTTCGATCGCAGCGCGCATCCCGGCGCCGCCTGCGCCGACGATGACGATGTCGAACTCGTGGTAGTGGACGCCGTCGATGACGGTCGATTCAGAGGTTTCAGTTGTCACAGCGTTTTCCGTAGTCGTTGGCTACTAGGTGATTACTTGACCGGGCAGAACGACGGCAGAAGATCGGCCGGTGCGCCTGCAGGACAGGGTTCGAAGGTGAAGATCACGAGCGTGCCGAGGACGACGAGCACCACGACGGCGGCGAGGATCGCGCCCTTCAGGATGCGGTTGACCACCCGGTTGTACGAGTAGTCGTTGACCAGGGTGCGCATCCCGTTGCCGCCGTGGATGAGTGCGAGCCAGAGCATCAGGAGATCCCAGACCTGCCAGAACGGCGTCGCGTACTTGCCGCCGATGAAGGCGAAGTCGATCTGCTTGACGCCGGCGCCCATCACGAGGTTCACGAAGAGGTGGCCGAATATGAGGATGATCAGCACCAGGCCGGAGGCCCGCATGTAGATCCAGCCCCACTTCTCCCAGTTGACGCCCTTGCGGGCTGGGCGGGACGGGGTGCGGGGAGCTTCGATGGTCGTCATGATCAGCCGGCCTCTCCGAAGATGTGGATGAGCTGCACCGGCACGAAGCCCGCCATGAGCACGACCCAGATGACGATGACGATCCAGAACATGAGCTTCTGGTACTTGACGCCCTTGCTCCAGAAGTCGATGAGGATGATCCGGATGCCGTTGAAGGCGTGGAACATGATGGCGCCGACGAGGGCGATCTCACCGAGTCCCATGATGGGGTTCTTGTACGTCCCGATCACCGCGTTGTACGCCTCCGGGCTGACCCGGATGAGCGAGGTGTCGAGGATGTGCACGAGAAGGAAGAAGAAGATGGCGACGCCGGTGATGCGGTGCAGCACCCACGACCACATTCCCTCTCGGCCCCGGTACAGTGTCCCGCCCGGCCTGTGTTTGGTCGGTTGCAGGGTTCCTGCCGCTTGGTCTGGCACGAACAACCCTCCCTGGTTGTGATCGCTTGCTGACGCGCTGAAGCGCCGTACCAGTCTATGCCGCCTGCCATCCCGATGCTGCTTAGGCGGGCCTAAGTATCTCGACGTCGAGACAAATGCATGCCCAGCGGGCTAGGACGGAGCGGCCAGTCCGAGCACGGGATACAGGACCCGGAAGCCCTCGATGAGGCCGCCGGTGAGCGCCTTCTGCACATGGCCGCCGTTGACGACCTCGTGATAGTCCACGTTCATCCCGACCTCGCGTGCCGCGGCGGCCACCCGGAGGGCGACGGGCCGGTACATCGCGTCGTCGGAGCCGACGGTGAACACGGCCGTGGTGTGCCGGAAGTCTCTGCCGTGCATGATGCGGAGCGGCTTCTGCGCGTCGTACGCGTCAGCGTCTCCGCCGAACACGTCGTGCAGGACGGCGTTCGCGTGATCGGAGCCGGGGAACTCCTCACCGGAGATGTCGATCAGGTTGGAGAAGAGGTCCGGCCGCTTGACCGCGATGGACAGCGCGCACTGGCCGCCGTTGGAGTATCCGGCGATCGTCCAGAACCGGTGGTCGGTGGTGACGTTGAGGTGCTTCTTCGCCCACTCGACCACATCGTGGGTGAGGAAGGTCTGTGCCTTGCCGTACTGCTTCGTGTCGAGGCAGAGCGGGTCTGTGAGAGGGTCGCCGAGCTGGTCGGCGACGATCACGATCGGTGCGAGGCCGCCGTGCTTCGCGGCGATCGGGTCGAGCGCGGCCGCCGCCTCGTATGGGTCAGGGTTGCCAGGCTGCCCCATCAGCAGCACCACGAGGGGCAGTGGAGGAGGGTTCTTCACGAGCGCGGCGGGAGGAAGGTAGATCCCGGCAGGACGGGAGCCGAACCCGGACTCGTCGTTCGGGATGACCTGGCTTCCCGTCCGCCCGCGCTCCGGCAGGTCGGCCGGAGGCTTCCAGTGCTTCCAGAGCTGCGTGTCGTAGCCGGTCACCGCAGTCGGGGGCGTCAGCCGGATCGGCTTGTCGGTGGAGATCGAGAGGAGGTTCCCGAGCGTCCTGTTGATGCCGAACGTCGCGTTCACCCCCAGCGTGCCTGCGGCGATGAACACCGGGATGCACGCGACGGCCACGATCTTGCGCCACACCGGGGAGCGCCACAGGTTGACCACCGCGAGGGCGACGGCGCAGCACGTCGCAGTGATCCAGAGATAGTTCACCATCCCGAGCGACGTGCCGAACAGGTCGAGCCAGCGCACGGTGACGAGCCAGAGCGCGACGGAGAGCAGGAGCCCGGCGACCACGGCGGCCAGACCGGTCACCAGCCAGCGGCGCGTCGGCCGCCGCAGCACCAGGAAGATCAGCGCGGCCGCAGCGACGGCTAGCACCGCGACGATGACCGGCCCCTCGATGACATCGGCCATCAGCACAGCGTCGAACACCGGAATCCACCCCCTGGCGACCGGCCGGGATCTTCGGGTGACGACCGGTGCCGTAGCGCACGCTAGCGCATCGGAATGACCGTCGAACTACAACACGTCGCTCGACCCCGTCAGCTTGAGCGCGTCGACGACGGCCTTCACTCGCTGGGCGTTCTCGCTCGTGGTGACGAGCAGTGCATCCGGGGTGTCGACGACGACGATGTCTTTGACGCCGATGAGGCTGATAACGCGGCCGGACTGGCTGACCACGATGCCGCTGGAGGCGTCAGAGAGCACGCGGGCGTTCTCGCCGAGGATCGCGAGGTCGGACTTGCGTCCGCCCGAGTTGAGCTTGGCGAGCGAGGCGAAGTCGCCGACGTCGTCCCAGTCGAAATAGCCGGGGATGACGGAGAGGACGCCGCGGCTGGCCGCGGGCTCCGCCACGGCATAGTCGATGGCGATCTTCTCCAGCCCCGGCCAGATGCGGTCGACGGCTGGACCACGCGTGGCCGGGTCGTCCCACGCTTCGGCGAGTTCGAGCAGCCCGGCCAGCAGCTCCGGCTTCGACCGGCCGATCTCCTCCAGGAGGCGGTCGGCGCGGGAGATGAACATGCTCGCGTTCCAGAGGTATGCACCGCTGGACAGGTAGCCTTCGGCCGTCTCGAGGTCCGGCTTCTCGACGAACTCGGTCACGGACAGGGCGCTCGGCGCACCGTCGATGACGAGGGCGTCCCCGGTGCGGATGTAGCCGAAGCCGACGGCCGGCTCGGTCGGCCTGATGCCGATCGTCGTGATGTAACCGGCATCGGCGGAGGCGACGGCTTCGCGCACGGCGGCGCCGAACAGGGGCAGGTTCTTGATGACGTGGTCGGCGGCGAACGAGCCGATGATCACTCCGGGCTCCCTGCGCTCCAGGATGGCGGCGGCCAGGCCGATCGCGGCGGTGGAGTCGCGCGGCTCGGACTCGAGGACCACGTTGTGGTCGGCGAGGGTCGGCAGCTGCGTCTCGACGGCCGCCCGGTGGGCGCGGCCGGTGACGACCATGATCCGCTGCTCGCCGGAGAGCGGGGCGAGCCTGTCCCAGGTGTCGCGCAGCAGCGTCTGGCCGGAGCCGGTGAGGTCGTGCAGGAACTTGGGTGCGTCCGCACGGGAGAGCGGCCAGAGCCGGGACCCGATGCCGCCCGCCGGGATCACCGCGTAGAAGCGGTCGAGCGCGCTGGTGGTGTGTGCCATGCCGAAAGACTACCGAGCGCTCCAGGACACCGGCTGTTCACGCCCGTGTCATCGCGGCTGCCTAGCCTGGCGGTATGCGCGTAGCGGTGGTCAGCGAGAGCTTCCTCCCCACAGTCAACGGGGTCACCACCAGCGTCCGGATGGTCCTCGACCATCTGGCGGCGCACGGCCACGAGGCGATCGTGGTGTGCCCGGACGCCGGCGCACCCGCCGAGTACGCCGGTTTCCGCATCCACCAGGTGCCGTCGGTCGCGTACCGGCAGTTCCCGGTGGGGCTTCCGAGTCCGCAGGTGCAGCGCATCCTGGCCAAGTTCGAGCCGGATGTGCTCCACGCGGCCTCTCCGTTCCTTCTCGGCGCGCAGGCCATCGCGGCGTCGAACAGGCTGGACGTTCCGTCCGTCGCGATCTACCAGACGGACGTCGCTGGATATGCCAGGCGCAACGGCCTCGGCATGACGTCGGCGATCGCGTGGAAGTTCGTGCGCTGGGTGCACGACGGCGCCGACCTCACGCTCGTGCCGTCCGCGGCCTCCGAGTTCGACCTGCGGACGGCGGGCGTCCGCAGTCTCGCCCGCTGGGGCCGCGGCGTCGACCTGGAGCGCTACCACCCCAATAACCGCAGAAGCGCTCCCGCCATCGCGCTGCGCGACCAGCTCTCGCCGGACGGCGAACTGGTCGTCGGGTACGTCGGACGCATCGCGCCGGAGAAGCAGGTCGAACGGCTCCGTGCTCTCAAAGGCATACCGGGTCTGCAGCTCGCCATCGTCGGGGACGGTCCGTCCAGGGCATCGGTCGCCTCCGAACTGCGCGGGATGCCGGTGAGCTGGCTGGGCAGGCTGGGCGGCGCCGACCTCGCGGCGGCATATGCGAGTTTTGACATGTTCGTACACGCCGGCACGGAGGAGACGTTCGGCCAGACCATCCAGGAGGCGCACGCCTCCGGGATCCCGGTCGTTGCGCCGAGGGCAGGAGGGCCGATCGACCTGGTGGAGCACGGCGTCGACGGCCTGCTGGTGCCCCCGTCCGACGACAGGGGGCTGCGGGCCGCCGTGAAGATGCTCGCGGCGGACGCGCCGTTGCGGCTCCGGATGGGCGAGGCCGGTCGGCGCGCGGTGCTCGGCAGGAGCTGGGAGTCGATCTGCTCGGAGCTCGTCGGGCACTACCAGAGCGTGATCGCCGGTCATCGCACGCGGGTCCAGCGCCCGGGCAGACAGCGCGCGTACAGTTAGGTGGCCGTGCGCGCATGGCCCGTCCACCCGTACGCACCACCTCGGAGGTGACTCATGGCCTCGAACACCAATCGACGCGGCATCGCAATGCCCTTCGTCTCCCGCTCCCGCCGGGTGGACCCTCCGTCCGAGTCCACGTCGTCCGAGCAGAATCCTGCGCGCCAGACCCGCGCGAGCATGGTCGACAGCGCCATCTACTCCAACGGCCACCGGGTGGCGTCCCCCCGCAGCCTCTCCGAGACCTACCGCGCGCTCGACGCGACGGAGGACGGCGTCGCCTGGATCGGGCTCTACCGTCCGAGCGCCGATGAACTGATGTCGCTCGCCGACGAGTTCGGCCTGCACCAGCTCGCCATCGAGGACGCGATCGTCGCCCACCAGCGTCCCAAGCTGGAGCGGTACGACACCGTGCTGTTCGTCGTGCTCAAAGCGGCCAACTACCTGGACGTCCCCGAGGAGGTCGACTTCGGAGAGCTGCACCTCTTCGTCGGGCCGAACTTCGTGATCACCGTCCGGCACAGCGAGTCGCCGGACCTCTCCCATGTGCGGCAGCGGATGGAGAGGGAGCCGGAGCTGCTCGCCCTCGGCACCCAGGCCATCCTCTACGCCATCATCGACGCGGTGGTGGATGCGTACAGCCCGGTCGTCGCCGGGCTCGCCAACGACATCGACGAGATCGAGACGCAGGTGTTCGGCGGAGACGCACTGGTGTCGCGGCGCATCTACGAGCTGTCCCGCGAGGTCATCGACTTCCAGAGGGCGACGCATCCACTGACAGCGGTGATGGATGCGCTGGAGCACGGATCGTCGAAGTACGGCGTGACCCAGGAGTTGCAGCGCGGCCTGCGCGACGTCGCCGACCACCTCACGGTCGTCAACGAGCGCGTCGACGGCTTCCGGCAGCTGCTGCGCGACATCCTGACGGTGAACTCCACGCTGGTCTCCGAGCGAAGGAACGAGGAGATGGAGAACCTCGCACGCTCGTCGCATCGGCAGGGCGAGGAGGTCAAGCGCATCTCGTCGTGGGCGGCCATCCTGTTCGCCCCGTCGCTCGTGGCCGGTGTGTATGGGATGAACTTCACCCACATGCCGGAGCTCGACTGGACGTTCGGATATCCGATGGCGGTCCTGGCCATGCTGGGCCTCAGCGGACTGCTGTACTTCGTGTTCAAGAAGCGCGGGTGGTTGTAGGGGCGGTTTTAGGGGGTAGACGCGAGGGACAGATTGCTCAAATGAGCAGGTGC
This sequence comes from Leifsonia sp. McL0627, assembly GCF_058244615.1. Taxonomy (NCBI): domain Bacteria; kingdom Bacillati; phylum Actinomycetota; class Actinomycetes; order Micrococcales; family Microbacteriaceae; genus Leifsonia; species Leifsonia sp. McL0627. Next base: position 75,650 of record NZ_JBZCGM010000005.1, read on the forward strand.
CAAACAGGCGTGCATTTGTAACGCTTACATGAAGAAGCCGATTTTTCGAACGGAGCCGTTCGTCACATTCGGTAACGTGAACAGCAAACGGCCTCCTTCACCCGCGGAGGCCTGCATCTTGGAGGACACCACCTTGACAATCACAGCCCGTAAGGCCGGAGTGCTCGGCCTGGTAGCGGTCGGCGTCATGTCGATGCTGGCCGCGTGTTCGGCTGCACCGTCGGACACTTCGACCACGGGAGCCGCGAAGAGCGACTTCCTTCCCTGCATGGTCTCCGACGCCGGCGGCTTCGACGACAAGTCGTTCAACGAGACCAGCTACAACGGCATGGTCAACGCGACGAAGAGCCTGAACATCAAGTACAAGAAGGCCGAGTCGAAGAACGCGAACGACTACAGCCCGAACATCCAGAGCATGGTCGACCAGAACTGCAACCTGATCATCTCGGTCGGGTTCAACCTGAAGGACGCGACGGAGAAGGCCGCCAAGGCCAACCCGGACATCAACTTCGCCACGGTCGACGACAACGAGATCACGGCGAAGAACGTGCGCCCGATCATCTTCGACACCGCTCAGGCCGCCTTCCTCGGCGGCTACGCGGCTGCGAGCTTCTCGAAGTCCGGCATCGTCGGCACCTTCGGTGGCATGCAGTTCCCGACGGTCACCATCTTCATGGACGGCTTCGCGGACGGCGTCGCGTACTACAACCAGCAGAAGAGCAAGAACGTCAAGGTCGTCGGCTGGGATGTCAAGGCTCAGAACGGCGCCTTCACCGGCGGCTTCGACGCCAACGACACGGCCAAGACCACGGCTCAGGGCATCATCGACCAGGGCGCTGACGTGATCATGCCCGTCGGTGGTCCGATCTACCAGTCGGCTGCGCAGGCGATCAAGGACTCCGGTAAGGACATCGCGATGGTCGGCGTCGACACCGACGTCTTCATCTCCGACCCGAGCGTCAAGGACATCCTGCTCACCTCGGTGATGAAGGGCCTCGACACCGCGACCGCTTCGGTGGTCAAGGATGCCGCGAACGGCAAGTTCACCAACACGCCGTACGTCGGAACGCTGAAGAACGACGGCGTCGGGCTGGCCCCCTTCCACAACTTCGAGTCGAAGGTGGACAAGGGGCTGCAGGGCGAGCTCGACAAGATCAAGGCCGGCATCATCGACGGCTCGATCACGGTCGAGTCGCCGTCGTCGCCCAAGCAGTAGAAGCGACAGTGCACGAACGGGGAGGTCAGCTCGCGCTGGCCTCCCCGGTCTTTTGGCCCTTGTGACAGCTGCTCAACTGAGCACACACTGACATATGTGCAAAAAGGTAGGGTGAAGACGCGCATCGAGGCCATCCTCCTTTCCCGCGCGTCATCGCTCCACCCGGGCGAGTAGAGAAGGAACCCCACCCGAATGAAGCTCGAACTTCGCGGCATCACCAAACGGTTCGGTGCCCTGGTCGCAAACGACCACATCGACCTCACGGTCGAACCTGGCGAGATCCACTGTCTGCTCGGCGAGAACGGCGCAGGCAAGTCCACCCTCATGAACGTCCTGTACGGCCTCTACCAGGCCGACGAGGGCGAGATCCTGCTGGACGACGCCGTCCAGCAGTTCGCCGGACCCGGCGACGCCATGAAGGCGGGCATCGGCATGGTGCACCAGCACTTCATGCTCATCCCGGTGTTCACGGTCGCTGAGAACGTCATGCTCGGTCACGAGGAGACCGGTTTCGCCGGACGCCTCGACCTGAACGCCGCCCGCGCCCGTGTGCGCGACATCTCGGCCCGCTTCGGGTTCGACGTCGATCCGGATGCGCTGGTCGAAGACCTGCCCGTCGGCGTCCAGCAGCGTGTCGAGATCATCAAGGCGCTCTCGCACGACGCCAAGGTGCTCGTGTTCGACGAGCCGACCGCTGTGCTCACCCCGCAGGAGACCGACGAGCTGATGGCGATCATGCGCCAGCTCAAGGAGCAGGGCACGGCCATCATCTTCATCACCCACAAGCTGCGCGAAGTGCGTGAGGTCGCCGACCGCATCACGGTCATCCGCCTCGGCAAGGTCGTCGGCGAGACCGAGCCGACCGCCACGAACACCGAGATGGCATCGATGATGGTCGGCCGCGCCGTCGAACTCACCGTGCACAAGGAGCCCGCGCATCCCGGAGCCCCCGCACTGATCGTGCGCGACCTGTCGGTGATCGACCCGATCGGCCAGCTCGTCGTCAACAACGTCAGCTTCGACGTGAAGGCGGGCGAGATCCTCGCGATCGCGGGCGTGCAGGGCAACGGCCAGACCGAGCTCACCGAGGCGATCCTCGGCTTGCAGCCGCGTGTCGAGGGCACGATCGAACTGGACGGCAAGCACATCCAGGGTCACAGCGTCCGCCGCGTGCTCGACGCCGGTGTCGGATTCGTCCCGGAGGACCGCAACGAGGACGGACTTGTCGGCGAGTTCACCATCGCGGAGAACCTGATGCTCGACCGGTCGAGCAGCGCACCGTTCGTCAAGGGCGGCAACCTTCAGCTCGGCTACCGTGCCGAGTTCGCGGAGGAGAAGATCAAGGAGTTCGACGTGCGTGCCCAGGGCATTGACACGAAGGTCGGCAAGCTCTCCGGCGGCAACGCGCAGAAGGTCGTGCTTGCGCGCGAGCTGAGCCGCGAGCTCAGCCTGTTCGTCGCCGCTCAGCCGACGCGTGGTCTCGACGTCGGGTCCATCGAGTTCGTGCACAAGCGCATCGTGGCGACGCGGGATGCGGGAATCCCCGTCATCGTCGTCTCCACCGAACTCGACGAGGTCGCGGCGCTCGCCGACCGGATCGCGGTCATGTACCGCGGAGGAATCGTAGGAATCGTGCCGGGCAACACCTCGCGTGCCGTGCTCGGCCTCATGATGGCCGGCGAGCTGCCGGCGGATGTGGAGCTCGCAGCATGAGCCAGACCGCCCAGGCTCCCGAGCCCACCAAGGGACCGGAGCCCACCCCGGCCACCGGCGCCGAGCCGCCCTCGCGCTGGCAGGTCGCCATGCGCGACATCGCCGGCGGCAGCGTCGTCATCTCGATCCTCGCCGTCGTCATCGCCCTGGTGATCGGCGCCATCCTGATCGCCATCACCGACCCGAACGTGCAGAAGGCCTCCGGGTACTTCTTCGCACGCCCGGGAGACACGCTCCAGGCGATCTGGAACTCGGTTTCGAGTGCATACGTCTCGCTGTTCCAGGGGTCGATCTACAACTTCCGCCGCCCGACGTTCGAGGCGGGCATCCGGCCATTGACCGAGACGTTGACATTCGCGACGCCGCTGATCGCCGGTGGTCTCGGTGTCGCCCTCGCGTTCCGCGTCGGCATGTTCAACATCGGTGGCCGCGGACAGATGCTGATCGCCGCCGGTGCCGCAGGATGGGTCGGCTGGACGTTCAACCTGCCCCCCGTGCTGCACCTGCTGCTCGCGATCGTGGCCGGTATCGCCGGTGGTGCGATCTGGGGCGGTATCGCAGGCCTCCTGAAGGCCAGGACGGGCGCCCACGAGGTGATCGTCACGATCATGCTGAACTACATCGCGTTCTACCTGCTCGCGTACTTCCTCCGCACACCCGGCCTGTTCCAGATGCCGGGGTCGAGCAACCCGAAGTCACCGCCGGTGAAGCCGAACGCCATCCTGCCGCCGCTCTTCGGCACCCAGTACAACCTGACCTGGGCGTTCGTCATCGTCATCGCGCTGACCGTCTTCGTGTGGTGGCTGCTCAACAGGTCGGCCATGGGCTTCCGGTTCAAGGCGGTCGGTGAGAACCCGAACGCGGCGCGTGTCGCGGGCATCGACGTCAAGAACGTCTACTTCGTCGCCATGCTGATCGCCGGTGGTCTCGTCGGCTTCGCCGGCGTCAACCAGGCGCTCGGCACCTTCCCGCAGGGCATCACCTCCGACCTGGATGCGGGCATCGGCTTCGACGCGATCACCGTCGCGCTGCTCGGTCGTTCCCGGCCGTGGGGCACGTTCGTCGCCGGTCTGCTGTTCGGCGCACTGAAAGCCGGAAGCTTCGCGATGCAGGCGGCCAACGACATCCCGATCGACATCGTGCTCGTCGTGCAGTCCCTCATCGTGCTGTTCATCGCGGCGCCGCCGCTTGTGCGGGCGATCTTCCGGCTGCCCACTCCGGGCGTCCCGTCCAAAAAGTCCGCTCTTCCCATCGTCAGCAAGGAGGTGGCAGCAAAGTGAGCACCGTCACCGAGACCCAGCCAGGTATCCCGTCGAGTGACCAGATCGTCCTCGAGCGCACCCAGATCAAGAGCTGGAAGGCACCGATCTCCCTCGGAGTGTTCGCCCTGCTCGCCGTTGTGCTGTTCGTGTTCCTGCCCAGGCAGGGCGAGAGCAGCTTCCGCTTCGCGGACCCTGGCGACTTCTTCGCCATCCCGCTCCTGACGGTGCCGACGCAGGCGACGAGCATCGTCTGCGCCATCCTCTGCGTGCTCCTGGCGGTCGGGTCCTATTTCTACATCGCCTCCGGTCGCAAGGTGCCGATCTGGTACGCGATCGTTTTCGCGCTGGTGTTCATGTTCGGGTTCCTCACCTGGGCGGCGGCCGGTCACACCGTGCCGTTCACCGGCCTCCTGCTCGGCAGCGTCAGCCTCTCCGTGCCGCTCGTTTTCGGCGCGCTCGGCGGCGTCATCTCCGAGCGGGCCGGCGTCGTGAACGTCGCGATCGAGGGCCAGCTGCTCGCCGGCGCCTTCGTATCGGCGTTCATCGCCTCCGTCGCCCAGCATGTCTGGCATCTGCCGGTCGTCGCCGCGCTCATCATCGGTATGCTCTCCGCGATGATCGCCGGTGTCCTGGTGTCGTTCGTGCTGGCCGCGTTCGCGATCAAATACCTGGTGGAGCAGGTGATCGTCGGTGTCGTTCTCAACGTGCTCGTCACTGGACTCACGAGCTTCCTGTTCTCCACCGTGCTGTCGAACAACATCCCGGTGCTGAACAACCCGCCCCGATTCGAGCGCCTGCCGATCCCGCTGCTCAGTGAGATCCCCGTCATCGGCCCGGTGCTGTTCAAGCAGACGATCATCGTCTACCTGATGTACATCGCGGTCTTCCTGGTCTGGTTCGGGCTGTTCAAGACCCGCTGGGGTCTGCGCGTCCGTGCCGTCGGCGAGCACCCGAAGGCAGCGGACACCGTCGGCATCAACGTCAACGGCACCCGGTTCTGGAACGTCTCCCTCGCGGGCGCCGTCGCCGGTCTCGGTGGCGCGTACTTCACGCTCGCCTCGGTCGGAGCGTTCGGCAAAGAGATGACGAACGGCGCGGGCTTCATCGCCCTGGCCGCCGTCATCTTCGGCCGCTGGGACCCGATCAGGGCCACCCTCGCCGCCCTGCTGTTCGGCTTCGCGTCGTACCTGCAGACCACGCTCGGGATCATCGGCGCACCGGTGCCGAGCGAGTTCATGCTGATGCTGCCGTACGTCGTGACGATCTTCGCGGTCGCCGGCCTGGTCGGCATCTCGCGGGCTCCTGCCGCCGACGGCAAACCGTACATCAAATCATGACCGGACCGTCGGAAATCGGCGGGGACATCGACTGGGATGCTCTCCGCACCGCTGCCCGCGAGGCTATGACGCACGCGTACATCCCGTACTCGCGCTTCCCCGTCGGCGCGGCAGCGCTGGTCGACGGCGGCAGGATCGTGTCCGGCTGCAACGTGGAGAACGCCAGCTACGGCGTCACGCTGTGCGCAGAGTGCGGGCTCGTCTCGTCGCTGCACATGTCGGGCGGCGGACACCTGGTGGCCTTCACCTGCGTGGACGGCGACGGCAACGTCCTGATGCCGTGCGGCCGGTGCCGTCAGCTGCTCTACGAGCACTCGGCAGAGGGCATGGTGCTGGAGACGGTCTCCGGGTTCCGCACCATCGACGAAGTGCTCCCGGATGCGTTCGGCCCTCGCCAGCTGACCGAGTACGCCGCAGAGCACACGAAGTAGGAAAGAAGACATGAGCGACATCGCAGGGACGGTCGAGGCGTTCGACGCCGTCGACCTCATCCACACCAAGCGCGACAGCGGAGAGCTGTCGACGCCGCAGATCGACTGGCTGATCGACGCGTACACGCGCGGATACGTCGGCGACGAGCAGATGGCGGCGATGACGATGGCGATCTTCCTGAACGGGATGACGCGCCGCGAGATCAAAGACCTCACGATGGCCATGATCGCCTCCGGAGAGCGGATGAGCTTCGAGGGCCTCGGCAAGCCGACCACCGACAAGCACTCCACCGGCGGCGTCGGCGACAAGATCACCCTTCCGCTGATGCCGCTCGTCGCGACCTTCGGCGCAGCGGTGCCGCAGCTGTCGGGGCGCGGGCTCGGGCACACGGGAGGCACGCTCGACAAGCTGGAGAGCATCCCGGGCTGGCGGGCCAACCTGACCACCCAGGAGATGTTCGACCAGCTGCGGGATGTGGGCGGCGTGGTCTGCGCGGCGGGCTCAGGTCTCGCCCCGGCGGACGGCAAGCTGTACGCCCTGCGCGACATCACGGGCACGGTCGAGGCCATCCCGCTGATCGCGTCGTCGATCATGAGCAAGAAGATCGCGGAGGGCACCGGCGCGCTCGTGCTCGATGTGAAGTTCGGCTCCGGCGCGTTCCTCAAGGACATCGAGAAGTCGCGCGAGCTCGCCCGCACGATGGTCGACCTCGGTCGCGACGCGGGCGTCGCCACCTCGGCGCTGCTGACCAACATGAACGTGCCGCTCGGCCTCGCCATCGGCAACGCCAACGAGGTGCGCGAGTCCGTCGAGGTGCTGGCGGGCGGCGGCCCGGCCGACATCATCGAGCTGACCGTCGAGCTGGCGCGCGAGATGCTCGCGCTCGCGGGCAAGACCGACGTGGATGTCGAGGCGGCCCTCACAGACGGCCGCGCCATGGACAAATGGCGCGAGACCATCCGCGCCCAGGGCGGCGACCCGGATGCGCCCCTGCCGGTGGCGAAGGAGACGCACACGGTCGTCGCCGACCGAGACGGCGTGCTCGTCGAGCAGCAGGCGCTGCCGTTCGGCATCGCCGCGTGGCGGCTCGGCGCCGGGCGTGCCCGTAAGCAGGACCCGGTGCAGCACGCTGCGGGCGTCGACCTGCACGCCAAGCCGGGCGACACGGTCCGCGCCGGAGACCCGCTCTTCACGCTCTCCGCCGACGAGCCCGCCCGCTTCGAGCGCGCGCTCGAAGCACTCGACGGCGCATACCGCATCGGCGCCCCAGGAGACCCCATCCTCACCGGCGGCCCCCTCATCGCCGACCGCATCTCCTGACCATCGCTGAGATAGATTGAAGAACATGAGTAAAGAAGCAGACGGCGGGTACAGGCTCAGCGACGGCACGAGCATCCAGGAGTTGCCGAAGGTGTCGTTGCACGACCACCTCGACGGCGGACTGCGTCCGGCCACGGTGATCGAGCTCGGCGCGGAGATCGGGCTTCGAACTGCCGACGGACGACGCCGGCGCGCTGGCCAGCTGGTTCGGCGAGAAGTCCAACTCGGGCTCGCTGGTCGAGTACCTGAAGACCTTCGACCTCACCACGGCCGTCATGCAGACCACGGAAGGCCTCAGCCGCGTCGCGCGCGAGTTCGTCCAGGACCTCGGCGAGGACGGCGTCGTCTACGGCGAGATCCGCTGGGCGCCCGAGCAGCACCTCACCCGTGGCCTCAGCCTCGACGAGACCGTGGATGCGGTCCAGGACGGCATCGAGCAGGGCATCGAGGACGTGCGCGCGACGGGCAAGCGCATCCGGGTGGGCCAGCTCGTCACCGCGATGCGTCACGCCGACCGCGGCCTGGAGATCGCCGAGCTCGCCGTGCGCCACAGGGACAACGGCGTCGTCGGCTTCGACATCGCGGGAGCGGAGGCCGGCTTCCTGCCGTCGCGCCACCGCGACGCGTTCGACTACCTCGCCTCGCAGTTCTTCCCCACGACCGTGCACGCCGGTGAGGCGGACGGCCTGGAGAGCATCCGGAGCGCCCTCATCGACGGCCGCGCCCTGCGCCTCGGCCACGGGGTGCGAATCGCCGAAGACATCACGATCGAGCGCCAGGACGACGAGAACACCTACGTCACCCTCGGCAACCTCGCCCAGTGGGTGAAGGACCGCGAGATCGCGCTCGAGACGAGCCCGACCTCCAACCTGCAGACCGGCGCCATCGCTGCGTGGGGCGAGGACATCCTCGACCACCCGTTCGACCTGCTCTACCAGCTGGGCTTCCGGGTGACCGTGAACACCGACAACCGCCTGATGAGCGGCACGACGCTGACGCGTGAGCTGAGCATCCTGGCCGACGCGTTCGCCTACGACCGCACCGACCTCGAGGTGTTCCAGCTGAACGCCGCAGGCTCCGCCTTCCTGCCGCTTGAGGAACGCGAAGAGCTCGCCGACATCATCACAGCAGGTTTCGAGGGTTCGTAACCCGCCGGCAGCTACGCTTGAGCCATGCCTCTGCCACCGTTGCCGAATTCCGCCATACTCCTCGGAGCCCACGCCTCCGACTGGCGTGAAGCGGTCGAACTGGCAGGGGCGGCTCTCGCGGCCTCCGGCGCCACAGAGCCCAGCTACGCCGAGCGGATGATCCAGGTCATCGACGAGTTCGGCGCGTACATCGTGATCGCCCCAGGGCTCGCGCTCGCGCACGCCCGTCCGGGCCCGGATGTGCTGGCAGACGGCCTCTCGGTCGTCACGCTGGCCGATCCTGTCGTCTTCGGGCACCCGCACAATGACCCCGTCTCCGTGGTCATCGGCCTCGCCGTCTCGTCGCCGGACGCGCACGTCACCTCGGTCGCCCAGCTCGCGAACGTGTTCAACGATCCGGAGGCGATCCCGGCCCTGGCAGCAGCCCAGGATGCGGACACCGTGCAGCGGATCATGGCCGCGAGCGAGCAGGGCGCCGCCTGATGAAGATCGTCGCCATCTGCGGCGCGGGCATCGGCACCTCCGGCATCCTGAAGGTCAACGCCGAGCGCGTGCTGAAGCGCCTCGACATCGACGCGGACGTGACCGCCTCCGACATCGCCGGCCTCGCCACGGCCGCCTCCAACGCGCAGATCATCCTCACCTCGCCGGAGCTGGTCGGCAAGATCGGTCAGACCAACGCGGACATCGTCGTCGTCGACAACTACTTCGACCTCGACGAGCTGGAGCAGAAGCTCGACGAGGCGCTCGGCTGACGACCGACCAGGCGCTCGGCGAATGAACGAGTGGTCCCGAATTGCCGTGCGGCGGCGTGCGCCTGCGGCAATTCGGGACCACTCGTTCGTGTCGGACGGCTCGTTCGTCAGGCGGTGAGCGCGCGCATCGCGTCGGCGAGGGCGGCGACGGCCGCGGTCGCGGCGGCGCGTCGCTCGGCCACAGAACCGTCGGTGGAGGACGCGTCGATGTAGATCTTGAGCTTCGGCTCCGTGCCGGACGGGCGCACCATGACGCGCGAGCCGTCCGCGAGCAGGATGCGCAGCACGTCGCTCGGCGGCAGGTCGGCGAAGCCGTCCTTGAGGTCGTCGATCTGCCGCACCTTCACGTCGCCGAGCGACGCCGGCGGCGTTTCGCGCAGGCTCGCCATGATGCGGTCGATCTGCGACAGGTCGGTGACCCTGATCGAGATCTGGTCCGAGGCGAAGTAGCCGAAGGTCTCGGCGAACTCGTCGAGGTGCTCCGCGATGGTCTTGCCGTCGGCGGCGAGGCTGTTGGCGAGGTCGAGGAACGCGGTCGCGGCCGAGATGCCGTCTTTGTCCCGCACGGTCTCCGGGTTCACGAGGTAGCCGAGGGCCTCTTCGTAGCCGTAGATCAGGCCGGGCGCGCGTGAGACCCACTTGAAGCCGGTGAGCGTGTTCGCGAAGTCGAGGTGGTAGCGCTCCGCGACGGCCGCGAGGGCGGGCGACGACACGATCGAGCATGCCAGGGCGCCGAACGCGGCCTGGTCGGGGCCCGCAGACGCCTCCGCGAGCCGTGCGGCACGCCAGCCGAGGATCGCGCCGACCTCGTTGCCGCTGAGGCGGCGGTATCCGGCCTCGCTCGACGCCTCCGGGATGGCGACGGCAAGACGGTCGGCGTCCGGGTCGTTCGCGATCACCAGATCGGCACCGGATGCGCGGGCCGCCTCGAACGACAGGTCCATCGCCCCAGGCTCCTCCGGGTTGGGGAAGGCGACGGTCGGGAAGGCGGGGTCAGGGTCGATCTGCGCTGCGACGACGGTCGGCTCGGCGAACCCGACGGCGGCGAAGACGTCGCGCGCGGTGCGCCAGCCGACGCCGTGCATGGCCGTGTAGACGTAGCTGACCGCGTCCCGTGGCGCGCTCGTCTCCGCGACGGACGCGGTGGCATCGATGTATGCACGCTCGATCTCGTCCGAGCCCACCTCGTACGCCTCCGACCGGGGGAGGTCGAGGACGCTGCCTGCAGCGACCTCCAGGATGCGCGACTCGATCTCCGCATCCACGGGAGAGACGATCTGCGAACCGTGGTTCTCGCCGCCGAGGTACACCTTGTATCCGTTGTCGTTCGGCGGGTTGTGGCTGGCGGTGACCATGACGCCGGCGCTGACGTCGAGGTGGCGGACCGCGAACGCGAGCACGGGCGTGGGAAGCAGGCGGGGGAGCAGGACGGCGCGCACCCCTGCACCCGCCATCAGTTCGGCGGTGTCGCGGGCGAAGATGTCGGAGTTCTTGCGGCCGTCGTAGCCGATGACGACGGACGGCGCCGTGCCGTCGGCGTAGTCGAGCAGGTAGCGCGCGAACCCGGCGGCCGCCTGCGCGACGAGTACTCGGTTCATCCGGTTGGGGCCGGCGGCGATCTCGCCGCGCAAGCCCGCCGTGCCGAACGCGAGCCGCGCGTCGAACCGGGCGTGCAGGTCGGAGACCGCGTCGGAGGAGCCGGACTGCGCCGCCAGGACGATGGCGTTCAGCTCGTCGCGCGTCTCCGGGTCGGGGTCCTGAGCGATCCAGGCCTGGGCGCGCTCGATCAGGTCGTCCGGCTGCTGGTCGTTCCGCTGGTCGTCGTTCACAGGGCCTCCACGATCTGGGCGAGAAGGGCGCTGATGACCGGCTCGGCCTCGCGTCCTGCCTCGATGACCTCCTGGTGGCTGAGCGGCGTCTTCTGGATGCCGGCTGCCAGGTTGGTGATGAGCGACATGCCCAGGATCTCCATGCCGGACTGGCGGGCCGCGATGGCCTCCAGTGCAGTGGACATGCCGACGATGTGGCCGCCGATGGTCTTCGCCATCTGCACCTCTGCCGGGGTCTCGTAGTGCGGGCCGCGGAACTGCGTGTACACGCCCTCGTCGAGGCTCGGTTCGATGGTCTTCGCGAGTTCGCGGAGGCGCTTCGAGTAGAGGTCGGTGAGGTCGATGAACGTCGCACCTTCCAGCGGGGAGTCCGCCGTCAGGTTGAGGTGGTCGCTGATCAGGACCGGCGTTCCCGGCTTCCAGTGCTCCTTGATGCCGCCGGCGCCGTTGGTGAGGATCATCGTCTTCACGCCGGTGGCGGCCGCGGTGCGCACGCTGTGCACGACCCGGCGGACGCCGTGGCCCTCGTAGTAGTGCGTGCGGGCGCCGATGACGAGCGCGCGCTTGCCGTTCGGCAGCAGCACGGAGCGCAGGGTTCCGACGTGGCCTTCGAGGGCGGGCTTGCCGAATCCGATGATCTCGGTGGCGGGGATGGTGGCGGTCGTCTCACCGATGAGGTCGGCCGCCTTGCCCCAGCCGCTGCCCAGGGTGAGGGCGATGTCGTGCTGGGCGACGCCGGTCTTCTCGGCGAGCTGCTCCGCCGCCTGCCGTGCGACCTCGAACGGGTCGGTGGCCGGGTCGTCGAGCGGGTTCGTGATGGGTTCAGGCATGAGCCAACTCTACTGAGCGAGCCGCCAGCGCACAGGGAGAGGCAGGGTGCGCATCCGTGCGCCGGGATACGAGAGAATAGAGGTCATGGCCTATGAATTCGAGCGCAAGCAGAGGATCGCGATACTCGGGGGTGGGCCTGGCGGATACGAAGCAGCCCTCGCCGGAGCCCAGCTCGGCGCCGACGTGACCCTGGTGGAGCGCACGGGAGTCGGCGGGTCCGCAGTGATCACCGACGTCGTGCCGTCGAAGAGCCTGATCGCGACGGCGGAGGCGGCGAACGCCATCGGAGAGGCCGCCGATCTGGGCGTGCAGTTCTTCGGCAGGGGCGAGACCGGCAAGCCGATGCGGCCGGAGGTCGCCGTGAACCTCGCCGCCGTCAACAAGCGCCTGATGGGGCTCGCCCGGCAGCAGTCCGAGGACATGCGCGCCGAGCTCGTGCGCGCCGGTGTCCGCATCGTCACCGGGGAAGGCCGTCTCGACGGGTCGAGCGCGATCATCGTCTCGACAGCCCCCGAGAGAGAGGCACGGACTTCGACAGGATCGAGGCCGACACGTTCGTCGTCTCGGTCGGCGCGAGCCCGCGCATCCTGCCGTCGGCCGTTCCGGACGGCGAACGCATCCTGACCTGGACGCAGCTCTACGACCTCGACCGCATCCCGGAGCACCTGATCGTGGTCGGTTCCGGTGTGACAGGCGCGGAGTTCGCCTCGGCGTACACGGCACTCGGCTCCAAGGTCACGCTGATCTCCAGCCGCGACCAGGTGCTGCCGGGCGAGGACGCCGACGCAGCTCGGGTCATCGAGAACGTCTTCAAGCGCAACGGGATGCAGGTGCTCTCCAAGTCGCGCGCCGAATCGATCGTGCGCACCGAGAACGGCGTCGTCGCCACCCTCTCCGACGGCAGGACGGTCGAGGGCAGCCACTGCCTGATGGCGGTCGGCTCCGTGCCCAACACGCGCGGGATCGGACTGGAAGAGGCCGGCGTTCAGCTGACCGAGTCCGGGCACATCCGCGTCAACAGGGTCGCTCGCACGTCCATCCCGAACATCTACGCCGCAGGAGACTGCTCCGACCTGCTCCCGCTCGCCTCCGTCGCCTCCATGCAGGGGCGCACGGCCGTGTTCCATGCGATGGGGGATGCGGTCAACCCGTTCGAGCTTCGCAACGTGACCTCCAACATCTTCACCCAGCCCGAGATCGCGACGGTCGGCTGGAACCAGAAGCAGATCGAGGAGGGCATCGCGCAGGGCGACATCTACAAGCTGCCGCTCAAGTCGAACCCCCGCGCCAAGATGCTGGGCATCAAGGACGGCTTCGTGAAGCTGTTCGCGCGCACCGGCTCCGGAACGGTGATCGGCGGCGTGATCGTGGCGCCGCGCGCGTCCGAGTTGATCTTCCCGCTCGCGCTCGCCGTGGAGCACCGCCTCACGGTCGACCAGGTGGCGCGCGCGTTCACGGTGTACCCGTCGCTCTCCGGGTCGATCTCCGACGCGGCCAGGGCAATGCACATCGTGCTCTGACGCCGGGTCGCGGTATGGTCGCGGGGTGGAAATCCTCCTCGTCATCGTCTTGGTGCTGCTGGCCATCGCCGGCGCGACGACACTCGGGCCGAAGCTCGGCGTCGCCGCACCGCTGGTGCTCGTTGTGCTCGGCATCGGGGTCAGCTTCCTGCCGTTCGTCCCACCGCTGACGATCGAGCCGGAGTGGATCATCGCGGGCGTGCTGCCTCCGCTGCTGTATTCGGCGTCGGTGTCGATGCCCGCGATGGAGTTCCGGCGCGAATTCACCGCGATCGGCGGTCTTTCCGTGCTGCTGGTGATCGTGAGCGCCGTCATCCTCGGCCTGTTCTTCGCCTGGGTCATTCCCGGTCTCGGCATCGCCTGGGGCATCGCCCTCGGCGCGATCGTCAGCCCGACGGATGCGGTCGCCACCTCGATCGTGAAACGCTCGGGAGTCTCGCCCAGGGTCGTGGCGATCTTGGAGGGCGAGAGCCTGCTCAACGACGCGAGCGCGCTGGTGCTGCTGCGCACCGCGGTCGCCGCGGCCGCCGCGTCGTTCTCGCTCGGCGGGTTCATCGGCTCGTTCGCATACTCGGTGGCGGTCGCCCTGGTGATCGGCTGGGCGATCGGGCGACTGAACCTGATCGTGCGAGCCAGGGTCACCGACGCGACGGTCAACACCGTGCTCTCGTTCACCGTGCCGTTCCTGGCGTCCATCCCCGCGGAGGCGCTCGGCGCCTCCGGGCTGGTCGCAGCGGTCGTCGCCGGGCTGATCACCGGCAGGAGGGCGCCGCGCGTGCTCTCGCCGCAGCACCGGATGTCAGACGCCCAGAACTGGCGCACGGTGGAGCTGGTCCTCGAAGGCCTCGTCTTCCTGGTCATGGGGCTCGAACTGTTCAAGATCGTCAGCGACGTGCAGAACGACCACGCCGGTGTCGTGCCGTCACTGCTCGTCGGCGCCGGCGCGCTGATCCTCACCCTCCTCGTGCGCGCGGCGTACGTCGCTCCGCTGCTGGGCATCCTGGCGCGGAGGGCGCGGCGGGGAGAGAAGATGCGGCCGCGCATCGAGAGCATCCAGGGCCGGCTGGACGCTCCGGAGGAGGACGCCCCGCTGACCAGAGAGGGAGGGCCGAAGGGTCGGCGCCCGATGACGGCAGCCGACCTCGGGCGCTTCGCGACCAGGGTGCGGCGCACCCTCGCGGACATCGACTACTTCAAGGCCGCGCCGCTCGGCTGGCGGGAGGGCTCGATCGTCGTCTGGGCCGGGATGCGCGGGGCCGTCACGGTAGCGGCTGCCCAGACGCTGCCGGGGACGACGCCTGGCCGCTCGCTGCTGGTACTGATCGCGTTCATCGTCGCGGCGGCGTCGCTGCTCATCCAGGGCGGGACGCTCGGCTGGGTGGTGCGCCTGGTGAAGCCGGCGCCCGTCGACGCAGAGCTGGAACGCGAAGAGCGGCTGCGCCTGCTGACGCTGCTCAGAGACGCGGCCGAGACAGTGCCGCTGCCGACGCCGATGGAGCGGACGCCCGAGGCGTTCGTCGCCCAGAAGAAGGCGAGACTCGCTCGCATCGAGGCGCAGCGGACTGCACTCCTCGACGCCCGCGACGACGGCGCGTTCAGCGCCGACCTCCTCCTCGGTGCCCTGACCAACCTCGACGCCGACCAGATCAGCATCGAGTTGAAGGGCGATCCCGTCACCTGACCGGAGGCTCAGCGCACGACGGCGATGTTGAACGTAGGATTCTGCAGCGCAGTCACGATGCCGAAGAACAGCAGGCCGTAGTGCTCAGGGCCGACGGCCGTCGCGATGCCGCCGAGGTCCAGGATCGAGTCCTTCGCCCAGCCGAGGTCGCCGAGCAGGGTACGGACGACGTTCTTCGCCGTGTCGTCGTCGCCGGAGACGAACACCGTCGTCGGGGCCGGCGTCGCCGCGGGGTTCGTCATCACCGAGGTGTTCATCGTGCTCAGGGATTTGACGACCCTGGCGGCGGGGAAGCGTTCCTGGATCAGCCGGCCGACACTGTCGTTCGGGTATGCGAGCGTGAACTCCGGGGTGAAGGCGTTGGAGACGTCGAGCACGACGGCGCCGCTCAGGACATCGTCACCGACCTCTTCGAGTGTCTGGACGACGACGGTGCCCGGCAGGGCCGTGACGATCACGTCGGCGCCGTCGGCGGCATCGCGGTACGAGACGGCGTTCTTGTCTCCGCCGGGCGTGCGCGAGCCGAAGACGACGTCGTGGCCGGCGGATGCGAACGAGCTGCCGAGGGCGGTGCCGACGCGTCCGGTGCCGAGGATTGCGATCTTCATGGGTGCTGCTCTTCTCTGGTTGGGGTGGTGCTGTTCTGTTCGGTCGCGCCGGGTTCGCCGGCGATGTACCGCTGGATGGCCGGGGCCACCTCGGCGACGAGAGTGCTGTGGGAGAGGTCGGCGATCGGCCCGATTTTGAGGACGTGCCTGGCGACGGCGACGCCGAACAGGTGGGCGGCGGCGATGGTGAAGCCGCGCATCCGGTGGTCGTCGATGGGGCCGAGCGTCGGGTCGTTGCGCAGGCGCCCGCCCATGATCTCCATCAGCATCTCCCCTGCGCGGCCGGACGTCACGGCGGAGCGGACGAGGGAGAGGAGGATCGGGCGGGTGTCCGGCTCCTCCCACATCCGGAGGTAGGTGTCGGTGATGCGTTCTCCGAGCCTGCCCGGGTCGCCGGGCATGGCCGCGGTGATTCGCTCGGGGATGCTGCTGCGATCGGAGACGATGGCAGCGAAGAGGCCGTCCTTGTCCGTGAAGAAGTGCCGGATGAGCGCTGGGTCGACCCCTGCGGCGGTGGCGATGGCTCTGATGGACGCTCCGTCGTAGCCGCGCTCCGCGAACAGGTCGCGGGCCGCGTCGAGGATCGCGTCTCTGGTGCCGCTGTCTCCGGCCCGCCGCCCGGTCGGGCGCTTTCGTGTCGTCGGGGCATCGGGCATGTATCCAGAATACTCTCCATCCGGGGATATCCCCACGTGTGGAGTTAAGGCTACGCTGGTGCCATCGACAGGAAGGTGCGGGCCGATGGACGCTGACGCGGTGATCGACATCGAGGGGCTGACCAAGTCCTACGGACGGTTCCAGGCGCTGAAAGGCGTCGACATGAGCGTTCGGAAGGGCGAGGTCCACGGGTTCCTCGGCCCAAACGGCGCGGGCAAGTCGACCACCATCCGGGTGCTGCTCGGGCTGCTGCGCGCGGACGGCGGCGGCGTCAGGCTGCTCGGCGGAGACCCGTGGAAAGACGTCGTCGACCTGCACAGGCGGCTGGCGTATGTGCCCGGCGACGTCTCGCTCTGGCCGGGCATGACCGGCGGAGAGGCGATCGACCTGCTCGGCACCCTCCGCGGCGGCCTGGACGAGAAGCGCAGAGCCGAACTGCTCGACCGGTTCGAGCTCGACCCGACCAAGCGCGGCCGGCAGTACTCCAAGGGCAACAAGCAGAAGGTGGCGATCGTGGCCGCCCTCGCCTCGGATGTCGAACTGCTGATTCTGGACGAGCCGACCAGCGGGCTCGACCCGCTGATGGAGAACGTGTTCCAGGAGGTCATCGGCGAGGCCAAGCAGCGCGGGGCGACCGTGCTGCTCTCCAGCCACATCCTGGCCGAGGTGGAGTCGCTCGCCGACCAGCTGAGCATCATCCGCGACGGCCGCATCGTCGAGAACGGCACCCTGGCCGAGCTGCGCGGGCACACCCGCACGTCCATCCACGCTGTGCTGAACACGGCGCCGACGGAACAGCAGTTGTCGACCTTCCACGATGTGCAGCTCGACGGCGCGAAGCTCAGCGGAACGGTCGACTCGAACAGGGTCGGCGAGGCGATGAACGTCCTGAGTCCGCTCGGAATCGCGTCGCTGACCGTGGAGCCGCCGTCGCTGGAGTCACTGTTCCTGCGCCTCTACGAGAACGCCGACCAGGATGCGGCGGTCACGCGATGAGCACTGCTCTCGCCGGCACTGCCCCCCTGCTGCGCACCTCCGTCAAACACGACGGCCGGAGCTTCGCGCCCTGGATACTCATCGTCACGGTGCTTTCCGCATCGGCGGTGCTGTTGTACCCGTTGATCTTCCCCAGCCAGCAGGATCGCGCAGGGCTCGCGGCGGCGGTCGGGGCGAATCCGGCGCTCGGGCTGATCTTCGGTCCGGCCTTCGACCTCTCAAGCACCGACGGCTTCACCGCCTGGCGGGCGCTCGCCCTCGGCGGGTTCCTCGCCGCCCTCGGCGCGATCTTCGCTGTGACCCGAGCCACGAGGGCGCAGGAGGACTCCGGCCAGGCCGAACTGCTCGCCTCCGGAGTCCTCGGCCGGGCGAGCCGTCTGCTCGCGGGCGCAGGGCTCGCTCTGATCGGATCGTTGCTGCTCGGCGTCGTCGCGGGCGTCGTCACCGCGTTGTGCGGCGGCGACTGGGAGTCGTCGATGCTGCTCGGCGCGACGTTCACGGCCACCGGCTGGATGTTCACCGGCATCGCGGCCGTCACGGCTCAGCTGGGCTCGGACGCCCGCACGGCGAACTCGATCGCGGTCGGCACGCTCGGGGTCCTGTTCATGCTGCGCGGCTTCGCGTACGCGGTCAAAGCTCCGTCGTGGACGGTCTGGATCAACCCGCTCGGCTGGATGACCGAGACGCATCCCGCCACGGGGAACCACTGGTGGCCGCTCTGGTATGCGCTCGCGCTCACCGTCGTCCTGCTCGGCGTCGCGTTCGTCCTGCAGGCCCGCCGCGACTTCGGCGTCGGCGCGATCGCGCCGCGGCCCGGTCCGTCGCGCGGACGGGACCGCTCGACCTGGCGGCTCGTGCTCCGGCTGAACCGTGGTCCCGTCATCACCTGGACCATCGCGTTCCTCGCACTCGGGGTCGTCTTCGGCTACTTCGCGACGTCGATCACAGACATCCTGAGCGGTGACAGCGCTGTGACGCAGATCCTCGCGGCCGGGGCAACCACTCCGGATGCGCTGGTGTCGGCGTTCCTGGTGACGATCCTCAGCCTGGTGGGCATCATCGCATCCATTCCTGGCGTGCAGATCATGCTGAAACTCCGCACGGAGGAGCTGGAGGACAGGGTCGAGCCCGTCCTGGCGGGAAAGGTGACCCGCCAGCGCTACTTCGCCAGCAACGTGGTCCTCGCCCTCCTGTCGCCCGCTGTGTACGTCGTCATCGCCGGGCTGGTCATCGCCGCGCTCGCTTCGGCCGCCGACATCGGCGTCGACTTCGGCAACGCCGTCCTGCAGGCGGTTGCGACGGTGCCAGCGGTCTGGACCGTTGTTGCGGTCTCCGTCGCTGTCGTCGGCGCCCGGCCTCAGGTCAGCATCGCGGCCTGGGCGGGCGTGCTCATCTCGTTCGTGCTCACGCTGCTCGGTCCCACGTTCAAGCTGTGGGACTGGATCCTCGCGATCAGCCCGTTCTGGCACATCCCGAACGTCACCCTCAGCGACGCCGACTGGTGGGGGTTGCTCTGGATCAGCCTGGTGACGCTGTTCCTCGTCGCGGTCGGCTTCGCCGGATTCCGGCGCCGCGATCTGGCGCGCTGACGTTCGCGCGAGCGCGAACGCGAACGCCGACTCTGACGTCGGCGTTCGCGCTCGGCGTCAGACGATGTTGAGCAGGAGGTGCCCGGACGAGACGGTCTCGCCGACCGCGGCGTTGATGCCGGCGACGGTGCCGTCTTTGTGTGCGGTGAGCGGCTGCTCCATCTTCATGGCTTCGAGGACCAGCACGAGGTCGCCCTTGACGACCTCGTCGCCGTCGGCGACCGCCAGCTTGACGATGGTGGCCTGCATCGGAGCCGTCACCGAGTTTCCGGTGGCCGTGTCGACGGCGTGCGCGCCACCACGGCGGCGGGGCGCCAGAGTGGATGCGCCGGTGTCGGCGCCGCCGGAGAGGAGCTTCGCGGGGAGGGAGACCTCGATGCGCTTGCCCTCGACCTCGACGACAACGCTGCTGCGGCGTTCGGCGGGAGCCGTGTCGCCGAGTTCGCCGGACCACGGGGCGATGTCGCCCTGCCAGTCGGTCTCGATCCAGCGTGTGTAGATGGAGAACGGCTCGCCGTCCTGCGGGGCGAACGCCGGATCGCGGACGATCGCGCGGTGGAACGGCAGCACGGTCGGAAGTCCTGCGACCTCGAACTCGTCGAGGGCGCGGCGGGAGCGCTCAAGCGCCTCCTCGCGGTTCGCGCCGGTGACGATCAGCTTGGCGAGCATCGAGTCGAAGGAGCCGCTGATGACATCGCCGGCCTGGATGCCGCTGTCGACGCGCACGCCGGGGCCGCCCGGCGCCTTGAAGACGTGCACGGGGCCGGGGGAGGGGATGAAGCCGCGCCCGGCGTCCTCGCCGTTGATGCGGAACTCGAAGGAGTGTCCGGTGGCGACGGGGTCGTCGTAGTCGAGTTCGCCGCCCTCGGCGATGCGGAACTGCTCGCGGACCAGGTCGATCCCGGTGACCTCTTCCGACACCGGGTGCTCGACCTGGAGGCGGGTGTTGACCTCGAGGAACGAGACGGTGCCGTCTTTGCCGATCAGGAACTCGCAGGTGCCAGCGCCCTGGTAGCCGA
The DNA here is from genome assembly GCF_058244615.1 of Leifsonia sp. McL0627. Classification (NCBI taxonomy): domain Bacteria; kingdom Bacillati; phylum Actinomycetota; class Actinomycetes; order Micrococcales; family Microbacteriaceae; genus Leifsonia; species Leifsonia sp. McL0627. Next base: position 95,563 of record NZ_JBZCGM010000005.1, read on the forward strand.
CCTCCTGGAGGATCGCCTTGGAGGCGGAGTAGAGCTGGTCGGTCTGCGTCTGGGTGAGGAAGGGGGCAGGCGCCTCCTCGACGAGCTTCTGATGCCGGCGCTGCAGCGAGCAGTCGCGGGTGGAGACGACGACGACGTTGCCGTACGCGTCCGCCAGGCACTGGGTCTCGACGTGCCGTGGCTGGTCGAGGTACTTCTCGACGAAGCACTCTCCGCGGCCGAACGCCGCGATGGCCTCGCGGGTCGCCGACTCGAACAGCTCGGCGACCTCGTCGCGGGTGCGGGCGACCTTGAGGCCGCGGCCGCCGCCGCCGAACGCCGCCTTGATGGCGACGGGCAGACCGTGGATGTCGACGAAGTCGAGGACCTCGGACGCGTCTGCGACGGGGTTCAGGGTGCCGGGGGCGAGCGGCGCGCCCACCTTCTCGGCCACGTGGCGGGCGGAGACCTTGTCGCCGAGGCGCTCGATCGCGTCAGGGGACGGGCCGATCCAGGTCAGGCCGGCGGCGATGACCGCTCGCGCGAAGTCGGCGTTCTCGGCGAGGAAGCCGTATCCGGGGTGCACGGCGTCTGCGCCGGACCTGCGGGCGATGGAGAGCAGCTTGTCGATGACCAGGTATGTCTCTGCACTGGTCGTGCCGTCGAGCGCGTACGCCTCGTCGGCGAGCTTGACGTGCATGGCGTCGCGGTCCTGGTCGGCGTAGACCGCGACCGACGCGATACCGCTGTCTTTCGCTGCACGGACGACCCGGACGGCGATCTCGCCCCGGTTGGCGATGAGGACCTTGGTGATACGTGGCACAGTTTCCTAGCCTATTGCTCAGGCGGGGGAGCCTTTTGGGTGATCCCCACAAAAATGGTCGGGTCAGACGAGAGGGTGGCTACAGTCGCCGGTTCCAGAGGTCGGGCCAGTTGACGCCGAGTTCGACGAACAATCCCCTCAGGGTGGAGAGGGAGAGCCCCACCACCGTACTCGGGTCGCCGTCGACCCTGGTGATGAACGGTCCGCCGAGGCTGTCGATGGTGAAGGCGCCGGCGACCTCGAGCGGTTCGCCCGTCGCGATGTACGCGTCGATCTCCTGCTCGGACACGTCGGCGAAGGTGACGGACGCGACGGCAGTCTTGCCGAGCGCCCGGTTCTCCGTGCCGTTCCTGTGGTCGATCAGCCAGTGGCCGGAGAACAACCGGCCCGTCCTGCCGCGCTGCGCCAGCCATCTGGTGCGCGCCGTCTCGGGGTGGTGCGGCTTGCCGTGGATCTCGCCGTCGAGCTCGAACGCGGAGTCGCCACCCAGAATGAAGCCGTCGATCGGCTCGCCGTGCAGGTCGCCGCGCACCGCTTCGGCCTTGAGCCTGGCGAGCAGGTGGACCATCGCCTCCGGGGTCAGTGGGCCGTGCTCGGCCTCCGCCGCCAGGACGGCGGCCGGTTCGTCGACGTGCGACGGGACGACGATCGGCTCGATTCCCGCTGCACGGAGCAGGGCGAGCCTGGCTGGGGACGTTGATGCCAAGTAGAGGCGCATGGGTTCCTGTGGGATGCTCGACGGATGCCCCAGAACGATGAGGTCGACCTCGACATTACCAACGTCGCCCACGGCGGCGTCTTCGTCGCACGCCACGAAGGCCGCGTCGTCTTCGTGCCTGACACTCTTCCCGGGGAGCGCATCCGGGCCAGGATCACCGATCGGAAGCACGACAGCTTCTGGCGTGCGGAGACCCTGGAGGTGCTCGACGCCGCCCCGGAGCGCCAGGAGCACGTCTGGGAGGCTGCGTCCATCCACCGGGAGCCCGGCAACAGGGCGGGCGGCGCCGAGTTCGGCCACATCCGGCTGGACCACCAGCGTGAGCTCAAGCGCCAGGTGATCACGGACGCGATGCAGCGCATGGCGAAGCTCGACACCGACGTGGTGGTCGAGCCGGTCGCGGGCGAGACGGAGGACGGCACCGGCTGGCGCACGCGCGTGCGGCTGCAAGTAGACGGCTCCGGCGCTGTCGGGCCGTACGCCGCCCGCTCGCACACCGTCGTCTCGGCCACCAGCCTTCCGCTGGCGACGGCCCTCGTCGACGAGACGGCCCCGTTCGGGCAGACCTTCCCCGGCGCCGAGTCCGTCGACGTCGTCGCGACAGGGACGGGCGCGGCGCACCTCCTCGTCAATGAGGCTCCCGTGAAGCGCGGCAGGAGGATCGTCCGCCCCCGTCAGCGACCCGTCCCCATCCGCGAAATCGTCGGCGACCGTGAGTTCCAGTTGGATGCGCGCGGCTTCTGGCAGGTGCACCGCGCGGCGGCCGCCACGCTCACCGAGGCCGTGCAGTCAGCCGTCGATGAGGCGCTGTTCGACCCCCGCGCGGCCAACCTCGACCTCTACGGAGGCGTCGGGCTGCTCGCAGCTGCGCTCGGCGACCGGTTCGGCTCGACGCTCCGCATCACCTCGGTGGAGAGTGACGAGGCGGCGACGGACAACGCGGCGGAGAACCTCGCCGACTGGCTCGGCGCATCCACTGTCACCGACAGGGTAGAACGATTCGTCCAGCGACTCGCCGGGGAGGCATCGGCGATCGAACGGGCGCGCCTGCGGGCTGCGACCGTCATCCTCGACCCTCCGCGCTCCGGAGCGGGGCGCGCTGTCGTCGATGCGATCGCGTCGCTGGCCCCCGCCCAGATCGTCTACGTGGCCTGCGATCCCGTGGCCCTCGCCCGCGATGTCGCGCTGTTCGCCGAGCGAGGATACCCGCTGCGGACGCTGCGCGCCTTCGACCTCTTCCCGAACACGCACCACGTCGAGGCCGTCGCCACGCTGGCGCCGTGAGCACGTCAGCGTCTCCGCGCCCCACTACGATGGTCAGCATGGTGCGGGTGGCAATCGTCGATGATCACGAGTCCGTGCGTCTTGGGCTCAAAGCGGCCTGTCAGGACGCCGGCTACGAGGTGCTGGTCACTGCGCCCACCGTCGACGAGTTCGTGACGCTGCTCGGTGCGCAGGAGTGCGACGTCGTCGTCCTCGACCTCTCCCTCGGAGACGGCTCGAAGGTGACGGACAACGTCAAGCGCGCCCAGGCAACCGGCGCTGCCGTGCTGGTCCACAGCATCGCCGACCGGGTCGCCAGCGTGCGCGAGGCGCTCGCCGCGGGAGCCGCGGGCGTCATCCCCAAGTCGTCGCCGACCACCACGGTCATGAACGCGATCAAGACGGTCGCGAGCGGCGACGTGCTCAACAACCTCGAGTGGGCCACCGCGATCGACGCCGACAGCGACTTCGCCAAGGCCCAGCTCGGCCGTCGCGAACGGGATGTGCTGCACCTGTACGCATCCGGCCTGCCGCTCAAGGCGGTCGCCGCTCAGCTCGGCATCGCCAACTCGACCGCCCGCGAGTACCTCGACCGCATCCGGGTCAAGTACGTCGAGGTCGGTCGCCCCGCCCCGACCAAGGTCGATCTGCTCCGCCGTGCCGTCGAAGACGGAATCCTGCCCGGGCTCGACCCCGACACGGGCAATGAGCGCAACTAGCGCGCCACCGCGGACCGCCCCTCCGGAGGCGTCCCAACCGCGCAATCCGATCAGCCGCGAGCGGTTCGAGCGCATCGCAGGCCGCAGTGTCTCCGCCTTCGGGCTGGTGTTCGGCCTGCAGACGATCCCGACGGCGCTCGGCCAGCTTCCTGGTCTACGGTCTCCGTGGGGCCTGATCGAGATCATTGTGGTGTTCGGCGGCCTCGCCGCCATCGTGCTCCTCGCGATCGTCCAGCGGTTCGTGAAGGCCGCGATGGCCACGCTGTCCGTCGTCTACTTCGCCGCCATCGTCACGTGGCCGCTGATCGCGCTGCCTTCGCACTCGTTCGCGGCGGACAAGCCATGGGTCTGGTTCCTCTGCTCGGTGTTCACGGCGTTCGCCGCCGTCGCGTTCCCGCTCTGGCTGGCGACCGCGTACACGTTCATCACCCCGATCGCATACGGCATCGTGCGTGCGCTCCCCGCCGGCGGCGGCGTCGGCGCCGAGCTGGCCGGTCTCGACGCCCTGTACGCGATCATCCTGGGCGGCGTGATCCTGGTGATCATCGCGATGCTGCGGCAGGCCGCCTCCACCGTCGACACGGCGCAGTCGCAGGCGCTCGCCAAATACGCCAATGCCGTCCGGCAGCACGCCACGGAGGTCGAGCGCGTCCAGGTGGATGCGATCGTGCACGACAGCGTGCTGACCACTCTGCTCTCCGCCGCCAGTGCACGCACGCCGGAGGCGAAGGAGCTCGCCGCGCGGATGGCCTCGGACGCCATCGGCCACCTGCACGCCGCGGAGGCGTCCAGTCCGGAAGACCAGTCGCTGGTCGGCCTCGACCGCCTGAGCGAGCGCATCTTCACCGCGGCGAACGCGTTCTCCTCCCCGTTCGAGCTGGATGTGCGCGACGTCGAGGTGCATGTGCTCCCGGTGAACGTGGCCGAGGCCGTCTACTCAGCCACCGTGCAGGCGATGGTCAACAGCATGCAGCACGCGGGCAACAAAGACGTGCAGCGCACGCTGTCGATCCGCGGCGGCAGCCCGCAGGCCACCGTGCACATCGTCGTGGCGGACACCGGGCGCGGTTTCTCGGCGGCGGACGTGCCGGCCGAGCGTCTCGGACTGCGGGTGAGCATCCGGGAGCGTCTGTCGAAGGTGGGCGGCCACGCGCGCATCGAGTCGGCGCCCGGTGAGGGCACGACCGTGACCATCCTGTGGCCGTCGTCGGAGTCGGATGCGGAGGTGCGGGCGTGATCACCCTTCCCCGGTTCCTCTTCCTCGGCCTGGGGGCGCTTTTCTCGGCCTACCACCTGTTCCTCGCCCTGTCGTCGCTGTCCACGCCGGTGAACCCGGGCCCGCCCATCGCTGCGATGATCCTGTATGCGGTCGCGACGGTGATCAGCCTGTGGCCGACCAGCCCGACCAAGATGCCGCTCTGGCTCGCCGCGTTCGACCTCGCAGTCTGCGTCGCCATCCCCATCCTGGTCACCAGCCAGCTCGACCCGGCCAAAGACAACGGGTACGCCACCTGGTACGTCGCCGCGGTCGGAACGCTGATGACGATCACAGCTGTGCGCAGGCAGCAGTTCGCCGCGTGGGTGGGCGTCGGCTACCTGGCCGTGCAGACCATCGTCTGGGCGGGCGTCCCTGCGCTCGCCGGACTCGGCGTGATCGGCTCCGTGGTGTGGGTCGGTGTCGCCGTCGTCATCTCCGGCTCGCTCGCCAAAGCCGGCAGGGATGCACTGCAGTTCGCCCGTGCGGAGCGCGAGGCGACCGAGTGGCAGGCCGCCCAGGAGGCGCACGTCATGGAGCGCCAGCTGCGTCTCCGGCAGACCTACCGGGTGGCGGCTCCCATGCTCGCGGAGATCGTGCGTCGCGGAGGCGATCTGACTGAGGCGGAGCGGCGCGAGTGCCGCTACCTGGAGGGCGCGATCCGCGACGAGATCCGCGGACGCCGCCTGCTCAACGACGACGTGCGCCGCCAGGTGATGGATGCGCGTCGTCGCGGCGTCGTCGTCAGCCTGCTCGACGAGGGCGGCATCGACGACCTCGACCAGCACGCCCTGGACGGCGTCCTGCGCCGACTGGCGGACGCGATCCGTGGCACGACCACGGACAAGCTGATCGTGCGCACCGTCCCCCGCTCGTCCAAGACGGCGGTGACGGTGGTGGGCCTCCGCATGTCGGACGACGGCAACGCGAACGCACTCGGCGCCGACACAGAGGACGACGAAGTCGACCTCTGGCTCGAGATCCCGCGCCCGATCCACGAGCTCTAGCAGCCGCTTCGCGTCTCGCCTGAGCTTCCTGCTCTCGCGCGTTTCCCATCGAGTGGTCCGGCGGCAGAAGGCCGACCTGCGGCAGAAATGGGGAAAGGGGCCGACACCCGAATTGTCGGCCCCTATTCAAACCCCGAGTCAGGGCGACAACCCGAATATCGCCCTGACTCGCCCCCAAAACACTCGCCCGCTTACCCTAGTCGGCGAGTGATTGGCGGTGTGACTCACGAGGAGAGACACCTAGCACTATCTATAGTGGTGCTTCTCACAGCAGATCAAAAGTCGTCATTTTGGAGGACATGGGGGACAATCCGTCCCCGATGGTCGCCAGACACCCCGAAATGCGGCTTGTCCCACACTCGGGGGGCCGTGAGCTGGGGTACACCCGGCTCAGCCGCTGAACGAACGCCACGCGCCCGCGCCGGGCGAGAGCGGTGTGCGCAGCGCGCGCTGGCTGCGTGCCCAGGCGTCCGGCCCTGACTCTGGGCGCGCATCCTGTGCTGCCGCCTGTGCCTCTGCGACGGCGGCCGTGAGCACGGCCGTCACCGCGGCGACCTCCTCCGGCGTCACGCCGCGCGTGACGAACCGGATGTTCTCGGCGTCGAAGGTCACAGCGGAATGTTCCCGTGCTTCTTGGGCGGCATGGATGCGCGCTTCGTGCGCAGGGCACGCAGCGCCTTGATCACGGACACACGCGTCGCTGCGGGCTCGATCACGCCGTCGAGCTCGCCGCGCTCCGCCGCGAGGAACGGGCTGGCCACGTTGTACGTGTACTCGTTCGCCAGCTTGGTGCGCACGGCCGCGACGTCTTCGCCTGCCTCCTCCGCGCGCTTGATCTCGCCCCGGTACAGGATGTTCACCGCGCCCTGACCGCCCATCACGGCGATCTCGGCTGTCGGCCAGGCCAGGTTGATGTCGGCGCCGAGCTGCTTGGAGCCCATGACGATGTACGCGCCGCCGTACGCCTTGCGGGTGATGATCGTGACGAGCGGCACTGTGGCCTCCGCGTACGCGTAGAGCAGCTTGGCTCCGCGGCGGATCACGCCCGTCCACTCCTGGTCGGTTCCAGGAAGGTAACCGGGCACATCCACCAGGGTGAGGATCGGGATGCTGAACGCATCGCAGAAGCGCACGAACCTGGACGCCTTCTCACCGGCGTCGATGTTGAGGGTGCCTGCCATGGCGTTCGGCTGGTTGGCGACGATTCCGACAGAGCGGCCTTCGACGCGCGCGAACCCGATGACGATGTTCGGCGCGAACAGCGGCTGGATCTCCAGGAACTCCCCGTCGTCGACGACGCCTTCGATGATCGACTTCACGTCGTACGGCTGGTTGGGCGAATCCGGGATGATCGTGTTGAGCTTGCGGTCGGCGTCCGTCTGCTCCAGCTCGGGTTCAGCGGCGAACACCGGCAGCTCGGCCAGGTTGTTCTGCGGCAGGTAGCTCAGCAGGGTGCGGGCGTAGTCGAGGGCGTCCTCCTCGTCGCTCGCGAGGTAGTGCGAGACGCCGGAGATCTTGTTGTGGGTGAGCGCTCCGCCGAGCTCCTCGAAGCCGACGTCCTCGCCCGTGACCGTCTTGATCACGTCGGGGCCGGTGACGAACATGTGGCTCGACTTGTCGACCATGATGACGAAGTCGGTGAGGGCGGGGGAGTACACCGCGCCGCCGGCCGCCGGGCCCATGACGATGGAGATCTGCGGGATGACACCGGATGCTGCGGTGTTGCGGCGGAAGATCTCGCCGTACTTGCCGAGCGCGACGACACCCTCCTGGATGCGTGCCCCGCCCGAGTCGAGGATGCCGATCATCGGGACGCCGGTCTTGAGGGCGTGGTCCATCACCTTGATGATCTTCTCGCCTGCGACCTCGCCGAGCGAGCCGCCGAAGATGGTGAAGTCCTGGCTGAACACCGCGACGTTTCGGCCGTGGATGGTGCCGACGCCGGTGACGACCGCGTCGCCGTACGGCCGCTTGTTCTCCATGCCGAACGCGTGGGTGCGGTGCCGCACGAACTCGTCGAACTCCACGAACGAGCCCTGGTCGAGCAGCAGGTCGATGCGCTCGCGTGCGGTGAGCTTGCCCTTGGCGTGCTGCTTCTCGATGGCGGACTGACCGCTCGCGGTCACGGCCTCGTGGAAGCGCTCCTTGAGATCGGCGAGCTTGCCTGCTGTGGTGTGCGGATCGGCCGTCTGTCCAGGTTCTGTGTCGGTCACGCCGTTCACTCTACCTGCCAGCAGTTGGCCGATGCCGTTGAGGAAACCCTACAAAAGTTCGGCGGCAGCGTGTGCGGTCTCGTCGTGATCGCCCGATGGATGCGCATGGGCTGGACGAGCCGCAGCGATGCGGTCGCCGTGCGCCATGACGATCCCCGCGCCGATGAGGGCTGTGCCCAGCGGTGTGACGATCAGCCCGATGGCGCGGACGGCGAAGTCGAACGCCAGCAGGATGTCCTGGTCCATCCCGAGCGCCGATTCGCTCGCATTCGCGATGGAGTACCCGAGCGCCGGGAGAACGAGTTGGAGCACGGCGCCGACGATGGTGAGGACGACGCCGGTGACGAGGATCGTCCGGGGACGCGGTCGCTCGCTCATGGTCACGCGCGCCAGACGTAGGCGGCACCTGTCGCCCAGGACATTGATGAGCCCTGCATCTGCGTGTACGCAAGCGTGTTCCCCCACGGCACGAGGAATGTCGCCCCACCGCCGCAGCCCGTCGAATACCAGGTGGCGACGCCCGCGTTAAACCCGCGAGCTCGTGTGCAGAGGTAGACATCCGAGGTGTTCTCCCAGACGTACTCCCGCCGATAGCCGGGATAACCGATCACTGCGCATCCCTGCACGCTTGTCGCGTACGTGTTGCCGATTCCGGCCACGCTTCTCACTTTCTGGCCGCAGCCGGCTCTACTGCTCCTGATCGGCAGGCTGTCCAGAGTGCCGTCGATGTCTGCTGCCTGGATCGTCTCGGCCATGACGGAAGCCTGTCCGGCTTTCACATCCACGACGACCTCTGCCCCGGAGGGGGTTGCGACGACGAGTGGGCCCTCGAAGGTGGCCAGATCGAGAGCGACGTCCTCCCGGGTCGCGGTGAGAGGTCGCTCGCTTCCGGCATCGTCTGCTGATGCTGGACCAGCAATGCTGATCTGCGCGACGACAATGGCGCATCCGACCATTGCGGATGCAGCAGCCCTCGCTGCGGTGAACGTGGTGAACATCTTCGTCCTCTTCTTCGTTTAATATGTGGAAGAAAGAGTCTCAGATATCACTGGCTTTCGCAACCGATGGTGTCGCGATCCGAGCGCTGGCAGACTGGGGCAATGGAGCTCCGCCGCAGTCGCGAAATCGTCCCCGTCGTCGACGTCCTGGATGAGGCGGGGTCGACGAACGACGTCCTCGTCGCCCGCGCAGCCGAACTGCCGGACCTCTCGGTCGTCCTCACCGACAACCAGACCGGTGGGCGCGGACGGCTCGGGCGGGTGTGGGTGTCGCCGCCCGGCAAGGCCGTCGCGATCTCCGTCCTGCTGAAGCCGAGCGGCCTGCCGGTGGAGTCGTTCGGCTGGTTTCCGCTGATCGCCGGGCTCGCGATGAGCAGGGCGCTCTCGCCGCTGGTTCAGGGCGATGTCGAGGTGAAATGGCCGAATGACGTGCTGATCGACGGCGCCAAGGTGTGCGGCATCCTCACCGAGTTGCTGCCAGACCTGTCCGGTCTCGTGATCGGGTCCGGCGTCAACCTCACGCTGACGCGCGACGAGCTGCCCACCGACACGTCCACGTCCCTCCTCGTCGCCGGCGCGCGCGATATCGACGTGGATGCGGTTCTCTCGTCGTACCTCACCCACCTCATCGTCCTCTACCGCGCGTTCAGTGCCGCGGGCGGCGATCCGGTCGCGAGCGCCGTCAGGGACGAGGTGGCGGAGGCGTGCCACACCATTGGTCGCCGGGTTCGCGTGATCCTGCCGTCCGGGGACGACCTGCTCGGAACGGCCGTCGGCATCGACGACGACGGACGACTTCTGGTGGAGTCGGATGCCGGGATCACGGCTGTCGCGGCCGGCGACGTGACCCACCTGAGGTATTAATTGGACATGAGCAACACCACGCCACAGGACGGAGCGCCGGCCGCGCCTCCGGAGCAGATCGTGGCGCGTCTGCGCTCCAACGCGCGGGCGATGTTCTGGCCGAGCATCGTCCTCATCGCCGCGTGCGGTGCACTCGGATACTTCGCCGGACGGTTCGGCGAGGTGTGGGAGATCGTGCTGCTCTGGTCGGCGGCGGCCGCGGTCATCCTGTTGCTGTTCCTGCTTCCGCTCGCCTCCTGGCTGAGCCGCAGGTACACGATCACGACCAGGCGCATCATCCTGCGCCACGGTTTCTTCGTCCGCGTGCGCCAGGAACTGCTGCACAGCAGAGGCTACGACGTCACGGTCAAACGCAACTGGCTGCAGAGCGCATTCCGGTCTGGGGATGTGCGGATCAACTCCGGCCTGGAGCGTCCGGTCGTGCTCAAAGACGTGCCGAAGGCCGACGCGGTCCAGCGTGCGCTGAACGACCTGATGGACCACTCGCAGACCGTGGTCGCCGTGCGCAGACAGCAGTCGGAGTCAGTCTCCGACGAGACCACTGTCTGGGGATCCCGGTAGCGAACCCGCCGGGGCGAGTGCCGGTTCGGGCTGAACGGCCGCTTGACGGGTCCTGTTCGGGGCGAACACCCACCAGCGGTAGAACGCGAAGCGGAACACGGTGCCGAGCGCGAGCCCGACCACGTTGTTCGCGATGTTGTCGGCCAGGCGGCTGTCGTAGCCGAGGACGACACGGGAGACGTAGACGCAGAGCACGGGGATGACGAGCCCGCAGATGCTCACGATCAGGAACTCGACGCCTTCGCGGGCGACGTTCGATCTGCGCTCCTTTGCGAACGCCCAATACCGGTTGCCGACGTAGTTGGTGGCGATGGCGACAGCGTTGGCGATGACGGTCGCAGCGAGCGCTCCCCAGTGCGATGCGGACATCGGTGTGAGCAGCAGCGCGTTGAACACGGCGAGGTTCACGAGAACGCCGACGGCGCCGACAGCGCCGAACTTCGCCAGCTGCGGCAGAAGCCGCGACTGCCGGTGTTCCGGCTGTGTCTCGCTCGTCATACGTCCAACCCGATCTGCGCGAAGATAGTTGAGTGCGTTGGTGAGCATACGCGCGAAAGGTATCCCCAATCTGGGAGTTGCCCCCGCCCATCCTGAAGAGTATCGAGGAGACGATCAGATGGCCAAGAACACGGTCGGCGTTATCGGTGGAGGTCAGCTGGCCCGCATGATGGTCCCGCCTGCGGTCGAACTCGGAATCGACATCCGCGTGCTGGAGGAGGCGGAGGGCATGAGCGCCGAGATCGCCGCGACCGGCGTCGGAGATTACCGCGACCTCGACACTGTGCTCGCCTTCGCCGAGACAGTGGATGTGGTCACCTTCGACCACGAGCACGTCCCGCCGGCGATCCTCCGCGAACTGGTGTCGCGCGGCATCGAGGTGCACCCCGGCCCGGACGCCCTGCTCTATGCGCAGGACAAGCTGCAGATGCGTGCGAAGCTCAGTGAGCTCGGGCTGCCCGTCCCCGACTGGGCGGCCGTCGAGTCCGCTGACGAGCTCGGCGCGTTCCTCGCCGGCCACGGCGGTCGCGCGGTGGTCAAGACCGCGAGGGGCGGCTACGACGGCAAGGGCGTCCGCGTCGTCTCGGAGGCGGCGGAAGCGGACGACTGGTTCCTCGCGCTCGCCGAGGACGGCAGGGGAGGGGCGCTGCTGGTCGAGGAGCTGGTGTCGTTCAGCAGGGAGCTCGCGCAGCTCGTCGCCCGCCGCCCATCCGGTGAGATGGCCGTCTGGCCCGTGGTCGAGACGGTGCAGCGCGACGGCGTCTGCGCCGAGGTCATCGCCCCGGCGCCCGGCTCCGCCGGTCGTGCCGCGGACCTGGCCGCCGAGATCGCCAGGACCATCGCGGACGGCCTCGGGGTGACCGGCGTGCTCGCCGTCGAGCTGTTCGAGACGACAGACGGCCGCATCCTGGTCAACGAGCTCGCGATGCGCCCGCACAACAGCGGGCACTGGTCGATCGAGGGGGCGGTGACCAGCCAGTTCGAGCAGCACCTGCGCGCGGTGCTCGACCTGCCGCTCGGCTCGACGCAGACCCGCGACGACTGGTCGGTGATGATCAACATCCTGGGCGGGCCGTCGGAGGGTTCGCTGCAGGACAGGTACCCGGCCGCGCTCGCCGCGCATCCTGCAGCCAAGTTCCACGGGTACGGGAAGGCGCCGCGTCCCGGCCGCAAGGTCGGCCACGTCACGGTCGGAGGGGACGACCTCGACGACGTGGCGTACCAGGCCCGCGCCGCCGCGGCGTTCTTCACGGACTGACGCCTCGCGGGGCGTGCCGTCCGTGTGGTCGGCCGACGCGCCTCTAGCATGGTGGTCATGCCCGCAGCCTCCACCAACCCACTCGTCTCCGTGGTGATGGGGTCGGACTCCGACTGGTCGGTGATGCAGGAAGCGTCACGGCTGCTCACCGAGTTCGGCGTCGCCCACGAGGTCGAGGTCGTGTCCGCACACCGCACACCGGAGAAGATGATCGACTTCGGCAAGCGTGCGGCGTCGCGCGGCGTGAAGGTGATCATCGCCGGAGCAGGAGGCGCGGCCCACCTGCCGGGGATGCTCGCCGCCGTCACGACACTGCCCGTCGTCGGCGTGCCCGTGCCGCTCGCCAGGCTGGACGGACTCGACTCGCTGCTCTCGATCGTGCAGATGCCGGCCGGTGTCCCCGTCGCGACCGTCTCCATCGGCGGGGCGAGGAACGCGGGCCTGCTCGCGGTGAAGATCCTCGCGACGTCCGACGACGCGCTCACCTCCGCCCTCTCGACGTTCGCCGCCGACCTCGAGGCCAGCGTCGAAGAGAAGAACCGGGCACTCCAAGCGAAACTATGAGCATCGCGACCCCGCTGAGGCACCCGGATGTGTCGTCCGCCCCGATCATGACGAAGCGGGCGTGGTGGCTGGTCGCGTTGAACGTCCTGCTCCCCGGCTCTGCACAGGTCGTCGCCGGAAGCAGGACGCTCGGCCGCGTCGGCATCGTCGCCACGCTGTTGCTGTGGCTGCTCGCCATCGTGACGCTCGTCGTCTATCTGATCTCGCCGTCGACGATCTACACGCTGTTCACCCAGACCGGCAGTCTGCTGGTGCTGCAGATCCTGCTCGTCGCGTACGCGGTGCTGTGGATCGTGCTCACCCTCGACACTCTGCGGCTGGTGCGGCTGGTCAAAGCGCGGCCGAACGCGCGCGGCTGGATCGCCGCTTTCTCCGTGCTCGTGCTGGTGGGGCTCACCTGCACAGCCGGGTACGCCTCCGTGGTCGCCGGGTCGGCGCGGGGCGCCCTCGGCAACATCTTCTCGGCCGGCCCGTCGCAGCCGCCGGTCAACGGTCGGTACAACATCATGCTGCTCGGCGGCGACGCGGGCCCCGACCGCGAAGGCCTCCGGCCGGACAGCATGTCCGTGGTCAGCATCGACGCGAACACCGGGCAGGCTGTGACCATCGGTCTTCCGCGCGATCTCAACCCCGTGCCGTTCTCGGCGAAGTCGCCGCTGCGCACGCTCTACCCGGACGGCTACGGCTATGAGGACCGCTGCGACGTCGACGTCTGCCAGCTCAACTCGATCTACACCGAGGTCGAACTGTACAAGCCGGAGCTGTACCCGAACGCGAAGAAGAACAACAGTGAGCCGGGCATCGAAGCGATGCGGGATGCGCTGGAGGGCGCGACCGGACTGACCATCCAGTACTACGTCCTCATCGACATGCAGGGCTTCTCCGACCTGGTCGACGCGCTCGGCGGCGTCGACATCGACGTCACCGAGCGCGTGCCGATCGGGGGAGACGAGAACCTCAACGGCGTCGCCGAGTGGATTGAGCCGGGGATGCACCACATGGACGGTTATCACGCGCAGTGGTACGCCAGGGCGCGGCACGGGTCGAGCGACTACGACCGCATGGCCAGGCAGCGCCAGCTGCAGGATGCGATTCTCAAACAGGTGAACCCGGTCAACGTGGTGAGCAAGTTCCAGAACATCGCGGCGGCGGGCGCGCAGGTGATGAAGACCGACATCCCGCAGTCGATGCTCGGATACTTCGTCGACCTGGGTATGAAAACCAAGTCACTGCCCGTGAAGCAGCTCGAACTGGTGCCGCCGGCGATCGACCCGCAGAATCCCGATTACACGCAGATCCACGGCCTCGTGACGCAGGCGCTCGCCCCTACCACGCCGACGCCCTCCGGCAAATAGGTCGACTCAAGCTCCCAGGTGACCCCTGAACAGGTCACAGGAACTGCTGAGGCGCACTGGGTACCGTGGCACGCCTATGTCGAGTACTGGTGTGAAGGTGACGAAAAAGACGAGCGAGCGACTGGCTTCTCTCGATGGACTTCGAGGGCTGGCGGCACTGGTCGTGCTGCTGCACCACGCCATGTACACGAACCCGAATTTTCCTGGCACGCCCGGCGGGGGAACGGCGCCGTCCGGCTCGCCGATGTGGTGGATCAGCTACACCCCGCTGAAGCTCTTCACCGCCGGCTGGGAGTCCGTGATCGTCTTCTTCGTCCTGTCCGGGCTGGTCGTGACGCTGCCCGTGGTCCGCAAGCGCGGGTTCGACTGGATCGCGTACTTCCCCCGCCGCGCCGTGCGCCTGATGGTGCCGGTGATCGCGTCGGTGCTGCTCGCGGCCGGATTCGTGGCCGCGATCCCGCAGGTCACCACGCAGCCGAAAGGGACCTGGCTGAGCAACTCGTCGACGCCGAACTTCAGCTGGGACTACATCGTCAAGGCGATGGATCTGCTCGGCGGAGACGGCCAGATCAACAACCCGCTGTGGTCGCTGCGCTGGGAGCTGATCTTCTCGCTCGCCCTCCCGGTGTTCGCCATCGCCGCCATCGCCGTTCGTCGCTGGTGGCTCGGCGGCCTGGCCGCTGCGGTGCTGCTCACCTGGCTGGGCGTGCGCACCGACGCGGGAGCCCTCTCGTATCTCCCGGCGTTCTTCGTCGGAGCGGTCATCGCCGTTCGGCTGGACTCGGTGCGGATCTTCGCCGAGCGCCTGAACGCGCGCCGGATCCGGCACGTGGCGTGGGCGGCGATGACGCTCGGCAGCGCCGCGCTGATGATTGCGCCGTGGCTGTTCGGTCCCGGCGTCGCCGACCTGCCGGAGCTCGTCGCCGTGCTCAAGGGCCTGATGCCGCTGGCCGCCGCCGGACTGGTGGTCGCCGCGATCGGCTGGAAGCCGCTGCGCGCGCTGTTCGAGTCCCGTGGTCTGCAGTTCGCCGGGACCATCTCGTTCAGCCTGTACCTCGTGCACGTGCCGATCCTGATCTTCAGCACCTACCTGTTCGCCGGTCAGGCCTGGTATGTCCCGCTGCTGTTCGCGATCCCGGCGGCTCTGCTGGTCGCCGTCGGGTTCACCTGGCTGATCGAGAAGCGCAGCCACGGCTGGTCGCGCGCGGTCGGGGTGTGGGCGTCGGAGCGCTACCGGGCCTGGTTCGGGCCGGAGGAGGCGCCGGCCGACAAGAAGGCCGTGGCCGAGTCAGGCGCGCGGGTCTGACGCCAGTTCTCGCGCGCTGGTGGGCGCCGCATCCACCTGAGGCACAGCCGGCTTCTCGGCGGCGTCCTCCGCGGCAGCGTCATCGTTGCTCCCGCGGTGCGCGAACCCCCGTGCGACGGCCGCGCCGGTGAGCTTCGACAGGGTGTGCGACCGCTTCTCGACGAGCCAGTAGAACCCGGCGGAGACGACGATGGCCGTCACCACGGCGAGCACTGCGACCACGGGCAGCGACAGCGTCGGGAACAGGTAGTAGAAGGTCAGGATGATCGGCACGTGCACGAGGTACAGGCTGAAGGAGATCTTCCCGGCCCAGCGCAGCGGCCCGACCGAGAGCAGCCAGGCGAGGGGAGCCCACTCCAGGCAGACGATCAGGATGATCACGGCGGCGACCGGCTGGAATCCGGCGAGCCACATCGCCGGGATCGGCGACAGCGCAGGGAACAGCCAGGTGCCGATCAGCAGCAGGAGCGAGCCGACGAAGGCGACGGCCCAGACGAGGTGCCCCAGCCGCCAGGCGGAGACGGCTGACCCCAGTTTCCGGATGCGCGGGAACAGCACCGCCGCCAGTGTGCCGACGAAGAACGCGGGCAGGTAGCGGAAGCTCTGCGCCTGCGAGTCGATCCCGAGGAAGGTGGAGGCGACGGCCAGGGCCAGGACGAGGGGCCAGAAGCGCTTGAGTACCACGGCAAGCCCGATGAACAGGGCGAGGGACATCGAGAACGCCATCTCCCAGAAGATGGACCAGAGCGGGTTGTTGAGCGACACATCCACCATCAGCGGGTCGACGTTGACGAGGAAACGCTTCGATGCTCAACGGATGCACGCTCGTCGCGGCCACCCACGTGCTCGTGCCGAAACGGGGCACCTGGGGGACGAGCAGCGCGAGTCCGGCCGCCAGGACGAGTGAGCACAGCACGGGAAGGCCGATGCGCACGAGCCTGCGGGGGAAGTAGGACATCCAGTCGAACTCCCTGGGCCTGAGCACGGGAAGGCTGAGCACGAACCCGCTGAGCACGAAGAAGATGATCACGGCCTCCGGGCCCGCCGTGATGAGCTTCAGCGGGGAATGGCTGAACCACCAGGCCACCGAGCCCTCCGGGGGGAGGTCCCCTCCCATGTATGTGGCCGCGAACGGCTGATACAGCAGGCTGATGTGGTGCGCGACCACGATCAGGGCGGCGACACCGCGAAGCCCGTCGAGCGACGTGAGGCGGCGAGGAGAGGAAGACATGACCGGGTCAGGATAGCAATCGGGTGCTGTGTGAGCCCTCGGAGCGCGCCGGGGCCTGGCGGCCTACAGGTCGGCGTGCAGCTGCCAGACGCGCTCGGCCGAGTCGCGCCAGCTGAAGGCGCGGGCGCGGTCGGTTCCGAGGATGCCGAGTCTGGCGCGGAGTTCGTCGTCGTTGAGCACGCGGCCGATGGCGGCTGCGATCCGCTCGGCGTACGCAGGATCGTCCGGGGTCTCCGGCCGCTCGATCACGACGCCGGCTCCACCTGCCACCTCGACGAGGGCAGGATCGTCGGAGTGGATGACGGGGAGGCCGAACTTGAACGCTTCGACGATCGGCAGGCCGAACCCCTCCGCGAGGCTCGGGAAGACGAACAGCGTCGCGCGGTCGAGCACGACGGCGAGGTCGGCGTCGTCCAGGTGGCCGAGGGCGCGGACCCTGTCCTCCGGCAGACCGGCCGCGGCGGCGACGCCGGTGGCCGAGCCGTCGCCGAACCTGTCCTGCCCGGCGATGATGAGCGGGATGTCCTGGGCGTCCGGAAGCGCGACGGCCCTGATCAGCGGGGCGACGCCCTTGCGAGGCATGATCGAGCCCAGCGTGAGCGCATACCGGTCAGGAAGCCCGAGACGCTCGGCGCGCTCGTCCGCATCCGCGGGAAGCCTGAGCGTGGTGGCGGGCGCCCCGCCGATGACGCGGACCCTGTCGCCGAAGTCGATGAACTCGCTGAGCCTGTCCGCGACGGCGTGCGTCGGAACGACGATCGCGTCGGCGTGCTTGCGGGCGCGCTTGGCCATCGCCTTGTGCCACAGCGTGCCGGCGGAGCCGAGCGACTCCGGATGCGTCCAAGGCAGCACGTCGTGGATGGTCACGGCGATCTGGTCGCCGGTGTTCGTCCTGTCGTGCTTGCGGAGCGGCGCGAGCAGGCTGGGGGCGTGGACCATGCCGCTGACCCCGCCGAGCTTGAGGCCGGACTGCCAGGCCATCGTGAGCTCGCGCCTGCCCATCGGCAGCGTGGTGATCGCGGCGATGCCGGGCAGGCGCATCCGGAGGTCGTCGAGGATCTCGTCGGAGACGTTGGGGACGATGCCCTCCACCTGGCAGCCGGCGGGAGCCGTGGCGATGAGCTGCCTGGTCAGCTCCTCGGTGTATCTGCGCGCCCCGCCGGGAGCGTCGCCGATGAGCTCATCAACGACCACTCTCAGGGTTGTCATGCTGCTCCAGAACTCCGTGACGCGCTGCGTCTGCCAGTGCTACGTCCCATGCGCGCATGGGTTCCAGGCCGGCGGCTCGCCATGCCTCGTGACCGAGCACCGAATACGAGGGCCGAGGTGCGGGGCGGACGAACGCGGCGCTGTCGGTCGGTGTGACCCTATCAGGGTTCAAACCGGCCTCGCTGAAGACGGCCTTGGCGAACCCGTACCAGCTCGTCTCGCCCGCGTTCGTGCCGTGGTAGACGCCCGCGGGGGCGTCGGCGTCGAGCAGGGCGACGATCTGCGCTGCAAGGTCGACCGTCCAGGTCGGCTGGCCGAGCTGGTCCTCGACGACGCTCACGGTCTCGTGGCTTCCGGCGAGCTTCACCATGGTCTTGGCGAAGTTCGCGCCGCCCGCTCCGTAGAGCCACGCGGTGCGCACCACGTACGTCCCATCCGGATGCGCGGCCAGCGCCAGCTCCTCGCCGGCGGCCTTCGTGCGGCCGTACGCGTTGATCGGGTCGCGGGGGGCGTCCTCGGCGTACGGAGCGGTGCCGTGGCCGTCGAACACGTAGTCCGTCGAGACAGTGACCAGCTTGGCGCCGTGCTGGTTGGCTGCGACGGCGAGGTTCTGCGGGCCGGTCGCGTTGATCGCGTACGCGTCGTCCTCGTTCGTCTCCGCCGCATCCACATTGGTGTACGCAGCGGCGTTGATGACCACGTCATGACCTGCGACGGCGGCGAGCACCGCATCCAGATCGGTGACGTCGAGGTCGGCACGGCGGAGGGCCGTGACCTCGCGGTCGGCGAGTGCCGCCTGCAGATCGAGGCCCAGCTGACCGGCCGCGCCGGTGATCAGGTAGCGCGTCATCAGTTGTCCAGCGCGGCGCGGGCCTTGAGGGGCTCCCACCAGCTGCGGTTGTCCCGGTACCACTGCACGACGTCTGCGAGGCCCTGCTGGAACGGCACCTGCGGCTCGTAGCCGAGCTCGGCGCGGATCTTGGAGATGTCGACCGAGTAGCGCAGGTCGTGGCCGAGGCGGTCGGCGACGCGGTCGACGTACGACCAGTCTTTACCGGTCGCGTCGAGCAGCAGCTGGGTCAGCTCCTTGTTGGTGAGCTCCGTGCCTCCGCCGATGTTGTAGATCTCGCCGGCACGACCGCCGACGAGCACCATCGCGATGCCGCGGGTGTGGTCGTCCACGTGCAGCCAGTCGCGGATGTTGTTGCCCTCGCCGTAGAGCGGGACGTGCTTGTCGTCGATCAGGTTGGTGACGAACAGCGGGATGACCTTCTCTGGGAAGTGGTACGGCCCGTAGTTGTTGGAGCAGCGCGTGATCGAGACGTTGAGGCCGTGCGTGCGGAAGTAGCTGCGCGCGAGCAGGTCGCTTCCCGCCTTGGACGCCGAGTACGGCGAATTGGGTTCGAGCGGGCGCTCCTCGTCCCACGAGCCTTCGGCGATCGAGCCGTAGACCTCGTCGGTGGAGACGTGCACGAACCGCTTGATGTCGTTGCGCAGCGCTGCGTCGAGCAGCTGCTGGGTGCCGAGCACGTTGGTCTCGACGAAGACGGAGGCGTCGCGCACCGAGCGGTCGACGTGCGACTCCGCGGCGAAGTGCACGACGGCGTCGATGCCGGGGAACAGCTCGTCGAGCAGCCCGCCGTTGCGGATGTCGCCCTTGATGAAGGTGTAGCGCGGAGAGTCCGCGACGGGCGCCAGGTTCTCGAGGTTGCCCGAGTACGTCAGTGCGTCCAGCACGACGACCTCAGCGCCTTCGAGCCCGGGGTATGCGTCCTGCAGCGTGCGCCGGACGAAGTTGGAGCCGATGAAACCGGCGCCGCCGGTGACGAGAATTTTCATGGAGATTACAACCTGCCTCACGGATTCTGGACTGCCGCAGAGATTCTACCTGCTCGCTTCCTGAGAGCCCTCACGGACGACGAATGCGGTTATTGCAGTGCTGCACGGTCTCGTCGTAGGCTCGCGACCGTGACTGACTCGGGGGAGCGCACCGGCGCGCGGATGAAGATAATCGGAATGATCGCGGCAGGGGCGACGGCCATAGCGCTGCTCTCCGCGCCGACGGCGGCGATCGCCGACACGTCGGACGACCAGAAGGCGGCGCAGTATTACGCGCAGGTGCAGGCCGCCGCCGCGGGCACCGAGACCTCTCCGGAGGCGGAGCAGCAGAACATCGAGGCGGCTCTCGGCGACTTGCAGACCGCCGGTGCTGCCGACGCCGTCGCGTCGAAGTTCGTGGCGGGCGACCTGGTCAGCGACGCGGTGTTCTACAAGGGGAACGCGTGGAGTGCCGCGACCATCCAGTCGTTCCTGAACACCAAGGGCGCCGGATGCACGACCACGGCGGCTCCCGGATGCGTCAAGAACTACAAGCAGACCACTACCAACAAAGCAGCAGACCCGATGTGCGCCGCGTACACCGGCGTTGCGGGGGAGTCCGCCGCGAACATCATCGCGAAGGTGGGGCTCGCCTGCGGCATCAACCCCGTCGTGCTCGTCACGCTGCTTCAGAAGGAGCAGGGACTCGTCTCGACCACCGCTCCCAAACAGTCGATGTACGACAACGCCACCGGCTGGCAGTGCCCGGACACTGCTCTCGGCTGCAGCACCGGCGCAGGCACGACCGGATTCTTCAACCAGGTCTACGGAGCCGCCTGGCAGTTCAAGCGCTACGCCGACCCGGCGGGCACGACGCCCTCCTTCGGCTGGATCAAGGTCGGCAAGGTGAACGCCGTCCGGTACAACCTCGACGCCTCCTGCGGGTCGGCACAGGTCGCCATCTTCAACAAGGCGACCGCCGCGCTGTATTACTACACGCCGTACACCCCCAACGCCGCCTCGCTTGCGAGCTACCCCGGTGAGGGCGACACCTGCTCCGCCTACGGCACCCGCAACTTCTGGATGCTGTTCAACGCCTGGTACGGATCGTCCACCGCCGGCGCGGTCCCCGCGCTGGCGCGCCTCTCCGGAGGGGACAGGTTCGAGACCTCAGCGGCCATCTCCCGCGCCGCGTACCCGACGCCCGGCACCGGTGTGGCGTCCGCATACATCGCCAGCGGCATGAACTTCCCCGACGCGCTCGCCGCGGCCCCTGCTGCGGCGAAGCTCGGCGGCCCGCTGCTGCTCGTTCAGACGACGGCGGTCCCCGCGCCGATCATGACAGAGCTGCGCAGACTGAAGCCGAAGACGATCTACGTCGCGGGCGGTGCGGCATCCGTGACGGATGGCGTCCTGGCCCAGCTGAGGACCGTCACGGCGTCTGTCACCAGGGTGGCGAGCTACGACAGATTCACGACGGCGCAGACCATCGCTAAGCAGGCGTTCGGTACCGCGGACACCGCATACCTCACGTCGGGGATGAACTTCCCCGACGCGCTCTCGGCCGGCGGAGCCGCCGGTGCGCAAAGCAGGCCGGTGCTTCTGGTCAACGGCGCGAACGGCGGGCCGGACGCCTCCACCGTCACCGCCCTCAAGGGACTCAAGACCACCAAGGTCATCGTCGTCGGCGGCCCCGCCAGCGTGTCCGTCGGGTTCGCCAACGGGCTGGCGAAGCTCGGGTTCTCGGTGACGAGGCTCTACGGAGCCGACCGGTTCGCGACGAGCGTCGCGGTCAACGCCGCCGCGTTCCCCGGCGCGACCTCCACCGCGTTGCTCGCCTCCGGGGCGGCGTTCCCTGACGCCCTCTCCGGCGCCGCATACGCCGCGACGGCCAAGAGTCCCCTGCAGGTGACGCCGCAGGGCTGCGTGTACCCGCAGGCGGCCGAGCAGACCCTGCGCGCTCCGACGTACAAGCTGCTCGGCGGGACCACCGCACTCAGCGACCTCGTGGGCAAGCTCAGCGTCTGCCAGTAGACTCCTGGGGTGCAGATTCGCGAATTGAGTATTCCAGACGCTTACGAGATCACGCCGAAGCAGCACGCGGACGACCGCGGACTGTTCCTGGAGTGGTACCGGTTCGACCGTCTGGAGGAGGCCGTCGGTCACTCGCTGAACCTCCGCCAGGGCAACACGTCGGTCTCCAAGCGCGGCTCGGTGCGCGGCATCCACTTCGCCGACATCCCGCCGGGCCAGGCCAAGTACGTCACGGCGACGCACGGCGCCGTGCTCGACTTCGCCATCGACATCCGGGTCGGCTCCCCGACATACGGTCAGTGGGACACCGTGCTGCTCGACGACAAAGACCGCAAGGCGATCTACGTCTCCGAGGGGCTCGGGCACTGCTTCGTCGCCCTGACGGACGACGCGACCGTCAGCTACCTCGTCACCGACGTGTACAACCCCACCAGGGAGCATGGGATCAACCCGCTCGACGCCGAGATCGGGCTCCGCTTCCCCGAGGAGGCGGGCGAGCTGCTGCTCTCCCCGAAAGACACAGAGGCCCCCGGCCTCGCAGAGGCCGCCGCGGCCGGGCTGCTCCCCACCTGGGAGGCCGCCCGCGCGTTCTACGCCTCGCTCGACAACGGAGGGAACTGACCGATGCGCGGAATCATCCTGGCCGGCGGCTCCGGCACGCGCCTGTGGCCGATCACCAAGGGCATCTCGAAGCAGCTGATGCCGATCTACGACAAGCCGATGATCTACTACCCGCTCTCCACCCTCATGATGGCGGGCATCAACGAGATCCTGATCATCACGACGCCGGAGTACAACCAGCAGTTCAAGGCGCTGCTCGGCGACGGCTCCGAGCTCGGCATCCGACTCGAATACGCCGTGCAGCCCTCGCCGGACGGTCTCGCGCAGGCCTTCATCATCGGTGAGGAGTTCATCGGAGACGAGTCGGTCGCGCTCGTGCTCGGCGACAACATCTTCCACGGGGCCGGACTCGGATCGTCGTTGCGCAACCACAACGAGATCGACGGCGCGCTGATCTTCGCCTACCACGTGAGCAACCCCACGGCCTACGGTGTGGTCGAGTTCGACGACACCTTCACGGCCGTCTCCATCGAGGAGAAGCCGGTCAAGCCGAAGTCCAACTATGCGGTGCCCGGCCTCTACTTCTACGACAACTCCGTCGTGGCGATCGCGAAGACGATCGAGCCGAGCGCGCGGGGCGAGCTGGAGATCTCGACCGTCAACGAGCGCTACCTGGATGCGGGAACCCTGCAGGTGCAGGTGCTCGACCGCGGCACGGCCTGGCTCGACACCGGAACATTCGAGTCGATGATGCAGGCGTCGGAGTACGTGCGCGTGATCGAAGACCGGCAGGGCTTCAAGGTCGGCTGCATCGAGGAGATCGCCTGGCGTGCCGGCTGGATCGACGACGCCCAGCTCGCCGTGCTCGCCGCTCCGCTGGTCAAGAGCGGCTACGGACGTTACCTCAACGGCCTGCTCGCCGTCGAGGCCTGAGCGCGGCGCGCATCCACTGCTCCTAGTCGTTCGAGATAAGGCTTCGAATCAGAGCCACGGTCTCGTTCTTCTTGCTGGGGTCGCTGGCGGCGGCGATGAGTGTTAGCGCAGTCAACATGTTGCGGGGGATCGCTTTGTCGATCTCAATCCCGTTTCGGTCGAGAAAATAGGCGAACAACGCCGCGCCTGTGCGTTTGTTCCCATCACCGAACGGGTGATCTTTGACCACCATATAGAGCAGATTCGCGGCCTTCTCTTGCGCGCTCGGATAGAGGTCCTGGCCCATGAACGTCTGGTCGATCTGCCCGATGACTCCGTGAATCGATTCGTCTTTCGCAACGCCTAGTCGTTCGTCTTCTGGGTAACGGCCGCGGAGCTCGTCGACGATCCGTTCGACGTCGTCGATGTTTATGCTCGCCGTAGCAAGGTCTTCCTCGGGCACCGAGAGCTCCCCTCGGTCATAATCGGCAAGGCGGTCGAGGTCCCCTGTGTAGCGCTGCATGATCCGGCGAATGCTTGCCAGTTGCTCATCGTGAGAGGTGGCGAGCAACTCAGTTACCTGATGCGCACGGTAAAGCTGCGCGGCATTCTGGTCCAGGATTCGCTGCCGGAGAACCCCCGTAGCCCATCTGCGAAAGTGAACGCCTCTGGGCGAATGGACCCGATAGCCCACGGAGATGGTTGCGTCGAGGTCATAGTGCCGGATGCTTCGAGAGACATCCCGGTCGCCTTCGCGGCGAACCATCCGGATTTCCCGGATAGTTGCTTCGCGTTCGAGCTCGCCGTCGCGAAAGGCGTTTCCCAGGTGTTCGTTGACGGTGCGAACGTCGACGCCGAACAGATCCGCCATCTGCGCCTGCGTCACCCACACCGTCTCGCCGTCGAAACGCACAGGCAGCGTCACCGCACCATCGGGCGATGAGTAGAACTCCATGCCGGTCTCCGGGGCCTCCGCCGTGAGTTCTTCCCGCGGATCGGAGCGCTCAAGTGGTGCCGAGGACGGGCCACTCGGCGTGGCGATGGTCTTGCGACGTGGCTGCCGGCTACTCATGCGTCTTGCCTCTGATCTGTCTGGTGGATGTGTCGTAGCTATTCTCCCGGGTATGAAGATGCAGACGGAGGGGCGTCGTCGTTTCGTCGGCGTGGCGAGGATGCGGCGGAGCGCCTGTCGTCGCGTATGGTTGCTGTGGCGCCCAGACTGCGTCGTCTACCGGCAGACAGGCACCGAGGAGCAGCGATGTCCCACCTCCGACTGGCAACGGCGATCGTCGCCGCGACGTGCGCGTTCGCGGCTCTCGGGATCGCGGGGCCAGCGCTCGCAGCGCCGTCCGCCGCCGATCCTGCGCCGTCCGCACCTCCGGCAGGGACCCCGACGATGGGCGGGTACGCCCCGGAGAAGTTCGCCGCCGCCGCAGACCAGCTTCCCGCCGACCTGACGGACGCCGTCCAGCGTGATCTCGGGCAGACCCCCGAGCAGTATCTGAGCGATGCCGCCGCGGCGACGGATGCGGCCGCCGTCGTGTCGTCGCTGAAGCAGCGCGGCGTCGACGTGGTCGCGTCGCGGATCGACGGCACGGCGCTCTCTGTCACGGTCGCCTCGCCCGCCGATGTCGCGCCGGCGGAGGCGACAGGGGCGAGCGTCACCGTCGGAACGGCGACGCCGCCGCCCAGTGGGCTCCAGCTGAATTCGGCGGCGACGCCGCTTCTCGGCGGGACGGCGTGGGGATACCTGACGAACGCGGCCACGGGCCAGGGCGAGCGCTGCTCCATCGGCTTCAACGGGAGAAACGCGGCCAACCAGCCGCAGTTCGTCACCGCGGGGCACTGTGTGCAGAGCACCCCGCAGTCGTCGATCATGCAGATCGTGCAGAGCAGGCCGAATGACCCGGCGGCGGTGTTCGGCGCGACGATCGGGGCACCCGTCTCCGGGAGCTTCAGGTTCGGAGCAGGGTTCGATTCCGGAGTCATCGCTGTCACCAACCCCGGATTCGCGCCGCAGGCGGCCATCTCGACCTGGGGAGGCGCGCAGGGCGCTCCCACCGCGAGCTCGCTCCCGATCAAGGGCGATACGACGGCTGTCGTGGGCGCGGCGATGTGCAAGTCCGGGTCGACGAGCGGCTGGACCTGCGGCAAGGTGCTCTACGTCGATGACTCCGTGCTGGTCGACGGGCAGACGGTCAACGAGATCATCAGCGACGCGTGCGTACTGAAGGGCGACAGTGGGGGGTCTGCCGTCATCGGTGCATACGCCATGGGCGTGACGAGCGCCAGCTCGCAGTCGAACACCTGCGGCGCCGGGCAGCTCGGCGCGTTCTTCCCGCTCCGCTCGGCCACGGCGTTCAGCGTCGCGGCGCAGCAGCCGGGCTGGAAGTTGTCCGTGGCCGTTTCCGCTCCGGTGCCCACCCTGCATAACGGCTCGACCGTCTTCGCTCCCGGCTCGTTCTCCGGCACCGTTCCCGGCGGCAACGCGCAGACGACGGTGTCGGTCTACTACGACGGCCGCACCGACGCGGCCGGTGCGAACGGGACCGCGACCGTGACGTCATCCGGGGCCTGGAGCGTCGCGCTGCCGACGACGCCGGGCGCGCACACCTACCGTCTGGTCGCGCGCTGGGGCACGACCTCTGCGGCGACCGCCACCGGCACGATCACGACCGTGGCGAAGCCGGCGGTCGCGCGTCTGTCCGGCAGCGACCGGTTCGACACCTCCGTGCAGATCTCCAAGGCCGGGTATCCAGGAACCGCCACGACGGTCGTCGTCGCTTCCGGGGTCGACTTCCCCGACGCGCTGTCCGCGGCTCCCGCGGCCGTGAAGCTCGGCGGGCCGCTGCTGCTCACCATGCCGGGTGCTCTTCCCGCCTCCATCGCCACGGAGATCGCCAGGCTCAAGCCGACCAACATCATCGTGGTGGGCGGTGTCAACGCGGTGTCGCCCGCGGTCGCGACAGCGCTCGCCCGCTACGGAAAGGTGACCAGGCTGGCCGGAGGCGATCGGTACGAGACATCGCGGATGGTCACGTCATATGCGTTCCCGACCGCGAAGCGGGTCTACATCGCCACCGGCACCTCCTTCCCCGACGCCCTGTCCGCCGGTGCGGCCGCCGGATCGTTCGCGAACCCCGTCGTCCTGGTTCCCGGCTACGCGTCGGGCGTCGACGGAGCGACCTCGGCGCTGATCAAGAAACTCGGCGCGACCTCGATCGCCGTCGTCGGCGGTCCCGTGAGCGTCTCGAACGCCCTCGCCACCTCGCTCGGACGTGTCGCGCCGGTCACCAGGCTGGGAGGAAGCGACCGCTTCGCGACGGCGCAGGTCGTCAACACGAACGCGTTCGCCACGGACGCGGCGATCTTCGTCGCCTCCGGCGTGACCTTCCCCGATGCGCTCGCCGGGTCGGCGCTGGCCGGGGCGAAGGGGGCGCCGCTCTACGTGGTGCCCAACGGCTGCCTCGCGCAGAGCGTCGTCGGGGAGGTCGGACGCCTCGGGGCACGAGCGATGACCGTGCTGGGCGGCACGTCGGCCCTGTCGTCCGGGATCTCGTCGCTCAGCGTCTGCCCGTAGCGTTCCACCCCCGAACAGGGTTCGTCAAAACTGAGACAACGTCAATAAATCAGCGTTTCGCGCGGAATGCGTGCAATTCTTTTGCGTCGAAGGGCACAAACGCTGCATATCCTGGCTAGGCTCGACGATGTGTTGATCCGCCACGCCCGCACGCGCCTTTTCGCAGCGCTCATGACGACCATCGCCGTGGTGCTCGGAAGCGCAGTGCTCGCGGCGCCCGCACAAGCCCAGGAGGCGGTGTCCGCCTCCCGGCCGTCCGCCGCAGTCGCGAGTGTTCTCGGCCCGGTGAAGGCCGCGGTCGGGTCCGACTTCCGGGCCGGGTACATCATCAGCGACTACAACTTCTACAACGGTGCGGCGCTGACCGCTGCGACCATCCAGACCTTCCTCAACTCGCAGGTCTCCACGTGCCGCGCCGGCTACACCTGCCTGAAGGACTACCGGCAGAGCACGTACAGCAGGGGAGCGGATGCACTCTGCTCCGCGTACACCGGAGGCGCGAACGAGACTGCTGCGACGATCATCGCCAAGGTGGGCGCAGCGTGCGGCATCAGCCAGAAGGTGCTGCTCGTGCTCCTGCAGAAGGAGCAGAGTCTTGTCACCGACGACTGGCCGACCGCCGGCCAGTACAACAAGGCGACCGGATACGCGTGCCCGGACACATCGGCGTGCGACACCCAGTACTACGGCTTCTATAACCAGGTCTACATGGCGGCGTGGCAGTTCAAGCGCTACGGCAACCCTCCTGGCACGAGCAACTCGTTCACCTGGTTCCCGGTCGGCCAGGTCAGCGCCGTGCGCTGGAGCCCGAACGCCGCGTGCGGCGCGGGCAACGTGCTGATCCAGAACAACGCGACAGCCGCGCTCTACTACTACACGCCGTACCAGCCGAATGCGGCGGCGCTCGCGAACATGTACGGGACCGGTGACGGCTGCTCTGCATACGGCAACCGCAACTTCTGGCGCCTGTACACGGACTGGTTCGGCCCGACGACGGGCGGCGCCAGCCCGATCGGCAACTATGAGTCGGCCGCGCTCGGTGCGTCCACGTTCTCCATCGCTGGATGGGCGATCGACCAGACGCTGATGCAGGCGGTGGTGAACGTGCAGATCACCTGGAACACCCCCTCCGGTGTCACGACGCAGACGGTCGCGGCGAACGGCAACAGGCCGGACGTCGGCAACGCATACCCGTTCGCCGGCGCCAACCACGGCTTCACCGCGAGCATCCCGCGAAACGGGGACGGGCAGTACTCCGCCTGCGTGACGGCCATCGCGACGGCGGGGAACAGTGCGGGCAACTCCGCCTTCGGGTGCAGGACTGTGTTGTTCTCGTCCGGCATCAACGGGAGCCCGACCGCCAGCAGGGTGCAGGGCGCCGACCGGTTCGACACGTCGGTCGCCGTCTCTAAAGCGGCGTACCCGACCGCTGGCGTCCCGGTCGCATACATCGCGTCCGGCGCCAGCTTCGCCGACGCCATCAGCGCAGGCCCGGCCGCAGCGGCGCAGAAGGGCCCGCTGCTGCTCGCCAACGTCGGGTTCGTCCCCGCGTCTGTGCTCGCCGAGCTCAAGCGCCTTGCGCCGAAACGGATCGTGGTCGTCGGCGGTCCAGCCGCGATCAGCGACTCCGTGCTCGCCGCGCTGAGGACGGTCCAGCCGAACGTCGTGAGGGTCGCTGGCTCCGACCGGTTCGAGACGTCGAGGCAACTCGCGAAATTCGCGTTCCCCTCCGCGACGGGAGCGTACTTCGCCTCCGGCGCGAACTTCCCCGACGCCCTGTCGGCGGCAGCGGCAGCGGGCGTCTCAGCCCAGCCGATGCTGCTCGTCACGGGTGCGCCGGCCGTGGATGCGCCCACCGCGGCGTATCTCGCGACCTCGAAGGTGAAGACGGCCACGGTGATCGGCGGCCCGAGCGCGGTCGACAGAGGCTTCGAGGCGTCGCTGGCGAGCGTGGGCGTTGCTGCGACGAGGATCGGCGGATCGGACCGGTTCGACACGAGTCACCTGATCAATGCGGCGAAGTTCCCGACCGCGACCACGGTCTACATCGCTGCGGGGATGACGTTCCCGGATGCGCTGTCCGGCTCGACCCTCGCTGGGGCGACGCGCGGGCCGCTGTTCGTGACGCCTGGCTGGTGCGTTCCGAGGGCGATCGGCAACGACATCGCGAAGATGAAGGCGACGAAGGTGGTGTTCATCGGAGGGACGACGGTGCTGTCCGGGGACGCGATGGCGTTCAAGCCCTGCTGACGGGCGAGGCGCTGACGGTCTGACGCGAGGTTCGCGTCAGGCGGTGCTGTCGTCCAGCTGCAGATACCGGTAGAACTCGCCTTTCAGCTCTCCGAGGGAGTGGTGCTGGTTGGTCTCGTCGAGGACGAACTCGATCGGGGTGTCGACCTTGCGCAGCCGCCAGCCGCGCTTGCGGGCGTAGCCGCACATCCACACGTCTTCGAGGAACGCGAAGTAGCGGGGCAGCTCGGTGAAGAACGACAGGTCTGCGACGATGTCGATGTCGCAGGCGCAGCCGCCCGTGCCGACGTAGCTGACGCGGTCGCCTGGCTCGGCAGGTCGGCGTGCCCAGTAGTCGCCGTCCATCGTCCACGCCCAGAAACCGGCGATGGTGTGCGGGCCGGAGGCGGCGAGCAGGTCGGTGACGAGATGGTCGCTGACGTCCTGGTCGTCGTCGAGCATCAGGAACGCGCCGGTGTAGCCCTCCTGGTGCAGTTTCCGCGCGACGAAGAAGCGACCGAGGCCTCCCACGTTCAGCCCGCTCGTGAACAGGCTCACCTCGGCGATGGCGCCGTGTGGGCGATAGGCGGCGATGTGCTCGCGGTAGTACGCGGCGTCGGCGGGCTGGTTGTTCCAGAACAGCAACCGGATGCGGGTGTCCTTCTGCGCATCCAGCTGGGTGAGGATCGCGTCGATGCGTTCCCTCCGGTTCCAGAGGCAGATGATGATCGCGACCTCGCCGCCCTGTGCCGCGCCGAGGAGGCGCTGCGGGCGGAACCGGCCAGCGCGGTAGCGTGCCATCGCCCAGCGCCAGCGCGCGGCGGACACGGCCCGGCGCGCGAACGACGACGCACTCACCGCGAGACCCACCAGAGTCTGCCCCACAGGCCGAAGCGGACGGCCAGGCGCAGGGGAGCGAAGTACCACCCGGCGTACTTGCGCGACAGGTAGCGGTATGCGCTGTCGTGGTGGGCCTTCTCCATCGTGTGCGCGTCGCGCGAGGTGGAGTGGGCGCCAGTGTGGGTGACGACGGCCTCGGGGATGTAGATGTTGCGCCAGCCTGCCTTGCCGAGCCGGGCGCCGAGGTCCACGTCCTCGAAGTACATGAAGTATCCGGGGTCGAACCCGCCGAGCTCCCGGTACGCCTCCGCCCGGACCAGCACGCAGGCTCCGGACAGCCAGCCGGCCGCGCGACGGGTCTCCGTCTCGCGCTCGGCGCGGTAGCGCACCGTCCACGGGTTGGCCGGCCAGATACGCCCGAAGAGCGCGTGGGCGACGCCCGTGCGAAGCGAGGGGAGGCGGCGTGCGGACGGATAGACGGTGCCGTCCGCATCCAGGATCTTGGGGCCGAGCGAGCCTGCGCCCGGCAGCTCCCCCGCGGCGGCAGCGAGCACGTCGATCGCGCCGGGTCGGAAGATGACGTCCGGGTTGGCGACCAGGATCAGGTCGGGGTTCGACGTGGCCGCGTCGACTCCAGCGCGGATGCCTCCGCCGTATCCCTCGTTGGCGGGAAGCTCCAGGAAGGTGTATCCGGCGGCCCGCACCAGCTCTCCGGTCTCGGCAGCGCCGTCCGACGCGTTGTCGACCACGATGACCTCGGCGACGCTCGACCCTGCCGTCGGCAGGGAGGACAGGAACGGGCGCATGGCATCTGTCGAGTTGTACGTCACCGTGACGACGAGAACGGAGGGAGTCATGCGTGCTTTCTGAGGCGGCCTGCTGGCGGGTGGTCAGGAGGAGAGGTCGACGACCTCCGGGACCGCGTGGATGACGCCGACCGCCAGCGGGTAGTACGGCACGTCGAACGAGCAGGCCTGCGGCAGGTCGGAGAGGTGGCGGCCGGCGCTGTCCATGAGGGACGCGTTGACGAAGTACTTGCCTGCGCCGAACTGGGCGTCCTTGAGCACGATGCCGACGGTGCGGCGTTCCCTGAGCCTGGACAGCTCCGCGCCGATCCGCGCCGTCGTGGTGCCGTAGACGGGCTGGCCCATCGTGTTGTCGATCTGGATGGCGGCCATCCAGTCGTCGATGCCGGTGTCGTGTTCGAGGGTGACCTCGATGCGCACGTCGTCTCCCGGCTGCACGGACTCTCCGGGTTCGCGGCCGACCGCGAACACGCGGGCGTCGACCACGCGGCCGTTCTCGACGACGGAGCCGGGGTGTTTGGTCGCCTGCACGGCCGCCTCCGCCTCCGCCTCGACCACACGACGGTCTTCGAGGATGTTCCTGAACTCGGTGACCGCCTGGCCGGGGTCGCCGTCGAAGACGACGTTGCCGCGGTTGAGCAGCACGGCACGGTCGGCGAGCTCGGTGACCTGGTTGAGGTTGTGCGTCACGAGGATGATCGTGCGCCCCTCCTCCTGGAAGGACCGGATCTTGTCGAGGCACTTGCGCTGGAACGCCTCGTCGCCGACCGCCAGGACCTCGTCTACCAGGAGCAGGTCGGGGTCGGTGTGCACGGCGACCGCGAAGGCGAGCCGCACATACATGCCGGACGAGTAGAACTTGACCTGCGTGTCGATGAAGTCGCCGATGCCGGAGAAGCTCAGGATCTCGTCGAACCTCTCCTCCGTCTGCTCCCGGCTGAGGCCGAGGATGGAGGCGTTGAGGTAGACGTTCTCCCGCCCGGTGAGGTCGGGGTGGAAGCCGGCGCCGAGCTCCAGGAGCGCGGCGATCCGGCCGCGGCGCGAGACGGTGCCGGAGGTCGGGTCGATGATGCCGCCGATGACCTTGAGCAGCGTCGACTTGCCGGAGCCGTTGTGGCCGATCAGGGCCACGGTGGTGCCGGCGCGCATCGTGATGCTGACGTCTTTGAGCGCCCAGAACTCCTCGCGGTGCTGGCGTCCGCGGCCGAAAGCGACGAGCCGTTCCTTGAGCGAGTTGTCCTTGCGGATGACGAAGCGCTTCGAGACGTCGGTGACGCGGACGACCTCGGGGGCCTCGCCCTCCGCGCCGGTCGCCGTGCCGCTCTGAGTGATGTTGGTCGTCATCGTCACACCACCTGCGCGAAGTTGCCCTGCAGCCGGGAGAAGACCCGCTGGAAACCGAAAAGAAGGATGATGCCGATCACGAACGCGATGCCCATGCGCAGCAGCAGGAAGTCCGGGTACTCCGCGACGCCCTGGCCGCCGACCCACATGGCTTTCTGGAAGCCGAGCACGGCGAGGGTCACCGGGTTGTTCGTGTAGATGTCGAGCGCGAGGGAGTTGCCCAGCGCATCCCTGACCATCGTCCAGGAGTAGACGACCGGCGACGCCCACAACAGGAGGAGGAGTACGACCTCGACCAGGTACTGCACGTCGCGCAGGTACACGTTGATCGCGGACAGCAGCAGGCCGAACGCCGTGCCGAACACCAGCAGCAGCAGCACGGACGGGATGAGATACCAGGTCTCTGCGTGCAGCGGCGGCTTGCCGATGACGATGGTGGCGACCAGCAGGATCACGAACTGGATGAGGAAGTTGAAGATGGCGGACCCGACGCTCGCCAGCGGGAAGATCTCCCGCGGCAGGTAGATCTTCTTGATCAGCCCGGAGTTGCCGACGATCGAGGCGGTCGTGCCGCTGATGATCTCGGAGAACAGCCCATAGACGGTCAAGCCCGTGAACACGTAGATCGCGAAGTCGGGGATGCCGCTGGCAGCCCTGAGCACCTGGCCGATGATGATCGCGTAGATGAGCAGCTGCGTCAGCGGACGCACCAGCGTCCAGACGAAGCCGAGCACGCTGTCTTTGTAGCGCGACTTCAGGTCGCGGCGGACGAGGAGGGAGAGGAGCTCGCGGTGACGGAAGATCTCACGCAGCGAGTGCCACGATCCGGATTTGCTGTCGCCTCCGACCGTCACCATCCGCTCTTGGGAGAGCGCAAGGTATCGATCCTGTGCAGTCATTCAGTCGTCAATCTGTGTCGGGGTGTTGTGGTCGCGGGCTCGATGGATTATAGCTCGGAGCGTCGCCCGGGCAGGCGTTCCATCACCGCGCGCAGCGGCCGGGTGAGCCGCCAGGAGGAGCTGTTCTCCAGCCCGGCGATCCGCTTGTGCAGGTCGTTGTTGATCCGGTTGCGCTCCGAGACGATGCCCTGGATGCGGTCCGGTGCCGGCGACGGGTTCTTGCAGAACTCGAGCAGCGGCGTGAGCGAGGTCGCCCAGGTCATCCCGGCGGCGAACCGCTCGACGTTGCCCGCGATGCGCTTGCGCTCGTCCGCGTCGAAAAGGAGCTCCTCGATGGCGGCGGCCAGCGCATCCACGTCTTCCGGGGGGACGACGCGGCCGAGGTCGTTGTCGCGGATCAGTTCGGCGAAGGTGTCGCCGTCGGTGCTGATGATCGGCAGCGACGCCCACAGGTAGTCCAGGATGCGCGTGCGGAAGCTGAACGCAGTCTCCAGGTGGTCGTAGTGGGTGCTCACGCCGAGGTCGGCGTCGAGCAGGAAGTCGGCACGCTCCGTGTACGGCACCCAGGAGTCGTTGAAGAATACGACGCTGCCGGTGAGCCCCAGCTCTTCCGCGCGCTTGCGGGCCTCGACGGCCATCCGCATGGTCGGGATGTTCGGGTTGGGGTGGCTCGCGCCCAGGAAGTAGAGGCGCAGGTCGGGGTGCGCCTTCGCCGCGACCGCGACGGCTTCGATCAGGGTCAGCGGGTCGAACCAGTTGTAGATGCCGCCGCCCCAGATGATGACCTTGTCGTCCGGGCCGATGCCGTCGACGGTGCCCTTGATGCCGTGGGCACGCTGGACGGGGGCGTCGTTCTCGACGCCGAACGGAGCGACGTCGAGCAGGGAGCGCAGGCTCGGGTCCCTGTCGTACGTCGCCGGGTTGATCCTGGCGAGCCCGGCGAGCTGGCCGAGCCAGAAGTCGCGCTGCTTCTCGGAGGCGCAGACCATGAAGTCGGCGCGTTCCAGCTGGTCGTTGAGCACCTCGACGGTGTCGATGGCGACGGCGAGACGGTCGGCGGCGCCGAGGTCTTTGCCCTGCTCGAGCTGTTCCAGGTGCATCGGGTCGTAGATGTCGGCAACGATGATCGTGTCCGACTCCTTGATCCACTGGTGGGTGCGCAGGATGTGCCCTTGGAAGACGAGCACTTCCGCCCACTCCACGTGTGAGTGCAGCGAGTCGTCGTCGGCGAAGTGCACGGGGAAGGCGTCGGAGCTGATCTCGGCCCTGTTCGTCGAGACGAGGCGGACGTCGGCGAACGCGGACAGCGCCTTGGCGATCTCCCACGCGCGGATCGCCGGCCCTGCCATCAATTCGCCGAGGGTGTCCGGAGTGACGACCAGGATGCGGCGCCTGCTGCCGGTGGCTGTCTCGGTCTGCGACGGTGTTGACGTCATGGAATAAGGGTCTCCTGCTTGCACGTGATGCGCCAGGCCCTCCTGGCGTCTGCTGACGTGCTCTCCGCTCGCGTCGGGCACACCGAGCACGAAAGCCGTCGGCAGGCTACCACCGCAATCGGGGAAGTCGGTGTGATCCGGAAGCCCTCAGTGCTTGCCCTTGCCGAGCATCCTGGCCGCGCCGTCCGCCATCCGCACGATGCGGCGGGAGGTGAGCCGGTCTATGAGTTCTCGCAGCCCGTCGTTCTCGGCGCGCAGCGTGTCGACGTCGGACTGCAGCGCGGTCGCCCGTGCATCGGCGGCGGAGACCCTCCGATCGAGGTCGGCGATGGCGAGGCCGACGGCCCGTTCGTCCGCGACCGCGGCGTCGTCCACAGGGACATCGGGCACAGGGGACGCGACGGTCTCGGCGATGCGCGTGTCGAGCACGTACTCCCCGGAGGCGATGCCCGCGGCGAGTTCGGCGTCGTCGGGGTGCCGGCAGAGGTAGAGGGGGAAGAGGACACCGTCGAGCAGACGTCGGTAGTCGCGCATCCCGTGGTGGTTGGGGCTGGGGGTGAGGTCGGGGGAGTTCTCATATGCGCTGCCCGCGTTCCTCACCTTCCTGCTGTACTGCTCCCACGAGCGCCAGGGGAAGTGCAGCACCTCGACCTCGAAGCCGTCCGGCACCTGGCCGCGGTTCTCCAGACTGACGAAATGGTTGCCCTGCACGACCTCGACGTCCGGGTCGCCGATGTGGGCGGCGTCGTGGGTGGCGTGGGCTTTGAGGCCGACCCGCTGCAAAGCGTCGACGGAGCGCAGGTCGCGGTAGGCGAGGCGCTGCAGGCCGGAGCCGGAGAGCGCGGCCGGGCCGATCATGTCGTGCACCGGCACGTCGAACGCCTGGATGCTCTGCGGAATGTTCTCGAACGCCTCTTTGAGAGTGATGCCAGGCCGAACGGACAGCCAGAACTCGTCGGCGTCCGCGTTGATCACCCAGTCGGCGCCGTGCACCGTCTTCGCATCGCGCGCCATGCGGGTGACGGTGACGCCCTGCTGCTTCTGGTGCACCGGGTCGCTGCGCAGATCGACGACACCGCGCTCCGCGTACCCCTGCAGCAGTTCGTACGTGCCGTCGACCGAGCCGTTGTCGGTCACGATGATGACGTCGACGCCCTGCCGCAGATGGTGATCGAGCATCGCACCGACGATGTCGACTTCGTCGCGCACCATCAGGGTCATCGCCAACTTCACTTGCTGCCTCATCGCCGCACAGTCTAGATGACCGGCAGCAACGACTCCGCCACTAGACTTGCCCGGATGAACTCCTGGAAGGACAGTGCCGGACGCGCGTTCCGATCGATGCTTCCGCCCGAATCCGCCCCTCGCCGGGTGCTCCGCGCGACCCGTGGAGCTGCCCGCAGCTTCCGAGACGGGCTGAGCGCTCCGGAGGCCGAGCCCGGCTACGAGGGCCCCGGCCTCACCGACTACGCGCAGTGGCGCGCGCAGCAGCCGGAACTCGAACCGCTGCCCGGCGACCACACGGAGACGACGTTCGTCGTCGTGGTGGAGAGGTCGGCGCATCCGGATGAACAGGAAACCAACGCGATCGAGCGCACCGTGGCGAGCGTCGCTGCTCAGCGCTCCGTGCGCTCCCGATCGATCGTCGCCGTCTCCGGCACGCCTCTGGCCGAGCTGCTCGACGGCGCGGAGGAGCAGTTCGCCCTGTTCCTGACCGCAGGCTCCGTCCTCGACCCCGCCGCGCTCGAGCAGGTCGCGAAGGAGCACAGGGTCGACCCTGTGCGCCGCGTGATCGCGTTCGACACCGACCAGGTCACCGCTGCGGGCGAGCGGGTCTCACCTCGATTCCGGCCGGCATGGTCGCCGGAGATCATGCTCGGCGTCAACTACCTCGGCAGGGCGTTCGCCATCCGCACGGCTGCGGCGCTCGCCGACGACGGAGCCACGCTCGATTCTCACGGCATCTGGAAGCTCCTGCTCGGCACGGAGCTGTCGGATGCGGTGGTCGGGCTCATCCCGCACATCCTGCTGTCGACGCCGGCAGGTCCCATCGCCGGCGCGACGGAGGCCGACGCCGCGATGGTGCAGCGTTCGCTGCGCGAGCGGGGAGAAGCAGCCACCGCGCAGGTGAGCAACGGCATCGTGCGGGTCGCGTTCGAGCTGGAGACCTGGCCGAGCGTGTCCATCGTCATCCCCAGCAAGCACTCAACGGCCAACCTGGAGCGGTTGCTGCCGAGCCTCGCGAGCACCGACTACCCCGCGTTCGACGTCACCATCGTCGACAACGGAGGGGAGACGGACGAGCACGAGGCCTGGTACACGGCGCTCGACGCAGGACTGCCCATCCGGCACGTCTGGTGGGCGGAGGAGCCGTTCAACTATTCGCGGGTCAACACCGTCACCGCGGCAGCGACCGACGGCGAGGTGCTCGTCTTCCTCAACGACGACACCGAGATCGTCGACCCCGACTGGCTGCGCGAACTGGTCGGGATGCTGCACCGCGAGGGCGTCGGCACCGTCGGATACCAGCACCGCACCGCTGAGGGCGTCGTCCAGCACGGCGGCGTGATGCTCGGCCCTGGCGGGTTCGCCGCCAACCTGTTCGCTGGCATGGACCCGGATGGCGACACCCTTCTCGGGCCGGTCCGCTGGTACCGGAACACGCTCGCGGTGACCGCGGCGTGCGTGGCGATCCGCCGCGAGCTGTTCGACGAGGTCGGCGGGTTCGATGAGCGCTTCCAGCTCACCGGCAGCGACGTCGTCCTGGGTCTCGACCAGATCATCCGGGGACGCCGCAACGTCGTCATCCCGTTCGACGCCGTCCGCCACTTCGAGTCGCTGACCCGCGGAGCGCACGCACCGCGCGCCGACTCGTTCGCGAGCTACTGGCGATACCACCCGTGGCTCGCCGCCGGCGACCCGTACGTCTCCCGCAACCTGTGCAGGCTCACCGAGATCCCGCGCTTCGCCGCGGCGGACGACCCGTCGCCGCTGCAGCTCGCCATGTCCGGACTCGGCCGTGAGTTCGCCTCCGACGCGCAGAAGTCGACCATCTCGGAGGACGCGACTGCGCTGATGTCGCTCGCGACCATCTCCGAGGAGGAGGTCGCGGCCGTCGCCGGCTCCCACGCGGGCACGACAGGCCGCCGCGAGGTGCGCACGATCAACTGGCTGCTCCCCGGCTTCGACATGCCGTTCTTCGGCGGCGTCAACACCACGCTGCGCATCGCCGACAAGCTCGCGCGCGAGCACGGCGTCATGAACCGATTCCTGGTCAACGGTCACCCGAACAACGAGTTCTACGAGTCGGCCATCGTCGCCGCGTTCCCTGGCCTCGCGGGCTCCGAGGTCGGCAACTACTACGGAGACGACGACGGCATCGCGGCCGTCCCTCCCGCCGACGTCGCCATCGCGACGTTCTGGCTGACCGCGGTGGATGTGGCGAAGACGCCGGGCACACCGCGCAAGTTCTACCTCATCCAGGACTACGAGCCGTCGTTCTACCCGGCGAGCACCCTCTTCGCCATGACGGAGCAGACCTACAAGCTCGGCCTGTACGGCATCTGCAACACCGAGAGCATGCACGCGATCTATGCCGGAGGGTACGGCGGCACGGCGACCTACTTCACGCCCGCCGTCGACAGGGAGATCTACCACCCCGTCGGCCGTCGCGAGCGCGGCGACGACGAGCCTGTCACGATCTTCGCGTACGCCCGCGACCACTTCCGCAACTGCTGGGAACTGGTGTTCGCCGCCCTGAGCGAGATCAAGCGCAGGCACGGTGACGGGGTGCGGATCATCGCCGCCGGTGCGAAGTACCTGCCGCCGAGCGCCGACTTCATCGACCTCGGACTGCTCGACTATCGCGCAACGGGACGGCTGTACCGCGAGACGGACATCGGCGTCACCATGCAGATCTCCCGTCACCCGTCGTACCTGCCGCTGGAACTGATGGCGAGCGGGGTCGCGATGGTGGCGCCGGACTCCGACTGGTTCCGCTGGCTGTTCCACCCGGACGAGAACGCGCGCACGACGATGATGACCTACGACGACGTCGTGGCCGGCATCGACGAGCTGGTGCTGGATGCGCAGAAGCGCCGCGCCATCCAGGCCGCCGGCATCCAGACCATCGACGCCGCCCACTCCGACTGGGACGCCGCCCTCGACCACCTCTACGACTTCCTCTGCGACCCGGAGTCCGAGGCCCGTCCCTCCAGCGCACCCCGCACCATCGCCCCCTGATCATCGACTCCGCACTTATGTACGCGACACACGGCGTGTCGCGTACATAAGTTCAGGCTCGATTGCTGGGGGTCCCGGAGTTGGGGGACGCGGGGCTGGGGGAGTCGGGCGTGGCGAGCAGGCGCGGGAGGGCGCGGTAAGTCGCGACGGTGAAGAAGGTTAGAGCGAGCGCGACGGCGAGCGTGAGCGGGATGACGCCGCCCGGCGGCTGCCAGGTGGGCGAGAGGTAGGCGGCGGTCCAGGAGGTGGAGCCGGCGGCGTAGCGACGCAGGGTGAACGCGAATGCGGCGAACTGCCCGACGGCGAGCACGACGGCGGTCGCCCTCAGCGCCGCGACCGTGTTGCGCGATCCGACGCCCACTCCAGCTCTGTCCAGGGCCATGCCGCCCCAGATCGCCAGCACGAGCACGATCGCGAGCATGTATCTGCCCTGCCAGACGTCGCCGACCTGGCGCCACAGCGACACCTGGATGACCACCGGGATCAGGAAGAGCGCGGCCACGAAGCCGAGCGCGATCCAGCGCTCCCGTCCGCGTCCGAGCACCACGGGGAACAGGACGAGCGCTGCCAGGACCCCGAACCAGATCACGATGACCACATCCGGAGCCGGCACGTCGACGGTCCCGAACAGGCCGATCAGCTGCTTCCAGTATGAGAACGAGTTCTCCAGCATCGTCTGCGCGACCGTGAACAGGCTGCCGGGCGTCGGCTCGATCTGCGCCTTCACCTGGTTCTCCGGCCGGGTGAACCAGAACAGCTGTCCGGCGCCGACCACCGCGAGCAGTCCGAGAACGACCCAGGTGGATGCGCGGCGCAGCAGATACTGCCAGTCCGCCCTGCGCATGGCCAGTACGACGGAGACGCCGACGAGGAGCAGCCAGAGCATCCCGAGACTGCGGCCACCGGTGACGAGGGCGGCGGAGACCACGGCCGTCACGGACGACAGCCAGAGCAGCCAGCCGGCCGGGCGGTGCTTCGCGAGCGTCAGCAGCGAGACGAGCAGTGCTCCCGCCGACGCCAGCTCGACCGCGTTCGGGTTGATCGCGCCGCCGAGGAAGAACACCATCGGGGTCAGCGCGCCGACGGGCAGCAGCAGCGTCCAGCGCGCCCCGGGCCAGCAGCGCACCAGGGCGGCAAGCACGGCGAGGAGAGCGGCGACGATGGCGCCGGAGAAGATTCGCATGGCGTGGATGGCCGCCTCGCCGGAGAACACCAGCGACGGCAGGCCGACGACCAGATAATAGACGGGGCTGTTGGTGTACGCGGTCGTGATGGACCGCCGCAGCTCGCCGGGGGCGGCGTCGGAGGAGCCGACGCAGGCCGGTGTGACCGTCGGCTGCCCGGCGAAGCAGCTCCCAGCGCCGGGGATGTAGAGGTAGGCGGGCGCCTCGAAGTACTTGCCGTCCCCGACGATCTGCCCGCGCACGGCGGTCGTCGCGCGCACGGTGTGCGACGCCTCGTCCGGCACAGAGAAGATCGGCGTCGCGAGGGACCACGCCGTGAGCAGTACGAACAGGGTGACGAAGACCCCGGCGAACAGCCTCAGAGGGAACCGCATCCCCGTCAGCCCTGCGGGATGAACAGGGACGCGACGAAGACGAACGCGCCGACGCCGCCCATGATCCAGCGAGGGACGGGCCGCTTCGCCAGGAGGAGGGCCGCACAGGCGAGGAAGAACGGGATGAGGGAGACGCCGTAGCGCGCGGGCGGCGGATCCGGGTATGTGCCGAGGGCGGCATACGTCACGATCGAGAGCAGCGGGGCGGAGATCAGGGCCGCAGCGAACGTCGCCCAGGCGAGGGTGGCGCGACGGCCGCCCCAGCGGGCGACCATGAGCAGCCCGATCACGCCGGCGATGGTGACCCAGGCGACCGCGTAGTTCGAGATGAGCCCAGGGCCTTTGAGGAACGTGGTCGTGTCGCCGACGCCGCGCGCAGACCCGTCGATGAAGAGCCCGGACTGCAGGATCAGCGACGTGATGCCGAGCGGACGGACCTTGCCCATGTCGGGGGCGGGGCCGACGGCGGAGGCGGAGCTGTAGACGGTCCACGCGAGCTGCAGAGCCATCGCGATGACCACGGAGACGATGCCGGTGATGGTCCGGCCGTCGGCGAACGTGCGGCCGATCCAGCTCGCCTTGGACGCGCGGTTCCGGTATGCGTCGATGGCCGCACGGATCACGAGGAAGAACACGGCAGCGGCGACGGCCGCGAGGTTCTGCACCTTCAGCATCGTCACGAACGCGGCGCCGGCGGCGAACCACACGTAGCCGCTTCGCCTGTCGGCGACGGTGGCGAGGTAGAGCATGAGACCACCGGCGAACAGGGCCGTCGCATCCGTGCTGATGTACGTGTTCGACCAGTACGCGGGGAGCGAGCCGATCATCAGCAGTCCGACACCCGTCGC
Source organism: Leifsonia sp. McL0627 (assembly GCF_058244615.1). NCBI lineage: Bacteria > Bacillati > Actinomycetota > Actinomycetes > Micrococcales > Microbacteriaceae > Leifsonia > Leifsonia sp. McL0627. Next base: position 136,491 of record NZ_JBZCGM010000005.1, read on the forward strand.
GGCGACCGGATGCACTTTCAGCCGTCGCAGCGCCAGGTACAGGAACAGGGCGGCTGCGGCCAGCCAGATCGCGCCGACGAACCGTCCGGCGTCGACGAGGTCGACCCCCATCCAGACCAGCGGCTCGGCGATGACACGGGTGATGCCGAAGTAGAGCGGCGTGTAGATGTACGCCGACGTGGCGCCGTGGAACGGGAACAGCTCGGCATTCCTCGCGTTGGAGAGCGTGCAGCGCGCATCCGGGGACGGCGCGAGCAGGCGGAGCCCTCGGCAGCCGAGCTCCTGGCGCGCGTACGTGCCGGTCTCCTCACCGCGGTGCACGGTGAACTGGTGGCTGATCTTGGCGAAGTAGTCGATGTAGACGTACTCGTCGACGGGGGAGACGCCCCGGTGGCCTGGCACCTGCACGATGCCGACCAGCAGCGAGGCGATGATGAGGATCGCGGGCGCGATCGCGCTCCGCGAGAACAGACGCGCGAAGAAGCCTCGTCGCCCCGCCGGGGCTTCGGACTCGATATCCATACTGATGTGCGGCCTTACGCTCGTGGGTCTCACCGGAGGGTCTCACCGGGCGGCGAACTGCGCCAGCTTAGCAATCCGACGCTGGGAGGGGCGGCCGACGCGGCCGGTCCAGCCCGCCTTGGTAAGCTGGCGGGCGCACACGCCCATGCGAAAGGACCGTATGCCTGCAACGCGACCAGGGGTCGTCTCGGTCGTCCTCGTCAACTTCCGAGGTACCGACGACACTCTCACCGCCATCGAACATCTCGGCCGCCTCGACTGGCCGGCCGACCGGCTCGAGATCGTGGTGGTCGAGAACGCCTCGGGCGACGACAGCGCCGCGCGCCTCCGGGCCGCCGCCCCGCACGTGCTGCTGATCGAGTCGAAGTCCAACCTCGGCTTCGCCGGCGGCTGCAACCTGGGCGTCAAGGAGGCGAGCGGCGAGTACGTCGCATTCCTCAACAACGACGCCAAGCCGGATGCGGCCTGGGTGCGCGCCGCCGTCGAGCGGTTCGAGTCCAGTGCCTCCGTCGGCGCCGTCGCCAGCAGGGTGCTCGACTGGGAGGGCCAGAACGTCGACTTCATCGGCTCGGCCATGACCTGGTTCGGTCAGGGGTACAAGCCGCTGACGGCGCAGCCGGTGCCGAGCACGCCGGACGTCGCTCACGACGTGCTGTTCGGCACGGGATCGGCGATGTTCGTCCGCCGCTCGGTCTACGAGCAGCTCGGCGGGTTCGACGAGCGCTACTTCATGTTCTTCGAGGACGTCGACCTCGGCTGGCGGCTCAACCTGCTCGGCCACCGCTACGTCTACGAGCCGGCGTCGCTCGCCTATCACAAGCACCACGCATCCATGTCGTCGTTCGGTGCGTTCAAAGAGACGTACCTCCTCGAACGGAACGCACTGTTCACTCAGTACAAGAACCTCGGAGACGAGGCGCTTGCCAACGCCCTGCCGGCGACGCTCGCGCTGACCGTCCGCCGCGGCGTCGCGAAGGGCGAGCTCGACTCGACCTCGTTCGACCTCCGGAAGGGCGCCTCCAACGACCCGACGATGGAGATCTCGAAGGAGACGGTCGCCGCCGTCTACGCGATCGACCAGTTCGTCGAGCACCTGCCGTCGCTGGTGGAGTCGCGCGAGCAGATCCAGCGCACCCGCGTCGTCTCCGACAGCCGCCTCTGGTCGCTGTTCGGCGAGACGGACGCGCCGTCGTACACCGCCGAGCACTACCTGGAGGGCTACGACAAGCTCGTCACGGCGTTCCCGGTGACCGAGACCCCGGAGGTGACCCGCGTGCTGATCATCACCGGCGACCCCATCGGCGTGAAGATGGCGGGTCCGGCGATCCGCGCCTGGAGCATGGCGGAGGCGCTCGCCAAGGACAACCTGGTCACCCTCGTCTCGCTCTCCGGCGTCGAGCCGGTGTCCGCGCCGTTCGACATCGTGCACATCCGGCCGGGAGACGACCGTTCGATGCGCAAGCTCGAACGGGAGAGCGACGTGATCGTCTTCCAGGGTCTCGCGATGGCGCTGTTCGACAGCCTCCGCAAGACCGACAAGATCATCGTCGCCGACGTCTACGACCCGATGCACCTCGAACAGCTCGAGCAGGGCAGGGAGCTCGGCCGCGAGCAGTGGGACAAGCAGGTCCTGGATGCGACAGACGTGCTCAACGAGCAGCTGGAGCGCGGCGATTTCTTCCTCTGCGCCTCCGAGCGCCAGCGGCACTTCTATCTCGGGCAGCTCGCCGCGCTCGGCCGGATCAACCCGGCCAACTACGCGGACGACCCGGACCTCGACCACCTCATCGACGTGGTGCCGTTCGGCCTCTCCGAGACGGCGCCCGTGCACGAACGGGATGTGCTGAAGGGCGTCCTGCCCGGCATCGGAGCGGACGACAAGCTCCTGCTGTGGAGCGGCGGACTGTACAACTGGTTCGACCCGAAGTCGCTCATCTCCGCCGTGGCGAAGCTGTCGGAGACGCACGACGACGTCCGCCTGTTCTTCCAGGGCACCAAGCACCCGCATCCCGGGGTGCCGGAGATGGCGATCGTCGCGGAGTCCCGTGGGCTCGCCCGCGACCTCGGAGTGCTCGATCGCTCCGTCTTCTTCAACAGCTCGTGGGTCGACTACGCCGACAGGCAGAACTACCTCACCGAGGCCGACGCAGGCGTCAGCACGCACTTCTCGCACGTGGAGACCACGTTCTCGTTCCGCACGCGCATCCTGGACTACCTGTGGGCCGGGCTGCCGATGGTGGTCACGGCCGGCGACCACTTCGCCCAGCTGGTCGAGGAGGAGAAGCTCGGCGTCGTCGTCCCGTCCGGCGACGTGGATGCGCTCGCCGCGGCCCTGGAGACCGTGCTCTACGACGAGAAGTTCATCGCGTCGACCAAGCGCAACATCCAGCGGGTGCGGAAGCGCTACTTCTGGGGCGTCGTCCTCGCGCCGCTCGTCGACTTCGTCGCCGACCCCCGGCACGCCGCCGACCTGGTCGCGAAGGGCGTGGTCGGCACCGGCGGAGCACCGCGCAAGGCGACGACCAGGCGCAAGAAGCACGGCGTCCGTCACGACGTCGGGCTGTTCTTCCACTACATGAAGAACGGCGGACCAGCCGTCGTGGCCAAGAAGGTACGGAGCAGGCTGGGGAGACGCTAGCCGTGGCCGTCACGGTCTCCGTCGCGCTCTGCACGTTCAACGGCGCCAGGTACATCCGCAGGCAGGTGGCGAGCGTGCTCGCCCAGACGCTGCCTCCGACGCAGCTCGTCGTCTCGGACGACGGCTCGACGGACGCGACCGTCGCGATGCTGCAGGAGGAGCTTCGGGCGCACGAGGCGGCCACCGGATGGGCGCCAGAGCTGATGCTGCTCCGCAACGCGACACCGCTGGGCGTGACAGCCAACTTCGAGCAGGCCCTCCGCGCATCCACCGGCGAGCTGATCGCGCTCTGCGACCAGGACGACGAGTGGGAGCCGCGCAAGCTGGAGAAGCTCGTCGGCAGCTTCGTCGCCCGGCCGGGCCTCGGCTTCCTGCACACCGACGCGACCCTGATCGACGACGACGGCGCACCGGTCGGCGGCACGATCTTCGGCGCCCTGGAGGTGTCGGAGGACGACAGGATGGCGGTGCACTCCGGTCGCGCGTTCTCGGTGTTCGTCCGCCGCAACATCGCCACGGGGGCCACCGCGATGGTGCACCGCGACCTGGTGGCGGCGTGCGCGCCGTTCCCGCCGGCCTGGGTGCACGACGAGTGGCTGGCGATCCAGGCGGCCGCCCGCGACAGGCTCGACCTCAGCGAGGAGCCGCTGACCAGATACCGCAGGCACTCCGCCAACCAGATCGGCGCGGGCGACCCGACCATCGGCCACAAGATCCGTCGTGTGCTCGGCGCGCGCGGCGACCGCAACAGGATGCTCGCCGAGCGGTCGCGCATCCTGGCGGACAGCCTGCGCGGGGCGGACGGCGTCGATTCGTCGAAGGCGGCGCTGGCCGAGGAGAAGGCCGCGTTCGAGGCGACCCGCGCTCAGCTGCCGGACAACAGGGTGCTGCGGTTCGTGCCTGTGCTCAGGCTCGCGGCAGGGGGCGCGTATCCCCGGCTGGCCAGCCAGGGCTGGATGGACGTGGTCAGAGACCTGTTCCAGCCGGCGTGAGTGTCACTGCCGGCTGCGGCTCGCGCGGCTGCTCTGCCTCCGGAAGCGGTTCCTGTTCCTGGTCCTGAGTCGGCTCGACCGCGTCCGCGACCGGTTCCGCCTGCCGTGACCACGCGGTGACGTGGAGCAGGAGGGCGCCGGCGGCCAGGAGCACGACGCCGAAGGCCACCAGCCACAGCCAGACGCCGCCGGGCGGCGCCCACACCGGCTGCCCGAACAGGAACGCACGCATCGAACCGTTGGAACCGACCGCGTAGCGCCGCAGGGTCGTCGTGAACGCCCAGAACTGCGCGCCGACCGCCCCGACCACCACGATCACGGCGATGCGTCGCCAGGCGTACGACGCGCGAGCGAACGCGGTGTCGCCCAGCAGTACGGCGAGACCGACGATGAGGCAGAGGAACAGCGGCAGGTTGTACCTGCCCTGCCAGATCATGCCGCCGCCGTGGATGTACGCGGCCTGCACGATGGCAGGGCAGAGCAGGAAGGCGGCGACGATCACCCAGGCGACCAGCAGCCTCCTGCGGCGAAGGACCACGATCGCGCCCACCGCGATGGCGCCGATGGCGAGCCCCCACAGATAGAGCACGACGTCGGGAGCGGGAGTGTCGAGCCAGCCGAACAGGCCGACGAGCCCCTGGCTGTAGCCGATCGTGCCGACGAAGACCTTGGTGAAGCCGACCAGCGGCGACGCCCCGATGCCGGGGAACGACAATGCCTGGTCCGGGTGCTCGATGGCGTTCGCGAGCGAGTTCGTCCCCACCGTCCAGAGCCCGGCGGCGATGGTCCCTGCCGCGACGACCGCGATCAGCACGATGACCGCTCTCCGCCGCAGGAGGGAGGTCAGCGCGGCGCGGTCGGTGAGCAGGAGCAGTGGGACGACCAGCGCGAGCGCCACCCACAACGGCGAGAGCCCTCGCGCGTTCACGGCCACGACCGCCCCGGCCATCACCACGACGGCGCGTCCGGTGAGGCGGGAATCGTCGGGGGAGAGGACGATCGCGAGCATCCCGCAGAACACGGCCAGCGTCGCCGTCGCTTCGAGGGCGCTCGGGTTCACTGATCCCCCGAGGAAGAGCACCATCGGGGTGACGGCGACCGCGAACGCCAGCAGCGGCAGCCGGCGGGTGCGCATGGTGAACACGATGGCGAAGGCGAGCGCGGCGAACAGTGTCGTGAGCAGAGCGCTCAGGATGCGCATGGCGTAGATGCCGCTCGCATCGTGGAAGACCAGGGAGGGGAGGCCGACCAGCGCGTAGTAGAGCGGGTTGTACAGCCCGGCCGTCGTCGGGGCCAGGACGTCCTGCCAGGAGTCCGCGGCGGGCGTGTACGCGCAGTTCGCCGTCACCGTCGGGTTGAACGCGAAGCAGGTGACCGCGTGCGACTCCGCGATGTAGCGGGGCACGGTGACGAGGTGGCCGGCCGGCGACGGCGTGCCGACGAGTTCGCCGCGGACGACGCTCGCCGCGCGCACGATGTGGGCGGGCTCGTCCGGAGAGGCGGACGGCGGGGACGCGAAGGCCCACACGACGGTCAGTGCGAACAGCACGGCCCAGGCGCCGAAGAACGCAGTCAGCGGGACGGAACGACGCGGGCGGGCCGGACGGGCGGTGGGCGCAACCGTGTCACTGCCCGCCTGTGGGTTTCCCATGAGGTCACGATATCCGACCGGACGGTCAGATCGTGACAGGCGCAGCGGCTGTTGCTGTCAGCGCGTCGGCGCGGGCGACCCGTCCGACCGAGCGCAGCACCAGCCAGCCCCCCACCACGATCAGCGCCGTGAACACCAGGATCCAGAGCAGGTTGCCTCCCGGGGGCGCCCACGGCGGTGTGCCGAACAGGAACTGCTTCAGAGACCCGATGGGGGTGACCGAGTAGCGCTTCAGTGTGTTCTCGAAGGCGTAGACCTGGCCGAACGCGATCACGATCACGACCAGCCAGCCGAAGCGCCGCCAGGTCGTCGCCGTTCCGTCGACGGAGATACGCCTGCCGAGCACCACCGCGAGCCCGACCATCATGCACAGGAACATCGGCATGTTGTACCTGCCCTGCCAGATGACGCCGCCACCGGTGATGTAAGCGGCCTGCACGATCGGCGGGATCAGGATGAACGCGCCGAACAGCACCCAGGCGAAGGCGAGCATCCTGGAGCGGAGGAGCACGAGCGCCGCGACCAGCAGGATGCCGATCAAGGCGCTCCAGATGAAGTACACCTCGGGGGGCGCAGCTGTGTCGAGCCAGCCGAACAGGCCGATCAGGCCGTGGCTGTACTCCGTGGTGCGCACGAGCGTGATGAAGAAGCCGCTGAGCGGATTCGTGCCGACGCCGATGTAGCTCTGCGGCGTCTGGTCGGGATTCTCGACGGCGTTGAGGAGCGAGTTCGTGCCAACGGTCCAGGCGAGGGCGGCGATGGTGCCGAGCACGACCCCGGACGCCGCGACGATCACCGCCGGCTTCTTCAGCAGGGCGACGAGGTCACGGCCCCGGAGGAGCACGAAGGGGATGAGGATCGCCAGCAGCACCCACAGCGGCGAGAGCCCTCTGGCATTGACGGCGACGATGCCTGCAGCCATCACGATCATGGCGCGGGACAGCAGCCTGGACCTGTCCGGGTCGAGCACGACGGCGAGGATGCCGACGAAGACGGCGAGGGTCGCGGTCGCCTCGATGCCGTTCGGGTTCACCGATCCGCCGAGGAACAGCAGCATCGGCGTGACAGCGACCGCGAAACCCAGGACCGGGATGGCGCGCCGTCTCATACCCCACAGCACAGAGAAGGCGAGGGCGGCGAACAGAGAGGTGATGATGCCGCTCACGATCCGCATTGCATAGATGCCAGAGGTGTCGTGCAGCAACAGTGTCGGCCAGCCGACCAGCAGGTAGTACACCGGGTTGTACAGGCCGGCCGTCGTGAACGACTCGGTGAGCGCGCCTGGGTCGGCCAGCGGAGCGAGTCCGCACGCGCCCGTTCGTTCCTGATGGAAGGCGAAGCAGGTGTCGTGCTGGGTGCGCGCCACATACTCCGGCACGGTGACCCGGTGGCCGTCCGCGGACGGCGTGCCGATGAACTGGCCGCGTGCGACGCTCGCCGCCTTGACGATGTGCGCCGGTTCGTCGGGGGAGGCCCCGAGCGGCGTCGCGATCGCCCAGCTCGCGCAGAGGGCGGAGAGCAGCACCCAGACGACCAGGAAGGCGCGCCAGACCCGCGGCCGCTCTCCCCGGCCGGCGGAGGGGACGGAACTGCTGGAGGCGGAGGAACGGCTGGAGGTGGCGGGCGGTGTGGTCTCGGTGGTGCTCACCGGGTGTTACTCCTTCTCGTCGCTGAGAGCGGCGATGCGCTGCTCCAGCTCGGCGATCCTCAGCTCGTGCAGTGCGCTGCGCTCGGCGAGCGTGCGCGTCTTGCTCTCGAGCGTTGTCAGCTCGGAGCTGTGCTGGATGCAGACCAGGAACAGCACGGCGATGCTCACGAAGAACACGAGATTGACGGGCGCGCCGACGCCGACCAGACCGGCCAGCCAGTCCAGGATGCTCGGGAAGACGCCGATGATCAGCGCGAGCAGGCCCGCGACCAGCCACCAGATGGCGTGACGTTCGCGCATCCGGCCGCGGCGCAGCATCTCGATCACCACCCCGAGGGTGAGCAGGGCGGCGAGGATTCCGAAGATGTAACTGGTGATCGACATGGTCAGGCCGTTGCCGTTTCCTTGATGGCGGTGCGCGGGCGCATGAGCGCGACGACGAGGGCGATGAAGGCGCGGGCCAGGTAGACGGCCGCTTTGATCGGGTTGTGCGACGGCTGGCCACCGGCGCGGGGGCGCATCGAGGTGGGCACCTGGGCGACGCGCAGTCCGCCGCGGGCGGCGATCACGAGCGCCTCGACGGTGTCGCCGAGGTATTCGGCAGGGAACGAGTGGGCGAACAGGTCGATCGCCCGGGGGCCGTTGGCTTTGAACCCGCTGGTGGTGTCGTTGAGGCGGGTGTTCACGACGCGGCTGAGCACGCTCGAGAGCACGTTCATCGCCCAGCGCCGAGGTCCGCGGACCGCGTAGTCTCCCTCTCCGGCGAAACGGGCGCCGATCACGAGGTCGGCCTGGTCGAGCGCGGCGAGCAGCGAAGGGACGTTGCCTGGATCGTGCTGGCCGTCCGCGTCGATCTGCACGGCGACGGAGAACCCGTTGTCCCTGGCGAACTGGAAGCCGAGGCGCATGGCGCCGCCGACGCCCATGTTGAACGGCATGGATGCGACGAGGGCCCCGGCCTCCTTGGCCACGCGCGCGGTGTCGTCTGTCGACCCGTCGTCGACGACGAGACAGGTCACGCCGGGAAGCTTGGCGTAGACCTCGGTGACGACGGCTGCGACGGATGCCTCCTCGTTGAAGGCGGGCATCACGATCAGCGTCTGAGAGAGATCGAAGGGCATGGAAGTCAACGTACTAGATCGGTGAGAGCGTCAGAGCGGGTGAGACCGGCCGGTCGGAACGACGGCCGCGGACGGTTCGATATTCTCGCACGTCCTGCTGAGTGCCGTGATCAGGAACCAGGCGGACAGGCCGGTCGCGATCGTGAAGACGACGGTGACGAGCAGCCATCCGCCCGGCGGCTGCCACTGGGGCGCCCTGACCAGGTCGATCCAGGTGAGGTTCTGCTGGAGCCCGATGACGTAGCGGCGAAGCATCCAGAGGAACGCCGCGAGCTGGGCGATGGCGAGCAGCACGACAGAGACACGCATCACCGCGGTGAGTCGTCTGCCGGTCGCGGGCAGTGCGTGGTCGAGGCCGATCCCGGCGAGGATGACGAGGAGCACGGCGGGTGCGATGGTGTATCTGCCCTGCCAGATGTATCCGGCGTCGTGGATGACGGCGGCCTGCGAGAACGGCGGGACGAACACGATGGCGAGCCCGAGCAGCAGGGCGCCGATCTTCACGTTCCGCGGTCCGATCGTCGACCCGATCAGGATCACCATCCCGCCGATCGTCGCCCAGACGGCGACGGTGAGCGCGGGCGCCGGGATCTCCAGCCAGCCGAACTGGGCGATCCAGCCGACCATGAAGTCGAAGGTCGCGTCGATGGTGTTCGAGAAGCCCTGCCACCAGCTGCTCCCAGCGCCGACCGGCGCGTAGCCGGGGGTCAGCGAGCGAGGCCGCAGGTAGAACAGGGCGGCGGCGATGGCGACGGCGCCGATCACCGCGATACCGGCCCAGGTGAGCCACGAGCGGAAGACGGCCCGCAGCACGTCCCGTCTGCCGAGCAGCAGTGCGATGACGAATGCGAGGGCGAGCCACAGCATGGCGATGCTCCTGGTGTTGACCAGCAGCAGGCTCACCACGACCACCCCCAGGATGCGCAGCACCAGCCATCGCCCGGCGGCCGGGGTTCCGAAGGTCAGCAGGAGCAGAGCGAACGCGGCGGCGGACGCGGCGACCTCGATCCCGTTCGGGTTCAGGGTCCCGGAGAGGAACAGCACCATCGGGGTGACGCCGACGGCGAGACCACCGAGCGCCCAGCGGGAGCGAGGGAGGCTGCGCAACGCGGTGAAGGCCAGGGCGAGCAGGGCGGAGCAGAGCAGCGCATTGACGAGCCGCATCGCGTACAGCCCTTTCGCGCCGTCGAGGAACGCCGTCGGCCAGCCGACGAGCACGTAGAACACGGGTGTGTTCACGGTGGTCGAGGAGTGGCCGGTGGTCGGCGCATCCGGGTTCTCGACGGGGGTGACGCAGGACGGCGTGACCGCCACGTTCCGCTTGAAGCACGGCATGTGCGACTCCAGCTTGGCGAAGTACGTCGACACGGTCTGGTCGATGGTGCCGGGGATGCTCGCGGACTCCGCCCCCCACAGCTCGCCGTGCGCGGCGGCGTACGCGCGGATGGCGTGTGCAGGCTCGTCGGGGCTCGCCCCCTGCGGGGTGGCGACGGAGAAGCTCGCCATGAGGAGGAACAGCAGCCCGAAGGCGATGCCGAACACGGTCAGCGGGCGGCGAGCGGGGCGGACGTCCCCGTCGTGCTGGGTCATGCACCGTCCTGTCGTCGTGCTGATGGCCGATGGCCCGGCCGGTGAGGTAGGTTCGGTTCTCGAACGACACGGCTCCATCGGAGAGGAACAAGTGGACGATATCATCCGTCGACCGGCCTCCCGCTGGTGGGTGGTCGCCGTCCTGGCCGTGGCGGTCGCCATCGGGCTAGTCGCCGTCGGCGCAGGCTGGACCGTCTGGGTCCTCGCCGCGGCCGCCGCCCTCAGCCTCGCGACGGGGGTCACGGCGTTCGCCGGCTGGAGTCTCGGCGTCGTCTCCGCGATCGCTGTGCCGCTCGCGGTCGAGGCGTTCGCCATCAGGATCTTCCACCGGATCGGGCTGAGCGTCTTCACCGGCAACCTGCTGGTCCTGCTGCTGATCGCGCTGGCCGGTCTGGTGCTCGTGGCGGTGAGCGGCGACCGGCTGCGCCTGCCCGGCCGCGCCGTCTGGTGGGGCGTCCTCCCCGCGGCTGTGGTCCCCGCCGTGGTCGGCGCCGTCTTCGCGATCCTCCCGGCGCTGCGTCACGGCGACGCCCTCTCCTGGGCGATGCGCAGCGACGCCGTCTGGAACATGGTCACCGCGCGATTCCTGCTCGACGACAAGGGCCTCATCCCGTCGCTGCACCCCAACTCGTCGCCGATGACGGCCATCCTGCTGGCCGCCGGCATGGCGCCGGGGAGGGCCGGTGTCGAGCCAGACCGACCTGTTCCAGCACGACATCACCGCGATGGCCGGGATGTTCGCGCTCGCCACGGTCGTCACCAGCCTGCTCGCAGGCCTGGTCGTCGCCCAGACGATCCGGCCGGAGCACCCGGTCTTCCGTGCCATCGGGGCCGTTCTGGGGTCGGCGCTGATCGCATCCTGGTTCGTTGCAGGGTTCTCGTTCGAGTTCGGCTTCTACAACGTCATGCCGACGATCGCCTGCCTCCTCGGGAGCTGGCTCGCCTGGCGGGCGGCGCACGGGCGCCGGTGATCGCCGTCGCCGTCCTGCTCGCCATGACGACGGTGCTCCTCGCCCTCTGGGCGTTCCTGGCCGTCGTGCCCCTCGCGCTCGCCGCGGTGGCGGGCATCCGCCTCATTCTTCGCCGCCCGCGGTCATACGGCTGGCTGTCCTGGACCATCCTGGCGGTGGCTGCCCTGCAACTGCTCGTCTACGTGGTCCTCGCCTCGTTGCCAGACCTGCGCCGCGACGCCGGGCTCTGGCCCAGGGCGGGTCGATGGCTCCCGTCTCGCCCGCGCTGCTGTTCACGATGATCGGCCTGAGCGTCGCCGTCACCGCCGTCACGACGCGCACGGCCGGAACGCGTGCGGACCTCGCTGGCGTCGTCACCGTCTCGGTGTCGCTCGCCGGCCTGTACGCCTACCTCGGGACCCAACAGCAGGCGTCCGCGTACTGGTGGGGGTACTACCCGGCCAAGCTGGTCTGGTTCGGCGGCATCCTGCTGCTCGTGGTAGCAATCGGCCTCGCACTCGAAAGGCTGTCGCGGGTCGACCTCGCCGTCTGGCCGAAGACGGCGGCGACGGCGGGCGTGCTCATCACGGTCGTGGCCATCGCGGGGAGCGTGCTGCCCAAGCCGCCGACCGCCGGCTCCCTGTTCCCATACGCGGACATCCTCGGCGGCACAGGGGTCGCCTCCGGGGACGTCCTGCTGTCGACCATGTTCGCCCTCGACGACCCGGCGGACGCCAAGAACATGCTCGTCGGCTACTTCGACTGGCAGGCGGACGGCTTCGCCAACCTGTGGCTGCTCGGCGCGTCGGCCGGAAGCACGGGAGACCCCATCCGCCCGTACTCGTACGCCCTCGACACGACATCGCCGAAAGCGGTCTGCGCAGCGGTGAAAGCGTGGGGAGGCGACGTGACCATCCGCACGAGAGACGCGACGCTCCCCGCGAAGCTGGCG
>NZ_JBZCGM010000004.1:0-123897 GCF_058244615.1 Leifsonia sp. McL0627
TTGGTGCGCAGGAAGGTGTCCCAGCCCCAGATCGACAGATCCCACAACTCGCGGTCGGCGAACTCGGCCGGGACGAACCCGCGGTCCACCATGTTCCGCGCGCCGCCCTGGCGCTCGTAGTTGGTGACCACGGGGAAGTCGACCTCGATCACCTCGGCGCCGAGCGCTTCGAGGTCGGCACGGCCCGCGCGCCACAGGTCGACGACCGACGGGCGCGTCTCGATCTGCTCCGCCGCGTCGGTGTCGGCGTTGATGTACATGCGCGGGATGCCGATGCGCCTGCCCCGTAGAGCGTCGGCGGCCACGAGCGAACGGTACGACTCGGGGCGGACAGTGGAGGCGGCGGGCAGCGGCACCCACGGCTGGCTACGCCAGAAATCGCCGTCCGTCCGCGGGTCGTCGACGACGATCACGTCGAGCAGTTCGAGCAGGTCGGCGATCGTCCTGGTGTGCGGCACCACCACATCCATCGTCGGCACCAGCGGCCAGTTGCCGCGCACCGAGATGACCCCGCGCGACGGCGTGTACGCCACAAGCCCGTTGTTGGATGCCGGTGCCCGCCCGCTCGACCAGGTCTCCTCGCCGAGACCGAACGCGGCGAAGCTCGCCGCTGTCGCCGTGCCAGACCCGTTGGACGAGCCGCTGCCGAACGCCGCGGTCAGGTAGCCTCCGTTGTACGGGCTCTCCGCGCGGCCGTATACCCCAGGCGCTGCATACCTCCGTTGGCCATCGGCGGCATGTTGGTCAGGCCGATCAGCACCGCGCCAGCTGCGCGCAGTTGCGCGATCGCGAATGCGTCGTCGCCCGCGATCAGGTTGGCGGAACGCCGGGGAGCCTGCTGCGACGGTGAGCCCGCGTGCCCGCATAGCTGTCTTCGCCGTATATGGGATGCCGTCGAGCGGTCCGAGCGTCGCTCCCGCCACCCTGCGCGCATCCGAGGCGCACGCGTCGGCGAACGCCTCCGGGTTGAGCACCGGCACCGCGTTCAGGCGGATGCCGCCGCGGTCATACGCCGCGATGCGGTCGAGGTACGCGGCGACGAGGTCGACGCTGGTCACCGCGCCGGACTCCAACGCCTCGCGCAACTCGGCGATCGTGGCCTCGACCACCGGGAAGAAGCGACCGGATGCGCTGCTCATCGGGCGCTCGCCAGCGGCTGCTGCTGGGTGATGCAGTGGATGCCGCCGCCGCGCGCGAGGATCGGCCGCGCGTCGATCGTGACCACCTCGCGGTCGTAGGCTTCGGCGAGGATCGCCGCCGCGCGCGCGTCGGCCTCCCGCTCGCCGTACCCGCAGGCGATGACGCCGCCGTTGACGACGAGGTGGTTGGCGTAGTTCCAGTCGACGTAGCCGTCGTCATCCTGGACGGTCTCCGGCGCGGGGAGCTCGATGATCTCGAGGCGTCTGCCCGCAGCATCCGTCGCCGCCTCGAGCACGGAGCGCAGCTGACGGGTGACGAAGTAGTCCGGGTGGTCCGGGTTGTTCTGGGTGTGCACGAGCACCCGGCCGGGTGCTGCGAACGCCGCCACCATGTCGACGTGCCCGCGGGTTCCACCGAGGTGTAGTCGCGGGTCAGGCCGCGCGGCAGCCAGATCACGCTGGTCGCGCCGATCGTGCGGGCGAGTTCGCGCTCGACCATCGCCTTGGTGGCGTACGGGTTGCGGAAGGGATCGAGCTGGACGGTCTCGGTGACGATGACGGTCCCCTCCCCGTCCACGTGGATGCCGCCGCCTTCGTTGACGAGCATGCTCGACACCAGCTCCGCACCGGCCTCCGCGGCGACGAACGACCCGATCTCGCGGTCGTTCTCCCACGTCGCCCAGGCGTTCGCACCCCAGCCGTTGAAGACCCAGTCGACCGCTCCGAGCGCGCCGGTCTCGTCGTCGAGGACGAACGACGGACCGATGTCGCGCATCCAGAAGTCGTCGAGCGGTGCTTCGACGATGTCGATCGAGCCGTCGAGCAGGCGGTTCGCGTGGCTGCGGCTGCTCGGGTCGACCACGACAGTCACCGGCTCGAATCGGGCGGCGGCGTTGGCGACGCCCGACCAGGCGAGACGGGCCTTCTTCGGCGGATTCGGCGTCGTCGCCGAGCGTGTATCCGTCGCGCGGGAACGCCGTCCAGATGCGCTCCTGGGGAGCGAATTCCCGCGGGCATCTTCCAGTTCATCGTTGATCCTCCGTTATTGATCATGGAATCAATAGCTGACCCGACTGTAGGGCGACGAGTTCGACGGTGTCAAGGAATTCCGCTATTGACTATGCGATCAACTAGAGTCATGATCGCTTCCAACCCCAGAGCGGATCGCGCACCGAAGCCGAACGCACTCGCAGAGGAGCTACAACGATGAGCACAGACCCGACCGATCGCGTCGGCCATATCGAGGAAGTCGGCGTCGACTACCTCCCAGAGCGAGAACGCGATTCCAGCCCCCGAAACCTGTTCGCCGTGTTCACCGGAGGCAACTTCGGCTGGACCATCGCCGTCTACGGCTGGGTCTCCATCCAGCTCGGCCTCGACTTCTGGGGCGCCGTCGTCACGACCACGATCGGCACCCTGATCGGCACGCTTGTCGTGCTGCCGCTCTCCGGCGTCTCGCCGCGCACCGGCACCAACATGACCGTGTCGAGCGGCGCGTTCTTCGGCATCCGGGGTCGCCTCATCGGCTCCGCCCTGTCGCTGCTGATCGCGATCGTGTTCGCGGCGCTCACGGTCTGGACCAGCGGGGATGCGCTGGTCGGCGCCGCCCACCGGCTCTTCGGCCTGCCGCAGAACGATGCGACCCACGCCGTGGGATACGCCCTGGTGTCCGCGCTGATCGTGATCGTCGCGCTCTACGGCCACGCCACCATCGTCGCCATGCAGAAATTCATCGTCCCGATCGCCGGAATCGTGCTGATCCTCGGCTATTTCGCGTTCAGCGCGAACTTCAACCCGGCGTACTCGACCGGCACCTTCGCCGTCGGCGGATACTGGCAGACGTTCATCCTGTCGACTGTGCTGGCCACCGCCGGCCCGATCTCGTACGCGCCGATCATCGGCGACTACACGCGCCGCATCTCGATCCGGCGCCACACCGGCCGCTCGATCGGCTGGGCGCTGTTCGCCGCGCTCATGCTCGGCACACTGCTCCCCGCCATCCTGGGGGCGTACGCCGGCTCGGCGATGACCGTCTCGACGGGCGACTTCATGAGCGACTTGGTCGCCTCGTCGCCGTTCTGGTACCTCATCCCCATCCTGATCGTCTCGGTGGTCGGCGGCTTCGGCCAGGGCGTGATGTGCATCTACGCCACCGGTCTCGACCTGGAGACGTTCTTCCCCCGGCTGCGACGCGTGCACACCACGGCGCTCGCGGCGGCGGTGTCCGTCGCCCTGCTCTACCTCGGCGTCTTCGTCTTCAACGCCGTGGATGCGATCACCTCGGCCACGGTCATCCTCAACGCGATCACCACGCCCTGGGCGGTCGTGCTCGTCATCGGCGCGCTGCGTACGCGGTTCTACGACCCGAACGACCTGCAGGCGTTCGCACAGAAGCGCCGCGGAGGCCGGTACTGGTTCACCGCCGGGTGGAACGTTCCGGCCGTCGCCGCCTGGCTCGCCGGCTCGCTCTTCGGCGTGCTCAGCGTCTACACGGACCTCTACGCCGGGCCGCTCGCCAACCTGTTCGGCGGCATCGACCCCAGCGCGATCGGCTCCGGCATCGTCGCGGCGATCGTCTATGTTGGCTGTGTGATGTTCGCACGAGCCAGAGTCGACGCCCCCGAGCTGCCGGTGCTCGTCGACCTCGAACGCACCCCGGCCGGTCCTCCTGTCACCGTGACCGCATGACCGAGACGGCGGTCACTCGCAGACCCCGCGCGACGCGGAAGTCGGCGACGGAACGCGCCGACGAGATCCGCGACGCCGCGCAGCAGCTCGCCCGCGAGGGCGGGCTGCCCGCGCTGACGCTGAGGTCGGTGGCCGCGCAGGTCGGCGTCGCGCCCGCGCTCGTCGCGCACTACGAGCCCAGCATGGATGCGCTCGTCGCCACGACGTTCGCAACCATCGCCCAGCTGGAGATCGACGAAGTGCTCCTCCTGATCACGGCCCAGCCGACGCCGACGGCAAGCCTGCGCTCGCTGATCGCGACCCTGCTGGAGCCGGAGCGCGACGACGTCACCACGGTCTGGGCCGACGCGTACAGCGTGGGGCGCACCAACGATCTGCTCGCCGGCCGGGTGCGCGAGCTCATGGACGCCTGGCAGGAAGTGGTGACCGGCGTCGTGCTGGCCGGGGTCGCATCCGGAGAGTTCTCGACCGACGACCCGAACGCGGTCGCCTGGCAGTTCCTCGGCATGATCGACGGCGTGAACTCGCACGCCCTCGTGCACTACGGCGGCGCCGGCGACCGGGGCCGCCTCGTCTGCCGCGCCATGGAGAACGAGCTCGGCCTGACCAGGGGAGCGCTGTCGGCGTAGCGCGCTGAACGCGCGCCTGCTACGCCGCCGGCTGCTGCTGCGTGACGCAGTGGATCCCGCCGCCGCCCGTTCCGAGGTGGTCGATGTCGAGCTGCTCGATCACGCGGCCGGGGAACAGCCGCGCGAGCGTTGCCGCTGCCGCCGCATCCGCCAGCGCGTCGCCGAACCGCCCGGCGATCACCGCGCCGTTGCAGACGTAGAAGTTGGCGTACGACGCGAGGAAGCTGCTGTTCCTGGATCGGATCCTCCCGTAGTCCGGTCCCTGGAGCCGTTCGACCGTCATCGCCGCCGACAGCACCGCATCCTGGTCGCGTGCGTCGGAGGAGAACGCGTCGTCGTCCGTTGCGAGCGGCACCTGGACGATGGCCCGGCCTGGGGAGAGGAACCGCGAGGTGGCGTCCACGTGGTCGTCGGTGATGTCCTGGCTCTTCACCCCGTCGAACCAGATGACCTCCGAGGCGCCGTATGCGTCGAGCATCGCGTCCTCGATCTCCTGCTGCGACCTGCCCCGGTTGCGGTTCTTGTTCACCAGGCTGCTCCGGGTGGCCATCAGGGTGCCGGCGCCGTCCTGCTCGATCGCGCCGCCCTCCCCCACGAAGTCGGCGGCCGAGAACGGCACCCCTGCAGACGCCGCGATGCGGGCGGCGACGCGGGCGTCGTGCGTGTGCGCCTGCTTGTTGCCCCAGCCGTTGAAGTTCAGGCCGATCGCATCCAGCCGCCCGGCGTCGTCCCTCCGGAAGACCGGGCCGGTGTCGCGCATCCAGCAGTCGTCGACAGGGATGTCGGTGAGCACCGTCACCCCGCTCCCGCAGAGCGAGCGTGCCCGCGCAGCGCTTCCCGGATTCGCGCAGAGGAAGACGGGTTCGTGCTTCGCGATCGTGTTCGCGATCCGCGCGATGTCCGCCTGCACGCCCGCGAGGCCGCCACCCCAGATGGATGCGCGGTCCGGCCACGCCATCCAGGTGCGCTCGTGCCGCACATCCTCGGCGGGCACGGCGAACGTCCCTGCCGCTGAGGCCGGGTCGGCGGCGCCGAGCGACCGCCCGGTGCCGACCACGGCCGCGGTGGCCGCACCGGCCACGACGATCCCGGCGGCGGTCAGGAATCCGCGCCTGCTCATGCCGTTCCCCTTCTTCTCGTCGTCCAGTGTCTCTCTCATACCGTCTCCCCTTCCACTTCGATCGCCGCTCCCCCCGCTGCGCCATCGTCAGCGACGGCAACGCGAGACGACGAGCGCTCCGTACGGTTCCACCCACTCCGAGTGACGACGCGCTGCGGGCAGCGACTCGGCGCGCACCCTGGCTTCGTAGCGTCCGGCCGCCGACAGCTCCGCCGTCACGACCTCGCCCGCCACGCTGAGCCGGATGGTCGTGATGGCGCGCTCCGAATCCACGCGGACGCCGATCCGGACAGAGCCGTCCGCCTCCCGCCCGGCGGTCAGAGTGACCACCGGCGGCGCCACCGTGCGCACTCCAAGGGCGACCACCGGACGAGCGCCGCCCGGCACCGGGGCTTCGAGCACGCGAGGCGGAACGATCCGCCTGGTCCGCTGTGAGTCGAACGCCGCCGCGAAGCTGAGCAGCCGCGAGTCCCCGTACGCCGCACCGGCGAAGGTGAGGCCGACGGGCATCCCGATGTCGCGCATCACCCCCATCGGCGTCGTCACCGTCGGGATGCCGAGGTGGCGGATGGCGAGGTTGCCGTTCGCCACCCAAGTGCCGTTGCGCCAGGCGAGATCGGCGGAGTGCTCGTCGACATCGGCGTCCGCCGGGGCGACATCCGCGACGGCGGGGAAGACGACGGCGTCGAGACCGTGCGCCGCCAACCACTCCTCGAGGTCGACCCGGCGCGCTCGCTCCAAGCCGCGCACGCCCTCCGGGATCGACGCGATCTCGTCCAGCGGACGCAACCCCTCCCGCGCGCGCTCGACATAGTCGGCCAGGTCGAAGTCGCCGCCGTAGCGGTCCGGGAGCGCGCCGCACGGCTGCGGGAAGATGAGCGGCCCGTCGACGTCGGCGAGACGCGCGGGCCCACCGGCGCTGTATGTGCGAAGGAAGCTGTCCCACCACAGCATGGAGAGGTCCCAGAGCTCCTCATCCTCGAAGGCTTCAGGGAGCAGGCCGTCGTTCGCCTCGTAGCTCGACACGACGGGGAAGTCGACCTCCACGACCTCCGCGCCGAGCGCGACGAGGTCGCCCATCGCCTGTTCCCACAGGTCGATGACGCTCTGGCGGGTGGCGATGGGCTCGCGAGCGTCGGCGTCGCGGTTGATGTACATCCTGGGCACCCCGAGCCGGACGCCGTCGAGCCGCGTGCGCATCCCGATCGCCGGGTAGGAGATGGGGCGGATCGAGGAGGCGGCCGGGATGCCGACCCACGGTTGCGAGCGCCAGAAATCACCGTCGGACGACTCGTCGTCGGCCACGATCACGTCGAGGACCTCCAGCAGGTCGGCCACCGTGCGCGCGTGCGGGACCACCACATCCATCGTCGGCACCAGCGGCCAGTTCCCGCGCACCGAGATCACACCGCGCGACGGCGTGTACGCCACCAGGCCGTTGTTGGAGGCGGGCGCCCTGCCGGAGGACCAGGTCTCCTCCGCGAGCCCGAAGGCGCAGAAACTCGCCGCCGTCGCCGTGCCGGAGCCGTTGGACGACCCCGACGCGAACGCCGCCGTCAGATAGTCCCGGTTGTACGGGCTCTCCGCCCGGCCGTACAGCCCGCGTTGCATACCGCCGTTGGCCATCGGCGGCATCGTCGTGCGCCCGAGGCAGATCGCACCGCCCGCGCGCAGCCTGGAAACGGTGAACGCGTCGTCCGCGGCGACCAGCTCCCGGAACGCCGGAGAGCCCGCCGCCAGCGACCGGCCGCGCACCGCGTAACTGTCCTTGACCGTGTACGGGATACCGTCCAGCGGCCCGCGCACCTTCCCGGCCGCGCGACGCCGATCGGACGCCGCCGCCTCCCGGAACGCGTCGGCATCGAGCACGGGGACCGAGTTCAGCAGCGCGCCCCGGCGGTCGTGCAGCGCGATCCGCTCCAGGTAGGCGGCGACCAGCTCGACGCTGGTCACCGCGCCCGTCTCGAGCGCGTGGCGCAGGTCCGGGATGCTCGCCTCGACCACGTCGAAGGGCGCCACGTCGAAGGGCGCGGCGACCGTGCCCGCCTGGTCCGTCACCGACTCCACCGGTTACAGGATCCCGGCGGGAAGCTGCTGGGTGATGCAGTGCGGCCCGCCACCGCCCGAGGCGACGGCCGCCGCCTGCACTCCCACGACCTCCCTGTCCGGGTAGATGTCGTCGAACCGCGCGAGCGCATCCTGTGCCTCTGCGGTGTCGTCGATGGGCACGATCACGGCGCCGTTGACCAGGTAGTGGTTCGCGTACGAGACCTCCCCGACGAGCGGCGGATCGAACAGCTCGATCTGCAGCGGGCGGCCGAGCGCGTCCACGGCCCCGTCGAGCGCGGCCAGGTTGGCGCGCGCACGGTCGTACTCCGTCGACTCCGGCGAACTCGGGTATTCGAGGAAGATCCGCGCGGGACCCGCGAACTGGGCGACGCCGTCGATGTGCCCGTCCGTGCCGACCGGCCCGGTGTCGAGGCTGTGCCCGAACGGCAGCCAGATGACCGTGGTCGCGCCGAGGTAGTCGTGCAGGATCGCCTCGATCTGCGCCTTGTCGAGCGTGGGGTTCCGGTTCGGGTTGAGCAGGCACTGCTCGGTGGTGATCAGCGTGCCTTCCCCGTCGGTGAAGAACGACCCGCCTTCGAGGATGAGCGGCGCACTGAACAGGGGGACGCCGAAGTGGGCGGCCACGCGGTCGGGGATCAGCGCATCCTGATCGTAGGGGTGCCAGCGGTTTCCCCACGAGTTGAAGCCGAACTTCACGGCGACGGCATCGCCCTGCTCGTCGGTGACGAAGATGGGACCGGCGTCGCGGGCCCACGAGTCGTCCGCTCCGAACTCCAGCGGTTCGACGCCGGAGCCGCAGAGGTTGCGGACAAGCGCAGCCTCGCCAGGCTGGCACACCATGAACACCGGTTCGAACGCCGCGATGCCGGAGGCGACGGCCGCGTACTCGGCGCACGCTGCGTCGTACCTGTCACCCCACAGCCGGGCGCGCGCCGGCCAGATCATCAGCGTCGCCGCATGAGCGGACCACTCCGCCGGCATACGGTAGCCGGCCGAGATCGGTGTCAAGGGAAGTGTCGTCACGGTGTCCTCCACAGTTGGATGTCATCCAATATTGGATGACATCCAAGAAAATGGCAAGAGGGGACACCACGTGAAGCCGCCGACACGCGTCTGCGCGGCGGCGCAGCGGTCGTCTGCCCGCGACAGCTAGAGCGAATACCCCAGAATGCTCGCCGCCCCGCGCTCGCACAGCGCCAGCGCGCGCTCCCGGTCGAGCCTCGTCGACCCGACGGTGACCTGGATCGACAGCCCGTCGATCAGCGCCGACACCAGCTCCGCCGCGTCGTCCACGTCGGCGACCTCGAACACCCCGCGGTCGCGGCCGTACTCGATCACCTCGATCAGGATCTGGAACCAGCGCTGCTCCAGCTGCTGATGCTCGGTCGAGACCGCGTTGTCGACCATCCCGTTCGCCCAGACCTGCAGCCAGAGCGCCCAGCCCTCGTCTTTGAAGCCGTCGGCCGCCGAGAGTTCGATCAACTGGCGGAGCCGCTGCCGAGGGTCCTCGATCGTCGAGAGCCACTCCCGCGACCGCTCGACCAGTTCTTCCTCGCTGCGACGGATCGCGAGCAGGAGGAGGTCGTTCTTGGAGGGGAAGTAGTAGGTGACGTGCCCGGGCGTCATGTTCGCGCGCTCGGCGATGTCGGACACGCGCACGTTCGAGAACCCGAGCTCGGCGATCGCCTGCGCGGCCGCGAGCAGCACAGCTTCCTCGCGGAGCTTGCCCTTCGTGAGACGGTCCACGTCAACTCCTCGAGCTCTGTCTCCACCTGTTGTCCGACATCCTCGATGGTAGCGGGATGCGCGCGGTCAGAGGCGAGGCGCCGCCGCCAGCAGACTCCGCGTGTATTCGCTCTCCGGTGCGTCGAACAGCCCGTCGACGTCCCGGTCCTCGACGATCCGCCCGTCCTTCATCACGATCACGCGGTCGCTGATGTGCCGGACGACGGAGAGGTCGTGCGAGATGAACAGCAGCGTCAACCCCAGCTCGGAGCGGAGTCCGGAGAGCAGGTTGAGGATCGCCGCCTGCACGGAGACGTCCAGCGCCGCTGTCGACTCGTCGGCGATGAGCACCGTCGGCTCGACCGCCAGCGCCCGTGCGATCCCGACGCGTTGCCGCTGCCCGCCGGACAGCCGGCGCGGGAGTGCGGTGAACGCCGACCGGGGGAGGCCGACCATCTCGAGCAGCTCCTGGGCGCGCTCGGTCGTGCGCCCCCGGGGGACCATCCGGTGAAAGCGGATCAGCTCCTCCAGCATCCGGCCGACCGTCATCGACGGATTCAGCGACGAACTCGGATCCTGGAACACCATCTGCAGCCGGCGGATCTGTTCACGCGACCGTCGCGCCCCGACCGGTGCACCGTCCAGCAGGATTTCCCCGCCGACCGGCTGCACCAGGCCGACGAGCGCCTTCGCGAACGTCGACTTCCCGGACCCGGACTCCCCCACGATCGCCACCGACTCCCCGCGCCGCAGCGACAGTTCGCCACCCTCCAGCGCCGGCGTCCCCGGTCGGCGCCGCGACCCGTACGACACAACGACATCGTGCGCTTCGAGCACGAACTCCGGCGCACTCACGCGTTTCAACGGCACGACACTCATGCGCTGATCGCCTCCACGACGTCCACCCGGATGCACGCGGTCGCGCCGCGCTCGGTCGGTTCCAGCTCGTAGGGCGCGGTCCGGCACTCGTCGGACGCGAACCGGCAGCGCGGTGCGAACCGGCACCCGACGGGGAAGGCGCGCGGGTCGGGCGGACTGCCGGGAATGGTCTCCAGCAGCTCGCCAGCACGCACCGCCGACGGCGTGCAGGCGAGGAGACTGGTCGTGTACGGGTGCTGCGGATGGTGCAGCACGTCCTGCGTCCGTCCCGTTTCCACGATCCGTCCTGCGTACATGACGGCGATCCGCTGGCTGATCTCCCCGATCACCGCCAGGTCGTGCGAGACGAACACCATCGCCATCCCGCGCTCGGCGCTGACCCGTTTGAGGAGGTCGAGGATCTGCGCCTGGATCGTGACGTCGAGTGCGGTGGTCGGTTCGTCGCAAAGCAGCACGTCCGGCTCCGTGCCGAGCGCCGCTGCGATCATCACGCGCTGCCGCAGGCCGCCCGAGAGTTCGTGGGGCCACATCCTGGATCGTTCCTCCGCCCGGGCGATGCCGACGTCGGACATGAGTTCGACCGCCCGGGATCGGGCTGCGCGCAGCGATCCCCCGGTGTTCGTCCTGACGGCTTCCGCGATGAAGTCGCCCACCCTCATCGTGGGGTTCAGGGCGAGCATCGGCTCCTGGAACACCATCGCGATGCGCTGTTCGGCCGGACGGACGACGCCCGCGTCGTCGAACATCGTGACCCGTCCTGTTTTGCGTCCACCCGCCGGCAGCACATCGAGCACCGCGCGCAGCGTCAGGCTCTTGCCCGATCCGGACTCGCCGACGATGCCGAGCGTCTCGCCGCGCGCCACGCTGAAGCTGACCCCGTCGACCGGCGAGAAGGTGTCTCCGCGCACGGTCAGCGCGACGGCGAGATCCTCCACAGCGAGGACCGTCCTGGTCATTTCCGACCCCATGCTTCCACTCCTTCGCCCACCATGCTGAGTCCGAGCCCGAAGACGACGATCACCAGACCGGGCACGGTCGCGAGCCACCACTGGTCCCGGATGAACGGCTGCCCTTCCGCGATCATCGCGCCCCATTCGGGGCTGGGCGGCTGGATGCCGAGCCCGAGGAAGGACAGCGCGGCCAGGCCGAGCGTGGCCGCCACGATGTCCGACGGGAGGTAGACGAGGCTCTGCCCGATCGCGTTGGGGAAGGCGTGCCGCCACAGGATGCGCTGCTTCGAGAACCCGGACACCGTCGCCGCCGCGATGTAGTCCGACTCTCGAACGCGGAGCATCTCGGTGCGGATGAGCCGCACGTACGCGACCCAGGAGACCACGGTCATCGACACCAGGATCGAGACCGGTCCTGCCCCGAGGACGAAGACCAGCGCGATCACCAGGATGTAGCTGGGGAACGCCTGCACCAGATCGGAGACGCGCATCACCAGCGTGTCGACCCAGCCGCCGAAGTAACCGGCGAGCGCACCGAGGACCGTGCCGAGCACGGCGGGGAGCGCGGCTCCGAGGAAGCCGATGAGCAGGTCGATCCGTGCCGCCCAGATCAGTCGCGACAGCACGTCGCGCCCGAGTTCGTCCGTGCCGAGCAGATGCTGCCACGACGGCGAGGCGAGTGCGTTCGAGACGTTCTGGGCGAGCGGATCCGCCGGGGCGATGGCCGGGGCGAAGGCGGCTGCGAGCACATAGGCCGCGACGATGGACAGCCCGACCCAGACCATCGCGGGTGGGCGGGCGCGCCGCACGCGCACGCTGTCGGCGGTGCGGGGTTCGATGACGACGGGCGCGATGGCGGTCATGAGTCGACCTTCACTCTCGGATCGAGGATCGCCGTGACGACGTCGGCGATGAGGTAGACCAGGATGACGGCGAGCGCGAACACGATCGTGTAGCCCTGGATGAGCGGGATGTCCCTCTGTCGCGAGGCGAGCACGATCCCCTGTCCGAGCCCCGGCAGGGCGAACGTCGTCTCGACCACGACCGCGCCGAACAGCATGTAGCCGATGTTCAGGGCGAGGACGGAAACGGTGGGGGGCGCGGCGTTCCTCAACACGAACCGGCGCGTGATCCTGCCCGGCCCGATCCCCAGTGTGTGCGCCGCCGTGATGTACTCGGAGTCCTGCACGCCGATGAGGCTCGCCCGCAGGCTGCGGATCTGCAGCGGGGCCATCGTCACCGCGAGCGTGATCGCCGGGAGCACGATCGACCGGAGATGGTCGACCGTCGTGTACCCGAATCCGCCCACCGGGAAGAGGCCGGTCGGAAGCGCCACCAGCAGGATGAGGATGATCCCTGTCCAGAACGACGGCATCGCGAACAGCACCAGGCCGACCGCCCGAGCCGTGTGGTCGAACACCCCGCCCGGCCGCCGGGCGGAGAAGATCGCGGCAGGCACCGAGATGATCACCGAGAACAGCGCACTGAACCCGAGGAGCCAGAGCGAGACCGGCAACCGCTCGCCGATGGTCTCCGTCACCGGCTGCTGCGACTTGAACGAGAAGCCGAAGTCGCCGGTGAACACGTGCGCCACGTAGTCGAAGAACTGCAGGATCGCCGGCTTGTCGAGCCCGAGCTGCTGTCGCGCCAGAGCGAGTTGCTCCGGCGACGCCCGCAGCCCGACCACCAGCCGGGCAGGATCGCCCGGGGTGATCTTCAACAGCAGGAACACCAGCAGCACGACGCACAGGGTGAGCGGCACGGCGTATGCGACGCGACGCAGGACGAAGGCGAACCGCTCGGACACGTCAGTTGCCACTCAGGGTGATCTGGCTCCAGTGGTACATCCCCCACGGTGTCGGCGCGAAGCCGTGCACCCTGGGATTGACGCCGTAGAGTACCTGGAATTGTGCGAGCGCCGCGGCCGGGAGCTCGGTGATGCCGTCATCCTGGACCTGCCGGATGATCGACTGCTTCTCGGACTCCGTCGACGCCGCCGCGTACTGGTGGAACTGCTGCGTGATCTGCTCGGTCTTCACGCCGCTGAACAGCCAGGATGTGCCGCTGATCCAGGCGAGCGGGTCGACGACGTCCGGCGAGACCGCGCCGTACGACCAGAGCACGAGATCGGCGGTGAGCCCGTAGGCACGGTCGAGGAACGCGCCTGTCTCCAGGGGGCTCAGCGTGAGGGTGATGCCGATGTCGGCGAGGTTCTGTTTCACGATCTGCGCGACGTCGTTGTCCGCCGTATTGGAGGCGTCGTAGACGACCTCCAGCTTCGTCGGCTTCGTCGCCGCGAGGGCGAGCTCCGCCTTGGCCTGCGCGAGGTCGTGGTCGTAGCCCTTCACGTCCGGCGCCGACCAGTTCGCCAGCCCGGACGGGATGATCCCGGGCGCCGGAGTCCCATATCCCTTGAAGGCGCCCTTGATGACCGAGGCGTAGTCGATGGCGTACGCGATCGCTTTGCGCACGTGCACGTCGTCGAGCGGCTTCCTGGTGGTGTTGAAGCTGAGGTGCTCGATCTGGCTGGACGGGAGCGCTTTGAGCGTCGACCCGTAGACGGTCGCATCCTGAGGGGAGAGGTACTGCGAGATGTCAGCCTGACCGGACTGGAGCATCGCGGCGCCCTGGTTCGAGTCGGTGACCGTGTCGATCACCACCTTCTTCACGCCGATCTTCTCGTAGTAGTGCGTGTTGGCCGTCAGCACGGTCTGTCCGCCGGTCGACCACGACGTCACGCCGTACGCCCCGGCGCCGACCGGCTTCTGCCAGTAGGCGTCCTCCGACTTCCCGCCGAAGTCGTGCGGGAAGATCGCCGAGGAACTCCAGGTCATCAGCACGGGAAGGATCGTGTTCGGCCCCGCCAGATGGAACACGACGGTGTGCGCATCCGGTGCGGTGACGCTGCTGATGTCCGAGTACAGCGACCCGTAGTTCTTGCCCTTCGCCCACACCCCAGCAGAGAAGATCACGTCGGCCGGGGTGACGGTGGCGCCGTCGCTGAACTTCACGCCGGGCCGAAGCGTGAACGTCCAGGTGTGCGCGCCGCGGTCGTACACCCACTTCGTCGCGATCCCGGCCTCGATCGACCGCCCGTCCGACCCGGACTTGAGCAGCGGTTCGAGCACGTTGTCGAGTGTCTGGTAGGTCGCATACGCCGCCGCCGAGTCGGGATTCCAGCCGTCGAACGATTCGGAGCGGATGACGTGCAGGGTGTCCCCCGACCCCGCGTCACCGGCGGAGCACCCCGAGAGGCCAACGGAGAGGACAACGGCCGTACTGACCACGGCCGCGAGAACAGTGCTTCGTCGCATCGGACCCTCGCTTAGAAATAGGATTTGGATGAAATCCAAATATGCCTGGTGCGCGTCGAAGTGTCAAGAGTTTCGGAAGGCCGTAATCTGATCGCATCCGGTTGGTGCCGGATCGCGGCGGACACCGCCACGGGCGGAAGGAGCCAGGTGGAAGGTCCCAGCGCTCCCGCTCCAGAGGTCGCCGCCGCCAAAATGGCGCGGCATCGCCGCCGCTGGTGGAGGCGACGCCCGCCGACCGAGTCGTCCGCCTTCGAGCGCAGCGTCTGGTGGGCCGGGCAGGCGCAGCTGTTCATCGCAGCGGCCCTCGCCGTCGTCGGTCCCGTCTGTCTCGTGGCCTTTCTCGCATTCTCGACCAGTGGCGGCGGGGCCCTGTCGACCTGGACGGGCGTCGTCGGCTGGCTGGGCAGCGCGATGGCGCTACCCTTCGCATCCTCCGGGAAACTCTTGCGCGGGTACGGGACGGCCATGCCGGGAGCGAACCGCGCTCTTCCCTACCGGATCGTCGAGCTCGTCCTCGTGGTCGTCGGCATCGCGGCGCTCTCGATCGTATTCGTGGTCGTCCTGGCGTTCCTCCTCGTCGGAGTGGTCGTGGCGCGGGGCGCCTTCCTCTGACGTCCCGCGATCCGGCCCACGCGCCCGGTACGCTCGCGCCATGACGCATCTCGACACCGTGGCGTGGCCTCCCGAACCGATCAGGACGGAGCGGCTGGTGCTGCGCGCAGCGGAGGCTCGGGATCGCGAGGCGATGATCGACCTCTTCAGCTCTGCGCAGGTGAACGAGTACGCCGGCGGAGGCGAGCCGCGCGAGCAGCTCGAGGAGACGATGCCCGCTGTCCCCGGCAGCCGCCCCGGCTTCTTCGTCGTCGAACTCGACGGCTCGGCGATCGGCCTCGTGACGTTCGACCCTCGCGACCCGGAGCGCCCCGGCCACGTGCGCCAGGGCGGCGGGGAGAGCGAGCTCGGCTACCTCCTGCTGCCGCACACCTGGGGCAATGGATACGCGACGGAGGCGTGCACCGCCGCGATGGCGTGGTTCGCGCGGGCGCTCCCGGACCAGCCCCTCGTCATCTCGACCCAGCTCGCCAACGAGCGCTCCCTCCGCCTGATCCACACGCTCGGCTTCGCGGAGCTCGACCGCTTCGCTGAGTACGACGCCGAGCAATGGTTCGGTGCCTCACCGCAGCACGGAGCCTGACCCCGCCGACCGCTCGGAGCTCATCGCGCCCCCACCCCGACACATCGAGTGGTCCCGAATTGCCGCGTGACGTGATTGCGCGCGGCAATTCGCGACCATTCGTTCAGACGACATGGCGGAAGGGCACCCGTGTCATCGGGCAGAACCCCGGATCGCAAGGGCAGCTCCCCGGTTCTCGTCAGCCGTCGTACCTCACGAGGTGATTCGCGTACGCGCCGTCGACGACGATGGATGCGCCTGAGATGTACCGAGAAGCATCGCTGGCCAGGAAGACGGCGACATCCGCGACGTCCTCCGGCACCCCCACGCGCCCGAGCGGGATCCAGGATTGGAAGCGCTCCTCGCCGACGGCGCTGATGAGGTCGCGGTTCATGTCGGTTCGGATCGCGCCGGGGGCGAGCGTGTTGACGCGGATGCCGGAAGGGCCCAGCTCGATCGCGGCCGTTCTGCTGAGGGAGGCGAGCGCCGCCTTGGCGGCGGCGTATGCGCCGTTCCCACTGACAGGGACCGTCTCGTGGATAGAGGTGACGTTGATGATCGACGGAGCGTTGCTCCGGCGGAGCATCGGCACGCACAACCGCATGAGTGCGGCAGGGGCCAGGAGGTTGACGTCGAGCACGCGGGCGAACTCGTCCGTGCCGAGTTCCTCCACGCTGCTGGGCTCTTCGAACCCCGCGTTGTTCACGAGGACGTCGAGGCCGCCGCGCTCGGTGAGCTCCGCGACGATCCGGTCGGGCGAACGCCGGTCGGCGAGATCGGCGACGATGGCCTCTCCGCCGATCTCGTGCGCGATGCGCTCCACGGTCGCGCGACGTCGCCCGTGGACGATGCAGGTGGCGCCGGCACTCGCGAACGCCCTGGCGATGGACTCGCCGATGCCCCCGCTGCTCCCTGTGACGAGCGCCCGGAGCCCCTGGAGCGGTGAATCGGTCATCCTGTGGTCCTCTCGACGGTGATGCGAAGCCACGTCCGGCGGGTCTCCCCTGGTGCGAGCACGGGATGGCGACCGGCGGCACGATCGACTGCCCGCCCTTGCACGCTACAGTTCGCCGGCTCGATCGCGCTCACGTAGGTGCCGGCCGCGCGCCGCTGCCAGTGGAACAGGCGAGGCAGCGTGCGGGTGTCCCACTCGACGGTCAGCTGCATCCCGAGTCGCGCCGAACGCACGGCGACGGCGGCGGTGCCGCCATCGCCGACGACGGGATCATGCTCTGCCACCTCGTCTGCCACGGCAGCGGGCGGGCCCATCGGCGACGCCTCGGCGGCCGCCGCGAAGGTCCCTTCACGACGATGGAGCAGGATCGAGTCCGGTCCGAGGAACGGGTGTCCGAGATTCAGGTGGTACAGGAGCGGGGAGTGCAACGGCTCGGCACTCAGGTTCGTGGCGATGTCTTCGAGGGTGACGACCCCGGCGCCGATCGGGAAGCCGAGCTGTCGCCGAACCCGGATACCTCGGCCCAGACCGTGCGGTTCGTGCACCGTTCCTGAGACGATGATGCGCCCGGCGCCGCGCGCGTCGATGTCGCGGGCCACGGAGACGTCGGTCGCCGCGAGGTCGCTGTACCGACCGTGACGGCCGTGACCTTCACTCGGGAGGCCGACGTTCTGCAGCCCGCACGTGGTCAGCAGCCCGCCGGCCCAGCCGTCGTGCCAACCCTCCCCGGAGTCTCCGTGCCCCGGTGGCTGTTCACCCATCGCCGACAGCCAGGCCACCGGTTCCCCGCCGTACCACGTCGCCCCGAGGTCCAGGCCCCGATCGAGCAACACCCGCGTGTGCAGGCCACCGGCCGGGGAGACCGCCAGGACCCGCGTGCCAGCGCCAGGTCCGTCCGAAACGACCTGCATCGCCGTGTGAGCGAGGACATCGTCGGTGGCGGTGAGCGCTCGGACGTCCGGCGTCACAGGACGCCGAAGGTGCGGAACGCGTCCGACGCGAGCATCCCGTCGGCGACCGCCTGCCGGAACTCCAATTCGCTCGCCCGTTTCGAGAGCCCGGCGGCGACGACCTCCTCGGCGCGCGCAGCGGGGACGATGACGACGCCGTCCGAGTCGGCGACCACGAGATCGCCCGGCTCGATCCGGACACCGTCGATCACGCACGGCACCCGGTGCTCGGCGATCTCGTGCCGCCCCATGCTGTCGTACGGGATCGTGCCCCCGGAGACGACGGGGAACCCGAGCTCGCGGACCTGTCGGGTGTCACGTACGAGTCCGTCCGTGATCGCGCCGGCCGCCCCTCTGGCGATGCACGCCGTGCTGAGCAGCTCGCCCCACACCGCGATGTCCCTCGCCCGCTGGGTCGGAGTGATGAACACCTCGTCCGGGCCGATCGCGTCCAGGGCGGCCACGAGTCCGGCGAACGGCGTCTCCGGAACGTCGAAGACACGCCGGATCGTCACGGGGAATGCGTATCCGGCGATGACGGTGTCCGGTTCGAGAGGGGACAGGCCTGCCGCGAGGCACTGGTGCCGCAGCCCGACGGCATCCAGCATGTCTGAGAGCACGGCCGAGCCGAGTTCGGCCCGCACGCGGGCCAGGTCGATGGTCACCATGCCGGCATCACCGGATTCCACTCCGGGCGGAACCGATCGGCGCCGTTGCCGGAGTCGCCGGCCACATACAGGTTCGCGAACCGTCCGCTGCGGTGCAGCTCCCTGTACTGCTCCACCTTGTCCTCATCGAGCTCGACGCCCCAACCGTGGCCGTCCGGTGGCGCGAGGCGCCCGTCGCCGCTCGGCAGCAGGCGTTCGCCCACGATGACATCGTCGACGAGGTGGTGGTGGTGCGCGTCGACGGCGAGAGTGAGCTGCGGGATGGTCACCCCCGTGTGCGCCATGATCGCCATGCCGATCCCGAGCTCGATGCCCGAGTGCATCCCGATTCCGAGACCGTGGATGCGGCACAGGTCGGCGAGTGTCTTGGTCTGCAACGGGCCGCCCCAATACCAGGGGTCGGAGAGGATCACGTCGACGCTGCCGAGGGCGAGCGCCCCAGGGATGTCGTCGAAGTCGACGACGCACATGTTCGTCGAGAGCGGGATCGCTGTCTTCGCACGCACTTCGGCCATGCCCGCCTGCCCGGCCACCGGGTCTTCCAGGTATTCGAGGCCGATCTCAGCGAGCGGGCCGAGTAGCCCCATCGCGGTCGCCGGAGTCCACGCGGCGTTCGGGTCGATGCGCAGCCGGATCCCTGGCAGCAGATCCCGGATGGCGCGCAGCGTCTCCACCTCGATCGCCGGCTCCTGCACGCCCGCCTTGAGCTTCACCGTGCCGAAGCCGTAGCGCTGCACCAGGTCGTAGGCGTGGCGGGCCATCTCGTCGGGCGTCGTGACCGCGGCGTGCGTCGGCGACTCGTAGCGGTAGAAGCAGTACGCCGCGAGGTCGATGTGATCGCGAACGGCGCCGCCGAGGATCTGGTGGGCCGGCACCCCGAGAGCCTTGCCGATGATGTCGACGCAGGCCATCTCGATGGCGGACGCGATCAGTGGATTCTTGCTCCAATAGAAACGCTCGGTGATGCGCATCCGGATGCTGCCGGTCTCCAGCGCACTGAGACCGACGACGACGCTCCCGGCCCTGATCACCTCCTCGGCGCTCGCGGCCGTCTCGGCGAGCCCTACGAGCCCGTCGGTGGTGTGCACTTTCACGATCGTGCGGGTGAACGCTTCGTGCACGCCGTACGAGTGCCGGATGGGCGCCTCGATGGGCACGGTCACCTCGAACGCCTCGATGCGTCCGATTCTCAATTTCTCCACGATTCTCCTTGGTCTCATCGGGCGCGGAGCGCGCCGAGCCGAACGGTCTGAATGCGCCAGGCGGGAAGGGGGACGGTCAGCACGCCGTCGACGGCTGCCAGCGTCTGCTGTGTGCGGCCATCGAGGTCGGTCAGCTCGGCATCCCCGCTGACAGCGACGCCTCTGAGCTGCACCGCCGCCGGCTGGTCGGACTGGTTGACAAGCCGGGCCACCACCACGTCGCCGTCGAGGAACAGCGCTGAGAGGCGAACGGTGTCCCCGTCGTTGGCCAGCAGCTCCACCTGGTCTGCGGAGCCCGCCGCGACGATTCGCGGCTCGCGCCACGCGATGTCGGCCAGCTCCGGCATGTCCGCCCGACGCCAATCGGCGTCCACAGCGCGCAGGGTGAAGTTCCAGGATGTGCGGCCGGGGTTGGTCCACGCCATCCGCGGGTCACCGCACGAGGGCGCCGTCCGGAGCAGTACGGCTTCGAGCGTCTGACCGTCGTGCCGGAACGCGGGGTGCGTCGTGAGCACCGCGAGGCCGGGCTCCTCCGACGGAGCGCTGACGTGCACCCAGTGCTGCACCTCACGGTAGGCGGCGAGGTCGTCTGCCGTGATCTCGTCCGGCATGAGCGAGTGCTGCTCGTCCGGCACATCGAGCCAGCCGGAGGCGTGGAACGGGGTGCCGTGCGTGACCTGCGCCCGAGCGCAGACCGCGAGTGGAGACCGGATCTGCCACCGCTCGAAGCCGGGCCAGTCGACCACGGTCTCGACATCGACCCTGGCCGAACCGGCCCACACCCGCACAGTCGTCGTCCAGATCACATCCAGCAGGCGCCAGCGGATAGCCGCGCGGGCGACGATCGGCCCGGCGTCGAGCAGGTCGACGCCCAGCACCACGGCGTCGACGCGCCCTGACTCATCGGTCGCCAGCGTCACATCGTTGCCGAGCTCAGGCACGGCATAGGCGCCGCCGAGCGGCACGACGCGGTCACTGCCGGTGGCCACGTCTCCGATGGTCGCCGTGCCGGTGACCCGATCGATCGTCACCTCCACCTGGTCGCTCCCGATGCGGACGGCTTCGGACGTCTGGTCTGCGGTCGTCGCAGCCCGGGTGCGGTCCACCTCGAGAGGACCTGCGCCGACACCGGCGGTCGGGTCGAGGGCGATGGCGACCGTTCGGGTGCCGTCGTCGGCGAGAAGCGGCTGCCAGGAGTCGGCCGGGAGGGAACGGAACCAGGCGTCGAGCGCAACCGAGGTCTCGGCGTCCACGATGAGTTCGGAGCCGTTCTGTCCGAGCCTGCTGCGCAGCATCGACGGCGTCAACGACTCCGCCGAACCGAGCGAGTGCTGCAGGACGTCGAGCGCGTAGCCACGGGCCCTGTCATGCCGCACCTTCTTCTGGAAGATGGAGAGCGGGCCGTCCTGGCCGCCGCCGTTGTGGTCCTGGGTGAACACGTGCATCCGCCAGAGCCACTCCCACTCCTTTCCCTCCGGCGGGGTGTCCGGAGCGGCGAAGTACGCGTCTTCGGCGAAGAGACCACGCCACGTGCGCGCCGCGTCCGGCAAAGCGGAACGGCCGGCGGCCACCCCGATCACGCTCGCGGTCTCCGCGTCGAGCAGAAGCTCTTCGAGCGCCCGCACCCGATGGAAGAACCGCATCTCCTCATCCGGGGCGACCCCCCAGACGCTGGGGAGGGAGCCGGTGATCTCGGGGAGCTCGACGTCCTGGTACGGCGCCAGAACCGTGGCGGGGATGGCATAGCCGACATCGATGCCGGATGCGCGGTACTGGCCGATGTACTCACGCTGGTCTTTGCCGTACCGCGTCGTGAAATCGGCGGCGGTCGTCAGGTCGCCCGCCGACCCGGATACCGCCATCACCCCGAGCGGGTAGCGTCCGTCGACGTCGTCGAACGAGAGCGCAGCGCCCGAGTTGACGAACGCGTCGCCGTTCGCGCGCGGGTCGAGCCCCGAGCCGTCGAGGGGGATGAACACGTAGTGCCATGGCCAGGTGAGCATGGTCAGCCCTGTGCCGTCGGGAGCGCGGTGACGCCAGACCCGTCCCTCCTGGAAGAGCTTGCGGCTGGTCACGTAGTATCCGATTCCGGCCTGAGCATAGATCTGTGCGGTCTGCGCATTGAGGCCGGGGAGATCTGGATGGGCGGCGAGCTTCGTGTCGACGCCGAGCCGGTCGCGCACCCAGGAACGGCCGATCTGGATGTTGCGGATGATCGATTCGCCGAGGACCAGGTTCTCCCACCGGTCGATGTACGCCGCACCGATCTCGAGCCGCCCTTCGGCGATCAGCCGACGCACCCGTCCCTCGTATTCAGGATGCTGGGCGAGGAAATGCTCGGCGAAGATCGCGGTGTCGATAACGAAGGTCTCGTCGCCGGACTCGACGGCCCGATCAACGTACGAGCGAATGACATCGTCGCCCCGTCGCAGGCAGTTGCGGTAGTCGCCCAGCCAGAACAGGTCGAGGTGGGAGGAGGGGATGATCGCGACGGAGGGCGCCGGAGTCACAGAGGTGTTCCTTTCGATGGACATGTTTCAGCCTTTGACCGCGCCGGCCAGGCCGTTGGAGAAGTACTTCTGCAAGAAGAAGAAGAGGATGAGCGGCGGAAGCGCTGCGAGGGTCGCCGCTGCAAGGAGAAGACCCTGGTCGGTCGTGTGCTCGCCGATCAGACCGGAGAGCGCCACAGGGACCGTGCGGTTCGTGCCGCCCAGGAGGATGAGCGCGAAGAGCAGTTCGCTCCAGCAGCCGATGATGCACCAGATCGCGACGGCCGCGATTCCCGGCGCGGCCATCGGCATCACGATGCGTACGAGGGTGCGCACCGATCCGCTGCCGTCCACATCCGCGGCCTCCAGGACCTCACGGGGGATCGCCGCGAAGTGACCGGTGATGATCCAGACCGCCACCGGAAGCTGGAACGCGACGTAGATCAGAGTCACGCCCGGCAACTGGTTCACCAGGCCGAGGTTCGTCCAGAGGATGAAGATCGGCACGAGCGTCGCCGCCTGCGGCAGGAGCTGTGTGACCAGACTGAGCGAGAGCAGAGACCGGGTGCCGCGGAATCTCAGGTGGGTGGCGGCGTACGCGGAGGCGCAGCCGAAGACGACGACGAACACCGCCGTGGTAAGCGCGATGATCAGCGATTGCAGGGTCGCCGGAAGCAGCGATCCCTCCTCGAACACCTTGGTGTACTGGTCGAAGCTCAACGATTCCGGCCACAGGGTCGCAGGGATGCGGGAGATCTCGGCCGAGGTCTTCAACGACGAGGACACCATCCAGTAGACCGGCAGCAGTGTACCGATCAGGACGAGACCCAGCACGATGGCGGCGCCCCACGGGAAGCGGCGGAACGTGGCGGTTGCTGTCGTCATGAGCGCGCCTGCTTTCTCGTCGCCCGGAGATAGAACGCGATTGCGATGCCGGTGAGCGCGATGGAGAGCACCGAGTATGCGGCCGCCTGGTCGAAGCGGTTGAACTTGAGCGCCGACTCCCAGATCGCGAACGGCAGCGTGGTCGTCGCATCCCCTGGCCCGCCGTTGGTCAGCAGGTAGACGAGGTCGAAGTAGTTGAAGGTCCAAATGAAGGCGAGCAGCGACGTCGTGGCGAGGACCGGCCGGATGCCAGGCAGCAGCACGTGCCACACGACGCGCAGGTAGGAGGCGCCGTCGACGCGTGCGGCCTCGACGACCTCCTTCGGCACCGTCTTCAGTCCCGCCGAGAGCATCAGCATCCAGTACGGTGCCGATTTCCAGGTGTTCACGACGATCAGGCTCAGCATCGCGAGCGTCGGCGTCGACAACCACTGCACTGGCTCGACACCGACGATGCCGAGCAGCCGATTGGCCAGCCCGGTGATCGGGTTGAGGATCGCGAGCCAGATCGCGGCGACCGCGACGCCAGGCATCACCCACGGCGTCAGGAGCAAGGGCCGGATCACCTTCGCGGCCCGGGGGAACGCCTCCAGTGCGAGAGCGGAGGCCAACCCCACCACGAACTGCAGGATGAGGGAGCCCACCGTGAAGATGAGCGTGCGGCCGAGCGTGGCCAGGAGCGCGCCGCTCTGGAACACCTTCACGTAGTTGTCGAGCCAGACGAACTCGCCGTCCTGCAGGCTCAATCGATCGACGTGGAGGCTGATCCACACGTTGTAGATCAATGGGTAGAACAGCACCAGGGCGAGCGCGATGAACGCGGGGAGCGCGAACGGCCAGGCCCTGGCGCGCTTGATGCGGGTGCCGCGCCGCGGTGGATCCGTCAGGGGATCCACCGCGGCGGGTGCCGCATCCGTTGACATCTGCGTTGTCATCGGATGCTCTCTCTCAATCGAGGATCTGCGAGTTGACCTGCTGGTCGAAGTCCTTCAGAGCCGATTCGGCCGATTTCGACGGATCGACGATCACCGGGATGACGGTCTTCTCGAAGGCCGCGGACACCTCGGCGATTCGCGAGACCGGCGGCATCGGCAGGCCGGCGTGGGGAAGGATCTCGTTGTATGCCTTGTAGAACGGGTCGTCCGACCACGGTGAAGTGCTCAGGCCGTCTTTTAGGGGAGGGAACGCTTCGGCCTTGTTCAGGTCGATGAGGTTCTTGCTCTGCATGATGTAAGCGAGCAGCTTGCCGGCGGCGTCCCGGTGCTTCGAGTTCTTGAAGACGCCGATCTGCCATCCTCCTGCCGTCGAGCCGGACGGATCGCCGGCCTTCTGCACGGGCACCACCGCGGTCTCGTAGTCGGTTCCGTATTTGATGTTCGGGTTGTTGGTCTCGAGCGAGGCCTTCATCCAGGGCCCGCCGAGCATGAATGCCAGCTTGTTCTGCGCGAAGAGCTGCGCCAGGGTGTCCTGCGTGGTGTTGTCGGTGCCCGGCGGCACTGCGCCCGTCTTCACGATGTCTTGGATGAGCTTGACGGCGGCCACGGTGCCGGCCGAATCGGCCGCGACAGCCTTCGACGTCTTGCCGTCGCTCTTCACGATCGCGCCGTTCGCGCCTTTCATGTACGGCCCGACCGTCTCGTATGTCAGCGAGTAGTCGTTGTCGCTGGGGAACCCGTAGCCGTAGACGTCCCCGCCGGCGAACATCTTCACGTCGGCGATGAGTTCCGCCCAGGTGGCCGGCGGCTTCTCGATGCCCTTCGCCTTGAGCAAGGTCGGGTTGTAGAACAGCGCCCGCGTGTCGGTGGTGATCGGGAGCGTCATCTGCTTGCCCGTCACCTTGCCGACGTCGACGAGACCAGGGATCAGTGCCCCCGTGTCGATCTTGTTGTCCGAGATGATCGTGTCGAGCGGCGCCAGGAATCCTCCGCCTGCGAAGGTCTGGATGTCCGTGTGGTTGACGCGCCCGAGGTCGGGGCCTTGGCCGCCGCGGAACTCGGTGGTGAGTTTGGTGTTGTAGTTGTCGAGCGGGATCTGCTCGACCTTCACCGTGATGTTCGGATTGGCCTTCTGGAATGCGTCGATCAGGGGCTTCTCACCCTGGTTGAAGATCTCCGCTGTGGTTGAGGTGGCGTAGGTGATGGTCACCTTGCCGTTGTCGGAGCCGCCCGTGCTGCTGCAACCCGCGAGGGTCAGGCCGGCGATGGCCAGCGTGGCGATTCCTACTGCTGTGGTGCTCCGGGAACGCATTCGAGCTCCTTTGCTCTGGTGGGGATTTCGTTCGAGTATGTGAACAGTGTTTCCTATCGGACACACTACGGAGACCCATCGTCCGTGTCAATGTTCATCATGAGGAATGTTGTTCCATATATGGAACAGATGTAGAGTACGTCCATGACACTCTCCGTCCCGCAGCCCCCGTCCGGGGTCAAATCCGCCGAGCGGACTCTTCACGTTCTCGAACTCCTGGCGTCCACCGACGAGAGGCTCACGCTCTCGGAGATAGCGCGTCGGCTCGGCACCCCCAAGAGCAGTCTCCACAAACTCCTCGGCACGATGGAGCGACGGGGCTGGGTAGAGACGGACGAGGTCACGCACACCCATTACCGCGTGGGGCTCCGCGCCCTTCTGACGGGAACGCGGTATGTCGACATCGACGAGATCGTCCAGCTCGCGCAACCGATGCTCACGACGATCACCGAGACGGTGCAGGAAGCATCCCACCTCGGGCGCCTCGACGGCACGGACGTCGTCTACCTCGCCAAACGCGAGTCTCCGCACCCTCTCCGCATGTACAGCGCGGTCGGTCGACGACTCCCCGCGCACGCCACGGCGATGGGCAAAGCCATGCTCGCGCTGCGGCCGTGGAGCGAAGTCGACGATCTCCTCCCCGTCCGGCTCGCCGCCCTCACGCCGTCGACGATCGTTAGTCGGACCCGACTGCGCGACGAACTCGAACTGACGAGGGAACGCGGCTACGCCGTCGACGACGAAGAGAGCGCCGAGATGATGCGCGCGGTCGCCATTGCGCTGCCGACCAGGGGCTCGAACAACGCAATCAGCGTCTCGGCCCCATCCGCTCGCCTCTCCGACGACAAGATCTCCGAGTATGCCGCGCTCCTCCACCGCCTCGCGGAGGGCTACCCGCGGTAGTCCCGATTTCGTACTTCCCGCGAGTCAACGCCCCCTCTGCGATTGCCCACATCGTTCTGTCGCCATGGTCACATCCGCACCGGCTAGGTTCGATCAGATGTGCATGATGAGGAGGCGTCAGTGGAAGACACGCTGATCGATTCGGTCGGACTGAGCGGGATGGTCTTCGACGGCTCGGGGACGGCGTCGGTCGATTCGCTCGACGCGCTGCTGAATGGGCTGGCCTCGCCGGGCGCCTTCGGGTATCTGGAAGTCCGGGATCCCGATCGTCTCGAGTTCGGTGAGCTCGCCCGGCGGCTCGGTGCCGCGGACCTCTCCAGGCAGCCCACCGGCACAGCTGGCCACGCCCCTACCGTGGTGGATGGCGGACAGGTGCGGCTTTCGGCACGGCGCGTCCAGCTGGAAGCGCCGACGATCCAGCTGACAGTGGCCGACCTCCACATCTACGTCCTCCCTCGTGTTCTCATTCTCGATCACGACGGCTCAGTCAATATGGCACGG
Source organism: Leifsonia sp. McL0627 (assembly GCF_058244615.1). Classification (NCBI taxonomy): domain Bacteria; kingdom Bacillati; phylum Actinomycetota; class Actinomycetes; order Micrococcales; family Microbacteriaceae; genus Leifsonia; species Leifsonia sp. McL0627. The sequence goes on from NZ_JBZCGM010000004.1 coordinate 26,489, forward strand.
CTGCGGGAACGCTTCGACGAGGAGACGCGACACCGCGACCAGGGAGTCGGCTGGCTCCTGTGGATCCTCCTGGACCAGCTGCTCGCCGAGGCGGGGTCGGCGCTGGAGACGCTCGACGATGAGCTCGAAGGCATCGAGGAGCAGCTTCTGGAGACGGGCGCGAAGGCCGCCGCCGTCCAGGCCCGCACCTATCGGCTGCGCAAGTCGACCGCCCAGCTCCGACGCTGCCTCCTCCCGTTGCGCGACGCCGTCGACGCCCTGCTGCGCCGGGAGGCCGATTGCGTCACCGCTGGACTGGTCCCGCTGTTCCAGGGCCTCTATGACCGCGGCGTGCATCAGGTCGAATGGGCGGACAGCCTGCGTGACCTCGTCACCGCGCTTTCGGACACCCAGCTCGCGATGGAGAGCAATCGCCTCAACGTCGTCATGAAGAAGGTGACCAGCTGGGCAGCGATCATCGCACTCCCCGCCGCCATCACCGGCTTCTACGGACAGAACCTCCCATACCCCGGCTTCAACACCGTCTGGGGCTTCTGGACCTCGACGATCCTCATGCTCGGCGGGTGCGCACTGCTCTACACCACGTTCAAGCGCAAGGACTGGCTCTAGCGCGGACACCGTCTGTAGCGCGGCGACCGGTCACCGCTGAGCGAGCGGCCACGGAAGACACGACGAAACTGGGGACCCAGGTCCCTGTCGCCGGACGCACCGGCCCCCTAGCGTCGGTAGTTACCTGGACAGGACGGAAGGTAGTACACCGTGTCGCAATCAGCCATTCCCACGGAGAGCGGGCGCGGACGCGGACGCTCCTCGGGCGTCTACCGGTCGTTGGCGCTGGCCGCGGCCTTCTTCGCGGCTGCCCTGCTGCTCACACTGCTCCTCGGCGAGCCACTGGATGCGCGCGTCCTGATCCTCTACGCCGGCGTCGGCCTGTTCTTCGGCGGCATCGCCACGGCGGTGAGCGAGCGGAGACGCGCGAACGGCGGCACGCCAGTCGGCCGCGCGGGATCACAGCTGACGCTCGCCCAGCTCTCGCGGCGCCGGCGGGGGCAGACGATCGCGGCGGTGGTCGGCCCTCTGCTGTTCCTTGCGCTGGCCGCCATGTCGATCTGGCTGTTCTTCGATCAGGAGACCTCGCACCGTGTCCAGGCGATCGTGTTCCTGATCGTCTTCGTCGTCGCCGCGATCGTCGCACCGCTGTGGAGCCTGGCTGCTCGCCGGGCCACCGACCGGCGCATCGCGGAACTCGGGCGAACTCGATGAGCAACGCGGATCTGGCACGCGTGCGCGCCTCGGCGATGGAGCAATTCGCCGCGATGTACCGTGCGCGCCATTTCGATGCGGACCTTTTCGACCTCGATGGCGGCTACCTGCAGACCACGCTCTCCGACGACGCGCGGATGCCGTTGCGGTTCTTCGTCGAGTACAACAACGCCTGGTGGTTTGAGATCGTGACCGCCGTCGAGGTGCCCACCGCCGCCTACGATCCGGCGAGTCGGTCCGGCTTCATCGTGCTCGACATCTTCTACGGCGACGAGATTCTTCGTGCCGCGCAGCATGTCTCGTTCGACGGTGAACGGATCTCCCGGATCCGCACGTACGCCTCCCCGACGTTCTTCTCGACGCCGGCCGCACCCGTCCGGCTCGACCACGACGGGAACGCCATCTGGCTCGAGACCGGCTACGACCTCGCCGCGTCGACCGCGGCCGCGCTGGCGTATCTGGACGGCGAAGCCGGTCGTGGATTCGCGCGGACGGAACCGACGGCGCCGGCGATCGCGCGGATCGCGAAGAATCTGGCCGAGCTGGATGCGCGGCTGAGCAGGTTCTAGACCTAGGTCTATGTCCGCCAGCGCGTCCTGCTGCCAGCATGGCGGCCATGCTGAGAAAATCCGTCCTCGCCGCCATCGCACTCGGGGCTGCTCTGTCCGTCAGCGCGTGCACCGCGACCCCGTCATCCTCGGCACCGACACCGGCCGGCGAGCCGGGGTACGCGGCGGCCGTGCACGCTCGCATCGCCGAGACGATGAAGAAGAACGCCGTCCCCGGCGCCGTCGCACTCGTGCTGTCGCCGTCGCGCGGCGACTGGTCGTCGACTTTCGGAACCGCCAAGCTCGGCGCCAGGGTGCCGATGTCGCTCGACGACTACTTCCGCATCGGAAGCAACACGAAGACGATGACCTCCACCGTCATCCTGCAACTGGTGCAGGAGGGGAAGCTGTCGCTCGACGACCCGATCTCGAAGTTCCGCCCCGACGTGCCCGGCGGTGAGAAGATCACCATCGCCGACCTCTCCGAGATGCGAAGCGGGCTATACAGCTACACGTTCGACCCTGGTTTCAACGCCACCCTGGATGCCGACCCCGGCAAGGCGTGGACCCCGGACGAGCTGCTGTCCATCGCGTTCTCCCACCCCTCCACGTCGGCTCCCGGTGTGACGTTCGACTACTGCAACACGAACATCGTGCTCCTCGGGGTGGTGATCGAACAGCTCACCGGCATGTCGGCGTCCGAGGCCTTCGAGAAACGGATCTTCGAACCGCTTGGCCTCACGCACACCTCGCTGCCGAAGAACACCGACGCGTCCATCCCCGAGAACCACCCGCAGGGCTACCAGTTCGGCACCAACGTGCAGACGATCGACTCATACGCCGTGCCGGGCGACCAACTGCCCGCCGCGCTGGACGGCACGCTGAAGCCGATCGACCAGACGAACGCGAACCCCTCCTGGGCCTGGACCGCGGGCGGCGCCATCTCCACCCCGCACGACCTCGCCGTGTACGTGAAGGCGCTCGTCGGCGGTGGCCTGCTAGACGCCGCCACCCAGAAGGTGCGGTTGGACAGCATCCAGCCGACGACCGCCGGAAAACCGGCCGGTGTCGGCTACGGCCTCGGCATCGCCCAGTTCGCCCCCGGAATCCTCGGTCACGACGGCCAGCTGCCCGGATACTCGACGTTCATGGTCTACAACCTGAAGACCGGGGACACGATCATCATCGGATGCAACCTGTCCGCCTCGCCGATCGACGGCGAGAACGCCGCGGTGGTGCTGGCAAAGGCGGTGATCGGAACCCTGTACGGTGCTTCCGCCGTGCCCAGCGACCCAGCCGCGCCGTCCACACCGACGCCCTGACGGCCTGACGGCGGGAACAGCGAAGGCCGGGGCGCCCCCGCGCCCCGGCCTTCTGCCCCCGTTTCCCCCTCGCCCGACTCAGCGGCGGGCGGTCCTGCGGCGTGCGATCAGCAGTGCGGCGCCGAGAAGCACGGCGATGACAGCGATCAGGATGGGCGTCGCATCCACTGTCGAACCGGTCTCGGCCAGCGCGTCCCTGTGGGTGGCGGCTGCCGGGTCGGCGACGGGTGCCGGCAAGCCCGGCTGAGCGGCGGGCGATGAACCTCCACCGGTGGCCGGTGTCGAGCCGCCGCCCGTGGCCGGCGGCTCCTCGGCGCCGATCGGCGCCGTGTACGGCTTCGACCGCGGGGTCAGCACCGAGAGTCCGCCCGTCACCGGGAAGTCCGCGGTGATGTTCGGCAACAGGAAGTACGTGCTGCCGTCGCGCACGATCACGTCACCGACGGCGTGCACCATCTGCGTCGACATGGCCCACCAGCCGGTGGTGTGCGGCAGGACGTTGATCGCGGCAGTCTGCGTGTACGTGTTCGTGTCCGCGATGGCGACGGACAGGCTCGCCGTCGCGGTCACTTTGAAGAGCTGCCCGATCCCGACCTCTGTCGAGAGGCTGACTCCGACCGTCGTCGTGATGCTGGTCGAGTGCGTCGCTTTGAGCTGCTGGAGGATGGGGGTGTCGTACGGGTTGTTGATCCCGCCGCTCGCATCCACCGGGTCGGCGTACGTCAGGGTGGTCGTCGCGCGGTCGACTCCGCAGTTGTCCAGGCTGGTGGTGCACAGTCGGTTGATCAGGCGGGCCTGGTCGTAGGTGCCGGTCACGACGTGGAGTGTTCGTGCGGAGACCGTGAAGGTCACCTGCCAGCTGCCGCGGCCGTCGAGATCCGTCCCGGACATATCGCACGAATACGGGCTGACGGACGCCGGTTTCGCCGGGTTGTCGCTGAGCAGCGTCGGGATGGGGTTGACGTCGTAGATGTCGCAGGTCGAGGTGTGGTCGAATTCGGTCGCGTCCTCGTTCTCTGCCATGCCGGAGACCCAGAACTTGGTGGGCACACCGCCGTCGACGATGCGGTAGGCGAAGACGCCGCGCGCGGTGTTCGGGGTGGTCGTGATGTCGCCCGGCCGCAGGATCGCGTCGAAGCCCGCGGTGTACGGCGGCGCGATCGTGGCGCTGCCCGGCACGGCGTGGATCGTGCTGAGGTCGAAGTATCCGGAGTCCATCGACACCGTTCCGACCGGCTTGATCACACCGAGCACTTCGGCCTGGATGTTGTCGCGCACGACAAACGTGGCCGTGGCGTCGCTGGTCGCGCCGGAGGTGTCGCAGGAGTACGGCACATCGGAGGAGGGCGACGTGCCTCCGGCATCCGGGTCGCCGTCGAAGATCGTGCAGTCCTGATAGGTTTCCAGGCTCTCGTCGAATGACGACTCCTCAACGGTGACGGTGCCGCGCACCCAGTAGTCGGTGGGAGTGCCCTCGAGGACGATCCGGTAGGTGAACACCTGCGCCAGGCCGATCGGGCTCACCGAGCTGATGGCGGTGCTGTTCGCCTCCCCGACGCTGACCGCACCGGGAACGGGCGAGTCTGCGGGGGCCAGCTGGAACCGGCCGTCGGCCAGCCCGACCTTCTCCGTCTTCACCAGGGTGGAGACCTGGAGCGTCTCGGGGGCGGCCTGTGCGGCGGGCGCGGAGATCAGCGCGACCACGATCGCGGCGATCGCGGCGGCGGCCGAGGCGGCCAGGGGCAATGGTCTGTGGCGCGGGTGTCGACGGTTCGACATCGGGTTCTCTCTCTCGTCGGGTGTGAGCCCACGGGAGGGCACCTGTTCAGCCTGACGCAGCGGCACGGAGCGGTTCCATAGACCTAGATCGCCAGCAGGACAGGGACCGGAGTCGCCTCTCCCCCGCCTGGCGTCAGCTCGCCGGGTTGGCCGCGAAGTGGTGGCCGAGCGCATCGGAGACGGCGACGAAGATGCGCGTGGCCGGCGCCATGCAGGCGCCCGTGCTCGGGTTGTCCTTCATCGTCTTCGACTCGGTGCAGGCGCCGGAGAGGATGTCGCTGTTGGTGAAGACGACGACGGTGGTGTCTCTGGTTGTGTCGTAGAAGACGGACGTGTTGTATCCGGGGATCTCGCCGGTGTGACCGATCCAGCCGCCGATGCAGCCGAACGCGTCGCCGTAGCCTCCCGCCGCGGGCGCGGAGGCGAGACGTTTGAGCTGGGCATCCCGGTCGAGCACGTCGTGCCCGGTGGCGATGGTGCGGCCCCACACGAGCATGTCGGACGCGGTCGAGGTCATCTGGCCTGCCGTCCAGGCGAACGTCGGGTTCCAGTCGGTCGCGTTCACCGGGGTGAAGTCGTCGTCGGCCGTGCCTTGCAGGCTGAAGCCGTCGGCGTGCGGGTCGGGAAGGGGTGCATCCCCAGCGGGCATGGTCGTTCCTGTCAGACCGAGCGGGGTCAGGATGCGGTCGTGCAGCACGCTCTCGACGCTCGTGCCCGTGACCTTCTGGACCACCTCTCCCAGCAGGATGAAGTTGGTGTTCGAATAGTTGAACTTCGCCCCCGGCTCGAACACCGGCTTCAGCGCGAAGCTCGCCTGGAGCAACTGCTCAGGGGTCCACGGGGCGTCGGGGTTCGCGAACCATTTGTTCTGCAGGTCGGTGTTCAGGGTGTAGCTCGCCAGGCCGCTGGTCATCGTGATGAGGTCGCGGATCGTGATCGTCGAGCCGTTCGGCACGCCGTCCACGTATTTGTCGATGGTGTCGTCGAGCGAGACCTTGCCGTCTTGGACGAGCTGGAGCACCAGCGTGCCGGTGAAGGTCTTGGTGACGGAGCCGATGCGCTGCGTGTCGTCGACCGACATGGCCCGGCCGGTCGCCGGATCGGCCTCGCCGTACGCCTTCATCCAGCGGCCTTTCGGGGTCTGCACGGCCACGATCGCACCGGAGCTCGACGCTTCGGCCTTGCCTGCACGGGAGGCGGCGTCGAGTTTCGCCGCGAGCTCCGACGGCAGCGCCTTCGCGGGGAGCGTCGGCGACAGGCCGACGAGGGCGGACGGGTCGGCGACGCACGCACTGCTCGTGGATGTGGCGGACGAGGCGACGGGCGTACCGGAGGAGGCGCTGCATCCGGTGAGCGCGAACGCGACGGTGGCGAGGGCGGCGGTGACGAGCATTGCGGTGCGGGTGGTCATGGGGGGCTCCTTCAGGTGCGGTTGAGGTAGCGGATCACGGCGAGGACGCGGCGATGCGCATCCGAGTCGACGGGCAGGTCGAGGGCGTCGTAGATGCGGGAGGTGTGCTGCACCACGGCCTTCTCTGTGAGGAACAGCGCCGAGGCGATCCACGCGTTGCTGCGGCCTTCGGCCATCAGCGAGAGCACCTCCTGCTGGCGCGGTGTGAGAGCGCCGACCGCCGAGTCGGACAGGCGCGCCCTGGCAACCATCACGGCGATCACGTCCGGGTCGAGTGCTGTGCCTCCCGCAGCGACCCTGCGCAGGTCGCCGAGGAACGTGTCGACGTCGGCGATGCGCTGTTTGAGCAGGTAGCCGACCTTGCCGCTCTGCCCGGAGAGCAGTTCGACCGCGTAGCTCCGCTGGACGTGCTGCGAGAGCACCATGACCGCCGTCTCCGGATACTCCTTCCGGATGCGCACTGCCGCCACGAGCCCTTCGTCGGTCAGGGTGGGCGGCATCCGGATGTCGGTCACCACGAGGTCGGGACGGTGCTCGGCCACAGCGGCTTCGAGCGATCCGGCGTCGGCGGCCGTGGCGACCACGTCGATGCCGCCCTCCTCGAGCAGCAGGTGCAGTCCGTGCCGCAGCAGTGCTTCGTCTTCTCCGATCACGACTCGCATGGGACCTCCACGTGGATGTGTGTTCCGCCGCCCGGCGGGCTGTCGATGCTCAGGCGTCCGTCGAGGACGTCGACCCTGTCGGCGATGCTCCGCAGGCCAGCACCGCCGTTCGTGGTCGCACCGCCGACGCCGTCGTCACGGATGTCGACCACCAGCCGGCCGCGGCCGCGCCGGATGTCGACGGAGATGCCGGTCGCCTTCGAGTGCTTGACCGCGTTGGTGAGGGCTTCGGCGACGACGAAGTACGCCGTGCTCTCGACCGCCGGCGGGAGGGGATGCTGATCGACCGTCAGCGTCGTCGGGATGGGCATCCGGTCGGCGAGGTCGTCGACGGCAGCGGAGAGGCCCCGTTCCACCAGGGCCGCCGGCATGACGGCGTGCACGATCTGGCGCAGCTCGGACGCAGCCGTGTCGATGCCTTTGCGCAGCTGGGTCGCCCGCTCGGCCACGGCGCCCTCGCTGCCCTCGGCGTTGGCGAGCTGCTGCGCCTCCAGGGCGAGCAGCACGAGCTGCATCTGGAGGCTGTCGTGCAGGTCGAGCGCGATGCGTCGACGTTCAGCGTCCGCCGCATCCACGAGGCGCTCACGGGAGAGCTGGAGTGCGCGGCGGCTGGACCGCAGCTCGGCGGTGAGCCGCTCGCGGTCCAGGGCGATCGCGACGACCTGCCCTGCCGTGCGCACGAGTTCCGGCTTGCCGATCAGGTCGGCGTCGTAGACAATGGCGCCGATGCGGCGCCCGTCGAGTTCGACCACCTCGACGCCCCGACCGGACGGCGGCGTCTGGTCGGCGATCGGTGCACCCTGCACATCCACGAATGCGCCGCGCTCCGGCACCCAGAACCACACTTCGAGCGACGGATCGCCGAGCGTCCCGGACAGCGCGGAGGTGAGGGCAGGACGCTCGCCGCCCGACGTGCCGAGCCAGGTGCCGAGCTCTTCCAGCTCACCGGTCCGCGCGAAGCCGCCGCGCAGGATCCCCAACGCGAACGCGATCGGCACGAGTGCGAGCACGATCAGCTGAAGACATCCGACGACCTCGGTGTTCCAGCCGAACGCCGGGGCGAGAAGGCGGGTGCTCAGCGGGATGAAGAGCACCGTCACAATGCCGTATCCATAGACCGGCAGGAGGACCCGCCGCTGGTCCCTGGACGCCACGACGAGCCGCCGCCAGAGCACCACCGCTGTGACGACCATCACGGCCGTCCCGGCGATCGCTTGCACGACGGCGCCGACCTCGACCGCCCACGGCACGGGCGCGATCACGAGTTCCGGCGCCGGTCCTCCGGTGTCGAACAGGTAGCGCGGCGCCTGCAGCACGATCGCGGTCACGTACGCGGCGATCACGGTGACCCTGGATGCGCGCCCGCGCACCCGGCCGGATGGGAAGGCGTGCAGCAGCTGAACGACCACCGCCAGTGGCAGGGTGGCGGCCACGGCGCCGACCGCGATGAACAGCGGGATGCTCGTGTTGCCGATGCCGCCGAGGAACACCGCAGCGCCCGCAGCGAGGATGAGCGCCCCGATCCGGTTGCTCGGCCGGCGGTACCAGGCGAGCAGGCCGGCGCCCAAGTAGGCGAGCAGGTCGATCGGGAAGAGCAGCAGGACAGGGCCGATCGGCGAGTCGAACGGCAGCAACGCGAACTGCAGCAGCGCGAACAGTGTTCCGGCGACGAGAAGGGGAGAGGAGCGCACGGCTCAGCGACCTGGCGAGGTTCGAGCGCATGACGGCGGGGTGGAGCGCTGTCCGGCGTCGGGTCTCCATGAACGTCCTTCCGCCTCGATGGCGCCCGGCGGCGCATCCTCAGTCTGGCGGGCGGGCGGTGGCGAGCGCTATGGACCTAGGTCTACTTCGTCGCCGCGCGTGCGACGCCGACCGAAGCGGGTCTTCCTGTTGGAGCGGTCGTCGCCAACAGTGCCGAAACGACAGAGAACCCCTGTTTCACCAGGGGTTCTCTGTTTCATCAATGGTTCTCTGCGGTCGTGCCGGTCTCAGCTCACCGCACCGCGAACGCCGCCGGCAGCAGGTCTGCGGCCCGGGACGACGAACCGACCAGCAGCTCGAACGCACCGTTCTCCACGACCCGGTCGCCGACCGCGTCCACGATGGTGCACTCGGCGACGGGGAGCCGGAGGCTCACGCGCACGGTCTCACCGGGCGCGAGGTCGACCTGCCGGTACGTCTTCAGCTCCTTGTCCGCCCAGCTCACGCTCGTGACCAGGTCACGCACGTACACCTGCACGGTCTCGCGGACGGGACGGTCGCCGGTGTTGCTCAGCGTCAGCTCGGCCTCGATGACGTCGCCGACCCCGAGCTCCGTGCGCGCGAGCGTGAGGTCGGAGTACTCGACGGTCGTGTACGAGAGGCCCTGCCCGAACGCCCAGGCGGGCGTCTGGGTGAGGTCGGCGTAGCGGTCGCCGTGCTGCCCGCGGATCTGGTTGTAGTACGTCGGCTGCTGGCCGACGTGCTTGGCGAAGGAGATCGGCAGGCGACCGGACGGCTCGACCTGTCCGGCGATGATCTCGGCGATCGCCTGGCCGCCCAGCATGCCGGGGTTGGCAGCCCACAGGACCGCGGCGGCCTGCGCGACCGAGGCCGGGAGCACCAGCGGCTTCGACGCGAGCAGCACCACGACCACGGGCTTGCCGGTCGCGATCAGCGCGTCGAGCAGCGCGTTCTGGCCGCCGATCAGTTCGAGCGTCGCGGTCGAGCGCCCCTCTCCGACGAGCTCGATCCGGTCGCCGACAACGGCGACGACCACATCGGAAGCCTCTGCGGCGGCGACCGCGGCGGCGATCAGCTCCTGATCCGGGGCTGCCGGCACGACCAGTGGGGGGCGGGGCTGACCGTCCTGGAACGTCGCACCGCGCGGGTCGGCTTCGAGGGTGAGGATCTCGGCGCCGCGGGCGTGCTCGACGGTCCAGCCGTCGATCGCGCTCAGGCCGTCGAGCACGGTGGTGATCATCTCGCGCGGCTGGCCGTCCAGCCAGCCGGCCTGGCCGGAGCCGCCGGCCCAGTCACCGAGCTGCGTCTGGGCGTCATCGGCGAGGGGCCCGACGAGCGCGACGCGGAGCGGCGACGCCTCCGACGTTGCCGCCAGCGGGAGCGTCCCGTCGTTCTCCAGCAGCACGATCGAGCGGCGCGCGATCTCGAGGTTGATGGCGGCGTGCTCTGCACTGCCGACCACCGTGTCGAGGTCGGCCTCCGGCAGCCGCGGGTTCTCGAACAGCCCGAGGTCGAACTTCAGCGTCAGGATGCGCGCGACGGCGGCGTCGAAGGCGTCTTCGGTGAGCAGCCCCTGGGCGACGGCTTCGAGCGCGCCCTCGTAGAACAGCGGCGTGGTCATGACCATGTCGTTCCCGGCCTTCACCGCCGCAGCCGCCGCGTGCGTGTAGTCGGGCTGGACCTTCTGCTCCCAGACCATGCGGCCGACGTTGTCCCAGTCGGTGATGAGCGTGCCGGTGTATCCCCACTCGCCGCGCAGCACCTCGCTGAGCAGCCAGTCGTTCACCGTGATCGGCACGCCGTCGGTGCTCTGGTAGCCGAGCATGAAGGTGCGGCAGCCCTCGCGGGCCACGCGCTCGAACGGCGGCAGGAACCAACTGCGGAGCTTGCGACGGGAGATGTCCGCCTCGCTCGCGTCGCGGCCGCCCTGCGTCTCGGAGTACCCGGCGAAGTGCTTCGCCGTCGCGAGGATCGCGGTCGGGTCGTCGAGACCCTCCCCCTGATAGCCGCGGACCATCGCGCTCGCCAGCTCGCCGATCAGGTACGGGTCCTCGCCGAACGTCTCGCTGATGCGGCCCCAGCGGAGGTCGCGTGCGATGCACAGCACCGGCGAGAAGGTCCAGTGGATGCCGGTCGCTGCGACCTCTTCGGCCGTGGCACGGGCGACGCGCTCGATCAGCTCGGCATCCCAGGACGCGGCCATCCCGAGCTGCGTCGGGTAGATCGTCGCCCCCGGCCAGAACGAGTGACCGTGGATGCAGTCCTCGCCCACCAGAAGCGGAATCTGCAGTCGCGTCTCGGCCGTGAGCCGGTTGGCCTCCAGGATGTTCTCCGGCGACGTGTGCAGGATCGAGCCTGCACGACGCCGCAGGATGTGGTCGCGGAGGTCGTCCCGCGCATCCAGTTGCAGCATCTGCCCGACCTTTTCCTCCACGGTCATGCGACCGAGCAGGTCGTCGACGCGCTCCGCCGTCGAGAGTGACGGGTCCAGGTAGGGAAGGACGGCGGGCAGTGCCTCGGTTGCTGGCAGGGTCGACGTCATTCCTTCAGGCCTTTCGGGGTGGTCGTTGTCGGCGGGTTCGAAGAGGGGTCCGTGCGCACCTGGGTGACGGTGTCGTTGATGTTGAGGCCCTTGCGCTTCATGGCGCGAGCGCGCTCACCGGCCGAACGCAGGCGCGGGTTGACGTACTCGTCGATGCCGAAGTTGATGAGGGAGAGCGCAACACCGAGGATGGCGATGCACAGACCGGCAGGGATGTACCACCACCAGTAGTCAGGGAAGGCGTTGTTCTGCTGCGCCCAGAACAGGATGGTGCCCCAGTTGAGGTTCGACACCGGGATGACGCCGATGAACGCGAGGGTCGTCAGCCCCAGGACCGCGGCCGTCATCGTGCCGACGAAGCTGGAGGCGATGAGCGCCATCAGGTTCGGCAGCATCTCCACCAGGATGATGCGGTGCAGCGGCTCGCCGTTCGCCCGTGCAGCCTGGATGAAGTCGCGGTTCCGCAGCGACATGGTCTGCGCACGCAGCACGCGCGCACCCCACGCCCATCCGGTGAGACCGAGCACGGCCGCGATGACGATCAGCGGCGGATCCTGGAACTGCGAGGCGATGATGATCATCAGCGGAAGCCCGGGGATGACCAGGAACACGTTCGACAGCGCCGACAGGGATTCGCTCTTCCAGCCGCGCAGGTACCCGGCGGTCACACCGACGGCGATCGCCACGATCGTGGCCATGATCGTCGCCAGGAATCCGACGACGAGCACACCGCGGGTGCCGTAGACGATCTGGCTGAAGACGTCCTGGCCGATGTGGGTCGTGCCGAAGAGGTGCTGGAACGACGGCGGCTGCAGCGTGGCGTTCAGGTTCTGCGCGTTGGGGTCGTACGGGGCGATCCACGGCGCGAAGATCGCGACCAGCACGAACACGCCCATGATGATGAGCCCGGTGGCGGACTTCGGGTTGCTGAACATCGCCAGCGAGACCTTCAGCTGCGACCAGAAGGTCTTCTTCTCGGCGGGCTCTTTGTCCTGTTCGGGGCGCCTGGCCAGGAAGGCCGCCGTCTCCGGGGCGCCGACGCCCGGCTGGGCGAGGGTGGATGTCTTCTCAGCGGGAGGGTTCATGATCAGGACTCCGTCTGACGGGTGCGGGGGTCGAGGATGGCGTACGCGATGTCCGCGATGATGTTCGCCACCAGCACGGCCAGGACGAGGACGAGGAAGATGCCCTGCATCAGCGCGTAGTCCTTCGCGTTGGTCGCGTTGAGGAGCAGCAGCCCGATACCGGGGTACGAGAACACCATCTCCATCACGAGCGTGCCGCCGACGATGAAGCCGAGCGCGAGGGCGAAGCTCTGGATCTGCGGCAGCACGGCGTTGCGGGCGGCGTACCGCCACAGCACGCGCTTGTTCGGCATGCCCTTGGCCTGCGCGACCGTGATGTAGTCCTCGTCGAGCACCGTGAGCATCATGTTGCGCATCCCGAGCACCCAGCCGCCGAGCGAGACGACCACGATGGTCAGCACAGGGAGGACGGCGTGCGAGACCACCTGGGAGATGAACTCGGCGTTCCAGCCGGGCTCGACGCCCACCTCGTATGCGTGACCGGCCGGGAACCAGCCGAGCGTGGTCGAGAAGATCGCGATGAAGATCAGGCCGAGCCAGAAGTACGGGATGGTGCCGAGGAACGTGGTGACCGGCACGAGAGCATCCAGGCCGCTGCCGCGCTTCCAGCCGATGACAGCGCCGAGGCTCGTGCCGATGATGAACGAGATGATCGTGGCGACGCCGACGAGTCCGAGCGTCCACGGCAGGGCGGAGGCGATCGCGTCGCCCACCGGCGCCATGCCGGTCGAGATCGAGACGCCGAGGTTGCCGTGCAGCAGCATGTTCCAGTAGTTGATGTACTGGTCCCAGAGCGGCACCGACTTGTCCAGGCCGAAGAGCGCACGCAGCGCCTTCTCTGCATCCGGTGTCAGCTGGCCCTGGCTCCGCGCCATGAACGAGTCGACCGCGTCGCCCTTCATCAGGCGGGGCAGGAAGAAGTTGACGGTGATGGCCGCCCACAGCGTGAACAGGTAGAAGGCCACCCGGCCGCCGATGAACCGCCACGGGATGCGCGGGCCGCTTCGCTCGGTGCGGGCGGCGGTCGTCCCGACGAGCGTCGGGTCGACCGAGGTTGGCGTTTCGGCGCTCATTGCGCACCTCCGGAATTCTGTGCCGACAGTTCCCGGAAGAACTTCTCGGGGTCGGGTGATGCGGCGCGCAGCTCGCGCGTGTACGGGTCGCTCGGACGCAGGATGACGTCGTCGGCGGGGCCGCGCTCGACGACCTTGCCCTGGTTGAGCACCATGATCTCGTCGCTGAAGTGGCGAGCGGTCGCGAGGTCGTGGGTGATGTAGAGGACGCCGAGCCCTTCCTCGCGCTGCAGGTCGGCGAGGAGGTTGAGGACGCCGAGGCGGATCGACACGTCGAGCATCGACACCGGCTCGTCGGCGACCAGGAGGGCGGGGCGCGAGGCCAGCGCGCGGGCGATGGCAACACGCTGGCGCTGTCCGCCGGAGAGTTCGTGCGGGCGGCGGTCGATCACGGCATCCGCATCCAGGCGGACGCGGAGCAGCAGACGCCGCACCTCCGCGTCGACCTCGCTGCGCGGGACGACGTTGTCGAGCCGGAGCGGGCGCTCGATGTGGTGCCGGATCGAGTGGGAGGGGTTCAGCGACGCGAACGGGTCCTGGAACACCATCCGGAGCTGCTGACGGTAGCTGCGCAGTTTCCGTCCGGAGCGCGGGATGGGGACGCCGTCGAACAGGACCTGGCCGCTCGTCGGGGTCTCCAGCTGCGTGAGGATCTTCGCGATCGTCGACTTGCCGCTTCCGGACTGGCCGACCAGGCCGATGGTCTGGTGCGAGGAGAGGGTGAAGCTCACGTCGTCGAGCGCTTTGAGCTGTCCTGAGCCCCGGACGTTGTAGACCTTGGTGACGTTTTTGAATTCGAGGGTCGTCATCGCGCGACCACTCCTCTCTCGCCGGTCAGGCGCGGGAACGATGCGAGGAGATTGCGCGTGTACTCGTGCTGCGGGTCGTTCCAGATCTGCTCGGCTGTCGCCAGCTCCACGATCTCGCCCTCCCGCATGATCGCGATGCGATCGCTGATCTCCAGAAGCAGGGGAAGGTCGTGGGTGATGAAGACGACCGAGAAGCCGAACTCGTGCCGGAGCTGGGAGATCTGCTTGAGGATCTCGCGCTGGACCAGAACATCCAGAGCGGTCGTCGGCTCGTCCATCACCATCAGCTGAGGGCGGAGCGCGAGCGCCATCGCGATCATGACGCGCTGGCGCATACCGCCCGACAGCTCGTGCGGGTACGAGCGCATCCGCTGGCCGCCGACCTTCACGATCTCCAGCAGGTCGATGACGGCCTTCTTGCGATCGGCGCGGCTCATCTCCGGCCGGTGCACGATGAACACGTCTTCGAGCTGGGCGCCGATGGTCGCGACCGGGTTGAGCGCGTTCATCGCGCCCTGGAAGACCATGGAGATCTTGTCCCAGCGGAACCGGCGCATCTCTTCGACGCCGAGCGCGTTGATGTCGACGTCGTCGCCGTCCTTGTCGTGGAAGACGACGCTTCCGTCGGTGATGACGGCCGGCGGTCGCAGGAGTCGCTGCACGCCGTAGGCGAGGGTGGTCTTGCCGCACCCGCTCTCGCCGGCGAGGCCGACGATCTCACCGCGTTTGATGTCGAGGGTGACGTTCTTGACCGCCCGGACAGGCGGGTCGACGTCGTACACGACCGAAAAATCGCGCACCGAAAGGAGGGAGTCTGTCATGAGCTTGTCGCTTTCTTGCTGACCGCGAAACGTCCGGGGCGGATTCTGGTATCGAATCCGTCCTCCGCCCCGGACGTTGTGGGAACTACTTCTTCGCGGGCTTCAGGTTCATGACCACCTGGACAGCCGAGGGCTGCGTCGGGTCTGCGGTCGCGTACTGGTCCGACTCGCTCGGCCACCCGGTGAACGTGCGGGTGTTGTACTCGGCGAGCTGCGGGTGGGTGCCGATCGGGATGGCGGGGACGTCGTCGACGAAGATCTTCTGGATCTTGTTGAGCGCATCGGTCCTGGTCGCGTCATCCGATGCCTGCGCGTACTGCTTGAGCAGGGCGTTCGCCTCCGGGTTGTTGTAGCGCCCGAAGTTGTCGGACACCTTGCCGCCGGCGGCCTGGTCGACGTATGCACCGTTCATCACGTCGTCGTAGATGTGCCACGGGTTCGAGCCGGAGCCGCTCCAGTGCAGGACGGCGTCGAAGTTGCCCGTCGCCACGTTGGTGGTCCAGGTGTCGGCGTCCGGGGTTGCGACCTTCGCGTCGGCGCCGAGCGTGTTCTTCACCTGCGTGGCGATCAGCTGGATGCCGGTGACGTAGTCGTTCCAGCCCTGCGGATCCTGCAGGGTGAAGGAGACCGGCGTGCCGGACGGGTCGATCAGGGCGCCGCTCTTCCAGGTGTATCCGGCGTCGGTCAGGACCTTCTTGGCTCCGTCGACGTCGATCTTGAAGTTCTGGTCCTTGTACTCGGGGGCGATGTACTGGTCACCGGTCGGCTGCGGGATGCCGGTCACGTTCTTCAGCTCCGGGCCCGCGTTGCTGCGCGCCTTCTCGGCGTGCGCGGTGCGGTCGACGACCATGTTGACGGCCTTGCGGAACGCCACATTGTTGAACGGGGCCTTGGTCGTGTTGACCACGATCATGTCCGGGCTGAGAACGTTCGCGCCCCAGAACACGTTGTGCTTCGGGTCCTTGTCGACGTAGTTCTTCTGGTAGTCGGTGATGAAGATCTGAGCCCAGTCGGTCTCACCGTTCTGCAGGCCGCGGAGGAGGCCGGTGTTGTCGTTGTACTCGAGGTACTTCAGCGTTGCAACGGGGACCTTGCCGCCCCAGTAGTCGGTGCGCGCCTTGAGCACGACGCCCTGCGACGAGAAGGTCTTGATCGTGTACGGGCCGGTGCCGACCGCGTCCTTGACCGCGTCCTTGGTCGGGTCGGCGATGCTCTTCCAGAGGTGCTCTGGGACGATGGCGGTCTGCAGCACGTCGCCCTGCTTGACGAACTTCGACTCGCTGAAGCTGAGGACGACGTTGCCGCCGTCCTTCTTGACGTCGGAGAGCTTCAGGCCGGCCAGGTCCAGGGCCGGAGTGCTCTTGATGAGGTTGAACGTGTAGACGATGTCGTCGGCCGTGAAGGGCTTTCCGTCGCTCCACTTCACGTTCGCGCGGGGCGTCACCGTGAGCTGCGTGTAGTCGGCGTTCCACTCGACCTTGGAGGCGAGCCACGGGGTGGTCTCGTTCTTCCCGACCGGGTTGACCAGCGCGAGGGGCTCGTAGATCATCCGGTTGTAGCCGAGCGACTGCCCGGACCCGGTGCTGATGAACGGGTTGTTGATCTGGGTGGCGAGCACGGCCGAGCCGTCCGGCTTGGCGACCGTGAGCGATCCGCTGCTCGAGCTGGACGAGCTGGACGAGCCGTCCGATGAGCAGCCGGTGAGGGCGAGCGCGCTGATTGCCGCGATCGCCGACGCTGCGAACAAGTACTTCTTAAGCCTCATTGCTTCTCCTTCTTGGCAGGCACATCCGTTGTGCCCGGGAATGCTTGGAATGTCGGCTGACACTAACTTGCTTACTGGACAGAAAGCAAGTTGGGGCAAGGTTACTGAGTGGTAAGCTCACTCGCAACAGCACCAGACAGGAAGCGAAAAGGAATGGCCACGAGCGGCGGCAGTGCCAGTCCACGCCCAGAAACAGAGCGCAAACGCAAAGAAATCCTTCGCGCTGCCATCGAAACTTTCGGCACCAAAGGCTCCACGAACGGAACGCTCGCCGACATCGCGGAGCAGGTCGGGATCACCCACGCCGGCGTCCTGCACCACTTCGGCACCAAGCAGAATCTGCTCCTCGAAGTGCTCGAATTCCGCGACAGGGACGACGTCGCCCACCTCGCCGACCGCCACGCCCCCGGCGGGCCTGCCCTCTTCGCCCACCTCGTGGCGACCGCCCAGCGCAACGCGCTGCGCCCCGGAATCGTGCAGGTCTACACCGTGCTCTCCGCGGAGTCGGTCACCGAAGACCACGCCGCGAAAGGCTACTTCCAGGAGCGATACAGCAACCTCAGGGACGAAGTCGAGGCCGCGTTCCGGGAACTCTGCGCCCAGGAGAACGTCACCGAGCCGGAGACGATCGACAAGGCGTCGGCCTCCATCCTCGCCGTGATGGACGGCCTCCAGCTCCAGTGGCTCCTCGACCCGACCGCGGTCGACCTGGCCGGGGCGAGCGAGTTCGCGATCCAGGCCATCGTGAACGGTGCGCTGAACGCCGGGCCCGAGCTGAACTCGTACGTGCGGGACGCCTAGAGGCACACCGGTTCGGTGGTGCGGCCTACGGCCCCGGCGGCATCACCAGCCCGGCGTCGTACGCGAAGATCACCAGTTGCGCACGGTCGCGCGCCGCGAGCTTGAGCATCGCCCGCGACACGTGCGTCTTCGCGGTGGCGACCGAGATCTGCAGCTTCCCGGCGATCTCGTCGTTGCTGAGTCCACGGCCGACGAGGGCGACGATCTCGTTCTCGCGTGCGGTGAGCCCGGACAGGCGTTCCAGGACGGCGGCATCGCGGGTCGGGCGTCCGGCGAACTCTTCGACGAGGCGGCGCGTGACGCTCGGCGCGAGCAGCGAGTTGCCGTCGGCGACGACGTGCACCGCGCGACGCAGCTCATCCGGTTCGAGGTCTTTGAGGAGGTAACCGCTCGCCCCGGCGCGGAGGGCGGCGAAGACGTATTCGTCGATCTCGAACGTGGTCACCACCAGCACGCGCGTCGATGCGAGCGTCGCGTCGGCCGTGATCCGGGCGGTCGCCTGGATGCCGTCCAGGTCGGGCATCCGCACATCCATGATCACGACATCCGGCTTCAGCCGCCTGGCCAGCGAGACCGCATCGAGTCCAGTGGATGCTTCACCGACCACGACCAGGTCGTCATCGCGTTCCAGGATCGCGCGGAAGCCCTCCCGGATGAGCGCCTGATCGTCGGCGAGCGCCACACGCACCGTCATCGGGGCGACCTCGCATCAGACGGGATGGACGGGGCCGCCGGCCCGGCCGGGTTCCCGTCATCGAGCGGGAGGGTCGCGAACACCCGGAATCCGCCACCGGGCACGAACCCTGTCTCCACCGTTCCGCCGACCGCCGCCGCCCGTTCCGACATCCCTGTGAGCCCCAGCCCGGACTTGGGCGAGCCGTCGGCGGTGCTGCCGTCGGCCGTGCTGCCGTCGGCCGTGCTGCCGTCGGCCGTGGTTCCGTCGTCCGTGATCTCGAGTTCGAGCGCGACACCGGTTCGCACCAGCGAGATCCAGGCGTTGCGGGCATCGGAATGGCGGATGACGTTGGTGATCGCCTCCTGGCTGATCCGGTAGGCGATCAGTTCGATGTGCGGCGGGATGGCCCCGTCCGATTCCAGCCTCAGTTCGACGGCCAGGCCGGCGCCTCTCGCCCGGTCGACGAGGTCGCCGAGCTGCGCGAGGCCAGGCTGCGGAGATTTGTCCGGCGGGTTCTCCGCCGGGTTGCGCAGCATCTCCAGCGCGGCCCGCAGTTCGGGGATCGCCTGTCTCGCCAGCGACCGCACGGTCGTCATCGCTTGCCGCGCCCCGGCCTGGTCCGTCTCCAGCCTGTCGAGGGCCACACCGCTCTGCACCGAGATCACCGAGATGGTGTGCGCGAGCACGTCGTGGAGTTCGTGCGCCATATTCAGACGCTCCTTCGCCTGCTCCTCGCGCATGGTCGATTCGGCGAGCGCCGCCGCACTCTCGTACCCCTGGCGCACGCTGAGCCGTGACTGTCGCACCGTGGCTCCGACGACGGCGAGCCACACCATCCCGATCGCGGGTCCCAGAATCGCCCAGGACGTCCACGGCAGCGCGTGCGGCGGCAGCATCGGGATCACCGACCACAGGGCGGCGACGACCACAGCGACGACGAGCGAGCGGATCCGGGTTCCGTAGGCGGTGACCGCGTACAGGGCGGGAAAGAGTGCGAGGGCTGGCGCCTGGCCCGGGTATCCGGCGAGGTGGTATCCAGCGGTGACGAGGAGGATGGCGAACGACGCCGACACCGGATAGCCGCGCCGGAACAGCAGGGGCGCGCAGGCCGCCACGCCGAGAAGGTATGCGCCGACCGGGGAGCCGAACGCGAACGGAGAACCGTCGAGTTCCACGGCCACGCCGGCCACCGTGATGACCGCCAGGACGAGGGCGATCGCCCCGTCGACCGCCAGCACCCTGCGGTCGCGCAGCACCTCGGCCGCACCCGTGCGCGCGCTCATACGGCGAGCTTATCCGCGTGTGCGCGAGAGCGGGTCGAGCGGGCCAGCCGTGGACGGCGGTAGGCGACGAACGCGATGGCGGCGAATCCGAGAGTCCACGCCCCGAGGACGAGCACGCTCGCCCGGTCCGGCACGTCGCCCGCTGCGATGTGCCAGCCGAGGTTCGCCAGCTGATAGCTGGGCAGCGCGCGGGCGACGGCGAGCATCCCCTCCGGCAGCACGGCGGGAGGCGCGAACAGGCCGCCGAGCGCCGACATCGCGGTGTAGAGGCCGTAGCTCAGGGCATACGCGACGTCGGAACCGACCGCGTACCCGATCGCGATCCCCATGGCGGCGAACGCGATGGTGCCGACCCACATGCTCGCGACGAGCGCGATCCACTGGCCGGGACTGAGACTGACGCCCTTTACGATGGCGGCCGTCAGGCAGACCAGCACGATGGCAGGAAGCGCCATGAGCACGCTCGCGACGACCTTGGAGGCGAGCACCCGCCAGGCAGCGACGGGCATGGTGCGGAGCTGATCGAACCAGCCGACCTGCCGTTCCTCCGAGATGCGCGGCCCTGTCGTGGAGAGGACCGCCCAGATCCCTCCGTATGCGGCCATCGCGACCATGATCTCGGTGCGCGCATCCAGTTCGCCCGGCGGTGTGTGCCCACCACCGAAGATGGTGGCGAAGAGCAGGTAGAAACCGATGGGCGCGAGCAGCGCGAGCGCGAGGTATTTCGGGTCGCGCAGGATGCGGACGAGTTCGATGCGGAGGTAGCGGGTGTTCATGATTTCTCCCGGATGAGTTCGAGGAAGCTGTCGTCGAGGCTCGGCGGTGCGACTTCGAGGTCGCGCCAATCGACCGCGCTGGCCACCAGGGACCGGACAGTGCGGTCGGGGTCCGATGTGCGAAGGGTGAAGCGGTCGCCGGTGTGCACGATGTCGACGGCTCCGTCCAGCCGGGCCACGGCATCGTACGGGTCGCTCGTGCTGAGACGGACGGTGCTGGCGCCGGAGCGCGTGCGGAGTTCGGACGGGGTGGCGTCCACGGCGATCCGCCCGTCAGCCATGACCACCACGCGCTCCGCATTGTCGTCCACCTCGTCGAGGTAGTGGGTGGCGAAGAGCACGGTGCGCCCTGACGCTGCGAAGGCGCGGATCCTCTGCCAGAAGTCCGCGCGCGCCTGGATGTCCATTGCCCTGGTGGGCTCGTCGAGGAGCATGACGGCGGGGTTGGCGACCGCGACGAGTGCGAATCTCAGGCGTTGCGACTGACCGCCGGAGAGCCGATCGACGCGTCGACGCTCCACGCCTTGCAGGCCCGCGGTCGATAGGACCTCGCCGATGTCCGCGGGTTCGGGGTAGAACGACGCCGTGAGCGCGACGAGCTCACGCACGGTCACGCCGGGCATCAGTCCGGTGTCCTGCATCATCGCGGCGATCCGTCCGGCGGCGACCGCCCGGCGAGGCGTGCGGCCTTCGATGTGGATGGCCCCGGCGTCCGGGGCGATCGTGCCGAGCAGCATCCCGATCGTCGTCGACTTGCCTGCGCCGTTCGCGCCGAGGAGCGCGACCGTCTCACCCGAGTCGATGCGCAGGTCGATGCCGGCCACCGCCTCCGTGTGCCCGAACCGTTTTCGCAGTCCGGCGATCCGGATCGCGGGCTCCGGGCCAACGAGTGCCCGTGTTGCTGCCGTCAGTATCGTCGTCATGCAGCAATCGTGCGGCGGCCGCGCATCCCGTGTCGTCATCCGCGACCCGATCGCCCCTACTCAATCTGGAGTACACACGGGCGATTCGTATGCGTTCTCGTAGGGTCGGGCGGCGAGTCCGTGAGCTTCCCCTGAGGGCGATGAACGCGGCGTGAACCTTGAGCGTGACTTCCGTATCAACCCCCTGTGGGCAGGCCGGTGTCGCCACAATCGAGCCGAAGCACTCTGCCCCCGAACGGGGGCCTCGGATGAGAAGGGTTGATGATTGTGAAAATCACACGGACGACGAGCACGGCGACAGCCGCACTGCTCGGCCTGGTCCTCATTGCCGGTGCAGGCGCGGCGCCTGCGCTCGCTGACGAGAACGGCGACGGCCACGGCTCCGGCGACTCGGGACACGGCCACAGCCACGGCGCCACCGCGAAACACGTCCTGCTGCTCTCGGTCGACGGGATGCACCAGCTGGACCTCGACTGGTACGTCTCGACGCATCCCACCTCGGCGATCGCCGCGCTGGTGAAGAGCGGCACCACGTACACGCATGCCCAGACCCCCGTCCCCTCCGACTCCTTCCCCGGGATGGTCGGCCAGGTCACCGGCGGAAACCCGGGAACCACGGGCGTCTACTACGACGACACGTACAACCACGCACTGCTCCCCGCTGGAACGACGAACTGCGCGGGGGTCGCACCCGGCGCTGAGGTCTCATACACCGAAGCCGCGGACAAGAACATGAACTCCATCGACGCCGGCCAGGGTCTCACCGGCCTGCCCGGCAGCATCCTGTCGATGACGAACGCGCCGGCCACGCTGCTCGACCCCGCGGCCCTCCCTGTCGACCCGGCCACCTGCAAGCCGGTCTACCCGCACCAGTACCTCACGGTGAACACGATCTTCGAAGTGGCCAAGAGCGCCGGGATGACCACGGCCTGGTCGGACAAACACCCCGCATACGAGATCCTCAACGGCCCGTCCGGCACCGGCGTCGACGACCTGTTCACCCCCGAGATCAACAGCCAGGCCGGCGCGCCGTACACCGGCGACTGGACCCAGGACAACGCAGCGACGATCCAGTACGACGGCTACAAAGTGCAGGCGGTCGTCAACGAGATCCACGGCAAGGACCACTCCGGAACCAAGGCACAGTCCGTCCCCGGCATCTTCGGAATGAACTTCCAGTCCGTCTCCACCGCCGAGAAGCTGCCGACCTCCGATGGCCTGACCGGCGGCTACCTCCCCGGCGGCGCCGTCCCCGGCCCCCTTCTCACCAAGTCGCTCGACTTCGTGAACACGTCGATCGGGTCGTTCGAGTCCGCACTCCGCGCAACAGGACACCTCCGCGACACCCAGATCATCCTGTCGGCCAAGCACGGCCAGTCCCCCACCGACCCGAACCTGCTGAAGCGCGTCCCGGACGGCCCGATCATCGACGGCCTGAACGCCGCCTGGAAGGCCACCCACCCGAACGCGGCCGCGCTGGTCGCCTTCTCCACGAACGACGACATCATGCAGCTGTGGCTCTCCGACCGCTCGCAGGCCGCCGCCGACTTCGCCAAGCAGTACCTGACGTCGCACTCGGCCGCCGGGAACACCGTCAGCAACACTCCCACCACGGTTGCGGCCTCCGGCCTGACCACGGCGTACGCCGGATCCGAGGTCGCCCGTTACTACGGCACCAAGACCGGCGACCCGCGCATCCCGGATGTCCTCGGAATCGTGCAGAACGGCGTCGTCTACACGGGCGGAACGTCGAAGATCGCCGAGCACGGAGGCGCGACTGCGGCCGACCGCAACGTTCCGCTGGTGGTCAGCAACCTTGCCGACGGCGACCACCGCAGGGTGAACTCGCCGGTCGAGACCACGCAGATCGCCCCGACCATCCTCGCCGCCCTCGGACTCAACCCGCAGAAGCTGCAGGCCGTGAGGATCGAAGGCACGAAGGTGCTGCCGCAGCGGTAACCGGGCGGTGCAAGGCTCGTGGGAGCGGCGAAGGGGTTCGCCGCTCCCACTGGTCGTCCGGCCACAGCTCCTTCGCTGCTGAGCACTGGACTTCAAACCGGATGGGCATTCGGGATGGGCATTCGCGATGCCGGGACGCACGCCCGAGGTTGATGGCCTCACATGCCTAGCCTCAGCCGGCGACGAGCTTCCGGCGTGCTCGGACGTCGACGAGGACATCGACGTTGTCCGTCCGTTGCTCGATGGAGCCTTGGCCTCGTGGCAGCGATCGAACGTCGGGGTCCTGAATCGAATCGAGCAGTTGGGCCGCGATCGCCGGGTCCGGATGCAGATGCGGCCGGTCCCAGAAGGGGATCGTCGCACGCGCGATATCGGTCAGGCCGAGCGCGTTCTGCACGCGCACCAGCGCGTCCAGAGCAGCGGCGAGACCGCGCTGGCGGCTTTCGGCATCGTTCGCGGTCAACACGATGCGAATGGCCGGGCTCACGTCGCCAGCGATCGCAAGACCTTGGAAAAGCGATCCGAACCACTTCGCGTACGGCGGCCACCGACGCTCCAGCAGGTACGCCAGATGCATCGTCGTGTGCGCCAGCCGGGACGCGATGATGCGCGAGCCGATTTCGTCACCGACGTCGGCGGCGCGAGCCATCGCCGGGAGCTCCTGGGCGATCCGGATCCAGTCGCAGGCCAGGACATACCGCCAGATGTCGTCCGGATACCAGGCCAGCGCCGTACGCACGGATTCGAGATCCCCGCTCGGGTCTCGGAACACCGGTCCAGCCATGACCTCGAGCACGGCCTGCCCGGAGAGCGACAGCCAATCGCTGACGGAGGAGGCGTCGCGTGGGTCGAAGCCCAGCCGCGACCCAACGAACCCCGCCACCGCGCCGACCTCGACATGATGACGCGATTCGGTCTGCCCCGTGAACGCGAATCGAGTGGGCCTGCCCAGAAAGGTGTCCGGAAGTGACCGTTCGAGTTCGGCGTCCACGTGCGCCACCTGGCTCTCGGGCACGAAAAGGCTGAGGCGAAGGCCCCAGTCGTGATCTCGCGAGGTCGCGTCGTCAAGGCCGAGAACGTCGGATCCGGCACCGAGTCGGCCCGCAGCATAGGTCATACCGGGAAAGCGTGGTGCGAGGATCGGATCGATGATGTCCTCGAAGTATGCGCGCGAAAGCGCGATTCCCGTTGTCGCGTCGTCCGTCACTGTTCCCCGCCTCATTCGTACTTTTCGGATCATAGAGGCCGCGCCTCGCACAATCGACGCATCCGCGGACGTTTCTCAGTCGACCCAGACGCTGTTGACGAAGAGTGCGGTGTTGAACGCGAGAAGCACGATGCCGGCTCCGATCGCGAGCCGGAAGATCCATCGCCTGCTCGTGTCGGTCGCTGTCGTCGCGATCAGGATGGTCAGCGGGAACAGCACTGCTGTCGAGCGGGCGATCGACATGTAGGTGGTGCTCGTCATCATCGCCGCTGCTGTCAGACCGACGAATGTTGCGAAGCCCCACTGCCGCCGTCGGATCAGGACCACTAGCCCGGTGACCATCAGCGCCGCGAAGGCCAGGTCGGCAGCGTTCTGCACCTCGTGCGGCCAGGGTGGCACGAAGAGGGCTTCGATCGTGTTGAGGAGGGAGGCCCACGGCATGGTGAACGATCGGTGCCAGCCGGCGTGCTGAGCTGCGAACCAGGCCAGTGGATTGCCCGTCCATACCCAGAGCGCCGCCCAGTAGCCGAGGACGCCGGCCGAGCCGATCGCCGCCGTGCCGAGCGTCTTCAACAGAAAGGGCTCTTCGCGCTGATGCAGCCGCAGGGCGATCGTCACGGCGAGCCCGGCGATCAGGAAGACCCCTTCGACCCTGGTGAGCGAAGCCCCCGCTGCGAGCAGGCCAGCCGTCCACCATCGTCCGCGCTCGGCGCACAGCCACGCGGCGAGGGCGAAAGCGACGAACAGTGCCTCGGAGTACGGCACCGCAAGGAACAGCGCGTACGGGCCCGCAACGAATACGAGAGTCGCCGCGGCGGCGACCCTCTCGCCGTAGTGACGCTGCGCCAACCGGTACAACAGGACGGCCGCCACCAGCGAAGCGATGGTCACAACCGTTTCGAGCGCGATCGCGACCTGCTGCAGATCGGGATGCGGCGCGCCCGCCATCGTCGTCAGCAGCCGAGCCGCGAGCGGGAAGCCGGGAAAGAACGCCGTCCAGGTGGCGTGGGTGCCGGAGCCGACGTAGCCGTGCTCGGCGATCAGGGCGAAGTACCCCGTGTCCCAATGGAAAAGGAGCATCGCCGGGGACACTCCGGCCGGGCGGCCGCCCATGAGGAGGGTCACCTCTCGCGCGCACAGCGCCCAGCCGAAGATCCCGGCTTGCGCGACCGCCCAGAGCATGACCGGCACGACCACAGCCCTGGACCGCAGCCAACCGGCCAGTCGCGACCCCCGCGTGACGGAGCGTTGATACTGGCGCGCGCTGGTCATCGCCCGGCCGTCTCCTCACTCGTCCCCGCCACGGCCCCATCCAAACGAACCGACCTGCGGCGACAAGGGGAAACGGTACGCAGGGGCACTCGAAAGCACTCAGAGAGAATCGAATGCGCTCAGGAATCGAGGTCACACCCTGTCTTCGGACCGGCCTAAAATGTGGCCATGCACCGCGCGACGCGGGAATCCGGTGGCCGCACGCGAGTCCGCCTCTGGACGGTCGCGCCGGCGGGCGTGCTGTCGGGCCTGCTGTTGCTCGCGGCGTGCTCGGCGAACGGCCTTCCATCTCCGACACTGTCCCGAGTGTCAAGCACCCCGTCGCCTTCCCGTCCGACACCGTTCGCGTCCGCCACCCCGGTCCCGGTCCCGATTCCGGGAATCACAGCGTGGTCGACCTACCACGCCGACACGTCCCGCACCGGAGCGGTCGGCGCCGGCGCCTCCCTCGCCTCGCTCACCAGGGCCTGGTCCGCAGACCTGGGCGGCGCGGTCTTCGGTGAACCCGTCGTCTCGGGCGGCCGCATCATCGCCGCGACCGAGACGAACCGGGTGGTGGCGCTCGACCCCGCCACCGGGAACGTCGTGTGGTCCGACTCGCTCGGGGCACCACTGACCGATGTCGGTTCGGTGGGCGGCTGCGGGAACATCGATCCGCTCGGAGTCACCAGCACGCCGGCCGTCGACCCCGCTACAGGGACGGTGTTCGTCGTGGGCGAGGTGAGCAACGGAGCTGGAACGGTGCATCACCAGCTGGAGGGAATACGCATCGCCACGGGGCAGACGGTGCTCTCGGAGCCGGTCGATCCGCCCCTGCCCGCGGGAGAGAATCCGGTGCACCTTTTGCAGCGGGCGTCGCTGGCCCTGGCGAACGGTCGCGTCTACATTTCGTACGGCGGCAACGACGGCGACTGCGGTGCGTACCACGGCTGGGTGGTCGGGGTGAACGAGAACGGCGCGCCCGGCGTTTCTGTCTTCGAGGCGGCCCCGGACGGCCAGGGCGGGGCGATCTGGCAGGGCGGCGGTGCACCGGCGGTCGACGCGGCGGGAAACCTCTACGTGTCGACAGGCAACTCCAACCCGGACCCGCCCGCGGGCGGCCCCGACCCCCTGGAGTATGCGGAGAGCGTGGTCAAACTGTCGAGCGATCTGAAACCGCTTGCCGCGTTCAAGGACCAGTCGGCGGGCGCCGACGACGACCTGGGCACCGGCAACCCGGTGCTGCTGCCCGGGGGACTGCTGTTCGTCGCGGGAAAGACCGATACCGGCTTCCTCCTCCGCCAGTCCGACCTTTCGGAAGTAGCGTCGATCGGCGGAATCTGCGGCAGCGACCCGGACGGCGGAGCTGCCTACGATCACGCAGCGAACCTCCTCTTCGTCCCCTGCAACGGCGGCGGAATCCAGACAGTGAACCTCGACAGCGATCAGCTCGGCCCTCTCCTCCCCGGCGCGAACGGTTCACCGATCCTCGTCGGCGGGACGGTCTGGGCAGTGCAATACCCGGGTGGCACCGTCAGCCAGTTCGACGCCGCCACCGGCGCCCTGCTTCAACGGCAGAAGCTCGACGCCTCCGTCCCGCACTTCGTGAGCCCCAGCACCGCGCTCGGGCTGCTCCTCATCGGGACAGACACGGGTGTGCAGGCATTTCGTGGAACCGGCTAGGAGTCGGCCGCCGAGTCAGACCGTGTCGCTCGGCGATCACAACGTCAACAACTTCTCGACGTTCTCGTGTGCGATCTTCTCCTTGTCCGCGTCCGAGATCGGCGCGTTCTCGAGAAACGGGCGGGCGCCCTCCAACCCCATGATCGGGTAGTCGACGGCGTACAGGATGCGCTCGACACCGATCATCTGGATGCAGAGCTGCAGATCCCGGTAGTCGAAGATGCCGCTCGGCGAGATGTGGAAGTTGTCGACGAAGTAGTCGGTGATGCGTCGCTTGAGCCCGGTCACTCGCGGCGGCATCCTGTCTTCCAGTCGCGGCAGGTAGTACGGGATCAGCTCACCCCAGTGGCCGAGGATGATCTGGAGCTCGGGATAGCGGTCGAATACACCGGACAGGATCAGATGCAGGGCGTGCACGCCCGTATCGACGTGCCACCCGTAGCCGAAGCTGGAGAAGACGGCGCCGACCATCGGCGACAGCCGGGCGGTCGTCGCCGTGCGGATCGCTTCCGGCGGCAGGCCGGGGTGGATGTTGATCGGAACGCCCAGCTCGACCGCTGTCTTCAGCACAGGGTCGAACCTCTCCGCATCCAGGAACTCGTCCTCGACACGATTGGTGACGAAAGCCCCGACGAACCCGAGGTCGTCGACGCACCGCTTCAGTTCAACGGCGGCGGCTTCCGGATCCGTCCAGGGCAGCGTCGCGAATCCGGCGAACCGCCCTGGATATCGCCGAGTCGCCTCGTGCGCGTAGTCGTTCGTCTCGCGGACATGTTCCGCCCGGGTTTCCGGCGAAGAGAGCACCTGGACGTCGATCCCGGCCGCGTCCATGGCGGCCACCCTGGCATCGTCGATGGACAGGCCCCGTGTGTCTGCACCTCCGACCAGCCCGGTGTCCATCGTGCTTCCCCCGAGTGCGTTTCCGGCCGAACCCATGCTCGCCATCGCACTTGTTCCGGGAACGCTGAAGTGCTCCTCGACCGTGATGATCTTCATGCCGCGTCCTCGGACTCGGCCACCACCTCGTCTGGTTCCACGTCGTAGCTCCCCATTTGGTTGTCGGGGATGACGTACGGGGACTTCTTGTCGGCTGCGAGGTAGTTCGGTGCAAGGACGCCGGCAAGCAGGAACACTCCGAGGGCGCCAATGGACTTCGCCACGTCCCCGCCCGTGATCGGCCCCTTCGCATGAACCGCGCGGATAGTCGCGATGCCGATGGGAACGTGCAGGAAGAACGAGGTCAGGAACCCGGGGCTGTAGTGCTTATGAGCCAATCGAGGCATCAATACTCCGTGCCCGAAGGCCTGGAAGATCCCAAGCGCTGCCGCCGGAAGGGTGAGCCATTTGACTTTCGGGAAGAGGACAGGGAGCGCGTAGAACACCGAGAATCCGACGTTGGCGCACATCAGCCCCTGGGTGTTCATGGGGTAATTTCGCGGCTGGTCGCTTTTGAACATCGTGCGATTGGCCATGCCGGGGAAATAGCCAGGGTCGACGTACTCCTCGTACTGGTGAGCGGACATCGCCATCGAGTTCATGGCCGACAGCGCCCTCAGATTGAGGTCCCGCCTCTTCCCGCTGGCCACCAGGACGCTTGCGCCCCCGAGTGCCATAGCGGTGACCGCCCCAACGCGCGGCCACTGTTTGCGATAGAAATCACCTGACTTGCTCATCACACCCTCCAGTCATCTCACTTATTCGGCCATCCGGTCATCGGCGATCACAGAAGCTGATCGAGGGTGATCGGAAGATCTCGCACTCGCACTCCAGTCGCATGGTAGACCGCGTTCGCAACGGCGGCCGCTGCGCCCGTCACCCCGACTTCGCCGAGGCCGAGAATCCCCAGCGGCGATGTCGGGTCAGGCTCATCGAGGTAGTCGATGTCGATCCTCGGAACGTCAGCGTGCACGGGCATGTGGTATCCCACAAGGTCCGCGTTCATCTGCCGCCCGGTTAGCGGGTCCATTTGTGCTTCCTCCGCCAGTGCGGCACCCATGCCCATGATGATGCCGCCGCGGAGTTGACTCGCGGCCAGCTTCGCGTTGATGACACGTCCAACGTCGAAGACGCCCAGCCAGCGGGACACACGGATCTCGCCGGTGTCGACGTCGACCTTCACCTGACAGAAGTGTGCGCCGGTCGCTGGTCGCACGAAGCGCCGCCGGTCGCGGACCAGCCCGGTGATGAACCGCACCTGGGAGAGACCGTGTCCGATCGCCGAGTCGGATCCCGTGCGGACCTCCAGATACGGAAGTCCCGCCCTGGAGATCACCGAACCTGCGTGCTCGCGAGCGTCGTCCTGCGTCGTTTCTTCGTTCGTCCTGGCACGGTTGCGACGGCTCAGCCGTTCGAGGTCATGCGTGATCTGCTCGCATGCCCGCAGCATGGCGGCAGCAAGGCTGGCAGTCTGAGCCGACGCGAAGGCACCAGGACCCACGGGTTGGTCGCTGTCTCCGTGCTCGACGGTCACGGCCTCGACCGGAATCTGGAGAGCGTCGGCCACGATCTGCGCCTGCGCCGTGGCCGCGCCGACGCCGATCTCGTGGAAAGCGGAACGCACCAGCACGGTACCGTCCGCGTGGAGCCTCATCACGACGTCGGCCGGCACCTGCGCTGGCAGGTAGAACGCGCTCGCGACACCCCAGCCCACCAGCCAGCGGCCATCGCGAGTGGCGCGGGGCTGCGCGGGTCTCTCGGCCCAGCCGAACTGCTCCGCGCCGCGTTCGTAGACCGACCGACGGGCTCGGCGCGTGAAACGCTTGCCGTCGATCGGACTGCGCTCCGGATCGTTCACGAGTCGCAATTCGATCGGGTCCATTCCGAGCTCTGCCGCGAGCTCGTCGACCGCGGACTCGAGAGCGAATGAACCCATCGCCTCACCGGGCGCTCGCATGGGCGTGTTCGGCAGCATATCCATCTCGGTCGTCGCCTGCCGGAGGAGGATGTTCGCCGCCTCGTAGACGTGACCCGACTGGGCGGCCACCAGCTCCACCATCCCGCCGACCCGTCCGACGGCGGAGATGCCGGTGTGTACGAGCACGGTGAGTCGCCCATCCGGCTCTGCGGCCAGCGCGACGCGCTGCGCTGTCGGGCTGCGAGCACCGACGGTGCGGTAGACCGACTCGCGGCTCAATGCCATCCGCACTGGGCGGCCGCAGGAACGGGCAGCCAGGACGGCGAGCACCGTTCCCGGCCAGACGGAGCCTTTTCCGCCGAACCCTCCGCCGACATACGTCGCAACGACCCTCACACGGCTGGCCGGCACGCTGAAACGGAGCGCCAGGTGCCTCCGCGTCCAGTCGATGTTCTGGGTCGCGTCGTAGACCGTGAGCGAATCACCGTGCCACACGGCCGTTGTCGCATGCGGCTCCAACGCGTTGTGGTTGTGCGGTGGCGTCGCGTAGTCGTTGTCGACCTTGACGGCGGCCGATGCGAGGATGCCCTCCGGATCGCCGATCTTCGCCTCTCCGACGAAGACGATGTTGTTCTTGATCGTGACGGCGTCCGCCTGTGCCGCGATGAAGTCGGTGACCGCTGGAAACCGCTCGTACTGAACCGTGATCAACCGGGCGGCTTCGTTCGCCGCTTCCTGAGTCTCGGCAACGACCACGGCGACCGGCTGACCGTTCCAGAAGACCTCATCCGTATTGAGGTAATTGACCCGAGTGCCGCCCGCGGCGGTCCCCGCCTTGAGGTAGTTGACCTTGGGAGGCGGCGCCATCCGGGGTGCGTTCTGGTGGGTGATGATCTGGATGACACCGGGCACTGCTGCCGCAGCGCCGGACTCTATCGTGGTGATCCTGCCGCGAGCGATGGTCGAATGGACCAACGCCGCGTATGCGAGACCGGGGAAGCTGTATTCAGCCGAATACCGGGCCTGCCCTGAGGTCTTGACAACGCCATCGACTCGATCCAACGGCTTGCCGACGTAGGAGGTCGATTCTCCCGCCAGACTACGCTCCGTCGTCGTGCTCATGCCGCGCCCGCCGTTGCTGCTAGCGCCGTCAACGTGGCCGCGATGGTTCTGCGTGCGAGTTCCGACTTGAACGCGTTCTCTCCGCGGCCGTGGGCACCCGCGAGCTCGGCGTCCGCTGCTGCACGAAAGGTCTCCTCCGTGGCCGGTGCGCCGACGAGTACCCGCTCCGCTTCCACGGCGCGCCACGGCGTGGGTGCCACGCCACCGAGGGCGACTCGCGCGACCGTGATCATCCCATTCGACACCTCGAGCGCTGCCGCGACCGACACGAGCGCGAAAGCGAAAGACGCCCGATCGCGCACCTTACGGTACGTCGAATTCTCGCTCGCCGGTCGCGGGAGCTCGACAGCGACGATCAGCTCATCGTCTTCGAGAGTCGTATCCCGCTGGGGTTCATCGCCGGGCAGCCGGTGCAGCTCCCTCAGCGGGATACGGCGTTCGCCCCGAACGCTCCGCACTTCGACGACGGCATCCAGTGCCACCAATGCGACAGCCATATCCGACGGTTGGGCCGCGATGCAGTGCTCGCTCGTACCCAGAATCGCTGTGTTGCGGTTGAATCCGTCGAGAGCCGCGCATCCGGTGCCTGGCTCACGCTTGTTGCAGGCGGCCGAGGTGTCCACGAAGTAGAGACAGCGCGTGCGCTGCAGGAGGTTGCCTCCGACCGTGGCCATGTTGCGCACCTGAGCTGAGGCGCCGGCCAGTAACGCCCTGGCGAGCATGGGATAACGCTGCCGCACCAGAACGTGAGCGGCGAGACTGCTGTTTCGCACCAGCGCACCGATCCGGACGCCCCCGTCAGGGAGCTCTTCGATGCCCGTCAACGGGAGGCGCGAAATATCGACCAGAGCATCCGGATGCGCCACCCCGCGGCGCATCAGGTCGACGAGGTTGGTTCCGCCGCCCAGCGCCACGGCGCCCGGCTCGGCGAGGGCGCGCACCGCTTCGTCTGCGTCGGTCACCCGCACATACTCGAACGCCCTCATCGCTCGGCAGCCCCGGAGGACTCGGCGACCTCGCGGATGGCGGCGACGATCCCGTTGTACGCACCGCAGCGGCAGAGGTTCCCGCTCATTCGCTCCCTGATCTCGTCATCGGAGAGCTCGATGCCTGTCGCACCGATCTCCTCGGTGACCACACTCGGCGCTCCCGCGCGGTACTCGTCCAGCATCGCGATCGCCGAGCAGATCTGACCGGACGTGCAGTAGCCGCATTGGAGCCCGTCATGCTGGATGAATGCGCGCTGCATCGGATGGGGCGCTTCGTCTGTCCCGATGCCTTCGATCGTCGTGATCTGCCGCCCGTCGTACTGGATCGCCAGGGCGAGACACGACGCGATGCGCTGGCCATCGACCATGACGGTGCACGCCCCGCACGCGCCCTGGTCGCAGCCCTTCTTGCTGCCCGTCAGGCCCAGATGCTCGCGAAGCGCGTCGAGCAGACTGACCCGCGTGTCCAGTCGCATCCGGTGGCTCTCGCCGTTGACCGTCAGCTGCACATCCTGCACGCGGACCTCCCTCATCGCTCCGTGGCATCAGAATAGGACAACACCGTAGACTTACCAAGACCCCGAAACGAATCGGCGGTGCGACGGAGCTAAGATCAGCGAGTGGAAACCGGATCCGAGGAGCTCGAAGTCGCGTTCATCCGCGCTCGGAGGCCGGAGCAGAAGGAGCAGCGATACACCGCGATCCTCGACGCGGCCAGACACGTCGCCCTGCGCGATGGAGTCGGTGCGGTGAGCCTGGGGACGATCGCCGCGAGCATCGGCCTGCACAAGACGGCGCTTCTGAAATACTTCGCCACCCGCGAGGAGATCTTCCTGCGCATCGCCGAGACCGAGTGGCAGTCCTGGGCCGATGCCGTCGTCGCCGAGCTGGCCGGCGGCGAAGCCGGCGAGGACCGGCTGGTCGCCGTCTTGACGCGCTCATTCACCGACCGCCCCCTGTTCTGCCAGCTGCTGACGTATTCGGCTCTCACGTTGGAGCGGAACGTTCCGCTCGATGCGCTGCGAACCTCGAAGAGCGCGGCCTTCGATGCCGCAGGACGAGTCGCCGACGCACTGCACACCGCCGCCCCGGCACTCCCCCGCGAGGCCTATCTGGATCTGGTGACCCTGACCAGCCTGACAGCCGCCGGATTGTGGCAGGTCGCCCACCCGCCACCCGCGGTCGTCGCCCTGCACGAGGAGCTCCAAGCCAGTGGCGGCCCCGCGCCGATCCGGTTCGACGAGCGAGTCGACCGGTTCATTCGCGTCTATCTGGAGGGGCTGCGCCACACCTCCTGAGGCGAATCCTGACGCGAATCCTCCGGCGCAACCGGGCATCCGGGGCCGCTCTCCACGGCGGCATGATGCATCGGACCTGAGACGGCGCGCAACGGCGAACCGCTTCCGCCGTGACGGACAGCCGTGATCTCAGCGAGGATAGACACCGCCGTCTCGCTCGGCGTCGAGGCACCCAGATCCAGCCCGAGCGGCGAGTGGAGCCGTCCCAGCGCGGCGTCGTCCACCCCCGCCTCTCTGAGCAGAGTCGCGCGCCGGGCCACAGTGGCCCGCGCCCCCATCGCGCCCACGAATCCGACAGGCATCCCCAACGCGACGCGCAAGGCCGGAACATCCAGCCGCTCATCATGGGTCAGAACGCAGATAGCCGTGCGGGTGTCGATGTCGTCGGCCGCCAACGACGACAGGTATTCGTCGGGGAAGGCCGTGACCAGTTGCTCCGCCTCCGGAAATCTCGACCGGGTCGCGAGCGACTCCCAGGCGTCGCAGACGGTGACCGCATACCCGGCCGACGTCGCGATCCTGCACAGCGCCGCGCTGTACTCACCCGCGCCCAGAATGATGAGTCGCGGCAGCGGGGCGCGCGAGAGCACGAGCAGGTCGAGTGGTTCGGCTGCTCCGGAGATGGAGGTCGCGGGAACGAGGACGTTCTCGCGGCCGGCTACAGCGGCCGGGGCGAACAGACCAGGCTCGGTGATGACGCGACCGCGGTCGGGTCCGGATGTCACGATGCCGATCGAGACTGCTTCGCCACGCGCGGCACGTTCGAGCACCCCGATGTGCTCCGCTGCGACGACGTAGGAGATGACGTCGATCGTTCCACCGCAGGCGAGTCCGGCGGCGTGCGCTGTCGCGTCGTCGAAACCGAAGCGCGCACTGCCGGTCGCGCCGTTGCGAAGCGTTGTCAGGGCGAGTGCCACGGAGTCGCCCTCGACGCACCCTCCGGAAATCGATCCGATCACCGTGCCGTCCGTGGTCACCGCCATCGTCGCACCCACGCCGTGCGGAGCACTCCGAACGACCCGCGTAACGGTCACGGCCGCGACCTCCGCGCCCGCGCGCAGAAGCGGAAGGAGACGTTCGGCGAGCTCAAGCATGAGCACCCGATGTCGCTACGCTGTGCAGACAATGTCCGGACACGTCAACGGCCTGTGCGGCCTCGTCCTTGCCGCCGGTGCCGGCTCCCGCTTCGGTGGACCGAAAGCGCTCGCACGCGACCCGACTGGCACGCCCTGGAGCGCCCTCGCCGTCCACATGCTTATCGAGGCCGGATGCGATCGTGTGCTGGTCGGGCTGGGCGCCGGATCGGCTGAGGCGGCCCCGCTGGTGCCCGCGTCGGCCGAGATCATCCTGGTCGAAGACTGGGCCACCGGACTCTCGGCGACGTTGCGCGCAGGTGTCGCTGCCGCATCCCGGACGGCCGCTCAAGCCCTTGTCATCACGCCGGTGGACACCCCCTCGGCTCCCGCCTCGGCGGTGACCAGACTGCTTGCCGCCGTGGGGCCGTCGCTGCGTGACGGATGCGCCCAAGCCGTGTATTCCAGTCGACCCGGCCATCCTGTCATCATCGGCCGCCGGCACTGGAGTGCGCTCGTTCACACTCTGAACGGGGACCATGGAGCCCGCGCCTACCTTGTCGACAACGGGGTTCTGGATGTCGAGTGCGGAGACCTGTGGGACGGAGCCGACGTCGATACTCGCTAGCAATGAATTCTCGTCAATCCCTCGAACCGACCGGTTCGCGGCTCGGAGCGCGCTGATCGAAGAGCTGGTCGATCCCCGCCAGATACCGTTCGCGATCGAAGCCCCGAACGATCGCCTTCTGCAGCACGAGGCCCTGGCTCAGGGCGACCATGGCCGGAAGGAGCCGCTCGGCCCAGTCGGCCGCCGCGTCGTCGTCGAGGCCGCACTCGTCTGCAGCCCAGCGCATGAGGGGACGCCGGAAGGCTCGACTCAGTTCGGCGACGGCACTGTTCGCGATCTCGGCGAACGCCGGGTCGGTTGCCGCTTCGCTCCACAACTGCAGAATCATCGTCGGCGCGCCCGGCTGGCGCCCCAGCGCGCCATCCAGGATGCGGAGGACCTCGCTGGGAGGGATGGCCCTGTCGTGTCCTGCGGCCTCGATGTCTGCCGCGCGGCCGGTACCCTCTCGTCGAACCGCCGCGAGGACGAGTTCCTGCTTGCTGCCGTAGTAGTCGTAGATCGCCCCCGACGACAGGCCTGACGCCGCGATCACATCCGCCATCGTGGTGGCATGGATGCCCGTGCGGACGAAGCAGGCGACGGCAGCGTCCAGGATCTGGTTGCGCCGCGCTTGGCGGTGAGCCTCGGTCACTTTCGGCACGGCACCCTCTTTCCGAGAGCATCCTAACTCCGCTGTCGCGCAAAGCGAACGCAGGATCGCTTTTAAGCCACCTCCGTATGTCTAGCCGCCGGACTCTCCCTTCGGTGCAGGACTTTCGTGGAGCTCATTCCGGTGCGATGTGCGCGGTCATACGGATCGAAATAAGGACGCCGGGGATCACTGCTCCGAGTTTCGCGGCGTAACGGCACGGCGCATCCGTCGGAAACACGCGCGCCCATTCTTCGTTCATTCCGGCGAAGTCATCCGGATCTGCGAGCAGGATTCCGACCTCGACCACGTCGGCCAGAGTCGCGCCAGCGGCTCGGAGAACGGCCTCACAGTTGGTCAGCGACTGCCGTGTCTGCGCCTGAATCGTCTGGCCCGCAAGCTGCCCCGTCCTCACATCGATTCCGACAAGCCCCGACACATACACGAAACCACCGCTTTTGACGCCCTGGCTGTACAGAGGCGAACTCGGCGCCTCCGGTGTGCTGATTATCTGCCGCATGGCAACGATTCTCATCCATCGGTGAGCCGTTGGCTACTGTCGTCGCGGACCGCTTGGACACGCCTGTGCGGAGGTCACTGAGCCAAGCTGGAGACCAGGCAGCCTTTTCGCGGAGGACTGGGCAGTAATCGCGGATCTGGCGCTCACGAACGGGTCTCCCTCACCGTGTTTGCGCGTCTGATCACGAGCAGGAAGTCCGTCACACCGGGGGTGCCCGCCAGCAGGCGGGTGAGCTGGCCGATCACGACGACGAAGACCACGTCGAAGAACAGTTCCAGCCAGTCCACGCGGCGTTCCGTCCCGTCACCCATGGGAACGCCCGCGTCAGCAATGGCCATGCTGGAGCTTAGCCGGTCAGGCGAACACGGGTTGCTGGCTCTCCGCTCCCTTGCCCACAAACGAAAACACTGTCTACATTGGCGATCATGTTGATGTTCTCGATGACGGCCTCCGCGGACGGTTTTGTGACTGACCCCACTGGCCGCATCGACTGGACCGCTCCCGACGACGAGCTCTTCGCGTTCCATCTCGCGCGAGTCCGTACGCTGGGCGGCACCCTCATCGGCCGCCGGCTCTACGAGACGATGCTGCCCTGGGAGACTGATCCCTCGATGCGTTCCTCGCCGCTGTCGGCCGAGTTCGCCGACGTCTGGACGGCGTTACCGAAGGTGGTGTTCTCCCGCTCCATCGTCGAAACGCAAGGCAATGCACGGCAGGCCACCG
The DNA here is from genome assembly GCF_058244615.1 of Leifsonia sp. McL0627. Lineage (NCBI taxonomy): Bacteria > Bacillati > Actinomycetota > Actinomycetes > Micrococcales > Microbacteriaceae > Leifsonia > Leifsonia sp. McL0627. Next base: position 63,685 of record NZ_JBZCGM010000004.1, read on the forward strand.
ATCCACTCGACGAGGAGATTCGCGCGATGGCGGCCGGCACCGACAAGGACCTGGAGATCGGAGGCGCCACGCTGGCTGGTCAGGCCTTCATCCTCGAATTGATCGACGAGGCGCGGCTTTTCCGGGCTCCCATCGTGTTGGGCGGCGGAACGCCGTTCTTCCCCTCGCGCGCGCAGGAGACGCCGATGACGCTCCTGGAGACGAGGGAGTTTGGAGGCAGCGTCATTTACGAGCGGTATGCCATCAATCGGCCCGACCTCGAGAAGGGCTGAAGCCAGCGGCGCAGCTGGTTCGCGGGTTGGCCTTGCGCGGCACGGAACGGCACCCTTTCGACCAGAATGGACCGCTCACTGCCCGCCGAGGGCCAACCCTGGTCCGTCATCTCGTCGTCACTGAGCAGTCGTCGTAAACGATGAAACCGGTGCTTGCGGTTTGGTCGGTCGAGTAGATCTGCGGGATCATCCGCTCTCCGGAGCGCATCGCAGTACCCGACCAGGTGACCTTGGTCCATGTACCCGTCGCGAGCGCGGGGACCGTCGTCATCGGCAGGTGAATGTCACTCCGGAAGTCCTGCGTGTACTCCAGAATCTCAGCCCGGATGTTTAAGCCGGCGGCGCTCGGTCGCAACCAACAAGAGGCGGTATAGACGGCGCCCGCGATAGAGGACGAGACAGCGGTGTTCTGAGTCAGCCCCACGAGCCCGGGAGTGCTGTTCGGTGCGGTGACCTTCAGCGCGGATGCTCCTCCGTGCACGGGGGAGGACACCGTGCTCAGCGTGCCGGTGATGAACGCCTTCCACCCTCCAGCACCCGACTCGAAGCCCGGGTCCGGCAAAAGCTCTTTCGGCGCGGGCGGCGGTGCGCTCGCGGTCGGCACCACCGAAACGGTGCGCACCGCTTGGCCTGTCCCAGCCGCATTCACCGCCGCCAGCTGGAGGATGTAGGGGCTGGAGTTGGTGAGGCCCGTCAGCACCAGCGGGCTCCCGGCGCCGGTCACGCTCTGCGTGCCAGTGGTGCTGGACAGGCGGTACCCGGTGATCGGGCTGCCCCCGTTGCTCGCCGGAGGCGTGAACGCGACGGTGATCCTGCCATCCCCTGGGGTGACCGCGGTGATGACCGGTGCGCTCGGCACCGTCACGGGTGTCGGCGTCGAGCCGCTCGTGTAGGTCGTCGTGCGGGAGGGGCTCACGTTGCCTGCGGCGTCGACGGCGAAGACGGCGACGGTGTAGCGACCGGAGCCTACTGGGGGTAGAGCGCCCGTAAGCTGCTGGCCGTCGGCGATCGGCCAGCCGCTTGTCGGGGTCGCGCCCGTCCCGTCGCCCGCGACGAGGCGTGCGACGGTCCGGACAGTGTCGGAAGAGGGTGAGGCGGTCCAGCTTGCGGTAGCGCCGGAGACGGACACGGAAGCCGGGGCGCTCGGCGGGGTGAGGTCGCTGCGCGCCTGCCAGCGAAGTGTGCCGACCAGCGGATGCGCGGTGTCGGAGTCGCAAACGAGTGAGAAGTCCACGTCGGCGAGCGCCGGTCTCCCGTCGGCGTCCAGCGAGAAGGAGTGCACGTTCACCGTGCCGTGGTAGTCGCCGCAGCCGTGGCCGCCGGCAGTGAGCAACGCGCCGTACTGCCCTTGACCGCCGTTCGTCACGTCCACGATCGTGTGCTGTCCGGGAAGCAGGGGGCCACCGTCGGCTGAGACGAGTTCGAGATCGGCCACGGGGCCGCCGGCGCGGTAGGCGTTCGTTACCTCCCACTGATAGTAGGCGGGGCGGGTCCAGGCGTGCATGTCCAGCGGTCCGGCGGTGTCGGTGTTCTTCGAGCCGCCTGTCACCCACGTGTTGCCGTCGAAGACGAGCGAGTTCGTACCGAGCAGGGTCGTCCCCGCGAGAGGAACCGACTCGGCGGAGCCGCCGATCGGGATGCGGAGCACTGCGGTGCGTGGGCCTAATGCCTTCGGTGCGTAGCCGATGAGGAATGAGCAGGTCGCCCCGACTGGTAGCGAGCGGCTGCCGCAGCCGTCGGAGGAGACGGCGAAGTCGGCCGAGGCGGCTCCCGCGATCGAGGGCGCGCCGACCGCGACCGCGGCACCGCTCGTGTTGTGGAGCCATTCGCGCTGGTAGACGGGCGCGAGTCCGACCGGCGTGCGCGGGAAGGTGAAGGCGTGCGCGCCGAAAGTCACAGCTGCGGGCTCCGGCTCATTCCAGCGGATCTCTCCCGTCCCTGACAGGAGGACGTCGAATCGGGTGATGTGCCCAGTGGCGTCCCACGCGAGGTCGACGATGTCGATGTCGCCCTCCTGACGCGAGGACTGACCGCCGACGACGAGACTGGCGACCGGTTTCGCAGTGTTCGGGACGCCGGTGATCGTCGACCCGGTGGTGCCGTAGTGCCCGGGGGCCAGCAGCTTCCCGGCGGGCGGGTCGAGGCGGACGTTCATGCCGGTGCCGGTGGCGTCGGTGCCGGCCACCTGGATACCGCGGGTGAGGTCGGCGTAGGCGAGGGAGGTGCGGGCTCCGTCAGCGAACCGCTGATTCGCGAAATCGTTCGACGGGCCGAACAGGGAGTTCAGCACGATTACAGGAGTCGGCCCGGCCGCAGCCGCTGGCCCTGCGTCCAGGCCGGCGGAGAATGCTCCGCACACCACGATGATGCCCGTAACTGCCGCCGCACGCTTCATGGTCACCCCGCTCACCGGCGAGGGAGCGAATGATCGCTCGTCGCCTCACCTACGCGGACTTTAGACCGCACAAGGGCCGAAGTCTAGACAGAACTGAGCAAAGATCACGATCTGAAGTGTCGTTTTGAGGAGGGGCTGGCAAAGAAGAACGGAGCACGAGAGAACGGGAGATCCAGACGGAAGGAGAATGGGCGCGTAACCGGAGCGTGTAGGTGTCCGAGGTGGAGTGGCGCGATCGAATCTCTCTGCTCGGCGACCCAACGTGACAAGCAACGGCGGGTGAGCCTGCGGCTGCTGCAGCCCTCGCCGATCGCCGGCGTCGGTTCCCAGAGCTGTTCGCCGCCGAACCTCCGGCCTCCACGCTCGGCAGAGACCCTTGCATCATCGGCGTGAGAAGGACTCGTTCCTGAGCGTCAGCGACTACTCGATGCCCAGGAGTGCCATCAAGGACTGCACCGCAACGACGAGCCCGATCACGACAGCACCAACGCCCAACGATGCTGCGACGGCAATCAGGCCGCGGCGGGATCGCCTGCCCGCCACCGTTCCGCGATCAAACGTCAGGCCAGAGACCTTGTCGATGTTCGGGGCCACGATCTTCACGAACGGCTCCTGCGGATCATCAGGAAGCCCGTACGGCAACGGCCGATCCGGACCGTCGGCGCGGAAGATCCCGTCCTCGTCCTCGCGCATCTCGATCATGATGCCCCCATCCCCATCGATATCCGAAGCGTAGGCTCAGCCGGAGCAAGTCGCGACTTGCGCGAGCCAACTACCGCTCTTCGAGGGCTCGCTGAAGATCGGCCTCAGAGGGAAGCACGGCCTGCTCTGCCGGCGGTAGAAGGTCATAGCTCGCAATCGCGATCGGCTGGTTGCTGCCCGCCAAAATGGCAGTTTCGGATAAAGCAAAAACCCCCGCGTCCCTTATAAAAACTGGGATCGCGGGGGCTTGCACGTGGCGGTACCGGTGGGATTTGAACCCGATTTCACTGCACGTGATCTCAGCGATCCGTAGATAAATGCCTGGCCAGGCGGCTGATTAGGATTCTTTGTGATCTTTTTCGATCGGTTAGAGACACATACGGTTGCGGGCAAAATATGGGCAAATGGAGCTCGCAGCGTGGCTTGTTGCTGAGGCATCTCACCGATTGTCACGCAACGTTGCGACGCCTCCCCGAATTGACGAATTGGCCCGATGCATCCATTCGCGCTTCGAATTGATCCTAGGTGGACCCGGTCGACGGGATCTCGAGCTTAGGCCACCGACTTTCATCGAGAAGGTACATTGACGACATACCGTCGGCCGGCCAAGGGCTCAAATCTCCCGCGCTCAGACGGTCGGAAGGGCCTTAGATTGATAACGATTTCAAATGCCGGCGGCGCCGCGACCTTCCAAGGCACTGATTATCAAGCTCGAGTGGCCGCGTGGCTAGCTGTTCGCGCCATTTCCGATTCCGCTGCCACTCCTCTTTGGGGATGGCCGCATGACTCGCAGATTCGCAGTGTGTGGCTTGAGACAGATGACGACGTTGACGACATCCGGGTCGATATCGGGTCAAATGCCTCGGCCTTCATTCAGGCCAAGCACCAGCTCAGTTCGTCCGCGTCAGCGAACTCACAATTGGGCAAGGCCATGCGCCAATTCGTTGCGCAGGCTCCGCTTGTTCGAGCGGCGGATCGACTTGTACTCGCCACTGCCTCTTCTAGCAGTCGCACCATTCTCGATGCCGCTCCGGCTTTGTTAGAGCGCGCTCGACGTACAGGGTCAACTTCGGTCGGCGAGCTTTGTAGGAATGCCACTGAACGGCAGCTTCATGGCAACCTCATGACGCTAATAGATCGATGCTGGCTTGACGTGTACGGTCAGACCCCTTCGGAGCGGGAAATTCATTCCCTTATCTCGCACATATACGTGACTCAGGTAGACCCCTATAGGGACGAGGCAGAGGCGCGAGAGGCGAAGCAGTTTCTGCGAGGTCGCCTTCGCAATCCTGAGCAAGCTGAGGCCGCGTGGGAATGCGTGGTTAGCTACGCAAGTCAAACGGCTATCCTGCGCTCGCGTATCACCCAATCTTGGCTGGTCGATAAGCTCCAAGCCGATGGCTTTCTAACAAGCACCGCGCCAGCATTCCAGCTTGACATTCGTCGACTCAAATCATGGTCGGCCGCCGTAGCGACACGGCTGACCGCATTCCAGACCGTCGTCGGAGACGACGGCAATTTGGTGAATATCCCACGGGACTTTGACGCCAAATTGGCAGCGGTAGCTCGGGGGTCATGTCTGATCACCGGAGAGCCTGGTTCGGGAAAGTCTGGGTCGATCTTGACGCTCGCAAACAATCTCGAGCCAGGAGCCGACTTTGTGTATCTCTCGGCCGATTCGATGAATGCGATGTCCCTCGCCGGTCTTCGCACCGAGATCGGGCTTGACCATGGCCTGATGGATGTCCTGACGGAATGGCGGGGCGATTCCCCTGGCTACCTCGTAATAGATGCACTCGACGCGGGCCGAGGCTCCGAAAGCCAGAGGGCATTATTGGAGTTGATCACTGGAGTAATGGGCGCCCGAGGACGATGGCGAGTAGTCGCTGCCGTTAGACAATTCGATTTGCGCTATAACGAAGACCTTCAAGACTTGTTCCGGGGAGACAGCGGAGCGGATCCGGATTACCAGATTGCTGAGCTTCGTGGCGTGCGGCATTTCGCGATTCCACGTCTCTCGACTGAGGAGATCGCTCGCCTGGCCGACCGGTCGCCCGCGCTCGCCGCTACCATCAATGCGGCCCCGCCCACTCTTCGCGAGATTCTTCGGAACTTCTTCTGTTTGAGACTGTTCGCCGATCTGAGCTACCGAGGGGATCTCGGGCCGGGCCCTTCCGTATCAACGCGCGTCGGGCTTCTGGATCGGTACTGGGCCCGACGAGTGCTGGGCGGGAACCCCTCCGCCGTTGGCGCTGAAATGGCTCTGCGCGCCATGTGCGCGCTCATGATAGACGATGGCGTACTCACAGTCGCCTGGTCCCGGATTGTGTCAGTCGAGACTGAGGCGGCGGTTACCGATCTATTGCGCACTGGCGTCCTTGCCGAGGAACGAAACACGAGGAACGGCAGCCGGCTGATCGGATTCGCACACCACATACTTTTCGACTACGCCGTCGGCCTATTGTTTCTGCGAGACGCGACCGAAGACCTCGCAACAATCGTGTCCACTGAACGAACTATGTTGTTTATTGCCCGGCCAAGCTTCCAATTGCACTTTGAGTTTTTATGGCAACTCGACTCCGGAAGGCGTGCCTTCTGGGAGACAGCACTACAGCTCTCGCGGGAGCCAGCCGTGCCCGAAATTGCAAAGGTCATTGCACCGGGCATCGCGTCAAACAACGCTCACTCCCTTTTGGACGTGAGATTTCTGCTTGAACAACTAAACGGAGAGCGACTTCCGGCCCTTCGCGTCCTGCGACACCTGATCAGCGCGCGATTGAGCGGCGAGTGGGGTGATGCGATTCCTCCAGATCGGCGCATCATGTGGGCGAGCGTGCTAGACGCCCTCGCCATAGATATCGAAGCCGATACCGCTCCGCTAGTGAGAGCCCTCCTCCGCGAGTTTCTAAAGGACGATTCCGTTGAGACAGGTGAAGTGTTTGGGGCAGTGCACCGAGCATCTAGCGCGCTTCTAAGCTGGACATGGGCCGAAGCGGTAACAGACCGATGGTTCCTCTACTTCGCCTTCAAGGGGCTCGCCCTGACCTTCGAATTTAACGTTGGGGAGGTTCGGCGTCTGCTTCTCGAAGTGATCGAGACAAGCCACCTCACCGAGCGAGGCTACGCCGATATGCCGCTACTAGCCGACAACGTTTCTCGACTTTGGCAGCTGGATGCACCCTTGGTTTCTCTGATCTATTCCGCGGCCTTCGAATACACAGAGTCCTCCCGCGAATCGACGCCAATCGCTTCCGGTGTCTTGTCGATGACGTCGAATCGGAAACAGGACTACGAGATGGCCCATCACTCTCTCAAAACACAGTTCCCATCATTTCTTGGGCATGCGGCAGATGAGGCCATCACCGCCTTGTCCGCAATTGGCCGGAGTTACTCCATGCGCTATGGCGGCAAGCCTAAGATCTTTGCCTTGCAATGGGACGGAGAACCGGTGGAGATTCTCGACGACCACTATTTCTGGGCTACCGAACACCCGACTGACGACGAAGAGCAGATGTTCGCCGAGTTTCAAGTCTGGCTAATGGGCTCCGACCTGAGTTCCGAGGAGCGCCCAACACGACTTCGTCTGGCCATTTCGAGCCTGCGGCACGTAACGTCCCCTGCCGCTATGTGGCGTTCCGTGCTCAAAGTGGCCTCGTCACCGGGAGGTGATTTGACCCCCTTGGTACCTCTCATAAGTTCGACGGCGTCACTGGTCTCCATCGGCCTGTCTCAACCGATTGGCGAAGCTATCGCTAAGGGCTACGGCACTCTTAAGGTCGCTGACCGGGTCACCGTGGAGACAGCCATTGCATCGCTAAGCGAGCTTCCTGACGAGGCGCGATCCATCGGTGTCCGCGACCGTTTGATTGCCTGCCTACCCGAGGCTCTCATCGAATCGTCAGCGCTTCGTACCCACCGGAGAGCGCTGGAATCCGAGGGAAGCCTCCCGGAGAATCGGCCACCGACGATGTGGGTAAAAGACAGCGAGTACGATCCCGACGGTCAGTATCGCCACAACGATATTGATCCAACTACGACAGCCAATGCCGACCTTATCGCGATCATGAGTCCTATCAAGGAATTCGAGACGCTTCACCTAAACACGGTGCCTCCGGTATCCGCTTCACGAAATGTCTGGCCCAAAGTTCAAGCTGCATGGGAAGCAGTGAGGAAGGATACTGCCAGTCCTCGGCTTATTAGGTGGAGCAAGACGGACGTCGCTCAAGTACTTGCTTCCATGGTCGCGTCTGAGTGGATCGATCAACTCGGGGCCAATGACCTGAATGAAGTGCAGAACGTAGTGGTTCAGCTGTCCCATGAAGACGCACCTGACGACCCCTCGGACCTCGAGTCTTTCGATGAGAGCCCTCACTGGTCGCCAGAACCACGACCGATCGCTGCCGAAATGATGCTTGAACTAATGCGTAGAGGCCTTGGAACTCCATTTCGAGCACGGCTTTTGGAACTCGCTCGCGATCCATCGGTGTATGTGCGATTTGCCGTCGTTCGCCAACTTCACCTTCTGAAAGACGTGGACGAGCTGGCCGTGAAGGAGATTCTTGACCACGAAGTCGAGAACGAAGAGTCCGGCGCCGTGATGAACAGGCTCATCTACGCCCTGAGCCGAATCGGTCTTCCGCCTGCCGAATTGGTCTCCCTGATCCGCAGCCTCCACGATCGAGCTTCCTCAATGGGAACGCGCGGCAAGTCGGCTAGGCAAGCGGCATGCCAAGTCGGCGCAGCGTGGGCCATCTGGCAAGGCTCCGTCGATGCGCTCCAATTCGTGCGCGAAGTCCTCGGGCGTCGAGAAACCCCCGCATTCGAATTGGACGCGCTCCAGGACGAGTTTCGGAGCGGCTTCGAATCCGGCCATGATGATGGCGATGTGCGCTCACGAGCGTTCTCTCTTGCTCTGGAGGTGCAAGAGGTTGCTTCGTCAAGGACCCTCGCAGCCCGTGATAAATTATCGCGCCTCCCAGCCGAGGCACACGAGTTGGCCCGCGAAGAACTCAAAGCTTTGGGTGCGGTCATCGATGGGATAAGCAACGATGTCTACTTCGCGTCCGGAGCTTACGACAGAGGTGATGACAACGAGCCGAAGCCGCCAATCGACGTGTTTTACGAGCTCTCTCGAGACCTGCTCCGCTCGCTTCTGACAGTTCCCTATCCCAGCGTTGTTCACCATGTCGTCGAGACTCTGGACTACCTTTCGCCCGCCGACCCTCCCTCGGCCCTGCTGGATATTGCCTATGCCGCCGTCCGGGGGAAAGAGAGCGGATACGAGTACGACACACAGGGCGAGGCTTTGTTGGTCAGGATTGTCACACGATACCTCGCTCGGGACCGCACCCTTTTTCAGTCGAACGCTACCTGCAGGGAAGCTCTTGTAGACATCCTCGACGCTCTTGTTTCTGCCGGATCGCCTGATGCCATCAGGTTGACTTATCAACTTCAGGACGTATTCCGGTGACTCCGGCCATAGTCCCGGGCGACTCTGAATCGGCCTCGCTGGTGGCTCCGTCATCGCCCACAGACTTATCACCAATTCACGCGATGCGATCGCGGTCGTTCAGCGCCGAACTACTAGCAAGACTCCCCACGAGTGTCTGAGGCATGCGATGCAGAGAGCGATGAGGAATCGGAATACCGCGCGAATAAGGAAGTAGAGCCCGGACGGGAGAAAAGCGGGCGCAGCGAATGCACGCAGGCACTTTGGAAGGTGACCTGTGGAATCGCCGCGGTAACAGGCCACGCGTGACAACATGGTTACCCCCTGAACACCCGATGGAGCTCTTAGCGCCACCTCCATCCGACGGGTTTGCGCGCCGAAATGGGCGTCGACCCGGAACTTGGTTGCATGAGACAAAACACTCCATCGAACCGAGATCCTCGTAGGCAAACTGCGTACGAACGGCGGCGGCTTCAGCGCGAACGAAACGCAGCAGTGCTCGCCGCGCGCAACGAAGTCCGAGCCGCGGAGCGGCGCGCCGCCGACGCGGTCGCTGCCCTGGAGACACGCTGGCGGAGCCGCGCCGACGCCCTCAAACTGTTGAGCAATGTCGGGCAGGCCCTGGTCCTCCTCCGCAGCGAGGAGGACCAGCTGCGGACCCAGCGTGACGAGCTCATCAACGCGCTCCGCGCTACCGGCGAGAGCTGGAACTCCCTCGCCTCCCGGACCGGTCTCAGCCGCCAGGCGCTCATCCAACGGCGCGGCAATGCCGGTGGTCGGATCTAGGGTTCAGCCATGGGAAGCATCACTCCCTAAGATACGGCGGCCGGCCGCCGCTACCGCGTTCGCTGGCGCGCCCCAGACCACGCGCAGAAGGAAAAGCGAGGTCTGCGCACAAAGCATGCCGCAGAAATCTACCTAGCATCAGTGCAGACGAAGATCGCGACCGGCGAGTACATCGACCCGGCCCTGTCTCGCGCAACGGTCGGCGAGAGACACGAATCGTGGCTCAAGGCTCGCAAAGCCGCCATGAAACCGTCCGCTTACCGCCCGCTCGAGATCACATGGCGTCTTCACGTCGCACCTCGATGGGAGACGGTCCGGCTAACCGACGTCGCCTACAGCGATGTTCAGGACTGGTTGACCGCCCTCACGGAGAAGCGCAGTGCCACGGTCACTCTCCGCGCCTACGGCGTGCTCGCCGGCATCCTCGACGTTGCTGTCCGAGACCGGCGGCTGCCTAGCAACCCCGCACGAGGGGTCGTTCTCCCCCGCAAGAACAAGAAGCGCCACGTCTACCTCTCACACCGGGAGGTCGAAGCGCTTGCGATCGAGTCGCGGAGCCACGGCACACTGGTTCGGCTACTCGCCTTCACCGGGCTCCGTTGGGGCGAAGCCGTCGCTTTGCGAGTCGATAGCGTCGACGTCGAACGTCGTCGGCTTCAGGTCGACGAGAACGCGGTCATGGTCGGTGGCGACCTCGTCGTCGGAACACCCAAGTCGCACAAGCGCCGAAGCGTTCCCTTCCCCGAGTTCCTCGTCCCGCCGCTCGAAGAGTTGTGCGCCGGCAAGCCCAGCCGGGCACTCCTGTTCGGCGACGGCTTCACACACCAGCGCCGACCCGACCAACGCAAGGGCTGGTTCGTCTACGCAAAAAGACGCTCTGGCGTCCCAGAGGAACTCACAATCCACGACCTTCGCCACACCGCTGCGAGCCTTGCGATCGCATCCGGAGCAAATGTCAAAGCAGTCCAGCGGATGCTCGGACACGCCTCAGCCGCGATGACCCTCGACGTCTATGCCGATCTCTTCGACGACGACCTGGATTCCGTCTCGCTTGCTCTCCACGAAGCCAGAGCACGATCGATTTGAGGATCAGCCCATCGCTTGCCAGCCGTCAAATGAATCGGCGAACCTCCTCAACAAACCGCGGAACCCCGGATCGCTCCAACATCTCAAGAAGTTCGTTCATTGTGACCACGGGTGCGTCATACGTGCCAGCCAGGTGGCCAAGGGTGTCCAGAGTGAGCTTTGGGTACAGATCGAGCTGATCCAACAAGAAGATGTCGGGGTGCACTATCTCGATTTCGTAGTTTTCAACCGAGGAATCCGGGAAGTCCTTCAGATTGAAGGTTACGAGCACCTCGGCGTTTGCGCGAACCGCCGCAGCGAGGACGTGCCGGTCTTTGGGATCGCACGTCATCCCGTCGATCAGTTGCTCGTAACCATCGACCATCGCGTCGGGGAACACCGCTCGCATTGTGTCAAGCCGCTTGTCGATGAGATTGGAATCGTAACCCGCCTCGACAAGATTCTTCCTCAGTTCCACCATCACCCCTTCGGACCAGAGGGGTCGAAACGCCCCGCCCTCGGCGAGCCAAAGGAGTAGATCGTTCAGCGTGGAGCCGTAAAGCGTGCACGTATCGAAGAAGGCGGGAAACGCCATGCCGGGCTAGCCTTCCTGTGAGCCGTGGGGCTGGCTGTCCTGTGCGTAGTATGAGCCGATACCTTGGCCGCTCTTGGTGTAGTCCAAAAGGGCAGAACGACGCTCCTGGCGCGATCGCTCTTGATAGTCGACAAGCGCCCGAAGTGTTACTTTGCGATGCCGATTACGCTTCTCGAACTCCATCTGACCGGTGTCGAGCAACTTGACCAAAGTCGGTCGAGAGACACCCAGAAAATCGGCTGCTTCCTGGGTCGTTAGAAGCGTGCTGTACGGCGCAACGGTGACGCCCTTGCCGTTCGCGAGCGACTCCACCACCTGCTCCAAAGCACGGAATACCTCGGGTGGAATTGCACGACGTCCGCCATCAGGCGCAACTAGCTCTGCGAAACGTCCACTTTGGCGAACCAAGTATTCCTCGATCTCTCGGAGCGTGCGCGCAAAGTCAACGATCTCCTCTCGGGAGGTGTCGTTGGGGAGGTAGGTGGTGGCTTTCCGTGCAGCGTCAGGTTGTGGAGTCGTCGTGGTCACACAAACATCTTATTCGAAAAATTCGAAAAGGCTAGAGAAACTGATTGGAAGGACTGCGGGTCGAGCGATAGGTGTCTGGCCATGCGAACTGTGGGCAAATTGTGGGCAATCTGCAGTACCCAGCAAAACAAAAATCCCCGCATTCCTTGTAAACAAAGAAATCGCGGGGGTTTTCTGTGGCGGTACCGGTGGGATTTGAACTCTAGTTCGACTCACTAAGACCCCCGGGTCTTGGTCGACTTCCGCTTGAATTCAACGATTTGGAGCGTCCGGTGATCACAGCGAATCGCGTTCGATATCACCCAGTTGTAGTCAAAATGTAGTCAAACACTTTGAAGGCCGCCGCGAAATTGTCATGTAAAATACCGAACTACGCGCAGCTTTCGATTGTAAATCCCGACGCGCACGGCGACCGCTCCCGACCGGAACTCATGGCGGTCCACGAGCTCCAGCTGGACGTGCTCTCGTAGGCCGGCCAGCAATTTCGGCCCGTGTCCTGCAAGCACCGGCTGTACAAGGAACTCGTATTCGTCGATCAGTCCCAGGTCTGCCAACGTCAGGGGGAGCGTCACGCCCCCGACCCACAGGCCTTCGCCTGACTCCTGCTTGCGCCGCTGAACCGCTTGGCCTACATCGCCTTGCACAAGCTCGGCATTCCAATCGACATCGCTGAGCGTGCTCGAAACGACGTGCTTCTTCGCCCGGTCAATGGTCTCGGCGAACGGGACCTGCCACTCAGCCATCCCGTCAGGCCACGCCCCTGTGGTCGGCTTCCGCCACGCCGACTTTCATCTCGTAGGTCACCCGACCGAACAGGTGGGCATCGGCTCGCCCAATCTGAGCGGTCCAGTACCGCATCGACTCCTCATCCGGAGGCAGCCTCGCCTCGTGATGGCAACAGCCGTCGAGGGTGACGTTGATCGAGTATCGGAGTGGTCTCATCTCGTTGTCCTCCCGTGACGTGTGCCCCGCGTTCTCATCGGTCGCCCTCAAACTACCTTCGAAGCCATCCCTCATCTACACGCGGCGTCACGGTCGAGGTCGAGCTGATGGGGTGGACGGTCGGAAACGGGTCCCGTAAGTCAAGACGGGACCCGTTCCGTGTGCACCGAACCCCATTTCAGGTGAGTTCCCGTATTCCCGCACCCGTCATTGAGGGGCGGATGACCGGCCCCCCGTGGTCGGTAACCCGGTTCAGTGCCAGAAACGGAACGCATGCCGTCTCCGCGGTCAGCGCGGCAAGCCTGCCGATCGGCGTGCGCGGGTCAGCAGCGATCGCCCACCCCTCCGCGACGTACCGACTGACCTCCTCCACACACTCCCGCTTCTCCACTGCGCTCGGATTGGCCGAGCCAACCACTCCGATCAGCCCGCGCTGTAGTTCCGAACCCATGTTCCTGGTGTCAATGATGAATACCCGCATCCCAAATCACTCCCCTGCGTCGACAGTTTTTGTTTGCCTTCCGGCGGAGAGATCGATTGCGAATGGAAGGTGCGCAGTGCCGGGACCGTGGAATACCGCACTGGAGCGAAGCGGAGGGAGGATATGCCGCGAAAGCCCGGCACGGAAGCACCGGGAACGAGCTACGATCGGTCGGCGGAAAGACAAACAAAACGAACAAGGACTGCGCCGCCGCAGGCGGGTCCCCTCAGCCGGCCCGCGACAACGCCAGCCCCGGGCAGCGCAGTGATCTGGCCACCGAAACTCCAGGAGTAGGGCATGGACCTGCTCTGCACGCTGTCTTGTCCAGATGGGGTGAGGGCTGTCCGACTGTTCATCGTAGGTCGCTGACGCACCTTGCCGTTCCAGCTGCCGTCTGACGCGCCCTCCGGGCTTATTTCGTCAGAGGGCGGCTGGCACTTTCGGCGCTCAAGCTCCCGGCGACTCCCTTGCGCCCGAGCAGGCCGCGAAGACCCAGACCACCCGACTGAAGTCGGGCGCACTTGGGATTTGAACTCTAGTTCAGCCTTTGTGTTCCTTGGTATGAGGGCGAACTTTCGCGGAAAATCAACGAAGTGTGATCTCGGAAGACCTCATATGAAGTCACACGTTTGTAGTCAAAATGTATTCAAACGGCAGATTCTCGAGAGAGGGATTTGCGAGAGTGGTTGCTGAAGTCCTCGACGGATGGGTGCTGCGCATCGTTTTCCGAACCGGCGGGATGCCGATCCCGCGCGAGTACGAACCGATGGACCAGTCGGGCGACTAAAGCTAGTCGGCGCGTTCGATCGTGACAGTGCGCGGGCCGCTCCAGTCCGTCAGGATCGAGAAGTCCCCGTCCATCTGGCCGATGCGCACGATCCCGTTGTAGTAGCCCACGTCCGCGTAATACAGCACGACCACGCCGTCGGGGGCGTACCAGCCGATCGTCCCGGCCGGTGCGCTCTGGCCCGACGGCATCCCCTCCATTGTCAACGGCTGCGGCGGGGATGCGATCACCTCCTGCCCTCCGAAGTCCGAGAACCCGAGCGTGAGCGGAAGCTGCGCGATCAATGACCGCGCAGCGGGGTTGTCCCGGAGTCTGCCGTCGAGAGTCTGATCGCCGACGACGATGCGGATGGGGAGCTCCGTCACGGCTTCTCCTGTCGGTTCCGGGGTGGGTGGCGGTGGCGTCGAAGACGTCGACGCTGCGGAGGCGTCGGTGACCGTGGACTGGCTCGCACTGCAGGCGGTGAGCAGGATGCAGGCCACCACAAGAGCGACTGCCGGACGGACGATCCTGTGGGTTCGCGCTGGATTTCTCATGGGCGGCCCCTCTCGATCCGATACTTCTACCGTAGAGAGCCACACCCGGCTGAGCGATACCCGGACAGTACACCTATCTAGGCGATCGGGGCCCGGTCCCGGGACGAAACCCATGCGCCAAGAAGCTGCAGCTTCTGGTGGTCTGCGGATCCGGGCTCCGCAGTGAGTGCAGTGAGTTGCACAGCGGGCTGCCCGACTAGATCCAGCCCGTCGAAGTGGAGGGTCAAGTCGCCCACGATCGGATGGTTGTAGCGTTTCCTGCCCGTGTCGTGGTGCCACACATCGTGTCGGCTCCACAGCTGTCGAAAATGGTCACTCCGGGTCGACAGTTCTCCGACGAGGTCATGAAGCTCTTTGCTGTGCGGGTCACGGCCGGCCTCTGTGCGCAGCTGCGCCACGTTCATCGCGGCCGCGGTTTCCCAATCAGGGAAAAACCGGCGAGCGACAGGTTCGAAGAAGATGAAACGTGCAAAGTTCGGGGTGGAGGTCGTCGCCGTGTCGATCATCTCGCTCATCAAGGCCCCGCCCAACGCGTTCCAAGCGAGAAGATCCGTGCGACCGTTCCCGATCATCGCGGCTCCGGAGACCATCGAATCGAGGAACCACTGGATGCTGGCGGAGGGCTTCCACAGTCCGGGCGCATTGCGCCTGCCACGAGACACCGCTGTCGCGCCCCCAGCTTGGCGGGCGAGCCGGTACAGGTACTCGCGTTCTGCGTCGTCCATGAGGAGTGCTCGGGCCAGGCCGTCCAGCACCGCGTCAGATGCACTGCCGATCGCGCCGCGTTCAATGCGTGCGTAGTACTCGACGCTCACGCCTGCCAACGCGGCGACCTCGCCGCGGCGAAGACCAGGAACCCGACGATCACCGCCCGGTGCCAGACCCACCTGTTCCGGTTCGACACGGGCACGCCGCGAGATGAGGAACTCGCGGATCTCCGAACGGTCATCCATGACCCCAGGGTAGATCGCGACGATCGCATCTGGGGTGCCCTAGCGGGGCACGTCAGGGTAGGGACTCCCACGCGCGCGAGCCAGATGATTGCCTGCTTTTATGCCATTTCGTGTTCTCGCCTCACTCGCCACCGCGCTGCTGCTCCTGGCTACTGCGCCGACCTATTCGCACTTCGCCACCACCAGCGCGGCTGCGCCTGTCGAGATCCGGACGAACGACTCCGTAGCGGCGACGCAACTCGATGGACTACTGCCCGCGGACCTGCGTTTCGACAACCAGATGGGCACTGCACAAGTCGCACAACTACCGTCCAGCCTCGACATGAGCGGCGGCGCGGCGGTCAGAACCTATCGGTCAGGCGATGTTGCGTACTGGGCGCCGAAGCAAAGCATGGTCGTCTTTCTTTCCGACGGCGCAGGCGTCCCCTCCGACGGACTGGTTCTGATCGGTCACATCTCGGTCGGCATGAAAGCCCTCGCCGGGTGTGTGCGTGACTGCGCGTTCCACGTCACCGCATCCAATTAGGTCGCGCTCCATCACGCCGTCGAGATCTGACGCTTGTTCGGCTTGCACGAACGAGGCGAGACGGCTTGTCGTTGATCGCCTGGCGGGCCATGCTCGCCGTGAACGTCGGGTGGACGGCACACGGCATCCACATCAGTCAGCTCCCTCAGATCATCACCAGCGCACTCTCACTGCTTGCCACCATCCCCATCCTCCAACAGATGTCTAGACGGCTCGGACGACGCTATCTGCCGATCCTCATGCCCGGACTCAACTTTGCCGGTGCGATGATCACCATCGATCAGGTCTTCGGTTCTGCCGCGTTCGGGGCCATTGCCATCATTCCAGCCGTGGTTTCGAACGCTGGGCAGAGCACCGAGCTGGTGCGCGCTCACCACGTGGGCGGCTCGGCGATCTACCTGGTCATCGCTGTGGTCAACGAAGGTCTTTGGCTGAGCTGGGCACTGTTGGTTCTCGATGTCGGCACCGCCATCGCAGCGTCCACCACCCGGATGATCACCGTCTTCAATCTCACCTGGTACGCGCTCAGGAGGGTGGTGCTGCGCGCGTTCTTCCGGCGCGACACGGAACGAGCAGCCGTGCTCTGAATCGGGCCGTGCTGGACCGTGGCAGCCACGCCTCGACGTGCCGCTTCCCGGTTAGGGCGTGAGCAGCACTTTCGTCGCGCGACGCTCGTCCATCGCCCGGTAGCCCTCAGCGGCTTGTTCCAGCGGGAGGGTGAGGTCGAAGACGACGCCGGGGTCGATTTCGCCGTCCATGATCAGTTGGATCAATTGGGGAAGAAAGCGGCGAACTGGGGCGGGCCCGCCGTGGAGGTGCACGCCCGAGAAAAACAGTTCGAGGCCGGCGAGTTCAACGTCGTGAGTGACGCCGACGTAACCGACGTGACCGCCGGCGCGGGTGGCTTTGATGGCTTGCATCATCGACTCTTGCGTTCCGACCGCTTCGATGACGGAGTGGGCGCCGAGCCCGTTTGTGAGCTCCTTGATCTTCGCGACGCCATCGTCACCGCGCTCCTCGACGATGTCGGTTGCGCCGAAACGTCGCGCGAGCGCCTGCCGGTCGGCGTGGCGACTCATAGCGATGATCCGCTCGGCGCCCAGCTGTTTGGCGGCCAGGATGCCCAACAGGCCGACAGCGCCGTCGCCGACAACCGCGACAGTCTTTCCCGGTCCCGCTTCTGCAGCGATCGCCGCGAACCAGCCGGTACCGAGTACGTCGGATGCCGCGAGGAGGCTGGGGATCTGTGCGGCCGTCGGCGCAGTCGGCGTCTTCACCAGAGTGCCATCAGCCAGCGTGATCCGGACGAACTCCGACTGTGCGCCGGTCGCCGCCGCCGCCTGACGGTGAATGCAGTGGGATTGGTATCCGGCTTGACAGATCTCGCAGGTGTTGTCGGATGCGAAGAAGGAGCCGACGACGAAATCGCCC
Organism: Leifsonia sp. McL0627; assembly: GCF_058244615.1. NCBI lineage: Bacteria > Bacillati > Actinomycetota > Actinomycetes > Micrococcales > Microbacteriaceae > Leifsonia > Leifsonia sp. McL0627. The sequence continues at coordinate 81,133 of NZ_JBZCGM010000004.1, forward strand.
ACCTGAACGGTCTTCACGTCGTCGCCGATCTGCTCGACCACACCAACGTATTCGTGTCCCATCGGTGTCGGCTTCTCGATTGCCTCGATTCCCCTGTATGGCCATAGGTCCGACCCGCAGACGCAAGAAGCCGTGACCTTGAGGATCACGTCCGTCGGCTCCTCGATCACGGGGTCGTCGCGGTCCTCGACGCGGATATCGCCGGGTCCGTACATGATCACTCCACGCATTGCTGTGTTCTCCTTCGTGATGAACGCGGTCGGGGTTTAGGCAGAATCAACTCTGGGTGACGACCAAGGCTTTCCCCGCCCGCCCGCAGCTCGCCTTCTTGACGCTACGACCTGGCTCCGAAGAGTGGGGTGCCCTGTTGGTACACCTCACTCGGTGGCAGCTCCCCTGCTTCTGCTTTTCGATCCTCGATCAGTTGAGTGGGGCAGCGTAGGTGCGGAAGTCCCGCCGGTGGGTGTGGATCTGCCAGATGGTGTCGGCGATCGTAGCGGGTTCGTGCGTGGGGTCGCCGCCTCCGATGCCCAACGGTAGGATCAGTTGACCGACGTGGATTCCTTCGGGTGCGAGCGCGTCATGCAGCAGCTGGGCATATGCGCTCTCACCCGCGAAGGCGACGGAGGTTCCCGTGACCGTCGCTCCGGGCCGTACTGCGCTCGCTCCGTTAATGAACACGATCGTCCCTGTGCCGAGCGAACGCATTCCCGGGATGACCTGGTGGGTGGCGGTGACCGGTCCGTAGATGGAGAATTCCACCGGTCCGACGAGGTCAGCGGCGGTGGTCTCCAAGACCGGGCGCATGAATTCTTTCGCCGGGAGTGGGCTGTATTGCAGAACCTCGATGGTGCCGAGGCGCTCCGCCGCCGATTCGAGTGCGCCGCGTAGGGCGTCGGCGTCGCGGACGTTCGCCGTGAATCCCTGCGCGGTGATGCCTTCCGCGGCGAGCGTGGCGGCGAGTTTGTCGACACGACCTTGATGCCGGGCGATCAACGCGACGGCGTAGCCCTCATGCCCGAATCGGCGTGCGACGGCCAGTCCCAGGCCGGGTCCTGCTCCGATGATGGCAATTGTGGTCATGAGGTTGTCCTTCGGTATGCGGTGGTCGGTGGCACTGCGCGCCGGCGGATGACGGCAAGAGCGATGGTGGGGAACAGGGTCAGGGCGACGATGATCGTGCCGACTGTTGCTGGGCCTCTGATGCCGATCGGGGTGAGTAGGGTGGCGCCGGCGATCGCGGTGCCCACGGCGGTGCCTGCGTTGAACGCGGAGACGCTGAGCGCGGATCCGAGGGTCGCTGCCCGGCCTGCGAACCCGACCGCGAGGTGGATGAGCACACTGTTGGCGCTGAGGCCGAAGAGGCCAAGCAGCACCACCAGCGCGACGGTCAGCCACGGCATCCCGGAGAACACGCTGATTCCGAACAGGAGAACGATCGTCACCGCGGGCGTGACGATCGTGACGAGGCCCGGGTGGGCGTCGCCCCAGCGGCCGCCGAGCAGTGTGCCGATGAACGATCCGACTCCGAAACCGGTGAGCACCCACGGAACGTACGCGGCCGGGACTCCGGCCTGGTCGGTGAGGATCGGCGAGATGTAGGAGTACGCGGCGAGCACACCACCGGTCGTCGTCGCGCACGCGAGCAACGCCAGCCACAATCGTCCCGATCGCAGGCCGGCCAGCTCTGACCGGATCGAGGTCGACCCGGGCTCCGGTGTGTCATGGGGAACGAGGAAGGCGACGAAGAGCATCGCCAGCACCGCGGCCGCGGCCAGGACCCAGAACGTCCCTCTCCAGCCGACGGCCTGCGCCACGAGAGCGCCGATCGGCACGCCGAGCACCGTGGCCAGCGCGCCTCCACCGCCGATGATCCCCAGCGCCCGTGCGCCAGACGATGGTCCCGCAGCACGGGTGGCGACCACGGCGGAGACCGCCCAGAATGCGCCGGTCGCGAGAGCCGTCACGAACCGCGCCACCAGTAGCACCGTGAAATCCGACCCGAGCGCAACAACGACATGCCCGACGACGAATACCGCGAGCGCCAGCACGAGGGTCAGACGTTTCGACAACCGCAGGGTCAGCATCGTCATCACCGGTGATCCGACGATCATCCCGAGCGCGAACACTGTGATCAGCATCCCCGCCTGGGTCAGCGAGATGCCCAAATCGCCGGCGATCTCCGGGAGGATCCCGGCGACCACGAACTCCGTAGTGAGCATCAGGAACGTGCCGACCGCGAGCACATAGACAACGAGTGGCAGCGCTCCCCTTGAAGGGGTCCCCTGATCGGGGTCAGTCATCACTGTGCTCGTCCGGGCGTCCGGCCGCCCCCGCTTAGTCTCCGTCATGGGAGGGAGATTTCGCTGGGCACCTGCGCCGCCGTCCAAGAGGCAAGGAGTCGGAGTCGTTCGGCCGACGGGGAACCCGGCTCCGCGGTGTAGACCATGAGGATGTGGCCGGGCTCGGCCGTGATGGCCAGTTCCTCGTAGGCGAGCGTCACCTCGCCCACGACCGGGTGAACGAAGCGCTTGGTGCCGGCGCCGTGGGTTCGCACGTCGTGCGCCCCCCAGAGCCGGCGGAAGACGTCGCTCTGGGTGGAGAGTTCTCCGACGAGGTCTTGGAGGGCCTTGTCGTGCGGGTCGCGGCCGGCTTCGGCGCGCATGATCGACACGCACATCTCGGCGAAGAGGTCCCAGTCGGGATAGAAGTCTTCAGAGGCGGGGTCGAGGAACTGGAATCGGGCGAGGTTCGGGGTTCGGCCGCCGTTTCCGATCAGCGGCGCGTAAAACGCGCGGCCGAGGTCGTTCGTCGCAAGGATGTCTTGGTGCGGGTTGCGCACGAACGCGACACCGTCGGTGATAGCTGCCAGAGCCCAATGCAGGCTGGGGCGGGTCGCCGGGTTCTTTTGAACGCGGCGACGGGCACGCCCGGACGTCGGGATGCCGTCGGACGCTCGGGCCAGATCTAACAGGTGCGCGCGCTCGGTGTCGTCGAGCTGCAGGGCCCGTGCGATCGCGTCGAGGACAGACGCCGATGCGCCCCCGACTGCGCCGCGCTCGAGTTTCGAGTAGTACTCGACGCTGACGCCAGCGAGCATCGCCACCTCCGACCGGCGCAGCCCGGCTACGCGACGACCTGAGCCAGCGGGCAGGCCCGCCGACTCAGGGGTGAGCTTCGCCCGTCGCGAAATGAGGAAGTCGCGAACCTCCATACGGTTGTCCATGCCTCGAGGCTATGTCGAACCGCGCGAATCAGGGATGCCCTATCGGTACACCTCTCTTCGGGGTCTCCCTCAGCGGCGTGGATTCCGCTTTGCTTAGTGACATGACTGAAGAAGCCCACGGCGCTGACGGGAGCGACGCGAAGTGATGATCCTGGTTACCGGGGCCTCGACAGGGCTCGGACTCGCTACCGCCGACGCACTCGCGCACGCCGGTCACCAGGTCGTCCTTCACGCGCGCCGTCGGGACCGGATCATCGACTCGGCCCTCTTTGGGCGGATGCACGGCGTCGTCTTCGGCGACTTGTCCGACAGTGAGGAGACGCATGAGTTCGCCCGTGTGGCGAATGAGTTCGGCCGCTTCGATGCTGTCATCCACAATGCCGGAGTGATCGAAGGCCCTCAGGTCACAACGGTCAACGTGATCGCGCCGTACATCCTCATGGCATCGTTGACCCCGCCGCGACGCTCCATCGTGCTCAGCAGTTCCATGCATTTCTCGGGATCTACCGACCTCGACCGCACGCTCGACGGCGGCGATTACTCGACCAGCAAGCTGCTTGTCACCACTCTCGCGATGGCACTCGCCTCAAGAAGCCGGTCGACGTTATCCCACGCGGTCGACCCCGGATGGGTCCCTACTCGGATGGGTGGGCGCAGAGCGCCGGACAGTCTCGAGGAGGGTCACCGCACGCAGGAATGGCTGGCCACCGCTGGCGAACAGGACTTCGTTCCCATGAGCGGCGGGTACTGGCATCACCGTCAGGTGCGTCAACCACACCCTGCAACGGTTGATGCCGAGTTCCAGACGACCCTGATCGACCGCCTAACGAAACTCACCGGCCTCACCTTCCCGGAGAACTGACCGCGCCATTGTCCAACGCGGCCTCACCCGCCAGACAACCTGATACTCCAACTAGGACTACGCCCTCGGCTGATCAAGATCGTGCCGGTGCCGAGGCCCGAGAGAGCCGCCTATGCTGGCCTGGTCGGTACCGCCGGGCTCGTCGCCGTTGGCTGCACCGGGTGCATGCCGTGAGCATCGCGCAGGCCACCGCCAGAGCCACCACGGGCCGGACTATTCTGCCCGTTCGCGATGGACTGCTCATAGCGGGCATCCCTTTCAATTAGGTGCCCGCCCGTGCTTCTGCGGGCTGTGAAGGCTGTCTATTTTCCGCTGTACACGGGGAAGACGGAGTCGTCGCCGTAGTCCCGGATGCGCAGCCCGCGCAGGCTCGCCATGTCTTCGTCCGAGATGACGAAATCCAGTTCGGCGTTGTCGCGCATGTGCGCCGGGTCCTCGGTCTTGGGCAGCGGCACAGTCCCGAGCTGGATGGTGTAGCGCAGAGCCAGCCGGGAAACCGAGACGGCGTAGCGGTCGGCCATCGCCGTCAATTCCTCGTTGTGCAGGATCGCGCCGTGCCCGAACGGTGAGTACGCTTGGACGAGGATGTCGTGTTCCGCGGAGTAAGCGAGCAACTCGTCCGGGGTGTTGCCGACGTGAACGAGCAACTGGTTGGCGTGCGGGGCGACCGTCGCTGCCGTCAGGATGTTGTCGACGTCCTCGTTGAGAAAGTTGGAGACGCCGATCGAGCGCAGCTTCCCAGCCTGATAAGCCTCCTCGAGTGCCCGCCAGGCTGCGCGGTTGCCCTCGGAGTAGTCGCCGCCACGGAAGTCGTTCCACGGCTGCGGGCTGTGGATGAGCATCAGGTCGATGTAGTCCAGGCCCAGTGTCTGCAGGGAACGGTCGATCGCCGCGACGGCGCCGTCGTAGTCCTTGATCTCGGCTGCCAGCTTGGTCGAGACAAACAACTGGTCGCGGGCGACGCCGCTGGCGCGGACGCCCTCGCCGACGCCACGTTCGTTGCCGTACGCCTGAGCGGTATCGATGTTGCGGTAGCCGGCCTCGATCGCCGAGCGGACCGCCTGCGCTGCCCGGTCGTCGTCGATGAACCAGGTCCCAAACCCCAGCTTCGGGATGAGGACGCCGTTGGAGAGGATGTATGTCTCGTTCAAGATGGTCATCAGTGCTCCTGTTCGTTTGTGATGCTGTTGTCGTCGGTGGCGAAAATGTTCTTCGCCACGGTCATCGCCGACATGGCCTTGGGCCAGCCAGCGTAGAACGCGAGGTGCGTGATCGCCTCGACCAGCTCCTCCTGGGTCGCACCGTTTTGCTTCGCGAACGCGAGGTGGAAGTTCAGTTGTTCCGTATTGCCCGCCGTCAGCAATGCGGCCACAGTCAGAAGGCTGCGGTCGCGCTTCGACAGCTGCGGCCGCTCCCAGACCTCGTCGAACAGCAGCTTGTCCGTGTAGTGCACGAGCCCGGTTGCGAAGTCTCCGAAAGCGCGCTGTCCGCCGGTCCAACCGGTGGTCTCGTCAGTCATGAGTTTTCCTTTCAGCGTGGGTCGGCGCGGACGGTCGCCGCGCGGACCTTGTCGGTGAGCATGGGAGGAAGGTAGGGGCTTCCGACGTACTTCGCCTCGTAGGCTGCGTCGACGCGTGCGTCCAGGTCTGCGTCGTGGCCGGGTGTGAAGACGACGTCCTTCTCAACGCCGCCCGCGGTGATCCGCCCGGCACGCTGAGCTGCGGCTGAGCCGTACCAGCGGGAGGCGGTGCCGTTGTATGCGCGAACGTACACGCTCCCGTCGACCACGACTGACCAGATCCAAGTCGGGGTGCCCAGGGTCGCGCCGTCGGCGCGGAACGGGGAGATGTGGAAGTCGTCGGTGGCGGCGATGGCCTGCAGTTCGTCGGGTGTCCAATCGGTCATGCATCCAGTGAACGCCTCCCTGTGCGCGGGTGGGAGTCCCTGTCGATACGGGTACTGACAGAGACTCCCGGCGATCCCGGCGGAGACGTAGCGTGGTCGGCATGGATAACCGAAGCGAGATCCGCGAGTTCCTCGCCACGCGGCGGGCGAAGCTCACCCCCGAACAGGCCGGCCTGCCGAACTTCGGCGGCACCCGCCGCGTGCCTGGACTCCGTCGTGAGGAAGTCGCTCTGCTCGCAGGCGTCTCCGTCGAGTACTACACGAAACTCGAACGCGGCGCACTCGGCGGTGTCTCCGACAGCGTGCTGGACTCGCTGGGGCGCGCACTGCAGCTCAGCGAAGCCGAGACTGAGCATCTGTACGACCTCGCCCGCGCCGCGGCGCCAACGTCCCGGCCACGCCGCAAACCGGCGCACACCGTCTCCCCGAGCATCCAACGGCTGCTCGACTCGATGGTCGGGGTGCCCGCGTTCGTCCGCAACGGCCGGCTGGACATCCTCACCATCAACGAACTGGGTCGCGCGCTCTACTCTGACGCCTTCGCGAGCGGCTCCCATCAGGTGAACCTCGCTCGCTTCGCCTTCCTCGACCCGCGCTCGCACAACCTCTACCCGGATTGGGACAACGCCGCCGACACCGCCGTCGCGATCCTCCGCACCGAAGCGGGACGCGACCCGTTCAACAGGGACCTCACAGACCTGGTCGGCGAGCTCTCGACCCGATCCGACGAATTTCGCGCGCGCTGGGCGCGCCACGACGTGCGCTTGCACCGCGAAGGGCACAAGGACTTTCACCATCCCGCGGTCGGCGACCTCCGCCTCGCCTTCGACGCGCTCGCCATCCCCAACGCCCCCGGCCTCACCCTCACCGCCTACAGCGCCGACCCTGGCACGCCATCGGAAGACGGGCTGCGCCTCCTGGCGTCCTGGGCGGCCACCGAACATACTCCCGTATCGCAGAAGGAAGACGCATGAACATCGAACCCCGTACCCCCACCACCAAGAACCCGCCCGAGCAATTCGCCGGCGACGTCTGGCTCGACCCCATCGCCCTCCCCCACGAGGACGACCAGCGGATGATCGTCTCCACCGTGCGGTTCGCGCCCGGTGCCCGCACCGCCTGGCACTCCCACGTCCGCGGCCAATACCTGCGTGTCACGCAGGGCGTCGGCCGGTTCGGCACCCGCGATGGGCGGATCATCGAGGTCCACCCCGGCGAGACGCTGTACACCCCGCCCGGCCAGGAGCACTGGCACGCCGCAGCACCCGGCTGCTTCATGGAACACATCGCGATGCTCGAGAACGCCGACAACCCCGCCGACACCACCACCTGGCTCGAGCACATCACCGACGACGACTACAACGGCACCGCTCAGGCCTGATCCTCTGCCTATCCTCGACGTCGAGCCCAGGAACACTCCGTTCTGGGGCTCGTCCCCTTCCCCGGACGCTATGACCACCTCACCTTCCTCCACCGCGGTTCCTACCGCGACCCGGGCGACCTCTCGTGGCTTCATCGCGGCGACGATCTCTTTCGTGGCCGTCTTCGCCGCTGGCGCCACGCCCATTCCCCTCTACGACAGCTACGGCCAGGTCGACGGGCTCACACCCGACGAGTTCTCCCTGGTCGCCGTTGCCTACTTCGCCTGCGCCGTGTTCGCTCTACTCGTGCTCGGGCGGCTCTCCAACCACCACGGTCGCCGTCCCGTATCGATTGCCGCTCTCCTGGTCGCAACGGCGGGATGCGTAACACTTCTGTTCGTCCACAGCTTCACCGTGCTGCTGATCGGTCGGGCCCTGCAGGGCCTCGCAGCCGGCCTCGCGTCGAGCGCGATCGGCTCATACGCCGTCGACACCGCGGGCGGACGGCCCCGGTGGCTGGTCGCAACCGTGGCGACCGCCGCTTCCACCGTCGGACTCGCGCTCGGCGTGTTCGTCTCGGGCGCCCTCGTCGAGTTCGGGCCAGCGCCCCGCGAGCTCACCTACCTTGTCTTCGCGACACTTCTCCTGGGCTGCGCCATCGCACTCGCTACGCGCCCTGAGACGGTGAGCCGAACACCCGGGGCACTCGCATCCCTTATCCCGCGGCTTACGGTGCCCACTGCGTCCCGCCCCTTCCTGCCTGTTGCCGCCCTGATCTTCGTAGCGACGTGGGCGTTCGGCGGATACTTCAACTCCTTCGGGCCGTCGATCGCCGCGGAGGACCTCGGTTCTCATAGTCCGCTTATCGCGGCCACCGTCTTTGCCTCATACATGGCCCCCAGCTTCCTCGGTGGCTTTACCGCCGGCCGGTTTAGCGCCGCGACCGCCCAGCGCGTCGGTATGACGGTAGTAGCCCTGTCCGGCGTCGGGCTCGCGGTCGCGAGCGGTGCCGGGCTACTAGCTGTGTTCCTCCTCGCCGGTGTGATCGGTGGCGTCGGAATGGGACTGGCGACCGCTGGCAGCATGAACACCCTCCTGCCCGAGGCCAAGCCAGCCGAGCGAGCTGGGCTCCTCGCGGTGGTTTATGCGATCAGCTACACCGGTTCGGCTGTCCCAGCGCTGATCGCGGGCCAGCTCAGTCGCATCGCCTCCCTGCCGGCCATCACCGCCGGTTATGCCGCTCTAGCCCTCGTAGTCTGCATCATCACCCTGCTCGCTGCGCGCACTCCTAAGCGGCGAACCTGAGATGCGAAGCCGCTGTTTTGGTGCCTCGGCGGAAGCCGCCCACCCGGGCCACTACTCCGTCGACGACACCGGAACCGGTATGGCCGGCCCCCTCTGTCGTCCGCAGGTGCCGGGACGCCACCTCCGGCCAGCCATTCTCGTAGATAAGACACGCCGAAACAGAAATGAACTGGGTGAACTCTAGAAGACTGGCCACAATGCAGGCGGTCGCCGACGAGGCCGGCGTATCCCTTGGAGCGGGGTCGAACTACTTGAACTATCCATCTCGCGTGGCACCCGGCACCTGCGAACGCGTGCAATCAGCCATCGAGCGATTGGGCTATATTCGCAACGCCGGCCGCCTCGGTGTGGCGCTGCCCCGACACGCGACGGTTCGGTCCGGCCGGCAGGTCGACCTGTTTCGGCCGCACACTCGCCCGCTGCGAGGTGAGGAATTCGCGGACGTCGTCACTGTTCTGCACGCTCAAGACTCCCCTCCCCTGCTCACAGGTTGGTCTGCGCCTCCAGGAATCCCGGGTAGCGGCCGCCCTGGATGTCGGCGTTGTCCGACGCTTCGGTGAGGCGTGCAACGTCCTCCGGCGAGAGCGCAAGGTCGGCGGCGGCGATGTTCTCCTCCATGCGGTGCAACTTCGTCGTGCCCGGGATCGGTACAATCCAGGGCTTCTGGGCGAGCAGCCACGCCAGGGCCACCTGCCCGGGCGTCGCACCGTTCGCGGCGGCCACCTCCTTCACGGTCTTCACCAGGGCGAGATTGTGCTCCAGGGCGTCAGGGGCGAACCGGGGATCTCGGCACGCAGGTCGTTAGCCTTGTCGAATGCTGTCGATGTGTCGATCGTGCCGGTGAGGAACCCCTTCCCGAGCGGGCTGAACGGGACGAACCCGATCCCGTTAGCTTCGCAGACGGCGAGCACACCCTCCTCGGGACGCCGCCACCACAGCGAATACTCACTCTGCACGGCGGTGACCGGGGTGACGGCGTTAGCCCGCCCGACCGTCGCCGCGGATGCCTCGGAGAGCCCCCAAGCGCGGATCTTCCCGGCGTCGATCAGTTCCTGGATGGCACCGGCGAAGTCCTCGATCGGCGCGTCCGGGTTGACGCGGTGTTGGTAGTAGAGGTCGATGGTTTCAGTGCGCAGTCGCGCGAGGGAGCCCTCAACCGCAGCCGCGAGGTCGTCGGGTAACAGCATTCGACCGCGCGGCCTCCGCTCGATCGGGTCGATGTCCTGCGCGTACTTGGTGGCGATGACGACCGAGTCACGCACCGGCTCGAGGGCTTCCCCAACGAGTTCCTCGTTGGCGTGCGGGCCGTAGATCTCCGCGGTGTCGAAGAAGGTGACTCCGCGCTCCACCGCACCGCGGATCACCTCGATCATCTGCGTCCGATCGGGTCGTCCACTATAGCCACCGGTCATGGTCATACAACCCAGCCCGACCGCCGAAACGTCGAGCGCGATAGTACCGAGGGACCGCTTCTGAATGCTCATAGCCTCCACCGTACGAGCGAAACCCGTCCGGTGGGGTTCCCTGCTAGAACACCTTTCACCAGAACTCCCCGACCGCCTGGAACTGACGGTTCTCGTGGCTGAGAACACCCGTAACAAATTGGGACGGCAGAAAGGAAAACAATGCGAAAGACAAACGAACCCAGCGACCTCGCTGTCCCGTGCATTTAGGTCACGACGCCTCCTCGCTGGGCCACCCGGTCGAAGGCCAGAAATGGCACGCACGCCGCCTCAGCCGCGAGCGCGGCCAGACGGCCGATCGGCGTGCGAGGGTCGGCAGCGATCGCCCACCCTTCCACCGCGTACCGGCTGACCGTGTTCACGCACTCCTTCTCCTCCTCCGCGGTGGGGCTGAGTGAGCCGACCACCCCGATCAAGCCGCGTTGCAATTCCGAACCCATGTTTCTGACGTCGATAACGAATACCCGCATCTTCATCACGCCCCTGTCGATCGTTTTGTTTGCCTTTCCGGCAAAGGGATCGATGGCGAGCGGGAGGGGCAGAGTGCCGGGACCGTGGAATACCGGAGAGAGCGCAGCGAGTGAGGATATGCCGCGAAAGCCCGGCACGAAAGCACCGGGAACGAGCTACGATCAACGGCCGGAAAGACACACAAACGCGATAGCTACAGTGCCGCCGCAGGCGGCTCCATTCGTCTCTTGCTGCCAGCGCCCGACGGTGGTTCCAGCCGATCTTCAACGCCCCCGACCGGCTTATCTCCTACGAGATCGGCTGGTGTGCGCATGATTACACAACGCGATTGCATAGGGCCGCTGGTCACACTCGTCTCCGGGCTTAGCCGTCAGTCAGCACGACGGGCATCAACGGCTGGCGGTGCGCCTCTCCACCGGGCGTTTGGTCAACGCCGGGACGAACAGCGCATCCCTGGCTGATGAGCACGCCAACGGCCTTAGCAAGTAATCAACGACGAGCACCCAGGCCGGGCACGGAGGCCGGGCACGGAGGCCGGCCCTCCCCCTCAGGGTGATGTCACCCCGATATCCGACCGAACTCACAATGAAGCAGCGCCCAACGGGCGAAGAAATGGCGCGGCGCCGCAGCCGCCACCCTGACCTGACCCGGCGGAGCCGCTTCGCGGCGCGGCCCTTTCGGACGTCTTTTGTGACATTTCCGGCCGGTCATCGTAGTTCGCTCCACGCCTGCGCCCCGGGCTTTCGCGGCATATCCTCACTCGCTGCGCTCCCTTCCGGTATTCCACGACCCAAAGCTTCGGCATTCCCGCTCTCTATCGATTTCTCTCGCCGGAAGGCACAAAGAACAGTTGTCCACGTAACGGAGAGAACCATGACCACCACCACCCGCCGACCCGGCAAGACCATCGAACAGAAGAAGGCTCAGGCCGAAGCGCTGCACAACTCGATCAGCGACCAGGTGCAGCAGCTGCGCGACTCCGGCCAGTGGCGAGCGTTCTTGGGCTTCGCGAAAGCGTTCCACGCCTACTCCCTGAATAACCTGCTGTTGATCCTCTCCCAGATGCCCGAGGCGTCCCAGGTGGCCGGATTCCGCGCCTGGAAGTCGCTCGGCCGCCAGGTTCGCAAGGGCGAGAAGGCCATCCGGATCTTCGGCTACAGCACCAAGAAGATCACTGAGGAGGACGAGAACGGCGACGAGGTCGAGAAGCGGGTCGCCCGCTTCCCCATCCTCTCCGTGTTCGATATTGGACAGACCGACCTGGTGGACGGCGCCCAGCACGCCGGAACGATCACCGCACAGCTCACCGGGGCCGACGACTTCGGCATCGTCGATGCCCTCTCCACCTATCTCGTCAATGAAGGTTGGAGCGTCCAACTGCGTCCGATCCAGGGCTCCAAGAACGGTTACACCGACGCCGAGGAATTGCGGGTCGTCGTCGACGCAGACCTCAGCCCCGAGCACATGGCCAAAACTCTGATTCACGAGACTGCACACGTGATCCTGGGGCACACCGAGGACCTGGCCGAGTACGTCGAACACCGCGGGCTGATGGAGACCGAGGCCGAAAGCGTCGCTTACGTCGTCGCCGGCCTGCTCGGCTTCGACACCAGCGCCTACAGCGTCGGCTACATCGCCGGATGGTCGGACGCAGATACCGACGTGATCAAAGCCACAGCGACGCGCGTTCTCCGAGCCGCCCACCGCATCGCCGGGATCCTCGACCCGACCGACGAGGACGACGCCACCGAAGGCGCCGCCTGAGCTCGGGGAGGGCGCTCGAGCGGCCCTCCCCCGTTCCCGGCCACTCTGAAGGAAGATCTCATGATCATCACCTACGAGCGGCCAGCCGCTCTCGACATGCAGCATCTCGAACCGGCTGCGCCCGACGCCGACCTCAGCGCCGCCAGGAGTGCGGAATCGCTACGTACGACGTAGGCGGAATCGGTTGGCACTGCACCCGTGCGCCGCACCCAGGCGACGACGAGCACCGCGCCGCATTCGAGCGCAACGGCGAAGGGCCCGAGGGCGCAGTCGGATTCGCCTGGACGTACCAATACGCCGCCGACGAGCCGAGCGACGGCATCGACCACGCCGCGCCGACACACTCCCTCACCGTCACACTGCGATACCGGTGCGTGCCTCACGAGGCATCGACACCGAGAAGGTCGCCGCCAGCATGATCCGCGCCGCGCCTGATCACTTCTGGGAAGGCGACCACGACGACGTGACAGCTACCACGACCACCAGCTGAGCGGAAATGCCGGCCCCGGGCCGGCGTGAGGGGGCCGGTGCCCCTCACACTCCCCCGCACCCGCAGTCGGCACAGAGGCCATTGTGACTCACAAACCCCTCATGGCCAGCACCCTGAGACAGTTTCTGCTGAGACATACTCCCGAGACATCGCCGCCCTCAGATCACACGGACCGGAGCTCCTGACAGCACCAACATTCCGCCGTCTCGAAAAGCTGTTGTATTTCGAGACGCACACCGAGCCACTGATGAGGCAACGGTGGGTGAACTTGCAAAGGGATCGAAATTAGGCGCGGGAAACGATGTGTCTTCATAACGTGCTATTGCGTCGGTGTCGCGAGATACGTCAAAGTGAACGACATGGCTGACACGCAGCGACCCGAACTCGGCCTGGCCGGCGAGGCGTACGTCTACTATTTCCCCCTCGTCTTCAATCTCGAGCAGGTGAACCGTTTCGCGGAATCGGGGATGGGGCAGGTGCCGGCCACTCCGTTCAACACCTTCGGACATGCTCGAGCCCTCGCCACCGACGAGGACACCTTCGTCACCATCAACAACGACACCCTCTACTCGATGGCCCAGGTCGATCTGTCCACGGGTCCGATGCTGCTGTCCGTGCCCGCGACGGGCGACCGGTACTTCGTGCTGCAGCTCATCGATGCGTGGACGAACAACATCGCCTACATCGGCTCGCGGGCCACCGGTGACGACGGCGGCAAGTTCGTGATCGTCCCCCCGGGATTCACCGGCGACCTTCCCGCCGGCGCCACGCCCATCCAGGCCTCGACAAGCGTCTTGACCCTCTTTGGCCGGTTCGCCTGCGCCGGCCCCGACGATCTTCTTGCCGTCACCGCTCTGCAGGACCAGCTTTCGCTGACACCGCAACCCGGCACAATGCACCCCACTGACCAGACGGTGGGGATTATCGAGCCCGCCAAGACCGACGAGCCGCTCCGATTCTGGGAGAAGGCCCGCGCCTGGTCGCTCGCCTACCCGCCGTCGGCGTCCGACCAGACGCTCCAACAGCGCTTTGTCGAGTTGGGTGTCACCGCGGCCAACTCTCCGTATCCGCAGGCGAACGACGCACTGCGCGCGACCCTCGCGGAAGGCGTCCAGCAGGGCACTGCGATGATCGAGTTCGTCAGCCGGCACGGCCGCTCACCGGTCGAGAACGGCTGGACCGTTGGCGTGCACATGTTCGACTACAACGTGACCGCGCTCGAGCTCGGCACCCTCGACGAGCCTGCCTGGCGCATCGACGACCCCGCGGTGCGCTACATCGAACGCGCCGTCGCGGACCGGCTCGGGCTCTGGGGCAACCACGGCTACGAAGCCGTCTACTGCCAAGCCTTCACCGACATCGACGGGGCACCGCTTGACGGCTCCCGCGACTACACGATCGCGTTCGACGAGGATCCGCCGGTCGATGCGTTCTGGTCGATCACCATGTACAGCGTGCCCGACTACTTCCTAGTCCCGAACTCGATCGGCCGGTACTCGATCGGTGACCGCACCACCGGAATCGAACGCGAATGGGGCGGCGGTCTCACCGTCACCGTCAGTCACACGCCGCCCGCCGATGATCGCGCGCGGGCGAACTGGCTTCCTGCCCCTGAGGGCGCCTTCCGCCTTGTTCTGCGTCTCTACCGCCCGCGCGAGGCCGTGCTCAACCTGAGCTACAACTTCCCGCCGATCACCGCCGCGTGATGTCGCCGAGCTTCCAGCTGCGGTCAAGGTAGGGCTCGAGCGGCCCGTAGAACCGGAAGTACGAGAACCAGTGCTTGTCGGGGATGGTCTGCACCCAGTTCGACGCCCCCTCCGCCGGTTGCTCCGGGCCGAAGTAGAGGTCGACCGAGCCGTCAGGGTTCGTGACGAGCTCCGGGTCGCGGGAACCGTGGTCGCCGCGCTGCTGCGGGTTGTCGATGAGGCAGCGGGTGGCGACGTCGTAGACGGTCGCCGACCAGAACAGCTTCGCGGGAACCTCGGCCGGAACGTGCAGGGTGTAGTCGGCGCCGCCGTCGAGCCACTCCCCGGCCCCATCGGTGTACGACCCGAGATACGCCTGCCCGACCCCGGGCGTGGTGCTCTTCATCGCCGCCGAGAAGCTCACCGCCTCGTAGAACCACGAGGCCCGCTCCAGCAGTTCGTCGTAGCCGTCGCCGCGTTGCGCCGAGTTGTCGAGGGCGATCGCTTGCTCCCAGGCTCGGTCGGGCCAGTAGCTACCCTGGGCGAAGCGTTTGGCGAAGGTGTTCGCCTGCGCCATCAGCTCGCCGGCCGCCGACGCCTGCTCCAGGATGCGGGTGAGGCGCGCATCCGGAGCGAACGGCTTGCCTTTCTCGATGCCGAGCTGTTTCAGCATGGCGAGGTAGAACCGGTCACGGTCGTCGACCACCTCGGACTGGTAGATCTCGTGTAGGCGCACCCAGTAGTCGAGTCCGCGCGGCTGGTCGCCCGTCCACGGCCGGCCGTCGGGCGACACGATGCGGGTGGGCGCCGGGTTCTCGCGCGCGGCGTAGGGGTAGATGCGTACGGCGTGCACGAGGGCGTCAGAACGGGCCGGGTCGGGGTCGAGAGTGCGGAACCCAAACATAATGTTCACGCCACTGGAGACCAGGATGCGGTAGTCGTCACCCAGGCCCTCCGGTGCGTCCTGACCCGGCGCAAGAATGAGGTACTTGCCGCCCTCGCCCTTGTCGGGCCCCATCTCGCCGAGGGCACCCACCTCGCGCTGCCAGAAGTCCGAGACCCCGCCCGCAGTGGGCCCGCCCGGCATATCCACAACGAGCGGCCCGGTCTCGGCGAGGTCGAAGAAGTTCAAGATGTACGGCGTCGTCGCGTTGGCCGTGATCAGCCCGAGCCGGTCCCGATAGCTCAGGTAGCGCACCAGGTCGGAGGACGTGGCGCCGAACACGTCATAGTGCTGCGTCTTCCACTGTGCGTACGAGACCAGCGGCAGCGCCCAGAGGTACACCTGGCAGCCGAGCTGGTAATCGAGCTCGTCAAAAATCGTGGGCAGGGCGCTGCGGGCGGGCAGATCGCCGTCCATCGCAATCGAGCTGAGGGCTCCGGGCAGGTCGGTCATGGTGTGTCTCCTTCGGCGGTGCGGTGAGTTGTGGATGGATTGTTTGACGAACTCAGAAGCTGCCGATGCCCTTGCCGATCAGCACGACGCCGATCACGAGCAGGAGCACCGCCATGACGGTTGCGTTGTTGTGCACGAGCCACGAGCGCAGCGCCTCGAGGGGCCCGGCCATGCGGGCAGAGGCGGCGAGGTAGGCGATCACGGGCACCGCGACGGTGCAGGCGGCGACGATCGTGAAAACCACGATTGCGATAATGTCGCCGCCGATTGTGAGCGAGGCTGATCCGATCGCGACTCCGGCCGCGACACCCATCAGCAGGTTCTTCGGATTCACCGCCGACAGGGCGAAGCCGAGGAGAAGAGCCCGAACCGTGGTCATGGTGTCGATCGCGCTCATCCACTTCGGCATCGCCGGCTCGGTGCCGGCAGTGGGCCGCGATCGCCACTGCCGAATTGCCATGAGCAGGAGCAGCACACCCAGCACGATCTTGATCGCGCCGGCGATCGGCTTCGGGTCGTCGCCTTCGCCCTGTGGGAGGAACGACGACAGCAGGGTGAACACGATCACGGCGACGAGGATGCCTGCCACCCAACCGAGCAGGAACCCGAGGCCGGTGCCGCGGGCACGGGGCGAAAGCAGCATCAGGATGGCGGCGATGATCGGGATCGGGCTGATCGCGACCCCGACCGCGAGGGGAAGGATCTCTCCGATGACAGAACCCATTACGTGTCTCCGTTGATCGGGGCGGCCTCGTTGGCCGCCCGGTTGGTGGGGTGGAAGACCTCACCGTCGACAAGTTCGCTAGTCGTGCCCACCGCAGGATCTGATTGCGTGCGATCAGACTGCCACAGCGCGACCACAGAACGCCGCCATTTACCGATCAACTCCACAGTCAGCTCGCGCGTAACGAGCAGCCGAGTGAAAGCACGCACGGTGAGGGACCGGCTATCGGGCAGGCGCGTTAGTGAGCTTGAGGTCGAGGTACGCACGGAGTCGGTTCCCGCTACAGTAGACCGACGCGTCTCAGGCGTCGAGGTGCAGGCTCGTGTCCGCCGGCCCGATCCGCCAGGCGGTGAAGAGGACGGTGAGGTCGGCCCGTGACGGGGAGCAGCACAGCGGGCCCGCGGTCACTGCGGCGTCGGGGTCGAGGGGCGCCACCCGTACAAGGCGCCACGGTTCGTCGTCCACTCGGGCGCGGACGGTAAGGGCGTCACCAGACCGGCTGGCACGGATCGTGACTAGCCGACCATGCCAGCCGGGCACAGGCGAAAGTGACCAGTCGGAAAAGCCGCGGGTGACGACCGCGCCGAGGCTGTCCTCGCCGTCGCTGCGTTCCACACCAGCCTTGATCCAGGTGCTGTGGTCGACCTTGACGAAGATGCCGGCCTGGTCGAACTGAGCGGAGAAGTCGAGGAGAAACGACACCTCCATCGCGGTGTCCTGGTCGAACGACGTGAGTAGAGCGTGCTCAGTGTCGTGTACGAAACCGTAGGAGGTGATGCGCCATGCGTCGCTCTCCTCCACGGCCGTGACGCGCATTCCGTCGTCGGCCACCCCCACATGGGCGGGCTCGGTCGTCCACGTGCCGGATTTCCAGTCGATGTCAGTCATACATCGAATGTATCGGCCGTCTCGATAGCCGACCGGCTATCGGACGTTGGAGTAGCTCATCCCCATGTGATCGCGGACCTCTGCGAGCGTGGTGGCTGCGATGCGGTTGGCATGCTCATTGCCAGCCCGGAGGACTTCGCTCGCTATGTCGCCGGTTGATTCCAGTTCGGTGCGTCGGCGTCGGTGCCGGGCGAGGAAGTCATTAACTGCGTCGGTGGTGAGCTTCTTGAGCGCTCCGCTTCCTCGGTCGCCGATCTGCTCGGCGAGCTGTGCGGGTGTCGTGCCGAGGCAGAGCGCGGCGGTGGATAGCAGTCCGGAGACGCCTGGCCGCTGTTCTGGGTCATAGGTGATGGTGCGTTCGGCATCGGTGCGGGTGCGTCGGATCGCGTCGGCCGTCTCGTCTGGGGTCATCGACAGTGCGATCGCGTTGCCGTAGCTCTTGGACATCTTTCGGCCATCGAGGCCGAGAATCTCCGGCGCATCGGTGACCATGGCTTCCGGCTGCGGGAAGAGCTGGCCGTAGCGGTCGTTGAATCGGCGGGCGATCGTGCGCGTCAACTCCACGTGCGGGAGATTGTCCTTGCCGACCGGGACGAGGTTGCCTTTGCAGAACAGGATGTCAGCCGCCTGGTGCACGGGGTAGGTGAGCAGCAGCCCGCTCAGCGGCCGCCCGGACGCGGCGAGCTCGGCTTTCACGGTCGGATTGCGGTGCAGCTCTGCCTCGGTCACCAGGCTCAAGAACGGCAGCATCAGCTGGTTCAGCGCGGGCGCGGCTGAGTGCGTGAAGATCGTCGTCCTGGCCGGGTCGAGCCCTGCCGCGAGGTAGTCCAGAACCGCAGAGCGGACGCTGTCGGCAACCCGGGCTGAGGTGTCGCGGTCGGTGATGACCTGGTAGTCCGCGAGGATCACGAACGTCTCGACGCCAAGGGTCTGGAGCCGTACTCGTTCCTGAATAGTGCCGAAGTAGTGCCCGAGATGCAGCTTCCCCGTTGGTCGTTCTCCAGTGAGAACTCGAAAGGCGCCCGGGTCAGCAGCGATGCGAGCATCCAGGTGGGGCATGCGTGAGCGAGTGGCGGCAAACGAGTCCATAGCGTCTCCCCTTCAACTAAGGGGCCGCACGGGGACGAGTTCCGCGTCTGTCGCGGGCTGCCGTGCAGCCCGCGAACATGCGTCAATCGGCTGCTAACGCAGCCACCACCACGAACGGTGCATCGAACGCATGCAAAAACACTACCGGTCCCACGCCCGTCGGGGGAAGGATCCGCTTGTGTGCGCTCTCCTGCCACCGAGCGGACTCAGGACACCGCCATTTGGGGATCAACAACACTCCTGGATTGACACGTCGGTTCCCTCACCGTTCGCGCCGACTCGGGTGATTGGAGTGAGGGGTCACGCGGGTCTTGATACCAGAAGCGCGGCGATCTGGCGGCGGATATCCTCGGCGATGATCCTGATGTCGGTGTCGGCGGGACTGGTGGACATCGCAAGGAAGAGGATCGCGGAGACGATGTGGGCGAGGATCGCGGCTTTGTCGGGGTCTACGCCGGCTGTGCGGCCGATCGTCTCGGCTATGACCTGCTCGGTCTCGGCCGCGATCTCGAGCGCCTTCGCGTGATGGGGCTCCGTCGGGTCGCCGAAGAACATCTCGCGGAGGTAGGTGCGCCCGTTCTCGACCTGCGTGCGGTTGCAGTGGATGATCGGGCCCACGATGGCCAGGAGCGCGTCCACTGGTTCGTCCAGCGCCGCGGCCGCGCGCCGGCCTTCCTGGAGCGCGTCGGCGTAGAGCGCATTCTGCACCATCAGCAACAGCTCGCCCTTGGTGCGCGCGTAGAAGAAGAGCGTGCCCGCGCCGATGTCCGCGGCGGTGGCTACCTCCTGTGTCGTGACGTCGTCGACGCCGCGCTCTGCGAAGAGGGCGCTGGCGGCGGCGAGGATGCGGTTGAGCTTTTCCTGCTTGTTGCGCTCTCGCCGGCCGGGAACGGCGGGGGTGGCGGTCATTTCATCCTTTCTCCGACAGGTGATCACCATAACCTGCCCGGCTGCTGCCGTTCACTCTCGCAGGAACGCGGCCGCCAGCGGGGCGAACTCTTCGTGGTACTGGAAGATGCCGCCGTGCCCGGAGTCGGGGTAGATGACCAGCTGCGAGCCCGCGATCCGACGGTGGAGGTCCTCGGACAGTGTTGATGGGACCATCCGGTCGTTGTCGCCGTTGGCGATGAGGGTTGGTTGCGTGATCGCGGAAAGGTCGGACGGCTCGGAGCGGCCGAACCTCCGGATCGCGAACAGCTGGGTGTTGAACGCCCTGAGCGCAATGTCCGTGTCGCGGTCGACAGTCCGCTCCTGGAGGCGCGCGAGGAACGACCTCGCGGCGCGTTTCCCCGTCTCGTTGCGGTTGAAGAAGAGGAACTCCTTGGGATCGGTGCGGCCCACGGCGGCCCGGATGACGTCCAGGTAGGTGGTGCGAACCACTTTGTCCATGTCTTTGCCGCCACGTGGTCCGGTGCCGCTGAGGACGAGTCGGCGGACGAGGCCCGGGTGCTTTAGCACGAGGTCCTGCGCGATCATGGCTCCCATGGAGAACGAGAAGACATCGATCCGGTCCAGTCCGAGCGCACGGACGAAGGTGTAGGCGTCGTCCGCCGCGTCCTCGATGGTCCGCGGGACGGTGCCGGATGACGCCCCCACGCCGCGCTGGTCGAAGGCGATGACGTGACGCTCACGGGCGATCACGTCGACGATCCGCGGATCCCAGTTATCGAGCGTGCCCGCCAGGTGGACGAAGAAGACGACAGGGATGCCGCCCTCAGGTCCCAGCTCGCGGTAGGCGAAGGTGACTCCGCCCGCGCTCACATGCCGGGTCGGCGCCTCCGCGTATGAGGTGATGATCGGCTTCGGTGTGTTCATGATGATTCCGTTCTGGTCGTTCGGGTGTGGGTGCGCGCGGCCATCGGCCGTCGGCGGTCAGTGTCAGGGACGGGCTGAGACGGGGGAGATGGTGGCGACGGTCTTGCCGCGGACTCCGCTGTTCCCGAGCGCGTCCGGGATCTCCTCGAAAGGGACCACCCGGCCGACGACTGGGCGGATCGCCCCCGACTCCACGAGGGCGGAGACCTCGCGCAGCTGATCACCGCTCGCGGACATCCAGAGGAAGGAGTAGTCCACGCCCAACTTCCGCGCCGCGTGGCGCACACTGCGGCTGATCGCCGCGATACCCGTGCGCAGCACCGGGTTCAGGCCGAGCTGACGGGCGAAGGCCGGGTCGGGAGGTCCCGCGATACCGATCGCCCGACCCCCGGGGCCGAGGATGCGCAGCGACTTCATCAGGTTCTCGCCGCCGACGCTGTCGAGAACAACGTCATAGCCGGTGAGCTGCTGCTCGAAATCGTCGGCCCGGTAGTCGATGACGACGTCGGCGCCGAGCGACGCCACGAACTCGGCGTTCGCGGCACTCGCGGTGGTGGCGACCGTGGCGCCCAGGTGCTTGGCGAGCTGGATCGCAACGGAACCCACTCCGCCGGCACCGGCGTGGATGAGAACCTTCTGTCCCGGGCGCACGTCCGCCCGCACAACCAGCGTCTGCCACGCGGTCAGCGCCACCAGGGGCAGGGATGCGGCTTCCACCATCGTGAGCGCGGCAGGGACAGGGGCCAGATCGTTTTCGTCGACGGCGATCCGATCGGCGAAGGTCCCGATGCGCCCGTCCCGCACGCGCCCATACACGGCGTCGCCCGGCTGGAACGATCGAACCTCCGATCCAACCTCGAGGACGATACCGGCCACATCGTGCCCCAGCGCTGCTGGCAGCCTAAGCGGTAGGAGCTGCGTGAACTCGCCCGCTCGGAACTTCTCGTCGAGCTGATTCAGACCGGCCGCATCCACGTCAACGAGGACATCGCGCGGACCCATAACCGGCTCAGCGAGCTCGCCCACGGCAAGCGGCGTCTTGTAGGACGCGAGAACGATGGCTTTCATGAAATTCCTTCTTTGTCGAGTTCACTCTATTTTGAGTGCACTCAATAAAAGAAGCAAGCCCGCGTTTATATTCCGAGACCACACTCTGAGCACAACGATGCTGACGCGCGGACGGCGAGCCCATCGAACGCTGAGGGATCCTTCAGTAGGAATCTCGGTGTCGAGTGACCAAAGCTAGTTCCTGCTCGCTCGACAAGTGACCTTCCGAACGTAGGAGCGGTTCACGGATGGTCGTCCTGCTTCCGCATGATCGTTAGGGCTGGACGATGGGGAACCAGAATTGGAAGTCCTCCAGCAGTGCGAAGAGCCCGCTGACCGCGGTAGAGTCTCCGTCCACGGCGAGGTCGCCGCGATTGATCGATTCGGTGACCTCCTGGGCGCTGCCGAACACCGCTCCGGCGAGCACGGCTTTCGTGGACGAGACGGTGGCGTCGGGCTGGTCGAGATCCTTGCCCGGGGTGTAGATGAGGCATCCGTTGCGCAGTTCGAGTGCATATGTGCTCGGGGCCGTCGTTGCGGGGTCGGTAATCGCCCATTGGATGCGCGCCGTGGTGGCCGCGGCTTGGGGCCCGTTGAGCTTGATCCCCATGTAGTCGAAGATCATCTCGGGCGGCATCGCCTCGATTACATCGAGGGTGGCTAGCTTGATCGCTCCGAGGTCGCGGACTCCGCCGCGCAGTTCTTGCGCGCCCATGAGGTATTCGTTGCGCCAAGTGGGGTTCTCACACTGGTAGCCGAGCTGCTCGAGGGTGTCGGCCTGCAGAAGTGCTGCGTCTCGATTGCCAGGTGCAGCGAAGATCAGGTGGGAAAGTAGCTCGGCTGCCCACCGGTAGTCGCCGTCGTCGAATGCGGATTGTGCTTTCTCGAGGGCGGCCGCAGGACCGCCGGCGAGTTCGACATACCGTTTTCCGGCGTCGGCCGGGGGCAGACCGTGGAGGTGGGCGGGGTTGGAGTCATACCAACCCAGGTAACGCTGGTAGACCGCCTTCGCGTTGTGGCTGACCGATCCGTAGTAGTCGCGGTTGTACCACTGCCCGCCAAGCCCGGCTGGGAGCTCGAGCTGCTCGGCGACCTCCAGCATCGTCTCACCCTTGTTCGCGAGATGAAGGACCTGGTCATGCACAAACTTGTAGAGGTCCCGTTGATTCTCCAGGAAGGCGACGATGTCCTCCGCCCCCCCCATCGGGGCCAGTGGTGCTGAGCGAAGACGACGTCGGTCTCGGTGCCGAACAGCTCGATGGTCTCGTTCAGTGTCCTCCACCAGGTCGCCGCGTCCCGCACCTGCGCGCCTCGAAGGGTGTAAAGGTTGTGCAACGTGTGAGTGGCATCCTCGGCCGAGCACAGAGCGCGATGCTGAGGAAAGTGGATGAGGAACTCAGCCGGTGCTTCGGTGCCTGGGGCCATCTGGAAGACCATCTCAACACCATCGACGGTGCGCGTCTCGCCGGTCGACTTGATGAGGTCCGTGGGCGGCACCAGAGTCGCAGAGCCCAGGTTCGAGAGCGCGTTCGAAAGTCCAGCATTCACGTGTCCGCGCGGACCCGCGGGGATCATCGGCCCATACATGTAGGTGGCACGTCGAGACATCGCGGTGCCGGCGTAGACATTCTCGGCAACGGCTTCGTAGAGGAAGCCTTCGGGTGCGATCACCGTCGCCCGCCCAGCGTCGATGTCTTCCTGGCTGACCACGGCCCGCGAGCCGCCGTAGTGATCGGCGTGGCTGTGCGTATAGATGAGCGCCTTCACCGGCCGGTCGCCGCGATGCGCGCGGTAGAGGTCGAGTGCGGCTTGAGCGGTCTCGATGTAAACAAGCGGGTCAATGACGATGACCCCTTCGTCGCCTTCAACGAACGTGACGTTGGACAGGTCGATTCCGCGCACTTGATAGATGCCGTCGGTCACTTCGAAGAGGCCGTGAGGGTGACTGACCTGAGCATGTCGCCACAAACTCGGATGCACCGTGTCGGGCGCGTCCTCCGTAGCGAGCACGAAATCATGGCTGGCGAGATCAATCACCGGCATCCCATCGGCACGCCGAATTACCGGGTCGTCGAGGGTAGCGATGAAGCCGCGAGCGGAGTCGTCGTAGTCGCGGCGATCGTTCAGCGGCAAAGACGCCCGCGCCGAAGTGTTCGCACGGGCCGTGTGACCGGTCGCAGGCTTGGGTGTCAGGTCAGCTGGATCGGTCATGCGCGCCTCCATCGTTTGTGGTCTCAACCTATTGCCAGGCGCCGGACGACGGCTAGAGCCGCCCTGGACTAACGCTTGCAGCAGTCGTCGAGCGAGTCCCGATACTCGACCATTGGGCAAGGCCAGCAGGCCGGTCAGCGCGCCGGTGCGAATTCTTCTCCACTGACGCGGCCCACTATCCGCCACTTCACTACTCCAGACGTTGTCTGGCCCACCAGTTTGATGCCCGAAAGGAGGTCGATCAGCGGGACGCCCAAGGCCCGACGGTCCAAGTTCGTCGGATCGCAGATTTACGCGAGCGGGCCATTCCCGTAAGACCCGCCCGATGAAGATGCCCGCCCGGGTGCCCTAACCGCAACCCGATTCGGCGGCCGCCAAGCTTACAAAAGCGATCCGATTCGAACAGGGTGGCGCGGATCGATCGCACACCTGGGACTCGCGGATGTGACGTCGCTCAGAACCCTTGCCGAAATCGCTTTCCGCTCAAAACCCTATCGAGGGGTTTGTGATCATATCTCTCGGCTGGCGAGAACGCAGCATCCGGACCGTTTCCGCAAGAGGTGTTAAGACCAGGAGAACCCAAATCCGAATCGAGGAGGGTCCAACGCAATCGAGGCGAACGAAAAAGACACGCAAGCCGAGCACCGAAACGAAAAAGGACACGATCGCCCAGCCAAACGAATAAAAGGAGAAGGAAAGCGAGGAGCGAATGCACGTAGGCACTCTTTGAGATGTGCGCGCCGTGTGCGCGCCAAAATGTGCGCGTAACCGGAACGTGTAGGTGTGCGAGGTGGAGTGGCGCGCTGGAAGCGCGGGCAAGCAGCCCAAGGGGTCAAGCAGGCGGTGCACTATGCCTTCGGCGGTGTCTGCGACGCAACACTGACGGCCAAGACCGCCAAGGGGACGCTAGCTGCGGTCGGTTACGCGGACGCGGTGATGACCCGGTACATCGTGGAGAACGGTGCTATCCGTGACGACCTGCTCACCCGCTCCCAGTTGAAGGATTGGGTCGACGGACTGGACCCGCTGACCGGTGAGCGGCGGGGCCGGGATCTGGAGTCTCCGGTCGCGGATCTGATTCTGGATGCGACGATCAACGCGCCTAAGTCGTTCTCGATCGCGGCGATGCTGGACCCGGATCTGGCGGCCGCTTATGAGGATCTGCAGGACCGGCTGCGGGATCGGATCATCAAGCTGTGGCAGACCGAGCTCAACGCCCGACGCGGAAAGCAGGGCGCCATCCGGGAGGATCTCGCCCGGATCGAGGTCGTGGAGTTACGGCACGAGCGGTCGCGGTCGCTGGACCCGCACAAGCACCGTCACCTGTGGCTGAACGTCAAGGTGCAGGGCTTGGATGAGAAGTGGTCGAACGTGGACACTCGGGTCGCGCTGCGGTTCCAGAACGTCGTCAATGCGGAAGGCGATCTCGCCTCGCGCACCGATCCGGCTTGGATCACGGCTCTAGCCGCGAAGGGCTTCACGCTGAACGCGGATGGGGAGATCGCGCAGCTGCAGCATTTGGTGCGGCCTTTGTCGAAGCGGTCTGCGCAGATCGAAGCGAACAAGGCCGCGCACCTCCGCGGCTGGAGGGAACACCACCCGGACGCGGAACCCTCTTTCACAGTACTGACTCAGATCGACCAGTGGGCATGGGCCGTCGGGCGACCCAACAAGCCCGCCAGCCTCGACGAAGACGACTGGGCCACGCGGATCCGTGGAGAGCTCGCAGCGGCTGACCCAATGCTCGCTCAGGAGCGCTCACCGGCGCTGGCTTTTTTCGTCTCGATCAAGGATCTCGACCTAGAACTGTTGGCGGCCAAAGCCGTTGTGGATGCGGATGCCCGTTCGACTGGAACCGGTGGCCGCTTCAGCGTGATGGACGTTAGAGCCGGTGCGCTCCGCGCAATCGCGGCGAGTGGCGTTGTCGCAGACCGGGACGAACTCGCGAAGCTCGCTGAGGAAGTTGTCGCGCATTCGCATACTGTGACACTTATCTCAGAATCAGACGCACCGAAACACGTCAAGCACCTCATGGCGGTATCCACCGCCACGCTGAAAGCCACCCTCGCCAAAAAGGTCGACGCGTTCTCGGCGCCCGGGCAGATCCTCGACACGGAAGAAGTCACTGCGATCGGTAAGGCGATCGAGCCCGATCGGACTCTCGATGACGGACAGCTCGCGGGTGCGGCAGCGATCGGTGGCACATCGCGCAACGTCGTCGTCTCCGGGCCGGCCGGTACCGGAAAGACCACGATGCTCAGGGTCGCGGGCGATGCTCTGCGGCGACGCGGCCATCAGATGATCATCGTCGCGCCGACCAAGAAGGCGTCGGCTGTAGCGGGGCGCGCAACGATGAGTTCATCGTCATCGCTCCACCAACTTCTCCACGAGTTCGGATGGCGCTGGGCGCCCGACACGTCCGGCGCAACGATCTGGATGCGGCTCTCAATCGGCGACGTGGATGCGACGTCAGGCGGCATTTATGGCGGCCCCCGGATAAGCATCAACCCTGGTGATCGCATCGTCGTGGACGAGGCCGGCATGCTGGACCTCGAGGCCGCGTCTGCACTTCTCGACGTCGTACACGCCACGGGAGCGAGTGTCGCTTTGGTTGGGGATCAGCGACAGGCGTTGCCGGTCGGGCACTCGGGCGCGATGGCGCTCTTCTGGCGCCGTTCACTTCGGCACGTAGAGCTCACGACTACGCACCGATTCGACGATCCCGAGTGGGCTGACCTTACGATGCGACTTCGTGAGCCGCGGAGCGGGGACGAAATGCGCGATGTGGCTAATGAACTCATACGAACCGACCACGTGGTAATGACAGATAGCGACATCGCAGCTCGTGAGGCGATGGTCGAAGGATGGTTCGGCGCAATGCGGCGCCGCGAGACGATTTCGTTGGTGACCGCGACGCACGCTGAAGCGCAGGAGATAAGCGAAGCGATTCAATGCCGTCGAATCGAATCCGGGGCCATATCCACCGCGACCGCGATTTTTGGGCAGTTGGGCCAAGCGATCTTCATTGGTGACGTGGTCCAGACCCGACGCAATGACAGCGCCGCTGGCGTCCAGAATCGCCAGAACTGGATCGTGAAGGCAATAGGCAAGGACCACATGGTCCTTGCGGCGAGCGCCGACTTCGACCGACCTACGGAAAGTCAGCCTCGCTTACGCCGAATCCCACATCCACCTCGCATACGCGACGACGGTCTACGGAGTCCAAGGCGAGACAACCGACCGATCACTCGTCGGACCCGGAGTCGATGCCGCAGGCTTGTACGTCGGTCTCACCCGCGGCAAATCAGATAACGCCGCGGTTCTAGTGGCTCCGACCGAGAACTCCGCAATGTCCCAACTGGTCGAGATGATGCAACGCGAGCCTGTGGAAGAGACGATGGAAAAGTCGCTAGCAGCTGCGCAGATCGAGCTCCGACGTGCAGCGCAGTCGGTCGCCGGGCCGATCGTCACGGCGCCTGATCGTCAACTCACGTCGTCTGGCCTTGAATGATCAGGCCGATCGCCCTATCTGGCGAGACCAGTCTCGTAAAGCGCTCGGCCGAGCAGATTGCCTCCATCCAAAGTGGCACCTTGAGGATCAAACCCGAAGATGGCAATTCCGAGTTCATCGGCCCTATCGACGGCCTGGGGGAGCACGCCGTGACGCACGAAAATCAGAGCCCGACGTCCGTCGGCCGCCGAAGCAGACGCCGCGCTGGCCACATTATCGACGTCGAGGTTGCCGCGCTGATTGTCGACCCACGCCAGGTAGCCCGCGCTGTAGAGGTCGCACACCTGAACCGCGGCGCCGGAGGCCACGACGGTGTCCGCTGCGCCGAGGTAGATCATCCATTCGCGGCACAGTTCGATTGCTTCATCGTCCGAAGCGCCCCGAAGGCTTCGGCTCCGGAGGCTGCCGTTCCATAAGACCAGTCTGCCTGAGACCGCCGTCGTCGCAACTTATGACGCTTCTCCCGTCAACGAAATGTCGGCGCTCGCGCGTAGTCTGACGCCGCCTACCTCATCGCGGCGCAAAGCCGCGATCGGCGATTGGAGCTGAGCTATGGGGAGCATTCGCGCATACGAAACGGCCGGCGGCAAACGTTACCGAGTTCAGTATAGAACGCCCGAGCGCGACCTCACCGGCAAGCGCGGCTTTCGAACGAAGCGAGACGCCGAGCTCTTTCTGGCATCCGTCGAAGTCGCAAAGGCCCGTGGCGAGTTCGTCGACGCCCGAGCGTCGCGATCGACCATCAGCACCCTCGGTGCCGAGTGGCTGTCCAACCAGCACCATCTGAAGCCCTCATCACTCCGACCGGTTGAGATCGCCTGGCGACTGCACGTCGAGCCGAAATGGGGAAGCCGGCGAGTCGGCGAGATCCGTCACTCGGAGGTGCAGAACTGGGTGACGGCCTTCACTAAGGGCAACGGCAAGCCGCGCTCGGCGACGACCGTCCTCCGTGCCTACGGCGTCCTTGCTGGCGTCCTTGACACCGCCGTCATGGATCGCCGGATCCCCTCGAACCCGGCTCGCGGCGTCAATCTTCCTCGAAAGCTCAAGGGGAAGCACAAGTACCTGAGCCACATGCAAGTCGATCTCCTCGCGGAGAACGCGAAGAAGCACCGAACTATGGTCCTGTTCCTTGCCTACACCGGGCTGCGATGGGGTGAAGCAACTGCCCTGCATGTTCGTGATGTCGATCTGGATCGTCGACGTGTCGACGTTCATGAGAATGCGGTTGAAGTCTCGGGCACGATTCACGTCGGAACGCCGAAGACCGGCGAAGCTCGCAGCGTCCCGTTTCCACCGTTTCTCGCGCCGCTTCTAGCGACAATGACTGAGAACAGGGCCGCGTCCCAGTTGCTCTTTGGCAATGGGGACAGCTACCTACATCAACCAGATCGTCGTCGAGGCTGGTACGTATCGGCGATCGCGCGTTCGCAGACCGCCGACAAGGATTTTCCACGCGTCACGATCCATGACTTACGACACACCGCAGCGAGTCTCGCGATCAGCGCCGGCGCGAACGTCAAAGCAGTCCAACGGATGCTTGGTCATGCGTCCGCCGCGATGACTCTCGATACATACGCCGACCTGTTTGACGACGACCTTGACGCCGTAGCTGCCGCTCTCGGTCGTGCGCGAGAAGAATCGGTATATGGAAAACCGGGCCCCTCTACTCCTCGGAGGCTGGCGACTTAGCCTCCATCAGAGCGATCAGCGCGTTCAGCGATTGGGCCAACATCTCAACGACCGAGTTGAAAGCTGGCAAGGGCGCCTTGCCAAGGATTCCGAGCTCGGTTGCCGCTCGATCGGACTGTGAATTTCGGAGGTGTGCCACGCCGCCCCTTGACCTCAGCGCCTGTAACTGACGAAGCGGTGCGGTCACATCGTTCTCGTCTCCGAGCTGCTCAGCCCAGCGCTGCAAGAGCGCCAGCGACTTTTCGTCCTTGGTCGACGCGACCGCCCTCTTCAGAGGCGTCGGATCGATGGCGTCGACAAGGGCCTTGGTTAAAACGAGCACGGGGGTGGCTAGCGCCGAGGGGTCATCGGTGAGCGGACCGACCAATGATTCGAACTCCTGAGAGAAGTTCCTTTCCAGGGGCCGCCAGATCGGGTCTCCGAGGAGGACCGACGATATCTCGGCCGCCTTATCGCGCGCTGCGCGCAGGTCTCTGACGGGATCTGGGGAAGAAGCCCACTGGTTGAGAAAATCTCGTCGGAAGCGCCCTTCTTCCATTTGGCCCTCCGGCGGAACGTTGTAAGAGAGCCAATGGCCCCACGCATCCGAAGGGAGGTCGCGTCCCAGATCACCAAGATAGGCCTCGACCAACCCGACACTGTTTATCGAGATGTCGAGGCCCCACAGATTGAGGCAGGCGAGACGCGAGGGTGACACCGCATAGCGGCTAGGTTCGGCTGCGTACGGCTGAAGCACCTCGCGCTTGAAATAGACCGGGGTCAAGTAGTGCAGTCTTGTTCCATCACGGTCGAAATAGGTTCCAAGCTTGTCCGGGTTTGCGCTGTGTCGCAGCGGCCTCCCTGATGCGGCGTCAGTGCCGTAAACAAATTCCGGATAGTCGCGTTCCGCCTCTCGCTCAATGAACCTTGGCGCCCTCTCGGTATCTGCGCCCGAAACGAGAAACTGACCCATCAGTCCCGCTGTTACTGGCCGCGATCCGAAATGGCGGTCGCTCTCCGCCCAGAAGTGAAAGTGAGCCCAATCGCTAACGTGTTCGGAGTCGACTCGCTCGAACGTGCCATCGACCTGCTTCTGCACGTAATCACGTTGAAGCACCACGGCTCGATCGGCCCGGAAAAGAAACTGGCGAAGCTCGAAAGCGCGCACCTCAACGATCCACTCGTCCTCGCTTGCGCTCCAGCGCACTAGCTCTTGCTCGCGGCCGGCCCGATTTAGATATCGCCAACCGTCGATGACGCGGTAAGCATCCCAAAACCACAAGAACGGCATCGAAATCTCAACGACTGGCGATTTCGAGCCACTTGGCCGACGAACCTGGGCAAGAAACTCGACGCGTGTCTCACCATCCAAGCCCTTGAGACCCTGATCCACATGCCCGTTGTCCCAGAGACCGAAGTTCCCCAAGTCACGGCCGAACCACGACGTGCGTTGTAGAGCTTGTGGACCATCCTCTGGTCGGATTAGAACGCATCCTGCTCCACCGTGCTCGGCCTCGTTGTAGAAGTTCTCGACGAGCTTTACCCATCCTGTAGGTGTTCGAACCACTTCCTCTAGTCGCTTGTACGGCCAGACCTCATCAGGGAATGCTTCGTCTGGCTTCGCCCACGCCTGCGCCAAGCTCCCCTCGGAGCACGGAGACGTGTATCCCGGTATCAGTGGAATGCTCACAGCATCACCGTAGCGACGTGCGCCGACGGCGGAGGTCTGTGGTAGCCCTCTGGTGAGTCGCCACCCCAAGCAACGGATGTAGTCAAAATGTAGTCAAATGGCCGTTCTCGCCAACGCAAAAACCCCCGCATCCCTTGTAAACACTGGGATCGCGGGGGCCTGCACGTGGCGGTACCGGTGGGATTTGAACCCACGGTGGGCTTTCACCCACACAACTTTTCGAGAGTTGCACCTTCGGCCGCTCGGACACGGTACCGCGGACTATCGTACGCGAACGGTCCGCTTCCCGCCAATCGACAGGGAACGCCCAGGCGTGGCGCGGATGCGCGCGAGTACAGTGCTGGGATGGTGACGAAGAGTCGTGTCGTTGTGGGGGCCGGGATCTCCACGGTAGCGGTCGGGCTTCTCGCGTGGGCGAGGGTCAAGAAGGCGCAGGAAGCGCTGGAGGCCAACCGTGTGCGGATGAGCGAGACGCTGCCCGTACACTCCAAGTGGTGGCGGGATGCGGCCAAGGCCGAGGGCGAGCTGCTGTATGTGGCCATCGGCGACAGTGCGGCGCAGGGCATCGGCGCGTCCGCCCCGCGCAACAGCTACGTCGGCGTGATCGCCGATCACATCAAGGCGGCCACCGGCCGGTCGGTCCGCATGGTCAACCTGAGTGTGTCCGGCGCCACCGTCGCGCTGGCGGTCGCCGACCAGTTGCCGCGGTTCGCCGATCTGAAGCCGGACATCGTCACCGTCGCAATCGGCGCCAACGACATCGCCTCGTTCGATCCTGCGCTGTTCGAGGAGGGAATCCGGAAGGTCTTCGCGGCCATCCCGGATGACGCGATCGTCGCCGACCTGCCCTGCTTCTACCTGCCGTGGAACGAGAAGAAGGTCGCCGTCGGCAACGCCATCCTCCGGCGCGTGGCGGCCGAGCGCGGCCTCACCGTCGTGCCGCTGCACGACACCATGAAGCGTCAGGGGCTCCGCGGCGTGGTCACCCAGTTCGCCGAGGACCTCTTCCACCCGAACGACCGCGGCTACCGCGTGTGGGCGTCGGCGTTCCTCCCTGCGGTCACCGCGCACGTCGTCCGTCGGTTCCCGCGGCGCCCCGTGCCCGTCGAGCAGTCGGCGCAGGCGGATCAGGCCGCTCCGTCGATCCAGGATGCGCAGCCGAGCCAGGAGGCGAAAGCGAGCTGATCGCCGGCTCTCACCCCTTCTTGTCCCCCGGCGCCAGGTGCGCCAGCACGCGCTCCCACGCCGGGATCACCACGAGATGCCCGACCTCCGGCACCATCTCGACGCGCGCATCCGGGATCGCCTTCTGATACCAGGTCGCGTGCGCGTTCCCCGCGAGTGGGTCGCCCTGCCCGTTGACGATCAGCGTCTTCGCCGCCACGTCTGCCGGATCGAACCCCCACGGTTGTGCCGTGTAGCTGAGGATGTCGGCCGCAACGCCGCCCGCGCCCTGACGGAACGCGTCCTTCAGCATCCTGCCGAGCCTGTCCCTGGCGCCCGGCCTGGCGAGCGCTGCGTCGTCGACCGCGGACACGCCGAGGAGGTCGAGGGGCACGTCGGTGACTTCGCCCGCCGCTCTCACCGCGTCGGACTGGTCCTGTAGCATTCCGGTGAGCTGGGCGAGCGCCGCATCCGGAGTCAGGGTGGCGAGGTGGTCGGACATCGCCTGCAACTGCGGATCGATCCACGGCACGGCTTCGTTCGGAGCGGGCGTTGCGATGATCGCGACGCGATCGGCGAGGTCGGGATGGCGCGCGGAGAACGCGAGCGCGATCCGGCCACCGGCCGACCATCCGGCGATGCCGATCGTCTTCGGCCGGGTGATGCCAGAGCTGGACTCGTCGTGGCTCATCGCCCGGAGATACTCGGCGATATCGTCCGCCGACTGCGCGATGCTCGGCCAGGTGCCGGCCGGGAGGGGATCGCTCGATCCGTAGCCAGGGCGGTCGAAGGCCAGGATGTGCACGCTCCTGGTGCTGGACGCGTCGGGGTCCGGGTCGAAGATCGAGGAGCCGGGGGCGGGGTGGCAGAACACCACGACGCGCTCCGCCGCCGGGTCGCCGAGGCCGGTCACGCCGAGCTTGCGGCCGGACGCCAGTGTGAAGATCAGATTCGCCATATCGCCCATTGAACCCCCCACAACCGACACGGGCCAGCAGTTGTCCACAGTCCGCGCGATCCTCCCGCCGATGACGGTGGTCCCCCGTAGTGTGAAACCCGATCGAGGAGGTTGCGTGGCGAAGGCTCAGCTCAACTATCGCTGCACGGAGTGCGGCTGGACGACGGCCAAGTGGGCCGGCCGCTGCGGCGAGTGCCAGGAGTGGGGCACTGTCACCGAGGCGGCAGCGCCGACGGGCATCCTGCGCGCCCTCAAGCCGGTGACAATCGGCGAGGATCGCGCGGCCAGATCCATCACAGACATCCAGACGGCCACGGTCAGCCACTGGCCGAGCGGCATCGCGGAGTTCGACCGCGTGCTGGGCGGCGGCATCGTGCCGGGCGCCGCCATCCTGCTGAGCGGCGAGCCGGGCGTCGGCAAGTCGACGCTGCTGCTCGAGGTCGCCTCCCGGGCTGCGCGGGCCAAGTCGCGCGTGCTCTACGTGAGCGCCGAGGAGTCCGTCAGCCAGGTCAGGATGCGCGCGGAGCGCACCGGTGCCATGCACGACCACCTCTACCTCGCGTCGGAAGACCGACCTCGCCACGATCGTCGGCCAGATCGACGCGGTCGACCCTCAGCTCGTGATCGTCGACTCTGTCCAGACGGTGTCCAGCAGCAACGGCGAAGGTCTCGCGGGTGGTCCCAGTCAGGTGCGCGAGGTGGCGAGCACGCTCATCCGCGTCGCCAAAGATCGCAACCTCCCGGTGCTGCTCGTCGGCCACGTCACCAAAGACGGCTCCATCGCCGGGCCCCGCCTGCTCGAACACCTGGTGGATGTGGTCTGCCAGTTCGAGGGCGACCGCCAGACCGCGCTCCGCTTCGTCCGGGCGCTCAAGAACCGCTTCGGGCCGACGGATGAGGTCGGCTGCTTCGAGATGTCCGGCGAGGGCATCGTCGAGGTCGCCGACCCGAGCGGGCTGTTCCTCAGCCGCACGACAACACCGGTCTCCGGAACCTGCGTCACCGTCGCGATGGAGGGCCGCCGCCCGCTACCGGTCGAGGTGCAGGCGCTCGTCGTCTCCTCCACCGCGCCCAACCCGCGCCGCGTGACCAACGGCGTCGACTCGTCCAGGGTCGCCATGCTGCTCGCCGTCCTCGAACGCCGGGCGGGCATCCGGTTGGGCGACAAAGACGTCTACGTCTCCACGGTCGGCGGGGTTCGCCTCACCGAGCCGGGAGCCGACCTCGCCATTGCGCTCGCCATCGCGTCCGCCGCCAACGAGAAAGCCATCCCGCACACGCTCGCCGCGTTCGGCGAGATCAGCCTGGCGGGCGAGATCCGTCCCGTCGCCAGCGGCAAGCAGCGTGCGGCCGAAGCCACCCGCCTCGGCTTCACCACCCGCGTGGATGCGCGCAGCGAGAGCATCCGCGAAGCCCTCCGCGTCGCGTTCACGGCGGCGGTCACCGACCGCGAGCGGGAGCTCGACGCCGCGTTCTGACGCACGCGCCGAAAGCGCAACGGATCGCCCCCGGAGCGGCACGATGCTGCGCGCCTGCGCTGCTCGGCTAACCTGCCCGGCCGCGCTACCCGGCTCAGCTGCCCGGGCGAAGCGGTCAGTTCAGGATGAACTGTTGCGTCGCCGCCGACTCGATCCCGGACACGGACGTCGTCAGGTGATACGACGCTCCGCCCGCCGGCACCTGCTCGCGGGTCTGCTGGCAGGTCGCAGGATCGGAGCGCGTCCTGTCCCACTCGATCGGCGTCTGCGACGACACCGTCTTGCCCGGTTGCAGCAACACTTCGGCATCCACCTTGTCGGACTGGCAGTCCGTGGACTTCCAGTAGGTCTCCGATCCGCTCGTGATCGTGAACACCTGCTGCGCCGTCCCGGCGTCGATCTTGCACGAGACGCTGCCCGTGTTCGTGATGGAGACCGAGAGCTTCGGCGAAACGCCCGGCGCGTATGTGGTCGCGTCGGTGTTCGCCGTCACCTTCACGCTCGCCGGTTTGCACGGCTGACCGGCCGCCGTCGTGTTCTCGGTGGGGATGCTCGTCGAGCCTGCCGCACCCGTCGTCGGCTTCGTCGTCGTGGCAGCGGGTGCCGGTGCGCCCTCCGAAGAACCGGGCCGCACCACGATCAAAATGACGACCACGATCACAGCGATGACGCCGATGGCGAGCAGGAGGCGACGTCGCCAATAGACGTTGCTCGGCTGGGGGCCGACAGGATGCTTGAACGTCGACATGCCAGCAGAATAGCGGCGGACGCGACGATTACCGCGGCAACGCGCTAGAGCCGCTTCAACATACGAGTATTTCCTAGGGTGTTGGGTTTGACCCGCGCCAGATCGAGGAACTCGGCGACACCTTCGTCGTGGGAACGGACCAGTTCCGCGTACACCTCGGGATCGACCGTCTCGGTGCCCATGTCCACGAAACCGTTGCGCTCGAAGAAGGCGACCTCGAACGTCAGGCAGAACAGGCGGCTGAGCCCCAGCTCCCTGGCGTCGTCCTCGAGCCGGCCGAGCAGCGCCCGGCCGATGCCCGTTCCCAGCCACTTCTCCGACACAGCGAGCGTGCGCACTTCCGCCAGGTCGCGCCACATCACGTGCAGCGCGCCGCAGCCGATCAGCTCCCCGTCGGGTGTCTCGGCGACCCGGAACTCCTGCAGCGACTCGTAGAACACCACCGCGTCTTTGCCGAGCAGGATTCGTCGCTGCACCAGCGGCTCCACGAGCTCCTGGATGCGCACCACGTCACTGGTGCGCGCCCGGCGGATGATGAACCCGGCGCTGTCTGAACCACTCACCCGCCCAAGCCTAGCGACCACCGCATCCCGACCGTGCCATCCCGGCCGCGCCATCCCGAGCGCGCCACCCCGACCGCCTACTCAAGGCGCACGAAAGCGGGGCCGCCCACTGGGCGGCCCCGCTTCGGTACGACTGCTCCGGCTGCGTCAGTCGGAGGACGCGGCCAGGTCCGGTGTCACAGGACCCGTCCCGATCGCCGCTGCGGCGTTGACGCCCGCGCTGATCGGCTCCTTGCGGGACTCCGTGGTGAACACGAACTCGCCGTCCTTGAAGTCGACGTGCACGTGGTCGCCCGCGTTCAGCTCGCCGTGCAGGATGCGCTCGCTGAGCCTGTCCTCGATCTCGTGCTGCACAGCGCGGCGCAGCGGGCGGGCTCCGAGGGTGGGGTCGAAGCCGACCTCGATCAGACGCTCCTTGGCGGCCTGCTCCAGCTCGATCGTCATGTCACGGTCGAGCAGACGGTCGGAGAGGCGCTTGATGAACAGGTCGACGATCTGCAGCAGTTCCGGCTTGGACAGCTGCGGGAACACGATGATCTCGTCGACGCGGTTCAGGAACTCGGGCTTGAAGTTCTTCTTCAGCTCCTCGTAGACCTTGCCGCGCATCCGGTCGTAGCCGGTGGTCGGGTCGCCCTCGATCTGGAAGCCGACGGGACCGCCGGAGATGTCCTTCGTGCCGAGGTTGGTCGTCATGATGATGACCGTGTTCTTGAAGTCGACCACGCGGCCCTGGCCATCCGTCAGACGTCCCTCCTCCAGGATCTGGAGCAGCGAGTTGAAGATGTCCGGGTGCGCCTTCTCGATCTCGTCGAACAGCACGACGCTGAACGGCTTGCGGCGGACCTTCTCGGTGAGCTGGCCGCCCTCTTCGAAGCCGACGAATCCGGGAGGGGCGCCGAACAGTCGCGAGACCGTGTGCTTCTCGCCGTACTCCGACATGTCGAGGGAGATCATGGCCGACTCGTCGTCGAACAGGAACTCGGCGAGCGCCTTGGCCAGCTCGGTCTTTCCGACGCCGGTGGGGCCGGCGAAGATGAACGAACCGGACGGACGCTTCGGGTCCTTCAGGCCGGCACGCGTGCGACGGATGGTCTTGGAGAGCGCCGCGATGGCCTCCTCCTGACCGATGACGCGCTGGTGCAGTGCCTTCTCCATGAAGACGAGCCTGGCCGACTCCTCCTCGGTGAGCTTGAACACCGGGATGCCCGTCGCCTGGGCCAGCACCTCGGCGATGAGTCCCTCATCCACCTCGGCTGTGGTCTTCACGTCGCCCGAACGCCACTGCTTCTCGAGGCGCAGACGCTCGCCGAGGAGGTTCTTCTCCTCGTCGCGGAGCGATGCGGCCTTCTCGAAGTCCTGGTCTTCGATGGCGGCTTCCTTCTGGGAGCGCACCGCGGCGATCTTGTCGTCGAACTCGCGCAGCTCCGGCGGTGCCGACAGGATCGACAGGCGGAGGCGGGCTCCGGCCTCGTCGATCAGGTCGATGGCCTTGTCCGGCAGGAAGCGGTCCTGGATGTAGCGGTCGGCGAGGTTCGCGGCCGAGACGATCGCGCCGTCCGTGATCGACACCTTGTGGTGCGCCTCGTAGCGGTCGCGCAGCCCCTTCAGGATGTTGATGGTGTGCGGCAGCGACGGCTCGTTCACCTGGATGGGCTGGAAGCGGCGCTCGAGGGCCGCATCCTTCTCGAAGTGCTTGCGGTACTCGTCGAGCGTGGTGGCGCCGATGGTCTGCAGCTCACCGCGGGCGAGCAGCGGCTTGAGGATCGACGCGGCGTCGATCGCGCCCTCGGCCGCTCCGGCACCCACCAGGGTGTGGATCTCGTCGATGAACGTGATGATGTCGCCGCGGGTGCGGATCTCCTTGGTGACCTTCTTCAGGCGCTCCTCGAAGTCTCCGCGGTAGCGGGAGCCGGCGATGAGGGAGCCGAGGTCGAGCGTGTAGAGCTGCTTGTCCTTCAGCGTCTCCGGGACGTCGCCGCGCACGATCGCTTGGGCGAGACCCTCGACGACAGCGGTCTTTCCGACGCCGGGCTCACCGATCAGCACGGGGTTGTTCTTGGAGCGGCGCGACAGGATCTGCATGACGCGCTCGATCTCTTTCTCGCGCCCGATCACGGGGTCGAGCTTGTTGTCGCGCGCCGCCTGGGTGAGGTTGCGGCCGAACTGGTCGAGGATCTGGCTGCCCTGCCTGCGCGGTCGCCTGATCGTTGCCCCCGACCTGGACCTGCTCCTTGCCCTGGTATCCGCTCAGAAGCTGGATGACCTGCTGGCGAACGCGGTTGAGGTCGGCGCCGAGCTTGACGAGGACCTGCGCTGCGACACCCTCACCCTCGCGGATGAGGCCGAGCAGGATGTGCTCGGTGCCGATGTAGTTGTGGCCGAGCTGCAGCGCTTCGCGCAGAGACAGCTCCAGCACCTTCTTGGCACGAGGCGTGAACGGGATGTGCCCTGTCGGCTGCTGCTGGCCCTGGCCGATGATGTCCTGGACCTGCTCGCGAACGGCATCCAGCGAGATGCCGAGCGACTCGAGCGCCTTGGCGGCGACACCCTCACCCTCGTGGATCAGGCCGAGCAGGATGTGCTCCGTCCCGATGTAGTTGTGGTTGAGCATCTTGGCTTCTTCTTGGGCCAAGACGACGACGCGGCGGGCTCTGTCGGTAAATCTCTCGAACATGTCTACTCCTATGCGACACCGTTGCAGGGTTGGCGTCGATACAAAGAGAGTAACCACCGGGAGCCCCCGTTATAGCCCCTGTTCGCCGTGGGCGTGACGAGGATTCCGCCGACTGTTCGGGATGCGCAGTGTCAGCCCCGCAGGCCGGGCAGGGTGAGCGTCGCGTCCGGAAGCGTGATCGACACATCGGAGGTGGTGGTCACTCCGGACGGCGTGTCGAAGATCGTGGTGTGCGGCACGTAGTCGCGGGTGCAGATCCCGCCTGGCGCCGGTTCCAGCGTCGCTTTGAGTTGGTTGCTCTGCGTCACGGAGACGGATGCGACCTTGGGCGGGCAGCTCGAACTGCCGTAGAGCACGATCGCGAACTGCTTGCCGCTCTGCATCCACACCGCCCATGCTGCGCCGCCCGCGCTGCTCGCCGGGGCGTCGACGCCTTTCGGCTCCCCGGCGTAATCCTCCACCGCTTTCGAGGACGCCGACGTGCATCCGGTGAGTGCCAGCCCCGCCAGGAGGATGGCGGCGGCAGCCATGGATGCGCGGCTCGCCGCGAGAGTTCGATGCACGTCTTCATTCTAGGAAGTCGGAGGTCGTCCCTCGCTGTGTGCGTTCTAGGATGCACGTGTGAGCAACCTGGAACGCGACCCGGCCGAGGTGCTCGTCGGCGACGACCCTGTGACCACGGACGCCCCCGTCGAGATCCTCGAACCGCGCGAGGTGCCGCTCGGCGGTCCCCGCGCCATGACCGTGAGCCGTACGCTCCCCCAGCGCCGCCGGTCGCTGATCGGCGGCTGGTGCTTCATCGACCACTACGGCCCCGACGACGTATCGGCGACCGGCGGGATGCGCGTCCCCCGCACCCGCACATCGGCCTGCAGACGGTCAGCTGGCTGTTCGAGGGCGAGATCGAGCACAGGGACAGCGTCGGCAGTCACGCGATGGTCCGGCCCGGCGAGCTCAACCTGATGACGGCCGGGCGGGGGATCAGCCACTCCGAGGTGTCGACGCCCGCCACGACCAGACTGCACGGCGTTCAGTTGTGGGTGGCGCTCCCCGACGCATCCCGAGGCACGGAGCCGTTCTTCGAGCACCACGTCCCTGTCGCCGCCGTGCTCTCCGGATCGCTCGGCGAGGCCGAGGTGCGCACATTCGTCGGCCAGCTCGCCGGAAGCGGCACGGGCGCAACGGTGTTCAGCCCGCTCGTCGGAGCCGAACTGCTGCTGCGCGGGCCGGGCGAGATCGTCGTGCCGGTCGATCCGGCCTTCGAGCACGGGATCCTGGTGGATGCGGGCGACGTGTCGGTCGCCGGCGTCCCTGTCCCGCGCGCCCACCTGGCCTACCTGCCGCCCGGCTGCGACACTGTGACGGTCACGGCCGGCGATGGCGGGGCACGCCTCATCCTGCTCGGCGGCGAACCGCTCGGCGAGCAGATCGTGATGTGGTGGAACTTCATCGGCCGCAGCCACGACGACGTGGTGCAGTACCGCTCCGAGTGGATGCGCGACGTGATCGACGACGAAGACGAGCACGGCCGTTTCGGGACGGTCGACGGCTACGACGGCCGGGCGCTGCCGGCGCCGGACCTGCCGACCGTGCGGTTGAAGCCGCGCGGCTGACTGCTACTGCAGCGCCGAGGTCAACCTGGCGAGGTTGTCCAGCACGGTGGAGCGCAGCGGCTGCTTCATCCACTCGTCGAGGGTGAGCTCGCGGCTGTCTTTGCGGTAGCCGTCCTCCACCGCTCGCATCTCCTCCACGAAGGAGCGGCCGCGGACCATCAGCGACACCTCCATGTTGAGCTGGAAGGAGCGCATGTCCATGTTGCTCGACCCGATCACGGCCACGTCGTCGTCGATCGTGAAGTGCTTGGCGTGCAGGATGTACGGCTTCTTGTACATCCAGATGCGCACCCCCGCCCGCAGCAGCGCCTCGTAGTATGACCGCTGTGCGTGGTAGACGAGCGCCTGGTCGCCGATTTCGGACACGAACAGGTCGACCGCGATGCCGCGCTGCGTCGCCGTGGTGATCGCGGTGAGCATCGACTCGTCCGGCACGAAGTACGGGGACGTGATGACGATGCGCTCCTGCGCGTAGTAGAGCAGCGCAAGGAAGAGGCGGAGGTTGTTCTTGCCGGGGAACCCGGGACCGGAGGGCACCACCTGGGCGTCGAGCGCATCCGTGGTGATGTCGTCGGTGATCGGCTCGGTCTCGCGCTGGAGCAGCTCGTCGGTCTCCGAATACCAGTCGGTGATGAAGATGGCGTTGAGACCGGCGACGATCGGGCCTTCGAGCCGCACGATCAGCTCTTTCCACTTCAGGCCGCGCTTGATGTTCGACTTCTTGTTGTAGCTGCGGTCGATCACGTTCAGCGAACCCATGAACCCCACGCGGCCGTCGATGATCAGCAGCTTGCGGTGGTTGCGCAGGTCGGGCCGCTGGTACTTGCCGCGGAACGGCTGAACGGGCAGCATCAGCTGCCACTTCGCGCCCATCTCGGTGAGGCGTTTGGTGGTGGCCTTGTAGTCCCTGGTGCGGAACGAGGCGACGTGGTCGAGCAGGACCCGCACCGAGACGCCGCGCTTTACGGCGTCTTCCAGCGCGTCGAAGAACGGCTTGGTGGTCTGGTCGCAGCTCAGGATGTAGAACTCGACGTGCACATACCGGCGGGCGTTGCGGATCTCCTCTGTCATCAGATCCAGGGACGCCTGATAGTCGCCGTTGAGCGCTGCCGAGTTGCCGCCGACCAGGGGCATCGCGCCGAGGTTGCGGTTGAGAGCCACCACAGACTCCAGCCACGGCGGCCACGGATGCACGCGGCTCACGCGCTCCATGCCGTCGGTGGACTCGATGATGAAGCGGTTGATCTCGGCCTGCTTGTCCCTGCGGCTCTTCGGCAGCTTGTACGAGCCGATCAGGAGGAAGAACAGGACGCCGATGTACGGGATCAGAAAGATAGCCAGCAGCCAGGCGGTGGCAGACGTGGGCTTGCGGTTGCGCGGGACGACGATGATCGCGATGACACGGATGATGAAGTCGACCAGAAGCAGCAGCACCACGATCGCGGTGGTGAGGAACCCTGCGTCCATCGGCGCGCATCCCCTCTACCGGCTGTGTGTGGACGCGCTGGAATGCACGCCTTATCGCTTACCGTATCGAAGCGGCGGCCCGGAGGGTACCCGCGACGCGGCGTTGGGAGACGATGCGTC
This sequence comes from Leifsonia sp. McL0627, assembly GCF_058244615.1. Lineage (NCBI taxonomy): Bacteria > Bacillati > Actinomycetota > Actinomycetes > Micrococcales > Microbacteriaceae > Leifsonia > Leifsonia sp. McL0627. The sequence continues at coordinate 122,492 of NZ_JBZCGM010000004.1, forward strand.
GGGCTAGGACTTGGGCGCGAGGCCGCGGCGGGCGCGCTCTTCGGACTCCATCTTGGAGTACACCTTGCGCTCGGTGCGGTCGGCGCGAACGATGGCGCGCATGATCAGCCAGAAGAGCAGACCGACGAGGACGGTCGGTGCGAGTGACCACACGATCCCAGCTACGACATCATTCATAACCTGATAATGGTATCCCCTGGACCTGAGAATGGAGTCCATCACGCCCCCCGTCGCCGTCTTCCTCACCACCTGGAGTTTCGATCCGGTCGCCGCCATCGCGATCGTCGTCGCCGCTGCTCTCTATCTCGCGGGCATCCTGGCGCTGCGACGCCGCGGTCATCGGTGGCCGACCGCTCCGACCGTGTGGTTCTACGCCCTCGGGCTCGGCTCGTACGCGTGGGTGTCGTTCGGCTTCCTGGGCACATACAGCTCCGAGTTGCGCTGGGCGTTCACGACCAGGATCGCGCTGCTGCTGTTCGCCGTCCCCGCGCTGATCAGCCTCGGCAAACCGGTCGCTCTCGCCCGTGTCGCCTTGAGCGGGCGGCGCCAGAGCCGCCTGGAGGCCACGCTGCGCTCCCGGGCGATCCGGCTGTTCGGCAACGCGATGTTCGCACCCCTGTTCGCCTGCGCGGTGTTCCTCGTGTTCCTCACACCGCTCGCCGCCGTGCTGCGCGACAACCCGTGGTCGGAGTGGACGATCACCGTCGTCACCCCACTGGCCGGGATGCTTATGGTGCTGCCGATCGCCGCCCATTCGATCATCCGCACCAGCTTCTTCATCACCGTCGAATTCCTGCTCGCGTTCGTCGAAATGCTGCTCGACGCGATCCCCGGACTGCTGCTGAGACTGGACGACGGCATCCTGGATCACGCGCCAGTGGTGCTCGGACATCTGCCGTTCTGGTTCCCGAACGCCCTCCACGACCAGCATTTGTCCGGCGACTTCCTGTGGTTCATCGCAGAAATCGCGGACGTTCCGGTGTTGATCATCCTGTTCATCCGGTGGATGCGCCTCGACCGCCGCGAGGCGGCCCGCGTCGACGCGCTCACCGACGCCGACCTGGACGCGCTGACGCGCGAGCACCTGCGCCAGCGGCACTGAGCGCGGGGCGGCTGCGCTGCGCTCGCCGCGCTGCGCGCCACGGCGCCGCGACTCGTGCAAAAGGTGCGGTGCGGGACGCCGCGACCGCACTTTTCGCACGAGGCGTGCGCGCTACTTGACGAGGGGGAAGAGGATCGTCTTGCGGATGCCGAGGCCGGTGAGCGCCATCAGGAGGCGGTCGATGCCCATACCCATGCCGCCCGAGGGGGGCATGCCGAACTCGAGGGCGCGGAGGAACTCCTCGTCGAGGCGCATGGCCTCCACGTCGCCCTGTGCCGCCAGCTTGGCCTGCTCGACGAAACGC